>CATQIH010000038.1 GCA_958296015.1 Cyclobacteriaceae bacterium
AAGCGTTTGTAGCTTTTCCTTTAAAAGCATATCCTGGTCTATCTTCATGCCTATGATCCACCCCCCACTCTCCCAGCGTAATCACCTGGTTGTGCATTGGTGCGGTTTGCAGACCAGTAGCTGCCATCGTTTGTTCTATACACCGGAAGGCTTTGGTGGCATAATACGGACTACCCGCCTGAGTCACCACCACGCCATGACTTCTGAGATGCTGCTGACACAGGCGATAAAATTCCAGCGAATACAGCCGTCCGAGTTCCACCGTCTTCGGGTCAGGCAGGTCTATAATGATCACGTCGTAGTAGTTCCTGGTTTTTTCCATGAAGATAAAGCCATCCTGGTTGATGATCTCAACCTTGCTGTCTTGTAAGGCATACTGGTTTAGTTGGGTAAGTACCGGATGGGTTTTGCCTAGCTCGGTCATCACCGGGTCCAGGTCTACCAACGTGATATGTTCTACAGAAGGGTACTTGAGGATTTCCCGTACGGCGCAGCCATCGCCCCCACCCAGCACGAGTACACGCTGCGGATGCCCGTTGAGCTTCATGGCCGGATGCACCAGCGGCTCGTGGTACATCACTTCGTCCAGCGTACTGAGCTTGCTGGTTGCCGTTGATATACAGCCAGTAGTCGTCTTGCCACTGCGTGATGACGATCTTCTGATACTTCGTTTGCCGTTCATACACTACCTGATCTTTGTAGCGTTTCTGTTCACCAAACAACACGATAGGTTGTGCCAGAAAGATACCTGCCAGCAGCACCAGACCAATAGTAGATGCAGAAAGAGTCAGTTTCTTGTGCGTACCGACGGGCAGTTCTCTGAGTACGATCACATACAGGATGGTGGCTACCATGAAGTTGATCATGCCCAGGATGAAAGGGGTGTAGGTCAGACCCAGGTAGGGCAAGCCAACGAAAGCAAAAAACACGCCTCCCAGCAGACTGCCGTAGTAATCCTTTTCCATCACCGATGATACGTTGATCTTCAGTTGTTCAAAGGTATCATTCACTCGGATGACGAGCGGTATTTCCAGCCCGATCATGATACCGATGATGATGCTCAGGCTGTAGATGATCAGTCCTACATACATGGTATAAGCGGCTGCCGTATAGGTGATCAGGGCTGAGAAGGCAGAAAACACCGAAAGCGTAAACTCTACCATGATAAACTTCTCCAACAGGTTACCTTCCAGGTATTTGCTCAGACGGCTGCCCAACCCCATCGAGAACAGCATCACCGACACGATCATAGTCCACTGCACCACAGAATCGCCGAGAAAATAGGTAGCCAGTGTAGACAACACATATTCTGCAACTACACCCGACAGGCCGGTAGCAAAAAGAGAGACTTTGAGTATATTGGATTTCACATGCCGGGGCAGGCCGGATGTCTGTTGCTGCGTTAAAGACATAGCGTAATGAGTACTGAGCCGCCGATGTAGGCAAACGCTTCTATCAATCCGGCACCTACATTGGGTTTTTCCTGGTGGATCAGCTCGTCGGTGAGGCTTTGGCTGGGCAGTAATATCTTATCCGTCAGGTAGCGGGCGATGGGCAGCAGCAGCAAGCCGATCGCCACATCAATGCCTACATTGGTCAGAGATTCTCCCCAGCTGATGAAGTCAGGCATCAACCCGAAGCGGATCAGGTTGGCAATGGCGATGAGGGCACCGGCAAAGCCTAAGCCTACGGCTACGTTGTCTTTCTCCATCTGGTCGTGCACATCGAAAGGGATTATTCTGGCATAAAACAAAGCTGCCACTACCAGCAGTACTTGTCCGATGAGCCAGAAGACCAGGGCTGTGAGCACCGAACCCCCTTCGCCGGAGACGGCTCCAGGATGATCAGCCCGGTACCAATGGCGTTGGCACCTTCAATCACACCGGTTCCTACATTACGATCCCGGATGATTTCTTCATACACACTGAACTTATACAGGATAACCTTATCATTGATCAGGATAGATAGGTTGAGCAGCACAATCGCCAGCACCCCATAGATGCCCATATCGATCAGGTCATATTCCAGTCCGCCGGAAGGGCCAAGGATAGCACTGGTGACCGACAAGACCAGCCCGGTATAATAACCAACGTGCGAGACGGCAAACGCAAAGTTATCCTGCCCGGTGAGTTCATCCTGTACGTTGATCTTTTTGTGCAAAAGCTGATACGCAAACTTGCCCAGGACAAACAGCACAAGGCAAGCCAGCAGATATACGAGCGCAGTAAGGGCATTATCTAAGGTGATCATAAAAGCTTGATTGATTGATCGATTGTACAGACGCAATATATTTCGTCTCCACATGATATAGAAACAACATATTGTGTCACTACTTACCAAACCCACCGCCACGGGAACGCATGCTGCCACCGCTGTTGTAACGGGTGCCGGAACGGCTGGTTCTTTGCCTGCTGTTTCTCAACTGACGGCTGCTGGCAGACCGGCGCCAGGTGCTGTTGGGCTTTGTGGTGGAGGTGTAGGCACTTCCGGTGCCGTATGCCTTGCGTCCTCCGCCTACATCTGGACCGTAATAAGGTCTACCACTGCTGCGGCTACCACGGTAATCATTATAATAAGAGCGGCGTATCGGGAAGGCTGCCATATTGAACAGACTACTCATGAAAGCATATTGTCCGTAAAAAGCCCAGAAACTGTTACCATTTGATCCCTGCTGCCAATGTCCGTATTGCGGATTGCCCACGTAGTTGTTGTATCCGGGAGGAGCCACGGTTTTGGTTACTTCGCCATCTTTGCCCTTAGCGGCAATCTCCATGCCCATGTCGTTGATGTGCTGGTCGAAAAAGTCTTTACTCACCGGGTACCAGTCAGTAATGACTTCTTCGGGCTTACCCCCTGCTGTATCTTCTTTGATGATGCGGTACTGTTGTTTGTACTCTTTAAAAAACGTGCCTGCTTCATCCATATCATAAAGCATGATAGAATACACAGGCGTAGTGGTCATATCGCGCATCAGTACGTCTACCGGATTTTTCTCAAAGCTATCGGAACTACAGCTCCATAGAAAAAGGAACGTACACCATAGGATATATCGGTATTGCTTCATTTTGTTAGGTTCCGGATGCTGTAGGTAGAGACGAGAGTGATCGCGTCTTACCGCATATCCTACATGTGCACCAATTCTTTGTTACCGTTCTTCTCTATTTTTTGAATTGCGGAAGTAGCACGGCGGTCGGCCATATCCTGTTTCATTTTAAACCACTTGTCGCCCAGGCCCTTGCGCATCAGGTAATCTGCACCCTGGCGTACGCTCAGGTTCATCAATCCTTTCAATCTTTTGCTCACGTGCGGGTTCAGGGAGCGCATGCTCATGCCAAAGCCACCTTCGGTATACTCGATGTAGTGCCAGTATTCTCCCCGGCATAAACAGGGTGTCGCCATGTTTGAGTTCGCACTCAAATCCTTTGACGTACTCCAGTCCGGGGAAGCGATTATAATCCGGCTTCACCACGTTTACGCCGGTGTGTACGTTGAGCGGATAGCGGTACAACAGTTTGGAATAGTCGGGGCTAAACAGAATCACTCTTCTTTTGCCCTGAAACTGGGTCAGGAACACATTAGACATGTCAATATCCTGGTGCATCCGAGCAATGGAACCTTGTCCGCCAAAGAACATGAACGGATATTCTTTCAAAAACTTGGTATTGATGTCGGGATAATCAAAGTCATTCATCAAGTCCGGACAGTCTTTGAAAATATTCCAGAGGTTGATGCGCAGGTCGGTGGGCGTGGAAGCGATCAGGTCGAGGTAATCTGCAAACTTCATCTTGCGGTGGGGCACCTTCAGCGTTTTGTCCAGGTCAGACTCCCGGTTTTCATAAACGCCGATGATCTTATCTCCGGCAGCCTTTTTAAAGTAAGAAAAATCCCACTCCTCATAAGCTCTTGTCCCTTTGAGTAATCCTCTTAGAATGACAGGCTTTTGCGGCTTCAGGTAATCTCTTTCAAAAGCTTTCAGGTCTGCGCCATCAAGGATATCTATGGGATGGTTGTAGTCAATAGCCATAACAAAAGTTGGTTGGTATAAAAAATTGCTTACAAAAATATGATATATAGATAAATCATACGATAATTTTGTGGTAAAGTCTGAAAAATCTATTCAAAAAGCGAATATACTGATTTTATAGCACACACAGAAGCTATTCCCCCTTAAAACCTCTATGGGTTTCTAGCATTCTGCTATACCTGCACACAAAAATTGCAGGAAATCGGAGCACACTACACACAGGTAGGCGTTCAAACATGATCGTTACGTAGTGGCTGCATTTTTGTGAGGTGCTTGTATAGTTTTTCTATGATACCTTCAACACTGTTCCGGCGGTTGATCTTTTGAAACACCTTAACGCCCGTCTGTTATTCATCCTGCTGATGGCTGTCTTTCTGCTGCCAGGCATTCGCCCAGGCATTTGTCAGCCGACCAGCGAAACGGCGCAGGCTCCTGACGAATGGATCACCATCGATAGGATATTTGTGATAGGCAACAAAAAGACCAAAGAAAAGATCATCCTCCGGGAGCTGGATCTCACCACAGGCCAGACGGTCACCAGGCGTGCGCTAATAGAAACACTCAGGCAAGACCACCAGAAGCTGCTCAACACCAGTCTTTTCCTTGCCGTCACCCTCAATCCGGTATCCCTGACCGAGGGTCACGCCGATATTATTGTCAGCGTCGCTGAACGGTGGTATACCATTCCCTCCCCTTTCTTTCAGCTGGTAGACCGTAACTTCAACGTGTGGCTTACCACCGAAAACCGTAGCCTGGAGCGGGTGGAATACGGACTCAAATTTTATCAGTACAACTTTCGCGGACTCAACGAGCGGTTGTATCTCTATATGCAGCTGGGCTACAGCAGGCAGTTTGCGCTCAAATATGTTGTCCCATACATTGATAAAGCGCAGAAGAACGGACTCACTTTTTCCATCAGTTATTCCGGGCAAAATAACATCAATTACATCACGCGCAATCATCGCCTGATATTCACCGATTCATTGCAGGGCACCTACCGGGCTTATCTGGGCAAACTGGGCTGGAACTACCGCCCGTCGTTTTATCACCGTCATGCCCTCACCCTGGCCTACCGCAATCTTTGGATTGCCGACACCATCCGGGAGCTAAACCCCGGCTATCTGGGTCAGTCTGGCAATAAACAGGAGTACCTTTCGCTCAGCTACCATTACATCAACGACCATCGCGATAACATAGGCTATCCGTTGAAAGGTTACCGCCTGGACGCCTCGGTGCAAAAGATAGGACTGGGGCTTTTTGATCATGTTAATATGATAAGTATGGCGAGTGCTTACCAGCGATATATTGCATTAGGCGAAGGTTTTTACTATGCCGGAGCAGCCGAAGCCTATGTCAGTGCCCCCGGCAGGCAGCCTTATTCGCTGCTCAGCGGACTTGGCTACCACGGCAACTGGCTGCGCGGCTATGAGCTGGATGCCATTGAAGGGCAGGCGTATGTGACGCAGCAAAACACGCTCAGCAAAAGGATTTTTGCTAGAGTATTCGACCTGCACAGAATCATACCCATAAAGCAGTTCAACACCCTGCCTGTCAGCCTGTACCTGAAAGTCTATGCAGACCACGGCTACCTGCACAACAGCCGCCCTTACGCACTCAGCGATGTGCTCAACAACCGCTACCTGATGGGCTATGGCGTTGGGGTAGACATTGTGTCCTTCTACGACCTGGTGATTCGCCTGGAACATTCCTGGAAAATAAACGGTTCATCCGGCTTCTACTTCCACCTGAATACCGCCTTCTGATTGCGGAAATAAGTATCGACATTCATATTTGTGGTGCAGGTCTGTGGGGACCGCTCCACGGAGGCACGGGGTGCCCCGCACATACCTGGGGAAGCTTTAGAGTATTTGGAATCTTTATCGGAACGCCGACCGGCCATAGACTAAAAGTCCAACTTGTTAAGGTAAAAGTCTCTCGTTGCGGCTTTGTCCCGCATGGATAACTTTGGATGAACATCCGTGAGCATATATTTCAGTTTAAAACTCCTAAATTCTCATCATTCGGCTCTAACAGATCCCACAGGTTGCCATACAAATCTTCAAAGACAGCAACCATTCCATAATCCTCTTGCTTGGGTGGTCTGACGAACGTGATATCTCTTGCTATCATTTTATGATAGTCCCTCCAAAAATCATCCGTAAACAGGAACAGAAAAACTCTGCCGCCAGTTTGGTTTCCAATACTCGCTCTTTGATTTTCGTTGACTCCTTTGGCAAGTAGCAGAGCACATTCTTTAGCACCGGGTGGAGCTACCACGACCCATCGTTTTTCATCACTCAATTTGGTGTCTTCCATGAGTTTGAAATCTAATTTTCCGGTATAAAATTCAATAGCTTTATCATAATCTTCTACCACCAAAGCTACATGGGCAATTCGCTGTTTCATTTAAAGTGTTTTTGTCTATGCGTGATAACATTCGTGTAGACGCATTGCGGCTATTTTTCTTATAGCACCCAAAATAACTATTCCAGCCAATACTTTAAAAGGTTCTTCCGATTTATTTTTGAGTACACTCTTTACCCATCCGGTCATTCCGTAGCGATAGCGGCCGCCGTGGAACGGAGGAATCTTTACCGCGTTGCTAAGGAGCAAGCTTGCAAGATGGCCGATTTTTAGGCGGTGGAACCACATAACGGAAAGATCCCTACGGGATGACTTAAGAATGGGTACAAGATTTGTTGTCTGTTGACTTGTTACGGCAAGATTTTCATGCATAAAACACGCAAGGTTTCTTTGCTAATATTGGTTTTGATGCACTATATCTGCTGCAACTTTGAAGGTGTAAGAATTGTCAAGTACTTCCAACGCTTAAAAGTACGGCAATATCTTTCTTGAAGTACCTAACAAGCTTTGAAAGGAGTTTACAATTTGTCGTAAGGTACTGTTAAAGCTTTGATAGTGCTTTACGACGTTTTGTAAGCCATGAAAAAAGAAAAATATCATGGTTAACAACTTTTGTCATGTGCTTTATACGCTTTGTGAGGGTTCTACATTGTTTTGTAAAGCACTTTATAAGCTTTTTTATGGGTTTACATTGTTTTGTAAAGTACTTTTAAAGCTTCTGTAGCACCTCAAGAAAGTTATTGGATTGCTTTTTAAGCTTACCCACTGGCTAAAGAACAATATGGACTGATGTTGTGAGCTTGCCCAGGCTTACAATAGCAAAAAAAGAAGGCTAAACACGCATGTCCAGCCTTCTGCTTTGTGTAGGAAAATGTTTCCCCGGTTGCTTATGCTTCTGCCGCCGGGGCTTTGTCCGACTTGCTACCAACATTTAGCTTGGGAAACAAACGTTCGGCCAGCACTTTGCCTAGTTGCTTGCGGGCATCCAGGTAGTTGTTTTCATACTGGCGGCGCAGTGCAGTACAAGCCATTTCACATTCGGTCTCGCATACCTTCAGTACCTGTAAAGCCTCCTGGTAAGCGCGAATGGCTTTGCGGGAATTGTTGATGCACAAGCGAAGTTCCTGGCCAGAGACATGCAAGGCATGTTTTTCGCCCAAATTTTCCAGTCGCATCGCCATTTTTTCTACTACTGCCGGTTCGTCTTCCCGTTTCATGTTGATGATATGGCTGAACTTTCCTTCGGGAAAGATTTGCAGCAAGACGGGTTCGCCCGGATAGATGCGGTCATACTCTTCACACCTTCTGAAAAGGTTTCTCACCATATCATCCAGCTGGTTATCGGCCATGAGCATGTCATCATAGCGGTCTTCACGTACCAGCTTTTGCGCTTGCAGCTCCTGGTCTTTCTCTGTGACCAGTTGATACGCCGGGGTAATCTGTTTGACGAGTCCCTGCGTGTTTTTTACCTGTTTGCATAGCCGCAGGTGGCGGCGGGTGGCGCTCATGTGCTTTTGTGATGAGTCGCGGGCGTACAGTAACTGTGCCATGTGCTTTTGCTTTAAGTTGAACATTCTTTTAAAGCTAGAAGTACAGACAAGTTAGTGCCAAACGCAAAGCCGTAGATAGCTGTATGAGGTAAGAAAGCGTGTCAATTTGTCAATTAAAGCCATAAAACAGCAAGATTTACACATAACCTACACCGCAGTGGCAAACAAACGTGGAGAAATCTTTGCGATTAATCTCATCTGTATGAACTGTAGGCTGATTACAGCTATGTATTCATATATTTTGTGACGGATGTATTATTTTTATTGCAGCAATATTATTTTTTGCGACAAGCCCTTATTTTTATTGGATGACAGAAACTTGTATAGCTCATTTGTTTTCAAGCTTTGAAAGTCTGTCTTTGATATGCGCTACCTTCTTAGGAACAAGAACAAAAGAAAGTAACATATATATCTTTTGGTCATCCTGACGGGGTCACCCTAACCGGCAGTCGCCACTGCGGGTCATCCCGCTAGGGATCTTAACCATATGACAAAGATCCCCATCGGGATGACCCCGTCGGGATGACCCCATCGGGATGACCCCGTCGGGATGACCCCGTCGGGATGACCCCGTCGGGATGACCCCGTCGGGATGACCCCGTCGGGATGACCCCGTCGGGATGACCCCGTCGGGATGACCTTGAGTGGCGGCTCTAGCATGTTGGTTCCCAATCAGAATGGCTACACAATAACGACCTGTTACTTTATTTAGCAACTGTTCCTTATCCACGTGCCTAAAGCAGGTAGTTTGCTGTCCTTCATAGTTTTTCTATCTCAAAACCTGCTTCTTTCACGGCGGAAACCACTGCTTCCCGGCTGCCTTCTTCTGCTTCTACGGTTAGTATCTTATCGGGATTGTCGGTGTCTACTTTCCATGTTTCTACTTCATCCAGGCCGTTGAGGTGAGGGGTAACGGACTTGATGCAGCTGTTGCAATTGATATTGGTTTTGAATTGTAACGTTTCCATTGTTTATGTTTTTAGTGATTTACTTTTAGATACTTGTTTGTATTTTGTCCTTTGTTTGTTGGTGCTTTCCTCCAGCCTGCTATGGCAGCAGAAGATTGTTTTAGCTTAATCCTTGTCTTAACCGCAGGCTGTTGAGCACCACCGAGACAGAACTAAAGGCCATCGCAGCACCGGCCAGCATGGGGTCCAGCAGGTAACCAAAGGCCGGATATAACGCACCAGCTGCTATGGGGATGGCAATGATATTGTAAATAAAAGCCCAGAACAGGTTTTGCCGGATTGTCCTGATCGTGGCTCTGGAAAGCACTATGGCCTGTGCAATCTGCGACAGATCGGAGTGCATCAGGGTGATGCCTGCGCTCTCCATAGCAATGTCTGTTCCGCTGCCCATTGCAATACCAATGTCGGCCTGCGCCAAGGCATGTGAATCGTTGATGCCATCGCCTGCCATTGCCACCACCCTACCTTTGCTTTGCATGTCTTTGACAAAGTTGCCTTTGTCGGCAGGCAGCACTTTTCCCTGGTAGTTTTTGATGCCTACCTGCCGGGCAATGGCTTCGGTGGTCTGTTCATTGTCGCCGCTAAGCATATGCACCTCGATGTGCATGGCCTGTAGCTTGGCTACGGCTGCTTTGGAAGACTCTTTGATCTTATCAGCCACGGCCAGCACGGCCAGCAGTTGTTGCGCTTCGGCAAAATATACCACCGTCTTTGCTTCATGCGCCAGTTGGTGCGCTTTATCAGCCATATCGCTGTCTATTGCTACATTATGCACCTGCATCATGGCTTCGTTGCCTGCCAGGTACCATCGGTCACCGATCTTCGCTTTGGCACCATGTCCGCTGATGGCTTCAAACTGATCAGCCGTTACTGGCGGCACTCCCTGCGCCTTCAGGTGTTGGGCAATGGCCCGGCCCACCGGATGTTCGGAGGCATTTTCAAGTGCCCATAGTGTAGAAGCTGACTGCGTAGTATCTGCCGATCCTGCCCAGTGCACGTCGGTGACTGTAGGACGGCCTTCGGTGATGGTACCTGTTTTATCAAGCACCAGCGTATCCACTTTATGGGCTACCTCCAGGCTTTCTGCATTGCGGATCAGGATGCCCTGCGCGGCTCCTCTACCAATGCCTACCATGAGTGCGGTGGGCGTAGCCAGTCCGAGAGCACACGGGCAGGCGATGATCAGCACGGTAATCAGTGCCAGAAAAGCATAAGTGATGGAAGGTTCCGGCCCGGCAAAGTACCAGACGGCAAAGGCAACCACGGCAATGGCGATCACCACCGGTACAAAAATGCTGGCGACCTTATCTACCAGTTTTTGCACCGGCGGCTTGGAAGCCTGCGCCTGCTGCACCAGTTGAATGATCTGGGCAAGCAGCGTGGCCCCTCCTACTTTCTCTGCCAGTATCTTCAGGCTCCCCTGCTGGTTGATCGTACCGGTGAACACCGTATCTTTGCGTTGTTTCTGCACCGGAATAGCCTCACCACTGATCATACTTTCGTCTACAAACGACTGTCCGCTCTTCACCCGGCCATCTACCGGTATCTTGTCGCCCGGTTTGATCAGCAGCAAGTCTCCTACGATGACCTCACTGACGGGCAGCGTCACTTCCTCCCCATTGCGAATAGCCATAACAGTCTTGGGTTGCAGCCCGATCAGTTTCTCAATAGAAGAAGAGGTTTTACGGCGGGTACTTTCTTCCAGATAACGGCCCAGCAGGATCAGGGTGATGATGATGGTTGCTGACTCGTAATATACATGCGGTTCCAGTCCGTGCTGTGTCCAGTAGGAAGGAAACAAGGTATTGAACAAGCTAAACAGAAAAGCAATACCGGTACTGAGTGCCACCAGCGTATCCATATTGGTAGCACCGTGCCGGATCTTTTTCCAGGCATTGATAAAAAACTCGTTGCCGCTCCAAGCCAGCACAGGAACAGACAAGACCAGCATGATCCAATGCGCATAAGGCACCTGCCCCATCATAAGCATAGAGATTACAAAGATGGGCAACGACAGCACAACCGCTACGATCAGCTTTCTTTTTAAAGTAGTGAGTCGCTGACGGTCGGCTTCTTTGGACTGGGTGAGCCGTTCTTCGTTGCTGCCGGTCATCAGATCATAGCCAATGTCGCGGGCATAGCCCTGGAGCTGGTCTACGCTCACCCGATCAGCATCATAGGTGACAGAGGCCGATTGGTTGGGGTAGTTGACAGTAACCTCATCGATGCCTTGCTGCGACTCCAGGTACGTTTGCAGGCTTACGGCGCACGAGGCGCAGGTCATGCCGCCTACGTTAAACTCGCTGCGCTGCTTTTGTTGGTTGGCAACGGTGTGTGTATTGTCTAATAATGTTTCCATGTAACCTTGTATACGAAAACCCTGACATGGCTGTTAATATACAATTGCTGCTTTGTTGTATGATATTTTTACATTTTTTTGCTGATAATGATAACAGATGCCCGAGGTTTGAGTTAAGTACAAAAAATACAACCATGAAAAGATACAGCAGCATAGGATTGATCGCTTTGGTAGCCATAGGGCTGCTATCGTTTATCCTTTTAAAGAAAAATACGGATAGCCCGCCTGATAAGGCACCTGCGGCTTACAAAATCTCCAACGCCTATCCTGCCCTTAGCTTTACCCGGCCGGTAGATTTTCAACATGCCGGAGATGGCTCGGGTCGGGTGTTTGTGGTAGAACAGCGCGGCGTGATTAGTGTCTTTGAAGATGCGCAAAATGTAAAGGACAAGAAAACCTTTCTGGATATTTCCGGACCGGTAGACGACAAAGGCAATGAAGAAGGATTGCTGGGCCTGGCTTTTCATCCTGATTACCAGAAGAACGGTTATTTCTATATAGATTATACCATTGACAACCCAGCCAGAACGCGTATTTCCCGGTTTAAGGTATCGCCCGATGATCCTGATAAGTCAATGAAGGATAGCGAACAGGTGCTGCTTGAGTTCGAGCAACCCTATGACAACCACAACGGGGGACAAGTATCTTTTGGACCTGATGGTTATCTGTATGTTGCCGTAGGTGATGGTGGTGCCGGAGGCGACCCAAAAGAAAACGGTCAGAACCGCAAAACGCTGCTGGGAACCATCCTGAGAATTGATGTGGATCATCCGACCAACGGCAAAAACTATGGCATACCAGCAGACAATCCTTTTGCTAAAAATAAGCAGGGCTACCGTGAAGAAATTTATGCGTATGGCCTGAGAAATCCCTGGCGTTTTAGCTGGGATGCAAGTAATGGCAAAATGTGGGCAGGCGATGTGGGGCAGAATACCTATGAAGAAGTAGACACCATCAGCAATGGTGGCAACTACGGCTGGAACATCACAGAAGCCGATCATTGTTTTGACCCGAAAAATAACTGCGACAGTGCCAATACCATCCTGCCTGTGCTGGAATATGACCATAGCAAAGGCGATGTATCCATCACCGGTGGCTTTGTATACCGCGGCTCTACGCTGGATGATCTGACAGGAAAGTACATCTATGCCGATTATGCTTCTGGTCGTATCTGGTCGCTGAACCTTGCCAAAGAGCAGAAACCAGATAATCAGGAAATTGCAGATGCTGATTTTGCCATTGCTTCCTTTGGCACCAATGCCGACGAAGAACTATTCCTGTGTGGCTTTGATGGCAAGATTTACAAGCTGGAAAGATAAAGGATAGCTTTAGGCAATTAGCGAAAAGCTACAAGCAGTTTAGTATACGACATCTTGTCACAAAACTAACCGACATAGAAATAGGCCCGTATAGACGTTTCAGTTTGAAACTAAAACGAGTGTGTAGTGAAACGAGTAGCAAAATCAAATAATTCTTTTGAATACTATTTGCTACCACTATTACTTATCGCTCTTAATGTTTCGTATCGCTTCTGACGCTGGTCGGGTTTGGCCTGTGTATCTGTATTGATGTGCATGACGGGGGTGTTGTTTTCTTCGCGATTGATGGCTGACCATTGTGGTACCCCAAGTCCGTTGGGGTTTCCGTTTTTCACGAAGTTGACATAATACTGCTGTAGGATTTCCGAAACTTTGTAATCTTCGGGTTGCCAATTGTAGACGCGGTTGGTAGGCAGGTTGCCCATCGCATATTCAATGTCGGCAGAATGTACGGCTCCGCTTGCCACTGGTGCTTTTTGTTTCTTTGCTTCTTCACCTTTAATCACACCACCGGCCAAGCCAGCCACAGCATCGCCCATTTCTGCACGCATGGCAGGTCGGGGATGTTCATAATAGTACCGGTAGACAGGGTTGCCACCTGTTTTTGCCTGCATATCTGTCCAGTTCCAGGTGCTGTAGCCTATAAAACGATCGCCTGCCAGATCGGTAGCTGACTGTATCATTTCTTCTTTGGTATTGCCAGGATAGATGGCTAGTACTTTATCGGCCTGGTCGCCGTATAACTTTTGCACCGCGTTTTTGTAGTTTTCGGGTGTAGGTTCAAGGCCGTCAAAGAGCGAATGATAGTTCCTTTCTTCAGAATTCCATCCGGCCATCAGGGGCACATGGGCCTGTTTGCCGCTGGCATAAACTTCGGAAGGCTTTTCCGTTAAAAAATAGCCATCTACTACAATAGAAAAACGTGGAGCCTTTTTCTTGCCTGCGGCTTCCAGCAGTTTTTCGGCAGGTATGTTACGCAAGTCGGCCAGCGACTTTGCTCCTACTGTTTCAGCAAAAGCCTCGCCCTGTTGCTCACCTTCCTGGAGCGGAGCAACCGCAAATGATCCCAGCAGCGAACCGCTGGATCCGATAGCTCCGGCTATCAGGTCTTTGGCCAATGGCGAGGCCATCTGCGCACTTACTGAAAAAGAACCGGCAGATTCTCCGGCAATAGTTACCTTCCTGGGGTCGCCGCCAAAGGCAGCAATATTTTCTTTGACCCATAGCAGGGCAGCCTGCTGATCCAGCAAGCCATAGTTGCCGGAAGCCTGATGGGGCGATTCTTTGGTGAGTGCCGGGTGCGCCATAAAGCCAAATATACCCAACCGATAGTTTACAGTAATGGCTATGATACCCTGGCGGGCGATATTCTCTCCATCGTAGCGAAGTTCGGAACCATCGCCGGCAATAAAGCCGCCTCCATAAAAATAGACCAGCACGGGCAGCCGCTCATCTTCCGATTTGGCCGGTGTCCACACATTTAGGTACAGGCAGTCTTCACTCACGCCATCGGAGCGAAAACTCATGTCGCCAAACACGGGCAATTGCATGGCACGTGGGCCGAAGTGATCTGCTTTTCGTATTCCTTGCCAGTTCTTGGCAGGTTGCGGAGCCTTCCAGCGCAACTCACCAACCGGAGGCTGGGCAAAAGGAACACCTTTGAAGATGCGTACACCTGAATCGTTGATGCCCTCCAGGGTGCCATTGGCAGTTGTTACCTGGGGCACCTTGTCCTGCCTGCCTGCCTGAGCAATGGTTGAAGTAGTGATCAGGAAAGGAAGCAAAAGGATTGTGATAAAAGTTTTCATATAGTTATAAGTTAGCCAAAGCAGTTTAATGAGGTTGTTTTTTGTCTTCTTCCATTTGCTTTAGCCGGAAGTTGGGTGTGCGTTGCGCGTAGCTGTTGGGTTCTATATTGTGGCCACGGTCTCTGGCGTACACCTGGGTAAATTCTGCACCAAACAGAAAGATCAGAGCAGAGTAGTTGACCCATAGCATGATCAGGATGATAGAACCGGCTACGCCGTAGGAAGAGGCAGGATTAGACTCTGCAAAATAGAAGCCTAGCAGGAATTTGCCTAAGGCAAAAAGCAGCGAAGTAACAAACGCTCCCACCCATACAGACCTCCATTCTATCTTGGCATCAGGCAGGATTTTGAAAATCATGGCAAACAGCACGGTGATGACACCCAGCGGCAGCAAAACATTGATCACGTACATCACGTAGAATAAGGGTTCGGGCAGAAATTGCTGTATCCAGGAACTCAAAGAGTTGAGCAAAGTAGATACTACCATGAAGATGATCAGCAAAAACCCGATGGCAATGATTACGCCCAGCGAAGTAGCCCGGTCCAGTGCCAGTTTTTTGATACCCGTATCGGGGCGAGGCTGTACTTCCCATGCGATGTTGAGCGATTGTTGCAGTTGGTAAAACACTCCGGTAGCACCAAAAAGCAGGGTACCCACTCCTACTACAATACCGAAAAAAGAATCGCCCATATTGCTGGCATTATCTGCCATAGATTGCACCTGCTGGGCGGCATCTGCGCCCACCAGACCGGTGATCTGGTCCATAATTTGTGCCTGTGCCTGCCCGTCTTTCAGGATCAGACCAGCTACGTTGATCAGGATCAGCACCAGGGCTGGTAACGAGAAAATAGTATAATAGGCAATGACGGCACTTTGCCTGAAAGGATCGTTGGCATTCCAGCCCTTATAAGTATCTTTTAATAAGGCAAATATCTTCTTGGGCTGCTTGGTGTAATTTATACTCATATGTTTTGAAAAATTGATGACCGACTAACGTAAAAAAGTAAGCTAACAGATGAATGATCATAAAACTAGCTGACAGGCATAAAGTTATAAGAATTTGTATTGAATGTATGAGTGTTGTACTTTAGTGCAATATTCCTTTAGCACAAAACCGCCACCTTTTTTACCTATGTCTCTAAGAACATGATTACCACCATCCACGATGTACACCTGCACAAAGTCCTCAAGACGATCAGCAGGGAAATAGACGACGGTAAATATACGTTCATTTGCGATGAAACCTCCATCAGAATCCCTTTGCAACTGGGTGAAGGCTACATCAAAGGCATCAACTTTCAACACGGGCTGGGTCTGTTGCAGCTGCATTTTACGCTGAAAGAACCGCTGACGCTGCACTATAAGCTGGACCGTTCACATCCGCTGCGAATCATTTCGTGCCACCAGGGCAAGGTTAGTTATATGTTTGAGCCTGAATACTGCAAACATACCGTAGAGGCACTCCACACCTCACTGGCCACCTGCACGGATAAATTTGACCAGTCGCTGATATTTGAGGCAGGGTGCCCGATTCAGGTAACCATCCTGGAGATAGATCGTCCTGCATATCTTCCCAAGATCGCCTGCGAGCTGTATACCATTCCTGAAAGGTTGGCGGCCGTATTCAAAGATGTGGATGCTATTGACCCTTTTGAATACCATACTGCTTATAGCCTTCAACTGGCAGATGTGATTGCTCAGATTCACGACAATGATCTTAATGGGCTGAGCCGCAAAATTTTTCTGGAAGCCAAAGCACTGGAGATTTTCGGACTCATGATCCAGTTGTATGTAGACGATTATGGAGGAGGGAAAACCAGCAGCCTGCTCAGAAAAGCAGACATCGCCCTGATTCACCATGCAGAGAAAACACTCACCGCAGACCTGAAAGATACCCCTACCATCCCGGAGCTCGCCAAAATGGTAGGCGTCAATACCACCAAACTTAAACACGGGTTTAAGATTGTCTTTGGTACCACCATCAACAAATACCTGCGAGAAAAGAAATTGCTGCACGCTGCTTCCCTGTTTACATCTGACACACTAAATATCCGGCAGATCGCCGACCATGTAGGTTACTCCAATCCGGCGCACTTTTCACAGTTGTTCAAAGACAGATTTGGTGCATTGCCTTCGGAATATGTCAAAACTATGAAAAGAAAATTGACGGTAGACAATGAGTAAGACATCGCTAAATCCCCTTTGAATTTGTTTTGGCCAAAGCTTGTTTGCTAAATTATAATAGCTTACTATCATGCTATAATAACTCAAAATGAAAGATTAATGAAGAACGAGGATCAAATTTTAGTATTATTTTCCGAAACCCTCAAGAAGCAGGATCGGATGATTGAAGAGCTGGCCAATGTAAATATTGGACTAAAACATGTCAATACTGAACTGGAACATGTCGGTACCAGATTGGAACATGTCAATACCAGATTGGAACATGTCAATACCAGATTAGAACATGTCAATACCAGATTGGATGGGCACGGCGATATTTTAACTGAAATGGTAGGCATTCATAGAAAGACACAAAGTACGCTCATCAGGATTGAGCAAAGATTGGACAAGGCTTTGGACTTGGAGCAAAGAATGAAAGATTTTGAGGATAGGGTGGAAATACGACTTTCCAATCTTGAGCGTAGATAAGTTGTTTGTTACCAGCAGGCATATTGCTGTATTTTTGCCTCTACTCCGTACGTTCAAACCCATACAAAGCCCTGCATTATCTGAACCTACCTTTCAGAAATGCATAAAACTCTTTTCGCGCCTCTTTTGAGGTGATCACGGACCCAATAATGCCCAGGTAACTCTTTGCGCGATGGTTTTGATATTTATCGTCTTTGGGAGCAGCCTGTTTCCTTTCACCGGACGATCTATCATCCGCCGAATACCTGCTTTGCGCAGCATCGTATCCCACCAGTTGATCAGCCTGTGCGAAACTGTCTTTAGACTGGCTGAGATAACCGAGCTTTTCTTCTATCATCCCTTTGTTGTTACAAGAAATAGCATCTTTGGGATCAAGCTCGATGGCTTTTTCATAGTCGGCAATGGCTCCCTGGAGATCGCCGGTAGCGTCTTTTACATACGCCCGGCTTGCATAGCGGTAGCCATTGGCAGGCTCCAGCAACACTGCTTTATCAAAATCCTCTAACGCCTGTGCCTGTTGCCCGTCCATATACAGGGCAATGCCGCGTTCACTCAGATAGCTGGCATTGCCGAGATGCTGGCTGATGAGCTGATCAAAATCACCGATCGCTTCTCCAAACTGCTGCATCTTATAGTAAGAACCCGCCCGGGCATACAAGCTTTCGGTATGAGTCGGCTGGAGGCTAAGTACCTTATCAAAACACTTGATAGCAGCCTCGTAAGCCTCCGCCCTAAAATTGACCATTCCCTCAAGATATAAGCTTTCTGCTGACATATTGCTGTTTTTTGTTAAACTCAATTCGCTTCAATAAGTTTGTATAGTTATGAATCTAAAAATCGGAAATACCAATACGCTAGAAATTGTGAAGGAAACGCCCCAGGGTCTTTATCTGGCTTCTTCTGAAGGCGAGATATTGCTTCCCAACAAATTCATCCCTCAAAACTATAAGCTTCACGAAGACCTGGAAGTATTCATCTATACCGATTCGGAAGACAGGCTGATTGCTACCACCCAGCAACCCAAGGCAGAGGTAGGACAATTCGCTGCGCTACCGGTAAAAGAAGTAACGCGCTTTGGGGCTTTCCTGGACTGGGGCCTCGACAAAGACCTGCTGCTGCCCTACAAAGAGCAGGCATTTCCTGTCAGTTCTGGCGACCAAGCAGTGGTGAGGGTATGCCTGGACTTTAAAACCAGAAGAGTGATCGCAGTGGCTAAGATTGAAGGTTTTCTGCTCAAAGAAGCAACCGGCTTAGCCAGAAACACAGCGGTAGCCCTGATGGTGTACGACCGCTCCCCGCTGGGTTTTAAAGTAGTGGTAGACCAGATTTATATAGGTGTAGTCTATGAGAATGAGGTATTCCAGCCGCTCAGAATTGGCGACCAGCTCCAAGGCTACATCAAGACAGTGCGGGAAGATGGCAAACTGGATATTGCGTTGCAGCCACAGGGCGTGAGTGCCATAGACCATGCCAAACAGGAGGTGATGGATCAACTGCAAACGCACGACGGAACCCTGCCCTTTCATGATAACAGCCAGCCTGAGGAGATCAGGGCGGTATTTCATATGAGCAAGAAGAACTTCAAAAAAGCCATTGGAGGACTGTATAGAGAAGGAAAAATTGAGATGCTTCCAGACCGTATCGTATTGAAAAATCAATAGTGGCTGCCTGTTTTAAGACTTACAGGCAATACAGACCGGGATTGTAAAAGTATGCACCTGGTATTTTTTTAATTTTACATAGCTTTTGATGATGGAACTTGATCAGATATTCAGAGCGAGTGAGGCAAGACGCAAGAAACCGCTCAAAGATGCTTTTTTTAAAATAGACCAGCATAGCTGTTTTGAATACATCAGCCAAAGCTTGCTGAAACTTGTGCAGACTGATGACAGCCATCAGCTTATTGGAAAAAATATCTGGGAAGAATTCCCAGCCCTTGTGCAGACTGATTTTTATAAGAATATCGCTACTGTTGTTGACAAAAAAAGAACCATCTGCTTTGAGTATCACGTCAAATCGTTGCTGGTTTGGTACCGGGTGCAGATTGAGCCTACAGGCAAAGGGGTTGAGGTATTCTTTAACGATATCACGTCGCTGAAAGAAACACAGCAGCACGAGGGTTTTCTAAATAAGGCCAACACTATCCTGGCTTCTTCACTGGAATACGACCGTATCCTGACCGATTTTGCGCGTTTGTGTACGGATTATCTCTCTGATTGGTGCATTGTAGACCTGTTGGACGACGATGCTAAAGTAAAGCGCATGGCTGTAAGCTGCTACGATAGCAGTCAAGACCCTTTGGCTGTTCAACTACGTCAGATTACGCCTGCTACCAGCAAGCTGAAGTATCCCATTGCCCAGGCACTATACCAGGGAAAGCCGGTGATGGTCAGGCTTATTGATGAAAAGACGCTGGAAAAACTAAGCTATAGCAAAGAACACGCAGCACTACTTCAGCGTATAGGCCCCAAGTCGGCCATCTCTGTCCCGCTCATGGCGCGCAACCGTATTATCGGCGCACTCACCCTGCTGAATTGCCAGCCGCACCGGTGTTTTAATCAACGCGACCTGCAGTTTGCCCAGGAAGTAGCCAGCAAAGTGGCACTGCATGTTGACAATGCTCAGCTCTACTATCAGGTTAAAAATACCAACCTACAACTGGAGGAAAGCAGACGGCGGCTGTACAACCTGATCATGGAAACACCTGCTGCCATCTGCCTGCTTACCGGTCCCGATCATGTGTTCGAACTGGTCAACTCTTCTCACGAACGCCTGTTTCCAAAGGCAAACTACAAGGGTAAGGCACTACGTTCGCTTCCGCTGAACCCGGCATTTGCCAGTTTCCTTGCACTGTTAGATGATGTCTATGAGAACGACCGGAAGTTTATAGGCAAAAATTATCCGATGATATTGCCATTGGGTATCGATGGAAGCCCAACAGAGGCTTACTTCAACTTCACCTACCAGCCTACCCATGATGATGCCGGGAAGGTAAATGGCGTGCTTGTGTTTGGCATTGATGTCACCGATCAGGTGAAAGCGCGGCAAATACTGGAGCGCGGCAAAGACCGGGTGCAAACCATTTTAAGTGCGCTTCCACAAACTACCTGGACGGTGCTGCCCGATGGTCATATAGAATACTATAAACAGCCGGTAGGCGAGGCCAATCCGGCAGACTCACAGACGCTACAGCATCTTTGGCGCACGATTGTGCATCCGAAGGATCTGCAAAGATCGCTGGCACACTGGCAACAGGCTCTGTTGCTGGAGCAGGATCTGGAAATTGAACACCGCATCAGACAAACTCCGCGACACGCCTACCGGTGGCATCTTACGCGAGCCACTCCCGTTAGAGACGTTGATGGACAACTGACGCTGTGGGTAGGCTCCGGCACAGACATCGATGATCAGAAGACGGCATACGACCACCTGGTAGCCACCCGAAAAGAGCTTAATAACTCCAATGCTTTGCTCATAGAAAAGAACAAAGACCTTGAGCGCATCAACAGCGATCTGGATAGCTTTGTGTATGCAGCGTCTCATGACCTTAAAGCACCGGTGTCTAACATAGAAGGGCTAACCAACATGCTTATCAAGGGCCTGGAGGCTGAGCAGATCAAAGACAGCAAGATCTATACAGCGTTGGGAATGATAGATTTCTCTATTAAAAAGTTTAAAACTACCCTGCAAGACCTGACGGATATTACCAAGCTCAACAAAGATGTATATGATGATGTGGCACTCGTAGACCTCAATGAGATAGTTGAAGAAGTGATCATGATGATTGCTGATATGATACGGGAAGCAAATGCCAAGATCAATATCAATGTTTACCCGCATCACATGGTTCGGTTCTCTTATGCCAACCTAAAGAGCCTGATGTACAACCTGATCAGCAATGCAGTAAAATACAGGCATCCGGATCGGCAGCCTGTCATTGATATCCGCACCTCGGCAGAAAGCGGGCAATGGATACTGACTGTTTCAGATAATGGCCTAGGAATTGCTTCTAAATACAAAAATAAAGTTTTCAACATGTTCAAGCGTTTGCATACGGATATTGAAGGCACCGGAATGGGCTTGTTCCTTGTCAAACGAATTGTAGATAAAGCAGGAGGCGATGTCAGGCTTGATAGTGAGTTGGATAAGGGCTCTTCCTTTAGCATAATTTTGAATCAATCAGTCAAGTAAAACCACAGCATAAATAATACTGTCATACAAATAATGAGTAGATTTAATTGTGTATTGTTGGTCGACGATGATGAGATCACCAACTTCATCAACGTCAACCTACTGGAAGCTATGGGCATCACGCACAAGATAGAGATTGCCACCAATGGCCAGGAAGCCCTGGACTATCTGAAAGGCTGCCTGCAATGTCCTGATCTTATCTTACTGGATATCAACATGCCGCTACTGGATGGCTTTGAGTTTCTGGAATTCTTCAAGTCGCTCGAGCTAAAGGAAAAAGATAACACCAAAGTGATTGCGCTGACCACTTCCAACAACCCCAAAGATGTTCAAAGATTACAAGACTATGGTGTTAATAATCTGATCAATAAGCCATTGACGAAGGAAAACCTAAACACGCTGATATAAGCATTCCAGTTTGGCATCTCAATAGCGTTAGCAATGTGCATAATGGCAAATATTGGCGTTGATCGTGATGCGGCTCAGTAATTCCTCTGCTAAAAAGCAGGTTTGCAAGGTGATTGCTTCAAGGCGGAGAACTGCATAGTGGGAAATATCCCCAATCGTCGGCCGCTACCGGGATGACTTGGGGGGACGGTTATAATACTTATTGCCTAACAGACAATAACACAAAAGACTTTATCAGCCCAGGGCTTTAATCGCAACGGCGTGGCGGGGCCACCCTGGCCGACCAGGCGAACCGTCCCTGGGCTGGTAAAACAACGTCCGAAGTAACATCTGCCATCTACATATTTTGTAAAGCACTTCCAACACTTAGAATTACGGCAATATCTTTCTTGAAGTACCTGATAAGCTTTGAAAGGGGTTTACAAGAGCGCGTAAAGTACTACAAAAGCTTTAGTGATGCCTTACCAGGTTTTGTAAACCATAAAAAAGTAAAATAGCATGGTCTGCCACTTTTGTAAAGTGCTTCATAAGCTTTCTTGAGGGTCTACCTGGTTTTGTAAAGCCCTGAACAAGCTTTAAAAGTAGTTTGCAAAACTGTGTAAGGTACTTTTAAAGCTTTTTATATGCCGCAAGAAAGTTATTGGAGTGGTTTTCTAGCTAAACTACGGGCACAAGACAGACCGTAAGGGTCTTTTATAGTGTGTCTCCAAAGGTCGTTACCCGCAGGTTAGGGCAATAGCATTGTTCTCATCAGTTTTTGCTTTAGATTTGCCTTGTTCATACGTGAGGTAATGTTTTTTGATGCTAGCCATGACAAAATGATAGACGCAACTGAAATAGAAGGGAGTCTGAGATACAAACTAAGAGCGCAACATCTACTCCTACTTCCTCAACGGGCTGTTTACTGGCAGGAGCAGCAACTCCTTATGCTGGCTGACCTACACCTGGGAAAAGCCGGACATTTCCGCAAGGCGGGCATTCCTATACCCTCACAGGTACACCACCACGACCTGCTGCAATTGCAGGAACTTATCCGGCAGCTGGCACCCACGCAGGTAATCATCCTGGGCGACTTGTTTCATAGTGCCTACAATACAGAGTGGGCAGACTTTATGCAGCTTCTTGAAAACAATGATTCGCTGCCCTTTACACTGGTCAAAGGCAACCACGATATATTACCACAGGCGGCCTACGGGGCCAAAAACCTGGCGATTGCTGAAGATACACTCTACATGCCTCCGTTTTGTTTTTCGCACAAACCCTGCTTTGATATACCGGACGTGCAAAACAAAAATGCTTTTCTGGATGTCAGGCCACTGCCAGGCTACAACCTTGCCGGACACCTTCATCCCGGTGCCAGCCTTCGGGATAAGATCGGACATGTACATAAAGTTCCGGGATTCTATTTTTGTGCAGCCGGTGGCGTTTTACCGGCTTTTGGGGCGTTTACAGGATACAAATCCTTGAAAAAAACCAGCAAGAACCATGTCTTTGGTATTTTTCCTACCTCACAGTCTCAACACAAAGTATTGCCTGTTTCATAACTCAAAGTGTATGCACAAACACGCCTGCCTCTGCGGGTCTTGCGTACCGCAGATAAGTTGGGAAGTAACTTCTGCATTATTAAAGTTTGTGGCGGGTCACAAGACTCCACCACGGCAATCACGATATAGGGTAGTACATATGTTGTCTTTACCTAATCTGCTTAATCCGACGGCTATGCCGTAGCACAGGATATGGTTTTTGCATATATAAAAGGTGTGTATACATTATTTTAGCTCAATAGCAGTAACGTTCTCACCATCAGACACTTGTATTTTAGTAGCATCAAAGCTGGGAGGAGCAAGTTTTGCTCTTACTCCATTTGAAAACCCATAGGGTTCTTTTGGAATACCTACTATGTTTTTATTCAGTTTCTGGTTGTTGTTTTCATCCAGATAGACAGCAATGCCATAACCGCCCGGCTCCAGTTCGTTAATTACCAACTCTATAGAGCCAGCCGAGGCTTTTTGGCGCATCATTCTGACAGGCTTTTCCAAAAAGCTGTCTTTAGTGTTATACAACGCTAGCATTACTTCCCCCTGCCTACCTTCATACCCCGAAACGGTGACTTTGAGCGTAGCACTTCCCGGTTGTGCAAAAGCACCTGAAGCTCTGGCCAGGATGATCAACAGGCACACAAATTTCATAAATCAATGGTTTTGCCTGTCCTAAAGGACTCATCGGCAGCCAGTACGATACGCATACTGTTGATGGCATCCTGGTGGTGCTGCGACAGGTCCATATCTTCCCGGATCGCCTTCAAAAACAACTGCTGCTCCAGGTCGCACAGGCCCTGGTGGTCGGGTTCATCGGCGGTGCTGATGAGTTCGTCGGGCTTGGAAAACTTACCGTTCTCATCGCGGTCTGCATGATGCAGCTTGAGCGATCCGGTCTTGCTGTGGGAATCCACATCATCGGAGGCACTTTGCGACTCAGTGATGCTCACACACCCTTTGGGGCCCATCACGTCTTTGACAAAAAAAGCGGTCTCGCTGATCATAGGTCCCCAGCCAGCTTCATACCAGCCCACAGAGTTGTCATCAAATGTTACCTGCAACTGCCCGTAGTTGTACATATGCGGGGCTATTTCATCGGTTAGCCGGGCACCAATGGCACTGACGCGCACGGGTTTGGCTCCGGTCATCAGGCACATCACATCCACATAATGCACGCCACAGTCTACAATGGGCGACATGGTTTTCATCAGGTTGCGGTGGGTTTCCCAGGTTTTGCCGCTGCTTTGCTGGTTGAGGTTCATGCGCATCACCAGCGGTTTGCCCAGCGTCCGGGCCTTTTCTATAAACATCGTCCAGGCAGGATGTACCCGTACGATATAGCCGATCAGCAGTTTTTTTCCGGTCTCTTTGGCCACACTGACAATATCTTGACATTCTTCCACAGAGCTGGCCAGCGGTTTTTCCACAAAAACATGCGCTCCTGCGCGCAGGCTTTTCTTCACATATTCGGCGTGGGTATCAGGGTATGTATTAACAGATACAGCGTCTGGTTTTGTTTTCTCCAGGGCATCCTCAAAGTTGTCGTATTCGGGCAGCCCTCCCAGTTCCTGCGACAGGCGGTTGCGGCTTTCAGGCCCGCGGCTCACCAGCCCTACAATCTCAAACTCAGGCATTTTATGATAAGCGCGTGCATGAGAGGCACCCATGTTGCCACATCCTACAACAAGAATTTTAATAGGTTTACTCATTTGTCTGCTTTTAAAGTAATGTTAAACAGTAAAAGTATTTATCATGTTATGATAATTTGGGTAATAATATGAAAAAATTGTCAGCATCAGCTTGTTCTTGTCTCTTTATCCATTAAAAAACACGCGTACCAGTTGTACGTACACACCTAATACCTAAACCTAACCAACCATTTATGGCCCTCTTCGACAATAAAGAAACCAAGTATACGCTGTTTGGTATTTTGCTGGCCCTTTTTTTAGGAGCGCTGGATCAGACAATCGTCGCTACAGCTTTGCCCAAAATTGTAGAAGACCTCAACGGGCTGAGTCGCTATGCCTGGGTAGCCACCGCCTACCTGGTAGCTTCTACCGCGCTGGTTCCTATCTATGGCAAGCTGGCTGATATGTACAGCAGAAGAAAAATTGAGCTGTTTGCTGTCGTATGTTTCCTTGCCGGCTCTTTTCTCTGTGGACTGTCCGGAGAGTTTGGTCCGTTGCCGGTGCTGGGCGACGGTATGAACCAGTTGATTATTTTTAGGGCCATACAGGGTATTGGCGGTGCGGGTCTGTTTGCTATGGCCTTCATCATCATTGCCGATCTGTTTCCACCTGCCGAGCGGGGCAAGTACCAGGGGTTTGTGGGTGCGGTGTTTGGCATAGCCAGCGTGCTGGGTCCCTGGATCGGCGGACTACTCACTGACCACGGGGGTGCTATTATTCCGGGCATTGCCGGCTGGCGATGGGTATTTTATGTTAACGTACCGTTTGGGATACTGGCACTCTGGTTTATCATGACCAAAATGCCTGCGCTGCTTCCAAAAGGCGAAAAGCAGCCGCTCAACTATGTGTCGGCATTGCTGCTGCTGGGCGGTCTGGTTCCGCTGGTGCTGGCCCTTCAGATAGACAAAACCGTGTATCCGTGGACCTCGCCGCTCACGCTAACCCTGTTTGGTGTGGCAATCCTTTGTATTGTCCTTTTCTCCTATCGTTCTCTGCGGGCAGCCAATCCTATCCTGGACTTTAGTCTGTTTAAAAATAAGGTGTTCCGTACTTCCAATGCTGCGCTGTTCTTTCTGGGAGCTGCTTTTTTTAGTATCATCATCTTTTTACCGCTCTACATGGTCAATGTGGTAGGCGTGTCTGCTACCCTTGCAGGCGTGGCACTGGTGCCTTTGTCGCTGGGGCTGGTCATCGGCTCCATTGTTTCAGGGCAGCTAGTATCACGGTATGGTCACTATCGGTATTGGATGCTGGGCGGGCTGGCACTACTTTTTGTGGGTACGCTGCTGCTATCCAAGATGACACCGTCTATCCACTACTGGCAGGTGGTTACCTACATGCTGATTTGTGGTCTGGGGATTGGGCCATCCCAGCCCTTATATACCCTGGCGGTACAGAATGCCGTAGATGTGCGACAAATAGGACAAGCCACCAGCTCGAGTCAGTTTTTCCGGCAGATTGGCAGTGCTGTGGGTGCTGCCCTGATGGGTAGCCTGCTGGCCACGTCGCTGTCCACGTCGTTCAGCCAGAAGATGCCTCCGGCATTTCAACATGCGATGGGCGCACAACAACCTTCGGCCAACCGCATGTCTTCTACCGGCGGCAGTGATATAGGAACCAGTATCGACAAGTCTTTCGAGCAGACTTATCAGCACATCGCCCAGGCCGTAAACAGTAGCAATCAGGCTGCTTTGGATACCATTGCTCATAATCCGATGCTGTCATCTTCTTTGCAGCAGACTTTGCAACAGCCCGTGTCAGCAGAGCAGTTGCCTGCTATCCAGCAGCAGTTGCAGCAGCAAGCCAAACAGGTAGGACAGCAAGTAGAGGAAGCGGTGCGGCAGGCTTTCAACCGGGGTATCACCCGCGTTTACTTTTACACGTTGTTTATTGTGGCAATCGGGTTTGTCATTACCTGGTTTATTCCGGAGATACCTCTTAGGAAGAGCAATCAGGAAGTGCCCGCAGTTGCTCACTAGAAAAAGTTAAATGGTAAAATAACGATCACTTTTCTGTCCATGATTGTCAGCAGCAGATGGCTGATCACCTTTGGAAAGATAAGAGGCTGGAATGGTAGATATGCTGCCGTCTCTTTGTGCCCGGTAATGAGGAGACATGATCTCTACGCCAGTCTCATTGCATACATCCTGAATATGCTGGTGCAGGTCAGAATAGATCAGTGCCTGCTTGCCTGAATCATGCGTGTAGGCGTTGATCTGGTAGGAAACATAAAAATCATCCAGGCTTGTCTGCAACACAAAAGGTTTTGGATCGGCCAATATGTATGCCGTCCTTGAAGCGGCTTCTATCAGCACCTCGTGCATGTCTCTCCAGGGCACATCATAGCCAATAGTCACCGTACTGTGAATGATGAAGTCCGCTATCGTGCGCTGCGCTGCAGTAGTTAACCGTATGGCTGTTCATTACGGTAGAATTTGGAATGGAAATGATTTCGTTCTTAATCGTTTTGATCCTGGTCACCAGCAATGATTTTTCAATGACCGCACCCATCACTTCCCCGATCTTGACCACATCGCCTATCTTAAACAATCGCATATACGTCAGCACAATACCTGCTATCACATTGGACAAAGAACCCGCGGAGCCAAACGTAAACAGGAAACCTAAAAAGACGGAGACACCCTTGAAGATCGGCGAATCGCTGCCGGGCAGGTAAGGAAAGATAACGACTACCATAAAGGCAAACACCAATGCCCTGACGATCTGGTAGGTAGAGTTGGCCCAATCGGGATAAAAGCCGGGAATCTGTAGTGCGCCTTTTTCAATTTCTGTTTTGAGGAAATGAATGGCTTTGAGCAGGTACCGAAACATCAACACGATCACGACGATGGTGAATAAATTGGGCAAATAATTCCAGAAGGCAAAAGCGATCTTTTTTACCGGGTTCAGAAAGTACCCAAACAATGTCTCGGCAAAGTTTTGTGTCCAGGGAAAAAAACCAAAAAGAATTGGCAGCGCAATGTAGATCACCAGCAATATCACGCTCCACTTCACAATGGTATTGATCGTCAAAACGACCTGCACCAATCGTTTGGCATCAAACAGGGTATAGCCTTTGATATTTAGTTCTTTGATCCTTTTTCCCTGTTGTTTGCGAATGGCTACGGCAGTCCATCGAAACGCCCTGACGATATAAAATAGCACAGCACAAAGTATGAGTATGGTCAGTAAAGCCAACCCGATTTCCCTGGCCAGCGTCAGCAGGCTGGTTTCTGACTGATAATGGACAACCGCTGCCCCGATGATGCCTACGCATGTTTCTGCTAAAGCTTTTTGGGTCGTACTATTCCAGAGTGCGTCGGTTTCAGAAACGCTCATGATAATGGTTTCTTTGCAGACAATATCAGTGGTTGTTTCGGTCACCGATAGTTGTAGGTCGGCAGTGTCAAACTGAAAGTCATGGGTCAGGTGATGAATCCTTTTGCTGATGGCTTCTGCCCTATCGTGTGCCGAAAAGCTTCCCAGCTTACTATGCACCAGAAACAGGGTGTCATGAAAAAACCCTGCTACGGGAAAACCTTTTGAGTTCAATCTTAGCGAATCAATCTGTGCCTTTTTGAGTTTTAGCCTTTGGTCTTCCTTATCTTTGAGCTGCTGAATTTGTGCCTGTAGTTCTTCCTTTTTGAGGTTATCCGTCGTTTTCAGAGAATGTAGTTCCGTTTCCAGTTTGGCCTGTTTGACAGAATCTTTTACCCGTTGCACTTCAATCGCTGCAAGCTTCTTCTGGTAAGCGTCCAGCATAGTGGTATTTAGGGAGTCGTTGATCTGTGTGCTGTCTGCCTGTGCAAAAACAGTCTGGTGAGATAAGAACAACGATACAAAAATGATGGCTA
Source organism: Cyclobacteriaceae bacterium (assembly GCA_958296015.1). Taxonomy (GTDB): domain Bacteria; phylum Bacteroidota; class Bacteroidia; order Cytophagales; family Cyclobacteriaceae; genus JAJNNC01. The sequence continues at coordinate 28,725 of CATQIH010000038.1, forward strand.
TAATGGAGGTACTTTTCATTTGTTTTGGTTCTTACAGCAGAAGCTGCCTATGGTCTTTTTTGCCATAGCTTTCAATTATATGACCAAAACAAATGTCCTTTCCGAAGGGCTTGTAAGGTTTGTGGTCAAACATGGCCAAAAATCCGTAACACATGGTCTGACGGGGAAAACAGCAGCTACATAAGAGATTAGCAAATGATTAACTGACCAGCAGTGCTGCACCAAATACGCCGGCACTGTCGCCTAGTTTTGGCTTGAAAAGTTTGGTATCAAGCCTGTTGTTGAATACATATTTCTCAATCTCGGCAACGCCTGCCGTGTAAAGCTCGTCTATATTGCCTACGCCGCCCCCGATCACAATGGCATCAGGGTCCAGGATGTTGATCACCACAGAAATAGCAAGCCCAAAAAAGTGCGTCAACCGCTCAATAGTCTGCGTGGCATGAGGATCGTTGCCTTCCTTGTAGCTCTGGTAGATTTCTTTCAGTGTCTTTTCCTGCTGGCTCACAGACGTATAATATTTTTGCAGGGCAGTGCCTGACAGGATAGTTTCTACCACACCGTGCCGCCCCGTGTAAGAGGTGTACCCGGAATTATCCAGAAAATTATGTCCCCACTCTCCGGCAATGCCCTGCCTGCCATTGAGCACCTTGCCATTGACGACAATACCTCCGCCTACGCCGGTGCCCAGAATGACCCCGAAGACTACCTGTGCTTCGGGCATCTCATCGGGCACCACACCCATCAGGGTTTCGGCCAGGGCAAAACAATTGGCATCGTTGGCAATGGTTACCGGAATGTTCAGTTGCCTGGAAAGATCATCTCTGAAAGGCTTGCCGTTCAGGCACGTTGTATTACTGTTTTTAAGGGTATTCGAAGCAGGGTCCAGGGTGCCCGGCGTACCGATCCCGAGCTTTTCAGGTGCCAGTCCAACCTCCTCTGTCATTAGCGCGATAAGGCGGACGATTTGCGCGATGATATGATCATAGCCCTTTTCCTGTTCGGTAGGAAGCCTTTGCCTGCACAGCACCTGACGGTTGTTAGCCTGGTTCAGCACTACGCCTTCTATCTTGGTACCTCCCAGATCAATACCCCAAAGTGGTTTCATCATGATATAGTTTTTTGTGTCAGCATCAAATATTATAATAAAAGCTCTTTAAATCAAGTACTGATTTCTTCGCTTTCGTATGGTTGTTTTTTACTACCTTTGAGCATCCATATCACAGACGTTATACCATCTGCTCAACTACAAAAACTGGCTTTGAAAGAAGACTTTTTAACCGATAAGTTGGCACAACGCGAAAGTGCACAACTCTTCCGAACCCTTCACACGAATGATCATCTGATAGATTTTGCCTCCAACGATTATCTGGGCTTTGCACGGTCAGAGGCACTACAGCAATCTATCAGGCAAAAGACAGAAGCATTCCAGACATGTAAAGCAGGCTCGACGGGATCGCGCCTGATCAGTGGCAATACACAACTGGCGGAAGACCTGGAGCGCGTAATCGCCCGATATCACCAGGCGGCAGCCGGTCTGCTTTTTAACTCCGGCTACGATGCCAATGTAGGGTTGTTTGCCTGCATCGCTTCCAAAGGCGACACCCTGATCACCGATGAACTGGTACATGCCAGCATCATCGATGGGGCTCGCCTGAGCTACGCCACCCGTTTCCGCTTCCGGCACAATGACCTGCACGATCTGGAAAAAAAGCTCAGCCACGCTACCGGCACGATCTTTATCGGAGTAGAGTCGGTCTATTCTATGAATGGCGACATGGCCCCGCTGGCTGATATGGCTGTGCTGGCACAACGCTACAAGGCACACCTGATTGTAGACGAGGCACATGCTACGGGCATTATTGGCAAAGATGGCAGCGGTCTGGTCAGTGCCTGTGGCCTGGAGCAACAGGTGCTGGCGCGGGTGCATACCTTTGGAAAAGCTCTGGGCGTACACGGTGCGGTAGTGCTAGGGTCAGCACAGCTTAGAGATTACCTGATCAACTTTGCCCGCTCGTTCATTTACACCACCGCACTTCCGCAACATGCGTTACTGGCCATTGAAAGTGCCTACCAACTGCTTCCCCATAGCCAGGAGCAGCGGCTTCGCCTGCAACAGCATATTATGTATTTCAGGCAACAAGCTACCAGCCTTCCTTTTGACGTGCTCGATAGCCAAAGCCCTGTTCAGGGTATAGTGGTGCCGGGCAATGCCAGGGCCAAAGCCATTGCTCAGCGACTGGAAGACCGTGGCTTTTACGTCAAAGCCATTCTAAGCCCAACAGTGCCCACCGGCAAAGAAAGGCTACGCATTTGCCTGCACGCTTTCAACACTACCGAAGAAATAGCCGGTCTGCTGCAATGCCTGCATGATTGTCAGTATAATAACCAAATACAAATCTCAAACAAATTCCAATGTTGATAGTCATTTGCCCTGTTGTAAAAAAACGAAAAATATGAAGAAATATATCATCTGTGGTATTGACACGGGTATTGGCAAAACGCTGGTATCCGCTATCCTTGCCGAAGCTTTGGGGGCAGATTATTGGAAGCCTGTTCAGGCGGGCGACCTGCACCATACGGATACCGACACGGTGCAAAGCCTGATCAGTAATCCGCAGGCTGTGATGCACCCGGAAGCTTACCGGCTGCAACATCCTATGTCGCCACATGCCTCCGCTGAAGCCGAAGGCGTTACGCTTACGCCGGACAATATTCAACTTCCTGAAACCAGGCATCCGCTGATCATAGAACTGGCCGGTGGGCTGATGGTGCCGCTGAACCGTAAAACCCTCAACCTGCATCTTCTACAGCAATGGCAGCTACCGGTGATCCTGGTGTCGCGTTACTACCTGGGCAGCATCAACCATACTTTATTGACGCTGGAAGTGTTGCGACACTACGACATTCCCCTGGCAGGCATTATCTTCAATGGTGAAGAAAATACCAGCAGCAAAGAAGTGATCCTGGAATATAGCGGGGCGCGCTTGCTGGGAAGTATCCTACAGGAAGAAAACATCACCAAAGAGACGATCAGGCACTACGCCGATCTGCTTAAACCAAAACTTGAAGTACTATGACGTGGAGCGAAAGAGACCAGGCCGTGATATGGCATCCTTTTACACAAATGAAACTGGCTGCGCCGCCCATCCCGATTGTGCGTGGCGAAGGGGTGTACCTGATTGATGAAGCAGGCAATCGCTACCTGGATGCGGTTAGTTCCTGGTGGGTCAACCTGCACGGACATGCGCATCCGTACATTGCCCAGAAAGTATCGGAACAACTACATACGCTGGAGCATGTGATCTTTGCAGGCTTCACCCATCCGCAGGCAATTACTTTGGCCGAAAGGCTGCTGAAGCTGCTGCCCGGTCATCAGCAAAAGCTGTTTTACTCTGATAACGGTTCTACCGCCGTGGAAGTAGGCATGAAGATGGCTTTTCAGTACTGGCACAACCAAGCTCGACCCAGAACACGGATCATCGCCCTAGAAAATGCGTATCATGGCGATACGTTCGGGGCCATGTCGGCCAGTGCACGTAATACATTCACCGCAGCCTTTGCGCCCATGCTTTTTGAGGTAGACTTTATTCCTGTGCCTACGCCGGATAATCATGAGGCAGTGAAAAAAAGATTGACGGAACTGGTTGACGCACAGCAACATGCAGCGTTTCTCTTTGAACCATTGGTGCAGGGAAGCGGGGGTATGATCATGTATGAGGCAGCCTATCTGGATGAACTCCTGACTATCTGCAAAGCAGGCAACGTGCTGGCGATTGCCGATGAAGTCATGACAGGATTTGGCAGAACCGGCAAACTTTTTGCCTGCGATCACTTACAGCAAAAGCCAGACATTATGTGCCTGTCGAAAGGACTTACCGGTGGCACAATGGCTTTTGGGGCAACGAGTTGTACACAGCAGATTTACGACGCTTTCTTGTCTGATGACAGAACCAAGACGTTCTTTCACGGTCATTCCTACACGGGAAATCCGCTGGCCTGCACGGCTGCTCTGGCCAGCCTTGACCTAGTAGAGCAACCGGATTTTGCTGCCAACCTCTCGCGTATCAGTGAGCAGCACCGGCAGTTTCAAAGCAGCATCAGCACCATGCCCTACGTACGTGACTGCCGTTGCACTGGCACCATCATGGCCCTGGAATTTGATACGGACAGCACTTCCTCTTACTTTAGCAACATCCGAGATGCGCTGTACGAATATTTCCTGGAAAAAAAGATCATCTGCCGTCCACTGGGTAATATCATCTATCTGATACCGCCCTACTGCATTACCAACGAAGAACTTGATTACCTTTACCGCACCATTGAATCTGCTTTAGATCATTTTCTATCCAAAGTAAAACTTCAAAGTTAACACAAACACCCATGGAAAAACTAGCACAAGTGATCAAAAATATCATCAGCGAGCAGGGGTTACATGCCAAATGGCTGAACACGCTGTCGCTGATGGAAAATGTGGGAGCCAGAAAGATTTCCGCTTCCGAACATCCGATGAAAGTGAATCTGATCATCCTGAAACATGCCGCAGAAGAGGCCCGCCATGCTTACTACC
>CATQIH010000039.1 GCA_958296015.1 Cyclobacteriaceae bacterium
AAACGGTTTGGGCTATGCAAAGCCTTGCTTGAATCCGTGGCGAAGTGAACATTACATACCATCTTACTATGCGTATTTATCACAAATTTACCATAACTTGCCTCGCAAAGTTTTATTTTGTAGAAATTAACCTAGAAACACCTTTTTTATGAAGTTACGGGGTACCAGCCTGGTGAGAAATACAAAAAGAGAACGGTAGTCGACCATATCTCATTAGAGGTTTCCCGTGGGGAGATCGTAGGTTTGCTTGGGCCAAACGGGGCCGGCAAAACGACCACTTTCTACATGATTGTTGGCCTGATCAAGCCCAACGAAGGCCATATTCACCTCGATCAGGAAGATATCACCAAGCTTCCTATGTACAAGAGGGCCAAAAGAGGCATTGGCTACCTGGCTCAGGAGGCTTCTGTATTTCGTAAGCTCAGCGTGGAAGATAACCTGATGGCCGTGCTGGAAATGAGCAAAATGCCTAAAATTGCCCGGAAGGAAAAAGTAGAAGCACTGCTGGAAGAGTTCAGTCTGACGCATGTGCGCAAAAACATGGGCATGGTGCTTTCCGGAGGTGAAAGGCGCCGCACAGAGATCGCCCGTGCACTGGCAGTAGACCCTAAGTTTGTGTTGCTTGATGAACCCTTTGCCGGGGTAGACCCCATTGCTGTGGAAGAGATACAAACGATCGTAGCCAAACTCAAGCAGAAGAACATCGGCATTCTGATCACCGACCACAACGTCAACGAAACGCTTTCCATTACCGACCGGGCCTACCTGATGTTTGAAGGAAAGCTCCTGAAAGCAGGTTCTGCCGAAGACCTAGCCAATGATGAGCAGGTGCGCCGCGTATACCTCGGACAGCACTTTGAATTGAAAAGAAAGGTATAATCCAACATTTTTTACTTTATTTGCTTTTTGATATAGAAAGCATACAGCCCCGCCCCCATGAATATTATAAACTCAGTAATGACCTGGCTGATGAAGAAGCGTATGCATCAGATTGAGCTATTCGTCAAATACCCGGAAGAGGTGCAGCAGGAAGTCTTCCAAAACCTGATACAAACCGCTAAAGACACGCAGTTTGGACAGAAATACCGCTTTCAGAACATAAGCAATCATCGGGATTTTGCTGAGCAAGTACCTATATTTACCTATGAGCAGTTCTTCCCCTATATTGAGAAAGTACTGAAAGGCGAACAAAATGTGATCTGGTCTACCCCTATCAAGTGGTTTGCCAAATCATCTGGTACCACCAATGCCAAGAGCAAATTTATCCCTGTCTCGCAGGAGGCGCTGGATAACTGCCATTTTAAAGGGGGCAAAGACATGCTGGCACTTTATGTGAACAATTATCCTGAAACCCAGATCTTTGCCGGTAAAATTTTGGGGCTTGGTGGAAGCCAGCAACCCAATCAGTGGGATATGCAGACAGACTCTAATATAGGCGATGTGTCGGCAGTGTTGATGAAAAACCTGCCGCTATGGGCGCAGATGTCGCGCACACCCAAGCTGGAAGTGGCCCTGATGGATAACTGGGAAGAGAAGATAGAAAAAATTGCCCGCGCCACCATCGAAGACAATGTGACTTCTATGGCAGGTGTGCCTACCTGGATGTTGCTTTTGCTCAACAGGGTACTGGAAATTACCAACAGCAAGCACATTCTGGAAGTGTGGCCCAACATGGAGATGTTTGTGCATGGTGCCGTATCTTTCACTCCCTACCGTGCGCTTTTTCAGGACCTGATCCCGTCTAATCAGATGCATTATCTGGAGACTTACAATGCTTCTGAAGGCTTCTTTGGCATACAGGATCAGAAGAAGCCAGGAGAAATGCTCCTGATGCTGGATTATGGCATTTATTACGAGTTTATTCCTTCGGAAGATTTTGATAGCGAAAACCCCAGAACGCTTGACATCAGCGAGGTAGCACTACACAAAAACTACGCAGTGGTTATCAGCACCAACGCTGGCTTATGGCGGTATAAAATTGGCGACACCATCAAGTTTACGTCACTGAATCCGTTCCGGTTTATGATCAGCGGACGCACCAAGCATTTTATCAATGCCTTTGGGGAAGAACTAATGGTGGAGAATGCTGAGACTGCCTTGGCCAAAGCCTGTGACCAGACGAAGGCCAGGGTGAAAGATTTTACGGCTGCTCCCCGCTACATTGGCGACGGCACTAAGGGTTGCCACGAATGGATCATAGAATTTACCAGAAAACCAGATGACCTGGAGAAATTCAGAGACATCCTGGATCAGACGCTTCGGGAGGTGAACACAGATTATGATGCCAAACGGCAAAAAGACCTGGCAGTACAAAAGCTGATCATCCATGTAGCTCCCGAAAATACTTTTTACGATTGGATGAAGCAAAAAGGGAAACTCGGCGGGCAGCACAAAGTACCACGCTTATCCAACAATCGTGAGTACATAGACCAATTGCTGGAAATGATGAATACTACAGCCTGACAGAAAAGGAATACTTTTATGGTAGTTCTCGCTTCAAGTTTAATTAATTCAGTCCAGAATTCTTCGGAATCACAACAGCTGTAGGAAGGTTCAGACATAAAAAAAACAGCCATTTGAAATGGCTGTTTTTTTACTACCTAATTAAAACCTTTACTACTCTGAAGTTTAAAAAGTTGAATAACTATAAGTTTAAAAAATATTAACCTCTATACTGTATTACTTTGCCAAAGGTATGCCAACTGCCTTACAATCGTTTTTTCACGCTTTCTGACAATAAGCATGGCAAAATTTTACTCAAAAGCGTGGAATAAAGATGTTTTTGTACCCACTTTTCCACAGTGTTCACCCATTTCGCAGGTCATTGTATCAGTGCACACGTATTTTACCCAATCATGCTTATTGAAATAAAGTAATTCGTCTTATCTTTATCTGCTGATCAATTACTCTGCATAACCCTATATTACCTATGAAAAAAGTGTTATTCTTGGACCGTGACGGGACCATCATCGTCGAGCCGGAAGACCAGCAGATAGATTCACTGGAAAAGCTGTCGTTTTTGCCCAGAGTCATTTCTAATCTACGGAAGATAGCCTCCGAAACTGATTATATATTGGTGATGATCACCAACCAGGATGGATTAGGTACCACTTCTTTTCCGGAAGACACCTTTTGGCCTGCACACGTCAAGATGCTGGAGATACTAGAAAGAGAGGGTATATTTTTCCATGAAATACTGATCGACAAAACGTTTGAATACGAAAAAGCCCCTACCCGTAAGCCTGGCACCGGTTTGCTGACGCACTATATGAACGGTGAGTATGACCTGGCAAATTCCTATGTAGTTGGCGACAGGCTCACGGATGTGCAACTGGCTCAAAACCTGGGAGCAAAAGCGATCTACATTACTGATGAACCCAGCGAAGATGCAGTACTCAGCACCACTGATTGGGATGAAATATCTCAGTACCTGGTGCTTCCTGCCCGCACCACCACCGTAAAGAGGACTACCAAAGAAACCGATATTCAGGTGGTGCTCAACCTGGATGGGCAAGGCAAAACAAACATCACAACTGGTCTGGGCTTTTTTGACCATATGCTGGATCAGCTTGGTAAACATTCAGGAGCCAACCTGGAAGTGACCGTAAAAGGTGACTTGCACATTGATGAACACCACACCATCGAAGACACAGCACTTGCCCTGGGTGAAGCTTACCTAAAGGCTATCGGCGACAAAAAAGGCATCAACCGCTATGGTTTTTTGCTTCCGATGGATGATGCCCTGGCACAGGTAGCCATTGACTTTGGTGGCCGCCCCTGGCTGATCTGGGATGCCACCTTCAAACGGGAGAAAATTGGAGAGATGCCCACGGAAATGTTCTATCACTTTTTTAAGTCTTTTTCCGATGCTTCCAGAAGTAATATCAATATTAAAGTGGAAGGAGATAATGAACACCACAAGATAGAAGCCATCTTCAAGGCTTTTGCTAAAGCCATCAAAATGGCCGTACACCGTGATGTGGCCCAAATGCATAACCTGCCCAGCACGAAAGGAGTTTTGTAGTTTGGGATTGGGTTTTAGGAGTTAAATATTAGATAAAAAAGGCTGAAATACATGAAGCAGGTTTTATTTACCATTTACTGATGCACATACTGAAAAAATATTTTTTCCGGTTGCTTTCCAGGCTCAACAAAGCTTTGTTACCCAAGGCTTACCATCTGGATCTTGACAATCTGTCGAAAAAAGAAAAGCTTCTGATTGGTATCAAATACTGGATTGCCAAAAATCTGAAAGGTGAATAGAAAAACTCTTCAAGAGCTTCTTAACATTTTCTCAAAACTCTAAATCCATGTCCTGTGGCTCACAGCCACCGCGGAGCGGGACATTGATAAAGTAGTTTTTTTGACTGTTCTGTGAGACACAGAACAGGGAATCTGGTTTTTTTGACTGTTCTGTGAGATATAGAATGAGGAATCTGCCACGGAGTAGGGTATTATTATTTGTGTATATACTTTAGACAGTAGCAAAGAATAGGGAGTTTGAAGCTCTTAAATAGTTATTTGAAGTTATTCTTATTTCCCAAAGGCTTCGCGGCTGTGATCCAGGTTGGTGCTGTATACAGGCAAGCTGATGCGTATCATGGTATAAAAACCTTTGCCTTTGACAGAAGGACGCGAACCTACTTCAGCCCCATAGGCCCAGCCCAACTCGCGGTTGAACTTGCCTTCCAGTCCCAAACGAAAACCGATTTTACGTGTCTGTATTTCCTGAGCGGAGAATTTTCGGATTTGCTGAGGGGGCAGTGGGTTGCGGTACTGAATATCGTCTATCATCATACTTGGGGCAATGATCAAATCGGCAAAAGCTGTTAGGATCAGGTCATCAGATAGCACACCATAGCCTTTGTCGGGTTTGATCGCCAGGTTTTTGATCCAGCCCATAGAGCCACCCAGAAAAAGTCCCTTGACCGTCATATTGCTATGGTAGTAGATATCTGAAGGTAGTGGACCCTGAGCATCTGCAATGATCACACCTTGCTCTTTTGCCACGTTTTTAAGATCAAATGAGGTATCATAAGCAAACCCACCCAGCCTCGCGCCAATGATCTTTCTGACTTTGGAAGGAATAATCGTATGTTCCGGTACCTGCGCTGCCCAGCGGTTACCTTTCTGATACCTTTTTGAGTACAGGATCAACTTGGTTTCAGTATCGCTTTCTTCGTCTTTGATATGATAAGTACCACCCAGTTCAAAATAGGTAAAGCCATTGGCCTTATTTTCAATAGCACTATTCTTTTCAGCAATATCACGTACAAAGTCAAACTGCTTGGCATACGCCTGCCGGAAGTTGACAAAAAAGTCTGCTTTGCTTTTGTAATAATAGTTGGCACCCAGGCCAAAACCGGCGTTCAGATTGGTCGCAAACACTTCTGCATACAACGGCTGAAGATGTACAAAGAGCTTATTGATGGCATAAGGATCATCGTACAACTCTTCGTAGGTGATGGCTTCATTGGCAACGGATAGCTGAGCGTTTGACTGATGAACCGTTCCCAGGAAAAGTATAGCAAAAAGAATGTGGTATTTTTTCAACTTCATGGTATTTAGCGACCTAATAAAGGGCTAAACTAAACACATTCTTAAAGAAAAAATCTGCAATACTATTCATTTATTGCACAGGTAATAAAGCAAGCTAGATTTGTGCTGAATAGTGGCAGCGATCAAAATAATAAGATTTATAATCCGATGGTCACAAGACTGGCAGAGGCGGAGTATATATTTTGATGGCTATGGCTACCCAGACCGGATTACCGACCAATCAATGTATCGTGCTTTAGCCTGACAGCTATGATCTCATGACCAGCAGAGGCGCAAAAAGACTAACAGGAGCGTAGCAATTGTGTTACAATACTATTTCTGCAACTCCTGTAATGAGTCGAAATTAGCCTGAACGATGGTTTCAACCAACTCAGGAGTGATAGCTGTTGAGACAAACAAAGCTTCAAACTGCGAAGGTGCCAGATAAATGCCTTTTTCCAGCATTTTTCTGAAATAGCGGCCAAACAGCTGCGTATCAGAAGCAGTAGCTGACTCAAAATCACAGACAGGCTGATCGGTAAAGAAAAGGCTGAACATAGAGCCTACCTGGTTAATCGTAAAGTTCAGGCCCAGTTTTTCCATGTTTTGCCTGATACCGTTGACAATATTGCCGGTCGTTTCTTCCAGTTGCGTGTATACTTCAGGATGGCTGTTTAGATAGCTCAACATGGCATAACCGGCTGCCATAGCCATCGGGTTGCCAGAAAGTGTTCCTGCCTGATACACCGGTCCGATTGGCGACACAAAATCCATGATCTCCTGTTTGCCTCCGTAAGCACCTACTGGCAGGCCGCCACCAATAATTTTGCCCAGCGTGGTCAGATCGGGCGTAACGCCATACAGCTCCTGGGCACCGCCTTTGGCCAACCGGAAGCCTGTCATCACCTCATCCAGAATAAGTACAATGCCTTCTCTATTGCAGAGGTCGCGTAGCTGCTGTAGAAAATTTTGCTGAGGAGCAATACAGCCCATATTGCCGGCTACCGGCTCAATGATGATAGCTGCCACCTGCGCTTTGTTTTGCGCTACCAGCATTTCCACACTTTCTATATCGTTGTAGATGGCTGTCAGTGTATCTAAGGCAGTGCCTTTGGTAACGCCAGCACTATCTGGCACCCCCGTCGTCATGGCACCGCTTCCGGCAGCAATCAGAAAAGAGTCGCCGTGACCATGATAGCAGCCTCTGAACTTAATGATCTTATCTCGACCGGTGTAGCCACGGGCCAGCCTAGCTGCCGACATGGTGGCTTCTGTACCGGAATTGACCATCCGCACTTTTTCTATAGAAGGCACCATACTCACGATCAGCTCGGCAATCGCTACTTCTTTGGCTGTAGGCGCGCCAAAAGAAACAGATTGTGGAATGGCCTCCCGCAATGCTTCTGCCACCATCTCATTGGCGTGCCCCAGGATCATAGGACCCCACGAATTGATCATTTCAATGTATTGGTTGCCATCTTCATCGTAGATGTAAGGGCCTTTGGCAGATTTGATGAACAGCGGGTTCCCTCCTACAGCCTTGAAAGCGCGGACAGGCGAATTTACGCCTCCCGGAATATATTTTTGTGCATTTTCAAATAATAAGTGGCTATGTTCGTGGTGCAACATGTGCTTTATGTGTGTAGATTAGACATTAAAACGTTCCTACTCTTTAACAACAACCAGATCGTTTTTGTCAAATTTAATGATAGGAATTTCCTGGTTATCGTTGGCTTTGAAGTAACTGTATCCGGAATAAAAAAGACTGGGTATTTTTTGGTCTTCTGTATAAAACTCCTGAAAATAGATGCCATGTTTGTTGAGCATCTGCCCTATGTAATACATCATATCATAGCCGGTGAGCACATATTTGTTGGGGACATCATATTTTTCCTTTCGATACCGGGCTACAAAGCTGCTGAGCTTTTTGTTCTCAAAGTTGGTAAAACCAGGGTCTAGCAGGTAGATATTCAAATCATTCAGCTGGTCTATAGATACACTTCTCACTTTCAGCCAGGTTTCGTTTCCAATAATTGGGGCTTTTACGCCCGACATCACCACGGCACTTACAAAGTTAGACACCAGCAGTTCATTATCTGAGGTTACATAAATGGCGATGCTATCGCTTTCTGCCAGTGCTTTGAGGGTGTCCACCATCTCATCCATACTTTGCCTGTTGAAATTTGTGCGCTGTATTACTTCAACAGATTTATCATTATCTTTCTGGTAGTTCTCTATAAAACTGTTAAACTTCAGAGAGTCTTCTTTGGTATTGCCGGCAATGATGAGCATTTTGTTGGCTGGCAAGCTGTCCAATGCAAACCGGGCAGCCACTTTCGCCTCAGTGATAATACTTGGCTGCGTCAGGTAAGAATAAGGATTTTCTCCAATAGCCTGTGGGTTATTTGAAAGTGGATTGAACATATATACCTGGTTCTCCTGAGAGAATTTAGCTACTGCACGCACCGGCCCTGGATATAGCGGCCCGATGATCACATCCGCTGTTTTGAGTTCATCTTTCTCCAGCAACTTCATGGTTTTGTCATAGCTTTTCTGCGTATCATAAGCATTCAGGCGAACGTTAATACCTTCACGCTGAAGATCTTTGGCTGCCATACTCATGCCCTGATACAAATCCAGCACAAACTGATTGCCCTGCTGGGTTAGTTCAGAAGAAAGTTTACTATATAAAAAAGGCAGCATCACCGCCACGTTGTATACCTTCTTTTTGATAGAAGCCGCGCGACTCACCACACCCAATGATGCCAGATCCAGGTTGTAGGTTTTTACCAGCGAGTCCAGCAGCAATTGTTTGTTGGTATCATAAAAGCTTTTGGCAATAAGGTTGACAAGTTTTTCGGCAATCATCTTATCGTCCGGGTACTTTTTAAGCAGGTCTTGAAGCAGAGAGTCTTCTGTAGTTTTGGCCAGGAAATATGATTTCATGTTGAGGACATCCTGTTTGGTATCTTTGCTCGCATTTTTACGCTTTTCCACCGCATCAGCCATTTGCAATGCCTGGTAATACTTACCCTGCCTAAAATACGTATCTGTCAGCCAGTATGATACCTGGTCCAGCTTATCCCATTGCGGAAATTTGGTCTGAATTTGTTTCAGCATGTTTCTGGCAAGGTCATAATCTCCCTGTTCCAACGCAGATAATGCAAAGAAAAATGAAGCATAGGGCGCATACGGACTGTTTTCAGCACGGCTGACTGATTTTAGAGCCTCGATGGCTTCTGTATATTTTTTTTGCTCATAAAGAGATTTTCCTTTGGTATACTGAACCTCTAAACTTTGTGAGGCGGTGCTGGTTGTCTGAGCTTTGGTAACAGATATGCTCATAAGCTGCGCAATAGCCAGCAAAAGCATGATTTTCTGAAGTTGTTTCTTCATTGATAAATAGGATGTTTTAGATAAGTTGATAACTCGGTATTGTTGAACAATGTTACTGTTTATTCCCATTCTATGGTTGCCGGTGGTTTGGAACTGATATCATACACCACTCTGTTGACTCCCTTCACACCGTTGATGATGTAGTTGGATACCTCTCCCAGAAATTCATACGGCAGGTGGCACCAGTCGGCGGTCATACCATCTACGCTGCTAACAGCACGCAGGCTTACCACACGCTCATAAGTCCGTTCGTCGCCCATCACCCCTACCGATTGTATGGGCAACAGCATTGCGCCAGCTTGCCATACGCTATCATATAGTTCAGCTTCTTTGAGTCTGGAAATAAATATATGGTCTACCTCCTGCAAAATACGCACCTTTTCTTCCGTAATATCACCTAAAATACGAATAGCCAGCCCCGGACCCGGAAAAGGGTGGCGTTGCAGAATAGCCTTATCAATACCCAGGGTCTTTCCTACGATTCTCACTTCGTCTTTGAAAAGTGTCTTGAGCGGCTCCACTACTTTTAGGTGCATTTTCTCTGGCAGACCACCTACATTGTGGTGCGATTTGATGGTGACAGAAGGCCCGTTGACAGATACCGACTCGATCACATCCGGATAAATGGTGCCTTGTGCCAGCCATTTGACGTGCTGTATTTTGTGTGCTTCCTGGTCAAACGTCTCGATAAATACTCTGCCGATGGCTTTACGCTTCTCTTCCGGGTCTGAAATTCTCGCTAACGCGCTATAAAACTGACGACTGGCATCTACGCCCTTTACGTTCAGTCCCATGTGCTGATAGGAAGCCAGCACATCCTGGAACTCATGTTTGCGGAGCAGGCCATTGTCTACAAAAATACAGTGCAGATTTTCTCCAATAGCCTGATGGATCAGCACAGCAGCTACCGACGAATCCACGCCACCTGATAGTCCCAGCACCACTTTATCATCTCCTAACTGTGCTCTGAGCGAAGCTACGGTAGATTCTACAAAAATGTCGGGCGTCCAGTCCTGCGAACAGCCACATATATGCACCACAAAATTGCGGAGTATAATTTTGCCCTCTACAGAATGTGTTACCTCCGGATGAAATTGTATACCATACGTTTGCTGATCTTTCACATGGTAGGCAGCTACCGCTACCGAAGGTGTGCTGGCGATCACCTGCATATGGTCGGGTACAGCAGCAATGGTATCTCCATGCGACATCCACACCTGCGAATCCTGCGTGATTTCTTTGAGCAGCGGTGTATGGGTATCTACAAAACTGAGTCTGGCCCGGCCATACTCGCGTATGCTGGAGGGAAGCACCTCACCCCCCTGCTGACTGGCCATAAGCTGCGCGCCATAACAGATGCCCAACACCGGCAACTTACCCAGAAACTTATCAAGATTTACCTGTGGCGAACCGGCATCTTTCACAGAGCAGGGGCTTCCCGACAGGATAATGCCTTTGACAGGATCATTATCATCGACATCAGGAAGGTGATTAAAAGGATGTATTTCACAATATACATTCAGTTCCCTTACCCGGCGGGCAATTAGCTGTGTGTATTGAGAACCAAAATCTATGATGAGTATTTTTTCTGCCATTATCGGACAAAGTTGGGAAGATTAAGTAACAAATTCAATATGAATCCGAAAGCTATCAATTTTGGAAAGTCTTCTTTAAAGCTGTTCTTCCTTAATGACCTTTTGAGGCGGCAGATGGTCCAAACCTGAAACACCTCCGGAAACGATGAACTTCATGATTTCAGCACCTGGTGCGTCTAGGGGCGTTACATATTGGGCTGGCACGATATATAAATTACCAGAAAAATTGTAAGAATGGGGCAGATATACAGCCACCTGGCCATCCAGCCCTAGCTGCGACAGGTCTTCCTGAGTAATAAAACCTGGTTTCTGAATGGTATAGCCGGGGTTGAGCGTAACCAGTACAGGCTGGTTAAACTTTTTCTTATCGCCCACAAAAGCAGAAATCAGATCTTTCAGAGAGGTATAAATAATATTAACGAATGGCACGCGGATTAAAATATCTTCCATCAGGCCAAACAGCGGGGCAGCCAGCAGGTTAGAAGCCAGATAGCCTACAATAATGATAAAAGCCAGGATAGTTAGCAGACCCAGGCCAGGAATTTTGAGCGGGATCAGGTTATCCAGCCAGCTAATTGCAAGGATAATAATGTACAACGTGAGCGCGATTGGGACAACAAAAAGTAGTCCTCTGAAGAAATAAGTAGCAAACTTATTCATAGTTGTGAATGGTCAAGTTTCTATCAACTTCAAAACAAAAAAGGTTTTACAAATCTGTAAAACCTCCTTTTATAAATTATGTCCTCGTTTATATAGCAATTCCTACAAAAGACAAGAAAGCTATCCCCATAAGACCGGTAATCAGGAAGGTAATACCTAACCCTTTCAACCCATCTGGTACATTAGAATATTTGAGTCGCTCGCGGATGGCTGCCAGTGCTACAATGGCAAGCAACCATCCCACCCCTGAACTAAAGCCAAAAACGGTAGCTTCCACAAATGTGTAGTCTCTTTGCACCATAAATAAAGAAGAGCCAAGAATGGCGCAGTTTACCGCGATTAGTGGCAAAAAGATACCCAGCGTACCATACAATGCAGGAGAAGCTTTTTCTATCACCATTTCTACCAGTTGCACCATAGCGGCAATGATGGCAATAAACATGATGAACCGAAGAAAACTCAAGTCGATAGAAGCAAACTGCTCTCCAGCCCACGACAATGCACCTTCGTTAAGCACATATTCCTGCAAAGCCCAGTTCATAGGTACGGTGATGGTGAGTACGAAAACCACTGCTACCCCTAATCCTGTAGCCGTAGATACTTTTTTGGAAACAGCTAAAAACGAGCACATTCCCAGAAAATAGGCTAACACCATATTTTCTATAAAAACGGCTTTGATCCCTAAATTGATAAGTTCCATAATAAATAGTAATTTTTGTTATCGTTCAACGTAGCCGGTTCTGGCTCTTTGCACCCATACGATCAGACCAAGAATAATAAAAGCACCTACCGGGCTTACCATCAGTCCGTTGGTAGGGAAATTATGTATGCCAATGGCATCAAAAACTTTAAAGCCAAAAATTGACGCTGAACCCAACAACTCGCGGAAGAAAGCTACTGCCAGAATGACCCAGGAGTAACCAAAGCCACTGCCCAGGCCGTCCAGTACGGAGTCATAAGGCTTGTTGGCCATCGCATATGCTTCCAGCCTGCCCATCACAATACAGTTGGTGATGATTAGCCCTACAAATACGGAAAGCACTTTCCATACATCGTAGAAGTAAGCTTTCAATAGTTGGTCTACAATGGTGACCAATGTGGCTACTACGGCCAGTTGCACGATGATTCTGACCCTGCCTGGGATCAGGTTTCTCATCAAAGATATTACAAGGTTGGAAAAAGCGACCACCGCCACTACGGAGATAGCCATGATCATCGTTGGCTTCACCTGCGTGGTAACAGCCAGTGCCGAGCAAATCCCCAAAATCTGTACGGTAACGGGGTTATCATCGTTCAGAGGATCTGAAACAAGCTTTTTGCGGCGTTTGGAAAGCAACCCTTCGGCTTCCTTCTTCTTTACTACCGGTTTTTCTGAGACTTCTGTACTCATACTGTTAAAAATTTTAAGGTCTTTGAAATTATTAAACGTCAGTATTTTTGGTGCCTAGTTCCGGTTTCTTTACATTCTTGCCCGTCACTTTCTTTAAATATGGCTGATAATACGTCAGGTAGTTGTAGATCATTTTATTAACACCTTTGGCTGTCATGGTAGCACCGGAAAGACCATCCACCTCATTATCGCCATAGATGCTTGGGTCTCCCGTTTCGCCTTTCATCATTTTTACGCCTACCAGTGCGCCCACGTTGTCATAGATTTTTTTGTTAGCAAAACGCTCCTGCACATCGAGGCTGGTAATTCTGGCACCCAGGCCGGGAGTTTCTCCGGCATGGTCAAACACCGCACCCTGCACGGTTTCCAGGTCGCCTTTCAAAGCGATATATCCCCATATTTTGTCCCATAAGCCGTTGCCAAAAACAGGCAGTATATAAGCTTCTACCTGATCGGGCTTATCTTTGCTCATGTACTCGAAGACAGGATATATTCTTTTGTCAGGAGGCAGTTTGAACTGATTGCCTATGCTCACGCTTTCGGCTATCACCGGGGCACCATCTACTTCTTTTATTTCATCACCCTTACTGTTCACCACCAGGGATTTGATTCTTTGGCTATAGATAGCAGGCACGTCATCTCCCTCTTGTAGCTTCATGACGGCACCCAGTATTTTTTTCTGCGTATCGAGTGCTATCTGCTCTTCCTGGATAGGCTTCAGCCCAATGGCAGTGAGAGAAAGCAGTCCGCCCAAAAGCATGGTCAGAATGGCGGAGAATCCTATGATATATGTGTTAGACTGTCGCACGTTGTAATCTTCTTTTTTTGTTAGCTTGAATGACAAAGTAATCGATAAGAGGGGCAAACACGTTCATAAAGAGTACTGCCAGCATAATGCCTTCCGGATATGCCGGGTTGAGTACCCTGATGATAACCGTTATTACCCCTATCAGAAATCCGTAGATCCATTTTCCGGTATCCGTATGTGCAGCCGACACCGGGTCGGTGGCCATATATACCGCACCAAAAGCAAGCCCGCCCATAGCCAGATGGTAATAAGCAGGCATATTCATAAATTCGTTGGCACCCGCCAGGTTCATGATCAGTCCCAGAGCAAAAGCTCCCGCAAATACGCTGAAGATAATCCTGCCACTGCCTACGCCCGTTGCCACCAAGATAATGGCACCAACCAGACACATCAGCGTAGACGTTTCACCGATTGATCCGGGGATAAGTCCTACAAATATGTTCCAGAAATCGAACATCCCATGATTTACAGCTGACAAAGCCCCTACTACTTGCTGAGAACCTTCAGCCACAGAGGTTTCGGCAGCAATGCCCAGTGCTGTAGCACCGGTAAAACCATCGGCATACTGCTGACCACCCAGGAAGTACCACACATCGCCCGACATATCCGTAGGGTAAGCAAAATACAGAAAGGCTCTGGCTGTCATGGCTACGTTGAGCACGTTCATACCAGTGCCGCCAAATACTTCTTTGGCGATGATAACGGCAAACACAGTGGCCAGTGCCACTTCCCAAAGCGGAATAGTTGGTGGCATGATCAGGGGAATCAACATACCAGTTACCAGAAACCCTTCGTTGATCGGATGCCTTCTGACGATGGAAAAAATTGCTTCTACAATTCCTCCTGCGGTATAAGATACAAGCACTACAGGCAATACTACCCGCATACCAATCAATATCTTATCCCAAAAAGTTGCCGCCTCACCTGTAGCCAGATAATGCATATCACCTACGTTGTAGATACCAAACAGCAACGGTGGGATCAATGCAATGACCACGGTCATCATCAACCTTTTTAGGTCAACAGCATCTTTAATTTGTGTGCCCTTTATTCCTGTAGTGTGGTTGGGCGTAAACATAAAAGTTTCGCCTGCCTCAAATGCATAATGAAATTTTTCAAACTTCCCTCCCTTTTCGAAAAGAGGTTTTTGCTTGTCAAGCAAGTTTCTGAGAGCGTTCATATGATTAACTAAATCTAATTAAATTAATACCTCTTCTTAAAATTCCCTGTATATCATGCTTTGATACGTCTATAAACTCGCATAAAGCCAAATCTTCTTCTATTACCTCATAAATACCCAATTCTTCCATTTCGTCATAATCTTCTGCCAGAATCGCCTTGAGCAGATATTCGGGCAACATATCTATAGGCGTTACCTGCTCAAAAATGCCTGTTTGCACAAATGCTCTCTCTTCTCCCCGGGTGTTACTGTCCAGCACGTATTCTTTCTTAGGGTTCAGGAAAGAAAGCAACCCGAAAGCACGGTGAAAACTCAATTTGTTGGCTGTTGGTTTTAGCCAGCCCAGCAGTTCATAATAATCTCCTTCGGGTATCACAGTGATCTGATGATGGTAAAATCCTAGATAACCATCTTTGTAGATACGTTCTCCCGTCAGTACGTTTCCAGAGATAAAACGTACATGCTCCTGCTTTAAATTCCCTTCTACAATTTTTTTAATGTCTGCACCTATATACGTTTGATAATATTGTGGTTTCTTTACCTCAGAGCCAGTCAAGGCTATAATTTTAGAGGCATCATACACACCTTTCAGAAAAAGTTTGCCAATCTGAACCACGCCATAAGGATCAAGGGTCCATACAATATCCCCTTTGCTGATCGGATCTGTGTGATGGATATGCACGCCTACGTTACCGGCCGGATGTATGCCCGAAAATTTATCAGTAACGACACCTTTGGCAGCCGAAAAAATGGGCGATACCTCTGCATCTGCATCAATACCGATATGCACCTTACCCAGTGTGAATTTCTTGAGCACATCTATTCCCGCACTAAAGAAACCACCCTGGTTTTTCAACAGATAATCAAAATCCGGAGCCAACGGATGGGTATCAAAAGTGGAAATGAAGATGGACTTGGGCGTATCGGCAGGATCGGCCACAATGCCATAAGGCCGCTGGATGATCTGTGGCCAGACACCACTTTCCAGCATGATCTTCTGAGCTTCGTCGCGGCTCATACCGGCAAGCTCGGTAGAAGAACGTTCCGGAAACTTTGCACAATCAATCTGCTTGTCGCCCAGAATCCTGATACCTAGTAGTTTTCTTTTTTCGCCTCTGATAACCTCTACCACCTCACCACTAACAGGCGCGCAATACATCACTTCGTTCATCTTTCTGTCGAAGAAAAGCGGCTGACCTGCCTTCACAGTGTCGCCTTCTTTGACTAAAATCTTCGGACGCTGAAACCCAAGAAAATCAGTAGGTTTGATGACATAAGTTTCTGACTGAACAGGATTGGCAAGGGTTTTTTCGGCTTTTCCGGCCAGCGGAATCTCAAACCCTTTCTTAATCTTGATGTGCTGAGACATTTATAATAGCTTATAAAAATTATTTACTTGAAATCGCTGCAAAAGTAATTAAAATCGGATAATAACCTTACAAATTGCCATGTTTTAGGTTGACAGTATCAGGTTTTAGGTATTAGAATTTACCAGAGCCTGATTCTTAGCATCCAACCGCTATTTTTCGGATAGCATTTGCTACGTTTTCCATCAGCCACATGGGTGTAGAGGTAGCACCACATATGCCCACGTGCTCGGCTTCTTCAAACCAAGCTTCATCTACTTCGTCTTCGTTGGCAACAAAGTAGCTGCTGCTGTTCTCAGCCTTGCATACGCTGTACAACGCTTTTCCATTAGAGCTTTTCTTGCTGCTCACAAAAATGATCACATCCTGTTCGGCAGCAAACTGCTTCAGCTGTGGTTCGCGGTTAGAAACTTGTCGGCAGATACTATCATTAGCGTTGAAAGCAATAGCTTGTGTATCTCCTTTAACCTTCACTTCCGCAACAGAGGCATTTTCCATTCTTTCTTCTATTATGGCTTTGATACGGTAAAAGCCCTGCGTACTCTTGGTAGTTTGGCTAAATAAAGTAACCGGTTTCGTAAAGTCTATCCTGTCCAGATCTTCATCTTTCATTACAATGATCGCTTTGCCGTTGGTCTGCCCTGTCAGGCCAATTACCTCTGCATGGCCTGGCTGTCCGTAGATCACAATCTGCCCTTGGTCTTCGGTGGCAATATCATAAGCATTTTTTACTCTGTTCTGTAGTTTTAGTACTACCGGACAGGAAGCATCGATGAGTTCAATATTATTTTGGGAAGCAATCTGATAAGTTTCGGGAGGTTCGCCGTGGGCACGGATCAGCACTTTGCAATCTTTGAGTTCTTGCAGGTCTTCTCTGGAAATGATTCTCAGCCCCTTATCATACAGCCGCTTCACTTCCATATCATTATGTACAATATCGCCCAGGCAATAAAGCTGTTCGCCATTAATCATCTCATCTTCTGCCATCTGAATGGCAAACTCAACACCAAAACAATAACCTGAATTTCGATCAATAGTAACTTCCATGTGAAAGTCTTTTATTAAGTAAAATAAATAAAACACGATCCTACAAGATCGTATCTAATCAGTTAGTTTCTGTACCAAAGATAATACCTGCTTCACTTGCTGACCAAAGGTAAGATCAGAAGTATCAATCTCAATAGCATCTTCAGCTTTTTTTAGAGGATTTTTCTGACGGGTAGAGTCAATCTGGTCTCGTGTTTCCAGGTTTTGCCGGATGGCTGCCAAGTCTACGTGTTCACCCTTTGCCGTTAGTTCAGCCATTCTTCGTTGTGCCCTTACCGCTGGGCGGGCGGTCATAAAAACTTTGAGTGCTGCATCAGGAAAAACGTAGGTGCCAATATCCCTGCCATCCATGACTACACTTCCCTGTCTGGCCATTTGCCGCTGCTGTGCTACCATTGTCTGCCGTACCACAGGCAGTGCGCTCACCTCACTCACGTGTTGGCTCACCTCCATCTGTCGTATTTCATTCTCTACATTTTCTCCATTCAGGTAAGTCATACGCGTTTGTGCAACGGTATCTGTCTTAAAATCAATCCGAATTTCCGCCAGTGCCTGCGCTACTGCCTTAGCATTTTCCACTGATACGTTGTCGCGCATAAAATAAAGCGTAACTGCTCTGTACATAGCTCCAGTATCTATATAGGTATAGCCAAGTACTTTGGCCACAGCTTTTGCCGTTGTGCTTTTTCCGCAGCCTGAGTGCCCGTCTATAGCAATAATAATACCGTTTTCGGCCATATCAACAGTCTTTTAACGGACAAGGTATAGCTCCTCTTTTGGGAAGCTTGCGGGGCTTCTTGCTACTGGCACAACCGGTGCCCAGCAACATCGCGAGCACTAAAATTTTGACGAGTATAATCTTGCTTTTATATAATACCATCCTGCTTTTAGCATTTCTGCAAATGTAACAAACAATCGGACATGAAAAATCCTGAAACCCTAAATATTTGCAACAGTTCCCAGCACTGCCAAATCCCTTTTTCTATGTATGTCCGTATAACAAATAGCAGACGATATCGTTTCAAAGCTGTATATAAAGGTGGAGGCATATATTAGCAAATATTTTGCGCTAAATCGCGATTAACTTTTGTTGCGCTATATATCCACAAAAGCTCACACACAAGGTATCAGGGCCATATATCTTGAAATTATCGCAAGAATCTATCTTAATATTTAAGAATTCTCTAAAAAACTTACTGCTGTATGTAACCTTGTGGGGTGCACGTACGTCCTAACAAATGAATGTAGATAAGACGCAAAAACGATAAATTTTATACATATAAGAATTTTTGATTGAGTAGTTTTAGGTTGTTGTATTAGTAGTGGAAAAAGTGAACCTTGTAGGTTCACTTTTTTTTTGGTTTTTCGTGAATAACTTGTCTCTTTACCTCACTTTTCATTGCTTGTTATAAATCCTGGCACTATGCTTTTTTTATCGATAGAATCGCTCTCTAAACAATACATGACAGCCGAAGGCAAAGATAAGCCTCTTTTTAAGGAGATATCTTTTGGGGTGGATCAGGGGCAGAAAATAGCTCTTGTGGGAATCAACGGGTCAGGAAAATCTACACTACTCAAGATCATTGCAGGCTTAGAAACCCAGGATGCCGGTACGGTAGCTTTCAAAAACGGCATCACCGTGGCTTTTGCCGACCAAAATCCCACCTTTCAGGAAGGCGATACGGTCATCACTTCTATCTATAGCAGCCAGAATGAGACCCTCAAGATACTCAGGGAATACAGGCAACAACTCACGCATCCTACTTCCATTGATAAGCTACAGGACCTTATTTCTCATATCGATGGGCTAAATGCCTGGGACTATGAAAGCCAGATTGAACAGATACTGGGCGAGCTGGGCATCTACGATCTGGATCAGCCCGTGAGTCAGCTATCAGGCGGACAGAGAAAAAGAGTAGCCCTGGCCCGTGCTCTGATTGAAAAACCCGATTTCCTGATCCTAGATGAGCCAACCAACCACCTGGACCTGGAAACTATTGAGTGGCTCGAGAATTATCTTTCCTCTCAACAGATGTCGCTACTGCTGGTCACCCATGATCGTTATTTTCTGGAAAAAGTGACCAACGAAATCATCGAACTTGATAAAGGTCAGATCTATAGATATAAAGGCAACTATGCTTATTTCCTGGAAAAGAAGTCAGAGCGAATAGCCACGCAGCAAACAGAAGTAGAGAAGGCGCAGAACCTTTTTAAGAAAGAACTCGACTGGATGCGCCGACAGCCCAGAGCGCGTGGCACCAAGGCCAAATACAGGGTGGAAGCGTTTGATGAAGTCAAAGAAAAAGCTCATCGGAAATCCGAAGGCTCCGGGCTGGAACTGAACGTGCAAGGCAGAAGGCAAGGGAGAAAAATTATTGAGATAGAGGGTATCAGTAAGGCGTATGATGACAAAACTATTATAAAAGATTTTTCTTATACATTTAAACGAGGCGACCGAATTGGCGTAATCGGCAAGAACGGTTCTGGCAAGACAACCTTGCTAAACATGCTCACCGGCATCCTTCCTCCTGATGCCGGTGCCATCGACACAGGGTCCACTACCGTTTTTGGGTATTACACACAGAAAGAACTTGCGTTTGATGAAGGCCAGAAAGTGATTGACATTGTGAAAGAGGTGGCAGAAGTGATTGAGATTAGCAAAGGCACTTTTATTACGGCTGCCCAGTTTTTACAGCATTTTCAGTTTCCTCCCGATATGCACTATACGCAGGTGAGCAACCTGAGTGGTGGCGAGAAACGCAGGCTGCAACTACTACGTGTGCTCATGAAAAACCCCAACTTCCTCATACTGGATGAGCCAACCAACGACCTGGACCTGATCACACTCAATGTGCTGGAAGATTTTCTGATGAAGTTTGAAGGATGTCTTATACTGGTTTCGCACGACCGCTATTTTATGGACAAACTGGTTGACCATATCTTTATCTTCAAAGAAGATGAACCGGCTATCAAAGATTTTCCGGGAAACTATACCGATTACCGGCAAAACCTGCAACAGGAAGAAGAAGCACCCGTAGCAAAAAAAGCAAAGAATAAGCTTCCCGAACCCAAAGCCAGCGTTGATACGGCTAAAAAGATTTCCTATAAAGACAAAAGAGAGTACGAAAAGCTGGAACAGGAAATAGAAGTACTGGAGGAAAAAAAGCAACGGTTCATGAATCAACTCAACGAGACTTCTCTGAGCGGCAAAGCCACACACGAAGATATCACCAACCTGTCGCAGCAAATGGATGAAGTCAACCGGTTGATTGATGAAAAATCCAACCGATGGCTGGAGCTTTCGGAATTGATGTAAATCTACGGCCAGCAGCTTTCACTCATTGTGATGTTTTTTCTCCAGATATACGATCCTCTTTTGCATTTCTTCCATCTGCGACTGAAATATCTGGGTGAGTTCCTGAAAAAGCTTCACATGGATATTCAGCTCTGCATGCATCTGGTTGGTCCTTTCTACCTGCTTCTTATAGTCAGCATACAGGTCTTTCAGAAAAAAACCGATGATGAGAAACGCCGTGCTGCTAACACTTAGCAAAACACTGTTGATCAATACGATATATGATGAACTTTCCATGTATCTAAAATACACAAAGACTAATCCGCACTTTCCTAAATTTGACGATTTTCAATAAAATATGTCTTATTACGACATACATTGATAATGTTTTCACTCTACCGAAGGATTTCCTAGTATATCATAGATTATTTTCACCTGTTTGGGCGTATAAGTATGTCCTATACGCCTGCCGATAGTAGATAAATGTGGTTTTAGCCAGTTTGTAAACGTTCTAGTAGTCACTCCGTAACGGGCCGCCAGTTCCTGTTTTGTTTGTGGTTTGATGTAATCAGCCATAGCAGCATATCGATTGGTTAGAAAAAGTGCTACTTATTGTAGCTCTGCAAATTGCAAATCTAAAAAAAATTGATTTGCTTTGTCATATTACGACATGTAAAATATAGTTACAACCTATTTCAGTAAAAAATAATCATGCAGTAGTATTTTTCAGACAAAACGACGTATATCCTATGAAATCTATCCACATTACACTCAAAGAGATCAGAAAATCCCTGGAAATGAGTCAGGAGGAAGTAGCTAGGGCTTTGGGAATTCAGACGACTACCTATAGCAAGATCGAACGGGGTGCCATACAGCTTACTGTAAATCGCCTGGCTGACCTTGCAAAAATCTTTAACCTACAGGCTGAAGACATCCTGAACTATGGCAAAAGCAAAAGGGGTAAAAAGCTCGAGAAAGGCAACATCACCTATATTCCGATACATGCGCAGGCGGGGTTTCTAAACAATTATACTGACCAAAGTACGCTGGAAAAGTTCACTACTTTTAATATCCCTGTATTCACTGAGCAAGACTTATATATGATCAGTGTGGAAGGCGATAGCATGTATCCTACCATTACTTCTGGCACGTTTATCATCATCAAAGAGGTTACGGATACGCAGTATATTAAGTGGGGAGAGCCGCATGTGGTGGTGTCCAGAGACGGCCGTGTACTGAAGCGCGTATTGCTGAGCAAAGCTCCGGAAAGCATTGCGCTATATTCTGACAACAGGCTGTACCAAGCTTATGACATACCAAAATCGCAGATCATATCATTCTGGCAGGTTTTAGGTCAGATATCCAGTTCATTTGCACCAAAAATGATTTTCAACGAAGAGTATGAGTAAGCAAAACACTTGAAATGTTGCCTACTTTTGTTTTCTTCGTTTTTCATGAATTTGTTACATCAGCTTTTTCTAAACGCGGCCCGTCTCTGGAAGTTTAATGGGTGAATAAACTAATGCCATAGGATATAATTACAAAAAATATAATTAATATTACAATTTTGCAGCTAATATTATAAACATTAGTATATTAGAGTTGTATTTAAAGCACACTCAAATGATTCATTCATTATACTACGCATTTTTCTGTATAGGGCTACTGACCACCTTTATATCTTTTATAAGACTGGTGGAAGAAATCAATAAATAAGTCTACCAAGCAGCAAACAAGTTATCATCCAAATATATCATCTTATGTACAACGTCAACATAGCTCCATCTGGTGGAGACCAACGCCAGAGCGAAGACATCAGCCGTTACTTCAATGTCAATATTTGCCAGGAAGAGTTTCGCCTGATGCAGGAAATTGATAAAATTCAGGATAAGATTAACCTGAAGGAATGGTTTGAATTATTAAGGTCCACTTATAAGCACAAGAACATACCCAAGCGGGTATACCTGAGAGCCACTACACTTTTGAATGGGTATGTATGGTTT
This sequence comes from Cyclobacteriaceae bacterium, assembly GCA_958296015.1. Taxonomy (GTDB): domain Bacteria; phylum Bacteroidota; class Bacteroidia; order Cytophagales; family Cyclobacteriaceae; genus JAJNNC01. Next base: position 22,280 of record CATQIH010000039.1, read on the forward strand.
GATGACAGCGAATACGAAACACGGATGGCAAGCGGCAAGCCGGTCAGTAAAGTAACTCCACGAGAATATGCGCTTGAAAAGCAGTTGGAAGTCTTGAAAACCAATCAGTAGCTGATATAGAAATACTTATCCATTGGCTGCGATCTTTCTGTCTTTGAATTCGGATTTGTGCAGCGCGTCAGAGGAAAAAAACTGTGAAACGGTAGGATGCTGACGGCTTTCCTGCTCCTTTTCCTCTGATATTTTGCCGGTTATCTTGTAGAACTTATCCAGCAAATACTTGGCTCTGTCCAGAGGAAGGGCAGTGGTGCTCCCATTGACATTGCTGACACTGATCACGGGCACCTTATCGCGAATGCTTCTCAGCACCAACCCTTCAAAATTCTGCCCGAAATGCAGGATCCAGGAACTCTCCATCATAAATGTCATCTTACGTATCTCCCGATTAGAAAGGTTATTGTTTAACATAGTCATAAGTTCTTTAAAATATCTGTGCGGTTACATTCCTTAGCAAATATATCATTTATGCTTAATTATTGAAGCTTTGTCAACTAATTTTTCACAAAAAAATGGGAAGCAGAGTCAGAAATGCTGCTAACGTACAGGGTATCACTGCTTGCCCAACAAAATACTTCCCTGCACAATTCCCTGAAAAGCCATATTTGAGCAAGATTAACGGCTTTTGGTATTATTCATCCTCAGAAGTATACACTTTCATCTCAAGTGGTAGCTTCAATAAATCTTTAAAATCTTCCCCGGATTCTTTCATATCCTCATCTTCCACTTCAAAATACCATTTGATCAGTACGGGATGACCTTCCTGATACATCTTCTCCAGTTTCCGAAAAATATCTACCAGGCATTTGGATGAAGAAGTGTTGAAATATTCCAATTTCATGACCAAATGAATGCCGCCCTCGTTGTCCTTCTGGTAAACATCCAGCCAATCCATAATCGGCTGGTAGAACTCAACGGAATTTTCCGGGATTGAGCGACCAATGATCTCAAAAGTACCACTTTTGGGATCAAACGTTACTTCCGGTGTCTTAGAAGTTTTGGCAAGGTAGAGGCTGTTCATGGATAGTATTGCTTTCTTAATATTGCAAATATAGCCATTGTTCAAGAATAATCGAATGGCGTTTCCTTCTAATCAAAATATTCAACAAATTGTCAGTACTGCCCGTTAAGCAATCATGAAAGTAACCGTATGCAGAAAGGAGCATTTTAACGCTGCTCACAGATTATTTAATCCACAGTGGAATTTTGAAAAGAACCAGCAGGTTTTTGGTAAGTGCAACAATCCCAATTATCACGGCCACAACTATGAACTGATTGTTAAGCTAACCGGCAAACCGGATCCGGAAACAGGTTATGTATATGATATGAAGGCACTTAGCCATCTCATCCGGGAACATGTGACAGCCCGGATGGATCATAAGAACCTGAACCTGGATGTGCGCGAGTTTGAACACTTGAATCCTACTGCCGAAAATATCGCTATCGTGATCTGGAATATCCTGAGAGCTGAAATAGATGAGCAGTTAGCATTGAAAGTAACCCTATACGAAACGGAAAGAAATTATGTTGAATACCCCGCAGACTGATTACGAAACCATGAGCGAAGAACTGAGTGAAAATCATATTGGCACTTCTACCGAAACCCCTCTGCGGCCTGATGCTTTTGAAAAAGACGATGAGCTGAAGATAGCACTTATTGCCAAACATTTTAAAGAAATTATGTTGATTTTGGGGCTTGACCTGACAGATGACAGCCTGAAAGGCACTCCACACCGCGTAGCCAAAATGTATGTCAAGGAAGTGTTTAGTGGCCTCAAGCCGGAGAATAAACCTGTAGCAAAGCTTTTTGAGAACAAATACAAGTACAATGAAATGCTGGTGGAGAAAAATATCACCTTTTACTCCAACTGTGAACATCATTTTGTGCCTATCGCTGGTAAAGCACATGTAGCCTACATTTCAAACGGTCATGTTATCGGCCTATCGAAGATCAATCGCATTGTGCAGTATTTTGCCAAACGCCCGCAAGTGCAGGAACGCCTGACCATGCAGATTGCCAACGAACTTAAAAATGCACTCAAAACCGAAGATGTAGCGATTGTGATAGATGCTGCTCATATGTGCGTGTCCTCCAGAGGCGTGCAAGATGTGAACAGTCAGACAATAACGGCTTACTACGGAGGCCAGTTTAAACAGGAAGCCAGGAAGAAAGAGTTTTTAGAGTATCTGAACCTAAAGGACTGAACAGCTATGCATCACCAAGACAAAAATATTTTAGTAGTAGGTGGCACATCAGGCATTGGCAAAGCCATTGTAGAAGGTTTGGAAGCCGGGCAGGCCAATGTGTGGATAGCTTCCCGGCACGCACCTGAGTTTTCCACAAAAGCCAAACATCTGTTGCTGGATGTGCTCTCTGATGATCTTTCAGTGCTGTCGTCATTGCCAGATCAGTTGCACGGACTCGTATACTGTCCGGGTACTATTACGTTGAAACCTTTGCAGGCACTTAAAGCCAGTGATTTTCAGCGAGATTTTGATCTTAATGTATTGGGAGCTGTCAAAGTTGTGCAGGCTTGCCTGAAACCTTTGAGAAATGCAAAAGGTGCCAGTATAGTGCTCTACAGCACCGTAGCAGCTACGGTTGGCTTGAGCTATCATGCTTCTATAGCAGCCGCCAAAGGTGCGGTAGAAGGTCTGGGGAAATCTATCGCTGCCGAGCTTGCCTCCAAACACATCCGATGCAATGTAGTTGCTCCCTCTCTGACTGATACGCCCCTGGCTGGGCAACTGCTGGCAACTGAAGAAAAGAAAGAGGCTTCTGATAAAAGGCATCCTTTAGGCCGCTATGGACAGCCTGTAGATATTGCCAACCTCTCTCTGTACCTGCTCTCTGATGATAGCAGTTGGATGACAGGACAGGTGCTCAATATTGATGGAGGACTGTCTTCGCTCAAACCTCTGTGATGATTTGTCCGACAACAAACGGTCCGTGCCTATCGTAGGATATGCTAAAGGTATGGATGAATCCTATAGTCTTTTTATACAAAAAACAAAAATCATTTTTTAGTCAAACTTTACGAAATTATCTCTTCCTTCTTATGAATGATTATACTCAAACCAGAGAATTGGAGGACTATTCCTTTAAAGATGTTTTCTGTACACGTTTTTCCAAAGTGAGCTGTGATGCACAGGCAGGCATCATTATCTGTGAGCTAAGAGCTGAGTATGTTCCTATCGAACATTTTAAAGATACTTTCTATAGAATTGGAGAACTGGTCAGTGCCGGTTTCAATAAAAAATTGATATTTGATAAAAGATCACTCAAAGCATTTCACCAGCCGTCTATGGAATGGTATTTTGTAAGCTGGAAAAACGAGATGTATGACAAAGGACTCACGGTTTACCGCAAACTGCTGCCACCCGAAGAATGGTTCAGAAAGTCGGTAAAGTATGCCCGCGAAGAAATTATCAGAACCCATCCTGATCATGTCATCAACAAACTGGACATTAAGTACTGCGAAACACTGAAAGAAGCCTTGGAAATCTAATGATCACGACAATACGCAACACCGATATTGAGCAGTTTGATAAGCATTTCAGAACCAACTTTATCAATTCGCTTACCGGTTTTAAAAGTGTGGCACTGGTGGGTACAAAAAATCAGGCAGGCAAAACCAACCTCGCTATTTTCAGCCAGATCATTCATGTAGGAGCCAACCCTGCCTTGCTGGGTATTTTGTTTCGTCCGCATACGGTGCCACGTCATACGCTGGAGAATATTCTTGATACACACGCGTTTACCGTCAATCATATAGCTGCATCGTTTGTAGCGCAGGCGCATCATACCAGTGCCCGCTGGGATGTGTCAGAATTTGAGGCTTGTGGACTGGCACCACAATATTCAGAGAATTTTTCGGCCCCTTATGTGCAACAGGCAACTATCAAGATAGGTATGCGTCTGGTAGAAAGAAAAGGCATAGAAATCAACCACACCATTCTTATCATTGGCAGCATAGAAGAAGTCATCCTGCCGGAAACCGTCGTGGCTGACGACGGCTTTGTGGACTTGGAAGCTGCTGGCACTGTCACCTGTTCTGGGCTGGACACTTATCACACTACGAGCAAGATAGCTAGGTTTGATTATGCAAAACCTGATCGCCATCCCAGTATTATTTCCTGACACACAGCATCTTTTTGAGTAAAGATATTGGTTTGTTTAGCTAAACAAATAAGAGATTTGTACATTATATATATGATGCAAACAAATCTGATTGAGTTTACCAAAGAAGGTCTCTACTGTCCGCAGGCCAACCTGTATATCGACCCGTGGAAGCCGGTTGACAAAGCCATCATCACTCATGCACATTCCGATCATGCCAGAGTGGGTATGCGGCATTACCTGGCGCACACGCTTTCCGAACATGTGCTGCGCCACCGACTGGGCCAGGATATCAGCCTGGAAACGCTGGACTATCATCAGACAATTCATATCAACGGCGTAGCCATCAGCCTGCACCCGGCAGGGCACATCATTGGGTCTGCGCAGGTGAGATTGGCTTATAAAGGCGAAGTATGGGTGGTGTCTGGTGACTATAAACTGGAAGACGATCATATCAGCACCCCGTTTGAGGCAGTGCCGTGCCATACCTTTATTACAGAGTCTACTTTTGGCCTGCCTATTTACCACTGGAAGCCACAAGATATGATCATCAATGAGATCAATGCATGGTGGAGAAAAAATCAGGAAGAAGCAAAGTGCTCGGTACTGTCAGCATACTCATTGGGAAAGGCACAGAGGATTATCGGAAATATAGACGCGCAGACAGGCCCGATACTCGTACACGGTGCCATTGCCAACATTCACGATGCTTTGCAGGCCAATGGTATCCGCCTGCCTAAGGTTGAACGGATTACACAGCAGACATCAAAAGACACCATACGCCAGAGTCTTGTAGTAGCTCCATCTTCGGCACTAAACAGCCCGTGGATACGAAAACTTCGACCGCTAAGCACCGGTATTGCCTCCGGGTGGATGAATATCAGAGGAGCCAGAAGACGCCGCGCAGCAGACCGGGGCTTTGTACTCTCCGACCATGCCGACTGGCCCGGCCTAAATCAAGCCATTTCTGCCACAGGAGCAGAAAGGGTGTATGTGACACATGGTTACACGGCCAGCTTCAGTCGCTGGCTTAGAGAACAAGGCAAAGAATCCTATGAGGTAGAAACTCTTTATGAAGGCGAACTGTCGGAAATTAACGAATCACCTTCTGAGTGAGCTATTATTTTAGTTTTCTTTTTACCACATAATAAGCGGTATCTATCACCGTACCCAGCAGGTAGTTACGAATAGGCCGGGTGGTCACAATTTTGAGCAGCAGATAGCTGGCAGCAAGGCTAATGGCAAATTTTCCTAATTTATTCATATGGTTATTTTTTGAATGAACACGCAATTTTACGTATTGTTTAATCCATAAAGAAAAGTTACCGGAAAAAGTTAAGGCAAGATCATGTGTAAGAAAACACAAAATGGTTTTTAAAAGCCATACGTTCTTCTATATTTGTCCAGCTTTTAAAATAACAACACTGCCACTTAACTTTTATCAAACTTATGCATTGGTTAGTATACACAATTCCTATTTTTGGGGTCATCGCTTTGATATTTACCGCTGTCCGGTCTGCCTGGATCAAAAAGCAGGATGATGGCGATGATAATATGCGGGAATTGGCCGCTTACATTGCCGACGGGGCTATGGCTTTTCTGAAAGCAGAATGGAAAGTTCTGGGCTATTTTGCCGTGATCGCTTCCCTCCTTTTGGCTTATTCCGGCACACTGGTAGAAACTTCCAGTCCGGTCATTGCCATCTCATTTCTTATCGGTGCTTTCCTATCCGCACTGGCAGGCTATATCGGCATGAACATAGCTACCAAAGCCAATGTGAGAACCACGCAGGCTGCCCGCACCAGTCTGGCTAAAGCACTCACAGTTTCCTTTGCCGGTGGCTCTGTAATGGGTCTGGGCGTAGCTGGTCTGGCCGTCATTGGCCTAGGCAGCCTTTTTATTATCTTCTATCAGATATATGTGATCAACACCGGGGCCTCTGTGAATGGAGTGGCGATGGAAAAAGCATTGGAAGTACTGGCGGGTTTTTCGCTGGGTGCCGAAAGTATTGCACTTTTTGCCCGTGTGGGCGGTGGCATTTATACCAAAGCAGCCGACGTAGGTGCCGACCTGGTAGGTAAGGTAGAAGCGGGCATTCCGGAAGATGATATCAGGAATCCGGCAACAATAGCAGACAACGTGGGCGACAATGTGGGCGACGTAGCCGGTATGGGTGCCGACCTTTTCGGTTCATACGTAGCTACTATTCTGGCCACGATGGTACTGGGCCGCGAGATCGTGTCGGAAGATGCGTTTGGGGGCATTGCTCCTATTCTGCTGCCTATGGTGATTGCCGGTATCGGACTGATTTTCTCTATGGTGGGTACATTGTTCGTCAGGATCAAAAACGAAACAGACAGCGTACAGAATGCACTCAACCTGGGCAACTGGTCGTCTATTATTCTTACGGTGATCGCATCTTTCTTCGTGGTGAGCTACATGCTTCCGGCAGAAATGAGTATCCGCGGCTATACTTTTTCTTCTATGGATGTGTTCTGGGCCATCTTTGTTGGCCTGGTGGTAGGCGCACTGATGAGTATCATCACCGAATATTACACGGCTATGGGCAAACGCCCTGTCAACTCCATCATCCGCCAGTCTTCTACCGGCCATGCCACCAACATCATTGGCGGTCTTTCGGTAGGCATGGAATCTACGGTGATGCCAATACTGGTGCTGGCTGTAGGGATCGTAGCTTCCTACTCTTTTGCCGGTCTGTACGGAGTAGCCATTGCTGCTGCCGGCATGATGGCTACCACGGCCATGCAATTGGCTATTGATGCTTTTGGCCCGATTGCCGATAATGCAGGGGGGATTGCCGAAATGAGCGGACTGCCCGATGAGGTACGCCACCGTACAGATACGCTGGATGCGGTAGGCAATACCACAGCCGCTACCGGTAAAGGCTTTGCCATCGCCTCAGCAGCCCTGACGGCTCTGGCACTTTTTGCGGCCTTTGTGGGTATTGCAGGCATCGATGCGATAGATATTTATAAAGCACCAGTGTTGGCCGCTCTTTTCGTTGGTGCTATGATTCCCTTTATCTTCTCCTCGCTGGCTATTGCTGCGGTGGGCAGAGCGGCCATGGATATGGTCGAGGAAGTAAGAAGGCAGTTCAAAGAGATTCCCGGCATCATGGAATACAAGGCCAAGCCGGAATATGAAAAATGTGTAGCCATCTCCACCAAAGCCTCGCTTAGAGAGATGCTGCTTCCGGGAGCCATCGCCTTGTTGGTACCTTTGCTGGTGGGCTTTGGCCTTAAAGATGTTTTCCCTACGGCTTCTTCACCAGAAATCCTGGGCGGCTTGCTGGCAGGCGTCACTGTCTCTGGCGTACTGATGGGTATCTTTCAGAATAATGCCGGGGGTGCCTGGGACAATGCCAAGAAATCTTTTGAAAAGGGTGTGCTGATTGATGGCGTGATGACCTACAAAGGCTCCGAACCCCACAAAGCATCTGTCACCGGCGATACGGTAGGCGATCCGTTCAAAGATACATCCGGCCCCTCGATGAACATCCTAATCAAGTTGATGTCTATCGTAGCCCTGATCATTGCCCCGCATATTTCAGAAAGACCAGCTCACTCGGAAGCACAGCAGCAGCAGCCTGTCAAAGAAGTAGTGATCAAAAAAGTAGTTACCACCAGGGTTGAAAAAACTCAGAAAATGAATACAGACAGGTAGCAAGCGTTTTCTAAAGGATGGCAAAGCGTACACTCTGGCAAAGACCGCGTTTGAGGACTGATGAAGATGAAGGTCAGGAACGCCGTGTGGGCTGGCTTGAGCTTTTTTACGATCTTGTCTTTGTAGTCGTTGTTGCCCAACTCAGTCACTACCTTGCTACGCACCTCACGCTTGTTGGTATTCTCGGATTTATACTGCTTTTCCTGCCAGTGTGGTGGACATGGATATCCGGTACCGTTTACAATGATCGTTTTGAAACAGATGGTCTGGACAACCGGCTTATTATTTTCTTTCAGATGTTGCCGGTAGCAGGCATGGCTGTATTTGCGCAACATGCGCTTACCAGTGCAGCCAATGGTTATGCCATCTCCTACGCAACAGTACGTCTTTTCTTCATTTTTTTGTGGTGGAGGGCTGGAAAATACGAGCCAAGAGCAAGGCCCATGACCAACCGGTTTAATACAGGCTTTAGCATCTCGGTAGTACTTTTTGTCATCTCTGTTTTTATACCTGTGCCCTATAAATTCTTTTTATGGGGCGCAGGGCTGTTGGTTGATCTGGTCACACCTGTTTTTAGTCTACAGTATCAAAAAACGTTGCCACGTCTCACTACTACCCATTTGCCAGAACGTTTCGGCTTGTTTATCATCATTGTACTAGGAGAAGGCATTGTTGGTGTGGTGCAGGGAGTGGCAGAGAATGAACAGCTAACCTGGCGGCTTGGCCTGACAGCCTTATTAGGGATGGCTTTGTCTTTTGCCATGTGGTGGATATATTTTGACTTTATTGCCCGTCGCACTGCGAAAAAAACAATTGAATGGACAGCCGCATGGAGCTACCTGCACCTGCCGCTTGTGATGGGTATTGTTGCTGTGGGTGGTGGAATTTTGAATTTGGTGCAGGAAGAATACGTACAAAGTGGTGAGCGGTGGCTAATTACTGCTGGCATTGCCACTTTTCTGATCAGCATAGGTATGTTAGAAACAACGTTGCATCGTACTACACACGAACCTACGCATCCGCTGCTCAGCCCCCTCATGAAAGTGATGCTTGCCTTGCTATCGCTTGCCATAGCTTTACTTCTGAATCCTTCGCAGCCAATTTTCTTGCTGCTGTTATTGTTTGTTTTGCTCACTACACAAATAGTCTATGGCTTGTACGTTTGGTTTAATGCAAATGAAGAATAAGTTATGTATACCCAAACAAAACTGGTTTGCAAATTTAATTTACTGCAAACCAACAGCCGCTAATGCCCCCAGAAGACAACTTCACTGAACCTGTTATTCACATTAAAAATCATTAACTACAAAAAACTTGCTTAGCACACGGATGTTTGCTTCAGAGACGAAAAACATCTTTAGCAGCAAACAAAGCTACAAAAATTAAATTCCGGTCGTATAGATCTACTTAATATGCTCTTTCGAGCCTTCTATTTATATATGGAAAGGCTTTTAGTGCTAGAAAGTTGAATACACTATGTTGTCGACTGCTTTCTGTACTTGAAAACCAGGCTACGACGTTTTGTAAACCGCTTATTACGCTTCAAAATCGTTTCAAGAAACTTCTTGGTCTTCTTTTACGCTTGATGAACATACTACAAAATATTGTGAAACACATTTGTTGCCCGATAAGCCTTTCAAGATTTATTGTGAGAACGACATGAAGCTTGAAAAGCAACTTACAAGGTTTTGTAAACCACTTTCAAAGCTTTGTAAGTACTTCAAGAAAGATATTGCTCGACTTTTAAGCGTTAGAAACACTTTACAAAATATGGTCAAGGAGATCTTAGCCTTTTTCGGACAGGTTTTTCTCCGCTATGCTCCAGAGGTTTTCTGCTTTCTTGCCGATAAACCAGAATGAGGCTGCCAGAATGATAAAAAACAGCACTTTGGGAAGCGCGCCCCACAGGTATTCAAAGTACCGGGTATAGATATTCAACAATAAAAATACTACACCTACGTCTCTGGCAGTTTTGTTATCTCGTTTTAAACCAAAATAAATAGCCACAACAGAAGCCAGCGTAAGTACCACTACCCAGAAGATAAACCGCCATTGTGCCACCAGTGCCCAGGCATCCCAGTCACCATAGTTGCCAAAGATAGAGAGCAGCCAGAAGGAAAAGAACAGCCCGATGATGCCTACAGAGAACGTGCTTTCTACCAACGGCTTTGTTTGCCCGAACCGCTGAAAAAGTTGGCTGGCCAGCAACAAAAAACTACCGAAAAATGCATATCTGAGTGGATAGTTCATGCCCCAGAAGTGCGTATCCCATGCCGAGCGGTAACCGGTTTCCGTACCAAACCAGATCGTCAGGGCCAATAGGGCAAGGTACCACGTGAGCATAGAGCGCAGAAAAATGCCTGCTATGGCAAAGGTAATAGCGGCCAGCAGGATGAGCAGCGGGAAGTCGCCACGGTTGAGATGCAACCCAAAACTTAGATAGGTAAGGGCAAAGGAAAGACTTACCGCACCAAACATAAACAGGGCCTCATTGCTATATATTTTTCCGATGTTGTGTTTCTTCCGTACATACGCCCAGTAATAAAGCCCGCCAGACAGCACCAGAAAGCATCCAGCTTTGAAGAGGTCAGAAGCATCGATAAGCTGATCCATCAATGTGGTGAGCCACTTATCGGAAATCATCAGTACGGTAGACAGGAAAATGCAGGTGATAGAAAAGAAAAACGCGATCAGCGACAGGTTTTTCCAGTCAAAAACCGTCTTCTTACGGCCAACGCTGTACGTTTGCTTCAATGCCTCGGCTGTGGGCTGGTCGATGTGACCCTGGTCCAGCCATTCTTTGATGCATGTATCTATGAGTGCCGATTGCTTTTTATCAACGATCATTTTTTGTAATTAATAAGCTCTATCCACGGTCTCTGTGGTGCACATCCCTTCCTGTTGTCTGGCTTTAGTCTATAAGTTGCTAAAATCCCAGTGCTTTTTCGGGTCATATTTCAAAGATCCCTGGTCAATATACAAGGGAGAGGTGATATTATTATGGTAAAGTTGCCCGGTGCCTAGTCCCTGCGGCATGGTTACGCCCAGGTGGCTTGTGAACTGTGCAATCGCATTCAGCCCCACGTTCGACTCCAGGGCAGAGGTAATCCACCAGCCTATGCCTAGCTGGTTGGCCAACGTTATCCACTCCTGCGTATTATGCAGCCCGCCTAATAGTGTGGGCTTTAGAATAATATACTGCGGCCTGATGTCTTCCAGTAGTTGCTGCTTAGCCGCCAGGCCCTGCACCCCGATCAGCTCTTCGTCCAGGGCGATGGGCAGCGGACTTTCTGCGCACAGCTTGCGCATGGCAGCCGGTTGGCCGGAAGCAATCGGCTGCTCTATGGAATGAAGATCGTATTTTGCCAGTGCATGGAGTTTGCCGGGTGCATCTGCCGGGGTAAATGCGCCATTGGCATCTACGCGCAGCGTTATGGTATATTGATCGTATTGCTGACGGATGTAGGCAAGCAGTGCCAGTTCTGTCTCAAAATCAATGGCTCCTATCTTCATCTTAATGCAGTGGAAGCCAGCAGCCAGCTTTTCATCTATCTGTTTTTTCATAAAATCCCTGTCGCCCATCCACACAAGGCCATTGATGGGTATGGGATGGAATGGCGGAGCAGACCAGTTGTTTTCCACAATCTGTCGCTGCCCGCCCTGCATATAATCCAGCACGGCTGTCTCCAGACCAAAGCGAACCGCAGGCCAGGCAGCATCCACTAGCCCGTTGACCCACGCAGACACTTCTTCTATCGTGGCAGGCAGCCCGCGCTGCATCACGGCTGAGGCAATGCCAGTCAGCGTGTTTTCTAGGGCAGGCAGACTGTCGATGCTGAGGCCCTGGAGCGGGCCACATTCGCCAATGCCAAAGTAATCTGTATTTTTTGGTGCTGAAATTAGGATAAAGTATGTATCTTTCCGCCTTAAAATACCACGAGAGGTACCGGCATCAAAGGTAAAGTGAAGCTGGTATTTTTTGTAAGTACAGGTTATAGGCATAGTGTTTGGATTTGTGCTTAAAAATAATTGAAATCGTGGGTTTAGACTAAAATTGCAGGAAGTTCTTTCAACAGCATCCTGGTTTTACTGATACAACAACATCAACGTATATCAATACACTTATTTTATTTTTGATTGATCATAACAATTTGTTTTATGAAGAAAGACAGCGATATTTTTAGCATTGATGTTATTGTAGAAATCCCCAAAGGTAGCCGTAATAAGTACGAGTACGATTATGAAAAGAACATGATTCGCTACGACCGGATGATTTTTTCCTCCATGTTCTATCCCAGCGATTATGGCTTTTTCCCTGAAACACTGGCCGAAGATGGCGACGCGCTGGATGCATTGGTGCTGGTGTCTGAACCGACGTTTCCGGGTTGCCTGATTGAAGTGATGCCTATCGGGCTTTTCAAAATGTTTGATGAAAAAGGACCGGACAGCAAGATCCTGTGTGTGCCTGTCAGCGACCCTATCTGGAACAAGGTGACTACTTTGGAAGAGGTAAATCCGCATTTAAAAATGGAAATTGAACACTTTTTCCAGGTGTACAAAGATCTTGAGAAGAAGAAGGTAGGTATAGAAGGCTGGAATGACAAAGAACACGCCATTGAAGCCATTCACAACGCCAAACAAGCTTATCTGGATAGGCAGGAAAAAGAGCAGAACGCATAGCATCTTCGCTATTATAAACAAAAAAACCTCTGGTAAGCGAATGTCTGCTTTTGCCAGAGGTTTTTATTTGTATCCTATCCTTTTATGCCTCTTTGTTATCTTCGTTTTTTGAATCCTTTGCAGCTTTCCTTTCTTCTTCCATTTCAGCCAGCACGTCAAAACCATACCAGTATTGTCCTATCATCCAGTTGTCGCAGTAATCTGTATCTTCCTTTGTGCAATAGTCTTCAAAAGGACAAGCTTGGCTATCTTCATGACAAAAGTCAATGGTGTTGCAGCTATTATCCTGTTCGCAGGTCGTATATTCGTTCATAGCCTTCAACAGATATTCGTAGGTCATATCAAAAGGCAGATCATTGGGCAAGTCAACATTTATGTCATAATGTTCAAAGAGGGTACGAAGAATCACGCACATATATACCAGCTGATAATCATCATCCCACTTTTCGGCGGCAGGAAAAGCCTCCAAAGAAAGCCTGAACCAATCGCAGGCTTTGCGTGCAGGTATTACCGGCAGGTGCGCCAGATGTTCCGGTACATCAAGGAGCGTAGGGGCTACAAATTTCACATTCTCCTCTTTGTTCTTGGCTGATTCTCGGATGTCGTCTATTAGTTGCTCAAAATATCGCTGCATAGCACTCATAAGTCTGGTGTTATTTGTTAAGCATTAGGATAACTGCTCAACCGTTCACAAATAAGATGCCTGTTTGTATACTGACGCATGTTATGTATGCTGTTCCCAACTGCATTCCACCAGGCTACCTCTCTCTTTGTCGTTGTGTACGGTCAGGTACACGTCTATTTCCTGCTGTAGTTCTTCTACGTGCGAGATGATGCCCACAATGCGTTTCTCCTGCCTGAGCGATTTGAGCGTATCAAACACCACCCGCAACGATTCCCTGTCTAGCGAGCCAAAGCCTTCATCCAGAAAAAAGAAGCTCTGATCCGACTGGTTGAGAGCTTTCACATTTTCTGCCAGCGACAGTGCCAGACACAGTGCCGCCTGGAAGGTTTGTCCGCCCGAAAGGGTTTTGAGCAAACGGGTACGCCCGTTGTTGAGATAATCGCGGACCACAAAGTCATTGCTCTCGTTCAGTTCCAGGCTTAGGTTGTTTTTGGTGAGTTGCATGAACCGGTGGTTGGCTGCCCGGCAGAGATTATCCAGCAGCACAGTAGAGGCATAGTTAACAAAGCCGCTGCCACGGAACAAGCCTGTCAGTTCTTTCAGATTAGCCTCACGCACCTGTGCCACTTCGAGTAGCAGCAACATCTCCTGCCCCTTTTTGCGTCTCTCGAGCATATCAGCGATGTGTCGGCGGCTGAGCGTGCAGCTTTCCTGTAGCTTCTGCGCTTCCAGCTTCAGTTCCTGACAGGTACTTACGGCCTGGCGATGTGCAAGCTCATCATACGTCTGGCCTTGCGCTTCGGTCCTGAGCTTGTGCAAGGTTACTTCTGTATTGTGTACCTGGTTTTTGTACATCATGATCTCCTGATGCACGGCATCGATATCCAGTTCCAGGTCGAGTAGCTCTTTTACCTGCTGTAGGTTGTCAAATTTCTTTTCGGTGCAGAGTGCCTGTAATTCTACATCAATAGCTTCTGCTTTGGTGCCAAGTTCGTTCAGGCTGTTTTGCACACTTTCTTTCTTGCCTTCTAACATGCCCAGGGCGCGGTCGGCCTCGTTGTAGTTTTTCTGTGCCTGCTCATACTCACGGTCTATTTCCAGCAACCGTTGTTTGCCTTTGTACAGGCTGTTTTTCAGACTTTCCAGGGTATGTTCCTGAAACTTATCATACTCGAGCAAACGCAGAGAAGCAAACAGGTGTTGGCAACTGGCATCCAGTTTCATATGTTCGTCTTTGAACTGCTGTAGGTTCTCACGGGCTACTGTGAGTTGTTCTTCCTGCTGTTCATACTGCTGCCTGAGCTGCGTAATGGTTTCTTTTTGCTGCATCACCTGCTGCTGTTGCTGCCCCTGGAGCTGCACCGCCTCCCCGATTTCTTCATAGCTCTTATGCCGGTAATCATCCCACACAAACGCCAGCCGGTGCTGTTTGTATCTGGCTTGCCCCTGCCCAAGCTGCTCTTTTTTGTCAGCGATCAGCAACGTCACACTTTGGTGACTGGCCTCCAGCGAATGGATAGCACGTTCCAGGTCCAGCAGTTGCCGCTCATATGCAGCGGACTTTTCCAGCCTGCTTTTGATCTGCTCTATTTCCCGGGCTACAGAATGTAGCTGTGAGACAGCCGGGTGATGGGTAGCACCACACAACGGGCAGGCCGCACCTTCCTGCAATGCTTCGGCATAGCCTGCCAGCTTCTCCTTTACCTGTAGGTCTCTTAGCTGTTCCCGGATTGCGTCCTCTTTGCTTTTGAGAGCTTGCCTGCGCTGCTCGAGCATCGGATAGAACTGCCCGAACGAAGTGCCGGGAGTTATCCACGTGTGTGTCTGAAGAAGCATATTTTTCTCTTCCGAGATAGTTTCCCGTTGCTTTTCCTGCAATTCCAGCGACTGCTGATGGCCATGCACCTCCTGTTTGATCTGCTGATACGTCTGATGCCAGAAGTGCACTTCCTGTAGCGACTGCTGCTTGGTCATCTGTCGCTCCAGGCTGGTCAGTTCGGTCTCTTGGGTAACTAACCGTTCTTTTTGCGTCTGTTGTTGTTCGGCCAGCGTGTCTACCACTTGCTTTTCAGCGGTGAGTGCCTGCTGGCGTTGTTGTAGTGCCTGCTGTATATCTTTTATCCGAATGATATGTTCCAGGTCATCGCACTTCTGCTGATCTTGTTCTTTTTGCCTGAACAACTGCTGTTTTTCTTGTAGATGCTGGCTGGCTTTGCTCCGTTTCTTTTCGCCGGTACTTAGTTGCGTTTCCAGGCTGGTCAGTTCTTCGGTGCGTTTACGCTTTTCTAAGAGTGTCTCCGACCATACATTGAGTTTTTCGTTGAAGTAGGTGCAGGCTTTCGTGTAGGCATTAAGCTGTTGTTCTTTTTCTGCAAATGACGTTTGCTGGTGTTGCAATGCTTCCCATTGCTGCTGGCAGCCGCTGATATCTTCAAAGAGTTTTTTGAGCTGCTCTAGCTGCTGGCATTCAGTCTCAAGCCTGGAGAGCAACTGCTGGTTCTGCCGCAGGCTTTCCTCACATTCCTGCAACTCATCCTGGTGCATTTGAATATCTTCTTCCGATACCTGACCGATCTCTGCCACCCTGGCTTTCAAGTCGGCTATTTTCAGCTCGGTCTTTTTCAGCAGGCTACCGGTGCGTGCGCCCAGGTCGAACTTTTGAAGATGGAAGAGTTCTTTGAGCATCTGGGTGCGGGCCATTGGCTTCTGGTCGATAAATTCCCGGAACTTACCCTGTGGGATGATGACGGCCTGCATGAAGTTTTCATACGTCATGCCCAGAATTTCGGTGGCATCCGCTACGTCAATAGGCAGCCATTTTTCTGCTGTCCACTGGTACTGGCAGCGTTCTTTGACTTCTACTTTATCGAAGTTGTTTCCGTTTCTTTTGGCTGTAAAACAAAACCGGTAGCGGCTTTCTTGCCGGGCAGATGTGCAGAACACAAAGTCGATGAAAAGCTCATCGCACTGAAGGTTGAGCATGTTGTAGTAGCGGTTGTCACCACTTTTGTTGAGCCGGTCGCTGCGGTCGTACAACACAAACATGATGGCTTCCAGAATGGATGACTTTCCGGAGCCAACCGAACCAAAGATACCGAAAAGTTGCGAGGTTGTCAGCTTCTCAAAGTTGATCACCTGCAACGCTTTGTACGAATACAATCCTTTGACTTTCAGCTCTATAGGAATCATGGATACTTAACAGTTAGTTTTCTTCTTCGTCTATTACTTCATTGAGCAACTGTAGCAGGGCAGGATTTGGTTCCTGGCCTTTGCGCAGGCGAAAATAATCAGCAAAAAGGTTGCGCAGGTCTTCGTTCAGGTCAATCCTGGGCTTGTCATCAGCGGCAGTGTCCTGCTGGTTGTTGATTTCCGGTATGATATTAACAATACCATCGTGTATATCGTACAATGCTTTTTTCACCTTACTATCAATGTAGGTGTCGCTCACCAACGTCATTTCCACAAAGGTATCCGGGTTTTCCTGAAGCCAGCGGATGGCTTCGTCTGTATTGGCAAAACGCTTGCGCAACAGTTTGCGGCCTTTTTGCAGCGGAATTTTGTTTGTTTTTACCGGCTGTCCGGGTGCAGCTTCTATCAGCACCACATATTTTTGCTGCTGTGCCTCGCTGAAACTATAGGCCAGCGGACTGCTGCTATACATCACCGGACAGGGCTTTTCTGCCACTGTCTGGCAACGGTGCAGGTGCCCCAGGGCCACATACTGCATCTGTGTCGGGATATTTTCAGTATAAACAGCCTGTGCCCCTCCCATATGTAGGATGGGTTTTTCATCATCAGGTTCTTCAGGTGCCGGTCCGCCCTGTTGCATCATATACAGATGGGTCATTAGGATATTAACTCCCCGATCGTCGCAATAGGTATCTGCCAGGTGTTGCCATTGGGTCTGCAACACGTTGCGCAATTCTTGCTCACGGTCGTCTTCGCCCAGGTAATGCCGCAGCGTGACTTCATTGGCATAGGGCGTGAGCAGCAAACGCAGCGGATAGTCTATGCCGGGCAGTTGCAGAGCAATAAAGCCGGGTGCCGACTGGAGCAATTTGATGCCGCCTTCGGTATGAAACTGCGGAATCTGTGTGGCTTGTCGCCCATAGAAGATGATGCCACACACCCGCGCCAGCGGATCGGGTGCCTCTATACGATCGGGAGAATCGTGGTTGCCTGCGATGGCGATCACTGCTCTGCGGCCCTGGTCTGACAGGCGGTAGACCGTTTTATAGAACAACTCCTGCGCCTCGTTGCCTGGATTGAAGGTATCATACAGGTCACCGGCAATCAATACAGCGTCTACGGCTTCTTGCTGTGCTATCTCACAGATTTCCTGCATCACCAGTTGCTGCTCCTCCAGCCTGGAATAATCTCCCAGTCGCTTGCCCAGGTGCCAGTCGGCGGTGTGAAGTAATTTCATTCGCTAAAAATAGGAAAGACAGCACCGGCAGACAAGCAAAGGTGACCAAATGTACAGCCATAAAGATGATTATGATAACAGCCGGTAGATGGTTAAAAACTTATCTGGTGAAGGTTGAATTATGGTATATATCCGTGTACATTGAGTTGCATAGATGCTATCATGGAATTAGGTTTCACTAATGTACCTATGGAAGCTACAGACAAAGAAGCAAAAGTTGCTAGGATTAGCGACATCATTGAACAGATTGAAGATTTAAATAATATGATAGAGTTACATAGAACTCATTAAGGGGATAAATCAACCATATTACAATATGAATATATGCGCAACAAGTTTGTTAGTGGATTAAATGAGCTAATGAAGGACTTCAAATTAGATGTTAGATTAACAGAACATGCAGCAAAGGGAAGATGAAAGGTAGTATACCAAGCACCATATAAGATTGCGCCATTGCCCATAACCTATCTTTCCATCTCCTCGTTCTCACCCGCTGGTTTTGCATTCAACAGTGCCTGGTCAAGACCCAGGGCTTTTTTGATCATGTCCAGTTCGGCACGGATGGACTGATTTTCCTGCTGTAGTGCTGCTGTCGCTTTGGCTGATGACGCATTGCGTTGGGTTTGCAGGGTGCTGATTATCTTTTGCTGTTCTTTGATCGCTTCAATGAGTACGGGAATCAGCCCATCGTAGTTGACACCTTTGTAGCCATCCGAACGCATCTTTACCAGTGCGGGATACACCTTTTCCAACTCCTGTGCAACCACACCTATTTGCTGGGCACTGTCTTTTTGCATGTCTTTCCAATAATATTGGTACCCTTGTAGCTGCATGAGCTTCTGCAAAGCATTTTCCAGCGGTTGTATGTCTTTCTTTAACCGACGATCGCTGGGTGATGCCCCGGAGGTAATGCCAGCTACGCGGCCTTTAGTGTCCAGTTGTATGGTTTCTATAGGACTTCCCGCTGTGCCGAGCGTGGTAGTTCCCAGCCCTACATTGGGTAAATGTTCAATGCCTAATATACCTTCGCTTATATTATTAGCACTGATGCTGCCTTGCACATTCTGCCAGCTGATTCTTGCCATCGCTGCTCCTTCCGCATCATATATTGCCAGCAGGTCGTTGTTGGTAACGCTGGCTACTTCCCGGGCAATGTCGTTGAAATCCAGTTGCAAGGCACCATTGGTGGCATTCCGAATGATACCATCACCGGCTACGTCTGCATTGACTTTTGCTGCTGTCACGCCGTCGTCCGCTATTTGCAGGGCAGCGTTTGCATCAAAATCAAGCCCTGCGCCATTGTTGATACTGACGGTAGCAGGCGCGGTGCCGTTGTAGGTGAAATCTGCCATACCGTTGCCATCTTCCAGGTTGTTGGAAATGGCTGAAATCTCACCATCTACATACCCTTTGGTGGTAAGCGTGGTGGCAGCATCCGTATCATCGGTAGCAGCAGAAGTAGCCTTGCCAGTTGTGACGATATTCTGCGTGCCGAAGTCAGGAACGATCTTCGTGCCACTGATGGCGGCTGTAGCACTGACATCAAGGTTGACAATAGTACTGTCCTGAATCTCGGAAGAACCCACCGCATTGGCGGCAATTTCTTCGCCGGTGACGGCATCGGCTACGATCTGCACATCGCCATAGCCATCCGATCCTTTGAAGGTAACATCGCCTCTTGTTCTCACAGAAGTAAGCGAAGTGCCGTTACCGATCAAAATAAACCCGTCGCCCTGCACAGGCAGAAACGAGGCTTCACCGCTCTGGGTGCCTACATAGATATTGCCAATGGGCAGGTCTGATCGCTCCAGAATATCCAGCGTCTCCCAGAAAACAGAACCGCCCTGCGTGGTGATCAGGAAAGAGTTGTTTCGGGTAGGACTGATATCATTAACGCCGATGCTGGCATCCTGTATCTTGTCAGAATTAATGGCTCCCTGGGCCAGCTTTTCGGTGGTCACGGCACCTTCGCGCAACTGTGGTTCGGGGTAGCTTCCTACCAGGTCGCCACCGGCTTTCGAGTTACCGATCATAGATACCCAGCGATCGTCGTTCCAGTAATAAAAGGTTTTTTCTTCCAGGTCAAAAACCATCAGACCGTTATCGCTGGCCGTCAGTTCGGTCATGCCATTTCGCTGGGCAGTCGTCAGGCTGGGTATTAGAAAGCCTTGATTGCTGTTAGGCGATACCAGTTGCAGCACCGCATGTGGATTGGGCTGGGTGGTGCCTATACCTACATTATTTTGTGCGAATGCTGTTGGGACGCATACATTCAGCATACAATAGATACCAGCCATAGTAGCTATTTGTCGGTAGATCATATAAGAAGGATTCATAAAAATACAGTACGTTCAATTACAAACACAGATGCAATATATTGCGTCTGAACGTTATCTTTCCAGAATATCATAAAAAAGACCATCGGTATCTTCTCCTTTTTCTATTTTCACCCTGACCGGGCGGTATGCCTGTAGGGTATTTTCCTGTAGCCCGTTGATATGTTGCAGTTCGCTTTTCTTCATATCTAGCTTTTGCAACAAGTCATCAAAGGTAATAGCTGGTTTTAAGATACGGGTTTCATAAGCCGGTTGGTACTTGATGCCTTTGCCGATCACTTCAAACTCTACGCGCCGGTTGAGTTGCTGGCTGACAAACGGGTCTTCGGCATAAATATCCATTGCAATGCCCCTGGCATCAATGACCAGTGCAGAGCGGTCTACACCCAGGCCAATCAGGTATTCCAGTGCAGATTGTCCCCGTTCCTGGCTGAGCTGTAGGTTGTAGTCTGCATTGCCGGTGCTGTCTGTAAAAGCATTGATCTCGATCTGTAGGTCGGGATTGGCCAGCCAGAAAGCAGCCAGCTCGTGCAGCACTTCTCTGGCTTCGGGCCGCAAAGTAGCCTGATTGAAGTCAAAATAGATATTTTCATACTCAAATGTGTTCATTTCCGCGCCATAGGCTTCCAGTGTAAGTCCTCTGATCTCAATTTTTGATCCTAGCAGTGTTCCCGGTGAGGCAATCGCAATATGATAAAGCGCATTGGGTTCCAGGTTGACAAACCGAAACTCTCCGGCTTTATTGGAAGTAGTGATTTTTACCAGTTTGCCACGCTCGGTGGTGAGATGCAACGTCACCATGCTCAGGGCACTATCTTCATCAGCTGCAAATAACCGCCCTTTCACTTCTCCTTTTTGCGAAGGCTTGAGTGTACTGGTCTGCAAGGCAAAGATAGGGTACCCAAACAGGGTGGATATGCCTATACTATCGATGCGAGAGAAGACGCTCAACAAGGGCAAAGGCTGCTGGATTTGCCGTTCTTCTTTTTCCAGTTCGGAGGCTTGCCTGAACTTATCCACCAGAATAGCATCTACATCGGCATGGAGGATAAAGCGTGTGCTGCCATTTCTGAGCCTTTCCTGATCGCCGGAACGCACCGCCAGTATACTTTTTTCTTGCACCGGAAAGTCTATACCTGCATCAGTGATCATCTGCTGAAAGGCAGGTGCCTGGCTGTAAGTGGCTATGGCCGACTTGCTCAGCAGGTATGTCCGGAAGCTCTGGTGAGCAGGCTTGTCAAAACCATAAATATCAAAGCTCTGGTAACGGTTGGAAGCCAGCAGCCCCTTTTCGTTTGCTACCACCAGGTAGCAGTCGTCTTTACTGGAATTGAACGGGCTGCCCAGGTTGGTAATGCCAGTCTCATCTTTTTGCCTCAGCAAGGTGTGGTACAGGTCCATGCCACCCATGCCCTCGTGCCCATCGGAGGCAAAAACCAGCATATCTTCCCGGCTGATATAAAACGGACTGATCTCGTTGAAAGGCGTATTGATGGGTTTACCCAGGTTGACGGCTGGCTTCCATTGGTTATCTTCTTCGGCCACGCTTAGCCAAAGGTCCAGCCCACCCTGCCCGCCTGCCCGGTCGGATACAAAGAAAAGCGTGTCGCCACTGGCAGAGAGTGCCGGATGCTTGGTATTGGTATGTGGCAGGTTCACATGGTCGTTGAGCACCACAGGCTTTTGCCAGCGACTGTTTTTTAGTCTGGAAACATACAGTCGGCAAGGCTCGTCTGGCTGGCAGCTGGTGAAGTAGTATGTATCTTTGGCAGCGTTGAAGCACCCGGCACCATCGTTCCATTGGGTGTTGATATTTTTGAGGGTATGCTCACTAGGGGATGGCTCCCACAGTCCGGCAGCGTTTCTGGCAAACATCATGTTATCTGTAAAGCTCTCACCCATGCGGTTGCTCACTTTGCTTTTGACAGACTTGAGGCTGGCCGAGGTGATAAACAGCAGCGAATCTTGCTGTAGTATGGCTGGTGCATACTCGTTGTAGTCTGTGTTGATATCCCCTTCCAGGCGGTAGAAAGTATACTGTCGCCCGGTTTCTTGCTCCATAATGGCCAGGTAGCATCCCTGCTTTTCTTTTTTGGCCTGCACGATATACCGCGCCAGATCAGGCCGGTCGAATGCTTTGATAAATAGGTTGAACTGTGTTACAGCTACCTCATAATGCTCATTGTATTTCAGCATCAGGGCATAGTAAAATACCGATAGCGGAAAATTACGGGCCTCATGTGCCTGCACCTGCTGGTAGTATTGCAAGGCTTTCTGGTAAGAAAACATCTGCCGGTAGCATTCTGCCAGTCGATAAGCCACCCTGTAGTTGGTAGTATCCCGCAAAAATACCTGCTGATATAGGGTAGCCGCTTTGTAAAACTGGTCGGCAGCAAAATACTGGTCAGCTTGCCTGTCTGACTGTGCAGCAACTTTTTGCGGCAGCACAAACATACCCAGGCTACAAACTATAGTAGTAAATATCTTTGAAAATGTGCTGCTGTCCGATCTCATAGTCTGCTAAAAAAGAGGCGTAGAGATTTTTCTTGGCTTATTGACTTTTAGAAAACGATAAGATAAAGAAAGCTCGATAGCTTGCTGGTTGTTGATGGCGGCTCTTTCGGAACTCACACTCACATCGTAACTCAACCCAGCCTGCAAATGCGGGCTTTGCACCCCGATCGTTAACACCGCCGCATCAGCCACTCGGTACCAACCCCCTGCCTGCAAGACCAGTGGCATACCTTGCGGGTTGGCCGTGGTGGTTACTTCCTGGAAAATATTGAATATAGTACCTACAGTATACTGAGTCAGGGTAGCCTTTCGCTGTATGAAGAAGCCGGGTGCTACGGAAAGCTGTTCATTAAGCCTGTGCTCGCTGCCTCCGTATATTCGCAGTAGCATAGGCACCGGCATATCGGTAGCCGATACGGGAGAATTATTGGCCCGGCTAAGGTTATCAGCTGAGAACCCAACATGCAATTTGAAATCACTTTGTTGTCTGGAAGGATTTTTCTTCGGATCATACTCCCAGTATGCGCCTGCCGATAGTCGCACATAGCCATACTGCCAGTTATAACCATCGGGTGAGGGCTTGGTTGGGTCGAGGCCATTGTAGGTAATCTGCGAAGGCCAGAGCAGCTTGCCATAGTCTGTGTACGTTCTGGAATAGCCTCCCTGTAACCCGAAAGAGACTATATGCGTACCAAAGCGACTGAGCAGCAGGTTATAGGCAGCACCCAGGTGTACTTCTCGCGTCTTTACCTCCCCTATCTCTCCGGCCATATCATTGACAAAAGACAGGCCGATACCGCCCACCTGCGTATCTTCCTGCCCCTGCTGATAGATCGGTAATATGCCGGAAAAGTAACCGGTCTGGTAACTGATCTGCCCCAGCCGCTGTACGCGGTAGATGCTTTGCAGGGTAATATCCGAATAAGCACCAATCGCTGCCGGGTTGAGCAGCATGGGTGCCGATGCATATTGTGAGAAAAAGGGTGTCTGCGCTTTGGCAACCGGTTGGCACCACAAAAGCCACATACAACCCAACAGCGTAAGCTGACTAAGGCGATGATATGTATGTCTGGCTGGGTTCATGGTCTGTTGATTTACCTAAATAGCGTAATGGTACCGGTTTGTTCTATAGGTATCTGATTATCAAAAACCGCTCTCAAAAAATAGGTATATACGCCAAATTCCGCCGGTTGCCCGTTCTGTAGGTTCATCCCGTCCCATCCTTTCTCCATCGCTTCCTCTGCCGAGGTGGTCTGATACACCACCATGCCCCAGCGGTTGAATATTTTAAAGACAAAATCCTGCGGGGCAATATTGCTGGCAAATATTTTCAGCACCCTGTTGCGCTCGTCGCTGGCATTTGGATCAAAAGCGGTAGGCACAGCTACTTCGTTTTCCATTGAAAATTCTGTGGTGATGCCCAATGCCAGGTAAGGTAGGGCACTTGCCTGCTTGCTGCTGACACTACCTCCCTGCTGATCACCCGTGGCGGCTGACCGACCCAGGCTCTCAAACGTGCCTTCCTTTGTTTCAGAGGCAGCCACTACCATACCTGTCAGGTCTTTGAAGCCTTCATCGCCTCCAACAGCCAGCGAGATAGCGGAGCCTTCATACGTGCCATCCAGCACCAGCACTTCCCAGTATCTGACGGCAGAAACACGTTCCAGCGCACTTCCGGGTGTTGCCTTCAGGTTAGGCTGCTGCACACTTACTTTCAGCGTGGGTTGCACGCCCTGCACATCCAGCAGTTCTAAAGGGAGGAATCGGCTGTTATCGCCTACCGGAAAATAGCGATATCCTGTGCCTTTGTAGACCATAAATCCATCGATATAGGATGACTCGCTGCCTTCGTTCACTATGGCATCAGGCAACAACTGCAAAGTATAGGGAGCCGTGACGTTGGTATGCACCACCCCTTCATCCAACAACAGACTGTCTCCTATCGTTAGGTGGCTCAGAAGCTGTTTATCGCCACCGCCTGTGATTTGCAGTACGGCTATGCTTTGGTTGTTGTGGTTTACCTGCTGTTGCTGCGTACCGTTGAAGATCACTTTTCCTTTGACATCGTCATAAGTACCTTCATTGAGCCAGTTTCCACTCACAGATATCTGTCCGTTGTTGGTCACCGTACCCCGGTTCAAAAGGCCACCATCAACCGTAACTATGGCTCCTTTGGCAATCCACAGCGTCTGTCCACTGGTATTGGTCAGCATTTGTGCCTGGCAAATAGCAGGAAACAACAGCATAGCTACAACAATATGACGGAAAAATCCGCTACGAAAGGCAGTCTGGTAAATGGTGTACAATGAAACTTGTTTATGCTATTTAATTTCTTTCCAATGTAAAGCTATTTCGCATAAAAAGTCCAGTGCACTATCATTTTATTGATTTTTCAAAAACAAATGCTGGCATACGGGCAGTAGCTGCATTTTTTCTGGTCGGTTGTCTGATCGAAAGGCGTTTGTTCATCAAAAATTTCTTCGATAAGCCCAGTTAGTCCCTCTACAAAGGCTGTATGATGTCCGGTAAAATCACCAATTGTTTGCCTGCTCATGGTGAATTGCGGGTCAAAGGGTTCCTGAAAGATATTTTTGGCATTCACCAGCCCCGGTATGATCTGTGTGCCTACCGCATGTTGGTGCTCATTTTCTTCATACAACAACGCATAGAAGAAAGCCTGCATGGCCGCTTTGTTTCTTTTAGGGTTTTCTCTGTCAAACAGTGAGGCAATGTCAGCCACCTCTTTCTCATCGCGGCCTGTCTTATAATCCAGCACCCGCACTACGTTTGCTTTGCGATCGATGCGGTCGACGATGCCTTTGAGCGATACGGTGAAAGATTGCCCTTGTGCATTGTGCACCGACAGGTTGTACAGGTAATTATCCTTTTCCAATCCTAAAATCTCGAAGGGTGCATATTGTGCATCCAGGGCCAGAATGCGCAGTGCCATTTTGCGGATGATCTCACGCACGATCAGGTTTTTCCCTTCAAAGACAAAGGCTTGTCCGGGATCTATCTGGAAGTGCTGGCAGAAAGCTTTTTCCATCGCCTGATTCAGATGCTTTTGCGTGATCACATGGATAGCATCGGTATCTATGGTTGGGCTGCTCTTTTCCTGCTGATATTGCAGATAGGCCAGCTCCATCGTTTTGTGCAGGATATTGCCAAACACAGCCGGGTCTATTTCTTCCTGTAATGTATCGGCTTCCTTGATGCCTGCCACATATTTGAAGTAGAACTTCAACCGGCAATCCAGGTAAGTATTCAGCGCAGAAGGAGTCAGCTCTACTGGGGCCTTATCGCCTTTGATGAACCGCGCCATACTTTTCCGTACTTCTGGCGTTTTTTCTATGGTCAGCCGTGGGGCCGGTATGGCATGTACCGGCATCGCCATGATCTGCTGCGCGATAAACAAGTTGCCATTGCCCCTGGGAAAACGCAGCCTGCCATCTTCCAGCCGGTCGGATTCGTACATAAGCTGGTACAGAAAACGGCTGGGTTCGCCGCTGAGCCTGACGGTATCTTCGGTATTGTAGAAGCAGTACACGTTTTTGGCTTTTTGCAGCAGCCTAAAAAAAGCATAAGCGTAGAGCATATCCTGATGATCCTGGCTGGGCAGGCCAAAGCCTTTGCGCAGGCTGCCCGGCACAAAGGAACTGTTGGTGTCTGAAGGAGGATAAATGCCTTCGTTCATAGACAGGAAGAATACGTGCTCGAAGTCCAGGTTACGTGTTTCCAGCACGCCCATGATCTGTAGTCCACGCAAAGGCTCACCGGTAAAGGGCACCTTCAGCGACTCCATCACCTGCCGGAAAAGCCGGAAGAACACCGGCATATCCAGTCGCCAGCCACGTTCTGCCATAATAGCTTTCAAACGGTTGAGCGATATGTAGAAATGATACACCAACTCCTGCTCCAGATCGGGTATTTTCGGAGCCTGCTCATCTGCTGCTTCAGCTTCGTTTGATTCTACAGCCTCTATGCTGGCATCTGATGGTTTTTCCTGCTCCTGTACCAATTCGTTGAGCTTCAGCAGCACTGCCTGTAGGTAGTCAAACATGGCTTCCATTTCCTCTACGGGCCTGAAGATCAGCGGATACAGCGGATGATCACCTGCAATATCTCCGATGCGCACATACACACGGTTATTTTTCATGAGCTTTTGCACATTCTGCACAGACAGTTCCGGATTGGACTGCACCAGGTAAGGATGTTTGAGAATGGCGACCACCGAGCTATGGTAATAGACAAACGACTTGCGGCTTTCGTCGTATTTCTTTTCCTGTTGCAGCGTAAAAAGCTCTTCCATCAGGCTATACAGCGACGTTTTCTGCAAAGGGTATCCCATTGTTACGTTGATGCGAGAGATTGTGCTGGGCACAGAATGCAGCACTGGAAATAGCAATTGCTCATCGGGAAGCACAACCACGGTCTTTTCTGGTCTGTAGCCAGGCTGCTGTGCCAGTTCGCCCAGCAGCTCGCCCAACTTCTTGGCCTGGCCCACCTCCAGCGTGGTAGCAATCATCTGCATGTTTTTGGGCGTATTGTGAGTGAAGTGTGCAGGCAGAGGCTGCTCAAAAGTAGCGGACAATACCGGATGCTGTTGGTATCTTCTGAAATAAGTGCCTGCTTCCTGCTGCCGGTCTTCTACATAAAGCGCATCCACATCCCAAAATACCTGCGCCTGTTGTTCTTTAACAAACCAGCTGACGATCTTTTCTTCGGTGCGGGTAAAACCATTAAGCCCGACAAATACCAGCGGCGAATGGCGATCATCCAGCCGGTATTCGTCGGCCAGAGTGGCTATTTCGCGGGCTATCATACCGGGGTAGGCCATGTACTGGCTGGCAAGCCGCTGGCGGAAGGCTTCGTATACACCATACAGCTTTGACCACAGGCTTACAAACTGCTCCTGGCTTTCAGATTGTTTGCCACTGATGAAGGAAAAGCTTTTCCAAAACTGGTTGATGGCTGCTATTTGCTCTTTGTTCAGGTAATCAAACCGCGCCTCCAGTTCCTTTAGGTCGTGGATATTGGAAAAAAGATCGGCGGCATTGACTTGCCAGCTATCTATTTCGTCAAAATCACGCAGCAACATCTCGCCCCAGTGATAAAACCGGTCGAATGACTCCCGGATACCGGTCTGCTCCGAAAAAACATCGAACAAAGTATAGATCAGGGTTAACTTATCGGCACATTTCTTTGTTGATAGCTGAAATATAAAATCTTCAAAGGTCAGCACTTGCGGAGATAACAATGGCCGATCGATGATGGCGGCCAGCGCATCGCGAAAAAAGATACCTGCCCGATGGTTGGGAAACACCACGGTGACGTTGCTCAGTTCGTTACCGTATTGGTGAAATAGTTTTTCGGCAACAGTATCAAGAAAGTTTCGCATTTAAAATGTAATTTGTTATAAAAAACTTAAATTTGCATTCCTCATCAACAAACTGAATGATACGAGCAGTTAAAACAAAGGAAAATAAGCGAAGAGTTAAACAATTTTCCCGATATCTTGCCACCGGCCTTTTTTCAGTAGTCATTGAGTTTTCCACGCTGCTGCTGTTGGTAGAAGCATACCATATGAACTATCTGGTAGCCAACATCATTGCTTTTGTGATCACAAATATCTTCAACTACTTCATCAGCAGAAGCTGGGTATTTACGGCCGGTAAGCATCAGCGATCTGTGGAGATCATCATATTTTTTGTCACTGCCGCCATTGGTCTGGGCATCAACCAATTGGTACTGGCTTCTATGGTGGAATACCTTTCGGTGGATTATCGTATCTCCAAGCTGGTTGCCGTCGGCATCGTCATCATCTGGAACTTCTGGGCAAGGAAAAAGCTGGTGTTTAAGGGGTAATTTCTTGAAATTGATAGAAACAGGGAAATTGATAGAGATAGCTAGAAATTTATAGAAATTGCTAATCATTTCCTTTGGCAACTAGGACGAAAAATGAATCAGCCGTAGCCTTGGTATTCACCAGTGCATCATGTTGTAGCAATAATTGTTTTGTACAAAACCAACCGATCTCTAAGATAATTCGGTTAATTATAGACTACGGGCCTAGCGTTTGAGCCGCACCGTAAATATGGCACCTTGATTAGGTTTGCTTTCTACGCTGATCTTTCCTTCATGCATGATCGCAATCTTTTTGGCAATAGACAGTCCCAGGCCAGTACTTTTCTCTCCTCTGATGCCGTTTCTCCTGGCTTTAGAGAATTCTTTGAAGACCTCTTCGAGTTTGTCTTCACTGATGCCTACGCCTGTATCTTTTACGCGCAGCAAAGGGTGATGATCATCGCAGTGTAGCTGCACTGTTACCTTTCCACCTTCCGGAGTGAACTTAACGGCATTGGAGATCAGGTTGAAAATCACATGTTGAAACTTTTGCGGGTCGATAAGTGCCTGCACTTGCTGGTTGTCTATTTCTCTGACAAGTTCAACCTTATTGGCCTTAAACTGACCTTCAAACGATTGAAGCACATTATCGAGCAGAGATTTCAAGTCTGTTTTGGTAAGGTCTACCGACAAGTGAGAACCGCTCAGTTCAAGCAGCTCAAGCATACTGCTGATAAGTTGCAGCGACCTATGATTGGACTTGCTCATGATATGTATAAAGTTGAGGGCTTCATCAGATTGACCATCTTGCACAGCATCTTCCATCATTCCCAGGAGTGCCTGAATGTTGCGCAACGGGTTCTTTAGGTCATGTGCCAACATGCGGATAATATCCTCGCTTCGCTCGTTAATGGCTTCCAGTTTCGACAGTTGCTCTTTCCGGTGGCTGATGTCAGAAACATGGGCTACAATCCGGTATACCTCTCCTCTTTTATCCTCTATTGGAAAGGTTCGCAGGTTCATCCAGGTAGCTGAATAAGCTTTGTTATTTACCTTAAAATCATGGTCCTGATAAGCATCATCTGCACCAAAACTTTCCAGGACTTTTTCAAATGCCTCCCGCTGGTCAGGGTGCACAAAGTCCAGCATCAGTTTGTTGTCCCTAAGCTTCTTTATTTTGAAGTTAGAGTAATCTTTATATCCTTGTGTTAGGTAAATAATCTTTTGTGTTTCAATGTCCCAGATAAAGAAGAATTCTGGCACATTGTCTGTGATCTGCTTGTCAAGGTCTTCTTTCATACTTGTCTGTCTAATAAGGACGTTATCTGTTGTTCAGTATACAAACCTAAAATAGTTTTCAGGTAAAAACTATTCGTTTTGTGTAAAGTAAGCTTTACACCACCGTAATATTTTCCTGTGAGATAGTGGGCAGGTTGTGCAGACTTAGGTATACCTGCACCAGCATGGTAATATTGCGCTTGCAATAGCGGGAAATCCTGTCTATGTCCTCCTCCCGGTAATACACCCGGTTGATATCGCCACCTTCTATGCCGGTATCTTCTCCCGCCTCCACATGAAACAGCGCAGCCAGCAAGTCCAGAGAAGTGTAATGCTTGTAATCCCCAAACTTCCACAAGTTCATGGTATCTATGTGGTTCACTTCCCACGATTTTTTCCCGCTCAAGGCCAGGGAAGGCGGCAGGGTGATGCCATTGACCAGCATCCGCCGACAGAGGTACGGGAAGTCAAACTCTTTGCCGTTGTGTGCACAGAGACGCACCTTTTTTTGGTCGAACTTCAGTACGGTATCTTTAAAATTTTGTAGCAATTCCTGTTCGTGCTCTCCCGAAATACACTTTACACGCAACTCATACGAGCTATCCTCCAACTCATGAAAAAAGCCTACGGAAATAACCACCACTTTCCCAAACTCCGCATAGATGCTACCTCTATCAAAGTACAGTTCTCCGGCAGATTTTTCATCGGCATTGCGCAAGTGATCTGCCTTCCTGTCCCAGGCTTTCTGCATCCGTTCTTCCAACTGGTCATAATCTGCTTCAGCAGTGACGGTTTCTATATCCAAAAACAAAATATGGGGTGAAAGTGGATTTGTTGGCATGTTTTATCTTTTATCAACTGTGGAGACACCATGTATGGTGTCTGTACTTATTAATCATCAATTATTTCTTCTCAAAATCTTTGAACAGCATGCTGGGCTGAATGCCTTTGTTGTTTTGGTATTTGCCACTGCTATATATCTCAAAATCGCCTTCGATGGCGTGGTAAAATATCTGACAGATTTCCACACCGGCATAGATGCGGATGGGTTGCACACAGAACATTTCCAATGTCCAGAAGCCAGAGAAGCCAATGTCGCCAAACCCTGCGGTAATGTGCACAAAAAGCCCCAAACGACCAATAGAAGAGCGTCCTTCGAGCATCGGCACATAGTTGTATGTTTCGGTATACTCCAGCGTTCTGCCCAGGTAAAGCTTGTCTTTTTCCATCAGCAACCCTTCTTCCGGAATAGTAAGCCTGGTGGCCGTGTTTTCCTTTTTCATGTCCAGGTGCGGCTCATCGTATATTAGCAAGTCGTGGTGCAGCCGCAGGTTATAGCTATTGGGGTTGAGCTGCTCTTTGCGAAAAGGATCAATCTTGATATTATGGCCCAGTTGGGCATGGATAGATTTTCCAGAAAGAATCATAGGTATTAATGTTTATCGCCAAAGGTAGGAAAAAATATCGTTTTTTGTTTTTGTATTCTAAAAACGCTTGTCTACATTTGCACTCCATTGCCGATAAGGTAAACGCGAAAGTAGCTCAGCTGGTAGAGCGCGACCTTGCCAAGGTCGAGGTCGCGGGTTCGAACCCCGTCTTTCGCTCCAACACACTACCTAAAGCGGCTACATGTAGTCGCTTTAGTGGTTTTTAGCGCCGGGATGGTGGAATCGGTAGACACGCAAGACTTAGACGTGTATGTTCTTTGATATAGTTGGTTAATATCTTTATTTTAGGTCAAAAAACTAAAATGAAGTTATGGCGAATTAAAAGCAGAATCGACGACGACCTGTTTATTAAAATTTGTGACTCGTCAAAATCTATGGCGGAAGCTGCTTCTAAACTAGGTTTACATTTTAATTCTTTTAAAAAGCGTGCTTGCGAGTTAGGCTGTTACACTCCTAATCAAGCAGGCAATGGTATCAGCAAAAATAAGCCGTGGATACCATTAGAGGAAATTATTGAGAGTAATCTTCATCCTCACTATCAGACATATAAGCTAAAGCAAAGACTTCTGATGCAAGGAATTAAAGAAAACCGATGTGAAGAATGCGGAATTATAGAATGGAATGGAAAAGCTATTGGTATGGAACTACATCATATAGATGGTAACCGTGCGAATCACTTTCTTGACAATCTAATGATGTTATATCCGAATTGCCATAGCCAAACAACCAACTATCGAGCAAAGAATAAACGATAATTGAGTGCCCATACGGAAACGTTTGGAGTAGAACTTCTCAAATTCGGGGAAGCCTTCTTTCTGTAACAACAGGAATGGTAATCCCGAGCCAAGTTTCGAAGTAATTCGGAAAAGGTGTAGAGACTTGACGGGAAGCACCTACGTTCTTGCAAGAGAATAAGGTGAAGAGAAAGTCCAGACTACAAAATCTGTAATAATTAGCAATTACAGATGCAGCGAAAGCTGTAGCGAGTACGAAAATCTTGTGACCGTTAGGTCGTGCGGGTTCAAGTCCCGCTCCTGGTACTCAAAAAGCCTGTAAGTCATTGACTCACAGGCTTTTTTGTTTTTGTTTGTGGCAGAGAGATTTGTAAATGGTTGCTATCCTTTTCTACTATAAACTCCAACCCAACTATTTCGTAATCAACACCCAATCTATCAGTGCCTTTGCCTGTTCGTCTTTGATGAGTTGCACGGTAGATGCCGGGATGCCAGGGTAAGGCTTTTGTACACCATTGGTCTTCACCGGGTAAGCACCCCCCAAAGCAAGGTTGAGAATAAGAAATTTTTTGTTGTCGAAAGCCCAAGATCCATAGTGCTCTACCATCGGCCTGGTAGCACGATATACCAGATTTCCATCTACTCTGAAGTTGAGGCTTTCCGCTGTCCAGTCTATTGAATACACATGCCATTCAGTCACATCATGTCCCTCCGGAAAGAAAAACTTATTAACCAATGGAGTCTCTCCCGAATAGCCGGGGCCGTGTAATGCTACGCCAGTCCAATCAGTTTCTCCTACGTATTCCATAATATCAATCTCTCCTGTCTCTGGCCATTTATCGCCGCCCATTGCCCAGAAAGCTGGCCACAATCCTGAACCTGCGGGAAGCTTCATGCGTGCTGCCGCTGTTCCGTAAGTAAACATGATCTTATCTCTGGAATTGATGCGACCAGAAATGAAGTCAAAGGTTTTTCCTTCGGGCGTTTTGAAACCGGGCTTGTAAAGGGCTTTTATAACCAATGCACCATTGTTTGCGCCCTGTGCGACTGCCCCTTTTACCGTGTATAACGTAGCAGCAGAATCTACATAAGCCTGTTGCTCATTGTTCACCGTAAAGCCGGTAACAACCACATTCCATTTATCCCGATTCAGTTTTGAACCAGAAAAATCATCAAAGAATAAAGTATCTGTACTCTGCTGCGTATGCAAACTCTGAGATTGACCAGCTGCTGCCAGAGAAACTAAAATCATCGCTCCTATAGCTGCTTTTAAATATTTGGATATCATCATTTTATCTCCTTGATCTTCATGTTTCTGAACCATATGGGTGCACCGGCGTGTTTGCCCTGCAACCCTACATGTCCGTGGGTAGGCATCTCAGCCAGCGGGTTGCTGAGCCAGGAGGGAATCTCCGAACCATCTGGGTTTTTCTTGGCAGATGTCCACTGGCTCATGTCCATCTCTGTCACCATTTCTCCGTTGAGCATCACCCAAATGTGCTTGTCCTGGCAGGTAATAGTGTAGTGGTTCCACTTTCCGGGCTTTTTGACGGCACTCTTCGTAGGAGCCAGGCGACCGAAAATAGCACCGCACTGCCAGGTAGCCGCTGCTTTGGACCATTCTCCACTGTAGTCATCGGCAATCTGTATTTCTACGGAGTTGGGAATCCAGTTGTCCATATCGGTATCATACACGATGACGCCGCTGTTGGTACCTTCAGCCGTCTTGAACTCCAGGTCAATGATAAAGTTATCATAGTCCTTTTTGGTCCAGATCGTCTGGTCTTCGGTGGCGGTTAGCACACCGTCTTTGTAGGTCCAGATGCCTTTCGGATAGAGCGCATCAGATAGGTCCGGCTCAAACAGGTTGCTCCATCCGTCTGTAGAAGTGTCGGGATGTTTGGCAGGAGGAACCTGTGCGGCAGCGAAGGAACAGAAGCCTGCCAGGATAAGGGAGGTAAACAAAAGTCTGTACATCATGTCTTAAAAATAGGTTGTGTAAATATTAAACTCCGCTTAGTGGTGATACCACTGAATGATGCAAAGTTAGCATAATCTTTGTTAGTGGCAGGCAAAATAAGCAGAAAGTACGCATTGGCAAAGCTGCAACCTGCCAAAGATCAGATAACCTTGCGTGTGCCCCGTCTGGGTAGCAGCCCTTCAGCATTAGCCATTAGCGTCAGAATCATGCCGCTTGCTTCTTCATACAGCAGTTCTTAAACTTCTCTCCGCTACCACACGGGCAAGGACTGTTGCGCCCTACACGACGACGCTTTTTGAAGGGTTTGCGCAGCTTTCGGGCCATGTTTTGATGGTATACTTTGCGCAGCATGTTGTAGAGTTCCGGGTGCTTCTCTTCCAATAGCTTGGGCCGTTCAAAGAAGTATTCGCTGGCGACGGCCAGAAACTCCTCCTCGCGCGTACCGGCATACTCGTCTATGTCGCTTTTACCTTTTCTGATCCTGTTCATCTCCCGGTGCATCAGCTTCAGCCAGGGCTGAGCGTATTGCTTGTTGTTGAGTTCGCCCGGTATGCCATCAATGGCCCCATCCTGTTTGTCCAGGATATGTACAAACTCATGAATGCCTACGTTATGTTTGTTGGTAGGATTGTCAAAATCCTGCCGCAGGTTGTGCTTGCTCAAGATCATCACGCCTTCCATGTTGCGGCCATTGCCTACCATACCGGTGATGACCTGCTCCGGGTTTTCCATAGAGAAATTTTTGTCGAAAGAGGCCGGATACAGCAGCACTTCGTGCAGGTAGCTATACTCCCAGTTAGGAAAACCAAACAGCGGAATCACAGCACTACAAGCCACCAGCAACCGGTCCAGGTCTTCTACCTCGGTGCGGATGCCAGTGATGCGCACGTGTTGCAGAAACTTGCGGATGCTTTTCTCAAAGCGACGCTTCTCTTTGGCATCCAGGTTTTGGTAGAAATGCACATGCTGCTGCAACAGCTCCCGCCATGCCGGAGGAAAAGTATTAGGCACCTTGTAGACCGGGCGCGCGCCATACCAAGCCCAGAAACCCAGAAACCCAAACATGCCAAAGCCGATGATGATAAAGAATACCTGCATTATGTCAGTGAGATGTCGTTGAAAAAGTGATAACAAACCAGCATTGCTGCTCAGGCTGATCTCTTTGCAGTAAGACTGCGATTAAAAATGTATGTACGCTGGTATAACTGTCAGGGTATAAGAAAGGTTTAAGATAACCCTTTTACAGAGCGCACACTATTTTGTGGTAATTTAATGCATCAGCACTGGGATGATAGCACAGGCATAATAGCACAGGGCTTGAAGCCCTGTGCTGTTTGTTATAATAAAAAAACCCGGCTCCTGATGAAGCCGGGCTTGATACAAATTCACAAAACAAACAACATAAACTGATATATACTGTTACTTCCCGCGGGAAGACACCTTGATGCCGAACGCTTCCAGCTTCTGCGGGTTATCTTTCAGGGCCAGGCGGGCGGCTGTCCGAAACTCACTCACCCAGGCTCTCAGGTCTTTGACGGCCTTGTTTCTGCTATCCGTAGCATCTTCGGCAGCTCCTTTGATGTGCATACGGTCTTCGCGCATCGTCATGATAATGTCCAGTGCCGTCTTCACATGAAACAATTCTTGTGTATCAGCACCATGTAGTACCATTTCTTCGGCATAAGGCATCACCTTGCCATAGAAAGTGATAGCCTGCTTTACCCAAGCCCATTTGTTGCTGGCACTGGCGATACTTTTAACATTAAACGTACGCAGCACAGAAGGCTCATGGCGGAAAGTAAACCGGGCAATGGCCACATGCTCTACAAAAACCGGACGGATGGTCTCCAGTTCTTCCTCCATCTGGCTGCTCAGCTGCCATTGCTCATCATAGCGCGTATCTTTGTCCAGGTGCAGGCTCTCTACATCTTTCAGCAGCTTGTCTCCTTCGCCCATTCTTCTGGGAGGAAACCCAAACTGGCTCATCTTTTTAGCTACCTCTGCATCTTTGGCCGTATTGTTAACCGCCAGGCTAGATGCCATTGTAATGTTACCGATAGAATCTAATTTCATATGGATGCGTGGTTTGTTGAATAAGCACAAAGTAACATAAGCCTTATATCAATAACTACTGCTGTTCATTGAAGATCATACACACGTAATATCTATAATAGAAGTGCATGATTAGTCCCAAACGAGCCATAAATCTTCCTTTCCACTTGTTATTTTAGGGGAGGTAGCGAAGAATTCTTACATTGACCTTACTCCCGCTTGCGAGGCAGTGAGAAATTCTTACATGTACCTCATTACCTCCGTGGAGGTAGTGACCACACAGCCGTTGAGAGTGGCTACCTCCGCGGAGGTAATGACCACACAGCCGTTGAGAGTGGCTACCTCCACAAAGGTAAAGGGTGTGCAACCGTTGAGAGGTATCTCCATTCTCCACCAAAGCTGCACCTTCTAGCGCGCGTTTGCAACGCGTGCTTTACACTGGTAGCTGCATCAAAGAAGAGCAAACGCGTTGCAAACGCGCCCGAGTGTGAGGTTAACCCTTCTAGCGCGCGTTTGCAACGCGTGCCTTACACTGGTAGCTGCACCAAAGAAGAGCAAACGCGTTGCAAACGCGCCCGAGTGTGAGCGCGTTTGCAACGCGTGCTTTACACTGGTAGCTGCATCAAAGAAGAGCAAACGCGTTGCAAACGCGCCCGAGTGTGAGGGATTTGGTTGTACCCCTTCTAGCGCGCGTTTGCAACGCGTGCTTTACACTGATAGCTGCACCAAAGAAGAGCAAACGCGCCCGAGTGTGGAGAAAAGGTAAAGCACAACAATACAATATACCCTCACGATGCGGGTGGGGGACTTACGGCAGTCCAGCCACCATCTACTACCAGGGCTTGCCCGGTGATCTGGCTGGCCTGGGGTGAGAGCAAAAACAGGGCGGCATGGGCAATGTCTTGTGTGGTAGCTACCTTGCCAGTAGGCGTCAGGTGTTCCCAGGTGCGCTGGTAGCCGGTATCCGACAGGGTCCTTTCTGTCAGTGTAGCCCCCGGTGCCACGGCATTGACGGTAATGCCATAAGGGGCTAGTTCTACCCCAAGTGCTTTGGCCAGCATTTCCAGCGCTGCTTTGGTCATGCCATAAGCGGCTAGGTTAGGGTGTGCCTGGTGGCCTGTCACCGAAGACATCAACAAAATACGCCCTGGCAACTGCTGCCGAATCATCTGCCGGGCGGCCTGCTGCGCCAGAAAGAAAGAGCCTTGCAGGTTGACAGATACCAGCTGCTGAAACTGTGTGATGTCATATTCCAGAAAATCGCCAAAGGTGGTGATACCCGCATTAGCTACTACCATATTCAGCTTGCCAAAAGAGGCGACCGCCTGCTGCACCATCTGCTGAATACAGGCCAGATCGCTGGAGTCGCCAGCTACGGCTTCGCAGCGTCCGCCTTCCTGCCTGATCTGCTCGGCAGCAGCGTGAGCAGCCTCAGGGTCGATGTCGTTGAGGATGATGTCGGCACCTTCCGCAGCCAGCTGGCGGGCAATTTCAAAGCCTATGCCAATACCGGCACCTGTGACGATGGCTGTTTTGTCTTCGAATAATAAACTATACATATCCGGCTACTACGTTTAATGTGATTCTCTCTTTACTTCGCTACCTGATTTTCCTTTCAGAAAGTCAAAGTCAACGCCCTGGTGTGCCTGTTCTACGTGTTCGATGTACATCTTGGTATATCCCCGATCATATCCCAGCTCCAGCGGCTTCCATTGTGCCCTGCGCTTTGCCAGTTCTTCTTCAGACACTTGCAGGTTGATGCTGCGGGCAGGCACATCCACTGCTATCAGGTCGCCTTCCTGCACCAAGGCAAAGGTGCCACCGGTAGCGGCTTCGGGAGACACATGCAAAAATACGGTACCGAACGCCGTGCCGCTCATGCGTCCGTCGGAGATACGCACCATGTCTGTAACGCCTTTGGCAAGCAGCTTGGCAGGCATGCCCATGTTGCCTACTTCCGGCATACCAGGGTAGCCTTTGGGTCCTACGTTCTTGAGCACCAGGATGCTGTTTTCATCTACGTCCAGATCGGGGTCATCAATTCGTGCTTTGTAGTCTTCTATGTGCTCAAACACCACGGCTTTGCCGGTATGCTGCATCAGGGCGGGCGTAGCGGCAGAAGGCTTGATGATGGCGCCATGCTCACACAGATTGCCCCTGACCACTGCAATACCCGATGCCGGTTTGAAAGGCTCATCCATCGGGGCGATCACTTTGCGGTCGAGGTAAGGGGCACCCGATACATTCTCGGCTATGGTTTTGCCGCTCACCGTCGGGCGGTCTTTGTGCAGCACAGGTAGCATTTCCTGCATCACTGCGGGCAGACCACCGGCGTAGTAAAACTCTTCCATCATGTATTGCCCCGAAGGACTCAGATTAGCCAGCAGCGGAATCTTTGCAGACAGTTTGTCAAAGTCATCCAGCGACAGCTCTACGCCTATGCGTCCGGCAATGGCCAGCAGGTGCACCACAAAGTTGGTAGAACCTCCGATGGCGGCATTGACCATGATGGCATCTTCAAAGGCTTCCCTGGTGAGTATCTTCGACAGGCACAGGTCTTCCTCTACCATCTTCACGATGCGCCTGCCCGTGAGCTGCGCCATCACTTTTCTGCGGGAGTCGGCTGCCGGGATGGCGGCGTTGTGGGGCAGCGACAGGCCCAGAGATTCTACCATGCAGGCCATCGTAGAGGCGGTGCCCATCACGGCACAGTGTCCGCTGCTGCGGCACATGCAGGCTTCGCTTTCCAGAAAGTCTTCCTGCGTCATCTCCCCTTTACGGTGCGCCTCGCTGAATTCCCAGAGCTGCGTAGTGCCAATATCACGGCCCCGGAATTTTCCATTGAGCATTGGTCCGCCGGAGAGCACAATGGAGGGAATATCCACACTACAGGCACCCATCAGGATAGAGGGGGTGGTTTTGTCGCAGCCGCCCATCAGCACCACACCATCCAGCGGGTTGGCCCGGATGCTTTCTTCGGCATCCATGCTGGCCAGGTTGCGGTAGAGCATGGTGGTAGGCTTCATCAGCACCTCGCCCAGCGACATCACGGGGAACTCCAGCGGAAAGCCACCAGCTTCCCACACGCCCTTTTTGATGCTCTCGGCCAGTTCGCGGAAGTGGGCGTTGCATGGCGTGAGTTCCGACCAAGTGTTGCAAATACCAATGACAGGTTTGCCAGTAAACTCATCGGTAGGAATGCCCTGGTTTTTCATCCAGGCACGGTAGATAAACCCATCTTTGCCAGTTTTGCCAAACCAATTTTGACTGCGTAATTTCTTCATGATTGCTAGGTTGTATAATTGGCCACAACTTAAACAATTTTACCAGTATTTGATAGTTTCAAGGAAAGATGACTGCTTAAAATTCTATGGAAAGTTTTATGTTGCACTAGGTGCATCCACATTTTTTCTTTGTAAAAATATGGTTGCACTGAATGCGATCACCTATAGCCACGTGCACAACCATCGCTGTTTAAATACAGTTTTTAACCAGAAAAAAGCGTATTATTAAGAAACTATAAGAAATATAGACGCGATTGCGTCTATACATATGTTATAGGCCAAAGAAAGATGAAAATACCAATTACTATCATATGGATTATTGTGCTTTTAATCAGTTGTAGAAGCAATAATGATTTTGCTAATCAAGTTGATCAGAAAGAGTTTATATCTAATGGCTATTTGCCCTATCTCAAGTCACAAGGAAAGAAGAAGATCTTTGCATGTTATTTGGATGCTAATTTTGTCCATAGCTCACTTACCATAGGAGGGGCAGTTACTAGATATGCATCAAGCCAAGATACAGCTTATCTACTTGATGCTGTAGTCAAGCAAGCTTCTGTTCCAGATGATCCATATACCATAATTCCTTTATATCTCTTTGATTGTAATGAAAAGCTTGATTCCACCTCTTTCAGAGAATTTGAAATCGTACCGGAAAGTAAGACAGCAATGTTTGAGGTAAAGTTAACGTCAGAGAATTTAGACTATTACCGGTGGTTATGGAAACAAAAGATTGGAGAAAGGGTGACTACTATAAGTAAACCTCTGATTAATGAGGCTAGAGACTTTGCTATTATATGTGAAGTGATGCAAGGCATTGATAAATCTACAGATTTATTATGCAGTACAGGAATGGTGAATATCTTGTTCTTTGAAAAGTCAAAAGGTAAATGGCAGCTAAAAAGAATGATTAAAGAATAATTTACTGTTAATGACCTATAACACTGAGCAAGTACTACAGCTGGTGAACAAGTGATAGAAGCATCAATGCAAACAAGCAAGATAAATGAAGTTTGGCAGAAAATAGTGCCAAAGCCGCCGCGGCACCTGCTCTAGACGTTAGCGGCAAGCGAAAAGAACCACTATAAAAATTTTACGTACTTGGTAATATGAAAGTAGATGTAATCAATATAAACTCTGAAATCATGGGTGGAACTCCCGTATTCAGAGGAACCAGAGTGCCGATAGAAATACTTTTTGATCATTTGGAGCGTGGTATTACTATTGACGCATTTCTAGATGACTATCCGACAGTCGCTAAAGAGCAAGTTGTTCAGGTGCTAGAATTGGTAGGACAATTGTTTACCACTGATAAAATTAAACAATTCTATGAAATTGCTTCTTGATGAGAATATTCCAAGGCAACTAAAACGGGATATTGTAGATCATCATAAAGTGTTCACGATAAGAGAGAAAGGGTGGAATGGTAAACTCAATGGCGAATTATTGACATTGATGTTAGCCGAAGAGTTTGAAGCATTAGTAACTGCTGATAAGCACTTACAGCATCAACAGAATTTTAACAGGTATCCTATTCCAGTATTAGTCTTAAACACCTACCGGATCACCTACGAGGATATTAAACCCCTAGTTCCAAAACTACTTGAGTTGTTAAAATCAGATTTGCCAAGTGGGGCAACTATCGTAGAAAGATGAAAAGCCAGCCGCACACAT
Organism: Cyclobacteriaceae bacterium; assembly: GCA_958296015.1. Lineage (GTDB taxonomy): Bacteria > Bacteroidota > Bacteroidia > Cytophagales > Cyclobacteriaceae > JAJNNC01. The sequence continues at coordinate 63,017 of CATQIH010000039.1, forward strand.
TATGCAGCCGCCACTTACGCAGACGGCTGCCCTAGGCGTTGGCAACAACTTAAAGAATATTGAATGAAACTGATATTTCAGACATTTAATCCTGGTAAATTTTCTACTCCACCGCAATCGACTCACATACATACGTAGGGGTGATGCCGGTAGCCAGCATCGCTTGCTGGGCAAGGTGGGGTAGCGTGTTGCCTGTGAGTACCAGCACGGTATCCAAGCCAAACTTATTGCCCCCAATGATGTCGGTTTCCAGCGTGTCGCCTACCATCAGGATCTCGCTTTTGTCTGCCGGATGAAAGGGTTGCACATGGTCGTAGGCAAAGACAAACATCTGTGCATCGGGTTTGCCAAAGCGGATAAACTGCTTGCCGGTGAGATGCTCTACCATATCGGCAATGGCACCAACGGCAATGGCCACACGGCTTTTGGACACCGGATAGGTACGATCGGAATTGGCCACTACTACCGGGATGTTGCGCCTGCGTATCAGGTTGACTACCTTATTGAGGTCGTGGTTCCAGTCGAAGCCCTCGTCGTCCAGAAACACGATGGCTTCAATCTCTTCGGCCTGATCCAGTTCCATATCGTGGATAGACAGAGTTTTCAGGCCAAGCGTCTCAATGTAGTGCGCTGACTGCGAAGTGCCCAGATAGGCGACGGTGCCTTTCTTTACTTTGTATTTGAGATATTCGTGTGCCAGCATACCGGAAGAAATGATCTTGTCGGGTGTGATATCTGTCAGCCCTGTTCTATGAAAAGCTTCTGCAAGTGCTTCCGGACTGCGGGAGGCATCATTGGTGAGCACATAAAACCCAATGCCTGCATCACGCAGGTAGTTCATAGTATGCTCTACGCCTTCTATGCGTCCTTTGTAGTTTTTCAGTACGCCAAATGCATCGAAGAAGATCACTTTATATTTGCAGGCCACAGATTTGAAACTCCTGATGTTCATGTAGGTCGTAGGTATATGGTTGGAAGAAAAACTGTAGTAAGCATTGCCCTATGTGACTTATTCTGACAGCGTGCCGGCGCGTTCTTTGGTGGCAAAGATATAGTTCCTGTAGTTGTTAGTCACTTTGCTGTAGGGGTATTTGGCGAAGTGGCTATAATGAATCTTTTTACCACGCTGAAGGAAAAAGCCTGTATAGCCCAGCCCCGTTAGATAGGCAAAGAGTTCTCCCTTTTTGGCTTCAGGATCATGGCACTCAAAGAGTAAGGTAGGCATGTATTCTTTCAGCACCGCTTCTCCACCTTTCAGGGCAGCCAGCTCGTGGCCTTCCACATCGCATTTGATAAAAGAAAGGTTATCCAGGGTGTGTTTGCTGACGTAATCGTCCAGCGTAGTCAGCGATATGCTTACTCTTTCAAGATTGGCCCCCTCAGGCGTTTTGTCGCTTTCCTGTTCCAGCCTTGCTCCTCCTGATCCTACGCTTCCGCGTACCAGGTTGAAATGATGGGCGTGGTCAGATAAGCCTTCGGTATGGATGATAGCATTGGTAAGATGAAAGGTGTCTTTTAAGTCCAGCAGGGAATCTTCTAGTTCGGGTTGGGGTTCAAAGGCGATCACTGTGCCCTGCCTGCCTACCTTCTTCGACATCCAGTAGGTATAAATGCCATAGTTGGCTCCTATATCCAGTACGGTGGTGCCCTCCAGGTCTTGTTGCATAAGGTACGACAAAGAAGATTGTTCGGTCCTCAGGCGGTAGCGCCATATGCGGTGCAGCATGTGCAGCTTCTCAGCAATCGTCATGATGGTAAAAGATCGGTTGATAGTCTGCCCAAAGATAAGGGGAATACGGCAAGAGATACAATTTTTGCCGCGAAAAAGGCGAAACTATAGATTCAGTGCCCGGAGTATCTTATCGGCATTAAACTTTTTGTCCAGCTCCGGAAAGTAAGTAGCATGTGCTTCGTGCTGTAGCTTGGTGGCATATATCTCATGGAAAAAATACCGGCCATCTTTGATCACATAGTTGAGAATAAAGAAGCGGTAAGCTTCTTTGATCAGCAAAACCTCTGCGCGGGTGAGCGGATATACTTTGTGATACTCCTGCAAAAACAACAGAAAGCGTTCTTCCATCATCGGGTCTATCAGGTAGCTGAAGATAGTACGGTCGCCAATGGTAGAACATACGCGGCTGAAGAAGTAGAAGTCCATCACCCGCGAACTCATCCGAAACCAGTCATAGTCCCAGCGGGAGTAGAAGCGAAAGTTTTCGTCTACAGAGAAGTTGCCAATATTCCAGTCTACAAATACTGGAATGGAGGGCAGCGTATTGGCCCCGATCTTTTCTATATTTTCCAGCAGCAGCTCACACTGATGGCGAATGCTGTCTGTATGCATCCGGTGCTCAAAGCTACCATCGGGTGAGCTGATAATGCTCAGCAGCTGGTCTATATCTATCTTAATGGTTTTGGACCAGGCAGGCAACACATTTTTGAGTTTGTAACATGCCTTATGGAATCTAGCCAACTCCTGCCCCATCAACCTGATCTGCGTTTCGTTGAGCACGCGCGGCATCTTCTCTTTGACGCTGATAGGATTGTAAAACACCACCCAGGCATGTAGCATCTCATCTGAATGCTTGTAAGTATACAGGCTGTTGCCCTTCATCAGCGAGCGTGCCAGAAAATGATCGTAAGGCTCATTGAGGTTATTGGCCAGCGCATTGATCAAGGTGTGATCTTCCACAAAGTGATCGTATTTGCCAAAATAAGAAAGTTTGGCAATCACCATGTCATCATTTTCCAGCCTGATGCGAAACACATGGTTGGTAGACACCTTGGCACTAATATCGGTGACAGAGATCACTTCTCTGGAGGCATCATAGTTGTGCCACGCCTTTTTAATGATGGCATCGAAATCTATGACTCTCATAAAATGTTCAGACAGTTCGTACATACAATCGGTGTTGGTCTCCTGCTAAAAGTACGGGGCACGTTGTAAACATGACGCTAAAGAAGAAGGGAATGTTGTATAACACACAGAATATTATTTTGAATATACCTTATACTGTACTTATAAATATACAATTATACTGTGATATTTATTTATACAATATTTTGTATGGATACGCAGTAAGGTCACCATGTAATATATGGCTTTATGTTGTGTGAGCAGGTTTCTTAATAGCCCTGCTGATATAGCGTACTATCAGCCATACAAATCCGTCCTTCTTCCACTACTGTACGAATGCAAAAGCAGCACCAATCATGACGAAAATGCCCACAAATATTTCAGTCATCGTTTTTGCTTTAGATGCTCCGTTTCAACTTATTTTACTATCCGTCAAATAGTGCCAGGGTATATTTGGTTGGAAACTATTCACATACTGTTCTTCATCAAAAAAACGTATTTTTGAGCGGTCATGACAGAGGTATCATGTATATATGAGCGAAACATGACTGTTGTATGCCATATCAAACTGTTGCGCAAAGGTGAAACTGAAAAAAAGAAGAAAGTTAGTTACTTATTTAAACATTTTAGACCAGCCAATCAGATTTAACCCGTTCCTGTTTAGCCGCACTTTTTTGTTATGGGCTATGCTTGGACTGATAGGCGGATTCATATCGGGGCTTTACTGGATTGTGCTTGAGTTTTTAACGCATCAGATCGCGTACTTTGAAGGATGGCGGGTTATTCCTGCAATGGCCATATGCGGACTGTTAGCAGGGCTGGTCATCCACTTTATTGGCGACCCCGGAAAAATTCATCTGATTGTCAACAACATCCGGTTCAATAAGGGAAAACTCGACCCTAAAAATAATCCATCGATGATTCTATCCTCATTGCTCTGTGTTGCATCCGGAGGAAGCCTTGGCCCGGAAGCTCCCTTGGTACAGGTAACAGGCTCGATGGGTACCTGGCTCGGCAAACTGTTCAGAGTAAAAGGTGAAGCACTACGGTCTTTAAGTATTGCAGGAATGGCTTCCGGCTTTACTGCTTTATTTGGCGCACCTTTGGGCGGAAGTCTGTTTGCCATCACAGCCACGGCTATTGGCTGGGTATTTATCTACTGTACAAAGTTTTTCAAGTTGTTGTTTGAAAAGCGGGCTATACCAATCTATATCAAAACATTGATCGGAGGAATATTACTTGGAACCATCGCTTTTTACTTCCCGATCACCAGGTACTTCGGGCATCATGAGATCAACGAGCTATTGTTAGGAGACTTTTCTATCAAGCTACTGCTTTTGATCATGATATTCAAAATAATAGCGATTTCCATCACCGTTACTTCGGGTTGGAGAGGCGGGTTCATCATCCCTTTGTTTTTTGTGGGTGCTACACTTGGGCTGCTCATACATCATTTGTTTCCAGACACCAGCCTGACGCTGGCCATCATCAGCTGCATGGCGGGCATCAACGCCTGCGTTACAAGAACGCCCATGAGCACCACCATTTTATTGGCAACCCTGACCGGCTTCTCCTATTTTATCCCCCTCTTATTTGCGAGTTTGACAGGCTATTTTTTAGCTCCCAAGATTCCTTTCATAAGCTCACAAATGGAAAAAGGATAAAGTAACATATACATCTTTGGGTCATCCTGACGGGGTCAGGGTACGTGATTAGCGTCTTATTATGTCATTCAGTCGGACGCGCCGCGTCCACGGTGGATTCCCCGCCGGGACCGATGCCGAGGAAACCTGCTACAAATGGAAGGGATATTGCTAGTGAGCGTCTGCTTTACGCGCCAAAAAACTCCTTTGATAGTGTTAATTTTCCGCCTACATGCAACAGGTTTCCTCCTGAATGACAGATGTAAAGAATATTTTTACGCTAATTACATACGGGTCAGGATGACCCCGTCGGGATGACCTTGACTGGCGGTTCTGGAACAGTGGTTCTCAATTAGAATGGCTACACAATAACAACCTTTACCTTATTTAATAACTGTTCCTTGCTCACTCAGTATCTTTCTTTATGTGAGCAACGTTGCGCTTGTATGACGTGGTAGGCGGTATTTCTATGATGATTCCATCTTTTGCTACGACCAAGAGAGTTCTCTTATAGCGTTTAAATTCCACTAACTGCTGATATGCTTTTTCCAATCCCTCAAGAATCTTCTGGGTTCTATTGCTGGCTTGCTCTTTATCTTTCAATGTATTTAGTAGACAAACACTAACTTTTGTTAGGCGTGAGACTTTTTTGTTTTACAGGTATTACCACTTCAAAAGTGTTTTTAACCTTTACCAATACTTTTTTATCGGCTTCCTGTATCTGTCTTTCTTCAAAGTCCTTTTCTATGAACTCTATCTCTGCTTGATCGGGTAATTCCTCAGCTTTTTCCGGATGAGCTATCAAGTCTCTAACAAAGTCAAATGTTAACCCTATATTTCTTTTAATCTCCTTGTTTTCCATCTTTCATCTTTTTGATATACCGTTCTTTGTAAAATTCCCATTTGTCTTTCAAATCTTGTTCTGCATAAAGTGATCCTAAATTTAGGTCACCTATATCAATACGGGTTTTTTCCTGTGTGCCATCAGGGTAAAGTACATCCCGATGAAAAAACCCATGTGCAAAATCGTATCGTACAATTTCTCTCCATTTCCCTTTTATTAAACTTTCATACTAGAACAAAAGATTGATGATATCTCCTTTCTCAATTTCCAATCTAATTCTTAGTCGTTCTGTGTGACTATTATCAAGATATTTGAAAAATTCTTTTTTATTCACAGCCTATGTCATTGAACTTTATCTGTCTTATGCCCAACCATCATACAGCCCACTATTAATATTTCAAGTATAAGAGTATATACGCTTTAATACAAACTTGCGCCATATGTTGACACAATAACCACAAAGACCGTTGGTCAAAAAGACCGAGCCACGGAGGCTAACGATACCGTATGCTTTGATGAGTTGGCAGCATAGAGTATTAATATATGATCCTGTAGGTCATGATTTGTAATCCTTTGTCGTAACGCTCTGTATCAAGAAGTTCCAGCTTGATGTTTGTCTGGGAGTTCTCAAAAAGCCTGGTCCCCCAGCCTACTATCAGCGGATTGAGTTTTACTTTCAGGATGTCGATCTTTTGCAAGTCCAGCAGCCAACCTGCAAACTGTCCACCACCACACAGATAGATATCCGAACCAGACTGTGACCTAATCTTATCAACTTCCTGAGGTTGCATTTTGCAAACGTGTACTTTCTCACTCTGATGCTCAAACGTTAGGTTGTCCGAAAATATATAATGGTTCATATGCAGATACACGGGCGAAGGTTGTCCGGGTGCTACACCAAATTTATAGCCAAACTCATACGTATTGCTACCCATGATCACCGTATCAAACTCTTGTAAGTCGTTTAGGTACTGATCGACGCCATTTCCTTCTGCCACAAACCCGCTCACGTCGTCATCAGGGCCGGCAATAAAGCCATCAAGGGAACTTGCTACATAATACACTATCTCTCTCATGTTACTTTTGTACAGTTACAAATCATTGTCTGGTTGCTATCAATCGCGCAAATACATTTCAATATAAGTGCGTACATATGACAATACAAGTTTATGAAAAGAATGCTCAATCAAGTGCATAAGCCTTTCTGCCCCCCATGTCATTCAGGAGGAATCGCGCCACGATGGCCTTGTTACTCATCGGCACCATACTGCCAGCTTGTAACAGGGCGGTTCGCCGCTGCGATCCTTCCAGGATGACAATAGGGAAAGCATAGTGTCAGACTTATGATTTTCATGAAAATATGTGTAGGTGCTTTAACTATAACTTCAAAGATCGTTGGTCAAAAAGCTACCCACAATGGTGAAGAATGTATAGATTCACAACCAAACGTAGTGGCTTTATGGTAAATCCATGTGGATTCATGGCTAAACGTGGTAGTTTTATAGTGAATCCGTGTGGATTTATAGCCAAACGTGGTGGTTTTTTGGCGAATCCATGTGGATTCATAGCCAAACGTAGTGGTTTTTTGGCAAATCCGTGTGGATTCATGATCAAACGTGGTGGTTTTATGATGAATTTATACAAAATCAGTCTACCAAGGTGTAGTTGTTCATATTGTTGGGATCATTTGAAATACCATAGTTCTAATAATATCATACATATGTAAGGATATGGCCTGGTCTGCCGGGGAATTGTGGTGTTTCCTGTCTTACTTGCAGTCGTAAAAAAATTTCAAACCACAAACATATTTTGTTATGAAACATTCTAAGTCCAATATGCAACTTCAAAAGGCTGTGGCCATGGTCATCTACAACTTGTCGAATAGTGAAGAGCTTCAGCAGAGGATGGATGCTTATGGTTTTACGCACGAAAGTGTAGAGGAAGGCAGGGGACTGCTTGGGTATGCTATGCTGATGGACAATACGCAGGAGCAGTATTATGACCAGGCACGTAGAATTTCTTATCAGATTGATCAGGATAATGACGTTGCATTGGAAGTGTTCAGAGATCATGTGGCTATTGCCAAGTCGGCGTTCCGCAAGGAGCCGATCGTTATCCAGGAGTTGAAGATCAAAAAGATCGCTGCCGGAAAGTGGACGTGGACAGACCAGGCCATGGGGTTTTATGGTAAGTCTTCTGTGTATATGGATAAGCTACAGCAGTTTGGGGCTACGCAGGAAGCTTTCGCCCAGAACAGGGCTGCCGTAGAGGCTTTGCTGGAACTGGACATGCAGCGTATTAAGAAAAGAGGTGAAGCGGAGCATAGTACGCAGGAGAAAAAGCAGAAGACGAAGGAGCTTAAAACATGGTATGGGAAGTTTCGTAAACTGGCACGTATGGCCTTTGGTGATGCGCCGCAGATGCTGGAAATCTTTGGTATAGAAGTACCTTCTTCAGAGAATGGCACTGGTAAGAAAAAACGCAAGCCTGCTTCTCCAACAGACAATTCGGAATTGCGTTGAGCTTGGATATTCAATAGGTTTTGTAAAAGGAAACAGTATTATCCGGTATAACAAGCATCTTCTGATAATAAGGATGGATGTTTTCCGCTAGAAATTGAATAACTTGCCGGTGCAACAAAAAAATCTTTTATGCTATTGATCAAGTCATATCTATCAAAACTATGTTACCTTTCCGGCCTTATACTATTGGTGTCAGCCTGTCACCCTACGCCGGATGCATCATCTGATAAAACACAACATGCCATGAATGAAACCACTGATATGCCGCTGCTGCTGGTAGGCACTTATACGGAGAAAGAACCCCATGTAGACGGCAAGGCCGAAGGCATATACTTGTATGCAATGGATACGGCCACCGGCAAGCTGCAACACATAAGTACAGCCAGGGGCATCAAGAATCCGTCTTTTGTGGCTATCCATCCCAACAAACAGTATGTATATGCTGTGAGCGAGATTGCAGGTAACGATACCATTGATACAGGGCTGGTGTATGCTTACCGGTTGGATAGCAGCAGGCAGTTTACCCAGATCAACGTGGTATCTTCCGAAGGCACGGCTCCCTGCAATGTGAGTGTAGACCCATCGGGCAAGTTTGCGATGGCTGCCAACTATGGCAGCGGCACGGTGGCACTGATGAGCATCGGAGCAGATGGCGCACTCTCACCAGCCTCATCCGTAAAGCACGAAGGAAAAGGCCCGACGGCACGCCAGGAGTCGCCCCATGCTCATATGGTGATTCCTCACAAATCCTCTGATATCTATGCAGTAGATCTGGGGATTGATCAGATCAAGCACTACAAGCTCAATGAAGGCGCAAAAAAGCTGGAACCCACCCCTTCCAACACCGCGGTGGCTCCTGGTTCCGGTCCGCGGCAACTGACCTTTCATCCTACTCAGCCGTGGGCTTATGTGATCAATGAGTTGAGTGGTTCGGTGATGGCTTTCAAGGTAAATGAGGACGGCGCACTAAAGCAGTTCCAAACTATTACTACATTGCCAGATACTATAGAAAGTAAAGATGCTGGCTCTGCCGACATACATATTACCCCTTCCGGCAAGTACCTATATGCCAGCAACCGCGGCTCATACAACAACATCGCCATGTTTGCCATTGACCAGACCACCGGACAGCTATCGCTGATTGGTTTTCAGTCTGCCAAAGGAAAGGCTCCCAGAAACTTTGCCATTGACCCTTCCGGCACTTTCCTGCTGGTGGCCAACCAGGATACCGGCAACGTAGTCACTTTCAGAATCGACGCATCTACCGGTAAGCTGATTGATACCGGTGTAGAAACTGCCATTCCCACACCAGTATGTCTTCAGTTTATTCCTTGAAACGTATCAGGACTGTTTGTGATTTGCAAAGCTTCAGTTACAGACTGAAGCTAGTGTTGCAATATTCAATATTCAATATTCAATATTCAATGTTCAATATTCAATGTTCAATGTTCATCTGAGTCTTCTGCGATAGAATGATAAAAGAAAGGCTTCTTACTTCACATCAAGCAGTTCCAGTTCGAAGAATACAGGGGTGAAGGGAGGAAAAGGAGGTCTTGTGAAGGCTATTTTAGAAAATTCGTCTTTGATTGTTGCCGGAAATATAGCGATGCTAGGGCCATAGGCCAGTGACGAAGGAATGAGTATTCTGGCTTTTTCTCCTTTCCGCATCTGCTTTACCCCTTCGTTGACTCCTTTGATGAGTGTATTTCTATCTACTACAAATTCCAGTAGTTTGTCGGCAGTAGACTGATCGAAGACCGTGTCATTGAGGTAGATTCCTTTGTAATTTAACTTAACGGCATCGCCGCTTTTGGCCTGATCGCCGCTGCCTGATGTAAGCCGCTGGTAGTAGATGCCAGATGGCAGATGCTGCACACTGTCCAGCTGATGTATGGCAATATACTGCTCAATAGCCTGATCTTCCTGTGTCTTTTGCATCTCCAGGCTTTCTGTCTTCACCACTTCCAGCTCGGCCATGATGATCTCGTCGGGTGAGATCAGTGTTTTGTAGCTGAAATTCTGATAGGCACGGTAGGAAGGCATAAAAAGACGCAGCTTCTCTCCTACATTCATCAGGTCGGCCCCGATATAGAAGCCCTGCGGCACGACGGAGTTTGGTTCCTGCAAGAATCTGGCTGTTTGCAGAGCATCAGCCGAAGCAGACAGGCTATCAATCAGGTTTCCTTCCAGGTCGCGGAGCACGTAGTGGATGTAGACGATGTTGCTGTCTTTCACAGCCACACCGTTGCTGTTTTGTTTCAACATTTCGTAGTATACACCAGAGGATGTTTTGGTGGTTTTGATGTTGTTCTGATTCAGGTAGGCTACAATTTTTTCATCCTGTTCCTTTACTAGCTGCCCTCCGGCATCTTCCTCATTGTTGAGGCAACTGGTAGCCATGAATACCAGGCAGATCATGGCTGGCCAATACAAAAAACGCATACTCATTTTTTCTTTTGTTTTTATTGTTATTCAACTATTGATATACTGACACCTGATGCAGCAAATGGTTGGAACGGCACGAAATAGACCAGTATATATTTTATTAGCTGCTTACGTTTACCTGTGCGGCCAGAGTCTCTACGTATTTTCCTGCCTCGCTGAGAGCATCTTCGTTGTTTTGGCTAATCTCTGTGATTTGTTTGATAAACCGGGGAGCAAGCGTCTCCATGATTTCATTGTGGTGCTCGGCCACGCCGCAGATCATACCAAAAGGGATGTGGTGCTTATTAGCGGCTACGGCAACGCCATGCACTACTTTGCCATGCAGCGTCTGTCTGTCTGCCTTGCCCTCTCCCGTGAGAATAAAATCAGTGTCTTTCAGATGCGCTTCAAAGCCGGTCATCTCCATGAGCGTAGCGGTACCGGAATTGATCGTTGCTTTAAGAAAGGCTACTGCACCGGCACCCAGTCCACCGGCAGCACCGCCACCTTTTAACGTGGCTATGTTTTGTTGGAAAGTATGTTCCAGCACTTGCTGAAAACGCTTCATGCCTGCTTCCAGCAGTTGCAGATCGCGCAGCAGGCCAGCACCTTTTTGTGGCGCATACACATGGGTGGCACCTGAGGTACCGCACAGTTGATTGCTCACATCACACACCACTTCAAAAGCTACCTGATGCAGGCCAGGCATCACCTTGCTGCTATCGATGGTATCGATATATTGCAGGTTCTGGCCGATGGGCTTCACTTCCATTCCCATTGCATCCAGAAAGCGATAGCCCAAAGCAGTAGCCATCCCTACACCAGCCTCGTTGGTAGCACTGCCGCCCACAAACAGAAATACTTTACGCGCGCCCTGTTCTATGGCATGGCGGATCAGTTGCCCGGTGCCTATGGTACTGGTCAGGCGCGGGTTTTGCTCTTCTTCTGAAAGCAATGCCAGTCCCGAAGCTTTCGACATTTCAATATAGGCAATATCACCGGCATATTCGTAGGAAGCCTCTACTGTTCTGAAAAGCGGGTCCGATACCTTTGTCTGTATGGTGTGTGTTTGCAGATGTATTTTGATGATGTCAAGCGTACCTTCGCCCCCATCGGCCATTGGGTGCAACACGATGTTGGCAGCAGGATAATTGCTGAGTAGCCCCTGCTGCATATGCCTACACACTTCGGCGGCAGTCAGTGAGCCTTTAAACTTGTCGGGCGCAAGCAGTATTTTCATGGCAGGTGTGTAGTTAGCAACTATTTAAATCAAAGCTACATAAAACTATCTCCGTCTTTGAGACTTCTGGCAGGAATCTTATAAATTTGCTTTTGACCTATGGAGCAGAAGAAACAAATTATCAATAGTGAGCTGCTGGATGTTATGCTCAGCAGGCTCTGCCATCAGCTCATTGAGATTCACGATCAGTTTGAGCATACGGTATTGCTTGGCCTGCAACCCCGTGGTATCTTTCTGGCCAAACGCATCCAGCAGCGGCTGGAGAGCATCCTTAATAAAGAGATCAAACTTGGTTACCTGGATACCACCTTCCACCGCGATGATTTTCGCAGGCGTACTACGCCTCTCAAAGCCAGCAGCACGCATGTGCCATTTCTGATAGAAGACCAGAAAGTTATTCTCATCGATGATGTGTTGTATACCGGCCGTACCATTCGCGCTGCGATGGACGCTATGATTACGTTTGGTCGTCCGCGTACGGTAGAACTACTGGTGCTGATCAACCGCAAATATACACGGCACTTGCCCATTGAGCCTGACTATACCGGCAGGGCCGTTAACACAATTGATACGCAAAGAGTACTGGTAGCATGGAAGGAACAGGGCCTGGAAGACAGTGTGTGGCTAACGACTAAAGACAGTTGACCGATGGAAACATTACAGAGCAAACATCTTTTGGGAATCAAAGACCTTACGCGGGAAGAACTGGAGCTTATTTTTAATACGGCGGATAATTTCAAAGAAGTAATCAACCGGCCTATCAAGAAGGTGCCTTCGCTGCGTGATATCACCATTGCCAATGTATTTTTTGAGAATTCAACCCGCACTCGCTTGTCCTTTGAGTTGGCAGAGAAGCGGCTTTCTGCCGATGTGGTCAACTTCTCTTCATCGGGTAGCTCGGTCAAAAAAGGAGAAACGTTGCTGGATACGGTCAACAATATTTTATCGATGAAAGTAGATATGGTTGTGATGCGCCATGCCAGCCCCGGAGCACCTCATTTTTTGTCCAGACACATTCAGGCCAATGTGATCAATGCAGGCGACGGAACGCATGAGCACCCGACGCAGGCTTTGCTAGATAGTTTTTCTATCCGTCAGAAACTAGGTGAAGTAGCTGGCAAAAAGGTGGCAATCATTGGCGATATTCTGCATTCACGGGTAGCACTTTCCAATATTTTTGCCCTCACCAAGCTGGGTGCGCAGGTGATGGTTTGTGGCCCGGCCACACTGCTGCCCAAATACATCAAAAGCCTGGGGGTGAAAGTGACGTTAAATCTGAGAGAAGCCTTGGAATGGTGTGATGTGGCTAATGTGCTGCGCATACAACTGGAGCGGCAGCAGGTCCGGTATTTCCCATCGCTGCGCGAATATTCTTTGTACTATGGCATCAACAAAAAGTTGCTGGACAGCCTTCAAAAGCCGATTACCATCATGCATCCTGGCCCGATCAACCGGGGTGTGGAACTCAACAGCGATGTGGCAGATTCTGATCATTCCATCATTCTGGAACAGGTAGAAAATGGCGTAGCGATACGGATGGCTGTGCTATACCTGCTTGCCAGCAATACAGCATAGAGCATCAGAGATGACGCGATATACGGATGCTTTTTTTATGCTGTCGGCTCTTTTTGTACCATGAATAAGCCAATACCATAAACAACAGATACGGAACAATAAACAGGTAAAGAATCCCGAAATTAAGCCCTGTTGCCACTGAGGTATCCCCGCTACTCACGTTGTTTTCTAAGGTGGCCCTGCACATGGCGCACTGAGCCAGCACCTCATTGGAGGCCATTGTTAGCAAGGTAAGGAATAGTAAGAAGACTTTTATACTTCGCGTCATAGCAGATTATTTATGGTAGACAAAGAAAGACCTGTGCCTTTAATAATAAGGACTAATCATCAAATAAACAATTACGCCCGTAACAGACACGTAGAGCCAGATCGGATAGCCGAACTTTACTACTTTACGGTGGCTGGCGAATTTTTCAGTCAGGGCAAAATACATGGCCAGCAACACAAAAGGCACCACTATAGCCGCCAGTACGATGTGTGAAATCAATATGGTAAGGTATACTGATCTCATGCTTCCGATGGTTGCTGCCTCGCTGGCACTCAACACACCATCTTTATTCACATCGCCAAAAACTACAGAACCGGCACTGGCGTGATAGATAACGTAAGACACCAGAAATATGCATCCTAAGGCGAAGGCTACGCTCATAGATGTCTTATGGTACTTGACCTTTTTGTTTTTAATAAAGATCAACCCTGCAATCAGTGCAATAGCTGTGGCTGAATTGAGTACTGCGTTTAGGTGTGGCAGGAAGTAAATCCAGTCGCTTTCCAGAACAAATTTAGTGGGAGAAAATATTAACACAGCCACCAGCAAAGGAACAACTACAGACAGTACGCCAATGATGGTTAGGTAACGATTTTCTTTAGCAGCATCAGTCATGTTCTTGTTTTAAGCTATAGAGCAGTATTCTGGTTTCCACAATAAGCCGGTCGATTTCTTCATTGTTTGTACCTTCATAATATCCGCGGATTTTTCCTTGGGTATCCAAAAGAACGACCGGATGCCGGATGTCTTGTTCATCTATAACAAATCCGCAATGTTTAAGAGTTTCCACAAACTGAGATTCTCCACCCAGATAATGCCATTTTTTTGGTATGGTTTGATACGTATTTGCCAGCGGTGTTAATGTTGCAGGGCTTTTCCCTGTTTCTTCTATAGAAAGTAGTTGTACTACACTATCGTGCTCAAAAACATGCTGTATGCGGGCGAATGCTTCCATTACTTTGATGCAGGCAGTATCACAGGGAAAAGAAAAAAAATAGATGATAGACAACTGGTCTGCCAATCTGGTTTGTGTAAATGGTTGTCCGTTGATTTGGCTGAGGGAAAAGACAGGGACACGATAAGTGGTACCGTTTTGCTGAGGGCAATCTTTTAATGCAGTACCATCCTCATAGAAGACAGGCACCGCGTAGTGACCTTTTCCAAAGAACTGAAAAAATAATAACAGAAAAACCGGTATCGCCAGTATGACCAGCAGGATACCGGTTTTAAGATTAACTCTCATAGGCAGTTATCTTAGCAGATGCCAGTTAAAACCTCAGATTGAAGACCGAGGTACCTTCTGCCAGCAAAGCAATGACCAGCCATACAACAAGGATCAAAGGGAGTACGATAGACCATATCAGCGTTTTTACTTCACCTTTGAGGTGCATAAATTCAGCGACAATATAAAATGCTTTGACAAAAGTAAGTGCCACAAAAGTAAAAAACAGCAAGGGCCCTCTGGGCAATGCAAGCGCAAATACAAATTCTATACTTGTCACTACGCCAAGAATAATGGCAATGCGCACGTATTTTTTGATAGTGCCTTTGTCAGCAGGTTGATATGCTACGGTATTGTTTTCGTCTAATTCAGCCATGTTGCTTATTTGTAATTGATCAGATAAGATAAAAGAATGTAAATACAAAGACCCATACAAGGTCAACGAAGTGCCAGTATAAACCTACTTTTTCAACCATTTCGTAATGTCCTCTTCTTTCGAGCTTACCTACGGCTGACTGATAAAAAATAAGAATGTTCAGTACAACACCTGTAGTTACGTGAAACCCATGAAAACCAGTGATAAAAAAGAAAAGATCGGCAAATAATGGAGGACCATATTGGTTCATCACCAGATTAGCTCCATGAAATATGCTACCATCCAGCATACGGCCTCCTTCTTCTGTACCATGAATAAAGTGCGACCACTCCCATGCTTGGCAGCTCAAAAAGGTGACGCCCCCTATGATAGTCCACATCATCCATTTGGTCACCGCTTTTCTGTCCATACGATGTCCAGCTTCTACAGCCAGCACCATTGTAACGCTACTCAGGATTAAAATGAACGTCATGATACCTACAAAAACCAAAGGAAGATCTATGCCATGCAAAAAAGGCACTGCTTCGAATACCTTTTCCGGAATAGGCCAGTACGCCTGAGAAAAAACATACTCGTCGACTGCGCCCTGAAAAGCAGGGTAAGCATAACGACTCATGCCATAGGCAATCAGGAGTGCAGAAAATGTGAAGGCATCGGATAACAGGAAAAACCACATCATCAGTTTGCCATAACTCACTTTCAACGGAGATACACCTCCGCCCCAGAGATTTTTATCTGATACTTCTTCCTGGTGAACGCTTGTTGTGGTTGTAGCCATTGTCTATAGTTAATACTTTAATGATTAAGCAGCAAAAATAAGAATAAATAAAGCCAAAGTCCATCTAAAAAGTGCCAATAAGTTGCGCACATTTCAATTTGATTCAAGCTTTTGCCGTGCACTTTATAGCGGAAGCTGCTAATAAGCGTTACGAGCAGAAAAACTAATCCACTGATCAGGTGAGCACCATGCAAACCTGTGAGCACATACATGAATGAGCCAGCCGGATTTCCTACAAAATAAACTTTCTGATCTACCAGTTCGCCCCAAGATAGGTACTGCCCTACTAGAAAGGCAATACCCAGCAATACTGTTAGGCTCATGGCGATCTTGAGGCTTCCCAGATTATCTTTTTTTGCCGACCAGTAGGCCCAATGCATGGTGCCACTGCTTGCCAGGATAATGGCTGAGGTATACCACAACATAGGCGGCATATCAAATTCCAGCCAGTTGCCATCAGACTGCCGCACGATATAGGCACTTGTCATGGCCGCAAAAATCATCACTACCGACGCAATAAAGAGCCACAACGAAAACTTTTTGGGATGCATTGACAGCGTCTGCTGCGGTTCTTCTATTAAAGGAATAAGTTCTATTTTTGACTGTGCCATCCGTTTTTTAAATTTTATCCAACAAAAACGCAATCTGCACAACCGGCAGATAAATGAACGATCCAAACATAATCTTGAGGGCGGATTTTCTGGAGCAATCCAGCATCAGTGCAAAGGTCTGGCTCAGAAAAAGTACGCCACAAATGGTAGCCACGATGGCTGAATCTATACCTGTTAATCCTATTTTCATGGGTAATAAGCCTAGCGGAATCAGAAACATGGTATATGACATAATTTGCAAGGCTGTGTGCAGGTCTTTCTTTCCTCCCAGGGGCAGTAGCTTAAAGCCTGCTCTTTTATAATCTTCGTCGGCTACCCAGGCAATAGCCCAGAAATGTGGAAACTGCCACACGAACTGAATACCAAAGATGATGAGTGCTTCCTGGCTGATAGTACCTGTGGCGGCCACCCACCCTAACAGTGGCGGCAAAGCTCCTGGTATAGCCCCCATCAGCACAGCGATAGACCCTACGCGTTTCATTGGAGTATACACAAAACTGTACAGGATCAGAGACAATAAGGATAGTGCTGTGGTAAGTGGATTGGTGAAGTGTATCAATAATGAAATACCCAGACTGCCTATGACCAAAGCGAACCAAATTGCTTCCTGCAGACTTACCCTGCCGGTGGGTATGGGCCGGTTCATGGTGCGCTTCATTAGGCTATCTAGGTTACGTTCTATGATCTGATTGATAGTAATTGAAGCACCAGAAATCAGCAATCCTCCCAGGCTGAGTGCGAGTAAATTGACGATATCCACCTCGCCTTTTGTACCCAATATATACCCAAAGGCTGAAGAAAAAGCCACCGTTAGTGATAGCCTGAACTTCATCATCTCGATATATGCCTTGAGTTTAGACTTTACAATGGAAACATCAGAACTAACAGAGGTTTTAGTAGCTAACATAATGATCAGGTGAGGTTCTATGCATTTCTGCGGGAAATAAACGTCTTCTGTTCAGGTTGAGTATCAGCAGAAATTGTATACCAAATGCCACAGAGGCTAACAGCAAATGTATAGGTTGAGCAAAACGTGGTATATCAAAATAGGCCATCACAACTCCCGAAACAATTTCTAACACGATTATTGCTAATAATACCACTCCCCAGACATATAAGTTTCTATAATCTTCTTTAATTTTAAAAAGTTTGTATGCCAGGAAGATATGCGCTGCCAGTACCACCAAAGAGAATGAACGGTGCACATAAAATATCCAGTCTAGCTGTCCTATCCAAAGCTGTCTGTTTTGAAATTGGTTAGCAGCTGCCACTTCGTTGACAGATTCTCTTACCTGGGTGCCCAATATAATTTGCACCAGTGTAACGATCAGAAGAACAATCACTGTCCTGTTGACTGTAACTGATCCGGCATTGGTTGTACCAAACCTGTTTTCATCAGCGGCAGATCGGGCTACGATATAGGTAAGCATACACACAATGAGCAGAGCGATAAGCATATGCACGGTGATTAGCCAGGGCAACAAATTAGTAGAAACTACCACTGACCCTATCCACCCCTGAAATCCAATAGCCACCACAGCCATCCAGGCAATATATACAATTACTTTGTCCTGTTTCCAATAGATGAGTGAAACAATGGCAGTAGCAATGATGAGCAATCCAATGACCACACCTATCAATCGGTTGATGTATTCTGTCCAGGTTTTAGCAGCGTTGAAATCACCTTCATGGGCTATTTCAGGATCATGCATGATTTCGTAAGCCAGGTGGCTAAATCCTATTGCTTCGAGGTAGGAGGCCAAACGTTCGTTTTTCTTTATTCTTTTCTGCGCATAAATCTCTTTATAATCAGAAGAGAGCTGATCCGCCTGTGTAGGCGGAACCCAGCTCCCAAAACACTTAGGCCAGTCGGGGCACCCCATTCCTGAACCCGTACTTCTTACAATGCCTCCTACCAGAAT
Source organism: Cyclobacteriaceae bacterium (assembly GCA_958296015.1). Taxonomy (GTDB): domain Bacteria; phylum Bacteroidota; class Bacteroidia; order Cytophagales; family Cyclobacteriaceae; genus JAJNNC01. The sequence goes on from CATQIH010000039.1 coordinate 81,299, forward strand.
CAACAGATAGATAGCTATTAAAGTAACGATACTAAGTTTTCTGAAGAAAGCTGTTTTACTTTGCGTGAGGCTCATCCATTTTTTTGGTCTCTTCTCCTTCCATTTCTATTCCATAGGTATCTTCTTCGTGAGGAAGATTAGATTCCGGCGTCGCCGAAAACGGAACGTACTGTGGAATAAAATCTTCTTTAGCATCCGGCTTGCTATAATCGTATGGCCAGCGATAGACCATTGGAATGGCACCAGGCCAGTTGCCATGCTCCGGAAACCTTGGCGTAGACCATTCCAGTGTATTCGATCTCCAGGGATTAGCAGGTGCTTTTTTGCCTTTGAACATGCTATAGAAAAAGTTGAAGGCAAATATAGCTTGCGCACCAAATGTAAGAATAGCAGCAACACTGATAAACATATTCATATCAACAAATGCGTTGAACGGGTCGAATGCCGTGAATGAATAATATCTTCTAGGAAACCCTGCGATACCGATATAGTGCATCGGGAAAAACACCAGGTACACCCCTACAAATGTAGCCCAGAAGTGTATGTATCCTAAAGTATTATCCATCATGCGCCCATACATCTTGGGGAACCAGTGGTATACACCAGCCATCAGCCCGAAGAACGATACACTACCCATTACCAAGTGAAAGTGTGCTACAACAAAATAAGTATCGTGCAACTGAATATCAATGGCTGCGTTGCCCAGAAAAATTCCTGTAAGACCTCCAGAAATAAATAAGGATACCAAACCAATGGAAAACAGCATAGCAGGTGTAAAGATGAGGTTGCCTTTCCAAAGGGTGGTCAGGTAGTTAAACACTTTTACGGCTGAAGGCACGGCAATGATCAGTGTCAAGAACATAAAGATAGACCCTAGGAATGGGTTCAGACCTGATACAAACATATGGTGTGCCCACACTACAAACGATAGAATGGTGATGCCAATCATAGAGCCTACCATCGCACGATATCCGAAGATAGGCTTGCGTGCATTGGTAGCAATTACCTCTGAAGTGATTCCCAAAGCTGGTAGCAATACAATGTATACTTCCGGATGGCCTAAAAACCAGAAGAGGTGCTGATACAAAAGTGGGCTACCGCCTACATTAGGTAGTGCTTCACCGGCGATATAAATTTCAGACAGGTAAAAGCTTGTGCCGAAGCTACGGTCAAACACTAGCAGCAAGGCTCCTGCAAACAATACCGGAAAAGATAGCAACCCAATAATGGCTGTCAGAAAGAATGACCATATTGTTAGTGGAAGCCTGGAGAATGACATTCCTTTGGTGCGTAGGTTGATCACGGTAGAGATATAGTTGATACCACCCATGAGTTGCGAAACGATGAAGAACACCATAGCCACCAGCCACAATGTCATACCTGTACCCGAACCAGGGATTGCCTGAGGCAAAGCACTCAATGGCGGATACACTACCCAGCCACCTGCGGCAGGTCCTGTCTCTATAAACAGCGAATAGAGCATAACCATACTGGCCAGAAAGAAAAACCAGTAGGAAAGCATATTCATAAACCCAGAAGCCATATCTCTGGCTCCGATTTGCAAAGGAATCAGATAGTTGCTAAAAGTACCGCTTAGCCCTGCAGTGAGCACAAAGAATACCATGATCGTGCCGTGCATGGTGACCAGTGCCAAATAAAAAGTAGGGTCAAGATTACCTGTTTCATTAATCCATCCGCCTAGTATTGGCTTCAGGAAGGACATATCCATACCTGGAAAGCCTAGTTGCAAACGAAAAATAATGGAAAGCAATCCACCTAAAAACGCCCACATAATACCTGTAAAGAGGTATTGCTTGGCGATCATCTTGTGATCTGTGCTGAAAATATAGGTGGTAATAAAGTTACCGTGGTGATGTTCTTCTTCATGAACATGCTGCCCCTCTGTGCCTTCCTGATAGTAAATTTGATCGTTACCTGTTGCCATATTTTTATTATAGATTATTCGCTTCAGAATTTTTTACTTTGTCATTATCCATACCCGAACTAATAATAGCCACTTCTTTTAGGTTCTGAGGTACTTTTGCCAGGTAATCAGGCTTGGTTTGTAGCCAGGACTTCTGTGTTGTTTTCCATGCCTGATAGTCTTCAGGTTCTTCCACTACAATACGCAGGCGCATGGCAAAGTGACCTTGCCCGCAAACTTCTGCACAAAAGATATTATACTCAAAATCCGGATTATTTAGCTCATCTTTCATTTCAGCAGTCGTTTTGTTAGGCACAAACCAAAAACGGGTAGGCATACCTGGCACTGCGTCTTGCTTTAACCTAAACTCTGGTATATACACACTATGCAGCACATCTCTGGCCCTTATTTTAAGCAAAATCGGTTTACCTTTTGGAATGTGTAGTTCTGTGGCGGTAAAATCATCAAAAGATGCTTTGTCTGTGAAGTCCATACCCCACATATTTTCTGCATCTATCAGGCGGTAATCATAGTTCCCCAGATTGCCATCTTCTCCCGGATAACGGAGTGCCCAGCCAAACTGATATCCCATTACTTCTACCACTTCTGCATCTTCGGGCGCCTTAGAAGTAATATCTGTCCACACCTTCCAGCCTCCAAACACCAGGGTTGCCAGTACGATGGCAGGAACAACTGTCCAGACCACCTCCAGTTTGCTATTATCAGGATAATACAGTGCTTTTTTATCTTCCTGGTACCTATATTTGTAGGCAAAGATAAACAACAGTACCTGGGTAATAATGAACACAATGCCTGTTGCCAGCATGGTGATCCAAAACATTTCATCTACTGCAATACCATGATCGGAACCGATAGGAATAGTATACTTGTCGTATTCAGCGACAGAGTACCACGTAAAAAGCCCCGCCGCACCTAAAAGAAAGGCGAGCATCAGTGTTGCATTGACCTTATTGCTCGAGGAAACACGTTTCTTGTTGCTGCTTCTGGCAACGTTGATCAGTTTCAGTATTCTAAAAATGGTAAAAATGATTACTACCAAAAGAATAACGCCTATACCGACAATTAATCCGAACATAGAGATTGATATATATTGAGTATTATATTTTAATAAAACTAAAGCTTATCAGGTATGATGATGCAAACTTTCGCCAAGCATAGGGTGATTTTTTGCAATCAGCGGTGCTTTGGAAAGATTGAATAATACAACAAAAAGAAACGCTGCACCATACAATATATAAGTACCTATTTCAACAAGCCCGAAGGTTCCGTTTTCCTTAAGCACACCCGGGGTAACCATCATATAAAAATCTACCCAGTGACCTGCTAAAACCACGGTACAAACTGCCTTTAAGAAGATTGTATGCCGTTTTGAGTCTCTTGTCATTAGAACCAGGAAAGGGAAAAAGAAGTTCATGAATAGGTTGGCAAAAAAGAAGCTTGAGTAATAGTCACTTGATAACCTTTCTACAAAGTAAATTGTCTCTTCAGGAAGGTTAGCATAATAGATTAGCAAAAACTGGCTGAACCAGATATAGGTCCAGAATATACTGAATGCAAAGATGAATTTGCCCAGATCGTGCAAATGTTCAGACGAAAGACCTTTCAGGTAACCATGTTCTTTCAGCATCACTGTTACCAGCGTGATCAATGCCAGACCGGAAACAAACCAGCTTGAAAATACATACCAACCATACATAGTACTGTACCAGTGTGTATCTATAGACAAAGCCCAGTCCCAGGCAGAGGTAGAAGAAGTGACAGCAAAAAACACAATAAAGATGGCAGAATACTTGACCATTTTATTATAATGCAGCAGACCACCATCAAGGTCTTCGGCAAGCGATTCTTTTCGGATCAGAAAATAAAACAAGTACCATATTCCAATGTACAATATCATTCTGATAATGTAGAAGGGATAATTTAGAAACCCATGCTTACCAGCAATAATCGGATCGTATTCAGGGCTATTCATATCGTATAAATCACTGTGCGTCCAGTGGAAGATGCTGTGTCCACCTATCAGAAAGACGGCCAGCATGAGTACACCGGCAAAAGGCAGCCAGGCTCCAAATGCTTCCGGTATTCTTTTAAGAATGGCCGACCAGCCAGCACGTGCCACATAGTTGATGGCTGTAAAAAAGATGCCAATTACGGCCAGTCCGGTAAAATAAAGGTTGTTGATCCAAAGGTTGGCGAATAGGCGGTCGTACCAGTGAGATTCATGGTGGCCCCCCGCTGCGGTTGCACCCTGGGCCGCCTCATGCCCACCACCACCTAATGCAGACAGAATAATACCTAGAACCAGCAGACCTAAGCCTACGGCTCCCCAGATGAATATTTGTTTCTTAATGGCGGAAGTAAATTGAAATCTTTCTTCGTGTATCATTGCTTATAGCAACTTTAAGTGATGCGATGACTACTAAACTAATATATAGATTACTGATTTTGAAGCGTCTGAACGTACTCTACAATTTTCCAGCGATCTTCGATAGAAACCTGCGATGCGTAAGGGTTCATCCTGCCCTGTCCGTAAGTGATGACGTGGAATATATGTCCTTCCGTCATTTCCTTGTATCTGCCTGCGTTGAAAGCAGGTACACCTTTGTAGACTTTACCCACCGGCCCGTCTCCTAATCCATTTCCCCCGTGGCAAGGATAACAGAAGGTAGCATACAACACTTGCCCCTGACCTACCACATCCTCAGTAGCTGCCAATGGGTTTTTCAGCACCCGTGAAGCATAATCAAGGCTGTCAGCAGGAATATTGTAAGGAAGTACGAGTTCGGGATTGGTTTCAAAGTGGCCGCCTGCGCTATAACGGTCTGTATTCCTTCTGATCGTATTGGCAGCTGGTATGCGCACGTTCATGGCATAAGCATTGTTGGGATTGCTGTTATAAAATTCTCCCACGTTATCGTCCAGAGAGCTTAACCATTCTCCATCTTCACGGTCTGTGATCTGGGTCAGTGGCTCATAAGGCACGCTATGATACATCTGGGGCGCATATTCCAGTCCTGGGTAATCTCCTTGTGCTTCACATCCTGACAGCAGGATTACTGCTGAAGACAAAATGTATAAATAGTGTTTATTGATCATGTTTTCTGTCCTTGTTTATAAGCTTCGCTCATGGATTTCGGATGCTCCTGAGGTTGTAAGCATATCTTCAATTCTTCTGATATCTATTCTTTTATTTCTGGATAGATCAATGGCCATCACCATTTTATCATCCGTAGCCCTTAGGTCAAATACTTTGGCTTTTCCGTAAGGACGCAGATCGCTGATAACCATAAAAACGCCTACCATGCCCAATGCTGAGATGAGTACGGTAAGCTCAAACCCAACGGGAATAAATATTGGCAGAGAAGCATAGTTTTTTCCTCCTACGATCATGGGCCAGTCTATACCCAACATATAAAATTGCATGAGCAGTGCCAGAGAGAGTCCGGTAACTCCAAAAATAAAGGCTGCTATGGGCAAGCGCGATCGCCGGTAGCCCAGGGCACTTCCCAATCCATGTACCGGATAAGGCGTGTAGCATTCGTGTATTCTTACCCCTGCCCCCCGCATGTTCTTGACTGCATGTATAAGAATATCTTCATCATCAAATATTCCAACTAAATAGCGGCTTTTTTCCATATCAATTTCTTATATCGGTAATGTTTGAATTAATGTGTGGTGACCTTTGTATCTTCTTCTATTTTATGATGTACAACCGTATTATCAGAGGAAGACTTTAAGATAGTCTTGACTTCCGCCATATTGATGACTGGGAAAAACTTTACAAACAAGAAGAACAAGGTGAAAAATAAGCCAAAAGTAAACAGATAAGTACCTACATCAAACATGGTAGGGTAAAACATCACCCAACTGGATGGCAGGAAATCTCTGTGTAGGGAAGTAACAATGATCACGAAACGCTCAAACCACATCCCAATATTAACGACAATAGATAGCGCAAAAGTAGCTACAATACTGGTACGTATCTTTCTGATCCAGAACAGCTGCGGAGATACCACGTTACAGGTCATCATAATACCGTATGCCCACCAGTAAGGCCCTGTGGCTCTATTAAGAAATGCATATTGCTCGTATTCTACGCCGGAATACCAGGCCATAAACAACTCCGTAAGATAAGCTACCCCTACAATAGAGCCGGTTACAAGGATAATAATATTCATCAGTTCTATATGCTGCATAGTGATATAATCTGTCAGCCTAAACAACCGGCGCGTAATAATCATCAAAGTGAGCACCATTGCAAATCCGGAGAAGATCGCTCCTGCCACAAAGTATGGAGGGAAGATAGTCGTATGCCAGCCAGGAATTACGGAAGTGGCAAAGTCCATAGAGACGATAGTATGTACGGAAAGTACCAATGGAGTAGCCAGACCTGCCAGGATGAGCGATACAGCTTCGTATCTTTCCCAGGTTTTGGCAGAACCGTTCCATCCAAAGCTCAATGCACCATATATAGTTCTGGATATGATACCTTTGGCACGGTCGCGGATAGTAGCAAAATCAGGAATAAGACCGATATACCAAAATACCAGTGAAACGGTAAAATAAGTACTCACTGCAAATACGTCCCACACCAGCGGAGAGTTAAAGTCAATCCACAAAGAGCCAAACACATTGGGCAAAGGAAACACCCAATAGGCAGTGAGCCAGGGCCTACCTGTGTGGAGTATTGGGAAAACAGCCGCGGCCAACACCGCAAAAATAGTCATCGCTTCCGCAGCACGGTTCACTGCATTTCTCCATTTTTGTCTGAACAACAGCAAAATAGCGGAAATTAGCGTACCTGCGTGGCCTATACCAATCCACCATACAAAGTTGGTAATATCCCAGGCCCAGCCAACGGTTTTGTTGTTTCCCCACATACCAATTCCGTCCCAAAGCGTCCTCCAAACAGCATATGCTCCGATAGCCAACACTCCCATTGCCGTAGCCAGAGCCAGCAACCAGGCAACATTGGGCTTATTTTCCACATGACGACAGACATCATAAGTAATGTCGTGCAACGTCTTCTTACCGGTAATCAGTGGTTCTCGTACAGGAGAAGTAGTAACTTCCATAGATATTAATTTAAGCGTTGGTTTCTTCTTGATCTTTATTTCTAATCTTGGTCAGGTAATACACATTAGGCATTACTCTTAACTCCTGCAAAACGTGATAAGCCCGTCCTTCCTGCTCATCGTTCAATAGCTTGGAGATTGCACTGTCGGGATTGTTTCTGTCGCCAAACAAAATGGCATCGGTAGGGCATGCTTCTGCACAGGCGGTATTCACATCATCGTCGTCAGGTCTTCTACCCTGCTTTTTGGCTTCCAGTTTACCCAATTGTATACGCTGTATGCAGAACGAGCATTTTTCCATCACACCACGTGCCCTTACGGTAACATCCGGGTTCAATACCATTTTGCCTAAGTCGGTATTCATGGCAACATTCACATCAGCAAATTGTTCGTTATCGTGGTATTTAAACCAGTTGAATCGTCTGACTTTATAAGGGCAATTGTTGGCACAATAGCGGGTACCAATACAACGGTTGTAAGTCATCTGGTTGAGCCCTTCCGTACTGTGCGTAGTGGCCAGTACCGGGCACACTGTTTCGCAAGGCGCATTGTTGCAGTGCTGGCAAAGCATAGGTTGAAATGTGACTTCAGGATTGGCGGAAGCTATTTCCATAGCATCCAAATCCTCCGCAGCATCACTGCTGTAATATCTGTCAATACGTAACCAATGCATTTCGCGGCGGTTGACCACTTCTGCTTTGCCTACCACGGCCACGTTGTTTTCAACCTGGCAGGATACAGTACAGGCACTACAGCCGATGCAGCTTGTCAGGTCTATGGCCATCGTCCAGTGGTGGTTAGGGTACTTATGCCCATGCCACAACGAAACGTCTTCAGGATCTTCCTTACCCTCATAAGTTTCTACTTTAAACTCAAACCGGCCCGCCTTAGGGTCTTCTTTATATTCCGCCAGTACTGTGTCCTGTATGATGGACTCTCTGCCCATGTATGTCTCATGGGTTTGCGTCTGTGCAATCTTATAAGACTCATCGGCATTCTCTACTTTCACGTCTGATGCATTGAAAAAGGCAAAGTTGCCATTTACTTTGCCCACCATCGGGTAAGCGTTGACACCCAGTTTATCGGCTACCTTGCCGGCTTTGGTTCTGCCATAGCCAAGTGCAAGACCCACGGTGCCCGGTGCCTGCCCAGGTTGCACTACCACAGGCAGCTTGTGCGTCTGCCCGTTGATCGTTAGGTTGACCATACCTGTGAAACCCTCTTTTGTTTCTATATCCATCTCATTGCCCATGCTTTGCGGTATAGTCAGATAATTGTCCCAACATGCTTTGGTGATTGGGTCTGGCATTTCCTGTAGCCAGGGGTTGTTGGCCTGCCTGCCACTGCCAATGCCTATCTTCTGGTACAGCACCAGTTCCACACCGACATTATCTGCTTTGTAGGCACTGTTGATAGTACCTGCCAGCGAGGTAGCATCAACAGGCACATTGGTATTGGCATATGCTATTTCGCCACTGGCTGTTTCCAGCAGACTGACACCTGTATTTTCCAAGGCACCATCATACAGGGCCTTATCCCAGAATCTGTCAAAGTCTTTTTCTACAGACTGGCTGCTAAACAAACTCTGACGCCATCTTCCACTTAAATAATCATAATAATCTGTTTCCGGACTGCCTGCCCATGTCAGCAAGGTAGATTGCGCCTGGCGGGTATCGAAGATAGGCATGATAGCAGGTTGTGCCAAGCTAAAGCTTCCCTGACGTGGCGAGGCATCGTTCCACGATTCAAGGTAGTGATGATCAGGCGCAATATAATCTGCCAGTAACGTAGTCTCATCTATTTTATCAGCAGTAGATATTTTCACTTTTACTTTGCTCATCGCATCCTGTAGCTGGTTTCCTGCAAAGAAATCGTATGCCGGATTGCAATTGTAGAAGATCACCGCACCGACTCTACCTGCCTGCATGTCTTTAATTAGGTTTTCCATAGCTGTAGAAGAACCTCTGCGGAAGTATGAGGGTCTGTCCATATCCAATGTTTGACCGTAGTTGCCAAGCAATTGGTTAATCTGGTTTACCAGCATTTGAACGGCGGGATCATTGGATCCGGAAACAACCAGTGATTTTCCACGGGCACTGAGCAGGTCACCAGCAGCCTTGTTTAGGTGAGGCACTGTTGCTATTTTAGAGAAATTAGCATTACTGCCACCTGTCTTTGCTGATATAAGGTTATAGAGTTGGCCCAACACCAGTCCTTCCTGCGAGGCGCGGATACCTGCACGATAGTCGGCATTAGCCCCCGTTAGGGAGAGATTAGACTCAAACTGATAGTGCCGAGACATGGTCTTCTTGTCTTTGCTTACCTTTCTGGTCTTGCTATATTGTTTGGCATAGGTGATGGGAGATATCCAGGTGCCCAGGAAGTCAGCACCAAAGCTCACAATCACGTCGGCTTTACTGAAATCATAGGAAGGTAATACTGCTTTGCCGAACATGCTTTTATTGGCAGCCAGTATACCATCGGCTGGCTGAGGATCATACATTACGTGCTTTGCGCCCGCATAGGCCGAGGTAAATTCACCAATAGCTGCCTGGGTAGAAGGGCTAAGCACCGTATAACTTACCACAGCTATGCGCCCGCCTGCACCTCTTAGCTGCTGTGAAATTGTTTGGTCCAGATCATCCCATGATACTGCCTTACCTTTGGCAACCGGGCCTTCCAGACGTTGCTTGTCATACAAAGAAAGCACAGATGCCTGCACCTGTGCATTGGTTCCCCCGTAGGTAACCTGCGAGAAGTCATTCCCGTTGATCTTAATGGGCCTGCCTTCGCGGGTTTTGACAACAATGCTACAATAGTCGCCACCATCTATATAAGTAGAAGCATAATAGTTGGGAATGGTAGGGTCAACATCCACAGGCTTTACTATATAGGGAATAGCTTTTCGGATAGGTGCTTCGCAGGCTGCCAGCGTAGCGGCACTGATGCCAAATCCCATAAGTTTGAGAAAATCTCTCCTTGAATCCCCTTTGCCATTGTCTTTTATTGGAAGCAATTCGGAAAATTCCCGATCAGCACGCTTCACCAATTCAGGATCATTTTGCAACTCCTCAATTCCTTTCCAATATCGCTTGTTATTCTTCATTATAATATATGAAATCTATGTAAAGCAAATGTTAAATTAATAGTGACATTTTGAACATTCCAATCCTCCAATGCTCGCTACTGTCATCGGCTCGTTGGGGTTAGATGCTTCGTGCAACTCCAGCAGCTTATCGTAGTAAGCATTTCCTTTGGCGTTCACTTGTGTTTCCCGGTGGCAGTTGATACACCACCCCATAGTAAGTTTAGAATACTGATACACTACCGGCATCTCTTGGATAGGCCCGTGGCAGGTCTGACACTCCAAGCCGCCTACTTTTACGTGCTGAGCATGGTTGAAATACACCAGATCCGGTAGGTTATGCACTCTCACCCATTGTATTGGCTTTTTATTGTTGCCATAGGTCTGCGTTTCTGGATTAAAATCTATGGCCGCATATATTTTCTGTATCTCCGGAGATTCCGTCTTGATTTGCTGATGGCAGTTCATACAGATATTAGCAGAGGGAATGTTAGCAGACTTGCTTTTCATCACGCCTGTGTGACAGTACTGGCAGGGAATTTCATATTTTCCGGCGTGTAGCTCATGAGAGTATGCAATAGGCTGCTTAGGCATATACCCCTGCTGCACTCCTATGGAATAAAGTCCGTCCAAACCCACTTTTACAGCAATAGACAGAAAGATAAAGATGATAATACCGATGAATGGGGTACTGGTTACGATCTTTCTATAATTGGTTGTACGGTTGATTGACTCACGGTCTTCTTCATCCAGATCTGTACGTTGGTTTAAAAAACGCGACATCACCGAGATGATCAGGATCAGTACCAGCAGGATCAGTACCAGCACGATGATAAGACCAACCAGAATGATGGTAAAGTATTGTGAGCTGATACCTCCTACGGCGGCACCCCCACCGCCAGCCTGCTGGCCATCTGTTGCAGTACCATCTCCTGCGGCTGCCTGTGCAGGAGCTGCAGCCTTATTTGATTCGCTTTGGATGTAACCTAATACAGACTTTATCTGATCTTCGGAGAGCGAAGTGAAAGGCGGCATCACTGTCTTGTTGAACTTGTTGAAAAGATTGACGGCATAACTGTCGCCACTTTTAACAACATCCTGAGAGTTGTGGATAAACTTGAGTAGCCAGGGCAGAGGACGTCTTTCTGTTACGCCTTTCAATGCAGGGCCTACTACCTGTGAATTGATAGCATGGCAAACTGTACAATTGGCATTAAATACGGTAGCTCCCGCAGCAATAGCCTCATCAGAAGTAGGTATGCCTGCGGCTCCTGCTGCCGGAGTGGCTCCATCCGTAGCGGCTCCATCCGTAGCGGCTCCACCTGCTGCGTCAGTACCCCCTTGTGCTGCTGTAGCGGTAGTGTCAGTTTGTGCAAAGGCAGTGAAGATTAAACTCAATAAAAACAAACCAGTCAGCAGTGGCCTAATGGTAAGATGTAGTAGGTTTCGGAAATCTGGTCTTTTTTTGAACATTATGTCTGTTTTTTTAAACACCCACAAAAGTAATACGCGATTTTATGATTTCAAATACATTCTTAGCAAATTGGTGTACCTCTTTAACATACTGCTATATTACTCGCAAAAAGCTGTAAATCAGCAATATAGCTAACAAAAACTTATGCTTGAAAAGCAATTTAGAATTAGTATAAATAATAATTCTTGCAACTTTTTTTGCGCCCGGCTATATTGATTCAAAAATACTTGCTACCCTACATGATCATAAAACAGACATAAAAAAGCCCTTTCTGAAAAAGGGCTTTTTTATGTAAGTCAGGATGAGGTCGCGAGCGGATTTGAACCGCTGTAGGAGGTTTTGCAGACCTCTGCCTAGCCACTCGGCCACGCGACCTTTTTTTAAATAAAGCGCAAACTTAAAACATTTTGCGCTTTATGCAAAATCGGACTGCCGAAGCAGCGGCATCAAAAAGAAAGTACTTCCTGATGCCGCCTTATACTTATTCTTCGTTATCTTCCACCTCCGCTGACTGTTTTGAGTCGTCGTCAGGCTGTTGCTCATCATTATTGCTAGTGCTTGGTGTTTCACCTTGGCGGGCTTTTTTCTGCTCTTCCTGCATCTGTTCTTTCAGGTTAGAAAGTGCTGCCAGATCACCCAGAGTAGATCGTTCCTCGTTAGAACCGCTTTGCTTTCTTTTGCTGGCTCCGCCACCTGTGCTACCAGTACTGGCAGGTGCAGGCTTCTTCCTGAATTTTTCTTTCTCTTCAGGCTCACTGTATACATTGGTGTGAGATAACACAATTCTGCGATCGTCTTTGTTGAACTCAACCACCTTGAAATCAAGAGCTTCGCCAACTTCCGGTTCAGAACCATCTTCTTTGGCCAGATGCTTATAGCTGGCAAATCCTTCAATGCCATAAGGCAACTCTATCAATGCGCCTTTATCAATTTTGTTGATCAGGGTACCTTTGTGCACAGAGCCTGCCGGGAACACATCCTCGAAAGTATCCCAAGGGTTTTCTTCCAGTTGCTTATGGCCCAGTGCCAGCCTGCGGTTGTCTACATCCAACTCGAGCACCTGCACTTCCAGTTCATCCCCTACTTTCACAAATTCTGAAGGGTGCTTGATTTTTCTGGTCCATGACAGGTCAGAAACGTGTACCAATCCATCGATACCTTCTTCCAGTTCAATGAACAGTCCGAAGTTGGTAAGATTTCTGACGATACCTTTGTGTTTGGTTCCTACGGCATATTTGGTCAAAATGTCCTGTTTTGTCCACGGGTCTTCGGTCAGTTGTTTGATACCCAGCGACATTTTTCTGTCGTTGCGGTCCAGCGTTAGTACAACAGCTTCCAGTTCGTCGCCTATATTGATAAAATCTTGTGGATTTCTCAGGTGCTGCGACCATGACATTTCCGATACGTGGATCAGTCCTTCTACGCCTGGCATAATTTCCAGGAAAGCACCGTAATCAGCTACATTCACAATCTTACCTTTTACTTTAGACCCTACCTGAATATCTTCGGTGAGTGAATCCCAAGGATGCGGGGTAAGTTGCTTCATACCCAAAGAGATACGCTTTTTGTCCTCATCGAAGTCAAGCACCACAATGTTGACTTTCTGATCCAGGTTAAGTACTTCTTCCGGATGACTGATACGGCCCCACGAAATATCCGTGATATGGAGCAGACCATCTACACCACCCAGGTCGATGAACACACCGAAGTTGGTCATGTTCTTGATGACACCTTCGAGTACCTGTCCTTTTTCAAGGTTATCCAGTATTTTGGCTTTTTGCTCTTCCAGATCTTTCTCAATCAGCACTTTATGCGATACCACTACGTTGTCGTTGGCATAGTTGATCTTCACCACTTTTACTTCCATGTGCTTTCCTACAAACACGTCGAAATCGCGGATAGGTTTTACATCAATCTGAGAACCCGGCAGGAAGGCTTCCACACCATAAATATCACAGATCAATCCACCTTTTGTACGTCGTTTGATCACGCCTTCAATTACCTCATCAAAATCCAGCGCGTGCTGTATTTTTTCCCAGGCTTTGACAATCTTTGCTTTTTTGCGGGAAAGCACCAATTGCCCTTGTGCGTTTTCTTGTTCTTCAATATAAACCTCTACCTCATCACCTACTTTCAGGTCAGGTGTATCACGAAACTCCGAGGTTGATACCAGCCCATCAGATTTAAAACCGATGTTGAGAATCACATCTCTGTCGTTGATGCCTACTACGGTGCCGGTTACTACTTCTCTTTCATTGACCTGGGTGAGCGTATCCTCATACATAGAAGCCATGTTGGCCTTATCTTCTTTGGAGTACTCATCGCCAAAACCCTTTACATCGGCCAGATCCCAATTAAAATTTTCCTGCGTATTTGCCATATTAAGAAATTGCTCTGATTACACACCATACATAGAGCTGTCTGTAGGGTGGTTTTTGTTAAACAAATGATTTTGAATAGTTAATGTAACTGTGAATCAACGGTTTGCGTTCACAATGTGCCGCAAAATTACTAAATTATAGTTCACCTTCAAGGGCGGGCTACATTATTATACAAAAAAAGCAGCACAAGGCTGCTTAAACAGGAAAATAGCAGTTCATAAGTCAATTGCTAAAGGGCAGGTTTTTGAATTTCAGAGAGAACTCATCGTACATTTTGCTGGTATTGTGCCTGGTGTGCGCCTTGGTATAAGAAATCACTGGAATTTCATTACCATAGTTATGAGTGTGCAGACGATCATAATTCAATCCGCTGAGGTCTTGTACCAGTCCGAAGTGGATAAAATTATCATCTGCAAAAGCGGTTATTTCTTTGATCAATGCATCATTGGCAGGTAGCGCATAATATATTTCATTAATGTGATGTTGCAAACAGTATGCTCTGACATCACTTAGCTTGCCTGTTATCAGTTTGTCATGGTGCTTGTCATCAAAGAAGCCTAAGAACTCAGTACCCGATCTTCTATCTTTTCTAAAATAGCGATACAACTCTCTTCCGGCATTGGTATACCCAATAATGATAGTCTTGCTTCTGTTCTCTTTTTTGTTTCTTACAAAGCTATACAGGGTAAGCATGATGTACTTTGCGAATATGGATGCCAGCAAAAACAGCGCGTGTACCATCACCATAAAATTGACAGGGACTACTACCGTATCTACAAAGAGAATATAAGATGCCAGGATGATAGCATATGGCACCATAGTGCCCAGCGTGGTAGTGGTGATCCTTGAGAGTGACTTTAGCCTTTCGGGATGATAGGCATTTCTGAAAAGAGAAGAAATGATCCAGCTAAGAATAGCAACAGCCATCAGTGCCTGATAATAGCCTATTGGAAGCAGAAAGGTCTTAAATTCTAGCCAATAGGCACTTTTGAAGGATGCATAAAGCAAAAGGCTATCTGTGATAGTTAAAAAAACGACCAGTGTTTTAGAATATGGATTGCTGTTGGTATGGATCATGATAAAAAAGCGTAATCAAAAAATAAACTGTCTATTATCAATCAGTAAAAAAAGTATCTGGAAATGTAACATTAAAACATACGATATAAATACAAAACTGGTTTTACTTAAAAGGTATTTGATAAATGTTTTAACAATTTAAATATAAAAGGGTTCAAAATCAACTATCAAGCCAAAATAATTAATATTTACACATTATCCGCTTTCTTTTTCCAAATTTATTGCCACATATATTTAGTAACTGTTATTTTTGGCACATGAAAAATATTAGAATCAAAGATATCGCTCAGATGGCCAAAGTGTCTATGGGAACTGTAGACAGAGTGATACACAAACGGGGAAAAGTATCCGAAGCAGCTTATGGAAAAGTGATGAAGGTACTTGACCAGATTGATTATAAACCAAACCTGATCGCCAAAACGTTAAGTTCTTCCAAAACCTACCAGATTGCCACACTGATGCCCGATGTCCGGCACGATCCCTTCTGGCAGGAACCTGTTGAAGGTCTTGCCAAGGCAGAAAGAGAATTTGGTCAGTTTGGTGTACAGGTACATACCTTCTTCTTCAATCCGATGGAAGATGATTCTTTTGAGAAAATGGCCAGAGAAGTATTACAATCCGAACCCGATGGCGTCTTGCTGGCTCCTATTTTAAGAGATGAGGCACTGGCTTTTGCTGCGCAATGCCAAGCCAACAATATTCCTGTTGTTTGCTTCAATACTTTCATAGAAGCTTTACAACCGGTATCTTTTATCGGCCAGGATCTGCATCAGAGTGGCAGGCTTGCAGCCGAGCTGATCACCTCTAGGGGTAGCTGTGGCACAATAATTATTCTCCATATTGCCGAGAAAGCACAAAATTCCGTGCATTTGTACGAAAAAGAGCAAGGGTTCAGAGAGTTTATCAAAGAAATGAACACCACTGCTATGCAGGTAGTGACCTATGAGATTGAAAGCCCCCTACACCCCGATTTTGGAGAGATGGTCGATGGTATGTTTCAGCAATTCCCTGACACGCAGGCGGTGTTTGTAACTACCTCCAGAGCTTATAACATTGCAGGTTATCTGGAAAAAGCCGGCAGAACCAATATAACCCTCGTGGGATATGATCTGATAGAAGCTAACATTCCTTTTATTGAGCGTAAATATATCAATGCTATTATTCATCAGAATGTACAGCAGCAAAGCTTTTTGGGTATTTCTTACCTTACAGATCTTTTGGTATTCAAAAAAGAGATCCCCTATCGGCGTAATTTGCCATTGCACATCATCATGCGGGAGAATCTGAATTCTTATCTGCAAGATCATTGAAAATACAGGCTTTACACGAAAAGTTTTTCAGCACAAATTATTTGTTACTTGTTTTGCAGTACACCAAAATCTTCTTCTGTCTGATTATATTCGTTGGCACAATAGTCATCGCCATTTCACTGCTGTCGTTGATCTACGATGTGAATATCTGGTGGATAAAGATGCTGGATTTTCCCAGAGAACAGGTATTTATTGTCTGCCTGGTCTGTCTGTTGCTGTTTGTGCTGGTCAACAAAAGCTGGTCTTTTTGGCCTGCCTTCTTTTCTGTGGGCTTGTTGGCTTCTGTGGCCTTACAAGCGTATTTTTTGGTTCCGTACACTCCTTTAGTGAGCTATCAGGTAACACAGGCAGATGCTGACAGCGTGGATAAAGAAGCAATAGTAAGTATCATGGTTGCCAATGTATACATGAAAAACAGACATGCAGAAGCTCTCCTGGAAATAGCCGGAGCCACAGACCCTGATATGTTGCTGCTGATGGAAACAGACCTATGGTGGGAAAATGCCGTACAGGCACTTCACCAGCGATATGCCTACAGCGTGGAATACCCGCTAGACAATACCTATGGCATGTTACTTTACTCAAAGTACCCTCTGATTGATCCGGAAACGAGGTTTTTTCAACACAACGACGTGCCTTCTTTTCATACCAAAGTCAAGCTTCCGGATGGAGACATCTTTTATTTTCACGGGATGCACCCGGTGCCTCCTACCCGTAGCAAATATCCTGACAATATTGGAGAAAAAGAGGAAGCATTGATAGATGTCGGCAATATGATCGTTCGGCAGCAGAGGCCTGCTATTGTCGCCGGTGATTTTAATGATGTAGCCTGGTCGCACACCACGCGCTTGTTTCAGGCAAAGGGGCACTTATACGATTTGCGCGTTGGCAGAGGTTTTTATAACTCCTTTAGCGCGCAATCTCCTGTAATGCGGTGGCCCCTGGATCATGTCTACGTGACCAAAGAATTCAAGGCACTGTCTATAGAGCGGCTCAGCAATTTTGGTTCGGACCATTTTCCTGTTTATGTAAAACTCGCTCTAACAACTCCCGCACCCTAAGGAATGACGAATAAATAACATATTCAACTTAACTCCGGGGTTTGTGGGGGGCACAGCCTGTGAGGACACAAGGCTATGGTTACGTTTGTATTGTGGGTTACTTTATTGTATCAACATTCCTAAGTAGCTTGTGTTTCTTATGCGCCGGTGTAGTAATCTCTAAGCTTTCGTTTCATTCTCATATAATTCGTGATTCCGGCTATCAGCGACACGGCACTGGCGATGACCAATATCCATGTCAAAAACATAAAATCTTCTAATGACTTCAGCTCTACAATAGCAAAAGCTGTCACCAGCAGGTACAGACTGGTTCTTATGAAAGAAAGCAGCGTTCTGTCGTTGGCCAGCCGGGTTCTATCAAGTGCCAGATAATCTCTGAGCATCATTTCTTCGGGTACGTCTTTCGTCTGTTTGTGCTCTTTCATCGTTGTTGCTCTCATACACTACATTTGCAAATGTATCTTTAAACAAGACAAGTTAAAGGAATTATGCTGTACTATTGCACTGATTTTGACAGAGAATAAAAAAAGAATATGAGCTACACACGCCATCCTACAGATTATATCAATGCAGCAAATATACAACTTATCAGAGGTGAAGCCAGAGCAGCCAATGAGCAGGGTTATCTAACAAAGAAGCAACTGGCTTTGATTTATCAGCACGACTGGTATCGCATGTTTGTACCGGCAAGCCTGGGTGGACTGGAAATGTCCTTGCCAGAAGCACTCAGGTTGCTGGAAGCTGCCGCTTATGCTGATGGCAGTTTTGGCTGGGTGCTGAACCTGGGAGCGGGTGCCAACCTGTTTTCGGCTTACATTCACCCTTCGCTCAGTGCTACACTTTTTGGAAATCCACAGGTGTGCCTTGCCGGCAGTGGTGCTGTTGCAGGAGAAGCAAAGCCACAAGATGATGGCTGGCTGGTGAGCGGACAATGGAAATATGCTAGCGGCTCAAGCCATGCTACTGCTTTTACGGCCAATTGCAAGATTGAACCTGCCCATGAAGGTGCCTCCGTTTTGTCTTTTGTACTGCTACCTGATGAAGTTGAAGTAGTGAGAAGTTGGAACAGCTACGGACTGCAAGCCACCGCCAGCCATGACTTCCAGGTGAAAGACAAGGTGGTACCTAAAAACAGAACGTTTAACCTGCTAGAACCCTCTCCTTACCAGCATGGTTCGCTATACCGGTTTCCTTTTATGCCTTTTGCAGAAATCACTACAGCCCTGCAAGCTACCGGCATGGCGGTGCACTTTATGGAAGAGATGCAGACCTTGCTGTTGCATAAGAAAGGTGCCTATGGCATGATGAAAGACCAGCCCAAAGCACACGATACGCTGGCACAGGCAGAAGCAAAGTTATCATCGGCCAGGGCATGGCTCTACCTGCTGGCTGATGAAGCCTGGGCAAGTTGTGAAAAAGCAAAGGCCCTGTCAGAAGAACAGGTGCGGAAGATAAGCTTGGCCGCCAAACATGCAGCCATGTCGGCCCGGGAAAGTGCAGAAATGTTGTATCCGCTGGCAGGAATGACCATACTGGAGCCACAAACACCACTCAACCGAGCCTGGTGCGACTTGCATACGGCTTCTCAGCATATGCTGCTTTCTCCACTGGGTTTTTTGCAGCAGAGCCAGCTATGTTGAGAGCGTGAAAATTTTTAATTCAAAAGTTTATAACATCAGGAGGTTTTGTCTATATATTTGGAAGTTTGTTTGGTAGTTCATTAACAATTTTTCAATTGCGGCTTGCCCGAACCTTATGTCTATAGACGCGATCATTACGCTGGGTGTCATTGTAATAGCGGTTATTCTTTTTGCCACAGAAGTTATCTCTATTGACCTGGTCGCGTTGCTGATCTTGCTCACTCTAACCATCACAGGCGTGATTACGCCCGAACAGAGTGTAGAAGGTTTTAGCAACAATGCCACCATTACCGTAGCTTTTATGTTTGTATTAAGCGCGGCCTTGCTGAAAACAGGCGCGTTGCAGGTATTAGCCTACAGGCTCTCTGCCATATTCAGGCGTAATTTTAATACTGGCATTATTTTGATGATGCTGCTGATTGCAGTTGTTTCGGCATGTATCAACAATACACCCGTGGTAGCAGTGTTTATTCCCGTGGCCATACAGATTGCTCACGCCTCCGGACAGAGTCCCTCCAAAATGCTGATCCCTATTTCATTTGCTTCTATCTTTGGAGGTACCTGCACGCTGATCGGTACTTCTACCAACATCCTGGTGAGCGGTATTATAGAAAAATCGGGAATGGCTCCTATCTCTATGTTTGAGATGACTCCGCTTGGGCTGATCTTCCTCTTTTTTGGTATTCTCTACATGGTATTCTTTGGCATCCGGATTCTTCCCGCACGCAAAGGAGAACAGGACCTAAAGCAAAAGTTTGGTATGCGCGACTATCTGACAGAAATCACGCTGGAGCCTTCCTCAGATGCAGTCGATAAATCTATTATGGATTCTTCGCTGGTGAAGGAGCTGGAAATGGATATTATTGAAGTGAGCCGGAATGGCAGCCGCTTTACCCTGCCTGCCGGAGATTTTGTGCTACAGGCGTACGATGTGCTGAAGGTGCGCTGCGACGTAGACAAGATCAAGGCACTGAAAGACCGCGCAAAAGTGCACCTCAACACCGCTTTCACCATTGGCAACGATAACCTTAAAGGCAAAAACTCTACGCTGGCAGAGCTGGTAATTACCTCCAACTCTGAACTCGATGGCAAAACACTGCGCGAACTGGATTTCAGGCGTAGGTTCAGAGCCATACCCCTGGCCATCCGTCACCGGGAAGAAGTGCTGCATGAGCATTTATATGATATGCGCCTCAAACCCGGAGATGTGATACTGGCCGAAGTGAAGACGCACTTTGTGCAGGAACTCAGAAAGATGGAAAGTGAGCAGGACTCTCCTTTTGTGCTGTTGTCAGAAGATCCGCTGACTGATTTCAGGAAAAACCGCTTTCTACTGGCCGTTGGTATCATTGCCGCTATTGTAGTGCTGGCTACTTTTGAGATAGTGCCTATCATGACCGGCTCCATCTGTGGCGTGGTGCTACTGGTGCTTTTAGGCTCCATGAGCATGAAAGAAGTATACGAAGCCATCAACTGGCAGGTCGTTTTTCTGCTGGCCGGAGCACTGAGCCTGGGCACCGCTATGAAAAACAGCAGTCTTGATATCGTAATTGCAGATGCTTTGGTAGATAACCTGGGACAGTGGGGTGTGGTGGCTATCGCCTCCGGTCTGTACCTGACTACTTCGTTGCTGACGGAGATCATGTCTAATAATGCTACGGCGGCTTTGCTGGCACCTATTGCCATTGCCACAGCGCACAGTATGGGCGTAAGCCCCGTGCCTTTTATCATGGCGATCACATTTGCGGCCTCTGCCAGCTTCATGACACCCGTAGGCTATCAGACCAACGCAATGGTATACAGTGCCGGGCAGTACAAGTTCCTGGATTTTATCAAAGTAGGTACACTGCTCAATATCCTGTTCTGGATCATCGCCACCATTTTTATCCCCCTGATCTATCCTTTTTGATAGAAACAGAAAAACGGAGTGAGGAGACCGAAGGATAGGGCTAAAATGAAAAGCGTACTTTCCAATCTCCGGTTTTCGGTCACCGGTCTTCCGTCTCCTTATTCAATACACCGGCACTTTTATCCAGAGTTCGTTGCCTCCTTCCAAAGGGTTCATGCCTACACTACCGCCCATGGCTTCTATAAATTCTCTGGCGATCACTAAACCCAAACCGGTTTTTTCTCTTTTCTGCCCATCGATGCGTGAGAATTTACTGAAGGTTCTTTCTCTATCTTCTTTCGCTATTGATACTCCCTGATCAGTAATTCTGATTTGTACAAAATTATCATCCGCTACGGCTTTCAGAGCAATCTTTCTGCCTACCGGTGAAGAGCGTATGGCATTGGTCAACAGGTTATTAATTACCCATACAAGCTTGTTCGCATCTACGTTGACCATCGGCAGGTCGGCCTCTACATGATATTCTAGGGCCAGTTCTTTGCCCTGTATATGATACTTCACATTCTCGAGGCTCTGATCGATGAGTTGTTTGGGGTCTTCCGGTGATACATGCACACTCATCTTACTTTGGTCGATGTGGTCGAGGTCAAAGTTTTCTTTGATGATGTATTTGAGCTGATCGTTGCTTTCGCGGATGTTTTCCAGCAGATCAGATTCCTGTTTGGTGAGTGTGTTGGCTGTGATGCTTTGAAAAAGCTCCGCATTTTTTTCTATCTTGTCTACCGGCGACTGCAACTCATGTGATAGCGTAGTGATAAACTGCGACTTGGCAATATCCCGCTCGGCAAACTCTGTGATATCTGACAGGATAATGATATGACCAATGAGTATTTTGCGCGTCTCGCCTGTCAGTTGGTCTACAATATCCACAATGTTTTTGGAGAAAAGCTTCTCTTCCCCATCTACTTTAATGCTGACCGACCGAAACTTCTGCTGCTGCTCCCATTCCTCGTGCCCGATCATCAACTCTCCAATGATCTCATGTACAAGCGGATTGGCAGAAGCCATGTCCGGGGCATACTTTCCTACTATTTCTTCTTTGCTCAGCCCCAGCAGGTTCAATGCATACGTATTGACAAAGATGATATATTTGTTTTCGTCAAAGCCAATGATTGCTTCGTTCATGTGGTTGATAACTGAGTCCAGCCTTCTTTTCTCAAAAATGACACTGGCCATATTGCTGTGCTCATATTCTTCTAGCTTGGCAGACATTTTATTAAAGGCAAAAGCCAGATCACCAAACTCATCTACAGAATTGATAGGTAGCTTGTATTGATAGTTCCCTTTGGAAATCTGCCGGATGGCTTCTGCAAACCCCCGGATAGGCCGGGCAATGTACGCCGGAATCCCTATTGTAAACAGCAGGCCGATCACTGCACCCACAATGGCGGCCAGCATCACATACGATGTTGCCTGTTGAACTATACGGCTGGCAGTAGTATTCTTCTGATCAATAGTAGTATGGTTGAGACTGTAAATCTGGTTGACCAGCCGTTCCATTTGCAGAATCAGCGGCTGCACTTCTCTTCTCATATAACGGACATGCCCTTCATCAATGGGCACATTAGCCAGCAGGCCGCTCAGCTTTTCAAAGTCTGCCGTCAGCTTATCGGTCAACGGCTGCTCTCCTACTTCGGTCACGTTGTGTTGCTGCTCGGTGAGTGCTACAGCAAAACGGTCTAGTACTTTCTTTAACTGTTGCCTGCTTTCCTGATCATTTCCACGGGCCAGCAGCACTTGCTGCACTCTATCCAACTGGTTGTTGAGATCATACATATAGTTGAGCGTGCGGTAATTATCTCTGATGGCAATCTGCGCCTCCTGCTCAAGCTTATGAAAATAATAAGTACTAATACCTCCCACCAGCAGGATTAGCAAGAAAAGAAAAGACAATGCCAGGGTAAGCTTTAAACGTATCTTCATGAAGTATATGGTAACAAAGCGTTGTCCGTGTGCGTGGTTGTGATAACTAAAAATGAATGCAACCTATGCCCTTACCATCTTCAGATGGTATCTGGAGCTAATGGTTTTTCTGACTCAGTAACATTGAATGCGTGCTAATATATAATATGTCACACCAGTAGGTTACAACAAAAGGCTTGTATTTGTTTGAAGTAGCCGGAGGCTGGACCTCCGGCTGATAGAAAGGTTATTATTGTATAGGCAACCGGCTACCTATTGCAGTACATCGCTTGTCTATGCTTCTACTTTTTCTTTTTGGTCTACTGCTTCCTGAAACGCCTCTACAGAAATACAACTGCACATCAGGTTGCGGTCTCCATAGGCACTGTCAATGCGGCTAACGGCAGGCCAAAACTTATTTTCTCTGGTATATGCCAACGGGTATACGGCTTTTTCGCGGCTATAGCTGAAAGGCCATTCATCAGTAAGTGCAACGGCGGCTGTATGCGGAGCATTTCTAAGCACATTATCTTCCTTATCAGCTTTGCCTTCTTCCACTTCCCGTATCTCTTTACGTATGCTGATCATGGCTTCGCAGAAACGGTCCAGTTCGGGCTGGGCTTCGCTTTCTGTAGGCTCTATCATCATCGTGCCTGCTACGGGAAACGATACGGTAGGCGCATGAAAACCATAATCCATCAGTCGCTTGGCTATATCTGTCACGTCAATGCCTGCTTTCTTAAACTCCCGGCAATCGATGATCATCTCGTGGGCACTGCGCCCGTTCTTGCCGGTGTACAGTACCTTATAATGCCCTTTGAGTTTCTCTTTGATATAATTGGCATTCAGGATAGCCATTTGTGTGGCCCTTTTCAGTCCGGCACCACCCATCATGGCGATGTAGGCATAGGAAATCAACAGAATACTGGCACTGCCATACGGTGCTGCCGATACAGCAGTAATGGCTTCATCTCCTCCTGTTTTTACCAACGGGTTGCCCGGCAGGAAGGGTGCCAGATGTGCTGCTACACCAATAGGACCCATGCCCGGCCCGCCGCCGCCATGCGGTATACAAAATGTCTTGTGCAGGTTGAGGTGGCACACATCCGCACCAATGTTGGCCGGACTGGTCAGCCCTACCTGGGCATTCATATTGGCACCATCCATATAGACCAGCCCACCGTGCTGATGGATTGTCTCACATATCTCACGGATCTCTTCTTCGAACACGCCATGTGTAGAGGGGTAAGTCACCATCAGGCCAGCAAGGTGTTCGCTATGCTTTTCGGCTTTGGCTTTCAGGTCTTTGGTATCAATGTTACCATGCTCATCACAGTTGACTAGCACAACCCGGTTGCCCACCATCACGGCTGTGGCAAAGTTGGTGCCGTGTGCCGAAGTGGGTATCAGAATGATATTGCGCTGGTTTTCTCCTTTGCTTCTATGATAAGCCATCACCGTAAGCAGACCGGCATACTCACCTTGTGCGCCTGAGTTGGGTTGCAGCGACACTGCCGCAAAGCCAGTGATCTCACACAGCCAGGCTTCCAGTTGACGAAACATCTCATGGTAACCTGCTGCCTGCACCACCGGCACAAAAGGATGAATGTTGCCAAACTCCGGCCAGGTGACAGGTATCATTTCTGTGGTGGCGTTGAGCTTCATGGTGCAGGAACCCAGCGAGATCATAGAATGCACCAGCGAAAGGTCTTTGTTCTCCAGCCTTTTGATATACCGCAGCATTTCGTGTTCGGAATGGTACGCATTGAACACCTCGTGTTGGAGGTAAGCAGAACTTCGCTGCAAGGCATCGGGCCAATGGTAGGCAAGCGCGTCTGCGGCCTGCTGCATATGCCAGGTGCTGGCATCCTTACCGGCGGCTTCTGCCAGTATTTGTATGATGCGCATTACATCGTCCGTATTGGTTGTTTCGTCTACGGCAATGCCAACAGAGCCATCAGCGAAGTAGCGAAAGTTCACTTCCTGCGCTTCTGCCAGGGCTTTCACCTTTTCCGCATCCTGTACACGCACTTTCAGGGTATCAAAGTAATACTCGTTCAGTTGTTCAAAGCCGAGGTGCTTTAGCCCGTCATTGAGCAGGCTGGCCATGCCGTGGATGCGTTCGGCAATACCTTTCAGGCCCTTTGGTCCGTGGTATACACCATACATGCCTGCCATCACGGCCAGCAGCACCTGTGCCGTGCAGATGTTAGAGGTGGCCTTGTCGCGCTTGATATGCTGTTCGCGGGTCTGCAAGGCCATGCGATAGGCAGGCTTGCCGTAAGTATCTACCGAAACACCAATGATACGACCTGGTATATGTCGTTTGTATTGTTCTCTGGTGGCAAAATAAGCGGCATGTGGTCCGCCATAGCCCATCGGTACGCCAAATCGCTGGGTGGTGCCTACCACACAGTCGGCACCCCAGGCACCCGGCTCGGTCAGCAATGCCAGCGACATCAGGTCGGCGGCTACAGCTACCAGAATGTCCTGCTCGTGGGCAGTCTCAGCCAGTGCTTTGTGGTCTTTTACGGCTCCGTTGCTGTCAGGGTACTGGATGAGCAGGCCAAACAGGCTGTCATCTGTCAGGTCAAGGTTTTCCAGACTGTCTATCCTCAGGTCGATGCCAATTGGTTCTGCACGGGTTTTGAGGACATCGATGGTTTGCGGGAAGGTGTTTTCGTCTACAAAGAAAGTATTTGCTGTCTTCTTGCTGCCCTTCCTCATGGCATAGAACATGTTCATGGCCTCGGCAGCGGCGGTACCTTCATCCAATAAAGAGGCATTGGCCAGTTCCATACCTGTAAGGTCACTCACCATCGTCTGGTAGTTGATCAGGGCTTCCAGGCGGCCCTGCGCGATTTCAGCCTGATAAGGAGTATAAGCTGTATACCAACCCGGGTTTTCCAGAATATTTCGTTGTATGACAGCAGGCACAATACAGTTGTAGTAGCCCAGCCCAATATATGACTTAAATACTTTGTTTTGCTGCGCAAGCTTCTCCAACGCATTCAAAAACGCATACTCGCTTTTGGCTTCCGGCAGGTCCAGGTCTTTTTCAAGTCGGATGGCTTTGGGAATGGTCTCATCGATCAAAGCATCCAGTGATGCGGCACCAATTGTTTGCAACATATCAGTCACCTGCTCCGGGGTAGGCCCGTTGTGGCGGCTTTCAAAGGACGTTACTGTCTGTAAGTTGATCTTCATAAAGTATATAAGGTGAATGATTATAACACACACACCGGGCAGAAAAAGTTTAGTATATCACACAAATAAATCAACAAAACCCTCTTCTGACCCGGCACAAAGTACGGCTGCAAATATAAGGCACCCTGCTGAATTTGCAGAAGATTTAGCAGAAAGTGTTGGGGAGAGTGAAAGGGAAAAGTGCTACCCCCCCAATGCAGCCTTTATCTAGCTTCGGTCTGTGACTGAAGTTTTGAGAATACTGTCAAGCCTAAGGCTTAACATCATGATAGGGCCTCAGTCACAGACTGAGGCCAGGGTTGAGGGAAACTGAGGCCAGGGTAAAGGACTTGTTATTTGCAACTTAAGGAACAACCATAAAATAAAGTAACAAACTCTCTCTAGCTTCAGTCTGTGACTGAAGTTTTAAGAATATTATCAAGCCTCAGGCTTGACATCATAATAGGGCCTCAGTCACAGATTGAGGCCAGGATAAGCATGTGCAGGCTGAGGAAGCAAAAACAGGGTCAGTTGAGAAGCAACCCGACAGAAATGGCTATTCGATAAGGGATTTGAGGGTTTGGCACCTGCTTTAGAATATAATTTATAGAACCCCTAGTTTATCATATCTAGGGGTTCTTTTTACTTCTGCAAAATATAAATAGGAACGCCGGGAGTTTTTACATTTAGTATTTCTGCTGTCTTACCATTAAATACTACTCTTTCATATTTATTATTCTTATTTACATCTACGTATAGAGTATCTACATCTCCATTCACTTCTAAGTAAAAATCTTTTGTTCCTTCCATACTTAGGAAAGCAATATTTCCACCGTTAAAGAAGGTTGAGTCTCCATAGGGATTTATTGTTATATCTAAGTATTTTTTGCTATTGCTGTTGAAGTAATATAGCTCCACTGCATCACCAACATGTTGCTCCAGATAATTAGCATTTTCTCCTGTGAGAACTGTCGCTAAAAAAGGGTCAGGCCCTGGATCACAACAAACAGGTTTTTCACAACCAGATATACCTAATATACTTACCGAAATTGAAAAAAAAAGAATTAAGCTTTTCATAATAAAAATTTATCGTACTACAATCATTTTTCTTCCCTTAGTGTAGTCATTGCCACTTGGTGTCCAGTTGTCAATTCCAAACCATCCATTTTGGCCTCCATACCATCCCCAATTCATACGATAGTATTTTGCACCGGTGTTTGGGTTGTACTGATAGCCATCACAAACCCAAATATGATGGTTTAAGCTAATAAGGAAGGCAGGAGTTTTTGCTTTCAAAATAACAGGTCTTCCACTTTTAATTTCATTCATAACTGTGGCATGATCCAAATCTTTTAAGTCAGAAGAAAAGCCCATATTGTTAAGGAAAGTAGGAATTTTTTCAGGCAAAGCCATAGCATAATCAGTAGCATAGTCTATAATTACCCAATCGCCTATAAAACGCATCAGCCTAGCAATATCTGGAGATTCTCCTGTTCGGTAGAAGGTTAAGCTCAAAGGCATATTGTTAAAGTTGATAGGTACGCCATTGTAAGTCATACTTCTAAACCGACTCCGGTAATACCACATAACTTGTGCTACCGCTACTGGCCCACAACCGGCAGGGGAATGTCCGCAACTGCCTTTACTTTTGCTGGGAGTGAAATCATTAAATCCACACCCTTGTCCCCATTCCGACTTGACTAGTGGCCCATAAGTTTGTATTGGATAAAAGGGTGGAGGAGGATTAGGGTTATCACCTGGATCGATTTTGGCGTTTTTGATCGATGTTTTTTTAGATTTCCATCCATATGCTATTCTTGCGCCATCATTTTGGCTGCTTGCAGTATCTGAAATACTACCATCTCGCAAAAGAGTTATATATTCTTGCAGAGATTCTAGCCATTCACTCAATCCAGGGTTTTCTGTAGTATCAAATGCAAAGTAGCTGCTATCGCTATACGCCAAAATAGGTTCTAAACGCATATCAGCCGAAACAATACTAAATCCCTGGTTTTCGTCATAGTTGAAGACATAAAAAGCATTTCTATCATTCTTATCTTTAAAAGTTTTGGAGCTTTTTACTTTCTTCTTCTTTTCTTTTTGATCTTTTCGCGCAGTTTCTACATCGTAGACACCAAGGCTTCCTGAAGCATCAGTCAGACTTGCTATTTCTTCAGCTTGACTAAATGACACAAATAGAGAGTCATTAGTAGTAGTAATACTAGGAACAATAGGATACACACTTAGTTCTTGTTCATCTTGCTTGCAACTCACAAAAAGTAAGGTTAACAAGCAAATTAGAACGGGTAATCTTAAAAGATGCTCCATAAAATTTTAGGTTAGAGGTTGAAAGACAAATGCTTAGTAAATGACAATGAAATTTTGATATAAACCTATAGTTTATATCAAATTATTTTCTAACTCAAGTATAATAGCTTTTAATTACTCTACCTAGCTAAAATTTAGAGTTTGAAAAGATAAGAGGAAACAAGAGTTTTGTGGGGCGGCCAGGATAAGCATGTGCAGGCTGAGAATAGAGCCAGTTTGAGGGCGTTTGGCTTTTACTTCTTTCTAACGGTGTCCATGTGTAGAACAAAGGCCGAAAATCGTTTGGATCGTCTTTTTTATTGGTTGAAGACCTTTTTGGAAGTGTTCATGAGGATTTTCGAAACGTAGAGCACCTTTTTAGAAAAGGTGCAGACCTTTTTTAAAACGGTGCAGACCTTTTTATTTTTCGTCTGCACCTTTTTAAGCGAAAGTCAAAGGAATAGTTGGATAAAATAATGAGGATTCATTAGTTCCATGAGGGGACTTACCAACAATAGCGAAGTATTACATGAGAGCTTTTCCCCGAAGTATCAGCCCATAGTGCTAACGGAGGAAACTGGTGTTCTGTAAAGTTGCTGCCGGTTGTTGGAACGGGTGGGCGATTTTCCTTAAAACAACCTGTGGCAGGCAGGGTATTGCCTTTCTTTTGTCAGGCAGGTATAAAGGTAAGAGGCTTGTACCTGCATTAAAAACCGTAAACAGCTTTTTTCTTACCTGTACTGCTAAGGATGTGCGGCTACCCATACTGCTCCGTCTTCGAAAACCTCTTTCTTCCAGATCGGCACCGTCTCTTTGAGCGTATCAATGGCAAAGCGGCAGGCGGCAAAAGCATCGCTGCGGTGTGGGGTAGAGACGGCAATGATAACGGCTACATCGCCAATCTGCAAGACTCCCTTTCGGTGGTGTATGGCAACGTGTGCTACCGGCCATTTTGCTCTGACCTGCGCGGCGATCTTCTCCATCTCCCGCAAGGCCATACTGTCATAAGCCTCAAATTCCAGTCGTACTACTTTCTTTTCTTTCGTATTGTTTCTCACCGTGCCAATAAACACATCGATAGCGCCTGCCTCATCTGCTTGCACCGATGCAGTGATGCTGGCTATATCCAAAGGCTGGTCTGTTAGGTGGATCATATGATACTATTGTGGATCATATATAATATTGTTGAGATGCCATATATGTGGAGACACCATACATAGTGGAGACACCATATATGGTGTCTTTACTTATTTTATCCGCCGCTTACTGGGGGGATAAGGGCTATTTCGTCGCTTTCGTGCAGCACCTGGCTGGTTTTGCTATACTCATTGTTGACGGCTACCATCATAGATGATAGGTCTTGTAGGGCAGGATATGTCTGCTTCAGGCTCTCCAGCAAGGTAGGAACCGTGCTCTGCGAAGGAACTTCGTAGGTAAGCTTCGGCTGCCCTACTATATCCCTGGTAATGCCAAATAATAGTATGTTCAGTATCATAGATGTAGCGTTGTGTTCATACATTGACATCAAAAGTAATTACATTTGCGATAACAACAAGGTTAACCCTCTTTGGATTCCTGTACATAGACATTTATGTGATGCCAACAACGCTTTATGACAATCATGGAAGACCCATTACCTACCTGCGGCTTGCCGTCACTGATAGGTGTAACCTGCGTTGTTTTTATTGTATGCCAGCAGAGGGAATCCCTTATTTGCCCAAGCAGGCCTTGCTGACGTACGAAGAAATGGAGCGGCTGGTACACGTGCTGGCAGGCATGGGCATCACCAAAGTGCGCATTACAGGCGGTGAACCTTTTGTGCGAAAAGATTTAATGTACTTTTTGCGCAGGCTCAAACAGATCAAAGGCATTGAAGAAGTGCATATCACCACCAATGGCGTGCTCACGGCTCCGCACATCGCCCAGCTTAAGGCCATCGGTATTGCCTCGGTCAACCTAAGCCTGGATACCCTGGACGGCGAACGGTTCAGGCAGATTACCCGCCGCGATGAATATGGCAAAGTAATGCATTGCCTTGAGCAACTGCTGGTACACAACATACCCGTCAAGATCAATACCGTGGTGATGGAGGGGCAAAATACAAAAGACATTATTCCTTTGGCAGAGCTGACACGCACCGCGCCCGTTTCCGTTCGTTTTATAGAAGAAATGCCTTTTAATGGTGAAGGAAATCACTATCCGGTGCTGGTGTGGACGCACGACAAAATTATGCAAGTGCTCCGGCAACAGTATCCTAACCTACAGAAGATCAGCGATAAATCACACGATACTGCTTACCACTATCAGGTGCCGGGCTATGCAGGAACTGTAGGCGTGATTGCTGCCTTCAGCCGTACCTTTTGCGGCAGTTGCAACCGAATCCGCATCACTGCCCAGGGAACACTTAAAACCTGCCTTTACGATGGTGGCGTACTTGATCTGAAGCAGCTGTTACGAAGCAGAGCTACCGATGAACTGATCGCCGAAGCTTTTTTACGGGCTTTCCGTCACAGAGCCAAAGATGGGTTTGAAGCAGAAAGCAGAAGTAGGCGCACACCAGTGCATGAATCTATGTCTACGATTGGGGGATAAAGAGATATGGATAGAAATTGGTTGATATTCAATAGAAATTGATAGAGATTTATAGAAATTGAAGAGATATTCAATGGAAATTGATAGAAATTGGTTGATATTCAATAGAGATTTATAGAAATGGGTTATGTATCCAGGCTTAATCTCAACCAATTTTCTAATTTCTTAATCTCAATCAATTTCCTAATTTCAGTCAATTTCCTAATTTCTTCTTCCCTCCTGTTTTTGCGATCAGCCGGGTATCTTTGATGATGATGTGGTGAGAAAGGGCTTTGCACATATCATATATGGTGAGTGCTGCTGCCGAGGCACCTGTCAGGGCTTCCATCTCTACGCCTGTTTTGCCAGTCACCTTTACGGTACAGTCAACCACAGCTTCCTGTGCTTTGTTGAGGTAAATGTCAATCGTGCAGCCCTCAATAGCCAAAGGATGACAGAAAGGAATAATCTCGCTGGTCTTCTTCACGGCCATTGTGCCTGCAATGATCGCTGTATGAAACACCGGGCCTTTTTTGGTATAAAGCTCGGCTTGCCCTCCGCTTGTCTGCATCAGTTGCTGCAACACAGCAGGCGGTAATACCACGATGCTTCTGGCATGTGCCGTGCGCTGCGTTATTTGCTTATCGCCTACATCTACCATGCGCGGATTACCAGCCTCATCTATATGGGTAAGCTTTGGGTTTTTTGTATCTTCCGGATTCATGGAGCAAAGCTACAAAATAACCAAGACATGACGACCACACAGCAAGCCACCCAAATAGTAATAAACCATCTGGCAGCATTAAGCACAGCAACGGTGCCACTGGAAGCAGCCGTAGGCAAAGTGCTACAGGAAACCTTGCTGGCCGACCGTGATTTTCCTCCTTTCGACCGGGTAAGTATGGATGGCATTGCGTACAAGATAGCCGATGTACCAGCTAACAAGGTGTTGGTAGTGGATGATGTGCAGTTTGCCGGAGCTGCACAAAAAACGCTGCAATCACCGGGGCATTGCATAGAGGTAATGACCGGTGCTATGCTGCCTGCCCATACCAACACCGTGACCCGCTACGAAGACGTGGAATTTTTTGAAGAACAAGGCTACAGAAAAGCCCGACTGCTGGTGATGCCGGAGCAGGCCGGGCAAAACATTCATACAAAAGGTATAGACCGGCAGGCCGGAGATATATTGCTGGAAGCTGGTACGTTGCTCAACCCTGCTGCCATAGCCGTGGCAGCTACTGTTGGCAAAACACACCTGACGGTAAGCAAGCCATTGTCGTTTGGCATCATCTCTACGGGCAATGAACTGGTAGATGTGCAGGCCACCCCGGAGCCATACCAGATTCGTAAGTCCAATGTATATGCATTGCAGGCAGCCTTGCGGCAAATGGACATGCCTGTTGAACTCTATCATTTTGAAGATATGCAGGATGTTCTGCGCAAGGGTCTGTCGCAGGCACTACAGCAGCACGAGGTACTGATATTGAGCGGAGGCGTGTCTAAAGGCAAAGCGGATTACGTGCCACAGGTATTGGAAGAACTAGGTGCACACCAACTGTTTCATCGTGTACAGCAACGTCCCGGTAAGCCATTCTGGTTTGGGCATACGCCTGAAGGCAAGGTGGTTTTCGCGTTGCCTGGCAATCCGGTATCTACGTTTCTTTGTTTCTACCGGTATGTCAAACCCTGGCTGATGCGCAGTATGGGCTTGCCTGAAGCGCGTCAGACAATGGCCGTATTGACAGAAGATGTCATATTTGATCCGCCTATCACTTACTTTTTGCAGGTACATGTCAGAAGCAGCGAACAGGGCATCGTGCAAGCTTATCCCCATCATGGTCATGGCAGCGGCGACTTCACTAATCTTTTATTATGCAACGGCTTCCTGGAACTCCCTGCCGACCGGCAAACTTTTAGAAAAGGTGAAAAGTATCCGGTGATATTGTTTGATAATGACTACATCTGAAAACTCATGCTGGTAAAAGTCGTTTCCGGCACATTTTTCATCACCTCAATATTGCTGATCTGCCGCTCACCCCTATCTCCGGATAATAATATATCCCCATGTTCTTTGTAATTCTTCCAGGGTACCACAAACTGCGGAGTATCCATGTTGGCTTTTGGGTAATAGGCCCATTGTTTGACCAGAGAGTCTGACGGGTCTACATATATTTCGTATTTATTGTCCGGGGTAAACCCTACGTTGGCAAATTTTAGCTCCAATACTTCCGCTTGTTTTCCTCCTTGTATCGTATCCGTACCCGCATACGTAAGCGTTACGCCTGAGTCTTTGAGTTTGAATGGCATAAACAGCCAGTAGCTGTCGTTTACCCATATCTGTTTGCCTTGATCTACGTATTTTTTTACTGAATCTGCATTGGTCACTGGCTGGCCATTGATCATTACCCGGCCAGTATCCTGCTGAACGTTGATCAAATAGATAGCGGAATCTTTGGGCACTTCTATTCTTACATTGCCATCTTGTTTGTCCCAGAGCAGGCTGCGCACACCAAAGAAGTTCCAGGTAACATATCGGGTATTGTCCCAAGCGTGGCGGCCTCCCATTGCCTGCATCACCTCATCGGCAATATGGATGGCAGTACTGTCTGAAGCTTCTTTGTTGAAACCCTCTG
Organism: Cyclobacteriaceae bacterium; assembly: GCA_958296015.1. GTDB lineage: Bacteria > Bacteroidota > Bacteroidia > Cytophagales > Cyclobacteriaceae > JAJNNC01. Next base: position 114,858 of record CATQIH010000039.1, read on the forward strand.
CCGCAGGATTGGTATCTGATGAAGTGGCTTGCTGATCACTTCCTGACTGGCAAGACGTAAAATACAGCATAGAAGTGAACGCAATGAGTAAAAAGATATATCGCATGGTTGATAGTAATTTTAGTTCGCTTAGGCAAAATTACTAAAATATACCATAATCAGCATCAATCAGCTTCAAGTATCCAAATTATACGACTTTAGCCTCCTGTGCTGCTCTTTCTGCCAGGTCTTGGATATAATAAACGGAGTCGCTGGCAGAAATACGAATGTTTTCAAGCAGATGCACTATCTCTTCATCCTCGATATATTCTTTTGCCAAAGCCTGTTTTAGCTTATCCAGTTGCATACTCAAGTAAAAGTTCTTGACCATTCTGATAGAGGGCGTCTGCTTGTGTATGGTTTTTCGCAGATTATACAGGTCTTTTTGCTCTGCAAGCTCGGCTACTTGTCCGGGAAGCGTATCAAAATTTTGCTTTAGCGAATTTAGCAAAGCCGTGATAAACTGATGGTCGCTACTGTACTGTTCTACCATATCTGCCAATGATAGCACTTCCTCTTTATTTTGAATGTGGAAGTTTTCCTGAGCCATCGTTAGCTTGAGGTTTTTGGCAATCTTCATGTACAGTTCCTCTGGGTTGAACGGCTTGGACAGGTAATCGTTCATACCCGAACTGATCACTCTTTCCTTCACATCCAGCACCACATCGGCGGTAAGTGCGATAATAGGAATCTGCTTGAAGCGCCCCCCCAGCTTGCGTATTTCCTCGGTGGCTACGAATCCATTCATCACAGGCATCTGCAAATCCATCAGAATAATATCGTAGTCTTTCTCTTTGACCATATCCAGTGCTTCCTGTCCATTTTCTGCGGAGTCTACCTTGATGCCTACTTTACCCAGAAAGTTGGCCGCCACTAATTGGTTAGAAAGATTATCTTCTACCAGCAGCAAGTGAAATCCTTGGAGATAGGCTTTGTCCATATGCTGCTGCGGCTGTATTTGATGGTTTGCTGTATTTTCATCTTTAGCAAAGGTAAGCTCAAAGCCAAAAGTACTACCAATCGCTTCTTTGCTTTTCACCCATATTTTTCCTCCCTGTAGTTCTACCAGCTTTTTACAGATTGTAAGACCCAGGCCGGTACCTCCAAATTTGCGAGTGGTATTCTCATCGGCTTGTGTAAAGCTATCAAATATCTCTTTCAGGCTCTTGGCATCAATCCCAATACCGGTATCTCGTACTTCAAAGTTTACCGCCAGATTTTTCTTTTTATCTTCTTTTATATGCACGTGAATACTCACAAAACCCTTTTCGGTAAACTTGATGGCATTACTCACCAGATTATTGAGTATTTGGGTGAGTCGTACCTGATCACCTATCACGCTGGCAGGCAGTGCCGGGTCTGTATTAATATTGAGCGCAATGTTTTTTTCCTGCGCTTTAAAAGCAAAAGCTTTGCTAATACCAGTGAGTATTTCCTGTATGCTAAAGCTTGTATCCTCAAATTTTATCTTACCGGCTTCAATCTTGGAGAAATCCAGAATATCGTTGATGATTACCAGCAGATGGTTGGCCGAAAATTGTAAGTTCTTGAGGTAGTCCATCTGCTCCTGCTTGGGTTGGCTTTCCAGCAGCAGCCGTGCCATACCGATGATCACGTTGAGCGGCGTACGGATTTCATGGCTCATGGTAGACAGAAAATCCTGCTTGGCCAGGGCCGATCTTTCAGCTTTCTCCTTGGCTCGTTGAAGCTTTTTCTCCGACTCAAAGTGTGTAGACATATCAAAGGAGACAAAAGCGTAGCCTATTTCCTTTTCAGTAGCGTCTCTTAATACAGAATGAATGATATGTAATGGAATGGTATGTCCTGCTTTGTGTTTAAGTTTGAGTTCTCCTTCCCAGGTTCTGCGCGACTGTAAGACTTGATGCGCCTGTGTCTTTTGTTTGGCGAGCTTACCAAAGCCTAAAACGTCAGTTGTCTTTTTTCCCAGAATTTCCTTTTCATTCCATCCAAAAAGCTTTTCGGCAGAACGGTTCCAATATACGATTTCATTATGGAGGTTGGTGGCCACAATAGCACTATCTACCTGCTCCAGTAGCGAGGCATGAAAAGCCACCTTTTCCTGCGCTTCTTTCCTGTCCCTGATCTCATGGGTGAGCTTTGCTGTGGCATATTCAAGGTCTTTTGTGCGGTGATTAATGATCAACTCAAGCTTATCTTTGTGGTGCTGAAGCTCATACTCTGCTTTTGCCCTTTCACGCACCTGTTCTTCCAGCAGATGGTTAGTTTCCTGTAGGTTGGACAATGTAGGCAGTTTCAGAATGACAGGAAGCAGTGGCCACAATGTGATGACCGTAGAAATAGCCAGTAAAGCACACAGAATTTCTAGCACCCCAACAACAGCTTCCACATTGTCCCAGGCACCGTAAGCTTGTAGCAAATGTGTGATGCCTGTAGCCAAAACAAATGTTGCCAGCAGTATAAAGAAAGGACGAGATTGCTTCAGATCTTTTCTTTTGATAAGCATATAGAAAATAACGGCAGGAACAATCAGATAAGTACATGCCAACGTTATCTCTGCTATTGTTTCAAGCCAAAATACACCCAAGTTTCTGATATATGTATATACTTCCCGTACTGGTTCTGTGCCAGAAGAAACCAAAATATCTTGAAAGGAGCTTTTGAAGAGCTGCCCGCTAAAGACAATGTATTTGAGTAAGTTAGAAACGATCTCCATTATTAAAAATTAATGTCAGATTTTGTGAACCTGATGTCTCCTGCAAACTATTACCACTTTTACGCCTTACACAATGCTACTTTCATATATACATGCGTAAGATTTCTACGTAATTTGTGGTACTTACTGATATTTGAAGACAACGAGCGATAATATGCCATAGTATCAATTTATAAATACTTTTTTGTATTTAAACATAGTATTATGCCTTGTTATCATTAGCTAACTCTAGCATAGGATATAGACATACTTCAAAGCTTAAAGCTAACCCACATTATGTTCTAATCTATTTACTCTTTCAGGAAGATATTACATGCATAGGTTAAATAGGAATAACCGCATTTTTATGAGTATTATTATACACTATTTTACTTTTAACAGTACAAAATTGTACTAAAAATATATATTTGTTTTTTGGCGATATGAAATATATATCATGGCATCTTCGATTTACGCTATTGCAACCTGTAGCTTGCATTTTTATTAAAAACTTACAAAACGCCAACGCACAGATAGGCATTTGTACCAGATGGGGCTTTCAATTTATTAGCAGTATAGCAATAGCAAAAAAAAAGCCCTTGTCAGGGCCTTTTCTGTCTATTGAAACAACAAATACCTTATTGCTTGTCTTTGTCATCTACTTCTTCGTATTCTACGTCAGAAACATCCCCACCTTCTGCGGTGTTGCCAGCATTGGCACCATTAGCCTGCGGGCCACCTTGCGCTTCCGGTCCTGCACCCTGTGCACCAGGATCACCTGCTGCCTGATACATTTCCTGAGAGGCAGCCTGCCATGCGGCATTTAGTTTTTCCATAGCACTGTCAATACCTGGCAAGTCTTGCGACTGATGCGCGGTTTTGAGGTCTGTCAAAGCACCTTCAATAGCTGACTTGTTGCCTGAAGAAAGCTTGTCACCATATTCCTTCAACTGCTTTTCAGTTTGGAATACCATAGAGTCAGCAGCGTTTACCTTTTCTATTTTTTCTTTTTCCTGCTTATCAGTTTCAGCATTGGCTTCTGCTTCTTTTTTCATGTTCTCTATTTCTGCATCTGTCAGGCCAGAAGAAGCTTCGATCCTGATTTTCTGCTCTTTATTGGTACCTCTATCTTTGGCAGATACATTAAGAATACCGTTGGCATCAATATCAAAGGTTACTTCCACCTGAGGCACACCTCTTGGTGCTGGCGGAATCCCATCCAGGTGGAACCGGCCAATCGTACGGTTGTCTTTTGCCATCGGACGCTCACCCTGTAGCACATGAATTTCTACGGATGGCTGGTTGTCAGATGCCGTGGAAAACACTTCGGATTTCTTGGTAGGAATTGTTGTATTGGATTCAATCAGTCTGGTAAATACACCACCCATGGTTTCGATACCCAGCGAAAGCGGAGTTACGTCCAGCAACAATACATCTTTCACGTCTCCGGTGAACACACCACCCTGGATGGCTGCACCTAAAGCCACTACTTCGTCAGGATTGACACCTTTAGAAGGTTTTTTACCAAAAAACTTCTCTACTTCTTCCTGTATTTTGGGAATACGGGTAGAGCCGCCAACCAAAATTACCTCATCTATATCTGCGTTGGACAAACCTGCATCTTTCATGGCCTTACGGCAAGGTTCCAACGTTCTGCGCACCAAGTCATCTGTTAGTTGCTCAAACTTTGCACGAGACAAAGTGCGTACCAAGTGCTTTGGAATACCATCTACCGGCATGATATACGGCAGATTGATTTCTGTACTGGTAGCACTGGAAAGCTCAATTTTGGCCTTTTCGGCAGCTTCTTTCAAACGTTGAAGTGCCATCGGGTCTTTTCTCAGATCAATGCCTTCATCTTTCTTAAACTCATCTGCCAGCCAGTTAATAATCTTTGAGTCAAAATCATCACCACCCAGGTGAACATCACCATTGGTTGATTTTACTTCAAAAACGCCATCGCCTAATTCCAGGATAGAAATATCAAAAGTACCTCCACCCAAGTCATACACCGCTATCTTTAGGTCCTGATTTTTCTTGTCCAGACCATATGCCAATGCAGCAGCGGTAGGCTCATTGATAATTCTTTTTACTTCGAGACCTGCAATCTGGCCAGCTTCTTTGGTAGCCTGGCGTTCTGCGTCGTTGAAGTAGGCAGGCACGGTGATGACAGCCTCATTAATAGTTGTACCCAGATAGTCTTCTGCTGTGGACTTCATTTTCTGGAGGATCATAGCAGAAATTTCCTGCGGCGTATACAATCTGTCACCAATCTTTATCCTGACAGTATCATTGCTGCCTTTTTCTAACTTGTAGGAAATATTTTTCATTTCCTCGGGCACATCAGAATATTTTTTACCCATAAATCGCTTTACAGAACTAATGGTGTTCTGTGGATTGGTAATGGACTGACGCTTAGCAGGGCTACCTACTTTACGCTCTCCGTTACCGTTATCTAAAAACGCAACAATGGAAGGAGTGGTCCTTCCGCCCTCACTGTTAGGAATCACGACAGGTTCATTACCTTCCATGACAGCCACACAGGAGTTGGTTGTTCCTAAGTCTATGCCTATGATTTTTCCCATGATATTTTATTAATTTAGTTGAGTTAATTTCTTTTACCATTCACTCATCAATGCTTGTGCCATTAGAAAAACTTGTGACAGAATGTCATATTATGGCACTATTTAAGCTACAATGGCAAGTTTTTTGAGCTTTTATGATTATTACTGCAAAAATGACAATAGCAGGCTATCAAACTTACAAAAGCCACGTTATTCTATTCTTTGCAGGTTATTTTAGCTAATTTTGCTTATATGAAGTTCATCCTTACTGTCATGGCCACATTTTATACGCTGGCACTTGTAGCGCAGACAAACGAAAATCTCAACTTAGAGCTATCCGCTATTGTAGTAGATACGGCAGATCAGGCCATTCCTTTTGTCACCGTCACCAACCTAACTTATCATACAGGAGCTGTCACCGACGAAGAAGGCTTCTTCTTCATTCGGTTTGGTAAAGAAGATACCCTGGAAATTTCAGCTGTAGGATACGAAAAGCAACAACTCTATTTTGGTGACACAGCCACTGCGTCATACCATGAGCTGGTAGTTACATTGAGCGAAAAAACATATGCATTGGAAAATGTAACAGTATTTGCCTACAAAGACGAATATGCTTTTAAGAAAGCCCTGTTGGCACTGGATGAAAGCGACCTGCCCAAAGCTCCTTCCAAAATTAGTATTCCTGGTGCTTACAATGGACCCAGGACAGAAAAGCGACCTAGCATCGTTCGCAGCCCAGTCTCTTTTTTATTTGACCGGCTCAGCCGACACGCCAAAGAGGAGCGAAAAGCTCAGGAAGTAGCGCAGGAATATGAATATCGTAAAACACTGGACAAAAAATACAACAAAGATATGATAGGCAAGATTACAGGGCTGAAGGATAACAAGCTAGATGAGTTTATGGCATACTGCCGCCTTGAAGATGCTTTTGTAGAAAAGTCTAATAATTATGAGATCATCGTAGCCATCAACCGTTGCTATGAAAATTTTCAAATGAATAGGCACTAAATGGCCTGATTTCTTACATATGACACGTTTCGTTGCTCCTGCCATTATTTGTTGCCTATTTTGTACATGCTTACTCACCAAAAGCCTTGCCCAGCAGTATCTTGTTTTTTATAATGATGCCACCGGACAACTCGTCCAGATACGCACAAGAGATGTAATTAAGCTGGAATATAGCGGCTACCTGTCGCAACCGGAAATGCTGGAAAACAAGGTGATACGAATAAAACAGGATACTCTAGTGCTGGGCCGCACTGTATTTGGATATGCCGATCCAAAAACTCTTAGAACAGTACTGCTTCAGGATGTCACAGGCTTTCGCCGGTTTTCCCGCTTGCGGTACACCCTCAAAACTACGGCACAAATAGGCACCGCTGTTGGCTCTTTTTTTCTGTTCAGACAGGTGATTAACAGACGACAATTATCTGGCACTACCGATGTTTTACTGTCGTTGGGCGTGGGCATAGGATCTGCGTTGTTGATAGAGGTTCTTTTCCCCAAAAGAATCAAACACCATATGAAAAACGGCTGGGAATATAGGGTGTACTAAATAGTATTATTCTATCATTATTTTGGCCAAAATGTACTAAAAAAGTTGTTAAAATCTGTAGTGAAACTTACATCTGTTTTTCAGTAAAAATCTTTCCAGTTACATTTAAGTAGCTTTCTATCTATTTATTACATCATTTTTGCTTATCAACTCCATGGACTATATAGCTTTTGTTTGCAGCAGAGGACCATGTAGTATTTAGGAAAAACTATGTTTTTAAGTAATCTATTTATACACACCATTTCTGGTTAACTAAAAAATAATATGGAGCATTCTACAAAACACGAAAGAACCTTAGCAACAATTGAAGAAGTTGTACACCGATCACGTTCCCTGGGCATTGCCCATCAGATTATTGAAGATGAGGCACTGGATGGGAGAAGTATTACGATCAACGGTGAGAAGGTAGTAAACTTCGGTTCGTGTAGCTACATGGGACTGGAAGTAGACGAAAGGCTCAAAAAAGGGGCTATAGAAGCGGTCATGAAATATGGCACACAGTTTTCTTCTTCCAGGGCTTATTTATCTGTCACTTTGTATAAAGAAATAGAAGAATTGCTGAGTGCTATTTTTGAAGCACCCGTAATCCTGGCACCAACTACTACACTGTGCCATCAGTCTAATCTGCCTGTACTGATAGGTGACAATGATGCCATTTTGCTAGATTATCAAGTGCATGAAAGTGTACAGAATGCCGTACGAATACTCAAAGCAAGGAATATTCATGTAGAGATTGTTCGGCATAATAACATGGAAGCTCTGGAAGAAAAAATTCAGACGCTGAGCAAAACACACGGCAAAGTGTGGTATATGGCTGATGGTGTATACTCTATGTTGGGTGATCTGGCACCGATGCATCAGTTGACGCACCTGCTGAGCACTTACGAACAATTCCATCTGTATATTGACGATGCGCATGGCCTGAGCTGGGCTGGAAAAAACGGTGCGGGGTATGTCAAAGACAAATTGTGGTCGCACGAGCGTATGTTTATGGTAGGTTCGCTGGCCAAAAGCTTTGGTGCCTGCGGCGGCGTTACAGTGTTTCCTAACGAAAAGTATAAAAACCAGGTGAAAAGCTGTGGCCCTACGCTCACATTTTCAGGCCCTATCCAGCCACCGGTGCTGGGTGCTGCTATTGAGTCGGCCAAAATACACTTGAGCGACGAAATATATGTACGCCAACAGCAGTTTATGGAGCGAATGACGTTTTTCAACAAAAGATCTGCCGAACTAGGCGTGCCTCTCATCCACAAATCTTTGTCACCAATTTTTTTCATTGGGGTAGGAAAACCGGATGCCGGGTATGACATAGCCAAAAAGATAATGGAGCATGGGTACTATGCCAATGTATCTGTTTTTCCTAGTGTGTCTATTACGCAGTCGGGACTTAGAATTCCAGTTACCTTACACCATACATTGGCAGACATAGACGGGCTGCTGAGCGTATTGGCTAAAGAATTGCCTGATATATTTGACAGGTATGATATAGACCAGCAAATGATCCAAAGAGTGTTTAAGCTTAAACAAAAAGCAGAAAAAAAGATTGAATACGGCAAGCCGGTCAATCTGTAAAGCCCTATCAAACAGTATATAATTGCCTATAAATGTACAGGGTGTAAGTTTTTATAGTTTACACCCTTTACCTATATTTTATAATTACGATTGCAGTTGAGTACTCATGGAAACATATTGAAAAGGGTGGTCAATATTTGGAAGCTGATTTCAAATATTGGTATCAACGACTATGATCGTTTGAGAAATACCAAATCTGTTATCCTCACCAATCAGGTCTCTTTTATTACGACACTGATATGTTTGGTAGCCTTCTTTAATTACTGGATTCATCAATTATATTTTGTAGGATATATACAAATAGCTACCGTATTTTTTATGGTGCTGCCATTGGTATGCAATACGCTCAAACGCTATACAACTGCCAAAATCCTCTTATTCCTGACAGCCAGCTTGAATACTTTTATGACCAGCTCTGCACTGGGTTACCGAAGCGCGGAACATTATGGGTATTTTCCTATCATCATAGGCACCTTTATTCTGTTTGATAAAAAAGAAAGGGTTTTAAGATGGGCGTTTACGCTGCTCTCTTGCCTGTCGTTGGCCGTTCTGGAATCGACAGACTACTCCCTTTTTCCTATTAAGGATATTCCCGCTAACGTATTGAAGCTCTTATCTTTATTCAATATCTCCGTTGCGGTGGCTATCATATTGATCTGTATTAAATACTTCAGAAATATTTCTGACCAGCACATCAACGATATTATCAAGAATACCTACAGTGAACTGAAGGGTGTCTTTGACAACTCTCACGATGCCATCCTGCTACTTGACCCATACAGCTTCGACATCACCGAATGCAACGAAAGGGCAAGTGCCATCTTCCGCTATGAAAGCTGTGAGCAGATTATAGGAAAGAACTTCTTCTCTTTGCAGAAAGCAGGTGCTGATACCACCCAGCAAAACAAGGTGCGCGAAAGCTTGCATGACAACAAAGCGTGGGTTTCTGATGAAATGTACCTTACGGAAGACGGTCATGAGTTTTGGGGAAACCTGGCTATCACCAAAATGGTGCTGGAAGAACGAACCGTGCTGGTAGCCAGAGTGACAGACATTACAGAAACCAAACAGGTGGCCATCTTGTTAGAAAATCTTACCCATGACCTTAAAAAAGTACAGAGCATTATCAGACTGGGTTACTGGCATTTTGAAGTGGCTACCAACCATATTACGTATTATTCTGAAGAAGCTGCCGAGCAGTTTTCATTGCAGGGGCAACCCCATCAAATATCGTTTGATGCCTTTACCAAAAACATGCATCCGGCAGACCTATCCCGGTTTATGGCTGCTATAGAACATTCGCTGGAATTTCAGATTCCCTTCGACCTGGAACTCCGGGTATCAGGTACACAGGGTATACAATGGCTGCATACTAAAAGCGAACTTGTGGTGATGGGTGATGGCACGGTATCTAATATCATATGTACTTCGCTGGATATAACCGAAAGAAAAATAGCTGAAGAAAAAGTAAAAATTAGTGAGAAAAATTACCGCAGACTCGCCTCCAATCTGCCAGATACCGATGTTTTTCTTTTTGACGAAACACTGAAGATCATCCTGGCAGAAGGTACGATCATGCAGAAGCAACAGATGAATTCCAGTTATTTTGAAGG
>CATQIH010000040.1 GCA_958296015.1 Cyclobacteriaceae bacterium
TAAACAGCTTACACAGCTATTTATTTTTTAACCTATATGATCAACATGATGCCTCTATGGGCACAGGCCACTTTATGGGGGCTGCTGACAGGTGGCGCACTGGTCATTGGTGCAGCAATCGCCTATTTTATTCAGGTTCCAAAGCGGATCATTGCCGACATCATGGCTTTTGGCAGTGGCGTGCTTATCTCTGCCCTTTCATTCGAACTCATGGATGATGCCTACCATCGCGGTGGTTTTGAGGCTACATCAATTGGGTTCCTGTCAGGTGCTATGGTATATACGCTGGCCAACTGGATGCTCGGGTACCGTGCCAAACACCGGAAGCGTTCGGGAGGACAACAGGCATCAGAAGAACAGGAAAGCGGAAGTGGCCTGGCCATTGCCGTAGGGTCGCTGCTCGATGGTATCCCAGAGTCTATTGTGATTGGGCTGAGTATGCTGGCCGGAGGTGTGGTGAGCTTTGTAGCCGTTGTCGCCATCTTTTTATCAAACATACCGGAAGGGCTTTCCAGTGCTGCCGGTATGAAAAAGGCAGGCCGTTCTCCAAAGTACATCTTTGGTGTCTGGATTAGTATTGCTGTAGCCTCTGGCCTGGCCTCATTGGCCGGGTATGCGGTTTTTCAGGGCTTTTCTCCCGAAGTAATAGCCGCAACCACAGCGGTAGCTGCCGGAGCAATACTGGCTATGCTCATTGATACGATGATTCCCGAAGCCTTCGATGAAGCGCACGACTATGCCGGGTTGGTTGCTGCACTAGGCTTTCTGGTTTCATTCATGTTGAGTAAGCTCGGCGGGTGAGTGTCATGTGCAAATAAATGCTATAAAAACATTTATGCAAATCTCAGTTTCCTGTCCTATGACTTAATACCCCCCCGCGGTTCCTGTAACCTACATACTACACCGCCCCTTCTCTGGCTTCGGTTCCGGGACGCGCAGTCTGTGACCGAAGTCTTACAATAGTGCCAAGCCTGAGGCTTGGTAGTATTTGCAGAGCCTCAGTTCGGGACGCGTAGTTCGGGACGCGTAGTCCGGGACGCGTAGTCCGGGACGCGTAGTCACAGACTGAAGCTAGAAGGGGATGAAGCTGGAAGGATGTTTCAGCTTTTAACCTTACATTCAAGGTAAAGTACAAAAAAGCTGCTTTTTGTACTATATTGGCAGAAACAGGTTACATTACTGTGTGAAAAAACAAGGAAAACTTACCGCGACCATACTTATTGGTACTAAAAATGAGCTGCCCTTACTGCGACCTCATTTTTTTCGTGAAAATATAGGGTAACATGCCCTGTAGTAGGTGTTTTTGTGCTGCAAAACATGCTTTCGCTGACAACATAGCAGTATTTTGCATTAAAAAACGGCTTTCGCGGCCTGCAACCTCGTAAAAAGTTCGAAAAAACGTATATGCAGGGTGTGCAACACGTAATTTTGTACTAAAAACGCTGCTGCATACCTTGTAGTCTTATTGTTTTGCGATAAAAAGCGTATTACATAGGCTAATAGCGTGTTTTAATCACCGAAAAAATATTATTTTTGAATAGTCATCCGTTATTCATGAAAAACTATCTAATGAACACACTTGCCAACAAAACCATGTACATAAAAAATAAAGCAAAGGACGCGATATTAGGTCTGCTTTGCATAGCACTGCTGCTGGCGGCTCATCTTTCACAGGCGCAGAATGTAACACAGAAGAAACTTCCTGAAATTCAACTGGTAAAAACCGATGGCTCTAAAGTACTTGCCAGCAACATCACAGGCAAAGCGGTGATCGTCCTGTTTCAGCCCGACTGCGACCACTGCCAACGGGAAGCTAAGGAGATTAAAGCGCATCAGGATGCTTTCAAAGATTACAGTGTGTATTTTGTATCGCCAGCCCCGCTGGGTGAGATTGAGCAGTTTGCGGCGGACTATGGTTTTAAAGGACAAGCAAACTTTCACTTTGCCTATACCGACCTGATGAACATCCTCAACAGCTTTGGTGGCGTAGAAACCCCCTCGCTATACATCTATGGCAACGATCAGCACCTGGTAAAAGCCTTCAACGGAGAGACTCCAATCGGTAAGATATTGCTGCACATTTGATAACAAACACAGTACAAAACCTTCAAGGTTTTATCTATACTGTTGCCTTTTATAGATTTTAGCGTCAGAAATCTTGAAGGTTTGCCTAATCTGAATACTATGAAATATTTAATGACTCCTTATGCATTTTATTTCAACCCGGCTTGTTTTAAGATGGCGTTTAATGTGCCCTTTGGCACTTCATCGGCTAGCTTGTGTCCAGCAACGATTACGATGCCACTTTTTAGAGTGTGCTTGTAAACTTTATGGCTTCCCTTTTGTCTCATAATATACCAGCCATCATCTTCTATCAATTCAATAGCTTCCTTATATTTCATAGATGATGAAATATGAGGGTTTCGCCAAAGGAAGACGTTTCTGGCACAGGCTGTCCGTCTTCTTTTAGTGTTTCAATATAGAGGTCTATGGCTTCTATGATGTTAGCTTCAACCTCTTCTCTGGTACTACCTGCACTTGTACAACCTGGCAAATCCGGCACATAAGCAGAATAGCCGTCTTTAGATTTCTCATAGACAATTAAATACTTTCTCATATCTCATACAGCGTTAATATTATTATAAACAGCTAAAATTTATGCTAACGAACGCTCCACGCTAATTCAAACCCCTTCGGCTTCTACTGCCTTCACCTCTGGTAGCATGGTTTTCAGCAGGTTCTCGATGCCTGATTTGAGGGTGATGGTAGAGGAAGGGCAGCCGCTGCATGAACCTTGTAGTAATACTTTTACCACGCCATCTTCAAAAGAATGAAAGCTGATGGCACCTCCGTCCTGCTCCACAGCCGGGCGGATATATTCTTCCAGGATGCCTTTGATCTTCTTGACCGATTCGCTGTCGCTGCCATTTACGGTGGAACCGCTTTCAAAGGCTTCGTTTAGCAGAATGGGCTTGCCGCTCTCCAAATACTGGCGGATGTGCTGCTTGATAGGTTCCTGGATCTCTATCCATTCTACCTCATCGCTTTTGGTGACGGTGATAAAGTTACCCATATAAAAAACACGGCTCACATGCTCAAGGTCAAAAAGTTCTTGCGCAAGCGGTGCGTGTTCAGCACTGGCTGCGTCCGGAAAATCGTAGCTTTCGCCCTCGTCCAGCAGCATGAAGTTGAGCACAAACTTAAGAGAGTTGGGGTTGGGGTTGGCCTCAAGGTAAATATGTACGTTGCGTTTCTTTGTCTCTTTCTGGTAAGTATCCATAGCAATAAGTTTTGGTGTATGCCTGTTCAACAACATAAGCCGGACGTTTGGTTCTTGCCGTTGATGTTCCTGCAAAAATAGTCACTAACAGGTGCAGCACCAAAGATATAAAAGGCTATGAACTTATTGCCTCATTTCAACGTATTGATACGTCTTATATCAATAGCAACTGTGGTCAGCTATGCCCCTGGCGCACTCAGGCAGGGTACAGAAAGCAAATAGCACAGTTCGGCATGAATACGCTTTGTTTTCATGTTTTTTATACTCACTTTTGTGGTCTAATATGCAAGGAATGCCATACTGACCGGCAGTTTATCATATAATGCAAGCACTACAAGCATTTCAAAACCTACTCCTTGATCCCAAACGGGTGATGATCACAGGGCACGCCAGTCCGGATGCAGATGCACTGGGTTCGGCACTTGCACTGGCGGCGTACCTTGACAAAAAAGGTCACCAGGTGCAGGTAATCAGCCCTACGGACTATCCCCAGTTTTTGCACTGGATGCATGGCCACCAAAAAGTACTTGTCTTTAATGATGGGAATGAAAAGAAATCTGCCAGCATCATCAGCGAGGCTGACCTTATTTTCTGTTTGGATTTCTCATCGCTCAACCGAATAGACAAGATGGGCGCGTTGGTGCGCGACGCGTCAGCCATCAAAGTAGTGATAGACCACCATACCGGTAAGGAAGATTTTGCAGACTATGAGTTCTGGGACACCAAAGCAGCCGCTACCTGCGAGTTGCTGTACCAGCTTATGGTAGACCTGGACGATAGGTCGCTGATAGACAAACCGATGGCAGAATGCCTGTATGCGGGCATCATGACAGATACAGGATCGTTCAGGCACCCTAATACCACTCAGCATGTGCACGAAGTAGTGGCCGATCTGATTAGCCTGGGGGCCGATACCTCCAAAGTTAGCAAATTAGTGTACGACAACAATTCGCTGGACAGGCTCCGGTTTATAGGCTTTGCTTTGAGCGAAAGATTGGTCGTGCTGCCCAAATACAAAACCGCTTACTTCGCCATTTCAGCCGAAGACCTCAAGAGATTCAATTCGCGTACCGGTGATACCGAGGGCCTGGTTAACTATGCTTTGTCTATAGAAGGCATCACCATGGCCGCCATCATCATAGACCGCAACGAGGGTGTAAAGATGTCGTTTCGCTCTATTGGAGACTTTGCCGTTAATGAGTTGGCAAACAAGCACTTTGAGGGAGGAGGACACAAAAATGCTGCGGGGGGTATCTCAAAACTCACCCTGGAAGAAACCGTAGATAAGTTTTTGAAACTTCTCCCGTTATACAAATCACAATTAGATAAGAACCAAATAGAAAAAGAAAAAAGTTAAACATGAAAAAACTAGGAATACACCTATTCATATGCGCTGTTGTAGGACTTACTGCATGTGGACAGCAAAGTGAGGATGGATTTGAGACTACAGATTCCGGCCTGCAATATAAATACATCAAAGAAGGCAGTGGTGAAAAGCCCGACACAGGCAAGATCATCGCCATCAATATGCAATGGAAAACAGCCGACGATTCTGTGAAGTTTCCTGCTCCCGGGCAAGAGTCACTGGCTGTGCTCAAGATAGACAGTACCAACGCAGGCATGATCTACGAGGGTATCAAGATGATGAAAGAAGGGGATAGTGTAACCTTTAGAATCCCTGCCAAAGATTTTTTTGGAACTACACTCATGACCCCGGTACCCACAGAAATTGATTCTGCCAGCAACCTTACGTTTGATATTGGACTGACCGATGTAATGTCGGAAGAAGATTTTCAGACCTTCCGTATGGAACAGATGAAAAAGCAACAAGAGCAGATGCTTGCCATGCAGTCGGAGCAAATGACTGAAGACAGTGCCACAATTACTAATTACCTGAAAGAAAACAACATTGATGCGCAGACAACAGACTCTGGTATCCGCTATGTCATTACCAAAAAGGGTAAAGGCATACAGCCCTCTACAGGGGATACGGTAGTAGTAAAGTATACTGGTAAGCTGCTGGACGGCAAAGTGTTTGACACATCCGAAGACAAACCAGCACCGCTTTCTTTTCCTATTGGACAAGGCATGGTGATCCCTGGCTGGGATGAAGGCATTGCGCTGCTCAATAAAGGCTCAAAAGCTACACTGTATGTTCCTTCTCCGCTGGCATACGGCCCACGTGGAGCCGGACAGGACATTGCACCGAACTCTGTGTTGGTATTTGATGTTGAACTGGTAGACGTAAAGCCAGCGAAGAAATAAACAGATTGAGCAATCATTTGTATCAGTAAATCCGGTTTGCGCCGGATTTTTTTGTACCAAAAAAGCGATGAAAAACAGCATTACCATAGGATTGATCTTGCTGGTAGCCTTTGGCTTCCAGGCATGTCAGAAAGAGGATGTTCCCGAGGATGAGTCGGCCCAACGGCTGGCACAACAGGAACAGACTATAGAGCAGTACCTGGCTGAACAGAATATTACAGCCGTTAAGGATACTAACCGATACTACTATTATAGGGCATTAATTGAAAACTCAACAGGAAAAGCACCCACCAAAAACGATATAGTGGGCATTTATTACAAATTTGCCACCTTGGAAGGAAAGCTGATAGACGAAAGAGTAGCTGGAAAAGATACTATTGCCAAATATGCCTTCGGAACCAACGCTGTGGTGCTGCCAACAGCATTGGATAATATGATCGGCAAAATGAAAATGGGTGAAACGTATGAGTTTTACTTACCTTTTCATGCTGCCTATGCCAATTATACCATACCCAATGTAATCCCTGCCAATGCTATTGTGAAAGCCAGCATCAGTCTCGCTCAGGTATTGAGTCCTGCCGAAGAAAAACAAGCTGAGAAAGACACCATTGCTGCCTATTACAGTAAAGAAGGTATTGCGGCCGTAGATACACTGGCCGACGGTGTATATTACCTGCAAACCCAGGCAGGCACGGGCGATTCTGTCAGGAATGGCGATGAGCTATCTGTTCGTTACAAAGGCAGTGTGCTCAATGGAGGTGTATTCGACAGCAGCGACGATTACAAGTTTACAGTAGGAGAAAGATCGTTCATTGCAGGTTTTCAGGCTGCGATCATGCACATGCGCAAAGGCGAACAGGGAACCGTTGTGATGGTATCCAGTGCCGGCTATGGTAATGGTATCTTTGCCATTCCGTACAGCATTATTGGCGATCTGCTCGATGCAAAGCTTATTAGCAGAGATTACGGATCTTCCAGAGACATACCGCCTGCTTCTATCCTGACGTTTGACCTTACCATAGCACCTTAAACAAACGACCAACGATGCAACTTTGCTTTGCTACCAACAACCGGCACAAGCTCATGGAAGTGCAGCACATGCTGGGAGATGCCTTCCGGATACTCAGCTTATCAGATATAGGTTGCCACGAAGAGCTACCGGAAAACCAGGAAACGCTACAAGGCAATTCTGCAGAAAAAGCGCAATATGTGCATCAGCATTACCATGTGGCCTGTTTTGCAGACGATACAGGGCTGGAAGTAGCTGCCTTGCAGGGCGCACCCGGCGTATACTCAGCACGCTATGCAGGGCCGCAAAGAGATAGTCAGGATAATATGCAATTACTGCTAAGCAATCTGGCAGACAAAGCAGACCGCGCAGCGCAGTTTCGTACGGTGGTTACTCTGATACTGAACAATGAGCAACAACACCAGTTTGAAGGACAGGTAAAAGGAACCATCGCGCAGCAGCCAACAGGTGCGGAAGGCTTTGGCTATGATCCAGTTTTTGTTCCGGCAGGACATGGACAGAGCTTTGCGGAAATGCCTTTGGAAGAAAAGAACAAGATGAGCCACAGAGGCAGAGCCATTGCCCAACTGGTACGTTTTCTTACAACTCAAACTGTCTGAATGAAAACACCCTACTTCATAGGCATCACCGGGGGCAGTGGTGCCGGCAAAACGCAGATACTGCAATGGTTGAAAAACTCGTGTGAGCCAGAACAGATATGCCTTGTTTCGCAGGATGACTACTACGACAACAACAAAACGTATACACGGGAAGAAAACAAGCTCAAAAACTTTGACGAGCCTGACATCTTTGATGTAAAGCAGTTTGCCGCCGACCTGCAAAAGCTAAAAGAAGGACAGATCGTGACCCGGCAGGAATACAGTTTTAATAATCCGGCACACGTTCCTAAGATGCTGGAATTTCATCCGGCACCTGTGATACTGGTAGAAGGTATCTTCGTTTTTCACTTTCCGGAGATCAGCCAGTTGCTTGATCTCAAAATATTCGTAGATGCCAAAGAGCACCTGAAGTTTCATCGGCGCATAGCCCGCGATCAACGGGAAAGAGGTTTCTCACTGGAAGATATTTTGTTTAAATATACCAACCAGGTGGCACCGGCTTTTGAGAAATACATAGAGCCTTATCGCCACGAAGCTGATTTTATTGTACCCAACAACATAGCCTATCAGCCTCATGAAACGCCTGCGGCTATCGAAGTATTAGTAGCATTTTTAAAGTCAAAAATAATATGAGTGATAAATTTGCTGTCATCGGATTAGGGCGATTTGGTATGTCCATCGCCAAAACGCTGGCCGATCGCGGTTCGGAGGTAATTGCCATCGACCAGAATATGGAAAAAGTAGAAGAGATAAAAGATGACGTAGCCTATGCCGTAGCCCTGGATGCTACCGACATCAAAGCACTTACAGCACAGGATATTCAGGAAGTAGATGCGGTAGTAGTAGCTATCGGCGAAGATTTTGAAGCTCTGCTGCTGGCTACGGCGCATATGCTGGACCTGAAGATCAAGCGGGTAATTGCCCGTGCGGCCAATGTGCAGCAGCGTATGATCCTGGAAAAAATTGGTGTCACCGAAATTCTTTCACCCGAAGAGAGCGTAGGAAAGACAGTGGCCGAAACCCTGCTGGAACCCAGCTTCCGCTCCTACTTCGACCTGCCGGATGATTATGAGATTGTAGAACTTAAAACACCCCGAAGAATTGTGAACCAAACCCTGCGCGACATCGGGCTAAGAGAAAGCTACGATCTGAATCTGATCACCATCAAACGCACGTTCAAGGAGCAAAAGCAGAGCGGAGATGAAGAGCAGGCACAGCACGTCATCGGCGTGCCACGCCCGGATACCGTTATTCAGGAAACGGATATGCTCATTATGATGGGTAAAACCCAGGACATCAAGAAGTTTGTAGAATGTAACCAGTAGTTTTACCCTATGCACTACAAATACCTCATGTATATCCTATTGCTATTGATGATGGGTTGTAGCCGTCCGGCACCGGAGGCAAAAAACACGTTGCTCTCTTATGTCAATCCGCTGATAGGAACAGCACCGGCTACTACCCAAACCGCCAAACTGCACAGCGAAGCAGGATCGGAACTGATGGCGCAGACTTTTCCGGCAGTTACGGCTCCTTTTGGCATGACACAATGGACGCCCCAGACCCGCAGTAGCGAACAGAAATGCCTGTCGCCTTATTACTACCAGGACGACAGCATACAAGGTTTCCGGGGAAGCCATTGGATGAGCGGTTCCTGCACGCAGGACTATGGCAGTGTGACGATTATGGCACTACAGGGCAAGCTCAGGGTTGATCCCGCACAACGTGCTTCTCACTTCACGCATGAGCAGGAAGAAGCTTCACCGGCATACTACAGTGTGATGCTAGACGATTACCACATACAAGCCGAGGTGACGGCTACTATCCGTTCGGCCATGTTGCAATTTACACCACAAAAAGCAGATGATACTACTTACATACTGGTAGAACCCAACAGCGATACCGGAGAAGGATTTATTGAAGTGGATCAGAAGCTGCATGAGATCAGTGGCTACAATCCGGTACATCGTATCTATCAAGGCTGGGGTGAGAGTGCCGGGTTCAGTGGGTATTTTGTGGTGCAGTTTGAAAGACCCTTCAGTAGCTTTGGCATCTGGCAGGGCAGTCAGCTACAGGCAGGTGCCACCAGAATAGAAAATCCCAAACAAGCTTTCGGAGCCTATGTCAGCTTGCTGGGGGCAGCCGATGAAGCCATCCGCGTGAGAGTAGGCACCTCTTTTATCAGCGTCAACCAGGCCAGAAAGAACCTGACCGCTGAAATAAAGACCTGGGATTTTAAGCAAACACGAAAAGCACTGGGCCAGACCTGGCAGCAGGAGCTACAAAAGATCAAGATAGAAGGTGGCAGCCAGGCGCAAAAGCAAATGTTCTATACGGCTTTGTATCATTCCATGCTGCTTCCCAGAACCTACAACGATGCCGATGGTGCTTACCTGGGATTTGCCGGAAGCAAAAAGGTGTTTCTTTCAGAAGGCACCTATTACGACGATTTTTCTATGTGGGACACTTTCCGCGCCGTGCATCCGCTTTTTACGCTGATAGAACCGGAAAGGACCAAAGATATGGTGAAATCTATGCTAGATAAGGCAGAAAAGGGTGGCTGGCTACCTATTTTTCCGGCCTGGAACAGCTACACCGCTGCCATGATCGGCGACCATGTGATTGCTATGATCGGCGATGCCTGGATGAAAGGCATCGACGGCTTTGACCAGGAAAAAGCCTATGAAGTGATGCGAAAAAACACCTTTGAACCTAATACGGATACAGCCAGCTATCGGAATGGCAAAGGCCGAAGGGCACTGGCATCCTACCTTAAATACAACTACATTCCGCTGGAAGATTCTGTCAAAGAATCTTTTCATCAGCAGGAGCAGGTGTCGCGCACACTGGAGTATGCTTTTGACGATTTTGTGCTTTCGCAGGTTGCCAAAAAGCTGGGCAAAGAAGAAGACTATCAAGCACTTTCCGCACGTGCCAAAAACTACCAGCAGGTGTTTGATACCACCATCGGATACGTACGCGGACGCTATGCCGACGGCAGCTGGATTGAGCCATTTGACCCCACTGCTTCCAGAGCGAGCTATATCACCGAAGGTTCGCCTTTCCAGTATACATGGTATGTGCCACACGATGTGCAAGGGTTGATTGGCCTGATGGGTGGCAACGATAAATTCATACAAAAGCTGGATACTTTCTTTGACCAGCGTTACTACTGGCATGGCAATGAACCCGGACACCAAACGGCTTATTTGTATGCCTATGCCGGAGCACCCTGGAAAACGCAGCAGCGTGTACGCGACATCATCCGCGAGGAATACAGTGCCGAACCCGGTGGCCTGAGTGGCAATGAAGATGCCGGACAGATGTCGGCTTGGCTGGTACTTAGTATGATGGGCTTTTATCCGGTGACGCCCGGCATTCCCTGCTATGTCATCGGTAGCCCGGCATTTGATCAAGTGTCTGTTGCCGTTGCCAAAGACAAAGATTTTACAATTCTTGCCCAAGATAATTCAGCAGATAATATATACATCCAGTCGGCAACGCTCAATGGAGAACCACTGGAGCGCAGCTATCTGTGGCACAAGGAAATTATACAAGGTGGAGAACTCATTTTGAAGATGGGACCGAACCCCAACAAAGTATGGGCCAGCAATAAAGAAGATGTTCCGCCCTCCATGGATGACCTGTTAAATAATATATGATGATGAAAAACTATTTTTTTGCTGTCCTGAGCATCTTTTTGTTAGCAGGATGTGGCGATAAGGACGGCACCCGTACTACTGGCACTACTACAGAAGCTGATGCCTTACCTTATGAGATAAGAATGACGCTGGAACATAACCCAAATGCATTTACGCAGGGGCTTGTATTTGATAATGACAAAATCATTGAAAGCACAGGAGGAGATAGCTCATGGATTGCTACTTACAATATAGCGTCAGGCAAGTATGAACGGAAGGTGACGCTCGATGCTGCCTATTTTGGGGAAGGTATCACTGTTTTTGATGGCAAACTATATCAACTTACTTGGAAGAGTAAGAAAGGGTTTGTATACGATGCAGCCACTTTCAAGAAGATAGGCGAGTTTGCGTATAACTTTGAAGGCTGGGGGATTACCCACGACCAGCAGCACCTGATTATCAGTGATGGCACCGACAAGCTGCATTACTTTGATCCCTCAACGCTGAAAGAAGTGGCCACGAAATCTGTAAAAAACCACCATCGCAAAACATCGGCCCTCAATGAACTGGAGTTGATCGATGGGTACATCTACGCCAACCAGTGGCAGACCAACTATATGCTGAAAATAGACACCGGCAGTGCAGAGGTAGTACAGGAAATTGATCTGGGTTATCTGGCCAAGGAAATTGCCAGAACCAGCCCGGAAGCAGATGTGCTGAATGGAATTGCCTACAATCCAAACACTCAAGAAGTGTACGTGACAGGCAAGCTATGGCCACGGTTGTATGTTTTGAGGTTGAAGGAGTAGTGCAAAAGCTTTGGTGAAAAGAGGAGTTGATGTTTCTTACTTTGTTTTACGTTCACTATGCATTTCGCGAGCCAAATATAAAGTATAGCCTATAACAGCGAAGAATGAAGAAACAGCTAATCCTGCCATAATATTTACTATTGTTTCCATATTACAATTTGTTATTTCGTTCCACACATAGAAAATAAACGCAGTATTGGAAAAAGCAAGTACTACAGGCAAAAAACATCCAAAACCTACAAGTAACAGATTACTATCATTGAGGTGTAACGTTATAGCTGCACCTAAAGTTAAAACAAAGGAGTTAAGCACAACGATCAGTATTTTTGATAAAAAATCAATTTGTGCTTTTAATTGGTCATTTCCCTTTTGTTCCATTTTATGTGTAAGTATTGTACATCGCTTGCGATACTACAGAGACGTAAATGTGTATTGGCTGATAAGCTGTCTAAAATAATATATAATATACAAAAATCTAAATGCCACAGCAGGATATATATAGTGAGTATTCCTTTTTATTGGAAAAGACCTCGCGGCGCATCAAACGGTATGCTCAGAAGCAGTTTGTAGCGTTCAACTTTGGGGTTACGGTAGATCAGTGGATGGTGATGAAGCACCTCTATCCTAGTTCGCAGATGAGCCAGAGTGAGCTGGCTGAGATAACCTTTAAGGGAACTCCCACCCTGACCCGCATCGTTGACCTGCTGTGTGCCAAAGGGCTGGCTGAAAGGATGGTGGATGGCCAGGACCGTCGTAAGAGCCAGGTGCATCTGACAGAAACAGGCATCCTGAAGGTAGAAAATATGCAGCCCAAAGTAAGTCAGATCAGAAAAGCAGCCTGGAACAAACTGGGAGAGCAGGATTTTGAGCATTTCCAGTATGTGCTGAATACGATTTATCAGAACCTGAGCGTGTAGCTTTTTTTAAGAATTTAATTGCTATGATAATTATTGCTATAGCAAACAATTGCCTTTAACTTTACGTATTAAGTATAAAAAACGCTTACTATGCTAAATATTACCGAAAAAGAAACCATTCACACGGATATTTGTATCATTGGTGCCGGGCCGGTAGGTCTGTTCGCCGTATTTGAAGCGGGTCTATTAAAAATGCGTTGCCATCTGATTGATACATTGCCACAAATAGGCGGTCAACTTTCTGAAATATATCCCAAAAAACCCATCTACGATATTCCTGGCTATCCTGCCGTGCTGGCACAGGAGCTGGTTGATAACCTGGCGCGGCAAATTGAGCCGTTTGAACCTTCTTTTACCCTTGGTGAACGGGTTGAAAGCCTGGAACGCCTGGAAGATGCATCTTTTCGCCTCCAAACCAGCGAAGGCAAAGAAGTCTTCTGCAAGGTGGTAGTCATTGCCGGAGGGCTGGGCTGCTTTGAACCGCGCAAACCTGTTATCGATGGCCTTGAGACCTACGAAGGAAAGGGTATCAACTATATCATCAAAAACCCGGAGCAGTATAGAGGCAAGCGCCTGGTGCTGGCAGGCGGTGGCGACTCTGCCCTTGACTGGACGCTGTACCTTGCCGAACTGGCCGAAGAAGTGACACTCGTGCATCGGGGTAGCGCATTCAGAGGCGCACCGGATTCTGCTTCCAAAGTGATGGCCCTGGCCGATCAGAAAAAGATTAATCTGAAGCTTAATGCCAATGTAACGGCTATTTTAGGCAATGGTAGACTGAATGCCTGCACGATCGAGGATAAAGCCAAGAATACAGAAACTATTGCTGTTGATTATTTCATTCCATTGTTTGGCCTAAGCCCTAAGCTGGGTCCTATTGCCGACTGGAACCTGAACCTAGACAAGAATGCGGTGGCGGTAAATACGGAGGATTATTCTACCAATATTTCCGGAATTTATGCCATTGGTGATATCAACACATATCCGGGCAAGCTCAAACTGATCCTTTGTGGTTTCCACGAAGCTGCTCTTATGTCACATAGTGCCTATCGTATTGTGAGTGGAGGAAAAAAGCCTAGCTTCAAATACACAACTGTCAACGGAGCACCCTCTTTTTAATCTGAAAATTGAATATTATAGATTGAAAATTAGTGAAGGAAACATGAAAATTTTTAACTTTCAAGGTGAAATGAATAAACTATGGAAGAGGGTTTGATTACTATCTATGTGGAAGATGCCAGTGGAGCGCGCCAGTCTATAGAGATACCTACAGATATTCAGCTATCGTTGATGGAAGTACTCAAAGCATCTGAATATCCTATACAGGCTACCTGTGGAGGGATGGCTTTATGTGCTACTTGCCATGTGGAAGTGCTGGAAGGTAACGAGAAATACAAGGAAGCCACAGAGCCTGAACTGGAAATGCTGGATACGTTGCCAGAAGTTATGCTCACCAGTCGGTTGGCCTGCCAAATGGCTGTGCAGGAAGATATGGACGGGCTGGTAGTGCGCATACTGGCCAGCGAAGATGGAGGATATGGCTATTGATAGAGTCTTGACATTTTGAAAGTATACAAAAGCTCTGCTCAGGTGGAGCTTTTTCTGTTTAAGCAATACCTGTCATGATAATATACATAATTAGTAACAACAAAAAGGTGGTTCCATAATACTGTAACACCTGCTTGCGGTTTGAATAATCAGCCCACCATAGTGCCAGCCAGGGCTTGAACAAACCGAAGACAGTCAGGATGAGAGAGGTCCACATGAGATAATACACAAAGCTGATTAGTAGCTTCATATGATTGATTGATTAATAAAAAAGCCTTCCGGATATGATGACGGAAGGCTTTGTGTGGAGTGGAACAGAGACACATTATAATGTGTCTTTATCATGATGTGTCTCTATAGTGATCTTTTTACTTCTTTTTCTTCAAAGCCTTCGATGATGTCGCCCACTTTGATATCGTTGAAGTTTTTGATACTGATACCACATTCGTAGCCAGTTCTTACTTCACTCACATCGTCTTTCTCACGCTTTAGCTGGTTGATATCACCCGTGTGGGCTACAATGCCATCTCTGATTAGACGAATATGGTTGTTTCTCTTCACTGTACCATCCGTAACATAACATCCGGCCACAGTTCCTATCTTAGAGATTTTGAAGATTTGTCTAACTTCAATGTTACCTGTAATGACTTCTTCCACTTTGGGTGCAAGCATACCTTCCATCGCATCTGTGATCTCGTTGATAGCATCGTAGATGATAGAGTACAGCCGTATTTCTATTTCCTCTTTATCGGCCAGATTTCGTGCACTGTTAGAAGGACGTACCTGGAAGCCTATGATGATCGCATCAGAAGCAGAAGCCAGCAACACATCGGATTCTGAAATCTGACCTACTGCTTTGTGGATAATACTCACCTGCACTTCTTCTGTAGAAAGCTTCAGCAAAGAGTCGGAAAGTGCTTCTACCGAACCATCTACATCACCTTTGACGATGATATTCAGTTCTTTGAATGAACCGATAGCCAGACGTCGGCCAATCTCATCCAAAGTGATATGTTTCTTGGTGCGTAGGCTCTGCTCACGGTGTATCTGCTCACGGCGGTTGGCAATTTCGCGTGCTTCCTTATCAGAACTCATCACGTTGAAGGTATCACCTGCCTGTGGAGCACCATCCAACCCAAGTACCTGAACAGGTGTGGCGGGAATAGCTTCTGGCAGGCGTTTGCTGCGGTGGTCAAACATGGCTTTTACTTTGCCATAATGTGCACCCGCCAAAATTACGTCGCCTACTTTAAGCGAACCTCCTTGTACCAGCAGGGTAGTTACATACCCGCGACCACGGTCGAGCGTAGCTTCTATGACAGTGCCAACAGCTGGCTTGTTTGGATTAGCTTTGAGTTCAAGCAATTCAGCTTCCAGCAATACTTTCTCCAGCAAGTCATCTATACCTTGTCCTGTTTTGGCAGAAATCTCCTGGCATTGGTATTTACCCCCCCAGTCTTC
Organism: Cyclobacteriaceae bacterium; assembly: GCA_958296015.1. GTDB lineage: Bacteria > Bacteroidota > Bacteroidia > Cytophagales > Cyclobacteriaceae > JAJNNC01. The sequence goes on from CATQIH010000040.1 coordinate 15,551, forward strand.
TACCAATATGTTAATATTAGCCAGTTCTTCTTTTATTTTCTCGGGGTTAGCCGTTGGCTTATCTATTTTATTGATAGCAATTACGATAGGAACACCTGCCACCTGTGCGTGGTTGATGGCTTCTTTTGTCTGCGGCATCACATTATCATCGGCAGCTACTACCACAATAACTACATCTGTTACCTTAGCACCTCTGGCCCTCATGGCCGTAAAAGCTTCGTGACCGGGTGTATCCAGGAAGGCAATGCGTTTGCCGCTTTCGGTGGTCACGTCATAGGCACCAATGTGCTGCGTGATACCGCCAGCTTCTCCCTCGGTCACCTTCGCACTACGGATATAGTCGAGCAGCGATGTTTTACCGTGGTCAACGTGGCCCATAATAGTGACAATTGGTGCTCTGTCTTGCAGGTCTTCCGCTTTGTCTGCTTCCGTTTCCACGGCGAGGTCATCTTCCGTATCCGTAAAGTCAGCATCGTAGCCAAACTCATCGGCAATGATGGTGATCGTTTCGGCATCCAGGCGCTGGTTGATAGACACAAACATGCCCAGCGACATACAGGTAGAAATCACTTCATTGACGCTCACATCCATCAGGGAGGCAAGGTCGTTGGCAGAAACAAATTCTGTTACCTTCAGAATGTTAGAGTCCTGCTCATCTTGTAGCATTTGCTCTTCTTTCTCCCGGCGATCGCGTCGTTTTTCCTGGCGCATCTTCGCTCCGCGTGAGGTCTTTCCTTTCTTACCACCACTGCTGAGCTTGGCTAGTGTTTCTTTGATCTGCTCCTGAATTTCCTTTTCAGAAGGTTCTTCACGCTTAGGCTTGTTCTTTTTGAACCTGCTCGGGCCGCTGGGCTTTTTGGGATCAGCAGGGCGCGCAGGTTTATTTCCAGCGGCAGCTGTAGAAGGACGGTTTCCACTTTCTTCTTCTGAACGAATGCGACGACGTCTTTTTCTTTTCTTTTTGTTGCCTCCTTCGTCAGAAGATGCTACAGGCTTTGCCTTTTTCTTTGGCTCATTAGGAAGTTCAATTTTCCCTAATACCGTAAGGCCCTTGAGCTGGTCTGCCTTAGCATTGATCCTGCCGGGCATTTCTTTTTTGCCTTCTTTAGGTTTTACCGTTGGCTTTGTAACTTGTACTTTTGGTTTTTCCGTACTTGCTTGCTGCGTTTCCTGCGGTGGAGCTTGCTGCGTTTCTGGCTTGGATACCGCCTCTAACGTAGCCTCGTCTTTTTGATCAGGTGCTGTTGCCGGCTTTTTATCTGCTTGTTTTTCTTCAGAGGCAGAAGCAACAGGCTGTTCAGGCACAGCTTTCTTATCCTCTTCTGCTTTTGGTGTCTGTGCTACAGGTTCAACGGGTTGTTCTGTTTTTGGTGCTGGCTTTACCTCTTCTACAGGTTTTTCCTGTATTGGTTCGGGCTTTTCAGCAGCAGCCGGGGGCGTTGGCTTTTCCTCTTTGGGCTGAACAGGTGCCGTTTGTTGCTTTTTCTTGTTCAGGGTATCCAGGTCAATCTTACCAACCACTTTGAAGCCTGGTAGCTTAGGGGCATCGCTTGCTTCCTGCTCTTCCTTTTGCTGCGCTGGCTTGTTGCTTTCCATACGCTGCTGAGCAGGCACTTCTTCTTTCTTCTCAGCAACGCTTTTCTGTACTTTTTTATCTTCCAGGTTCTTGATGAAAAATTCTTCCTCATCGTCGGCGTGGCTTTCTTCTTTCCTTCTGCCTGAGTCTATGACCTGGTTCTCATAATATTTGCTACCAATGGTAAGGCCAGAGGCTTCCTCTTTGTCTAATGCAGAAGACGCAAATTCTTTGGCAAGCATGTTGAACTGCTCGATAGAAATTTTTGCATTAGGGTTGTTTTCTACTTCAAAGCCTTTGTTAGCAAGATGGTCGGTGATTGTAGAAAGACCTACATTCAACTTTCTTGTTACTTGGTTAAGCCTCATCATTTTTTCCTCTACCATACTCAAATATGAGTTATTTTTAACTGTTTCTGAAATTTTATTCAAATTCTTGTTTTAAAACCTTTATTACTTCCTCAATAGTTTCTTCTTCCAGATCTGTTCTACGAATCAGATCATCTTTAGAAAGGGAAAGTACGCTTTTAGCTGAATCCAGACCAGTTCTCTTGAACTCGTCGATTACCCAAGCTTCAATTTCATCTGAAAATTCATCCAAGTCCACATCTTCGTCATCTTCAAAACCGGCAGCTTCTCTAAACACATCGATCTCATGGTCTACCAATCGGCTGGCCAGCTTGATATTCTGTCCGCCTCTGCCAATGGCCAGAGAAACCTGATCGGGTTTCAAAAACACAGAGATCCTGCCACCATCCGGGTCTACTTTAATAGAAGATATTTTGGCCGGACTTAGTGCCCGTGTTACAAATAATTCTAAATTATCTGTATAGTTGATGACATCGATATTTTCGTTTTGCAATTCCCTCACTACACTGTGGATGCGCGATCCTTTCATTCCTACGCAGGCACCTACCGGGTCTATACGATCGTCGAAAGATTCAACGGCTACTTTAGCACGTTCTCCCGGCTCTCTCACGGTACGGCGGATGGTAATTAGCCCGTCGTATACTTCGGGCACCTCCATCTCAAACAATCTTTCCAGGAACTTAGGTGCCGTTCTGGAAAGAACAATTCTAGGGTTGCCGTTCACCATCTCTACACGGTGAACGATCGCCCGTATGGAATCTCCTTTGCGAAATCTGTCTTTGGAAATTTGTTCTGAGCGTGGCAGAATCACTTCGTTGCCTTCACCATCAATCAACAGGATCTCGCGACTCAAAATCTGGTATACCTCTGCGTTGATAATTTCGCCTACCAGGTCTTTATATTTATGAAAAAGAATATCTTTTTCCAGGTCTTTTACCTTTTGTATCAACGTTTGGCGGGCGGTCATCACAGCTCTTCTGCCAAAATCTTCCAGCTTGATCTCTTCTGCTACTTCCTCACCAATCTCAAAGTCAGGTTCAATTTCCTGGGCATCTGTCAGGCTGATCTTGTCATGATCCCATATATCTTCGGAGTTGTCGTCTACGATTTCTCTGAATCGCCAGATTTCAAGGTCTCCTTTATCGGCGTTGATAATGACATCGAAGTTATCATCTACACCATATCTTTTGCGGATCATAGTACGGAATACATCCTCCAGAATGCGGATCATGGTCGGGCGGTCTATATTTTTTCCCCGGGCAAAATCCGCAAATGATTCGATGAGTGTTGAGGTATCCATCATTTTATTTAAATGAAGCTAAGACGTTAGTTTTTTTTATTTGGTCAAAAGGGATGATCCTTTCTGTTGTTTCTTTTTTGACTTCCTCACCAATGGTGATTTCATCAGCTGTTATTTGTAGTAATTTGCCTTGTACTATTGCGTCATCCTGCAACGTGATTTTTATCTCACGGCCTACGTTTTTTCTGTATTGCCGTTCTGATTTTAGAGGCTGATCTAGGCCGGGTGAAGAAACCTCCAGTGTATATGGGTCTTCTATCAAATCTTCTTCATCCAGCGTTGCCGATACGGCACGGCTAACCTCTACAAATACATCAATGGGGACTCCCCGATCGCCATCGATATAAATGATGATCTTATGTCCGGCTTTTGTGCTGGAAACTGATAGGTCTACCAAAAACAACTGACTGTCTTTTTCCAGAAGGACGTGTGTTACTATATTTCTTATATCGTTGTTGCTTAACATGTACTCGTTTAGAATAACAAAAAAGAGGGGACATCTGCCCCCTCTGCATAGTATGCTATACAAATCTGCACAAAATTAGCAAATAATTGATATTAAATCAAATTTGCCTCTATACAAACATTTATATTTCACAATGGCCTTTTTATTTCTGCAAGAGGTTACGGGATTAACAGAAACTATAGCCAATCAATTCCTTATTCTTGAATTTTTTTACAAACAATCCGTTCTCTAAGAAGAAATAGCATAGCGTTTGGTACTTATACTGCCTTTTTGCTTTTGCTGGTTACTTTATGGAAAATTTATGTGTAGCAACTTTGATCGTTTTCTCATACGCTCCGGCTTCACTTTGCTGCTTTCCCTTTTGATGGGACGTTGCACGGAGAAGCCAAACCACAAACAGGAAAATGTGGCGGCAATTCCGGAAAAAAACATCCCGGTTCCTGAGTTTGATGCTGATTCTGCCTACGCATTTGTAGCTAGGCAGGTGGCTTTTGGCCCCAGGGTGCCTAACACACCCGCACACCAAGCCTGTGGCGATTACCTGATAGGCAGACTCACGTCTTACGGACTCACAGTGGATGTTCAGGAATTTGATGCGCAGGCTTATGATGGCAAAATGTTGCATTTGCGCAACATCATTGCCAGCTTCCAGCCGGAAGCTCAAAAGCGCATCATGCTGGCGGCTCACTGGGACACACGCCCCTTAGCCGACCGGGACTCTGTGAATACTGGGCAACCGATTGATGGTGCCAACGATGGTGCCAGTGGTGTGGGTGTGCTATTAGAAATTGCCCGGCAGCTACAGCAAGCTGATTCTTTGGATATGGGTGTGGATTTGTTCTTTTTTGATGGAGAAGACTATGGAGAACCTGAAAACTATAAGCCGGAGGCAAACGAAAACCAACAGCAGGTGTGGTGGTGCCTTGGCTCTCAGTATTGGGCTAAGCATAAGCACAAACGAAACTACCTTGCTTACTACGGTATCTTGCTGGATATGGTAGGGGCCAAAAATGCTACTTTTTACCAGGAAGAAGTATCGCGCCGCAACGCTGGCGTGGTGAATAAAAAACTGTGGGATGCCGCACACAAGCTTGGCTATGGACCATATTTTGTGAACCAGCATAGCCCCGAAATTCTGGATGACCATGTATATGTCAACTACGGTGCAAGTATTCCTATGATAGATATTATTGAATATGCACCTGATGGCGACGGTTATTTCGCCGCCTACCACCATACTCACGCCGATAATATGGACATTATTAGTAAAGAAACCTTAAAAGCGGTAGGCCAAACGGTATTATATGCGGTTTACCAGGAGTAGTTTATATCAAAACATATATCCTATGTTGATTTGTCCATTGACAAAAACCTGGGAGTGAAATCCCTGCTGGTTCTCGTAAGATCGGAACTCATCGTACTGATACCAACCTCCGCCATAAGCCGCTGACACATTGGCTTCCACCGAAATGCGTTTGATGATCTTCTGGTAGCCTGCCATCGCATCCAGTGCCAAACTATGCTGCTTTCTGAATCCGTCGATATTCTGCCAGTTGTACATAGGCGCAAGGCCAGCGAAAAAGCCGTTGTACACATTTTCTTTGTTATGCCGGATGTAGTAACGCGGCCCGATTTTGAAAGTAAATTCGCCAAGGTCAAAACTATGAGACCGAATATCGGTCATTGCTGCAATAATACCGGTAAACTTTGGATTGCCAGCAAAAGCCTTTTCGTACTGTAGATGCAAAGGCTTGATGGCAATCGTAGGAAGCTTGGGGTAGATACCAATCTTAAGAAGATGGTAGGAAGCAGGCAATCTTCCTGGCTTCTCTTGTTGTACATCCGTTTGCTGGGCAAAAGCAGTCAGTGATAGCCCAAAGAAAAACAGGCATATCAGACCATAGAAAGTAACGTATGGGTAAACATTAAAAGATATTCTCATACAAATGTGGTTTGGACTTAATTCGTATGAAAATAAGCAAAAGACAGCAGATATTTTTTATTTCACGAAAAAATATTTTTAGGCTAAAAAAGCTTATAAAGTATCAAAAGCCTACCTCACAGAAAATATAAGCTTCAGCGTAGCAGGCTTATAATGCAACAGCCACACAGGTTATACCACATTAGGGTCCAGCAATTTTAGCAGGTATTCTCCATAACCGCTTTTTAGTTGCCGGTGCGCTAGTTCTTCCAAATTGTCTGCCTTGATATAGCCCATGCGGTAGGCTATTTCCTCGATACATCCCACCTTTTGTCCTTGCCGTTGTTCTATCACCTGCACAAAGTTACCTGCCTGCATCAGCGAATCGAAGGTGCCGGTGTCCAGCCAGGCGGTGCCCCGGCTCAGGATGCTCACCTGTAGCTTGCCCATTTCCAGATAGGCTTTGTTGACATCGGTAATCTCAAACTCACCCCTGGGACTGGGCTTCAGATTTCTGGCAATGTCTATCACCTGGTTATCATAAAAATAGATGCCTGGGATAGCGTAATTTGATTTTGGTTCCTTGGGTTTTTCTTCAATAGAAATCACCTTCTGGTTTTTGTCAAACTCTACCACCCCGTAGCGTTGCGGGTCATGCACATGGTAGGCGTATACAATACCTCCATCGGGGTTGTTGTTGTGCTGCAACTGCTTGTCTAGTTCGCTGCCATAAAAAATATTATCGCCCAGTACCAGGGCTACTTTTTCCTGCCCGACAAAATCGCTGCCGATGGTAAAAGCCTGGGCCAGCCCTTCCGGCTTGGGCTGTACGGCATACTCAAACCGGCATCCCAGCTGGCTGCCGTCGCCTAGCAATTTCTCAAAGAGCGGCATATCGTGGGGCGTGGAGATAATTAGAATTTCTCGTATGCCCGACATCATCAGCGTAGACAAAGGATAATAGATCATAGGTTTGTCATAGACGGGCATCAGTTGCTTGCTCACGGCCATCGTGAGCGGGTGCAGGCGGGTGCCGGAGCCTCCGGCCAGGATAATTCCTTTCATATCAACAAAAAGTTAGTGAATCATTCATTTATAAACGCTTGGTGGTGTAAATTCGCACCGCCGCGAATGCAGGTACAATATTAAAGTTCTTACTATAGAAAAACTATGAACGCACCAAATTATGCGGGGTGATGTATGCTTTTCAGAGAGATTATCATATTGCTGAAGAAAGAGGTGGTGCTGGAGTGGCGACAGCGCTACGCACTAAATGGCATCCTGCTCTACGTGGTGAGTGCAGTGTTTGTATGCTACCTAAGCTTTAATCTGCAGCAAGGCGCAATGGACGTGATCACCTGGAATGCACTGTTCTGGATTATTATGCTATTTGTGGCTTTCAACGCCATCTCCAAAAGCTTTATGCAGGAGCGCGCAGGCAGGTTGATCTACTATTATACAATTGCCAGTCCGCAAGGAATTATTTTGTCAAAAATGCTGTATAATCTCATATTGATGCTGTTGCTTGCTGTCACCTGTCTGATTTTTTATACGCTTGTGATGGGCAATCCGGTACAGCATGGCTGGCTTTTTAGCGGCAACTTATTGTTAGGTGCCTGTGGTTTTTCGGCCACGCTGACCATGATCTCCGGCATCGCTTCCAAGGCAGGCAACAGCAATACACTGATGGCTATTCTGGGGTTTCCGGTGATCATTCCCATGTTGCTGATGATCATCAGAGTATCTAAGAATGCCATAGACGGACTGGCCATTGAAGTAAGTTATGATGAAATATTGGTGCTGCTGTCTATCAATGTAATTGTAGGATTGCTGTCTTATATTTTGTTTCCTTTTTTGTGGAAAAGCTGATTGTGGGAAATAACAATGTTCAAAAAGCAGATAACAAACAAATTGTGAATAAACTCTTTAGAAAAAGCTGGTGGAAGATCGCAACGGTCGTGTTGCTGGTCTATACTGTTGTGGCAGGGCTGCTCTTTGATGTGCCGCGGCTGGCAATCCTCAACGAAACGGTGCGTGTGTTGCATTTCCACGTACCCATGTGGTTTGGCATGATCATTTTGCTGACTTTCTCGGTGGTTTATTCGGTGAAGTATCTTAGAAAACCGGAGCTACAGCATGATATTTATGCAGTGGAATTTGCCAATGCCGGAGTAGTGTTTGGCATACTAGGTATCATCAGCGGTTCGGTATGGGCGAAGTTTACCTGGGGAGCGTGGTGGAGCAACGATCCCAAACAAAACGGTGCTGCCATCGGACTGCTTATCTATTTTGCCTATTTCATTCTTAGAAATTCGCTGGAAGACGAACAGCAAAAGGCCAAGATCAGCGCGGTATACAACATTTTTGCCTTTGCTGCCCTCATTCCTCTTCTATTTATACTACCCCGCCTCACCGACTCGCTGCATCCAGGCAATGGTGGAAATCCAGGGTTTAATACCTATGACATGAACAGCGATTTGCGTAAGGTATTTTATACGGCTGTGCTGGGGTGGACCTTACTGGGTGGCTGGCTGGCCAGTATGAGAATTCGTATGCGTATCATCAAACAAAAGATCAATGAAAAACATGAAGAAAATTATCTGCGCACTGACCATCTTGCTGCTGTTGAGCGCGAGTCTCATTCCCTCTAATGCACAGGTAGTTGAGAATGCTCCGCAGGAAGCCAAAACGCCTTCCGTAGAAATGGCCGATGTTTTTCGCCAGGATGGAAAAATCTACGTGGTGGTGGCTGTGATGCTGGTGATCCTGGGTGGCGTGACGGTGTATATGGTCGGCATCGACCGCAAGCTGAATAAGCTGGAAAAAGAGTTGGATATTCACTAATTATATGCAATTAAACCTTTATATATGCTGTTGGACTAGAAGACAGTGTATAACTTTGCAGTATCTCTATAAAGCCTAAGTCTTATGAAAAAATCTCACTTGTTCGGCATACTCATCATTGCAGCCTGTATCACTATTATTATGGCTACAGCGGGCGATGCCAGTACGTATGTGTCTTTTGGCGAAGCACAACAGCTATCTACCAATGGCAAAGCCAATAAAGTGCATGTAGTAGGCCAGCTCAAAAAGAGCACAGAAGGCGAGATACTTGGTCTGGAACCTTCCTCTGATAAGCTTTCCTTTTCTTTTGTCATGGTGGATCATAATAACAAAGAACAAAAAGTTTTTTATAAAGAACCCATGCCTGCGGACTTTACCCGCTCGGAACAGGTAGTAGTCATAGGTTCTTACAGAGATAATATTTTCGTAGCTGATCAGATTCTGATGAAATGCCCTTCCAAGTATCAGGAGAAGGAAGTGAGCTGACATGAGCAACGACTACGATAGGATTATCAAAGAAAACATTGAGGCAGTGATATTGCCTTTAAACAAGTAGAAGCTATGCCCATAGAATTTGATATTGAATCTGACGTGATCTACCAGAGAGGTAGAAAACAAGGCAAAGAAGAAGGTAAAAAAGCGATGATTGTAGAAATGCTGACAGATGGCACTCTGTCATTAGCAAAAATTGCTTCCTATGCTAAAACTTCCATCGAGGATGTCATCGCTATCCAACAAGAAATAAATACCAAATAAAATAACCTGTCATTCATGATCCATACTTTTATTGGTAATGCCGGTCACTTTTTTGTCGTTGCTTCTTTCATTACCTCGCTGGTAGCGGCATATGCGTATATTCAGGCGGCTAACTTGCATAACCTCAACGCTCAATCATGGAGACGCTATGCCCGTGGGGCTTTTTACCTGCATGGCCTGATGGTCGTGGGCGTGGTGTTCAGCCTGTTTTATATCATCTACAACCATTACTTTGAGTACCACTACGCCTGGAGCCACTCTTCGCTAAGCCTGCCTACGCACTATATGATCTCCTGTTTCTGGGAAGGGCAAGAGGGAAGTTTCCTGCTCTGGATTTTCTGGCATGTGGTACTGGGATTAACCCTTATACAGACTAATAAAGACAAACAGTGGGAGGCACCGGTGATGGCGGTGTTTGCTTTGGTACAGGCTTTTCTGGCTTCTATGATCCTGGGCGTAGTGATTGGCGATGTGAAGATCGGTAGCTCTCCCTTCATGCTGCTGCGCGATGTGATGGACGCGCCTGTCTTTGCCCTCAATCCTGACTATGTGCCTGCCGACGGTACCGGGCTGAACCCTTTGCTGCAAAACTATTGGATGGTAATTCACCCGCCCGTATTGTTTCTGGGCTATGCTACCACGCTGGTACCTTTTGCTTTTTGCATTGCCGGACTGTGGAAAAAGAAGTACGAAAGCTGGGTGAAGCCTACGCTACCCTGGGCTATCTTTTCGGCAGCTATCCTGGGCACTGGTATCGTAATGGGTGCTTACTGGGCCTACGAAACCCTTAATTTTGGGGGTTATTGGAACTGGGACCCGGTAGAAAATGCCGTCTACGTTCCGTGGCTGGTATTGATTGCTGGCATCCACACCATGGTGATCTTCAAAAACAATAATACGGCACTCAAAACATCCATCGTACTCGTTATTGCTACCTTTGTGCTAGTACTATACGGTACATTCCTGACGCGTAGCGGGATTCTGGGTGATACTTCCGTTCATGCCTTCACTGATCTTGGCCTGTCAGGTCAGCTCATGATCTACATGTTTTTCTTTACCCTAGGGGCCATTGTGCTGGCCGCTACGCGCTGGAAAGAAATTCCTACTTCTGACAAAGAAGCGTCTGCTTACAGTCGGGAATTCTGGATTTTTATCGGAGCTACTACACTCTGCCTGATGTCGTTTCAGGTGCTGGTGCCTACCTCTATTCCGGTATACAACGCACTGGTAGAAGCCTTCGGTGGCATTTCCAATGTGGCACCGCCAGCAGATCAGGTAGCGTTTTATACCAAATTTCAGTTGTGGTTTGCCGTGGCTGTTGCCTTACTTTCAGGTACCGGTCAGTTTTTCTTCTGGAAGAAAATGGACAAAGAAAAACTGAAAAATGAGCTGGCACTGCCACTGGTCGTCACCTTGTTGTTGAGTGCTGTCATCATTGTGGTAGCCAAAATCACCGAGCCGGTATACATGGTACTGCTCACTGCCGGTCTTTATTCTATCGTATCCAACGGTAGTGTCTTGGTTCGCCTGGCAAAAGCCAAGGTTAGGCTGGTGGGTGGTTCTGTGGCCCATATTGGCATTGCTATGATGCTGATCGGTGTGCTTTTCTCTGCTGGCTATTCCAAAGTGGTGTCGCAAAACACTACGGGCATGCTCATCTTTAAGGGTGATGTACCGGAGCAGGAGAATGTGGACAATGTGTTGGTATGGCTAAACGATCCGTATGAAATGCAGGATTATTCACTGCTATACAAAGGGCAACGCAAAGAAGTAGAAGGTGTACCTGGCTATGTGGATAAAAAATTACTTCAGCCAACGGAAGATCCAAGAATGGCAGTTGCTGTTGGAAACTTTGAAAAAGATGGCAAAAAATACTTCAGCAAAGGGGATTCGGTAAAATACATCGCTGAAAATACTTTTCACGAGATAGAATTTACCAGCAGAGCCAACGGTTCGCAGTTTACCCTGTATCCCCGCTCGCAGGTTAACGCGGAGATGGGTGGCCTAGCAGCTTCTCCTGATATTCATCATGAGCTTACCAGAGATTTGTACACCCACGTGAAGGCTATTCCTAATGAAGAAGACGAAAAGGACTGGGGAGAAACCAAAGAGATGAACGTGAAAATTGGTGAACGTTTCTTCCTTAATGATTACGTTGCTGTGCTGGAAGGTATCAAAAAGGTTAATCAGGTGGCAGGTGCCGATGTAGATCTCGGACCGGAAGATCTGGCTGTAGAAGCACAGATCAAGGTGTTTGGCAAACAGGAAGACTACATGCTAACACCTACCTACATTATCCGCGATCGTATGGTAGGACAGATACCTTCTACTGCCAACGAAATTGGCCTGCGGGTTACATTGCTAAATATCAGTCCTGAAACCAACTCGTTTACACTGGGAGTTAATACCACGCAGAAGGATTATATTGTGTTCAGTGCCATTGAAAAGCCTGGCATCAACATCCTGTGGGCAGGCACCATCATCATGGTGATTGGCTTTGGCATAGCAGCTTATCGCCGGTACAAAGACGTGAAAGGCGACGGTGAAGAAAATAACAAAAATGACGATAAAAAAAGGTTGAAGCCACGCAAAAATCCTGTGGTAGCCTGACCGAAAACATGATTGAAAGAGTAAAAATAAAGCGGAGTAAGTCACTTCGCTTTTTTTATAGTTGAGGCTCCCTGTTCCATTTTGGCTTCTCTAAGATTTCTGAGAAAGATATTGACCTGATATTACAGCACGTATCATCAATGAGCTTCAATAAACTATCTATCTGCTATTACTGTTAGAAGTTTCCACCTATCTTTATCTCTTGTACTTTGAACATTCGCTCAAAGCTTATTAATGACAGCTACTAATCTACTATTTACATGATTAAATCAATGACCGGCTATGGCAAGGCGCAGCTCGAGCACGAAGCTTATGAAGCTGCTGTTGAAATAAAAACCCTAAATTCTAAATACCTGGATGTGGGGCTGCGCCTGCCGCGTGTTTTTAGCGATCGTGAGATTGAAGTCAGAAGCCTGCTGACCGACAAGATCAAAAGGGGCAAAGTGGCACTGGCCATTGAATTTACAGGGAATGCCGGAGCGCAGGTAGACACTAACATCAACAAAGAGGTCTTTAAGGCTTATTATTATGCTTATAAAGCCCTGAAAGACGAGTTGAACGACAATTCTAATGATATTTTCCGGCTGGCAGCCCTTGCACCGGATGTCATGCAGGGCAGTGCACGGGAATCTATAGATGAAAATATCTGGGCGGAAGTGCGCAAGGTCATTGTAGAAGCACTCAGCCGTTGTGATGCTTTCAGGCAGCAGGAAGGAGCCGTTTTGGAAGCTGACATGCTGGCCAGTATCAAAAATATTGAGCGGTGGCTGGAGAAAATCAAAGAGCAGGTGCCGGAACGAAATTCCAAGATGCGCGATAGACTGAGAAACCAGTTTGCGGAACTCGAGACCGAAATTGTAGATAAAAACCGTTTTGAACAGGAGTTGATCTATTACATAGAAAAACTGGATATCAACGAAGAGATTGTGCGCCTGACAAACCACCTGTACTATTTTACGGAAGTACTCAAAGAGCCTGAATCCAATGGCAAAAAGCTGGGTTTTGTATCGCAGGAGATCGGCCGTGAGATCAATACTATAGGCTCGAAAGCCAATGATGCTACTATCCAACAATATGTAGTAGGTATGAAAGAAGAACTGGAAAAGATCAAAGAACAGGCACTTAATATTCTTTAAAACACAAGGTTTTTCTGAAAACGCTCAAGTGCGTACATTTTTTGCACGTACCAATGCATCATACAAAAGATCAGTTAACATGTTTTTAATCCGGGCGATATTTAAAAAACTTATCAGTTTTGTCCTGCTCTTCAATATGCTGCTGGTGGCCTGTGGTCCGGATGAGGCCGCAGATTTCGTAAAAAAGCCGGATCAGCTGCTAAGCAAAGACCAGATGGTTTCTTTTCTGGTAGACCTGCATTTGGCGGAAGCCAAAATCTCCTATGCCGGTATTGGTAAGGCAGATTCTACAGAGCGTATGTTCAGAAACTACGAAGCATACCTCTTCAAAAAGCACCACATCACCGACTCTGTTTACTATCAAAGCTACGAATACTACCTGGCACAAATGGACCAACTCGACGAGATCTATGCCTCGGTAGTCGATAGTTTGAGTGTGTTGGATACGATAGAAAAAAACAAATCATTGGAATAGTTATAATAAATATTATAAATTTTACAAACGATTTACTGTTGCTTTTGAGGTGTCGAAGAAAGTTTTGCGTAATATTTTCTGCTAATATTCAAGATGACCTCCATAACTGTTGATTATTGGCTGATTGGCCAAGACTGCTGAAAAGGTCTATAATTCAATTTCATACTTCATAAACTACACTGGCCGTTGTTATTAAATGAAATTTCATTCTATTTTTGCGCAAAATACGGATAAGGAGTATATAGCAAAGTCAAAATATTTTGTTTCGTGAATAATGTACAGATTTCTTACTTACCCATAGGTCGAGGCGAAATAATGTTTTAAAATGTCTTATTCTTAAGGCAAATTTGCATACTTTCAAATGCATTTCTATTAGTTCACAATTAAAACAGGTATCCAAAAAAACATGGGATTTTTCGATTTATTCTCCAGTGACATTGCCATTGACCTGGGAACCGCCAATACACTGATCATCAACAAAGAAAAAATAGTCGTGGATGAACCTTCCATCATCGCTATTGACCGCACTACCAACAAGGTATTAGCCATTGGTAGGCAGGCTATGCAGATGCATGAAAAAACCCATGAAAATATCAAGACCATCCGCCCTCTCAAAGATGGTGTGATTGCTGATTTCCATGCAGCCGAACACATGATCCGTGGGATGATCAAGATGATCGACACCGGCAACCGCTACTTTCCTGCTTCGCATCGTATGATCATCTGCATTCCCTCCGGTATCACCGAGGTAGAAAAAAGAGCGGTACGGGATTCTGCCGAGCACGCCGGTGCCAAAGAGGTATACATGATCCACGAGCCGATTGCCGCCGCCATTGGTATTGGCATAGATATCGACCAGCCGATAGGCTCTATGGTAGTAGATATTGGGGGGGGAACTACAGAAATTGCCGTCATTGCCCTATCGGGTATTGTATGCGACCAGTCTATCCGCACGGCGGGTGATACCTTCAACAAAGATATTCTGGACTATATGCGCCGCCAGCATAACCTGCTGATTGGTGAGCGTTCGGCTGAGAAAGTAAAACTGGAAGTAGGATCAGCTCTGACAGAACTCGATGATGAGCCGGACGATTATGAGATCAGAGGCCGCGACCTGATGACCGGTATTCCGAAGGTAATCAAAGTGTCTTATTCTGAAATAGCGTTTGCCCTGGACAAATCCATTTCCAAGATTGAAGAAGCTGTGCTGAAAGCACTGGAAATATCTCCGCCTGAGCTTTCTGCCGATATTTACGACAATGGTATTCATCTGACCGGTGGCGGCGCGTTGCTGCGTGGTCTGGACAAACGGCTGGCTCTGAAGACCAAACTGCCCGTACACGTAGCGGATGATCCGCTAAGAGCAGTGGTAAGGGGAACCGGAGTAGCCCTGAAAAAGTTTGATTCATACAAGTCGGTATTGATGACTTAATGAGTACATGTATAATCTTTTATCTTTCATATTTAGGTATAAGGCATCGCTGCTATTTGTATTTCTGGAAGTGATCAGCGTTTTTTTCATTGTTAACAACAATGATTACCATCACGCGGCATTTGTAAACTCTTCCAATCAACTGGTAGCTTCTGTGATGAACACAACCAACAGCGTAGGCGAGTATTTTACGCTGGCAGAAGTGAACCAACAGCTTTCCCGGGAAAATGCAAAGTTACACGAGCTGCTGCAAAATGGCCTGCTACCTACTGACTCTTTGTTGCACAAAGATTCTCTCGCTTTAGAAGCCCTGGCCGAAGATTCTGTCAGTATCCTTGCCCCGGTACAAAGCAGAAGAGACAGCCTGCGGCTCAAGCAATATCTCTTTTTGCCTGCTAAAGTTGTAGAAAACACTGTGAAACGTGCTAAAAACTATGTAACCATCGACAAAGGCTGGGCGGATGGTATCGCGAAAGATATGGGTGTGATCTGTCCGGATGGTATTGTGGGTAAGGTAAAAGATGTGTCAGAACATTTTGCAGTTGTTACTTCCCTATTGCATACCGAGATGTTCATCTCCGTACTTGTCGAACGATCTAATACGCTGGGTTCTGTGCAGTGGAATGGGCGAAACTCTACCATAGCCAATTTGCATGATATTCCTATTCACATCAATATCATTACCGGCGATACCATCGTTACTTCCGGGTACAGTGGCATTTATCCTCCCGGCACGATGGTGGGTACGGTAGCAGAAGTGAGGCCGGAAGAAGATGCAGCCTTTTATGATATTGACGTTGACTTGTCCACAGAATTTCAGGAACTTTCTTATGTATATGTGGTAAAGAACCGGCTCAGACAGGAAAAAGATTCTTTGGAAGTTATAAATTTCAAACCTAATGAATAGCAGATATATTCTGCCCCAGGCAATCAACTTCATCGTCTATATGCTGCTACAGCTGGTGCTGGTCAGGAACCTGGTGCTCTTTGATGTTTCTTTTTGCTATCTCTATCTTGGCTTTCTGTTGCTGTTGCCCATCGAGGCCGGTGTGGTCACCTGTATGCTCATGGGCTTTTCGGTAGGTCTTTTTGTAGATGTTTTTTATAACACTTTTGGAATTCATGCTGCTGCCTGTGTGTTCGTTATGTACACAAGGCATTTCTGGATCAAAGCGATCACTCCCAGAGGTGGTTATGACCTGGGGGTAATGCCCATACCCCAGGACTTAGGAATGCGTTGGTTTGTTACCTATGCTTTTCCACTAATACTGGTGCACCACGCGCTGATTTTCTTCATTGAGATAGGTGGCTTTGCGTTGTTTTATTATACATTGATCAAAGTGGTAGCCAGTACTGCCTTCACCCTGATCATGGTGATAGTGATTCAGTACATTTTACAATCTTCAAGAAGACCAGTTCTATGAATAAAAACAGCAGCCGCAAGTATGTTATCCGATTAACCATTATACTGGTAGCCGCTATCTTTGCCCTGAAACTTTTTGCACTCCAGGTACTGGATATTGAGTACAAGGTGAAAGCCACAAGCAATATCATAGAGCGAGAAGTGAGGTATCCTTTCCGCGGCCTTATCTACGATCGCCAAGGTAGGCTGATCGTCTACAACGAACCGGTATACGATCTGGAAGTAGTGCCCAAAGATGTAAAAATGGAAGATACGCTTGCATTTTGTGCACTTTTCAACATCACCAAAGAAGAATTTAAAGACAGACTACACAAAGCCAAAAAATACTCATACGTAAAGCCTTCTGTTTTTGTCAAACAACTCTCTAATCAGTCGTTTGCCACAGTGCAGGATTACCTGATCAACTATCCGGGTTTTGAGATACAGCCCCGCCCCAATCGTGCTTATACTCGCTCTACTCTTGCCAATGCCCTGGGCTACATTGGTGAGATCAGCAAATACCAACTGCAAAGAGATTCTGCCAGCTACTATCGCCAGGGGGATTATATCGGTATCAATGGACTGGAATCTATGTATGAAGATGAACTGCGCGGAAAGCGTGGTGTCAAATACAAGATGGTTAACGTGCGTGGTGTAGAAAAAGGATCTTTTAAAGACGGCGAATGGGATACGCTCTCCATACCAGGCAATAACCTACAGGCGACCATCGATCTTGACCTGCAGGAATATGCAGAAACACTTATGCAGGGCAAAAGAGGCAGCGTAGTGGCGATAGAACCCAAGACAGGCGAGGTACTTACCTTTGTTTCGGCTCCTACCTATGATCCCGGCAACCTTTCAGGAAGAGAATTTAGCAAGAACTACGGCAGGCTGCTGACAGATACCGCCAAGCCGTTGTACAACCGTCCGCTGATGGGGGCTTTTCCTCCCGGCTCTATCTTCAAAACCGTGCAGGGCCTGATTGCCCTTCAGGAAGGTGTGATCACCCCGGATACACGTTTTGTCTGCGACCGAAATATTATTGCCTGCCACGGGCCACATAGCTATACCAACCTTAGTGAAGCCATTGAAGTGTCGTGTAACCCATATTTCTGGAACGTTTATAAGAGAATGCTCAACAAAGGAGCATCAGACAATACATTCGTAGATACGGAGATAGGACTGGAAGAATGGCGAAAGCACGTGCTGAGTTTTGGGTTTGGTGCTACACTAGGCATCGATCTGCCTAACGAAAAAAGTGGTTATATCCCCACTGTTAGCCTGTATGACAGAATTTATGGAGACAACCACTGGAAGTTTTCTACCATCTATTCCAATGCCATCGGGCAGGGAGAGCTTCAGATCGTGCCTTTGCAAATGGCCAACCTGGCTGCCATTATTGCCAACCGTGGCTATTATTATACGCCTCACCTGATCAAATCTATTGGCGATGAAGGAAAGCCGCTGGAAAAATATCGGGAGAAACATTATACAACTGTTGAGGCCAAGTATTTTGAGCCAATCGTAGAAGGTATGGCCAATGTGGTGAAGCGGGGTACCGGTATGCGGGCCAAACTGCAAGATATCGAAGTATGTGGTAAAACAGGTACCGTGCAGAATAGCCAGGGAGAAGATCACTCCGTATTTATTGCGTTTGCCCCTAAAGACAATCCGCAGATAGCTGTGGCCGTCTATGTAGAAAATGCAGGGCAGGGCGCACGTGCCGGTGCTGGCGTTGCCGGATTAATGATAGAAAAGTATCTGCAAGGATGCACAGATAGAACTAATATTCAGGACTATATTTTGAAAGGAGACTTTATCTATTGAGAGAGCAGGATAACTTTGTGAACAGGCTGGACTGGGGAACTGTCGCTCTGTATTTTATGCTGGTGCTGCTGGGCTGGCTAAACATCTTTGCCGTGGTCTACGATGTGCAGCGGGTTGATCAGAGTATCTTTGACCTTACCCTCAACTCGGGCAGGCAACTCATCTGGATCTTGACTTCGGTCGTGCTGATCACCATCATCATGCTGATAGATTTCCGGTTTTATGATTCCTTTGCCTATGTCATCTACGCCGGAGTTATGCTGATCCTGCTATTTGTATTGATATTCGGTAAGGAGATAGCCGGTTCTAGATCCTGGTTTGCTATCGGGGGTTTTAGGTTACAACCCTCAGAATTCGCTAAGTTTGCTACGGGTCTGGCAGTCGCCAAATATCTGAGTACCAACAACCGGGTGTTTGAAACGCTGCGTTCGCAAGTCATTCTGTTTGGTATTATTGCTACACCTGCCATACTGATCATTCTACAAGGAGATACCGGTACAGCACTGGTTTATAGTGCTTTTGCACTTGTGTTCTATCGCGAAGGGTTTTCCCCTTTGCTGCTGGGGCTGGGCGTTGCCCTGGTGGTGCTTTTTATGCTGACACTGTTCATTCCTCAAGTCTATCTGATCGTTGCCGTAGTGGTGACAGCCTTTTTGCTGATAGGGATCAATACCAAGAAAACGCGAAGGGTTATTACCATTGCCGTAGCGGCCGTATCCATTATTGGTATAGTTGTGAGCGTAGACTTTTTTGTGTCCGATGTGCTCAAACCACACCAGCAGAGCCGTATCAAAGCTTTGATTAATCCAGATGCAGACCCGCTAGGCTACGGCTGGAACGTGACCCAATCAAAAATAGCCATCGGTTCGGGAGGTTTCTGGGGAAAAGGTTTTCTGCAAGGCACACAGACTAAGTTTGACTTTGTGCCGGAGCAAAGCACCGACTTTATTTTTTGCACCGTAGGCGAAGAGCATGGTTGGATAGGTAGCCTTCTGCTCATTGTGCTTTTTGTAGCGTTGCTATTCAAAATTACCACCATTGCCGAGCGGCAGAAGTCTACCTTTGCGCGAGTCTATGGGTATAGCGTAGCTGCTATCCTGCTGTTTCACTTCTCTATCAACATCGGCATGACCATCGGGTTGTTTCCGGTGATTGGTATCCCTTTGCCTTTCTTCAGTTATGGAGGATCTTCGCTATGGGCTTTCACTGTATTGCTTTTTATCTTACTTAAACTGGATGCCCATCGTTCGCAGCTACTCAACAGAGCCGGACTGAGTTAAAGCGGAAACAGAAAACGGAAGACCGGAAACCGGAAAAGCGATGATAGAACAACAACTAGTTTGTTTGTTATAGCGTGCTTAACTTAAAATAATTGATGGTATAAACTCCTAATGCAATGAAGGTAATAGAGATTAAAACACAACTGCATGAACATATTGAGTATTTGAGTGATGCTCAACTCAAAAAACTTCATAATATAATTAGTAAGGAGTTTGTTATAAAGGCAAAGCAAGAGTCATTAAAGGAACGCCCTATAGGTAGCATGCAAGGAATGCTGGTGTATATGGCTGATGGCTTTGATGAACCGCTGGATGCTTTTAAAGATTATATGCCTGATAATGAGTCATATACATGAAGTGCCTACTCGATACACATACTATGCTCTGGTTACTGGAAAAAGATAGCAGGTTAATGTAGCCATTAGTGAAATCAAGAACGTTCAAAACGATCTTTGTGTAAGCGTAGTTAGCTTTTGGGAGATGACTATCAAAGTGAGCTTAGGAAAGCTAAAAACCAAAGCTTCAATTCAGGAAATGTGGCTTGAAATGTTTCGGATTCAAATTGATATAATCCCCATTGAGATTAAGCATTTGGAGTATTTGCAGCAACTGCCTTTTCATCATGGAGATCCTTTTGATAGAACAATTGTTAGCCAGGCGCAAGCTAATAACTGTACCATTATTACAAAAGATCAGACTTTCGCCAAATACGCTATTCAGACACTCTGATAATATTTTTATAGCACACTGATTTGCCGTCTCCTTGCTTCCGGCTTCCGCTAATTATACCTCTTGGAGATCACTTCTAGAAACTCTATCACCTCTTCCGAATCCATGCGCCAGCGGTATCTGGTGGCAAACTCCTTTCGCAAATAATTGAATGCTTCTGCATAGGTGCGTTCCGTCTCCAGGCGGGAAAGTGCCTGATTATACTCTTCGGTGTTATTATCAAATAGCTCACGGACAAACATAAAACGCTGGTTGACGCTGATGCTGCTTCTGATGCTTTCTACCTTCTGCTTGTTGTGAATATCGGCGATTGTTGTGCCGCCCGAGCGGTTGAGATAGTCATTGAGCGTCTTCGGGCCTGATGGCAGTTCTTCCTGCGTAGCTTCCGGTTGTGCAACAACAGGCGGCTGAGCAGTGCGCTGATGATCATGATCTGGTGTAGTAGTAGCAACAGGTTGCGTCTGTGCTTTTTTAGGCTGATGACGATATAGGTCGCCTTGCTCTACGGGCAACACCTGCGCAAACTGCTGCATGGCAGTACTGCTATCATCTATTGAATGAGTTACTTGTTCAGACTTATCATCCAGAAGCCAGAGGGCATAGCTGGCATGTAGTTCATCTTTCTGCTCCCGATCTATATGCTGAAGCAGGGCATTGGCAAAGAACCGGTTGACTTTTACATATTTAAACAGCTCGGTGACATTCTCTTTGTTCAGGCTATATTGCACATTGCTGAGCACCTGGTAGTAAAAATACTGCGGGTCAAGCAAAAGCACCAGCGTATTCTGGATAGCTGCTTCCAGCAAGGGAATGAGCTGATCGCGGGCTACGGCAATGTGCTGAGAGATTGTATTCATGAAGTCCTGCAACGCTTCCCGTACTTCTGCCGACTCATAATCAAAGTAGGGGCTTCTTACCTTTTTGATCTCAGCCTTCCATTTGTTGAGCAAATCATTAATGATCAACAGGTTTACCTGTTTGACAGGCGTGAGGTGTAGAATGGCTTGTCCGTCTAGCTTTTCCTGACTGGCATATGCTTCGTCCAGGGTGCGGGTAGTAAAGGCTTCGCTATATTCTCTGATCGTACTAAGATTTAATTTGCTCTCCATACTGATATTTGTTTCTTTTGTATCCTTGTTAATAACAATCCTTTTCTTAAATAATTGTTATCAGTCAGGCTTTCAAATAATTCGTGCAGCTATGTTTGTAGAACCTCAGATTGGTGGTGTGGCTTCTGAAAAGTGTCCGGCTGGCTGGATAGAGGTAATCAGTGGATGTATGTTCTCCGGCAAAACCGAAGAGCTGATCAGAAGGCTCAACCGGGCCATCATTGCAAAGCAGCGGGTAAACATCTTCAAGCCTGTAGCCGATACGCGCTATCATCCGCAAGCGGTGGTTTCTCACAACAACAACAGCATTGCCTCTGTCACTGTAGACCAGGCAGAAGCTATATTGGCGCAGGCAGGCGACTGCCAGGTGGTAGGCATTGATGAGGCCCAGTTCTTCGATGATAAGATTGTAGATGTTTGCAACCAGCTTGCCAACAGTGGCAAGCGCGTCATTGTGGCCGGGCTGGATATGGATTATGAGGGCAAGCCCTTCGGCCCGATGCCGTTTCTGCTGGCCATTGCCGAATACGTTACCAAAGTACATGCGATCTGCACCGTGTCAGGCACACCGGCTTCTTTCTCGTTTCGGCTGGGAGCCTCCAAGGAGAAACTGATGCTGGGTACCAAACATGAGTACGAGGCACGTTCCAGATACTATTTCAACCAGGGAATGAAAGAGAAGCATGAGTAGACAGCCTTGTTTTGCCAGATGGCGGATGCTTTTCAACTTGTGTAGAAACACATTAAGTCGTATTTCAGAGGATGCTGTATGCTTGAAGATTATCATTCAGGAGGAATCGCGCGGCGAACCGCCTTGTTACGAACCGAAAAGGTGTAGCTTAAAAACTGCCATACGCCAGGCGCAATTGATCGGCACGATATTCTTTCTTCTCCTCGGCTTGTGTCCTCACAAACCGAAAGCATTCCGTACTACTCTCCTCGGCTCGTGTCCTCACAAACCGAAAACACTCCGTACTACTCTCCTCGGTTCGTGTCCTCACAAACCGAAAGCATTCCGTCCCGCCCTTGTCGCTATAGTTTGTACGATCTTCCATCTCAACAGCTACGCCCAGGAGGCTATTCCTATCGGACAGTGGCGTACTCATTTTGCCTACCGCCATGTGGCGCATGTGCTGCCGGTAAAAGACCGTATCTATGCGGCTTCTGACTATGGGCTGTTCTACCTGGATCAAAGCGACAACAGTCTTACCACCTTGTCTACACCCAACGGCCTGAGCGATGTGGGTATTACGGCAATGGCCTATCAGCGTGAGCTTGATATACTGTTGCTGGCCTACCAAAGTGGTACCATAGATATACTGACCGGCAACCGCATCGTGCCCTTTTCGCTCATTCAGGATGCCGATAAGGCAGAAACCATTCAGCATATAGATTTTGATGATAGCACCGTTTACCTGTCTACCAGCCAGGGAGTGCGTGTGCTAACTCTTGCAGAAGATGCGCTGAACATCCGGGAATCTTATACCGGCTTAGGCCAGGCGGGCGACGATCTGGCAGTATACGGTAGCATAATAGTTCGAGATAGTATCTTTCTGGCAACAGCCACCGGTGTGATAGGCAATGCTCTGAACACGCAGGTGAACCGGCAGGATTTCAGAAGCTGGAAGCGGCTTATCCTGTCAGACAGTGTACAGAACATGCCTGTTCGCCATTTGGTATTGCACCAGGATATCGTCTATGCCGGTACGGATGATGGAGTGTACCAGTACGACGGTCGTTGGCAGCAAACCTTAGCTTTACCAGCAACAGACACCCTTCGTGCGTTGCGCTCTGCAAACAATACCCTAATTGCTGTGGCAGGAAATGCCGTGCTGCTCATCGACAACAACGGCACGGTACAGACAACCAGCGGAGTACCGATCACCACACCGCAGGATGCTGTCATGGACTCGCAGGGTAACCTGTGGATAGGAGACAGCCAGCATGGGCTGGTAGCGGAAGGGGTTAGTTACCTGCCCAATGGCCCTGCCTCGGATAATATCAGCAAAGTGCGTGATGTAAACAACAGCATTATTGCTCTGCCAGCGATGATCAACCCATCGCTACAACAGGGCTTCAATATCTTCAGGCAGGGATCGTGGCAAAGCTATCAGGATATTCCTGCTACCACCCCCTTGCTGGATGCTGTGTATGATGCTTCCAATCAAGCGTATTATTTTGCTACCTTTGGCAATGGTCTCATGCGGTGGGATGGTGACACCGCCTTTTCGTTGCTGGGTGCAGACAGTGAGGGTAGCACCCTGGAGAATAACCAGCTTACCTCACTGACCATAGATGATGCCTACAACCTATGGATGACTAGCCTTAGTTCGCTGCTGCCCGTACATGCCTACAGTCCGGCTACAAAAGGCTGGCAGGCGTTTGGCACAGAGGCTACAGATAAACAGTACCCCATGAAAGTGGTGCTGGCAGAAGATGGCAACCCCTGGACGATCGTTAGCACTTCGGCAGTGCCAGGCAATACGGGCGACAACATCCTGGTGTTTGACCGGCAAACCGGAAAGCATCTGCTGGTCAAGAAGAGCCTATCCGGCGGGGCCTTGCCTGGCGAACAGATCACTGCCCTGGTGCGCGACCGGGATGGACTGCTATGGTTGGGCGGCAACGAAGGTGTGGCTTTCTTTTCCAATCCCTGGGATGCCTTTGCCGGTGTGGATGTGGTGCGCCCGGTCTTTCAGACGCAATACCTGCTGCTGGGAGAATATGTGACGGCTATGGCCGTAGACGCAGCCAACCGCAAATGGATAGGCACCCGTAAAGGGCTATGGCTCTTTGACGAAACAGGAGAATCGCTCATCTACCATTTCACCACAGAGAATAGTCCGCTGGTGTCTGACAATATCCTGGACATCACCCTCAACGATACGGATGGCGAAGTATTCGTAGCTACCGATAGGGGACTGATTTCCTACAGAGGCACCGCCACGCAGCCCGCTATGACCCATCAGTCTGTCAAAATATTTCCCAACCCTGTGTCACCGGACTTCACTGGCATGGTAGGTATTCAGGGTGTAGTAGGCGGGGCCTCGGTGAAGATCACCAGCATTGCCGGTGTGCTGGTAAGATCGCTGGAAGCAGAAGGCGGCACCGCCACCTGGGACATGCGCGACTATCAGGGCCAGCGTGTTGGCACCGGTGTCTACCTCGTCTTCAGTGCCAGCAGCAACGGTGAAGAAACCTTTGTAGGCAAGATAGCCATCGTCAAATAACCAACTTTTTCACCTTCCATTGCCGATCTTGTCTGCTGCCCTTGCCAGTGTTGTCATCGGCAATTCATGCATCACTGTAGTCTGTGGCACATTCCTACAGGATACCGCCACTAGCTTCGGATTGCAACAACATCAACTTCTATCACTAGATTCAGTCTGCAATACCACTAGCTTCAGTCTGCAATACCACTGGCTTCAGTTTGCAATACCACTAGCTTCAGTCTGCAATACCACTAGCTTCAGTTTGCAACTGAAGCCTCTGCTTTATCAAAGCGCGATAGATCGCAAGATTCCACCATAGTAGTGAAGCCTCTTTCCTTACCAGCTTTGGAGTATATCTGAAATTTTACTCGTAAGGCTAAAAGGCTTGACATAACCGATGCAACGCTGCTACCTGTAGTCTCAGTCTGATCACCAAGCAACTGAAGCAAGAGCAGGGTATCACTTTTCACCATCACCGGTGTTTTCTGCTGCCACTGCCGCTGTTACTTTTCGCCATTGCTGGGGTTGTCACCGGCAACTCATGTATTGCTGTAGACTATGACAAATTTCTACAGAATACCTAAGCAAATAAAGAAAAGCGACAGTTGACGGCTATTTTCCTAGCAAAACTTACATGCCAAAGGGATGAAAAGCGGTTTATCTGATGCTATTTCATAAGCTTCTAACTATATCTCATCGGCAAGCTTGCTAATAATTAACATCAAGCTTGCCATTGAGCAATGGCAAGCTTCCCGTTTGCTCGTGGCAAGCTTGCTTTTGTATAAACTAATTTAGCGCAAGTGTCCGCTTTTGCTTAAGTTTTGGGCTATGCTACGGTACATTTGCCTGAAGTGAGCTGTGAGACACAGCCCCCGGCTTCTATGCCCCCGGTTTGTGTCTCACAAACCGGAAATGTACCGTAGTGTAGTTTCGGGCACAAGCGGACGTTTGCGCCAACCAATGTAAGTGAAGATAATATCTAACCTATAACTTCAAATACAGCAAAGTAATAGGCACAAAAAAAAGCGTTAGCAGCTACTTATGCTACCAACGCTCTCTATGATTATACAAACAACTTTAGCTACCGGTTTCCAGTTTCCGGTTTCCTGCGTCCCTTCATGATATTTTTTTGTATTTAGCAAGCTTCATCACATTGGTAATACGGTTACCCGGACGAAACAGCACTTTGTTACCTTTGATGCTATTGCTGCTCACTTCTTTTTCCTCATCGTGGCCTTTGCTGCTTACCGATGGGCGGAAAGTACCCAATTCTCCGAGACGTACCATCCTGCTGTCGGCCAGCTTGTCGGGCACTACTGTGACTAAACCCATTAGTACGGCCATCACATCGGTTTCGCTTACGGTAGATATCTTTTCAATCTCCTTACAGAGTTCGGGTATATCTATGACGCCATCCAGTACGGTATGCGCATAAAACTTCTGTGTGCCGCCGCCGACTACTCCGGGCTGTGCTTTGCTGATTGCTTTGAATTTGATAGGCATGATATTAAATTTTTGTTGGTGATTATTTTCTTGATGACAAAGTAAAGGCGAGCAAAAGGAAGGTAAAAGGCAGAGACGCAACTAATCTTACAGATGTAAGTTGTTAGCGGTATAAGAAAAAAATAAAGCTTTGCTTGCTTGTTATTGTACGATTCATGTTATTACTGGCAGCATATATTGAACATCAGAATATAGCATTTGCTATTACTCATGAGAAATGTTATCAGGAGAAGACGGTTCGTAAGTTACTATTTGTTTTTCCTAACTATAGAAGTGCTTGTTTTTGCTTGTAAAGAGACACCGGAAGCCAACAGCCAGACTTTACGACAAATCAATGATTTAGAAAAAAAACTTACTGTCCAAAGAGCAGACTTTGAGTTTCAAAAGGAATATAACCTTTCTTTGTCAGACGATGAGTATCTTTATTTCCTCTCTCTTCTTGATAGTGCTTCAATCACCAAAGGAGAACACTATCTGCTGCAAAAGCGTCTTGAAGAGGGGCAGGTAGTAGAAGTTCCTTACCAGTATGTGTATAAAAATGACGAAGGGCAAGTTCAAAATGGCGTGTTGACATTGCCTATTAGTTCTACTGAAGAACTTGATATCTTTATAGAGGCTGTAGATTTTGCTTTTTTAGAAACCGTGAAGATACATCCGACCAACGATGCTATAGAACGGCAATTGATGTTGAAGACTATTAAGGACGGGAATTTCAAAGAAGCAAAGGTAATCATTGAGAATTCAAGAAAAAGTAAACGATAGAGGGGTGCCCAGGTACCTAAATAGATAGGGAAACCATAAAGGCTTCACCAGATCGTTCTAATATTGATGCTCTTGTATATATACACTAGAGCAAAGGCTGGTACATTTCTCAATCCAGCTAGAGCCACATTAGAGTTTTCTACCATAAGATAGTATGATGACAAATATAATAGAGGTGTTTTTATATGGGAATTCCCGAGTAGAACCTTGAAAGCCAGAAGATGGATTCCAGTCCATTGCTTGATCATCATTTCGCTATTCTATAGCTGCCAGCTTTCAGGGAGCAAAGCTTCTCAGAAAGCAAAAGAATCCGAGGCTATAGCTTATAATAACAAAGCGGTAGACATGTTTAGCAGAAACAGCCACCATGCAGATTCTGTACATTTAGCCTTAGATTATTTGAATCAGGCTATAGCAACCGATAGCAACTACACACAAGCTTACAGTAGTAAAGTTGGTCTTTTGTTTCGCTGAACCAATATGACGAGGCAATACAGACTTCTCATATGATTATTGATAAAAATCCAAAGTTCGTAGAAGCCTATACAATGCTAGGAATGATCTATGATAAAACGGGCAAGGATAGTTTGGCAAATGTCTATTATAACAAAGCTTTGGTACTGTATGAAAACAAAAGTTACGATACGGCCAATAATAGAGCAAACGAAGCAAACCGCTTATTGCTAACAGTGATGCTGGACAGTACCCAAAAACAAAATGTTCTTACACAACTAAGCGATTCATTAAAGCGATACCCTAATAACAAATCACTTATACAGTATAAGTTTTTGATAAAGAATTTCAAGCGAGACAAATATATAAAACAGATTTTGGGCAATTAAATAAAGTGCCGCCAGGGCGCATTTGTAATGCGCTCTTTATCTTGATTTGGTATTTACAATGCCAGAAAGGATTAGCATCGTAAACGTTATCAAGATCAAACCGCACTGCAAATACAATTTATTGGCAGGTTTTATATCAGGTAGGGCCACCAAAGAAACCTATCTATGTAAAATTGCGGTTATAACATAGCTATGCTATACAAAACCCGGGGAATTGTTTTGAACTTTATCAGATATGGGGAGACTTCCATTGTTACCCGCATTTATACCGAAGCTTTTGGTATGCAATCGTATATCGTTAACGGGGCAAGGGGAGGGCAGAAGAAAAGTAAGAACAAGATATCTTTTTTTCAACCGCTAACGCTGCTAGATTTGGTGGTATACCATAAAAATAAGATGGGCGGGCTGCACCGTATTTCGGAGATCAAATGTACGGAGCCTTACAAGACGCTGCCTTATGATATTGCCAAGTCTACCATTGCGCTCTTTATGGCTGAGGTGTTGAGCAAAACACTGAAAGAAGAAGAAAACAACCAGCAGTTGTTTGATTTTCTGCAAACGTCGCTGCTGATGTTTGACCAGTTGGAGCAGCACTACTACAACTTTCATTTGCAGTTTATGCTCAAGCTTTGCCGCTACTTAGGCTTTGAGCCTGCGTCTGCAGATGAACTGTTCGACCAGGTCTATGAGTTCATTGGCAAGCCATCTATCACAGAAGAAGAAAAAGGGCTGGTCAACCACCTGTTGCAGGCACCATATACCGAACCCATACGCGGGAAAAATGAGACACGTCGGCTGTTGTTGGATGATATCACCAAGTTTTACCAATACCACATCGAAAACTTCGGGGACTTGAAGTCTGTAGCCGTACTGCGGGAAGTAATGGAATAAACGAAAACCGGAGACTAGGAAACCAGACACCGAAGTTGTTCGCTTCGGTATTCGGTTTCCAGTATTCGGTTGTCCAATCAAGAAGGCGGGTTGCTTCCTGCTTCCAGGGTAAATTCTCTTTCTTCGCTGTTGAAGGGACTATCCACAAGGTTGCCCTGGCTGTCTACCAGTTCTATCTTCACGGTGTTCTTACCCATTGGTAAGCCTTCCATGATCAGGGGTTTCCACTCGTCTACCATAAAAGTAGTATCACTGTTGACAGTTACCTTCACCTGGTTGCCACCGCTACTAATCTCTGTATTAACCGGATAGAAATCAAATAACAATCTCTTGGCATCATCTCCTGTGTAGGTGCCTTTGGGGCGGCTATAGAACAGCATCGGTGCTGACAGGTCTACATCTTCCTCGTCAGAATCCCCTACAGTGAACTGGGAAACTACGTAAGCATCCGGTGTTTTTACGCTCTCATGATAGGATCTGGACAAGAAGGACAATGCTACATAGTGCCCATCGTCGAGGCTCATTTTGTAGGTAGGTGTATAGACCGCTTCGTAGGGATCATTATTCAGGATCAGGTGAATATGCTGGCCTTTGGCTGACTTGGCAATTTGTTTCTGGTCAGCATCTTCTGAAGGCACAGCAAGTTCAAAGTTGGTGACATCATACATAAATTCTACGCTGTCGCCACTAGGAAGCTTCGTGCCTTCTGTAGGAGCTGTCATTTTGAGGATAGCATCCGGAAAGTCTACGGAAGCAGGCGCAGGCGAGATAGTGACTTTCTGGCTCATGGCGGTAGTGTCCATACCTGCTTCTCCTTCCTGCGAGGTTGGCGTGGAGCAAGAAGAGATGATAGATAGTGTGAAGACAGAACAAAGGGACATTAAAAGCAGTTTTTTCATAACTAACATGGTTTAAGTTTGACGAATTGTAAAGTTATTGTAAATTTTGCCAAAGGTAATCGTTCATGCTATACTATATAAACAAGCACAAACATGAGTAAAGTGTTATTTGATGAAATACCTTCTTTGGATTTACATGACTTTCAAAGTAATGATAAGTCAAAAAGGCAAGCTTTTGTTCAGAAGTTAGGCGAAGCATATCATAATATTGGCTTTGTGGCAGTCAGAAATCATGGTCTTTCTGACACGCTCGTAGAAAATCTGTATCATACATTTCAGCAGTTCTTTGCGCTGCCGGATGAAGTGAAGCAACGATATGACGTGCCCGGCCTGTTTGGGCAGCGAGGCTACACTGGCAAAGGAAAAGAACATGCCAAAGGCAGGAATACGGGTGACCTCAAGGAGTTTTACCATGTAGGGCAGTTTGTAGAAGACGATGATCCTGTCAAAGCAACCTATCCGGACAACATCTGGCCCAAGGAGATACCCGGTATGGAGATACCCAGTATGGAGATACCCGGTATGGAGATACCCAGTATGGAGATACCTAGTATGGAAGTGGTGGCTAAAGAAGCTTACCAGACGCTGGAACGTGCAGGTAGGCAAATGCTCCGGGCTATTGCCCTGTATCTGGCACTTGATGAAGACTACTTTGAAGCCAAAGTGCATCATGGCAATAGTATTCTGAGAGCTATTCACTACTATCCCATAGAAAACCCGGAGGCTATTCCCGAAGATGCGGTGCGTGCTGCCGAGCATGGCGACATCAACCTGATCACTTTGCTGATGGGTGCCAGTGCCGAAGGGCTTCAGGTGTTGCGGCGCGATGGCAAGTGGATACCCATTACGGCATTGCCCGATCAGATCGTGGTGAATGTAGGCGACATGCTGGCTCGGCTAACCAACGACAAACTCAAATCAACCATACACCGGGTTGTCAACCCACCCAAAGAAAAGATGGGCAACTCCCGTTATTCTATTCCTTTCTTTATGCATCCACGGGCAGATATGAAACTTGCCTGTCTGAACAGTTGCATCAACAAAGAGCATCCAAAGCAATATACTGACATGACAGCCGGTGGTTTTCTAGAAGAGCGATTGGCAGAGATAGGTTTGAAGAAGTAGGAAGTTCGGATAACGGAAACCGGAGACTGCCGCCGCGGAGTGGGAAACCGGAATTTTTACTTCGGTCTTCTGTCTCCAGTTTTATTAGTTAATCCAATACACCTTGATCAGGCGCGTACGTTATTTTATTTTTCTAAAGGATGTGCTGTTATTGACAGTCAGTGCTTTTGGTGGGCCGCAGGCGCACATAAGCATGATGCTGAAAATGATGGTAGAGAAGCGGCGCTATCTGACAGAAAAAGAGCTGATTGAGCTGTATGCGTTGTGCCAAATACTACCGGGGCCTTCTTCTACGCAGACTATTACGGCCATTGGGTTCAGAATAGGAGGACCCAAACTGGCGTTTCTTACGTTGCTGGTCTGGATGCTTCCGGCAGTGTCTATCATGACAGCTCTGGCTATTACCATTTCCAACTTTCAGGAGCAGCAGATATCGCTGAACTTCACGCGTTTCATTCAGCCGATGGCCGTTGGATTTGTCGCCTACTCCGGCTACCAGATTACCATGAAAGTTGTAAATACCAAAACAGGCGTAGCCATACTGGCCGTATCTGCGATACTTTCCTACCTGATACGATCTCCCTATATCTTTCCGGCTATTTTGGTGGTTGCCGGTTTTATCACCTCCAGTAAGTACAAGGAACTCGATCCCCAGGAAAAGGAAAAAATCCACATAGAGTGGAGTAATTTCTTTTTATGGGTAGGAGTGTTTATAGGCTCTGCCATACTTGCTGGTATCACCCGGTACTTGCCCTTCCGGTTGTTTGAGAACTTTTATAGAAACGGGAGCCTGATTTTTGGAGGCGGGCAGGTACTCATTCCGCTGTTGTATACAGAGTTTGTGCGTTTCAAAGGGTATCTCACCTCTGAAGAGTTTCTAACAGGCTATGCCTTTGTACAGGCCGTGCCCGGACCGGTATTCTCCTTCAGTGCTTATGTGGGCTCACTTTCTATGCGGGAATATGGCATAGCAGGAGAGATTGCAGGAGCGATGATTGCTTCGTTGGGTGTATTTCTTCCTGGTACCTTTCTTATCTTCTTCGTGATCCGCTTTTGGGATGCACTCAAAAGATACCGGGTAATTAAAGCTTCGCTGGAAGGTGTGACTGCCGCAAGCTCGGGCATGGTGATCGCCGCTGCACTGCTGCTGTTTGAGCCTATTGACCCGAGTGCGCTGAATTTTGCCTTTGTTGTTGGAACGGCCTTGCTGTTGAGGTTTACCAACATTCCTGCACCGTTCATTATCCTGGGCGGATTGGGAGCAGGCTTTATTTTTTGATATCAATATACGGGTTACTTTCCTTCTGCCCGGATGACCACCAGTACGGTAAGCAGGATGATCTTAAGGTCTACGCTCAGAGAGACATGCTTCAGATAGAGAATATCATAACGCAGTCTTTTCACCATTTCATCTATATTCTCTGCATACCCAAATTTGATTTGCCCGATAGAAGTAATACCGGGTTTTACTACTTGTAGGTATTTGTAATGTGGTGCGCGCTCTACGATCTGGTCGATGAAGAACTTCCTTTCAGGGCGTGGACCTACGATAGACATATCGCCGATCAGCACGTTATAAAACTGTGGCAACTCGTCGATACGGGTCCTGCGCATAATTTTGCCCCAGGGAGTAATACGCGGGTCACCTTTAGAAGCCAGCAACGGCACTCTGTCTTCTGCATCAGTATACATGCTCCGGAATTTATACATCTTGAAGGGAGAGCCTCCTTTGCCTACCCGTTCCTGGACATAAAATACAGTGCCTTTGGAAGTAAACAGTACCGTCAAAGCAGACAGCAGAAAAACTGGAAGGCCAATAGCCATAACAACCAACGAGAAAGCTACATCAAAGCTACGCTTAACAACAACCGCTCTTCTGTCTTCAATAGGAGCAGAAGAGATGTTAAGTACCGGAATATTGTCGTACTTCTCTAGGGTTACACCTTTGGAGTAGAAGCTTCTGAAATCAGTCACAACCTTGGCCTTTCTGCCGTGGCGTTCGCTGAAATCAATGATGTTTTTTACGGAAGGATATTCAAGGTAAGGAACACAGCAGAAGACCTCATCCACCTCGTTTTTAATAATGAAATCATATATCTGGTCCACATTGCCCTTCCTGGAACCGTTCATGCCCGGGTGATCCTGGTTTGTAAAAAAACCTAGGAACTTGTATCCATGTTCTTTATGGCGCAGGAAAAAATCTTTCAGTTCTTCTGCCGCTTCACCATAGCCTGCCACTATTACTTTTCGGTTGTTGTAACCCCTGATTCTGTACTGACGCAGCAGATAAGTAAAAGCCCCTTTCCAGAAAGATAGGACAAAGAACAGGATCATGTACGCTACGAAAATATGTTCACGAGAATAATAATATACCCTGAAGGCCATGAAAAAAGTAGCGATCAGCAACGCGTGCAGGATAATGGAAGTGAAATTTTTTCCTAAAATATGATAGATTGTGGAAGCACTGCGTGAAATGTTGTAAGGCTTTACAATTAGTATTGAAAGGAACCATGCAACGTTGGCAAAAAACAACAACCCAGAGTAAGGAGCATAGAACAAGCTAACAAGTTCATGAAACTTGAAGTAATACGAAGCCAGAAAAGACAGGTTTAATAACAGAAAATCTACGGCTAGGTGTATAAGCTTTATATTGCGAGAATATCTATGCTGCATTGTTGTAATTCTTATGAAGAAGCATTGGCTAATTTAGAATACGTAACTATATTTTTTTGAATTTTTACTATTTTGGATAACATTTAAACATGAACCATGCCAATCGCTGAGTCGTAATATCAACTGATTACTTAGACCTTGATTGGCCATGTAAAAATATTTTCACGTGCTTATTTTAATGTAAAGCCATGTGAGCAATATAAATAAAACCGAAAAATGTGATTTTAGTTATATTAAACTACACTTATAAAAAAATAGCTATAGCAAAAAGATTCATGGTATTTTGCTAGCTTGTTTTGTCTGCCGCTTCCAATATCTACTAAAATAACTCCAAAGTTACATGATAGTTATTCTATATCCCAAGCGATAGTTGCAGTAATATCTAACTATCTGAAAAAGAATTGGTGTTCGGTTTTAATAAAAACATCAGAACAGCTAAATACGCATATATGATATGCAATGGGTTAAACTCTAACTTTAGCGTTGAAAATGGCTTTCTATAAAACATTGAATTTCTTTTCTAAAACGAGCAACGCCAAACTTTTCAGCGTGTGCCTGGATTTGTACAGGGTCAAACTGATGAGCCATCTGTTCAAATTGTTGCACTGCCTGCATAATAGCATCTACACTTTGTTCCTGAAAAAAAATGCCTGTTTCTCCATCTACAACTGTTTCTAAGGAACCACCTCTGCCAAATGCGATCACCGGCGTGCCACAAGCCTGCGCTTCTACGGGCATAATCCCAAAATCTTCATCGGCGGCAAATACAAAAGCTTTGGCCCTTTGCATATGACTTTTTAGAACGTCAAAAGGTTGGAATCCTAAAAAAGAAATATTAGGTGACTGTGCAGCAAGTAATTCAACTTTCCGAAAGTCAGGGCCATCTCCGATGATCACCAGGTGCTTATCCGGTAACTTTACAAAAGCCTTTACAATCAGGTCTATCTTTTTGTAGGGAACAAAGCGGGAAGCTGTGAAATAAAAATCTTCTTTCTGTGTAAATAAGTTAAAGCTTTGTGTATCAACAGGGGGGTATATCACCGTAGCTTTGCGTTTGTATACTTTACCAATGCGCTGAGCGATATAGTTAGAATTGGCGATAAAATAATCGATACGGTTCACCGTACTCAAATCCCATTGCCGGATATAATGGAGAAACAACCTGGCAAATAAGCCTTTGATGCCCCTATCTAGTCCGGATTCTTTCAGGTATTGGTGATACAAATCCCACGCGTACCGGATAGGAGAGTGGCAGTAGCAAATATGTAGCTGGCTATTTTTTGTAATGACTCCTTTGGATACGGCATGGCTGTTGGAAATGACAATATCATACGCAGACACATCCAACTGCTCCACTGCAAAAGGCATGAGAGGTAGATAATTCCGGTAGTGTTTCTTTGCAAAAGGTAGCTTTTGAATAAAAGTGGTGGTTACCGATTTGTGGTGAATGTAGTATTTGAGGTCTTCGGGTAAGAAGGCTACTACAGCAAACAAATCAGCCTGGGGAAAAACATTGAGTATCTGTTCCAGCACCTTTTCTGAGCCGGAATGGTCTACAAACCATTCATGGACAATGGCTACTTTGGGTTGTGACATTGCTTATAATTCAATAACTATCTGCTTGAAAACAGATCAAATATAGCATATTCTGATACTTTTACGGCTTTGGGATACCAGAATGTATGCCAACACGAATAACTTCAATATGAGCTGCAATAGATTTTTCCCAGGTGTAAGCAGCCGCTTTTTGCACGCCCCTGTCTGACAACGTCTGGCGTTGTTCATGGTTCAGGTTTATCATTTCTGTTATTTTTACAGCTAAGCTGGTAATGTCTAATGGGTCAATGTAATCTATATGTATGCCGCATACTTCGGGCATACTGGCTTTGTCAGCCACCAGTACCGGGCAGCCACAAGCCATTGCCTCCAAAGGTGGAAGCCCAAAACCCTCGTAAAGTGAAGGAAAGACAAAAAGATCCGCTAAGTTATAGATAACTGGCAAATCTTCTGTAGCTACAAAGCCAGTAAAGATGATACGATCGGCCAGCGTCTTATTTTGATGAATATATTCAAAAAGCTCGGGTGCTCCTGTGATAAAACCCTCTTTTTTGCCTACAATCACCAAATAAAGATCAGGTATCTTGTCTCTGATCGCCGCAAAAGCTTTGACCAGACTGATCAGGTTTTTGTGTGGTTTGACATTGCCCACAAACAAGGCAAACCGTGTGGGCAATTGGTATTGCTGCCTGACGGATTCCAGCTGATTGTTATCCTTCATAACACGGAATAGCTGATGGTTGATACCATTATGGATTACCCGAATGCTGGAAGGCGAGGCATGTGTATGTTTGACAATTTCGGCCTTGGAAAACTCAGAGACCGTAACAACCTGATGGCTAATGGTTACAGCCCTGTTGAGCAGTAGTTTGGCATAAAGCTTTTGCTTTAGTGGAAGGGTATCAGAAAAAGCTAAATGGAAGACATCATGGATAGTCACCAACCGCTTTTTTGCCCTGATAGGCAACAGCGGTATATTGTAATGCGGCGACCAGAAGACATCACACGAAGGTATAAGTCTGGGTAGGTAAACCTGCTCGGCAATAGAATAAATAGGAATTGTAGAAGCAACGACATGACAATTGCTGATATCAATTTCATCAGGGTTGCCGATCAGGATCAGGTCAAAGTGCTGAGCAAAAGTAGGAAGCAGATTTTGCAGATAGGTACCTATGCCCGATGAACGAATCATACGGGCATCTACGCAAACTTTCATCATACCATAGTCAGGTCATCAGCTTCCACAAGCCTCGCATCCATCGGGATCGTCCAGAGAGCACTGCATATCGGACTGCTTCTGAGCCGTGTTTCCTGCATTTCCTCCCATCACTGCCGTTCCCGGAGTAGCGACTCCCGGAGTAGCGACTCCCGGAGTAGCGACTCCCGGAGTTACCGCTCCTGGAGTCGCTACATTTGCTACCATTTCTGGCTTCTGCTCGTCCTGCGACATAGCACCTTTGTCCAGTGTAAACTTAATGGCATCGGTAGCGGCTTTGGTGCGCAGGTAATACATACCAGTCTTCAGACCTTTTCTCCAGGCATGGAAGTGCATAGAGGTAAGCTTACCGAAGTTGGGGTCCTGCATGTGAATATTTAGGCTCTGGCTCTGGCAGATATACACTCCCCGGTCAGCAGCCATATCGATGATGGTCTTCTGAGAAATTTCCCAGGTAGTTTTATACAGGTCTTTCAGATGTTGTGGTATACGCGAGATATTTTGGATGGAACCATTGGCCGCAATCAGTCGGTTTTTCATGTCATCGTTCCACAAATTCATCTCTACCAGGTCTTTGAGTAGGTGCTTATTGACCACAATAAACTCGCCTGATAGTACACGGCGCGTATAAATGTTAGAAGTATAAGGTTCAAAACACTCATTATTGCCCAATATCTGAGAAGTAGAAGCGGTAGGCATCGGTGCCAGCAACAGCGAGTTGCGCAGGCCATGTGCTTTGATCTTCTCTTTCAGCGCACTCCAGTCCCATCGCCCACTGTCCGGTGTTACGTCCCACATATCAAACTGTAGAATGCCTTCTGAGGCTGGCGATCCTTTGAAAGTTTCATAAGTACCCAGCTCTTTGGCAAGCTCCATAGAAGCTTCCAGCGCGGCGTAATAGATGGTCTCAAAAATATCGCGGTTCAGTCCTTGTGCCTCTTCTGATTCAAAGGGCATACGTAGCACGATGAAAGCATCTGCCAGTCCCTGAATACCAATACCAATCGGGCGGTGCCTCATGTTGGACTTTCTGGCTTCCGGCACTGGGTAATAGTTAACATCGATCACTTTGTTCAGGTTGCGGGTTACAATCTTGGTGACTTCGTACAGCTTTTGATGATCAAAACGCAAACCTTCGTTTCTGGATTCTCCGGACTTGCCTTCTGAGATAAACTTAGGCAGTGCAATAGAGGCTAGATTGCAAACTGCTACCTCATCCGGAGAAGTATACTCCATAATTTCGGTGCAAAGATTACTGGACCGGATGGTGCCTAGGTTTTTCTGGTTGGATTTTTTGTTAGCAGCATCTTTATACAACATATAAGGTGTACCGGTTTCTACCTGTGCTTCCATGATCTCAAACCATAACTCCTGAGCTTTGATCACCTTGCGGGCCTTGCCTTCGCGCTCATATTTTTCATACAGCCGCTCAAACTCATCTCCGTAAGTATCATACAAACCAGGTGCTTCGTCTGGGCTGAACAGCGACCATTCTTCGTTGCTTTCCACTCGTTTCATAAACAGATCGGGTACCCAAAGGGCGTAGAACAGGTCACGGGCGCGAAGTTCTTCTTTGCCGTGGTTTTTGCGAAGTTGCAGAAAATCAAAAACGTCAGCATGCCAAGGTTCCAGATAAATCGCAAAGCTTCCCTTACGCTTACCCCCCCCCTGATCAACGTAGCGGGCGGTCATATCGAAGTTGCGGAGCATGGGTACGATACCGTTAGACATACCATTGGTACCGCGAATATAAGCACCGGTAGCCCGCACGTGGTGGATGCTCAGGCCAATACCTCCTGCCGACTGTGAAATCTGTGCGCATTGCTTGAGTGTGTCATAGATGCCGTCGATGGAGTCGTCCTTTACTGTGAGAAGAAAACAACTGCTCATTTGCGGCTTGGGTGTACCGGCGTTGAACAGCGTTGGGGTAGCATGGGTAAACCACTTTTCCGACAGCAGGTTGTAGGTTTCTATCACCGCATCAATATCTTCCATATGGATACCCACGGCCACACGCATGAGCATGTGCTGCGGGCGTTCCACCACCTTGCCGTCCAGTTTCATCAGGTAAGAACGCTCCAGCGTCTTGAACCCAAAATAGTCATAGGTATAATCGCGGCTGTAGATGATGGAAGAATCCAGCAGTGCTGCATGTTTTTTGATCACGCCGTACGCCTGCTTAGAGACAAGCGGGGCATTCTCACCGGTTTTGGGATTCACATACATGTATAGTCTTTTCATGGTATTGGAGAAAGACTTGCTGGTGACCTTGTGTAGGTTAGAGATTGCAATTCTGGCAGCCAGCACCGCATAGTCAGGATGTTTGACAGTGAGCGTAGCAGCAGTTTCGGCAGCCAGGTTGTCCAGCTCTACCGTAGTCACACCGTCGTATATACCGTTGATGACCTTTTTAGCAACTTCTACCGAACTGATATAGGTGGTATTCAGTCCGTAGCAAAGTTTTTCAATACGTGCGGTGATCTTGTCAAATTTTACCGACTCATGTCTTCCGTCTCTTTTGATGACTAGCATAGGCAGGAATGATGTTTGGGTTAGCTATAGAATATGTAGAAATATAGTGTTTAAAAATCTTCGTCTAAAGAAAAGCTGCGGGTGTTTTTCTCCTCACCGTTGCCACTGTTTTTCACACCGGCTTTCTGGTATTCGCCCACACGCTTCTCGAAGAAGTTGGTTTTGCCTTGCAAAGAGATCATCTCCATGAAATCAAACGGATTTTTGGCGTGGTATACTTTGCTACAGTGCAGTTCTGCCAGCAGGCGGTCGGCCACAAACTCGATGTACTGGCACATCAGCTCGGCATTCATACCAATCAGGCTGACGGGCAGTGCATCTGTTACAAAACCCTTTTCTATTTCTACAGCATCCATGATCAGTGCTTTCACTGTCTCTTCCGGCAGCTTATTGATCATGTGATCGTTGTACAACATACAGGCAAAATCGCAGTGCATACCTTCATCACGGGAGATCAACTCATTGGAAAAGCTTAGTCCGGGCATCAGTCCCCGTTTTTTCAGCCAGAAGATAGAGCAGAAGCTTCCGGAGAAGAAAATACCTTCTACGGCTGCAAAAGCAATCAGACGCTCGGCAAAAGAACCTTTCTCAATCCAGCGTAGTGCCCATTGTGCTTTCTGCTTCACACAGTCCATGGTCTCAATAGCATTGAACAGATGGTCTTTTTCCTGGCTGTCCTTCACATAGGTATCAATGAGCAGAGAGTAGGTTTCGGAGTGGATGTTTTCCATGGTGATCTGAAAGCCATAGAAAAACTTAGCTTCTGTGTATTGCACTTCCCTGACGAAGTTTTCCGCCAGGTTTTCATTCACGATGCCATCGCTGGCAGCAAAGAAAGCCAATACATGCGAAATGAAGTGGCGTTCGCCATCATTGAGGTTCTCCCAATCTTTGAGGTCCTGCCCCAGGTCAATCTCCTCGGCAGTCCAGAAGCTGGCTTCCGATTTTTTGTACCACTGCCATATATCAGGGTGCTCGATGGGAAACAATACAAAGCGATTATTGTTTTCTTGTAAAAGAGGCTCTTGCAACTCCAGTGTTCTCTGATCCATATCTACCGGTATTTGAATGTTGGCTATGTGATTATAGCGTTAAGTCTTCCTTGTCAAAATTGTTTCGAAAAGCAAAGATTTTTTACGGTTTGTAGCATAGTTTATCAAACCTTTCCTCTCCGGCAACTCATACAAATATGCCTATTTAAGCTAAAAAGAAAAAGTGTTTCTTCTCATTTCAGGTATGCAAATTTGTTAGTGCAGTCAACCGTTGATTGAGGCACCTAGATACAAACATTTGATATGTAAGAAGTTATAGAAAGTGGTAACGGATGTTTGGTAGCTGCAAAAATTTAAATCCATATTATAGACGACAAATCGTGTGCTTTGAAATGTTGATATTCCTCATAAATTTTGTAGCATGTAAGAACAAGCAGCTATATCGTTATTTATCTATCAATAATTATGCTTACGTGCTTGTATGAAGCCGTATTATATACTACATTTGCGACCTTATTTTAGACGGTAACTATATAGTAACATGTACGCAATTGTTGACATAGCCGGAAAGCAGTTCAAAGTAACAAAAGACCAGTTCGTGTATGCCCCCTCGTTGGCAGGCGAAGAAGGCGCTTCCGTAGAGTTCGACCGTGTGCTGCTTTTTGGCGGCGACAACGGAGTCGAAGTAGGTGCTCCCTTAGTATCAGGAGTTACCATTGCCGGTAAAATTCTGGAACATGGCCGTGGGGATAAAGTAATCATCTTTAAAAAGAAAAGAAGAAAAGGTTACAAGAAAACCCAAGGACATCGCCAGAACTATACCAAGGTATTGATTGAAGATATTCTGAAAGATGGTCAGAAGACAGCCAGCAAAAAAGCTGAAGCTGCTCCCAAAAAAGAAGAAAAAACTGCTGAAAAGCCCGAATCCACAGTGGCTGCCTCCACAGCGGCTGCCTCCACAGTGCCTACAAAAGAGCAGGATAATCTGACGCTGAT
The DNA here is from genome assembly GCA_958296015.1 of Cyclobacteriaceae bacterium. GTDB lineage: Bacteria > Bacteroidota > Bacteroidia > Cytophagales > Cyclobacteriaceae > JAJNNC01. The sequence goes on from CATQIH010000040.1 coordinate 55,982, forward strand.
CAGCGGTGTAGGACCTGCTTATGAGGAAGCTTTGCACAAAAATGGCGTTACAACATTCAAACAGATCGCGGAGCTATCCGGTGAGGATATGGATCGTCTGGATGAAGCCATTGATGGTGTAACCCGTCAGATGATTGAGGAAGATTGGGTTCCGCAGGCAAAAGAATTATTGAAATAAGATAACACATTCACTTTAAACGCAATTTACGATGGCACACAAAAAAGGAGCCGGTAGTACCAAGAACGGTAGAGATTCGGAAAGTAAACGTTTAGGCGTAAAGATATTTGGCGGACAAGCTGTGATCGCCGGTAATATTATTGTCAGGCAAAGAGGTACTAAACACCATCCCGGCAACAATGTAGGGCTTGGCAGAGACCATACCCTGTTTGCGCTTACTGATGGTAAAGTAGTATTTAAGAAAGGCCGCCAGAGTCGCTCTTACGTACACGTAGAGCCTGCACAGGCGTAATTCTCAAGCTAAATAAGCTAAAACATTTAAGGCCAGCGTCGCTTCAGCAACCCTGGCCTTTTTTTGTGTTACAACGTAAAGTACTTACACTTTCGGCACCACTTCACTCAAACCTATCAGCCACATTTTTGCGTCCTTTTCATTATTGAAGTGCCCAAATTCTATACCTGACACAGTATCTTTCAAGTTGTTTTTAGCAGACAATTCAGTAAAATAGTTGGGAGAATGTACGTGAGCAAACCGCTTCAGACCAGCATCTTTCATTCCCGGAATCCATACTTTGCCCAGCCATTCTTCAACAGGTGGCCATGGCCCTGTTTGCTTGCGGTTGTCGTTCAGCACCAAGCTCTTCTTTGAGTGCTTAATGACCTCTACTATTTTCCAACATGCTGTTTTAGAGGCTTCTGCCTCATTCACAAACCCTATCCACTCTACATAAATAAGGTCCTCTTTGGGCAAAAGAGAAATCGTACAAAATACAATTCCTTTAGAATTTTTAATACTGGTAGTTTCCATTGCTTATAATGATTTGATGTTTATAATGTAAAGAATAGTTAATGGCAAATATCTATTATCATTTTCATTGACAGAAGGGGATAAACTTTATAAACTTACATCACACAGAAAAGCGTAGTTTAGCATCTTTGCAATGCTCAAAACTGGTCACCAGCAATTAAATAGTCTGGATGTTGTTTGAACCACTGCCGGGCTTGCTGCAACGCAGTTGGGTAGCTGCTCACTGCCAGATCGCCACTTTCATCTACGGATAAAGGGAAACTCCGGATCACCGGTGCCAGCAATTCCAGCACCCGGTAGCCGCAGACGATGTTTTCATCAGCTTCCGGATCGGCCGACGCACAATTTTTGTCATTACTTTGCACAACAGTGACCAGGTAGTCTACCGCAGCTTTTTGCCGGGTATACACCAGATCGGGCAGCAATTCATACACCACATCATCGTCGACCGGGTAGCGTTTAGCGCGGGCCAGCACCGTAGCCAGTGCTTCCTGGTCTCCCAGCCGGGCCAGTGCCAGTTGCGCAGACCAGCGATCGCGAGCAGAAAGACTAGCCAGCAGGTTTTTCAGGGCAGGCACCTGGTCCTGCATCCCCACATAACCAATGAGGCGAAGAATCCGGTGGAAGTGCGGCGGTTGCTCGGACAATAACCCCGCCAGCTGTTGACGCGACCGGGTGGTAAAATCATCAGGTTGAAACTCTGTCAGGAAGCTGCTGGCCCGTCCGCTGTTGCCACTATCTGCATCCTGCACCGCAGCTACCAACTGGCCGACTACCTGCTGGCGCACCTTCTGATCCTGACTGTGCAAACCAACCTGTTGTGCTATATAATAGGCTTTGCCCCGCACCGTAGCCAGCGTGTCGGCGTAGTAAGGCGATAAGGCCGTGAGCACTTCCGTATGTTGCCCATGTTCTTGCCACAGGCTACGCGGCGTAGCAGGGTTGCGCCCCTCACGCACCTGGGTGAAGTAATTGGTGATGACAGATGAAGGAGACTGAGCGAAAAGCCCTTCGATAGATACGAAGCACAGAGCCAAGGTGATAGCCAGTTGATATATCATTGGGAGTGTATTTTGTCATTAATCAAAAGCTGCTGTAATGGTGCTTATTTTGCTTTCTTTGAACTGAATCTTGAGCACATAGTCGGATATCTGGTTGAGCATTCCTCGCCTGAGCATGATGACAGCTTCATTTTTATCATCAGTTTGCTTGTGAAAAGCGGGCAATTATTCTCCTACTTTTAATATCTTATCTTCAGCTTTCAGCCAAATCCTATTGTCATACAGCTCGATGCTAAAAAGGCTGTACTGATCTTGCTCTAAGCCATCTCAAAAAGAATGATCAAAGAATTCAACATAAGAAGTGCCATATTTCATGCTTACAATTTCTGTTTCCATCAAGTCATCATTTCTTGTTTGTATTTCATCAGGTTGACCAAATTCATGAATGAATGACCTTTTATCCGTGTACCTATAATAGCCATTTCTATCTATAGAATCTACTTTCTGAAGAATACTGCTTCTGCCAATCATTATGTCTTCAATATTGATAGACTGTACCTGATTACCCTGAGCGATACTACAATTTGTAGTTAAAGCCATCAGAAGAAAAGATCTATATAACAGCTTTGTATTTCTTATGGCTGTCATGGGTTTATTAGCAGCAACTATTGTTATAAAGGTGTCCAAAGTACTATTTGCTTTAGCTTTTCGTGTGAAAAGACAAAAGACATCTCTATATCATAGACAATATCTTCTTTTGTATTTCCCACACAAACGGTTAGTGTTTGTTCAGGGCTTGTCTTTTCTTCCTCGCTTAGTTGGCGATAAGATTTGGGAAAGATAGTTTTTATTGCTTCTATAGGATCGCCGACTTTAATTTGCTGGTAATTTATAGGGTACTCTCTATTGGAAACAGTGAATCCTGTTACTTCTCCTTGTTCAATATCAAAGAAAGATTTTCTATAATAATACCGCTTTGATGTATCTTCATCGACAAGAGGATCAAAAGATATTTTTAAGCTATCATAACTCCCAAAACTATTTGTCACTTCTTCTGCTGAAGTACCTAATCCTATTCCTAATACATTAGCCTTGGATATGTCTATCACATCGTACTTATAGTTTTGTGCACATGACATACAGGGTACTAAAAACATCAGTATAATAATATATCTACCTTGGATTACCATTTTCATCAAATTTAGTAGCTAAATAATTTTCAGGATTAACTCGGGTTGCCTTCTGATATGAATCACCTTCATTCCCTAGTTTTGTAATGATATGAACATGTTGGCTATCTTTCTGGCTTTTTAAATGTTTCGCGTTACCAGTAATTCCTGATATTCCTATTTCTCCTCCTTTCTCTATACTACTTGTAGCATCACTACTTTCTTTTAGGTGTGCGTACAATAAGTAAAGCACTTTCTTATCAGGTAGATTACTTTTTATGATCACATAGTATCCTAAATCTTTGTGCTCTTCTACCGAAGCAGCAAATACTGTTCCTGAGGAAATGCTTCTTATTGTTGTTCCTATAGGTGCATGAATATCTACACCTCCATGATATTTTTTCCCTTTTGTATCGTTACATTTTTTGGTGGGATCACTTCTTGTACATCCAAACCTACCGCCATGAGTTCCACTTACACCAGAAGATGTAATACGCATCTTAGGTACAGGATCACCCAACAGAGTACCATCAGCAAGCACGTTGTCATCGCTTTGTGTAAAGTATTTTTTGATAAGATCGACATGTTCGTTTTTGACTTGAATGAGAAGCTTGGGTTTGTTTTTGTCTTTTCCTTCGCAAAAACCCAACAACGTATAAGGCTTTTCTTTGTCCACCATAAATTCTACTAGATGATCACGTCTGAAAATGGGTTTTTCTTCTAAAACATACAAAGCTAGTGCATTGTCAAGTTTTAATTTTAGGATAGACTGATTTAAGCTTGCAGCGCGCATTGTCAATTTTGAGTTGCCAATCCACACCGCGTTGGCTTTGGTTGACATCTTCTGACCAAGCACCAATTTCTTGCTGTAATGTTTCTATATCTGCTATGCGGCGGTGGGCTAGGCACTGCCGCGTCATGGCACCGCGTCACGGCGACTGAGTTCGTTCTCAGCAATATTGAGCCAGGAGCCGTGTTTAGGAGTATAGCAAAACTCAATCCGGCGAACTAATTGGCGGGCTTTCTTAGGTTCAAATACTTCGTAAAAGGCTCCTTTGGTATGCGTATTGAGATTGTCACAAACTAAGGTCACTTTCTCACAGTTAACATATCGTCCTTGTAGCAGATATGCTACTTCAATAGCCCAGTCTGCCTTTGTACGATGGGATCGTGTTTGTGCTTGTCTCCAACCTGATAAAGGCTCAGTAAACATGAAGATACTAGCCGTACCAGCTCGCTGATATCGCCGGGCGACCCAGTCATAGTCTATTCGGCGCGGATGTTCCTTGCTAGCGGCAATAGGTTGGCGCATTTCTTTGATCAACTGTACAGGTTGCTCGTCCATGCGGAGCACTGGACGATCTGAATTATAAGGCTGTTGATAAGTTTCTAGTACTTCCTCCATTTAGCTACAAACTCACTATCAGACTGTGGTGGGATCACCCAGTAAGCGATCTTACGCTTGGTCATGCCGTTTTTTTTAGAGTCTGTCGCACGGTTTCATGACTGATAGACTCTACTACTTCCAACTCAACAAGCTTACGGGCTAGCAGGCGTAGTGTCCAGTGACCATAGCCAGTTGGAGGCGAACCAAGTCGCAGGGCAATCATTTCAGCTTCTTGCTGCCCATCTAATAGTTTACTGACGGGAGGGCCGTCCCGCTGTTTACTATTAAGCGTCTGTTCAAAGCCTTGTAAAACAAAACGTTGCCGAAGGTTCTCAACTGTTTTAGTACGGCAGCAACAAGCTTCTGCTATCCGCTTATCAGTCCAAGCAGGTCCTTGAGTATCGGCTTTGAGCAAAATATATGCTCGCCGTACTTTTTGATTGCTGCCTTTTAACTTCCTGATTACTTCATGTAGTGTCTGGCGCTCCTGCTCATGGAGACTTACTATATATTTTTTCTGCATAACAATTTCATTTGTCTTTGCTGATTTACTAATCATGAAAATAACACTAAATCCTAATATCTAATTCTGACAATGCACTAGGCTGCTTTTTCGGCAATGTCTAGAAGCATAACAATACAGTTTAGCATAGGCAATAAGGCATTTTGACTACCTTTCTCAATCATCATACCTAGTAGAAATATTGTAAATCCTGTCTTCTCTTATAACAAAGATGATCTCCAAGCCCTTTCTCCTTCCTTCTTCAAAAACGATTAATCTAAATGATTTATGGGGTAAGCTATCTTCCTGGTAAGCAGCATATGAATCAGGATATATGCTTCGCAGCTTGTCTAAGCCTTGGCCTACCTCAAAGTTGCTTTGTTCAATATTTAAGCTGAATGACAAATCGAACAATAAGAAACTACTAAATAAGAATTTACCGGGATCGGATTGATAAAAGTAAAGGAACGTTTTTTCATCTTGACCATAATAGAATACAGTAAATTTCTCATCATTATATTCATCAAAATCGTTTCTTTTCTTATTAGGGGAACCTAGCAACTCAGTAGCACGGTCTGGTGAATCATTAAATTTCAACCCCGATACATTGATATCCTTTATTTCTACAACGTTATGCTTGATAGAGTCAATATCATTGCCGTAATAACTTTGTCCACAAGCTGATAAACAAAAAATCATGCACAGAAGGCTTGTAAGGTAAATACTATTTTTTGTATTATAATTTATCAAAACCTTAAATCTACGTTTGTTAATGCTTCTTATTACCCTCCTGGATTTTTTGTTTGGCAAAGTCTGAGGAAACAGGAGTCCACCACGTATCTGAGGCTTCATCTTCAAATCGTTTGCTGCCCACTTCCAGCCACTTTTCGGTACCGGCTTTGCGCTCATACAAAATATATTCGCAAGGATAAATAGGATAATAAGAGGTAATAGGGCCACCTTCGGCACTTTCTATAACTTTCTCTAGGTATTGCTTATCAAGATAAAAAGCATACATATCAAAATCTTTGAGCATAGTAGAATCTTCTTTAAGCAGTCTGGGAGAAGCTAACGCAAAAGGATAATTAGGTGCTTGTGGAAATCTTTTTCTGACAAGTTCGCAGTATTTATCCGTGCCATCTTTATAAAGCAATAAAATTTTGGCATCTCCACTTTCATTGCCTTTTTCTTTGTAGTCAACATATAGTATTACCTCTCCAGAGTAATACCATTGTATATCTTTACTTATGTATTGTAAAAAGTCTATGGGTGGTTCTTTTTGTTCTTTTTTTGAAGTTACCGTAGTGAATTCTGGTGTATAAATCACTTCTATAGGTTGTTGAATAGGTAAATCACTTGAAATTTCTTCTGTATTTCTGGACTCTGTATTACAGGATAATGTACTAATCAGAGTGATGTTCAATATTAATGTTGTTTTCATGTACATTAGGCAGGACGAAAAGAGGCAGATACTCCTATGACCTTGTTTTCGAGAATTTTGATATTGATGATGCCATCATACGATATAGCATTAAGGTAAGGAATAGCAATTCTGATATAAAAATCTTCTACTTGATTATTATCAGGATTTTGTCTTGAAATAAACTCATGATAGGAATTTGGGAAATGTTCTTGTAATATTTTTATAGAATCATCAACAGAAACCTGCATATTCCCCAATTTTACCGTGTATTGGTTACTATTAATATTGAAAGAGAAAAGATATGTTTCTCTACTCCACTCATAAAAGGTTAATTGAAGTGAATTATAAGTAAAATAAAACCATTTATCATATCCTTCTGCTTCTCCCTCCTCTTCTTCATAAACTGAATATTCCATAGGTTTTCCAAGCCTTTTCTCAATAGAATCCATTGGTGTGTTATAGTCTATATCTGCTACACTTACTGTGTACACATCAATAGTATCTAGTTGCTGACCTAATGCTAGGTTAGTGGAAGCAGTCAAAACGAAAAATGAAAGAAGACTATTTAATAATATTTCCATTACTATCAAAGTTTGTATTAAAATAATTTAAAGGATCAACCCTGCTGCTACCCGTAGTATTACCTTCATATACATTTATATGAGTATGATAGCGCCATGTAGGTATGTTGTAGGCATTACCTGTATTCCCAGTCTTTCCTATTTTTTGGCCTTGCTTTATTTTAGCACCAACTTTTATCCCATCCTTCACTTGATTTAGATGCGTATAGTAAACGTAAATTGTTATGTTCTTTTCTAGCCTGTGCTCTTCTGGAGTAGACTTGATCCTTATTCTATTTCCAAAGGCACCTTGTGTACCTAAGGTACCGGAAGGAATCCCTTCAACAACTTTCTCTACTGTTCCTGAATACATCGCAAAGATATCTGTGTTTAATGTTGCGTAAACATCAATTCCAGCATGAACCGCCTCATTAGTATCATAACTTGGCAGATTAGGAATGTTGCTTGATAAGCAGCCTGTTCCAACTCTGGCACAGCCAAACATCCCACCAGAAGTTGGTGCACTATAGTTATGTACAATGCTCATCTCTATAAGAGGATCACCGGGTTTAGGACGATCTATATTGTACACGTAAGATTCAAAATCCAAATGCTCCTCTTTTTCTACGTATATTTTTAAAGCGGTTACCCCCTCTAACATAGCATTTGGGTCAAAAGAACCATTTTTTTCATTGAGCAGATAAAATTCATACATGAATAACTCATCATTACTTCCAGGTTTCTTATAAATTGATTTAAGATTTTGAGAAGGCCTTATAGGCAGATTTGCTTGAGGGCTTGTAGGATTAATGTTATTTTTTATCTCTAAACCTATATAACTAAATTCATAGTCGCCTAATTTGAAGTTAAAGCTTGCACCAGACGAGTTAGCAAACATATTTATGTCTGCTCTTCTTTCCTTCTTAATGTTGGCCTTTCGTATAATTTCTATCAATTCTCTAATACCTTCATTGCTTATTATTTTTTTTAATGTACTCTCCTCCTCATCCTGAAACCAGCCCAGCATAGCGATTGGGTTGTGGATCAAATCCCACTGGTACTTGTGCAGGCGGTTGCCCGTGCTATAATCCATCAGGTTATCGGTGCTGCCCTTGCTCAGGCTAGGGTAGGTCTCAAAGCTGTGCTCCAGGCGGAACAGGCCGTGGCCTAGCTCATGAGCGATGGCTTGCGCTATCTGCGTGCGGCTACGGAACTGGCTGAACACAAAGCCATAGCTGCGCTTCTTAGGCATGTAGCCCAGCTTTGCCTCTCCTGACTTTGGCTTTGGATAGATGAAGATGTAAGCCGTCTCTTTGTCTGTGTCATGGCCTTTAATGTAAATGGTAGCATTATTGTAAGCAAGTCAGTTTAGCATTTCAAATTGCTGGTGTATGTTAAGATAAAGTCTTTATATATTATGATAAAATCTATTCTCTGTGGATTGTTTGTTAGCGGACTACTGTTTGGTTGCAGCCACTATAATGACCGTGTCTCAGCAACTGCTGATAGCTCTTCAAAAGATACCAATGCTTCGGCCTTAGACATCAAGGAAGTTTCCAGCCCTTATATAGATACATTGCCAATTACTTTTAATGATAATCAGCCATATACAATCTATGTAGAGGAATACAGTAAAGAAGGACCGGAAGGAAGTCTGCGCCACTTCGTGATGGTAGACCAGCAGGGAAAAGAGGTGTTTAGAAGTTTT
>CATQIH010000041.1 GCA_958296015.1 Cyclobacteriaceae bacterium
GAAGAAAGTGCTCTTTAAAACCTTGTAATTTTCCGTTTGTATAATTCGTTTAAACCGTTCAATAGTGATACGGGTGTCTTTAATTTCCAAAAGGCTTTCAATTTCTCCTTCGCTTTCGCCAAACGCTTTTAATATATTTTTGTATAGGCTTCTGGGCAGAATATGAAAGTATGGTAGCTTGGATAAAACCTTGCTATCGCAAACTTGTTGATGTCCACCAAAAGGATTTTGCCAGGGCGGAAATCCTAAGAAAAATAGCGCATCCGGTTTTTAAAAACTTTTTCACATATCGCATAAATTTTTCCTGGTTGTGGATATGTTCCAACACATCTCTCATGATGATCAAATCATATTGTTTTTGGTCATCAATATCATATATGTCTTCGTTGATCAACGTGAGATTATTTATCTTGGGATGGTCTGCATAAAATTTCTCTGCGTTTTTAATTTTGTTAGAGGATAAATCTATACCAGTTACATGGTAACCTTTATCCAAAAAAGGCAACATATTACCTCCTTCTCCACAACCAATTTCTAAAACTTCAAGGTCTTCTTTAAAGGGTTTGATCGATTCTATAAATGGCATAACATGTTGTCGGGTGGTATACGCCTGTTCGTTAAAGTAAACGTCCCTGTTTAAATGTCTTTCTTGCATAGAAATTCTTGTTAAGTTTTATGAAGTATGATGAAGTCATCTCGACTTTTCAGATTTATTAAATTTTTTGAGACCTATCACTATAAAAGCCAGAAAACTGAAGCCTTTCCAGCTTGAAACTGTTGTATCAAACCTGTTTAATAAGGAGCGAAAACTATCTATCCAAGCATTTGTCCTTTCAACAGCATATCTTTCATGATATAACTCTTCGTCTATTTTGTGATCAGTACTCAGCTTTCCATTACGTTTGTTATGGGCAACATTGGCAATGACTTGCTTATTTGCACAAGCCTGGCGAAAAAGCTCCGAATCAAATCCGGCATCTGCATTGATAAATAAGCCTTGTATAGGTATTTTAGCACTCTCCAAAGTACCAAGTAACTCTTCAATGCAGGCTTCTATGTCGTAGAGGTCGTTGTGATTACCTGCTACAGGTTCAGACATAGCCAAAGGTAACCCTTGTCTTTCGGTTAAATAGAGCGCATTAGTGGTTTTTCTCTTTTTTCTTCCCTGGTAAGCAACTGCCTCACCACCTCTTAAAGCAGGTGTATGGCTGCCATCTATATCGCCGCTAGATAAGTCTATTTTATCTTTGTTTTTGGATAATAAAGCGATCCAACAATTTTTCCAAGAACCTTGTCTACACCATTTTCGGTAATGTCCAAATACAGTTTTGTAATGTAAAACTCTATCACTAAACAGAGATTTAACTGGAAGTAAGTGCCATTGCACACCAGTTTTAAGTTTATACAGTATAACTGTTTACTATCTCTGTCAAGCTACTTTTGGTTTTAAAACCTCGTTTTGCAGTAGGTAAATGTGGTAAAATCTCTGTCTCTATCGTATCTTTGCTCAGCACTTTGTACATAAGGGTTGTGGTTAAAAATTTATGTTTTGCAACACAAATATCCACAGCCCTTTTTTTCTCTCAAAATAAGTCGAGATCACTTCGATTAAATCTTATATTCACACCAAATGTATGTCTCTGAAAATAACTATAGTGGGAAAATCAAAAAAAAGTTTTGAAATACTAAAAAAACCTAAATTTCAAGAATATTTAGAATATTTGTTAACAATACCCTTAGTATTGTTAAAGTAGTAGTGTTATCAAAATTTATCCGTAGGCAAAAAAAATATCCCCCTTCAAGCTGAATGCGTTATTCTAGCAAATGGTCCTTCTTTAAATGATTTTATTTCTGAACATAGGGAATTCTTAAAGAATAAAGATATATTTTGCGTCAATCTTTTCCCTGTTTCTGAATTTTACGCAGATATACAACCTGGCTATTTTTTAATCAATGCCCCGGAGATGTGGATTGACGATGTAGATGCCGTTCATATCAGGAATAGAACAGCGATCTTTGAAGCTATTGCCAACAAAACGCAATGGCCATTGGTGTTTTTCATACCTTTTGCAGCCCGCAGGCATTCTTTCTGGCAAGATATTTTAAAGAAAAATCGTCATATCCGTATTGCTTATTACAACACTACACCTATCGAGGGTTCCAGATCTTTTGTACACTTCTGCTTTCGCCATCAACTTGGAATGCCCCGGCCCCACAACGTGTTGATTCCTTCTATAATGATGGCCTTGCACCTGCAATACCAACGAATTTACCTGGCTGGTACTGATCATTCCTGGCTCAAAGACCTTTGGGTAAGTGATAATAACCAAGTGCTACTTACGCAAAAGCATTTTTATGATGAGCACACTGCCAGAGCAGAACCTATGCAAAAATTAGGACGCGATCAGCGGAAACTTCACGAAGTCCTGACCAAATTCATGCATACTTTCAGTGGGTATTTTGTGCTCCGCGATTATGCCGAATCAATCGACGCGAAGATTATCAATATCACACCAGCATCATATATAGATGCCTTTGAAAGAATGAAACTCTCCTGATCTCATCAGCACATTCTCACATCAACAAATCACCTTATCAACCGTCAGCAACAGAATATTCTTCAAATGTAATGGTGTTTTGTAGGAAGCGTACTATTTTCGCTGTTACTAGAGATAATAACCGCTGAAATATATCAAGATGATAGATCTGAACAACAAGTCTTTGCTACTTACCGGGGGCACGGGTTCTTTTGGGAAAAAGTTTGTAGAATCCATTATCAACAAATACCCCAACATCAAACGACTGGTTATCTTTTCGCGTGATGAGTTGAAGCAGTTTGAAATGGCGCAAACGTTTCCGCATACCAAATATCCATTCATCCGGTATTTTCTGGGTGATGTACGCGATAGAGAAAGGCTCTACCGGGCCTTTCGGGGTATTGATATTGTTATCCATGCTGCGGCACTTAAGCAGGTGCCCGCTGCCGAATACAACCCGATGGAGTTTATCAAAACCAATGTGATGGGCGCGGAAAATATCGTGAATGCAGCCATTGACTCCGGCGTGAAAAAGGTGGTGGCTCTTTCTACCGACAAAGCTGCCGCCCCTATCAACCTTTACGGGGCTACTAAGCTGTGCTCAGATAAGCTTTTTATTGCTGCCAATAATATGGTGGGCGGACAGGATATTACCTTCTCGGTAGTGCGCTATGGCAACGTCATTGGCTCACGGGGTTCGGTGGTTCCCTTTTTCCTGGATAAAGCTCCTGAAGGTGTGCTGCCAATTACGCACGAGGAAATGACCCGGTTCAATATATCCTTGGACGAAGGTATTGCGCTGGTGATGATGGCATTAGAAAAGGCCTGGGGTGGTGAGCTGTTTGTCCCCAAGCTTCCTTCTTTTAAAGTAACTGACCTGGCAACAGCCATTGGCCCTCATTGCCAACAGGAAATTGTAGGGATCCGTCCGGGAGAAAAGATCCACGAAGAGATGGTCACCGAAACCGACTCGCAGAATACGCTGGAGTTCAAAGATTATTTCGTGATCGTCCCTTCCAATCCGAAGTGGAAGATAGACGATTACCTAAGACATTACAACGGAAAGCAAGTGCCGTTTGGCTTCCGCTACAGCTCTGGTGCCAACACAGAATGGCTTAGCGTTGACCAGCTTCGCCAACAGATACGACAGCACGTAAAGGCAGATTTTGTACCGTTTTAGGTATTAGGGGCTGGGGATTAGGTGTTGGGTTTTGGTGTTTGGAGATCATTCATTATTTGTCGTTTGTTATTTGTCACTTATCACTTATGCACGCTATACCTTACGGAAAACAGGAGATCACAGAAAAAGACATAGCCGCAGTAACGGATGCCCTACAGGGGGAATTGCTAACCCAGGGGCCACGCATTACGGCTTTTGAAGAAGCTTTTGCCAGCTATATTGGCTCCCAATACGCCGTAGCCGTATCCAATGGTACCGCTGCCTTGCATCTGTCTGCGTTGGCTTTGGGCGTAACCTCAGATAAGAAAGTGATCACCACACCCATTACCTTTGCAGCCTCTGCCAATGCCGTGCTCTACGCTGGCGGACAGGTAGACTTTTGCGACATAAATCCACAGACGTATCTGCTGGACCTCAATCGCCTGGAAGATATGCTAAAAAAAGATGCCTCACAGTATCAGGGCGTGGTGCCGGTAGATTTTGCCGGCTACCCCGTGCGTACCGATGAGCTAAGGCAGCTTTGCGACCGGTATGGCTTGTGGATGCTTGAAGATGCCTGCCATGCACCGGGCGGCTGGTTCAATGATACGTTTGGCAAAGCGCGCCAATGCGGCGATGGCACGTTTGCCGATCTGGCCATCTTCTCTTTTCACCCGGTCAAGCATATTGCCGCAGGAGAAGGCGGCATGATTACCACCAATAGTAAAGCTTTATATGATAAGCTGCAAATGCTTAGAACCCACGGCATTACGAAATCGCCCGAACTGCTACAGGAGAACCACGGAGGCTGGTACTACGAAATGCAGGAGCTAGGCTTCAATTACCGACTTACCGATATTCAGGCGGCACTGGGCCATTCTCAGCTGGAAAGAGCGGAAGAAAACCTGGAAAAACGTAAAAAGATTGCCGCCAGATATGATGCAGCATTGAAAGATGTGCCTGACGTGGCAACGCCTTTTGTAGCACCCGGCACAGGCCATGCCTATCATTTATACATCATCAAAACATCACAACGCAAGGCACTGTATGATTTTTTGCGGGAGCATCAAATTTTCACGCAAGTACATTACATTCCGGTACATTTGCAGCCGTATTACCAGCAGATGGGTTGGAAAAAAGGAGATTTTCCGAACGCAGAACAGTACTACGAGCAATGCCTCAGCCTACCCATGTACCCTTCACTGACAGAAGAAGAACAGGAGTATGTCATTGGTAAAATTAAGGCGTTTTATGAGGAATAGCCAGTAGATTAATATTTGGCGAATGATTGAATTTGAATATTCAACCAGTAAAACTATGTGCACAAAATACCGTTAATAATGTGTATAGAAACTGAAATATGCGAACAAATATTGAGATTGACGATAACTTACTTAAAGAGGCCATGAGGGCAAGTAAAGCTAAAACAAAAAAAGAAACTGTAGAAAAAGCATTACAGGCACTCATTGAGCGGGAAGCCAGGCAGGAAATGCGCGAGATGAGAGGCAAAGTACAATGGGAAGGCAATTTAGATGAAATGAGATCAACATAGTACCTATGCTAATCGATACTTCAGCATGGATCACTTTTTACACTAAACCAAAGTCTGCGATAGCCTTATTCATTGATAAGCATCTGGATACAGCTTTACCTGTTCATACGTGTCCTGTAGTTTTACAAGAAATATTGCAAGGAACCAGAGAAGACAAGGCTTTTCGTAAAATTGCCCGTATCATGCAGACGTACAAAATGTTAACATTGGCAGATCAGATACAGGCTGCTATCGATGCGTCACATATCTATAGAAATTGTCGTAAGAAAGGCATAACGATCAGAAAATCAAATGATTGTGTGATTGCACATATTGCACTAGCTTTTGATATAGAGCTGCTACATCAGGACAAAGACTTTGATAATATTGCGAAGGTATATCCGTTAAAAATCGTTAAAATATGAAAACAGGCTGCATCATACAGGCCAGAACTTCTTCTACCCGGCTGCCGGAAAAAGTGCTGAAACCGTTGCCTTTTTCTTCAGACATCAGCATTCTTCAACAGGTCATCAGCCGGGTGCAGCAGGTTTCGGGTATAGACACAATCGTCATTGCTACCACGCGAGACAATGAGGATGATGTCATTGCAGATGTAGCAGCTACAGCAGGTGTCGAGGTTTTTAGAGGAAGCAAAAATAATGTATTGGAAAGATATTTTATAGCGGCCCAGACTTTCGGACTGGATCAGGTCATCCGCGTGACCAGCGATTGCCCTTGCCTGGATCCTGAAGTGACGGAAAAGGTTTTGAAAATGCACCTTCAGCAGAAAGCTGATTATACGTCTAATTCTTTGGTGAGGACCTATCCGCATGGGTTAGACTCGGAGGTAGTTACTTTTCAGGCCCTTGAAAAAGCCTATAAGGAAGCCACCGAAACTTTTGAGATGGAGCATGTAACGCCCTATCTGTACCGTACAAAACCTGATGCTTTTAAAATTGCCTCCGTAGAAGCTCCCCCGGAGCATACCGCGCCATACATACGTGTTACTGTAGATACACCGGAAGATTACCAGTTGCTCTGCGCTGTATATGACTTTCTGTATAAAAATTCGCCCTATTTTGGCGTTTCTGAACTAATTAGTCTATTTCAGGCAAAGCCCTGGCTGCTGATGCTCAATGAAAAAGTGATGCAGAAAAAAATCCTGCACAGCCTGGACGAAGAAGTGCAGGAAGCCTTTCAGCTCATGGAAAAGCAGGAACTTTACCGGGCCAAAGCTTATTTTCAAAAAAAATACGACTATGAATTCAAATCCTGAGCTTTTTAATCAAGTTTTCCTTGCATAAATCTGCTGATCATAAACGTATACTGCTAAGGGCTGATGCCAATACCGACATTGGTCACGGTCACCTGATGCGCCTGCTGGCTCTAGCAGAAGTGCTTAAAGTACATTATGACTGTCATTTTATCACACACAATCCTCCTGCAACGTTGATGGCACAGATGGAGCAGGTAGCAACAATCATTTTCCTTCCAGCATTTGATGATGTCTTGGAAGAAGCAGCTTACCTGGTAGCAAACCTCATACAATCCGAAGATATTTTTATAGCTGACGGTTATCATTTTACTAGCCATTACCAGCAACTGATCCGCGATATGGGTGCCCGGATTGTCTGGCTGGATGATCTGCACGAGCAATATTTTTATGCTGATGTCGTGATCAACCCGGCTGGCGGGCTTTCATCAAAGCAATATGAAACGGAGCTTTATACCCGGCTGGCACTAGGCCCTGCCTACGCATTGCTCAGACAACCTTTCAAAAATGTACAGCCCGGAAATATTTCATCCATCGAGAATGTACTGATATGCTTTGGTGGCTCAGACATGAATAACCTGACTCAAAAGACAGCTCTTGCGGTACTTGATCTACCATATATCAAAGAAGTACACCTTATCACAGGAGCTTCTTATCAGCACCAGGAGACGTTGGAAAAGCTTATAAAAAACTATCTGGGTAAAATTTTTGCTCACCAGCAGCTATCGGCCGCAGATATGGTGAACCTCATGCGGCATTGCCATGTCAGTATTGCCCCTGCCAGTACGATTTCTTATGAACTTTGCAGCGTAGGTATCGGGTTGGTGACAGGCACATCAGCAGCAAATCAGCAAAACATTGCACACTTTCTTACTAAAGAGGGCTGTGCGCTGAACATAGGCGATTTTCACCAAGCAACCCATGAGCAAATCCACAATGCTATCCGTACACTTAATGTAGCAGGCATCAGGCAACAAGTACAACGACAGCAACAAATTTTTAAGCCCGACACTACGTCGTTGCTCATCAAAATTTTTCAGCGGCTGGCAATGGAACAAACTATCAGCTACAGGGAATCATCACAGGAAGATTTGATCACCTATTTTGAATGGACCAATGAGCCTGAAACCCGGCGGCAAGCTATGCATCCAGATAGTATTAGTTTGGAGAACCATAGCTCCTGGTTTTTAAAAAAGATAGCCAGCAACAATGATTTTATGTTTATTTTTGAACAGGAAGAACCTATTGGACAAGTGCGGTTCGATGCTGTTGAAAGCCATTATCTGATCAGCTATTCGGTAGACCAACAATACAGGGGGAAAGGGCTGGGAACAGTACTGATCAAGTTGGGACTGGAGGCTTTGCAGAAGAAATTAGGCAAGAGGCCCGTTGTGATCGCTTATGTAAAACCTGCTAACACGGCTTCTCTGAAAGTCTTTGAACAAAATAGTTTTGTGCATCGTGGAAGAAAGATGATGCATAATGTAACACTAGAAGTTTTTGAAAAATGATGACCATTGATAACAGACCTATCGGTCAGCAGCATCCTTGTTTTATCATCGCCGAACTTTCGGCCAACCATAACGGTAGCCTTGAGACTGCGATTGAAACTATAAAAGCAGCCAAAAAAGCTGGAGCGGATGCCATCAAACTGCAAACCTATACGCCGGATACGATTACGCTGAACGTTAAAAACGACTATTTCAGGTTGGCGCATGGCACGCTCTGGGATGGAAAATACCTGTACGAACTCTACCAGGAAGCTTACACACCCTGGGAATGGCATGAACAACTGTTCAACGTAGCCAGAGAAGAAGGCTTAATCTGCTTTTCTTCTCCTTTTGACAACACAGCCGTAGATCTGCTCCAGTCATTGAATGCGCCTGCCTACAAGATTGCATCGTTTGAGATTATGGACATTCCTCTGATTAAATACGTAGCGCAACAGGGCAAGCCGGTTATTTTTTCCAGCGGCGTGGCCGAACTAATAGATATAGAACTGGTAATCCAGACCTGCAAAGAAGCAGGCAACCACCAGATTGCTTTGCTCAAATGTACATCCTCTTACCCTGCTCCGCTGGATATGGCCAATCTAAATACCATTCCTGATATGCAGCAACGGTTCAATACAGTGGTGGGCCTGTCTGATCATACGATGGGGATCGTTTCGCCGGTGGTAGCCGTTTCGCTGGGTGCCAGCATCATCGAGAAGCATTTTATTCTGGACAAATCGGTGGGTGGACCAGACGCTGCTTTTTCGCTTAATGTCGCAGAGTTTACTGAAATGGTGCAGGCGGTGCGGCAGGCAGAATCTGCGATGGGCAAGGTAAGTTATGAGCTGAATGAAAAGGTGCAAAAGAGCCGCCTGAGTTCTGGCAGGTCTTTGTTTGTGGCTCAGGATGTGAAAGCCGGAGAAACTATCACGCCTGACAATGTGCGCTCGGTGCGGCCGGGTTATGGTATGCCTCCGAAATACTATGAGCAAGTAATGGGTAAGTCTTTCAAACAGGAAGTGGCAGCTGGCACTCCGCTACAAGAATCATTATTTTCATAATGCTTGATTACACTACAGCATATTACCGGTTTGTGAGGACACAAACCAAGGTGTGGAGAGTCTTCCGGTTTGTGGGGACACAAGCCGGAGCGTGGAGAAGTTTTATTCCAATAAACAACTGCCGAATATAATCGCTGTGGGAATTATTAAAAGGCAAACCATCAAGTCTACGGTATATATTTATGCCGGTACAGTACTTGGGTTTATCACAACGGCACTGCTGTTTCCTAAGTTTTTTACTGCCGAGCAGGTGGGGTTGCTTAGCCTGCTGGTTTCTTACGGCATGATGTTCGGGCAGTTTGGTACGATGGGCTTTAATGGGGCAACAGTACGGTTTTTTCCTTATTTCAGAAACAAAGATAAGCAGCATCACGGGTTTCTGTTTCTATTAACCATCATTACTCTGGTAGGTTTTGCGCTCTTCCTGGGCATATTCTTTGCCTTCAGGCCGGTGCTGCTGGAAAGAAACCTGGAAAAATCGCCACTTTTTGCCGAGTATATTGATTATATCATTCCACTGACTTTCTTTCAGCTGGTATTTCTGGGACTGGACAGTTACAATCGGGTGCTGTATAACGCCACCACCGGCCAGTTGCTCAAAGAGTTTGTGCAGCGGCTGCTGATGCTGATGGCCTTTGGTGCTTTTTATCTTGGCTGGACCGGCTTCGGAGGTTTTGTGCTGCTCTACTGCCTGGCCTTTGGTATTACCTCCTTGCTTCTGGTACTGTTTCTGATCTGGCAACGGGAATTCAGCCTGCGCCCCGACTTTACACTACTGGATCAACCCATGCGGCGTAACCTGCTGAACCTCAGCGTTTTTAGCTTTCTAACAGGTTTTAGTGGTTTTGCCGTTACCAGCATCGATCGTATCATGCTCAATGAGTTTTATAGTACTACCGAGACGGGTATCTACTTTATTGCGGCCAGCTTTGGTACGCTGATCATTCTGCCCTCCCGCGCTATGAAAGGCATCGCGCCTACCCTGATAGCTGATGCTTTTAAGAACGATCATATGGAAGATATAGAGCGGGTATACACCAAAAGTACGATCACACAGTTGATCATGGGACTGTATCTGCTACTGGGCATGTGGGCAAACATCGGCAACATTCTACAGATATTACCGCCGGAATATGCCGCTGGCAAGTATGTGATTCTCTGGATTGGTATCATGAACTTACTTAAAATGCTCACCGGGGTCAATGATGTAGTGATTGGCTATTCAAAGTATTACAAATATTTCACGTTTATGATGGTGTTCTGGCTAGTGCTGCTGGTGGTAACCAATCTTCTACTGATTCCACCCTATAACATGAATGGAGCAGCCATCGCTTCCGTGATTGCTATGCTGATCATCTCAGGGTTGCAATTCTGGTTTGTCTACCGGAAGTTTGGCTTTCAGCCTTACGGCAAAGCGCATGTATACGCTTTCGGCATCTCAATAATTGTGTATGGGGTTGTCCTTTTGCTACCTGATGCCCACCATTTTATGGTAGATATCCTGATCAAAGGCACCGTCATCACCGTGCTGTTTGTGCCTGCTGTTTACTTTCTCAGGCTTTCTGATGATATTAATGGTATCATAGATACGTATCTGGCAAAGTTGAAGGTTTGGTTTGGAAGTTAAAAACTTCTTTGGATGGGAAAGCTTCAGTAACATACTGAAGCTAGAGGTGAAGTTGGAAACTTCTTTAAATGATAAAGCTTCAGTAACATACTGAAGCTAGAGGTGAAGTTGGAAACTTCTTTAAATGATAAAGCTTCAGTAACATACTGAAGCTAGAGGTGTAGTAGATAGAAAAGCTTCAGGGAAAAACACTGAAGCTAGAGATCGTACATTTACTGCTTTCTGTTGGGTGTATCGTCATTAACTTCTACCCAGTAGCCATCGGGGTCTTTGAGGTAAATCTGCTTCACGCCATCTACCCTGACCGTTGGCTTTTTGCTGTCGCCCGCCCAGTTGATATAGTCCAGATGGTTTTCATCCAGTGTTTTGATAAAGTTTTCTACCGAAGGCACACTAAAGCAGAGATGTGCCTGCTTCTGATGTTCGGTGATTTCTTTAGCTCCTTCAATCAAATGCAACTGTGCCGGCCCGCCAATGCTGAACCACTCATGTAACCCATCGTGAAAAGGCTCCTGAATCTTCTTGAGTTTCAGAATATTTTCATAAAAGTCGTTGCTCTTTTTCAGATTCTGTACATATAAGGCAATGTGGTTGAGCGTTACTGTGGGCTGCACGGTTGTAGAAGCTGACTGTGCCTTTACTTGCTGCCAGGGAAGACACAGCAACCCTGCCAGCAAGAAGGAAAATACATAGGTTTTCGTCATAGTATTGATGCTCCAAAATGAAGCTTTAGTGATTGAGCAGGCTTATTTTCCAGACTGCTCTTTGTCTTTGTTGTTTTTACCGGAATTGGCAGAGGGTTCGTCTACAATCTTCATAGCCACCGGATCCCAGTGTACCACTTTTTTATCGTACAGGCTGTTATTGGCAGCCAATGCCGGTCCGCAGGCACGCAAGCCAAATTCCGGCCCCTCGATGGTTTTTCCTCCTTCGCGGATTACCTTCAGCCAGTCAGCAAAGTGATCCAGGCGCATGTCGTATCCTTCGGGTGCTTGAAATACCTGTTCTCCCGGTTCCTGCATTTCTACAGGCAGGTTGCCATATTTTTTATCATACTGTTCTACGAATGCTTTCTGGGTTTTTTCCGGAAAAGTATTGAAGGTATCCCAACCGCCATAACCGGGTGCTTTAGAGAGTTTCTTCTTTTTGATCGTAATATCATTGCCTCCCAGCACCATTTCACCTTCGTCGCCCACCAGGCGGGCCTTGTCTCCCCCACCGGAACCGTCCACAAAATTGACCCTCATCGACATGTTAAAGGCAGGGTGGTGTTCGCTTTTTGGATAATCTACCAATGCCAGCATCACATCGGCAACGTCGCGCCCATCGTCCCAATAACGCAGGCCCCCGGTCGCATAAACTCTGTTGGGTCCCAGTGAACTGGTGATGGTATGCAAACGTGTAAATAGATGTACAAAAAGGTCACCTGCCATGCCCGTGCCATAATCGCGGTAGTTTCTCCAGCGAAAGAAGCGGGTAGCATCGAAAGGCATATTGGTAGCATTACCCTGAAACATCTCCCAATCGCAGGTTTCGGGGGAAGCATCCGGCGGGATAGAATATTCCCAGGCACCCAGGGCATCAAAACGATCGGTGAATACTTCTACAAAGTTGAGTTTGCCGATAGCTCCCTGCTCATACAGCTCTTTTCCCTTCTGCATCACAATAGAGCTAGCCCATTGGCTACCCACCTGGAAAGGCTTGTTGGTTTCTTTCTGCACTTTGATCACCTCGTATCCTTCGTCGATGTGCTGCACCATGGGCTTTTCACAATACACAGCCTTACCCTTCTTCATAGCTTCTATAGATATGCGGTTGTGCCAATGGTCGGGCGTGGCAATGATCACTGCGTCCACTTCAGGGTTATCCAGTATTTCCTGGTAGTTCATAGTGGTTTTGACCTGATCGCCGTATTTTTCTTTGGCTTTGGTCAGGTGGCCCTTGTAGCAATCGGCAATAGCCAGCAGTTCGGTACCTGGCAGTAATAAGGCTGTATCCACATCGCCAAAGCCCATGATGCCCATGCCAATGCCTGCAATATTGACGCGGTCGTTGGCAGCCACTGTGCTTCTTCGTTTGAGGATATAAAAATGCTGTGGCGCTGCTGATGCCAGGGCAGCAGGCATACTAGCGGCAACAGCCACCGTGCCGCCCAGCTTTCTGATAAAATTCCTGCGGGAGTTTTTAGATTGTGTAGACATGTTATTTGTTATAAATACTTAAAATATCTTACCTAAACCAGGCACTAAAAACTAATGTAAGTGCCTGACTGTATTTTCACCCAATAAAGGCAATATTCTGCTTACAGCCAACGAGTACTTATAAAATTATTACTTTTTTTATTATTATGGTGAAATAAAACAATAACATACACAACATTCTTAGACTTTGCTCGTAATAAAACTATCAAACAAGATAGTATTACTATTGTACGCGGAAGTAATTTTATATGAATGTTTTACAATTTGTTCTCAGCGAAAACCTTTCGCTGCGCGACCCACAGGAGACAGAACTAGGTAGAAAAATCGTTCAGGAAAGTATCGAGATGATTGATATGCTGGGATTTGAATGTTTCACCTTCAAAAAACTTGCACAACGGATTGAGTCTACCGAGGCTTCTATCTACCGGTATTTTGAGAACAAACACAAACTATTGATCTACCTGATCACCTGGTACTGGCAATGGCTGGAGTATAAAATTGATTATGGCATCCAGAATATAGCCAGTCCGAAACAAAAGCTGGAAATTGCCATTCGTATACTGGCTGAGCGAAAAGAAAAAGATCCTACTTTTCCTGAAATCAACGAAGAGGCACTCTACCGGATTGTGATTGCCGAATCAGACAAGACCTACCTCACCAAGCAGGTAGACGAAGACAACAAAGAAGGGTTGTTCAGAGGTTTTAAATCATTATGTAAAATGATCGCGGGCTTCATTCGGGAGATCAATCCCGAATTTGAGTTTGCACACAGCCTGGCCAGCACCGCCATGCAGGCCGCGCACCAGCAACTTTTTTTTGCCCGTCATCTTCCTTCTCTCACAGAATTGTCTGATAGCCAGCAGGATATGCATGCGCAAAATGCCCATTTTCTTAAGATAATGATCTTCAACAGCATCAATTCAGCTACTTAAGCTATTTATCCTCCGGTACGGTTACCGGCAACTATTACCTATGGACAAACAACAGATCATACAGACCATCCGCACATCAGCTTCGCTGCTAGGGCAAACCTACGATGGGTTCGCCCTGAAAGATATAGATGATGACCATTCAGACTATCCGCCTGGCAATGCGCTGATTGACTTCAAACGCGATCTGACAGAGGCTGGCAACAAACTACACATTGTGTATCTGGACTATAGCTGTCCTCCGGCTAATTTTTTTGCACTGATCAAAGAAATGGAGATGCCGGTGGTTACCTTCAGGCAGCAGTCCGACGATCATGTGCCGTTGATTCTTTATAGGCACAAGAAAAAGCTACAACAGGTAGACATCAGTACCGGAGATGTTTATCCGCTGGATGAACAAACGCTGGACGAACTTTACCGGAACCAGGACGGCCACATCGTTTTTCTGGGTATTTTTTCTTACAAGAGCCTGGTGAGTGATGATCCTGAGGCCGGAGAAAAACAAAAAGAACTAACCCCGGTACAACGCTTGTTCAGGTTGCTTTCAGAAGACCGCAAGGATATTTACTACATCTATATCTATGCTATCTTTATTGGGTTGATCAGCCTTTCTCTGCCATTGGGCATTCAGGCTACCATCTCGCTGGTTTCCGGTGGCGTAGTCTTCAGTTCGGTCTACGTGCTGATCGGGCTGGTTATTGCAGGGGTGCTGGCTGTTGGCGGGTTGCAGGTGATGCAGATCACACTGGTAGAATATCTTCAGCGGCGGGTGTTTACCAAAGCAGCTTTTGAATTCGCCTTCAGAGTACCCAGAATCAAAGTAGAAGCACTTACCAAAGTGCATACGCCTGAACTGATCAACCGGTTTTTTGATATTCTCACCATTCAAAAAGGACTTCCTAAATTGCTGATAGACTTTTCCTCTGCCACTATCCAGATACTGTTCGGACTGTTGCTGCTGTCTTTCTATCACCCGTTTTTCGTATTTTTTGGACTACTACTTGTCGGGCTGCTGGTGCTCATCTTTTTTCTGACGGGTCCGAGAGGATTACAAACGTCACTCAAAGAATCCAAGTTTAAATATAAGGTGGTCTACTGGCTCGAGGAACTGGCACGAACCCTCAATTCTTTCAAACTTTCCGGTAACACAACGCTGCCTACCAGAAAGACAGACTACAACGTGAACAATTATCTGAAAAACAGGAAAGCACATTTTAGTATCCTGGTCTATCAGTATATATTTTTTATCCTTTTCAAAGCCCTGGTGACCGGGGGGCTGCTCATCATCGGTACCATTCTGGTCATTCAGCGCGAGATCACGCTGGGCCAGTTTGTAGCCAGCGAGGTGATCATCATCCTGATCTTAAATTCAGTAGAAAAAATCATCATGTACCTGGATATTGTGTATGATATGCTGACTGCCGTAGACAAGATAGCCACGGTGACAGACCTTCCGCTGGAAAAAAGCGGAGGCTTCAACCTGCCGCGCAAAGATAAAGGCATGAAGATCATTACTAAAAATCTGAGCTACCGCTATGCCCACGCCGGCTACGCGCTCAAAGACATCAACCTGAACATAGAGCCGGGCGAATGTGTTTGCATAGCAGGCGTGGGTGGATCAGGCAAAACCACGCTTACCAACACGCTGGCAGGTCTGCATACCGGCTTTGAAGGATCGATAACTATGGATGGGTTTTCGCTGCGCGATCTGGACCTGACCAACCTGCGTGACATGATTGGCAAGAACGTCTCTCCGGAAGATATTTTTGAAGGCACGGTGCTGGACAATTTATTGCTCTCCAAACCCAAAGCAACCATAGAAGACGTGCTCTGGGCTTTGGAAGAAGTGGGCATTCATGATCAAATCAATTCACTACCGGAAGGATTACACACACAGATGGTGAGTAGCGGCAAAGGACTTTCCAGTAGCCTGATCAATAAGATCATCCTGGCAAGGTGCCTGGTCAAAAAGCCGCGCCTGCTGATACTGAATGATTTCTTCCAGAACTTCCCCAGGCCCGAACGGCTCAGGCTGATCAGTAAGCTCACCAAGCCACACCATCCGTGGACGCTCATCGCCGTGTCCAACGATCCGCTCATCATGGCTACCTGCGACAGTGTGGTGGTGCTGGAAAACGGTAGCATCAGAGATACAGATTCTTTTGAAGCATTGATGAAAAAAGAATCTTTATACGAAATTGTCACCTAAGCCAACGCAAACTTTTATGAAAGTGTACAGCGATACTAAAGAAATAGAATTTTATACCCTCAAGACGCTGAAAACGCCAAACGCGGGTAAGAATCTGGCCCGATGGCTCATCGGCATTTTTATTGTATTTTTGATCATGCTTTTCCTACCCTGGCAGCAAAACATCCGGGGTAATGGAAAAGTGACGGCCTTTCTGCCAGGCAATCGCCCGCAGACGGTAGAGTCTACCATTGCCGGCAGGATCACCGGCTGGCAGGTACAGGAGGGAATGGCAGTGAAGAAAGGCGATACCATCCTGACCATCAGCGAAATCAAAGACAAATATTTCGACCCCAACCTCTTGCAGAGAATGGGTGAGCAAAACTCGGCAAAAGAACAAAGCATTGATGCCAAACTCAATAAGGCAACCGCCCTGCGTCAGCAGATTCAGGCCCTACGCAAGTCCATGAAGGTAAAGATAGAACAGGCACAAAACAAACTGGTGCAAACACGCTATAAACTTACCAGCGACAGTGTGGATTTTGAGTCTGAGAAAATTCGCTTCAGTAACTTTGAAAACCAGTTTGAGCGCAACAAAGCACTTTATGAGGCCGGAAACATTGCCCTGACCAAATTTCAGGATATTGAAACCAAACTACAGGAAAGCAGGATGAAAGTAGTATCTGCCGAAAATAAATACCTGGAGAGCCAAACTGAACTGATCAACGCGCAGGTGAATATTGGTGGGGTGGAAGCAGAATACCATGATAAAATCAGTAAGGCCCAGTCTGACCTGAACGCTACACTCTCTAATTTGTATGATGCGGAGGCTTCGCTTTCAAAGCTGAAAAACGAATATGTCAATGTGCAGATCAGGAAAGATCAATACCATATCACCGCTCCACAGGCAGGGTTTGTTGTGAAAGTACTACAGGCAGGTATTGGCGAAACGATCAAAGAAGGAGAAGCGGTAGCCACTATTTTGCCTAAATCCACAGACGTTGCCGTAGAAATGTACATCAACGCGATGGACGTGCCGCTGGTGGCCAAAGGCAGAAAAGTCAGGATTGAATTTGATGGCTGGCCATCGCTACAGTTCTCCGGCTGGCCCAGCGTATCGGTGGGTACTTTTGGGGGAATAGTCAGCGTGATAGACTACGTGAACAGCAGTCCGGGCAAGTTTCGCCTACTCATCACGCCCGACCCCGAAGATGAAGCCTGGCCGGAACAGCTGCGACTGGGTTCGGGCACCAAAGGATGGGTGATGCTGGACTCTGTGCCCCTGTGGTACGAACTATGGCGACAGCTCAACGGCTTTCCGGCCAGCCTATATGAGCAGCCCGAAGATGTTGCCGTTGGCAAAGATGGTAAAGTTGTGAAAGAAAGTGACCAGAAAAGCACCGCTAAGTAATGAAATATCTTTGTATCAGCCTTCTTATTGCTTTGAGTACATGCTTTTTGACGGCAAAAGCACAACCTGCTCCTACTTCGGATGATTCCACCAGCGTCTTTGCTTTCGACACATTCTATCAACTGGTACTGTCACATCACCCGGTGGTACGGCAGGCACAGTTGCTTTCCGGCCAGGCTGTCCAGGAACTGCGGCTGGCCAGAGGTGCCCTGGACCCCAAGCTGGAAGCTTCCTGGTATGCCAAGCAATATGGCGGCACCCGCTATTATGATGTCCGCGAAGCGTACCTTAAAATACCGCTATGGTTTCCTATAGATCCCAAAGTGGGCATACAGCAAAGTACAGGTGATTATCTCAATCCGGAAAATTACATTTCTGATAAAACCGACAATCAGCTACTCTATATGGGCGTGTCTGTGCCTATCGGGCGGGGCTTATTTATCGATGAGCGCAGAGCCACTGTCAAACAAGCCCGACTGATGCAGCAGATGGCAGAGGCCGAACAGGTAAAGATGATCAACAAGCTGTTGCTGACCGCCGCCAAAGACTACTGGGAATGGTACTATACCTACAGCAACTACCGGTTGCTGCAACGCAGTATTGGGCTGGCACAGGACATTTACGAACGTACACGGATGGCGTTTGCCTATGGAGAAGCCGCCGCCATTGATACCGTGCAGGCGCTGATCTCGCTCCAGCAACGCCAGACAGACTTTCAGCAGGCCAATGTAGACCGCATACGCGCTACCCTCACACTCTCCAACCACCTCTGGACCGTTGAAGGTGCCCCGCTGGAGTTGCAGGACAATGCTATTCCTGATACCGTCTCTACCGATCAGTTCAGTATCAATGAACTATCTTATCTTACGGAAAGAGCCAACAGCAATCACCCTGAACTGCTGAAACTGAATATCAAGCAACGCTCACTGCAAATAGACCAGCGCATGGCCAGAGAAAACCTCAAACCCAAGCTCGACCTAGAATATGTGCTACTCAACCAGCCGCTTAGCATAGCCGGAGAAACCAGCATTGCCCTGACCAAAGATTATAAACTGGGACTGAGTTTTTCTATGCCGCTACTTTTAAGAAAAGAAAGGGCCAAGCTCGCGCAAAACAAACTCAAACTACAGGATAATGAGCTTGACAGGGTTTTTATCCGTAGAAACATCACCAACGATATCAATGCACAGTATGTGGCCCTACAGGCAACGGGCAGCATCATCGATCAGCTACAGCAAATGGTGAGCAACTATGAAAGGATTGTGGAAGCAGAAAGAGTTAATTTGCAGAACGGAGAAAGCGACCTATTCAAACTCAATGCCCAGTTAGATAAGCTCATTGAAGCACAACGCAAGCTGCTTAAGCTACAGGCTACTTATCAGAAAGACTACGCTACGCTGTATTGGGCGGCAGGCATCCCCGACCTGGGCTGGAACATAAATTCTGAAGAGTGAACCAACAAAATATGGCTGCTTTTTGTATTTTTGAAACCAACAAAAAACCCTGATAACTACCTATTATGGCTATTCTTGGAAACATCATCAAAACTGCTATTGAACTCAAAGACAAACTCACACCCGAACCTTCGCCATCGGAGGCCCAGTACAGCATACTCAAAGATATGCTCGAGAAAGCCAAAGATACTGCTTTTGGCCAACGCTACAATTTCAGCACCCTGCTGGAAGCACCTGACCTGGAACGGGATTTCAAAGCCACAGTGCCCGTACACGACTACCATAAAATGCATGATGATTGGTGGCACCGCCTGCTGGAAGGAGAAGCAGATATTACCTGGCCGGGCATACCGAGTTATCTGGCCCTAAGTTCGGGCACCACCGGCAGTGCCCCCAAACGTATTCCGGTGACTGACGATATGCTGGAGGCTATCCGCAAAGCAGGTGTGCAACAGGTAACCTGCCTGGCAAATTTTGGCCTGCCCGCCGAATTTTTTGAAAAGGAAACCATGATGCTAGGTAGCAGCACAAACCTGAAACGCAACGGACCGTTTCTGGAAGGTGAGATCAGTGGCATCAGCACCAGCAATATTCCCTTCTGGTTCAAAGGATACTACAAACCCGGCGAAGAGATTTCCAGCATTGACGACTGGGACGAGCGGGTACGGCAGATTACCAAGCAAGCCGCAGACTGGGATATTGGTGCACTTTCCGGTATTCCTTCCTGGATAGAGCTGATGCTCAAAAAAGTGATTCAGCACCATAAGCTCCATACCATTCACGACCTATGGCCCAACCTGAGTGTCTACACACCGGGAGGCGTAGCTTTTGAGCCTTACCGCAAAAGCTTTGAAAAGCTGTTGGCCCGCCCGCTCATCTACATTGATACCTATTTGGCCTCCGAAGGCTTCCTGGCCTTTCAGTGCCGCCCGGATACGCAGGCAATGTCGCTGATCATCAACAATGGAATCTACTTTGAATTTGTGCCTTTCGTGGAAAAAAACCTGACCGATGAAGGCAGTGTGCGCGACGATGCTGAGTTTTTTACCTTAGACGAGGCAGAAGAAGACAAGGATTATGTGCTGTTGATCTCCACCGTAGCCGGTGCCTGGCGATACATGATTGGCGACACCATCAAGTTTACGGATAAAAGCCGTCATGAGATGATCATTACCGGCCGTACCAAGCATTTTCTGAATGTGGTGGGTTCTCAGCTATCAGTACACAAGATGAACGCAGGAATTCAGGCATTGGAAGCGCACTTTGAGTGTAGCATTCAGGAGTTTACAGTAGCCGCTGTGAAGCGGGAAGAAGATGAAGAGTATATTCACAAATGGTATCTGGGTTCAGATGATGACATTGATCCGCAGGAAGCAGCCAAAAAGCTGGATGAAGTGTTGCAGAAGATGAACAAAAACTACAAAGTGGCTCGTAGCAAAGCACTCAAAGACGTGGTAGCGAAAGTAGTGCCCACCGATATGTTCTACCGGTGGAATGAGGCAAGCAAGAAAAAAGGAGGCCAGGTAAAGACCCCCAGAGTGATGAAAGAAAATCAGTTTGCAGCATGGGAAGCGTTTGTACAAGCTAACCTGCCTTGATCATTTAGCTGGGGAGGCTTCACCCAACAGCATTTCAAATTCTTCAGGTGACATATACAGTCGCCTGAGTTTTCGTTTGTACGCCTCCGGAATGTCTGCATGGTTGAGCACGTAATGTTTGGTAGCCATGATGCTATCACCCAGGCCATGCTTCATGGCATACAAGTCAGCCCTTCTTTCTGCACCGGACACAAAATGTTTGGAGACAATATAATTGAAACCAAACCCCATCATAGCCATGCCGCTACGGTCTTTATAGTCCATGATATGGCCCAACTCGTGGGCAATCCAACCTACCAGCACATCAAACGGTAGTGAGTCAATGTCTATTTTGGCATCATTTTTCAATTTGAGATATTGACTCATGTTGACCACATATCTTCTATTTGCCTTCTTTCTGAAAATAGAACTAAACTTTGGCTGTGCCTGCATCACAGAATTCCTGATATTGTGCTTAAAGACAAAGGCTATATTGGCGTGCTTTAGTTCAGGATAGTAAGAAAGGGCAGTCAGGATTACCTTACGCAGATCATCCGGTATCACTTTATTTTCACTAAAAGCCTGAAGTTCGGCTGGTTCCGGGTCGTTTTCTGCCGGTAGCCCGGCTGGTTTTGCCTTGGCAAAAATAGGTGTAGTGATCAGTATCATTAGGAAAAAAGAAAAAACGAAACGTTTGGAGTACATGGTCATACACGAAGTCAGTAAAGGATCAATAAGCTTTGACAACAACCGGATAACAAAGCAAAAAGTACACAGGCAAAAATGAAATAGCAACAAATTCACCCTGAATATTTAACAGGTAGAAAACGTTACGGGTTCCTCAAGGCTTTTGCATGGCTGTTTATCAGATTGTTGTAAACACCTGTAAGTACGACCTATCAACAGACAATCACATGAGGCAAACAAGCCAAAAGGTACATGCGTACTGTTTGTGTAGAGGGTCATTAGCGATAGAAAGGCAGAGAATTTACATCAATTTGTAGGTGGCGATGGGTGTACCTGCACCG
This sequence comes from Cyclobacteriaceae bacterium, assembly GCA_958296015.1. GTDB lineage: Bacteria > Bacteroidota > Bacteroidia > Cytophagales > Cyclobacteriaceae > JAJNNC01. The sequence goes on from CATQIH010000041.1 coordinate 21,470, forward strand.
GGCCGATGCCGACATGGTTAACCTCACGGCTGCTAAGGATAAAATATTGAGAACCTACAAACTTTCCTACTTCTGTTACCTTTCTATCGCTGACAGCATCAGTTATTCCACTTTTTCTATAATCAGGTTGTGGTTGGTATAGATGCAGATATCAGCCGCAATGTGCAGGCTTTCTTTCACCATTTCTTCTGCTGAAAGGCCGGAAGCGTGCTTTTTCAGAGCGATGGCGGCAGACTGTGCATACATACTACCCGAACCAATGGCTGCAATACCCTGGTCTGGTTCGAGCACATCGCCCGTTCCTGAAATAATCAGAATATCATCTTTGTCGGCTACGATCATCATAGCCTCCAGCTTGCGCAGATAGCGGTCGGTACGCCACTCTTTGGCCATCTCTATGGCTGCTCTTTTCATACTGCCGGTATATTTGCCGAGCTTTTCATCAAACAGTTCGATCAGGGTAAAAGCATCGGCGGTAGAACCGGCAAAGCCTGTGACCACCTTTCCTTCATTGAGCTTTCTGAGTTTCCGCACGTTGCTTTTGGCTACGGTATTGCCCATTGTTGCCTGTCCGTCGGCACCAATGACTACTTCTCCATTGTGAGCAATAGCAAGTACGGTAGTAGATCTTATTTTTGGCATCATTGTGTCATCATTTTTTTTAACAAACAAAACATATGCATGGGTGTACGAAAAAAAAGGCTTTGCAACCACGTTACAAAGCCTTTTCTTCAAAAAAGACCATGGTTTATATCAAAATACGGATAGGATCTTCCATCAATGCTTTGAAGGTTTGCAGGAAGGCAGAACCCACCGCGCCATCTACGGCCCTGTGATCGCAGGAAAGTGTTACCTTCATCACATTACCGGGCACGATCTGTGAGTTTTTCACGACCGGCGTTTGCTTGATACCGCCCACTGCCATGATACAGGCATCAGGCGGGTTGATAATGGCTGTAAACTCCTCGATGCCAAACATACCCAGGTTAGACACCGTGAAGGTGCTTCCTTCCCAGTCTTTGGGTTGCAGTTGTTTGTTTTTTGCCTTAGCAGCCAGGTCTTTAACCTCTGCGGCTACATGAGAAAGGGATTTGCTATCGGCAAACCGCACCACCGGCACCAGCAGTCCTTCTTCCACGGCCACGGCTACCCCAATGTTGATGTGCTGGTTGAGGCGCATCTTATCGCCCAGCCACGAGACGTTCACTTTAGGATGCTGACGCAAGGCTGCTGCTGCGGCCTTGATCACAATGTCGTTGAACGAAATCTTGATAGGCGACAGGTCGTTGAGACTTTTGCGGGCTTCTATGGCCTTGTCCATGTCAATTTCCATGGTCAGGTAGAAGTGCGGGGCAGAGAACTTGCTTTCTGCCAACCGGCGGGCAATGGTCTTACGCATCTGCGAAACCTTCACTTCCTCATATTTCTCCTCTCCCACCACTTGTGGCATCTGGAAGGAAGGCTGCGCCTCCGGTTTGGCACCCTCCGGTGTGGCACCCTCCGGTGTGGCTTGCGGCTTGGTATCAAAAGTTTGCGGTGCAGCAGCTTGCTGTGCGGGTACCTGCTGTGGCTGATAATTTTCCACATCTTTTCGCACAACCCGGCCATTTTCTCCGGTGCCCCTGATGCTGGTAATGTCAAAACCTTTGTCTGCGGCCATTTTCTTAGCCAGCGGAGAAGCTTTCACCCTACCCGGCTCATCAGCAGCCAGGGTTTCCTCCGAACGCGAAGGCGAAAATTCAGGTCCCACTTTTTCTTCATCCTCTGTAATATCTTCGCCGGATGTCGCTTCCGTATCTTTGTCTTCACTGTCAACACCCTTCGTCTTTTGGGCTTTCAATAGTGCTTTATAATCCGCTCCTTTCTCACCAATAACGGCAATCACGCCATCGATGGCGATGGATTCTCCTTCTTCTACGCCAATATAGAGCAGCGTACCATCTTCGTACGCTTCCAATTCCATCGTAGCCTTGTCTGTTTCTACCTCAGCCAGTATATCGCCAGACTCCACTTTGTCCCCTACCTTTTTGAGCCAGGAAGCAATGACACCCTCCTGCATGGTATCACTCATTTTAGGCATGGTGATTACTTTAGCTTTGATATCAGAAGTATCCACGCTCTCTTCTGTTTGCGATGCTTTGCCATTGTTATTGGATACAGATTCTTCAGCTTTGGCTTTTTCGGTACCGGATGTACTCTTGACTCCGCCCTGAATATCTGCCAGCAGGCTGTCAATATTTTCTCCTTTTTCACCAATCACAGCGATGACACCATCTACCGGAACCGCTTCATTTTCCTTTACTCCGATATGCAAGAGCACACCATCCTCAAAAGATTCCAGTTCCATCGTAGCCTTGTCTGTTTCTACCTCAGCCAGTATGTCGCCGGATGCCACACGGTCGCCTTCTTTTTTAAGCCAAGAGGCAATCACGCCTTCCTCCATAGTGTCGCTCATCTTGGGCATTCTAATTACTTCTGCCATATATTTTGTTTATAGGAAAATGATTGTTAGTAAAATGATACACAATTTTACAAAGTCAAATTGAAGTGGGCAAATTACAGAGGTTCCTCATGTATAACAATTGCAAACTGGTAATTTTCTCCAATAACTCAGGAAGTTTCCAGCACTTTAATTTTGGTAACCAACGTAGCACTATCCAGTGTACTACTGTTTTCCATGACATATTGACCATATAAAACGGTTGTGGGTTCTTTTACCTGAAAAGACGGAGAATACCAGCCCAATAGCGGCTCCTGCTGCCCATGTACGATGGTGTATGCCAATTGTGGGTCTACTGTCACCTCCACCGTGCGTGCTCCAGGGCGGATAATTTCGTAGACACAATCGGCCTTTTGCGAGATTTTCACCTCCGGGTGCAGATGCAATGGCATGTCCAGCTGCCGCGACCGGGGTTTGTTGATATGAAGCCGATCAGTAATGATAAAGGTGTCCTGCTGGCGGTCGAACACTACATGGCGCTGGTGAATAACTCCCATCTTTTGATACCCTGTATGCAGGGCCATCACCTGCTCTATGTCTTCATCTATCGTTTGTTCTACCACCTTTACCTCATAATGGTTGAGCCACATGGTAGGACCGGCACTCTGGGCCTGGTCTCTCTGGTCTATACGAATGGTATTGTGCGCCAGGGTGCCAATAAAATAGCTTCGCCAATCCGGTTCGGTGTGGTATGTATAGGTACCTGCATCGACGATCATCGGCTGCCCGTCAACGTGCAGGACGAATGACAAGGCATCGGCGTGACCGTGGGCGGCAATAGACAGAAAACCCAGCGGCGCGGCATCCAGGTGCAGGTAGATTTCCTGTCTGCCCTGCTGCTTGCGGAAAATAAAATGCCCCTGATCAACATAGAAACGGCTACCAAAAGAATTCTCGGTTGCTTTTACCGCATCGTACTGCTCTTTGCCTGCATCTCCAAACAGTACCTGGTTTTTGGTATCAAACCCATGCGCTTTGGTTTTCCAAGCTGCTTCTTTGAATAAAACAACACCGGAGGTAAGCAACGAACGAAAATTATCCATATGCGGATCAGGGCTGAAAATACAGACCTTACCATCGTCTTCGTCGCCATAGTAAGGAATATTGCCCTGCACATCCATCAGTTGAAAAATATAGTCCAGGATGGCCTTGAGTTTTTCACGATAAGCATCAGAGAACGCATTGTGCGTATAATTGCCCACCACATGAGCAAACAGAAAGAAATCGGTGATAAACTGGATGTACTCGGAAGCTTCTTCTTTATTCACTCCTGAAGCGGAATGTTGTACCTGTATTTCATGCTCCAATCCTGTTTTGGCTTCTTTGAGCCACAAAGCAGACTCTTCAAACTTCCAGTAGGAGGCAGCGATAAAAAGCCCGGCATACTCGCTGATCAGGTGGTTGTTGGCAGAAGAAAAGTAAGAAGGATTTTCGTGACTGTATTTGCAATGCAGGTAGATAGCCGGTATCCACTGTTTTTCTACAAAACTTCTGAACACCGCATCCTGATCCATCAGCGTATTCACATCCAGGATTTCCCAGCAGAAAAACCAGACAATCAGTCGGATATTCACCTCAATGTTGCTATACCAGTTGACACCCAGCAGGTAGGGATTAGCCTCTATCCACGACGAAACGATCTGCTGAAACTGCCTCAGGTGCTGCTCGTCCTGAGTAGCCTTGTACCGCAAAGCGATCAGGTTGAGAAATTGCAGCCTGTTCACCTCCCACACATGCTTGGCACTGCCGTACTGTTCGGTTCTGATGTTGATATCTTTGGCGAAGGTCATCGGAAAACGTCGCCTCGAACTGATGTCTTTGTGCCAGTCGATAGGTTGGCTGTAGTCGAAGTCTAGTCCGAAGATAGAGATTGTGGTGGTGTCATTATGGATACCGGCACTGTTGTGCGGAAGCAGTTTTTTAGGCAATGCCTGAAGTGTGGCAGCAGGCTGCAAAGACACCTGCGTTCTTTTCTCTCTCTTTTTTTGCAGAAACTGACCAAACCTAAATGCAATTTCGGGTGCTGTCATGGTACGCACCCTGTTGATATACCAAGATAGAGGCATAAAATGAATTTTACAATTTTATACAAATGAAACTAAACGTACGTAATATTTATCAGATTGATAAAACCAGACTGATAATATTATGTAAAAACATAGTTTTACAATAAAATATCAAAGTTAATCAGAAAAAACTAACTTCTGATAACTACATACATGTATTAAGACGAAATTTGCATTTTTCAATAAACAACTTGTTTTAATACAAATTAAACTTGCTGGTTTAAGAAATACTATATCGGACAGACAGGATAAGTTTGTTGAATGATTTCCTGATACGAAGTGGGGGCCATTTATTTGGTACGTCCTATTTTTTTTAGAACGATATGTGATGACAGCTCTGCATGAGCGCACGATAATTTGCACCTAGCGATGGATTTAAATCATCGCTGTTGGTCATGGTAAACACCAAGAACCCTGATTTTGTCGTGTGTCCTCTCCATACTTATCATTTTAAAACCCTTTAAAAAGATCTTATTTTATGTTGAAGCATTATTTAACTTCATGTCTGTTACTTTCTTTACTGCTATTTTCCAATTGCAGCGAGGATGAGTTTATCTCAGATTCTCTTGTACTCACCAATTTGGAAGCAAAATCAGGGGGTGTTTCAGACACCAAAGAACCAGTACTCAACAATGTATCCGTTAACGGCTCAAAAGTTACCCTGAACTTCACCAACCATGCCTCTCCTGCCCAACCCGAAGGAGGCTTTGAACTCATCATGGATGGCAAGCGTACCAAAACCAATATCACCGACCGCATATTCTCCGGCAGCAAAAACGTGTCGATGAGCTTTACGGCAAGCAATCCTACCAGCCATAGTTACCAGATTTACGCCCGGTGGAACAGCGGCTACAAATCCTCTAATGAGCTTAGCGGCAAAGGTGGCGGAAACGCTCCCGGCACACCAGACGACGATAACGATCAGGACTTGGACGGTGTAAAAAAGCCTTCCAACATCAAGCAGCCCGTGATCAAAAGCCTGACCTTCAACGGCAAGAAGGTGACCATCAACTTTGTTAACTTTGCGGCACCCCGCCAGCCGGAAGGTGGCTATGAGCTGATGCTGGATGGCAAGCGTACGAATACTGATATTACGCCGCGGGTCAATGGCAGTGAACAGGTATTGTCTATGTCGTTCACTTTAGACAAACCCGATGATCATTTCTACCAGATCTATGCCCGTTGGCAATCAGGCTATATAGGTTCCAAAAGAATGTACCCTGGCCAGGCAACCGGCGATGATGGCAAAAGCAGCCCCAGCAGCAGCCCAACACTCTCTATGACAAATATGAAACTCGTCAAAGCTTATGAGTTTGAAGACAATATCGGCAGGAATGTGACCTATGAGCGGGATGGATTAAAACATCAGCATCAGGGGCGACAAGATGGCCAAGTAGTTTCTGTAGATGGCGTTGGTGCTTATCGATTCAGAATTGATCCGAATGGCTCCACCTCTTACCGCCATGAACTAATTCCCAGAGATTTGCCTTCTCCATATTTCAAAAACGGCTGGGAAGCCATTTGGGACCATGAATATGTGTACGAAGTTAGAATGAAGTTTTCAGAAAAGTACGAATTAGGTTTCGGTTGGACTTCTTTCTTTGGTGCTAAAAATGATTATACAACCAGTAGGTTAGGGTCTTTTACTTTGTATACCGAAGGAGACCATTATTTCAACAGGCAATATTATGCTAAGCATGAGACAAAAGACAGAAGAGGAGAAAACAGGGTATATACTTATCTTGATGCTGATGGTAATAAGTTAACGCCAGGGGTTGACTTCCACAAAGCTAAGAAGATGGGCCGGGGCTATCCAACGGTAGCAGATGATAAGGGCAAGTGGATCAAATGGACTTACCATATCAAATGGTCATATAACGATAATGGTTTCATCAAAATTTACAAGGATGGGAAGCTTTTCTATACATATAATGGCTCGACAGGCTTTAAAGATGATCAAGGTCCATATATCAAGTTTGGGTTATACAATAGCTCTTGGAAAAACGATAAGAACACTGGGTCTTCATTACAGGAGTCATATGTGGATTATGTGAAAGTATATGTACCGAAATAATAAGACAGTTCTAACCTAGCATTACAAAAAGGCTGTGTCATGTGCACGGCCTTTTGTTTTTTGTTCCTATAATCATTTAGTATGTAATATATTGGTTTAGAAGCTAAAAAAACATTGTAGAATTTTATTTGATCTATTATCAGTTAAATCCTGCATCTATAATCCACACTTAATATCAAACCTGGTGGCTACATGAACTGCTTTTTCTGTAAACAAGGATTTAAACATAACCGTCTTGTGCAATAATTTCGTTTGACCCGTTGTATAAGGAATAGTATTTGAAATAGTCAGAAAAGTTATTTCTATAGAATACTTAATTAACTGCAATACTCATGGTCAGAATGCAAACGAAGACATTTTCTCAGCTTTTATTATTAATAGCCATATTTTTTCTTCCTAGCTTTGGAAAAGCACAAATCCTTAAGCAGGAACCAACCGTTCCAAACTACCATCCGAGAGTATTCATTGTGCCCAAAGATATACCCGTATTAAAAAATAAGATCAACCAGCCTGAGTTCTTTAAGATACAAAATACCATATACAGCAGCCGACAGCCGATACTAAGGGCTTTCAGATACTTGCTAGACCAGCAACGCTCAGATGGTATAACGGCCATTCAGGGAGCTTTGGCAGAGTTAAGAAGCACAAATGCAACACAAGATGGCAGAAAGATTTGGAACACCGTCTTTAGAAGTGCCTGCGTTTATGACTGGTGTCACGATCTATTAAGCGAAAACCAAAAGAAGGAATTTCAAACGCAGTTTGCCCGTATTCATAATGCCCATGCTCCTAAGTGGCCTGCCAGAGACGGAAACGATGCATTGGTTGGTCACAATGCTGCCGGTTGGTATTGGCATCAGTTGGTGGCAGGACTTGCTATCTATGATGAAGATCCTAAAATCTTTGATAATGCGATGAAGCTCTTCTTCGCAAATTTTCAGGAAGCTAGAAACTTTTATTATACATCACACATGAGTCATCAGGGCCACTACATGGGAGGATATTATACGCATGAAATTCAAACAAGCTGGCTGATGAAAAAGCTAACCGGCAAAGATATATTTTCTGCCGACCAGGAGTTTGTTCCCTACCAACTGATATATAGCTTACGACCCGACAAGCAACTTATTAGAAGAGGAGATGTAGGGGATGATAGTGGTGTGTATGCCAAATTTGGGGGTGCTATAGGATTAACCGCTGAATATTATGATGATCCATATTTGCGAGAACTCAGCGATATGTACCTCTTCAAAGACTTCAACGAAGATGTGGTTAATTTCTTTGTAAAATTTCTGTTCCGGCCTGCTAATGCAGAGACCAAATCATTGGCCACACTACCGCTTACAAAATATTTCCCGGAACCTGTAGGTTCTGAAATGGTAGCCAGAACGGGATGGGATATGTACAGATACAATTCCCCTACGGCTATTGTACACATGAGAATTGGCCAATACTACTGGGGAGCACACCAACATAAAGATTTTGGTACCTTTCAAATTTATTACAAAGGAAATCTAACTGGCGACTCAGGTTTGTATCAGGAAAACAGCCAAACTAACTTTGGCTCTAGCCATTGGAAAAACTACTACCGGTCTACTATTGCCCATAACGGTTTATTAATTTATGATCCGAATGAAAAAAACAGCGGTGGTGGCTGGACGAATACAAAGGTTGATGGAGGCGTACGCTGGCCTTTGAACAATGATGTACAACCCAATACTTTAGCCACCTTACTCAATCCTTCTAATGGCTACAAATATGGTGAAGTAATAGCACATGAATTTGGTCCGGATCAGGTAAAACCTGAGTTTAGCTATCTAAGTGGGGATATCACAGCAGGGTATAACTATCCCAATGGAGCCAATACCAATCGTGCAAAGAAGGTGACGCGTTCTATGGTCACGTTCAATACAGAAGATACTAAATATCCTTGTGTTTTTGTAGTCTTTGACCGGGTTATATCAACTGATGCTTCTTTTAAGAAAACTTTTTTACTGCATTCAATGCATGAACCTTCGGTTTCCGGCAATAAGTCAACCGTCTTAAGAGGAGATGGCCATCAGGGCAAACTGGTATCCTATACTTTATTGCCTGAGGCCTCGAACATTAACACAGTAGGTGGCCCCGGTAAAGAGGCATGGGTTGTCAACCAGAACTTCTCTGGCGGAAAAGCGTCAAACAAAGCGGCAGAAGAACTCGACTGGCGCATAGAAGTTTCTCCCAATGAAGCAAAACAAGACGATGAATTCCTGCACGTCATAGCAGTAATGGATCAGAACACACCTGATCCGGATACTGAAAAGATTGTAAATGGAGATATTGTTGGTGCTAAGTTTCTGGATCGTGTGGTTACTTTCAGCAAGAATGGGAGCCTGCTGACTTCTGCCAATCTTAAGCTGAAGGGCGAAGGCATCTTCAAAATTCTGTTATGCGATATAGAACCTGGAAAATGGTTGGTAAAAAAAGACGGTAAAGAACTTTATACTATAGAAGCCAGCAGCGAAGGCAAAACACTCTATTTTGATGCTGCACCAGGCAATTTGGAACTCCTGCACATAGACAGTGAGTTTGTGGTCAAAAATCCAAAGTAATGCTTCTTTATTAAACCCAATATCCAATCAGCACATAAATTAATAGTATGAATACTTTTATAGATGCCCGAAATACTGGTTATTTCGGGCATCTTTGCTAAAGCAAAAGAATAGAGTATCTTGATGATAAAATAATATATATATTTTTATAGTTATTAGGTTATTTTATTTAACTTTAGCAATAATTACTATACAAACTATAATAAAAATGCTAAGGAAACTATTTAATTCTTATCAAAAGACAACCAGAAGAAAGAGAGGCGAAGTTTTTAGACAATACTTTCAGCCTACTGAGCAACACAATATCCTTGATTTGGGAGGCAGCGATGGGAGCCATATTGCCAACATCATTCCGCTAAGGCAAAACGTAACTATTGCGGATATCAGCGCAAAAAAACTAAAAGAGGTGGTTAGATTTTAATCTATTGACAGTTCGGGATATGAAAAAGCTGTTTCCTGATGCCGTGATAGTAAAAGAAAAATCGCTGGGCTTCACAAAATCTTTGATGGCCATCAAAACTGACACGCAAAGTAAAGGTTAAGCCTTTACTTTTCTGTCTTCGTTTTAATAGGATTGTGAATACCAGTCATCATGAGCATCTTTCTGACAGTCTTCAGAGTTTTAATGTAAGCATTATTTAGCTCGATTTTAGCCCTGTTTTTATAGGTACGATAAATTGGATAACGGTTTTGCTCGACATTGTGTTTGAACCATTCCAGGTAGTCTGTATTTGAAAAACCTTCAAAAGGAGCACTGAATGTCGATTTATCTACTTCCTCCTGAATCAAATCTCCTTCTTTCAAACGATAGCAAACTTTGTATGGAATAAAGATAAGCTTCTGATCAAAGTCAATTTCTAAGATCAGTTCCTCCAAAACCTTGTCAGATTTGTATTGAAGATTTTTGTCTAAATACATTACCTGTGGCAGCAAAAAGTTGCCCAGTGAATAAGCAATTACGCTATCCTTGTATGGCTCTATAGGTTGAATAACATGTGGATGATGCCCAATTACCGCATTAGCTCCAGCGTCTATGATGGCATGTGCCCACTCTCTATCTGCAGGTTGAGGATAAAAGGCAAGTTCATAGCCCCAATGTATAAAAATGATAATAACGACCTCTTTATTCTTGTTTCTGAGAGCTTTGACTTCATCCACTATAGCTTTAGCATCAAACAAGTTCAATAAAGGTCTTCTTCGATTGCCGCCCGTAGGATAAGTATAGGCACCATACAAAGCATACGTTGTATCTTTGTCTTTTACATAAGACCATTGCTTTGATTTTGTACCGAAATAATCCACATCTGTTTCAGCCAATAGCTTAATAGTATTATTTCCCTGCTCTTTAAAGTCGCAAAAGTGGTTGTTAGCAACACTGACGGCTCGTATGTTTAATGCTTTGAAAATGTCAAATACAGCAGTGTCACTATACAAGTTGTATTTATGCGAGTCGTATACCTTGATATGCTGAAGATCATCTATGATGGGTCCTTCCAGATTTGCAATGGCTATTTTGCCAGCAAACAAATGCTGTAGTTTTTTAATATCAACAGCGTTGTTATATGGATAAGCTATATCTCCCAAAAAAATCAGACTCATACATTCAATGATTGTGATGTGTTGACAACAAGCTTAAATTTACCGGATTTGGATACAATAATATCATCCTTTTCTACTTTTTTAATGTCATATTGAATATTGCTTCCTATTCTGTATTCAATATTTTTGATAATTTTCAGCTCGTCATCGCTACTAAAATCGTTAGTGACTACAAGATTCAAAACAAAATTATATGGGCTATCCTGGATAAATTGCGCTAACCCAACATTTTTCACCCCCTTTAGCACCACGTCCAGTCTCCCTATTTTGGTTCCGTCTGGCAGCAAGAGCACATCATCATTTCTGCCAGAAATTTCAGCTATCTGGAAGCGATGTTTATCTTGATCGCCGGTATATTGACAAGGCTTGATAATATCTGTTACTTTATACCGAATCAGAGGAAAATGGCAACTAATCAAACTTGTAGTGACGGTATGGTCTTCTCTGTACTCGTTGTGAGAATAAGTAGGCAATTCGTAATATCTTCCGTCATTTCTCTGTTCAATAGCAATAGTCCGTTCGGCGTTTCCATACCAGTCCAATATTTTGGTATTAAACACCTCTTCAACACTTGTGCGCTGATTGCTGTACAGCGTTTCTGAAGAAGTAAAAATATAAGGAACATGAAGTTCTCTTTCTAAGTTTGAAAAAAGGCTTGCCAGACCAGCTACCGAACTTGGATACGCTAAAATAGCATAAGGAGCAAAACTTTTGATTTTCTGATAATACCAGTCACTATTTTCTTCGTTGATGTTATAGCTTGATAAGTAGAGCGTATTAGTAAACTTATCATATTGTTCCATTTTCTCCCGTCCTAAGTCACCTCGTAATGAGACAGTCTTCATACCCAGTTCATAACCTATATAAGAGCGGTGCCTCCATATATAGGCAGCTTCATTGAGAACATCGCTGAAAGTTCTGTACAATACCAATGGACTACCAGAAGTACCACTTGTGTGGCCTTTTACCCGGTACCATTTCTTCCCTGTGTAT
>CATQIH010000042.1 GCA_958296015.1 Cyclobacteriaceae bacterium
TCATTAGTTAAATCATTAGTTAAAAAGCATGCTTTAGAGGCAGATCTACCAAAAAGTTGCTGGTATAGTTTTTCTCCAATTTGATGTGCCTCATAATGATTAAGGATAAACGAGTTGATCGGTTTATCTGATTTGACTCCTAATAAACAATCCTGACTATGAATAGCAATATGCTTATTAGAATGCATGATTTGAGTTCCACAAATAGCCTGAAGTGGCTTTGTATATACTTCAAACCTTAAATCTTCAACTTTTGCTTTGCGTGCTGATGAGTCCAACATTCTCTTTTTATTGACAAATAAAAGCATAACTTTAAATATAAAAAGTATGTTATTTGCGATAATTATATCAATGTATCTTTTTCAGCATAATGTAAAAAGGAAAGGATGAACGAAACCAATCAAGTGACCTCTCATACTCCGAGTAGTATTTATCAAAAAGCAGCTTAATAAGCCCAATCCGGCGTGGAGCACTAAAATATAGAAAAGCTATCCTAACTATTGGGTCCACTACAGACATCGCATAACTTTGACCGTTAGAAATGAATCTGATCAAAGTTTATACCGTTGACAGGGTGGGGGGAATAGATTTGATGTGGCAAATATTTGTTTCCACAGCACCACAGTGAAAAACGGCCTAATAAGTAATAAGGTCTGTGAGTTCAAATGAATTCACATAATAGTCGAGCATTATATATTCAGATATGATTCTGCCCCAATATTGTCTTTGTTTATGGACTGCATCCCAAAAAGTTGTTTAAATTGCATTTGTTATTAGGGAAATTTATTTAAGTAAATTTGCCCTCAACTTGCACTTTTAAAAAATACCATCAACCGTAGATTAGGCAAATTATAAGAAATGAACGCAGTTGAGATTGAAGAAGCTATTTCATTATTGGCAGAACAGCCCTTTGTACCCGCTGAATTCCCGTACGCGTTCCTGGAAGCTTTTGGTAACAAAGCAACAACGATCAAGCGCCTGAAAACCGGTAATAATAACAAGTCTGATGTTGAAGGTGGTGTCTTACAACATAATAACATTCACATGGCTGTTTGTGATGAAGGCACAGTCACTGAAATGCTTCATAAGCTGAAAGGAAGCCCTGCCACCACCAAGGCAAAGGCTAAATTTATTTTGGCGACCGACGGGAAGGATTTTCAGGCGGAGGATGTGAACAGTGGCGAAACAGTTGCTTGTGACTATCCAGACTTTCATCATCACTTTGGCTTCTTTCTGCCACTGGCGGGTATTAGCACTGTCAAGCAGATCCGTGATAATGCCTTTGATATCAAGGCTACCAGCCGCTTGAACAAGCTATACATTGAGTTGCTGCTCCACAATCCGGAGTGGGCAACGGCAGAACGACGCCATGATATGAACCACTTCCTGGCGCGTTTAATTTTCTGCTTCTTTGCCGAAGACACGGATATATTTACAGGTGATGGTCTATTTACCGAAACTGTGCAGCGAATGAGTGCCGGGATGCTTCCGATACGCACGAGATTATCAGTGAAATCTTTCGCGCGATGGACACCAAACCCGACCAGCGTGGCGAGAAGAAAATTAGAAATTGGGCCAGCAGGTTTCCGTATGTAAATGGAGAATTATTTTCTGGATCAACCGAAACACCCAAATTTACAAAAATAGCCCGATCCTATTTACTTAATGTGGGCAATCTTGACTGGAAAAAGATCAATCCCGATATCTTCGGCTCCATGATACAGGCAGTGGCCGATGAGGACGAACGCAGTGCTTTAGGAATGCATTATACGTCCGTGCCAAATATCCTAAAAGTACTAAATCCACTCTTTCTTGATGATCTACGCGCGCAGTTGGAGGAAGCTAACGATAATGCCCGCAAGTTGCTCAACCTGCGCCGACGCATCGCGCGCATCCGCGTGTTTGACCCGGCCTGCGGCTCTGGTAATTTCCTGGTGATTGCCTACAAACAAATGCGTGAAATTGAGCATGAAATTGACAAAAGACGTGGGGAAGGCAACCGACCCACCGAGATTCCCCTCACCAACTTCAGAGGAATAGAACTACGCGATTTTTCGGCAGAAGTGGCCAGGCTGGCACTGATCATTGCCGAGTTTCAGTGCGATGTGCTATACCGCGGCCAGCAACTCGCCCTGGCGGAGTTTTTGCCGCTCAATGCCGAAAACTGGATTACCTGCGGCAACGCCCTACGAATTGAATGGCTATCCGTATGCCCGCCAACTGGCACCGGCGTAAAATTGTTTAGCCATGACCTGTTCTCTACGCCCTTACATCAAGCTGAGATTGATTTTGAAAACGAAGGCGGCGAAACCTACATTTGTGGTAATCCGCCTTATCTGGGTTCCACATGGCAAACCAAGGAGCAAAAAGCCGATCTAGAAGCCATATTTAAAAGGCACACAAAAACGTGGAAATCTCTGGATTACGTAGCGGGCTGGTTTATGAAAGCCGCTGAATATGGTAAATATACCAACGCCGCTTCAGCTTTTGTATCTACCAATTCCATTTGTCAGGGACAGCAAGTACCCATCCTCTGGCCGCTGATTTTTGATACTGGACATGAAATTTCCTTCGCGCATACTTCTTTCAAATGGAATAATCTGGCAAGTCATAACGCCGGCGTTACAGTAGTAATCGTAGGTATTTCCAATCAAGCGGGCAAAACCCGACGCCTATTTTCCATCGATGAAAAAGGAGAAACGATTGAGAAAAAAGCAGATAATGTAAATCCATACCTTGCCGCCTCTGAAAATGTGATTGTCGAGAAACAATCGAAACCTATTGTAAAGGATTTGCCAGATTGTAAGCGCGGAAATATCCCCGTAGATGGAGGCAATCTCTATCTTGATTTTGATTCAAAGCAATTTTTCAAAGAAGAAGAAAAAATGGGCTGGATTAGACTATGTCTTGGTTCAGACGAATTCATATCAGGTAAATTAAAATACTGTCTGTGGCTAAAGGACGCTAATTTGCTTTTAGCTAAAAACAATCAACTAGTAGAAAAAAGACTTGATTCAGTTGCTGAGAGCCGTAGAAAAAGTAGTAAAGCAGCCACCCAAGCTGCGGCATCTTCACCCCATACTTTTTTTGAATGTCGGCAGCACGGAGAAGAAGAGATTATAGCTATTCCAGCAATCAGTTCTGAAAACAGAGAGTATCTTCCTGTAGGACTACTTGCAAAAGGCACAATTATCACCGGCAAAATGTACGGCATATTTGATGCCCCTCTCTGGAACATGGCCTTGATCGCCTCACGTTTGCATTGGGTTTGGATTGGCACAGTTTGCGTGCGGATGCGAACGGATTTTTCCTACTCCAATACCCTGGGCTGGAACACTTTCCCTGTCCCAAAACTTACTGAAAAAAATAAAGAGGATTTGACACGTTGCGCCGAAGACATCCTGATCGCGCGGGAGCGGCATTTTCCGGCCACCATCGCCGATCTCTACAACCCAAACAATATGCCCGAAGACCTCCGCCGCGCCCACGACCGCAATGACGAAGTGCTGGAGCGCATCTATATCGGCCGCCGCTTCAAAAACGACACCGAACGCCTGGAAAAACTCTTTGACCTTTATACCAAAATGACTAATAAAGAAAAGCGGACCGGGGGCTTGCAGCCTGCCGCCCAGCGGAATGTCACCCAGCAAAACATCCCCAAATCGCATGACTAAGAAAAAATCTATACCATCCGTTACCGTTAACTATAAAAGTACTGGTCGCTCAACCAAATTTAACGAACTTGGTATGCGCCCGATGCAAGAACGCGCCTATGAAAAGCGCGGAGAGCAATATTTACTCATCAAATCACCTCCGGCTTCGGGCAAAAGCCGGGCTTTGATGTTTATCGCCCTTGATAAGGTTCATAACCAAGGCATCAAGCAAGCCATCATCGCAGTACCGGAAAAGTCTATCGGATCAAGCTTTTCCGATGAACCGCTTACAGCTTTTGGCTTTTATCATGACTGGCACGTAGCACCCCAATGGAACCTTTGCAATGCGCCTGGCAAAGATGGCAGCAAGGTCAATTCGGTCAAGTCATTCCTGGCAAGTGAAGACAAAATGCTCGTCTGTACGCACTCTACATTCCGCTTTGCCATAGAACGTCTCGGAGTAGAAGCGTTTGATGACAGGCTAATTGCCATTGACGAATTCCACCATGTGAGCGCAGAAGATGATAATGTGCTTGGCTCTCAGCTCAAGCAACTGGTTGCACGCGATAAGGTGCATGTGGTTGCCATGACAGGCTCCTATTTTCGTGGGGATGCCAACCCTGTCTTGATGCCGGAGGATGAGGCCAAATTTGATACTGTCACTTACACCTATTACGAACAGCTTAACGGCTATGAATATCTTAAGACGCTGAATATTGGCTATTTCTTCTATAGCGGGGCGTATGCCGATGAGATATTGAGTGTGCTGGATTCCAACGAAAAAACCATCATTCACATACCGAACGTCAATTCCCGGGAGAGTATGGGTGACAAGATCAAGGAAGTCGAGCACATCATTGAAGAACTGGGCGACTGGCAGGGTATTGATCCTACCACTGGCTTTCATCTGGTTAAAACACCGGAAGGCAAAACCTTGCGTATTGCAGATTTGGTAGATAATGATACCACCAAGCGCAATAAAGTTTCTGCAGCATTGAAACTGTCCGAGGCCAAAAAGAATCGCGATTATGTTGATATTATCATTGCCCTGGGCATGGCCAAAGAAGGCTTTGACTGGATATGGTGTGAACACGCGCTCACCGTGGGCTATCGCTCTAGCCTGACTGAGATTGTACAGATTATTGGCCGGGCAACTCGTGATGCCCCCCATAAAACCCATGCACGATTTACCAATCTGATTGCTGAACCGGATGCTTCGGAAGTGACAGTCACTGATGCCGTCAATGATACCCTAAAAGCTATTGCTGCCAGCTTGTTGATGGAACAAGTACTGGCCCCTAAATTTAATTTTGTACCCAAGCGCAAAGACTCCGGGCCCCTTGAGGGAGTTGACTATGGCGAAGGTGGCTATGATCCTGAAAAAGAAAATGTCGGATTCAATGAGGATACCGGCCAATTTCACATAGAGATCAAAGGGCTTTCCACGCCAAAAAGCGATGATGCACAGCGTATTTGTCAGGAAGATTTGAATGAGGTGATCGCAGCTTTTGCACAAGACAAACAAGCCATAGAACGCGGCTTGTTTGATGATGAAGTAGTACCACAGGAACTGACCCAAATCCGTATGGGAAAAATAATCAAAGACAAATATCCGGACCTGGACGAAGAGGATGTGGAAGCGGTACGCCAACATGCGATTGCTGCGCTGAATCTGACACAGAAAGCCAAAGAAGCGATCAATAATGATAGTGAACTGGCAGGACGCGCCAATACAGCCCTGATTGACGGAGTGCGTAAATTCACTATGGATGTGCGCGATTTGGATGTGGACTGGATTGATAGCATTAATCCATTTGGTGAAGCCTATTCTATTTTATCCAAGGCCATGACAGAGCAAAGCCTAAAAGCTATGGCAGAAGTCATTTCTGCTAGAAAACCAAATATATCATTGGATGAAGCGCGGGAACTTGCTAAGCGGGCTTTGAAATTTAAGAAAGAACGGGGTAGATTGCCAGATATAAAGTCTGCTGATCCCTGGGAACAACGCATGGCACAAGGCATTGCGGTTCTTGCACGTTTTAAAGCTGAACAAAAAAATGGCTGATAAAAAGATATTCACAGAAGAAGATGATGCGCTATTGGCAGAGCTTGGTATAGAAGCCGAAGCCAAAAAGACAGTGCTATATACGCCAAGAGAAGAACGGATTATTGCTGGCTTCGAAGAGATTCAGAAATTTGTTGAAGAACATGGTCGTTTACCTGAACATGGCGAAGATAAAGATATTTTTGAGCGGCTCTACGCAGTGCGAATGGAGCAAATCCGTAAGCAGATAGAATGCAGAAACCTGCTCAAAGACTTAGATCATCAAAATATTTTGGATCGCACAAATGAAGCGGAAGCGGATAATACGGATGATATGGACGATGATGTGCTACTGGCAGAACTTGGCGTAGATGTAGATGATGAGCAATCTATTACCAACTTGAAGTATGTCAGGTCACAGGCGGAGAAGAAGGCAGCCGAAGAGATTGCTAACCGTACCCGTTGTGGAGACTTTGAACAATTCAAACCACTATTTGAGGCCGTAAAAAAAGATATTGATAGCGGGTATAGAAGTACTGTTCGCTTTAGGAAAGATTCTGGGTTTACGAAAACAACCCTTAAAAAAGCGCAATTTGTCATCATTGGTGGACAAATAGCTTATATCGCTGAGATTGGGGAAACCTTAAAAGCCCCTAATGGTGAAGAAGATGCACGGTTAAGAGTAATCTATTCCAATGGCACCGAAAGTAATATTTTACTAAGGTCGCTTATTCGCGCAATGTATAAGGATGAAACAAGCAGATTTATAACAGAACCTAATGCAGGGCCTTTGTTTTCAGGTGAAAACAGTGACGATGACCTACAGAGCGGTACAATATATATACTTCGCAGCCTATCTGATCACCCGTCTGTGAAAGAAAACAGGGAGATAGTTCACAAAATTGGTGTAACCGGAGGGGATGTTAAAAAACGCTTTGCCAACGCCAAAAACGACCCGACCTTTCTCATGGCCGACGTAGAAATCATAGCCACCTACAAACTGGCTAACATCAATCGTACAAAACTTGAGAAGATCATTCATAGGTTTTTTGGCGCAGCAAAGCTAGATGTTGAAATTAAAGATCGTTTCGGAAAGCCAGTAAAAGCACGAGAATGGTTTCTGGTTCCGGTCTTCATTATTGATGAAATGGTGGAAAAAATCAAAGATGGCACGGTCAGTGAATATTATTATGACCCTACATCTGTGAAATTGAAGAGTAGATAAATTGACAATACCCAGTTACTAAACTTTAATACCTCCAATCCTGCAATCAATTAAGAGTAGATTACCGAACAGGTGGAAGTACATTCACAAATAGAATTAATGCGTTTTTTCAATTTATTTGACTTTATAGAACAATCATCAAAACTCTAACTCATGAACTGGATTGAACAGATAGTTGTACTTTTAAGCTCTAATGTGGTCATTTTTTTCATCGGTTTGTATGCCAAAATCAGAAAAAATAGAAAGCAGCCTATTATAAAAAGGCTCACACTTAATTCTTTTTTTGTACCAGAAAATATACTCGACACCCATAAAACGAATATAACGATATCAGGTATTGGTCCATCCGAACAAGTTTTCCACTATAGAAACCTTTACTTAGTCACATTAGATTTAGAGAATATAGGTAATATAGACTTTGAAAAATTCGAATTCAGTTTTACGGCTAGAAATTACACAAAGATTATTAAACAAGAGGACGAAACTTTAGGTAGTGACCATACAGTTAATAGCAATAAGAAGGTTTCATTTGAAAATCCTGTTGAAAACATAAGAATAGCATTAGAACCATTCAATAGGCAAGATGTGTATAAAATCAAATTTTATATTACCAATGAGGAACAAGAGATAACAAGTGGCGATTTAGAAATTGATACAAAAATTCCTATAAAATTTGTCAATGTTGGTGAACCACTTACTTTCAAAACTTATATCAAGCAACCTTTAACTATAGTAGCACTAATGACATCGATGTTTACGATCGGTTACTTTATATCTTCAATACAGAATATGTATTTTATGGAAGAAATGAATGAAAGGCTTGATTACTTCAATAAAGAATTAAAATTACAAAGTGATACACTTAAAAACATTATAGATGATGTTGAATTGAGAACAGATGAAGTTAAGACTAAATGAAATTTATCGATATTACGTTATCTCTTATAAGACATATAATTGTGAACCAATTTCTAAGGGAAATGCCTAAACATTTTACCATAAGAGAAAAGTCGCAACTTGTTACAATTTCAGGGTAAAACTAAACGCTATTACCCACGATATAGAGCATATATCTGCAAAGGTGAGACAAAACTAAAATAGATATTATAGTTATAGTGTTCATTTCCTTTCTAAAAGTGTATAAACCTTGGCAGGTAAGTTTTTGGAGTAAAAGGCTTAGGTTACAATTATCACAATTTATGCAAACAAATCTTTGGCAATACCACCCTATACTCCTTGCCATCGTCTTCACAGTACCAAATAACAATATAAGAAATCGCTGCACTTTGAAACGTGTAACCTTGTGCTAAAAAACGAACCAGTTTATGCTGAAACTTTTGAGAGAACTTCACGATGCAATCATCCTGCTCCGTAGATAATCCTTGTATCACATCCTTATCGGCAAACAAAGGCATCCCAGCCTGTAGTGTTTTGATGCTGGTGGCAATATGCCTGTTTTTGAAATAACTCAGCCAGACATCCTCCATGGTCAGTTCAATTTCCAGTACTTCCGGAGCAGCATATATTTGATGATCAACATTGCGCTTTATCTGTTCTACCCGGATACTGTCAAAATAAGGCTGGTCGGTATGGATGTGC
The DNA here is from genome assembly GCA_958296015.1 of Cyclobacteriaceae bacterium. Taxonomy (GTDB): domain Bacteria; phylum Bacteroidota; class Bacteroidia; order Cytophagales; family Cyclobacteriaceae; genus JAJNNC01. The sequence continues at coordinate 8,522 of CATQIH010000042.1, forward strand.
AGCGACTGTTTGGCCCTGGTGATGGCCACATATACTACCCGCTTCTGTGCTTCTTCTTTCAAAGCATAGCCCTTGAGCATCAAAAACACATGGTCAAATTCTTTGCCTTTTGCTTTGTGCATGGTGGAGACAAATACTTTGTGCGCTTCAGGCATCACAAAATCTTCGCAGCGTATCTGCTGCACATACGAGCGCCAGTCCGACCAGTAGCGTTTCTCACCAGTGGTGCGTTCATAGTTATCAATCACTTCCAAGGCCAGTGGCAGGTTGCCTGAGGCAGCATAGAGTTGCATCATTTGCTGTCTGCTCTGTTGCCAGTCCTGGGTCTTAATATAGCCAAGATCGTTGTGGATGGATTGCATTAAAAAATGACTAAAAGACTTGAGTTCTAACATTTGCCCCAGCGAAAAGCCTTCCTGAGAGACAATCGCACGGGCCGGAATCCCTTTTTGCCTGAGACTTGCCATCACCAGCAGGATTTGCTCATTGGTAGCTGTCAGAATCGCTATCGTGCCCTGTAGACTTTGATACGCTACATCATCCACCACTGGCACAATCAACGAGGAAGTCGCCTGGTAGCGATGCAGGTGGATCGTTCCCAGTGTTTGTTTGTCTGCTATGAGTACTGTCCCCGCCTTGAGCCTGTCCTCATGAAAGCACATCAGGAAGGCATTGGAAAAATCTACCAGGTTGGTACAAGCCCGGTAGTTTTTGGTGAGCGTATACAGAAATGCCTGCTGGTGCTGCCGGAAGCTACGCATGAAAGCGACTGACGAACCTCTAAACTCATAGATGTTCTGATCGTCATCGCCAGCCACAATGATGCGTACTTCTCCGGCTATTGCTAAGAGTACCTGTAAGAATGTATATTCACGCTGACTAATGTCCTGGTACTCGTCTACCACGATCACGCTTTTGGCTTTGATATGACCCGTGGCTATCTCTTCATTTTGCAAAGCCGCTGTTGCCTCTTCAATGACGTGTTTTGAAGAAGGCAGGTCGCCTAGTTTGCCAAGCAGTCGGAAGGCATAGCCATGATAGGTAAAAATATCGATGTGATAGGCAGCAGCACCTATCAAGTGATAAAGCCGTTCTTTAAACTCCAGGGCAGCAGGACGAGAAAAGGTGAGCATCAGAAACTGCTGCGTTTTGATGTCTTCCATCATCAACAGGGCAGCTACCTTATGCACCAGTACCCTGGTTTTGCCGCTTCCGGGACCCGCTGCCACCAGCATTTTATCATGGTCTTTGTCTTTGACTATAGTTAGCTGTTCCTCGGACAAGGCACCAAATATCTCTTTAAACTTCTTCTCAGTGATAGGCTCCCTGAGCCTGCCTTGCTGGCCCCTGAAGTACTTGCTGACAAACGCCTGGTATGACAGTTGAAAATAATCTTCCACAAAGCGCATAGCCTCCTGGTGGTTTTGCAATTGCTTTTTGGCGTATTCACCCATGATATGAATCTGGGCAATCTTGTGTTCATAATGCTGGGCTAATTTTGCATAATCGCCTTGGGTGTATTGCTTGTAAGAGTTTTCCTCCATCCGTTCAATGTTCATGCGATTGTAGAAGATAAACAAGCCGCCCTCCAGTTTGATAGCCCTGGTATGGTGAAGATACAAAAGTGCCTTCTCATAATCTTCCAGGGGAGCCGGTGGTTGAAACAGCGTTTGGCTTTCTATGGCTTCTTTGAGCCTGGTCATGGAAAATTCCAGGGCACCCTCTTCTTCTTTTTGGCGTGCTGCGATGCACTGCTCATTCAAACGGTTTAGCCAATGAACTACCTGTTCTGCCAGTGCATGACTGGTTTTGAGGATGTTTAATAATTCATCACGTTCTTTTCTAAAGCAAATCTTATACAGCAGGCTATGTGCCTCCATGCGTTCTTTGCTGATGTAATGACGGCTTTCCCAGTACTGCAATAGGATACGCATATCCTCTACAGCACTGTCTTGCCATCCCATGTCCTGCAGCCTGGTATTGAGTTCATAGAGCGACACCTGGCGCACTGATGGTGTTTCTGCCGAGGGTAGTAACAACTCCAACAATGCCGTTTCTAACCTGGCAAAGTAGGCAAAGCACTTGATGGCATTCTTTTTGGCTTTAGTCGGGTTGATATAGGCCGTCAGCGACATAGCATCTTCCAAAAGCTTCCAGTCTTTAAAAAAATACAGGATACGTATAACGTTTTCCTTGCTGATCCCCAGGTCATCGCAGAGATAATCTACCTGGGTTTCCTGCCGGGAGATCAGGTATTGAAAGATACGGATAGCCTGCTGTAGCAACTCACCGGATAGCAGATCGGCATGGGCATTGATGATCCTGTTGGCAGCTTCTACATTGTCTACCAGGATGTTTCTGGCAAAGATGTGAGGGGCATTTTGGTTGCGCCTGATATAATGGGCATCCTCTAAGGCAGCCAATGCGGATTTTACCTGTGTTTCCAAACCAGCCATCTCCGTATCCCAGCCTGCCTGACGGGCGATCTCCAGGGCTGACTTGCTGATCTTTGTTTTTTTGAAGTCCTTGATAGCCTTCCAGATCTGGCCAATCTCCTTCTTGGAAAGCTTGGTTTGCTGCAACAAGTTAAAGTGTTTGCTTAGGTCCTGCTCATCAAAGAGCAGATGGCAGTGCGCCTGCATATCTTGTCTGCGTCCTGCCCGGCCGGCTTCCTGGAAGTAGTTCTCCAGTGAATCGGAAATATCATAATGCACGACCATCTTCACGTTGTCTTTGTCTACGCCCATGCCAAAGGCAGAGGTGGCTACCATCACCTCGGTCTGGTTCTCCATAAAGCTATCCTGGATACTTATTTTATGGTCAGGCTCCATTTTGCCATGAAAAGCTTTGGCCCGGATGCCTGCTCTTTGCAAAGCTACAGCCAGGTTTTCGGCCGTTTTGGTACGGCTCACATACACAATGGCAGGCTCGGTCACCGTTTGCAGCAAAGTTGTCAGATGCCGCTGTTTGGCTTCTTCCCCGGAGGCATCATGTGCATGATAGGTCAGGTTTTTTCTCTCGGAGGAGGTCTGATACACCTGCATGTCGCCCTGCGCCTGGAAATAATCCAGAATGTCCTGCACAACCTGGGGTTTGGCTGTGGCCGTAAAGCAGGAAACGGGAATAGGTGACAGGAGCCTCTTGGCCTGGGCCAGTTCTTGTAAAAATCTGCTAATGTAGAGATAGTCTGTTCTAAAATCCTGCCCCCAGGAGGATAAGCAGTGTGCCTCGTCAATGACAAACCGTTCTATGTGCCTGCCTTTGAGTAAGTTTAAAATAGTATTAGAGCGTAAAGATTCCGGAGAAATATACAACAGACTAGCACCACCTTTGGCAACGGTATGAATGGCATTAGATCGCTCCAAAGGAGAGAGCAGTCCATGAATAGCAATGGCTTTACCAATGTCAAAACGACTGATGAGCACATCTACCTGGTCTTTCATCAGTGCCTGCAAAGGTGAAATGACCACGGTAAGTCCACGGCTGGCTTCTCCTTTCATCAGGGCAGGCAACTGAAAGGTCAGCGACTTACCACCTCCAGTGGGAAAGATAGCCAGCAATGATTTTCCCTGTAGAGCAGCTTCTACCACTTGCTGTTGCAGCGGGACATCTTCCTGCAAAGTAAACTTTCTAAAAGCAGGATAGCCAAAGAAACGCTGCAAGCCGGAGAGCGGGGAGAGGTGCTGCTGACAATAATGACAGGCAGCAGTAGTACAACGCTGGGCACGTAGTTGGTGCAAGATGCAGGCAATATCCGGAAAAGTATGTAACAGCCAGGGTGGAATAACAGAAGCCGTATCATTTGCCTCAATGAGCGCCAAAGCATAAGCTAGCTGCACTGGTTGCTTTGTGATCAGGTTCTCGATGTTGGCCCTTGTACAGATACGATCTTTAAAATAAGCAGCAATAGCATGTAGGGTTACTTTGCTATCCTGATTAGAAGGTAACTTTATACCTACATAGCTAAAAAATGCGCTGAATTCGTTGCTTTGACTTAGTAGATTACAGTAAATGTGCTGTAGTTCAGCATGCAAATTGGTGTAGGCTATGATACAATCTACCAGTAAAGTCTCCGCCAGCTTGGCATCTTCCACCGGATCATTGTGCTGTCGTTCAAGCCGGTAATCTTTGACCAAGTGATGATAAGGCTTGCTGGCAAAGAATAGTGCAGAAAGATACAGCGTATCAATGAAGGGCATTTGCAGGAAGTGTCGGGATACCCCTGCTTTTTCTAGATAAAGCACATCATGAGCCAGGATATTGTGTCCACACAAGTACCTGGCACCAGAACACATCTGCTCCAATGTATGTACAGATTTACCTTTCCAGGCACTTCCTTCATACCAAACGCCTATTTGAGTTATGTTCCCCGGTGCGGATGCGCCCAGCGTGGATACGCCCCGTGCGGAGACATTCTGTTTGGAAGCATTCTGCATACTATCATCCACAGCAGCATCTGCCGATAAGGAAACGTATGAAGTTCTCACAACTTCAAGATCAAAAAAAGCAATTCCTTTCATATGTACGGTATTCCACTTGCAGTTATCTGCATGCTATAAGAATGAAAGACACGATAATTATGCTGAAAATTATAAATTTTCACAGAGGAGAAAAATACGAAACTAAAGTTATCTTATTTGGGATGTTATTTTACTAAATTCATTTTTTTCCACATCATTCTAAAATGAACATTAAATCGTAAAAAATTATGGAAACCACCAATTTAGTAATTTCAATTTTGAGCCTGTTTATCGCTGTTATAGCCTTAAATGCTGAACAGCGTAGTAAACTGATTCAATGGATAAAGAATTCCGTTCAGTTATTAGACGTAGAAATCAAATTTCAAACAACACCAATGAGTATACTCAATGGTATTGGTTTTATGTCTATCATTCTTGGGCAGATACTCATAGCAATGCTATTCGTGATGGTAACAAATTGGGGTATTTTCCATGATTTTGAACCCTACAGAACTATTGTTATGAATATGTATCTTGGATTGACATTTTGCGTCCTTGAATATCTGAGAAGGGTTGGTCGTTCCGCTTAATCAATATTTTGAGCTATTTTATGTGATATACTTGGCAATTTGATTTATTGAGATGCAAAAAAAGGGAAGCATTGAACTTCCCCTTACATTTTTATAGTATACCTTCGTCAGCAAAACTGTAATAGCTCTCCTGGGTCAAAATGATGTGATCCAGCACCGGTAAATCCAGAAACTGCCCGGCTTCTTTCATCTTGCGTGTTAGGCGAATGTCATCGTCTGATGGTTTTAGGTTTCCACTTGGATGGTTATGGGCCAAGACCAAGCTACTTGAGCCACTTTTGAGTGCTGCAGCAAAGATCAGCTTAGGATCAGCTACCGTACCGGACATACCACCCTGACTGATAGATACAATGCCAAGTACCTGGTTGCTTCGAGTCAGCAGCAGGACTTTGAATTCTTCTACAAAGCTTAGGCGATTTTTCTTCCACTTGATGCGGAGCACTTCTGCTGCATCAGCTGAGCCTGAGATTTTTGGCCGCAGGCTGGGTTTCACTTTTGAAGAGTAGCTGAGACGGATTTCTGCCACTGTGCTGGGGAAAATAATGTTCCTGTCCATTGTGTTTAGGATTAAGTGTGAGACCCGGTCTGGGCGACATCAGTTTTTTTTGCAGATGCCCCGTCTCTTTTTTGAAGTGGGGAGGAATGTGTGTTGGCCCAAGGCAAAACAGGAAACTGAATAAACAAGCAGAGGAAGGAGCGGTGGCTTTATGCGGTAGTCTTTTTGCCGCGTGAGAAAAAGAGACGATCTTGCACCAAAACTGCATGTCATATGAGCGTTGGCAATAGCTTAGGGATAGAGCCGCTGTGCAGCAGGCATTGTTTGAGACCGTGTAGGATTGTGCGCTTGCAGGCGAGTGCCGAAAGCTTAGGCAGCCCCGCCCCACCCCTTCGCTTTAGCGTTGGGGAAAGCTCCAGATCAAAGTGACGAAAAGCTTTCTTTACGTAAATAGCTTATAAAAGAAGTAGACCAGTGGGAAGATCCTAATGAGTAAGAATACTCAGTCATTTGTAAAGGCTGTCCTGATCAGGATGGCCTTTTTTGCTTATTAAGCCAAACCAGCCAAAAGAGCCAAACCACACCATCACCGGCACCGCACCTTGGGTATATCCTCAAAGCGTGTGGTATACCTGGGAGAAAGCAAAGACTGCTGCATCTGCCAGCTGCTGTCTTCTTTGCTGCCCTGGGCGGCACCTACCTTCACTGTATCTCTGCCAAATCGCGTATTTAAACTGTCCATCACCTGCATCAGCTTTGTGTTTGTTGGTTCTGCTTGTAACCCCTGCTCAAACAAGCTGATCTGCCGCTGGTCTTCTGGTACCAGTCCGGAAACCACTACACCACATTTTTGATACTTGTACCCTTGCCGGAAGATCATGTCCAAAGCTTTGAATGCATAGTGGATCAGCTGGCGCGTATCGTTGCTGGCCACCGGCAATGTCCAGGTAAAAGCATTGCTGTACTGCGGGCCTTCCCCGTGCCTGCTGGTATGCACAAACACGTTGATGTAGTTGGTCACGCTCTGCTGAGCCCGAAGCTTCTCAGCGCATCTTGTGGCATGGGTAGCCACCGCTTCCCTGATGACTGATAAGTCTGTTTGCAGGCTGCTGAAGCTGCGGGAGGTGCAAATGTTCTGCTTGGGTTTGCTTGTCTGTTCCAGTGGGATACAGGGCACCCCATGCAGCTCATACCAAAGGCGCAAGCCTACCACGGTCATTTCTTTTTTTATCCAATACTCCGGACAGTTGTACAAGTCCAGTGCGGTAAAGATTTTGTGCTCTGCCAGCTTCTTGGCATAGCGGCCACCAATGCCCCACAAGTCGCCCACAGGTGTTAAAGACAAGTACTCTTTGATCAGTGGCTCATGGTCCAGCACGTACACGCCACCATGCACCAAAGACTTTTTGGCTAAGTGATTGGCTACTTTGGCTAGTGTCTTGGTTTTTGCCACACCGATGCTGGTCGGGATGCCGGTACATTGCCTGACCTGGTGGCGCACTTCTGTGGCCAGTTTCTTGAGGTCGCAGGTTTTTTGGCTGGCAAGATCCAGAAACTGTTCATCAATGGAATATACTTCCACATCAGGCACCAGCCCTTTTACTGTCTCTACCACCCTGCCCGACATATCACCATACAGCGCATAATTACTAGAATGCACGGCCATGTTTTCCAGCCTGGCCAGCGTTTTGATCTGAAAGAAAGGGGTGCCCATTTGGATACCAAATGCTTTGGCTTCATTTGACCTGGCGATCACGCAGCCATCGTTATTTGACAGCACGATCACCGGCTTATCCTCCAGGCGGGGATTAAAAACCCGCTCACAGCTCACGTAGAAATTATTGCAATCCTGAAGTGCTATCATGGCCATTAGGTCAGTGAATGTATCACATGCATCACTACGCCCCAGATCACAAAGCGATCTACATCAATGACGTTGATGTCGGGATAATCAGGGTTCTCAGCACAAAGCAGGATGTTTCGCCCTCGTTTTCGCAAACGCTTAACAGTGAGTTCCCCATGAACGACGGCTATGATAATAGAACCTTCCCCGGCATTGACGGAACGGTCTACCACTAATAAGTCGCCATCATAGATGCCTGCACCGATCATGCTATCTCCTTCTGCCCGGACAAAGAACGTAGCATTAGGGTGCTGGACCAGGTGACGGTTCAGGTCAATACGGTTTTCTTCGTGATCGGAAGCCGGTGAGGGGAAACCAGCCGAAACGCGGCTACTGTACAGGGGTAAATGAAGAAGAAACCGAAAGTCTGGATATAATATAGTTTGTATTATCATGGTGTAAACAGTTTAGTTTTGCAGTCAATATAAGGCAAAATGCTAAATTGTTTACTTTTTTTAAGTATTTATACTTTTTGTAAGTATTTTAATTATTCTGTTGCTGTTTGCTTGCTCGATGGATAGACAAAAAGGAATCAGTCAATTCATATGAAGAGTAGGTATATCGGGCCTACTGCGCAGCTGTAACAGAAAATCAATACAGTTAACCGCAGAGGCATAATCGCTGATCTTCCAGTGATTAGCGGCTTGGTCAACGTAGAGCTGCACGGTATAATCATCGTGGCGGTCTTTGGTAATGTAGAATCTGATCTCGTATTGAAAACAAAGCCGTCTGATCTGATGGGTTTCCTGGTAAGTCATAGGCCAAATGTAATACCTGGTTGGATTCAATGCTGGACAATTCGGCGTAGAAAAGTACAGAGGAAATACCGCCCAGGTGGGCCGGATCGCGTTGGAATGCGTGGCTGAGCGTCGGCAAGGCGGGCGATGTAGGCAACTGGCTGAGGTACGAAGTGGGTTGCCTGCATCGCTGGCCTTTTGCGCTGGGTGCGGGTTTGGCGTGTGCTAGGTTGGCGTTGGCTACCGCAGCGTTATTCTATTAATATTAAAGGTAGATATGATCTAAACCCTGACAAAAAAGTATACCAGAAACTTTCTGTATTAGAGGTTACAGGACAACGGCTAAACCCTGACAAAAAAGTATATGTGCGTGGCTGCTTTTATTTATTTTCTAAACCCTGACAAAAAAGTATATTGAAAACTTGCTATTAATAGCGATTATTTATTATTATTAATTATATAATGCTGGCTAAACCCTGACAAAAAAGTATACAAACCCTGACATTTAAGTATAATAGCCCTGACAAAAAAGTATATAAACCCTGACATTAAAGTATAACACCCTGACAAAAAAGTATATGCAAGTTCACAAGTTGACTAAACCAACATCGCTACAAGTTATAGTGCAGCACAACAATTTGATAAATGCGCAATATGATATGGGCCTGCTAGAAATGAAAATTTTCCTGGTGATGCTTGCCCAGATCAAAAGGGATGATAAAGATTTGGAAGAATACCTGATTCCTGTCAGCTTCTTCTATGAGAAAGCCAATGGGTCTGCTTATCAAAATATCAAGAAAGCCGGGAGTGCTTTAACCAAAAAGAACATAGAAGTGGAAGACATCTACACAAAAGACTTTGAAGCTTTCTCGCTGATGCGCTATTGTAAATATAAAAAGGGAGAGGGCTATATGCGGGTGCGTTTCAACGATGATATCAAGCCATATCTGTTACAACTCAAAGGTAACTTCACAATGAGCAATGTGAAATACATCTGGAGCATGGGAAGTGTTTACAGTATAAGGCTCTATAATTTGCTTAGAGAAAGGAAAGATTTTGGAGGTAGAACGGATTCCCTGACAAAGTTAAAACTGATGCTGGGTATTTCTGATAAGTATACAGAATTGTATGACTTTAGAAAGAGAATCCTTGATGTGGCTGTTGACCAACTCTCTAATACCGATCTTTCTTTTAAATATGATTTATTGAGAGAAGGGCGGACAGTAACCAGTGTTAAATTTACCCTGACCGGAAAACCGGAACCAGTGCAGTTGACCTTGTTTGAGCAAACTGCCAGTGACCAGGATCAATCTGAAGAAGCAAAGAATTTTCAAGATAGAGCTTTAAAGATTTTAGAAAAGTGGGGATTCAGCAGTAAGCAAACAAAGTATATTATGCAGGTTGATCCTCAAAAAATATGTCAGGTTTCCTATCGTCTAAGACTGCAACTTTCAGACCGGCCCATCAGCAATCCCACAGGATGGGCTTATACTGAATTTGTAAAAATGTTGGGAATATAAAATGTAGGCGACTTGTTTTTAGAGTTAAGGATTTAACGCTCAAATATGTGTAATATTAGATTCTTTTTCATTCTATAGCAGCCAACGCCAAGGCTAGCGGTCAGGCCAGTCATGTTTGCGTTTTCTGTTCGTGTTTCATTTTTAGTACTTAGAGCATAAAGCAATCAATTTGCATATCAACTAAGGCCTGACGCTAGGTGATGTTGAACTAAACCTGCGGTAGCCTTTGGCCTATGGTATTGTAATTTAGTTATTTTATATCCTTAACTAAACAAATTTTATCATGGAAAAAAAACGAACACATTCATTGATCTTACCTGTCAGCAGGCAGCAGGCTTTCAGACACTCTATAACAAGCTGGAACGCTCTATGTCAGTCACTGGCAAAAGCCAGAGTACACTGTTCAACTACTCGCGCTGCCTGGCCCGGATGGCACAACACTTCAACATGAGTCCGCTTTTATTAGACGAAGAGCAGATACTGGATTATCTGCACTACCTTAAAACTCAGAAGAAGACGCCATCGGATAGTTTTCGCTTCGGCGATCCGATTTAAACATACAGTTTATGGGCTGCGGTATGCCTACCGCATGGAAGGCATGAAAGATAAACGTATCGTGCTGCCATCGCTGGAAAGACCTAAGAAGCTGCCTGTCATCCTGAGTAAAGAAGAAGTACACCGGCTGTTGATGACTCCGAAGCTTTTGAAACATCGCCTGGTCATCGGCATGCTGTATGGGTGCGGGCTAAGATGCTTTGAACTGCAAAAGATGCTCATCAAAGACATAGACTTTGACCGCAAGATGGTGCACATCCGGCAAGGCAAAGGACGCAAAGACCGCTATGTTCCGTTGAGCCAAACACCTGTGCCGGGGGCTTCAGACCTATCTCAAGCATGAGCGGCCCTCCAGTTGGCTCTTTACCGGCAATCATCCTGAAGGGGAAACTGTACCCTATTCACAAAAGGGTGTGCAGTGGGTGGTAAGACAAGCCCGTAAGGCAGCCGGAATCAACAAAGAAGTTACCACACATACGCTACGTCATACTTATGCCACGCATCTACTTGAGGATGGGCTAGATATCGTCAGTATCAAAGAACTACTGGGCCATGCACATATAGAAACCACGCTTGTTTACTTGCATGTCTCTCAGATGGATCGGAAGAAGCCTTTCTCTCCTTTAGATACTTTGTATGCTGATAAACCATGAGATCTGCTTTTGAGGTAGCTGATGTACTGCAAAGAAACAATCATCAACTATGTCACTACTGTAGCAATAGCTGGCAGCTCAGAACCCTGCATGCCTTGCGTAAGTGCAGAACATCTGAACTAGGCGGACATGTGGACCAATGCGATAGTTGTGGTAACCTGTCTATCAGTTATAACAGTTGCCGCAACAGACACTGTCCGAAGTGTCAGGGAGAAAAAAGAGAAGCCTGGATACAGGCACGCGAAAGTGAGCTTTTGCCAGTGCCCTACTTCCATGTAGTCTTTACCCTGCCACAGCAGATCAATACAATGTGCTTATATGCTCCGGATAAAGTCTATAACCTGTTGTTTAAAACTGTCTGGTCAGTGATGCAAAGCTTTGCTGCTGACCCCAAACATCTGGGCACTAAACCTGCTATGATCGCAGTGCTACATACCTGGGGTCAGAACTTATCTTTGCATCCGCACCTACACTGCATCGTACCCGGTGGTGGTGTTGCCCAGCAAGGAAAGTGGAAAGCTGCCCGTAGCGAGGGTAAGTTCCTGTTCCCAGTGAAAGCCATGAGCAAGGTCTTTAGGGCTCGTTTTGTCGCGGGGTTGAGAAAAGACTTTCCTAAGCAGAGCAAAGTATTCTTTGATAGCCTGTTCAATAAAGATTGGGTCATCTATGCTAAAAGGCCTTTTCAGAACCCTAGGTCAGTAGTAGAATATCTAGGACGTTACACCCACAAAATTGCGATAAGTAACCACCGGATTCTCAGCCTTGAGGATGGAAAGGTCACCTTCTCCTACAAAGATTATCGCAAAGGGGCTCAGAAGCTACAGATGACCTTACCCGATGCTGAGTTCATCAGACGCTTCTCTCAGCATATCCTGCCCAAAGGCTTTGTCAGGATCAGACACTACGGTTTTCTTTCTAGTAGCTGGAAAACAGACAAGCTTGCTGCTCTGCAAAAACAGCTAGGAGTGGATTTATCAGTAGAGGCCAATCAAAAGACTGGCACCCATCGCAAATGCACTGCCTGTCAGCAAGGCACCCTGTCCACCGTCAGTACCTTCCGTGGAAGAGCCCCTCCTCAATACTGGTTAGACCAGGTTCAAAAGCAAGGTACTCCCTCAAAATAAACGCTCATTTTAGGTGTAACGGGAAAACTATGCATTAGACGCTACCAAACATGGCATTTTGAATGGCTTTGCTGTCCATAGCAGCTTACTTGAACCATTATCCCGAGTAATGATAATCCTTGAAACAAAAAAGAAGGTCGAAACCTTCTTCATAATGCCCTTCCAAACTTCACTCAATCCCCATAAGTAACACCACTGTTCTACGGTTCAGTCAACACATGATTCATGCTAGGCCGTGCCAGCCACACGAATCCTTAGTTGTTGGCGGCAGTTATTATTTCACAAGGTTGCTATTCAATACTATTTTTCTTATTTCCTTTTCAAAGTGATAAACACCGTCTATATCTCTATTATAAACATTTTCCAATATAATGACATCTAATTTTTTTTCTGGGACATAAAATTTGAGGTTTACAAATCCTATTCCTCTTCCTGCGTGTCCAATATATTTATTAGGTTTTTCTTCATTGATGTTAACACCATAACCATAATTGGATTTTTTATCACTAAACGTAAAGTCCGAATCCACTACTTTTGAGTTTACCATAAGATTGTAAGTTTCTGGTTTTAAAATTTTTCCATTGTGTAACTTTGTATCCCAAATATTTAAATCGTGTGAATTTGAAATAATTCCTCCTGCAGGAACGAAGTTTTTCCAAGATTCTTCTGTGAAATTAAGGTCATTAAAATTAACTAATTCAAGTTCATCGTTAGATATCCAATACCCATTGGACAGTCCGTTGTTGTTTTTACCAATCTCATAACAATAGGTATTGTCCATACCTAACTCTTTAAATGTTGCATTAGCTAATTCCTTATATTCTTTTCCTGTGCTTTTTTCAACAATTCTTGCCAAAAGGTCGTATGCTGGATTACTATAATGAAAATCCGTTCCTGGTTCGAAAGCCAAAGGCTCATCAATATTCACGACACCAGAGGACATATTCATCAATTGATTTACAGTTACTGTATCTGCCCAAGATTGTTTCAAATCCGGTAGATAGGTGCGAATCGAACCATCCAAAACTATTTTCCCTTTTTCAACTTCTTTTAAAACTAAAACAGCAGTTATTTGTTTAGTATTGGACTGGATTCTAAAGTTGTCCTCTAATGTGATTGGTGTTTTGTCCTCAAAATTTGAATAACCATATGCCTTTGAATATTTTGTTTCGCCATTTTTAGTTATGAGAATGACACCATTAAATTTTCTTGGATTAGAAGTTTGTATTAAGCTGTCAATTTTTGCGGAATAGCTATCTATTTGTTTTTTAGAATTGGGTTTATCAATTTTATTTTTAAAGCTATTGTTACAACTCAAAATAAATAAAGCAAGAACAAGAAGTAGTGGTAGATAATTAATCTTATTTTTCATTGTAAATTATATTTAATGTTTATAACGTATTGATTTTTTTTTAATTGCCGCCAACGGTTAGTGCAGGCGTGGGCCGATGCGAAGCAAGGCTCATGCTTGCATAGTGTTACCCCTCGTTTCTTTTCAAACCTTCAACTACTTCTATTGATAGTCCTGTAGAACTCTGTATAATTTCTACAGAAATTCCACTCTCTAACAAATTTCTGGCTATCTCAATTGCTTTCTCTTCTTTAGCTGTATCTAGTGAGTTCTTTAAATCCCGGTATGACTTTAAACTTTCCTCATAGGCCTCTGCCTCTTCAGGGCTGAACTTCGCTATTTCCGCCACCTCAAACAATTTCTCAAAAATTCCTTCCCGTAGTTCATCCGGTACTCTGTCTAGTTTGTTCAAATTACGGATCACAAACATCCATTGGTCAAACCTCGTGGTTAGTTCCTTTACGTCTTTCTGGAATTTGGGCATTTCCAGGTATACGAAAGTTAGCTTGTCATAGAAAACTTTGCATGTCTCAATATCCGTCAACTTTACATCGTACCGATACTTATCGGGTTCTCGTTTACCTTCATCAAAAATAAAATCTAAGATGGCTATCGTATACACCGCTTTCAACTCAAAAGTCCAGTCCGACCCTCGTTGCGCTTGTTCCCGAATGGGAAATGTTGAGTAGTAGACTGTTCGGTCTTTGAAGAACTTTTGTTTGGTCTTCTGTAATTCTACGATGAATTTCTCGCCTCGTTCGTTCTGGCAATACAAATCAAAAACCGCCTTTCGGTCTTCTTCACTGCTGCCTAACTTATCGGATTTCAGGTAAGTCAACTCGGTAATTCTGCCCTGTTCGTGTTTGAGCAGTTCGTTGAGAAAATCCAGTAGTAAGTCTTTGTTCGGTTCTTCGCCAAAAAGTCGCTTGAAGCCGTAGTCGGTGAAGGGGTTGATGTATTTCTCTCTTCGCTCTTCCATTGCTATCTTTTTGAGTAAAGATACGAATTTACTGACTCAGCGAAGCCATACATATGAAAGGGTTTTCAATGAGGGGTAACGACAAGTGCAGCCGTCGGGCCGGGCTTGTGAGCGATTTCTCATTCAATGAGCAAATATAGCTACTTGGAGCGACTAGCATTCAAGCTCATCTTTCCCCGGCTGGCGGCTGCATGGTGTTAGCTGCTGCCTTTTCGTTATCTATTCTTGTAGAAACTTGGAAAACATTGCGGCCCAATTGCACCACCTCCGTATTCTAAAACTACATTGTCTTTGTAAAATATACTGATACAACCATCATTGTGCTTGGAAATTAAACTGTCACTTAGGTTTTGCTCGAATAAATTGTAAAAAAACATTCCCATTCCGCTTCTTTGCCAACCAATAGTTACTGGATTTCCACTTTGAGCAGAAACGCAATTCGCTTTATCTAGTTTGGATTTCAATATTTTGAGTTCTGCTTTTGTCCAGTTGAGTTCATAAAGTAGAGAATCTGTTTTCTTAGAATTTATATCTAGATGCCAGTTATTATCACGTATGCTATCCCTTCGAATATGAAAAATACCTATCTCATTGTCTTTGAACTCGATTTTTACGTCTATGTTTTCAGGGACAATAGATACGAAATAGTCCTTGGCTTCAAAAATTTCGCGTTTTCGTTTCTCGAAGTTTTCTATCAAATCTTCCTTGTCGTAAGAAGGCCCAGTAAAGATTCCTTCAAAAGCGATATGAATAAATAAATAGAATCCCCCAAAGATAATGCATAAGATTCCAACCAAGACTGATATCCCCTTTAATAAACTATTCATATTTAGGTAGCAGCTAACGCTTGGGCTAGACGCCTGCCGTCTTGTTTGCTGTTTTACTTCCGTTTCTCAATTATCGTGCTTGGAGCATCAGACATACGACCTAAACTATTGCCAGGCTGGAGGCTAGCTTTTTGTTGTATGCCGTTTACTCATTTTCATCTGCTAGTTCCGCCAATTCTTTGTCTATTCTAGCTCGTTCAGCACCATCAGTCATATCTAGAATTACTACCTCTTTAATTTCTATTTCATCATGATACGCATTGCATATTCCAAACTTTATTCCTTCATTAAAACCATTATGCCACGTGGTAATAATATGATGTTTAGGTAAGTAATATTCATCTATCTCTACCTCGCGAAAAACGATTTCTTCATCAAATAAATCATGTGTTCTTTCACAACTTTCTCCAACTGTACATACATAACACACATCTTTATTTATAATTTTTGCTATTACTTCGTCAACGTATCTTCTTTTTTTATCATTATCAACCAGGATGCATAGCCAATTACTATTTGGAATCTTAGCATACCAATTGTAGTCCGTAACATATTGAACTATTGTTATCTCTCTGTCATTTATAATTTTCTTCATTAGAAGATTTTATCCAATGGCATACAACGGCTAGAGCAGGCGACGCGGCGGCTATGGAGCAGTTTCCTTCCGAGTTTTATTTTACTTGCCTGTTTGCATTGATGTTACTTTCACTCATTTACCAGCCGTGGTGCTTGCTCGATGTTATGCCCTGGCTTTTACTTCAGTTGGTCCGCTCGGTAGATTGCTGTTTAATATCTCTTTAATCTGTGGAACAAGTTTGTTCAATGTCACATAAGCATTATCCATAGCATTTAGCACGATCACTGCAATTGGATATTTCTTGAAATTTTGTTGAAACTGCAGGTTTCTGTCGAAAGTGAATAGAGCATCAAAATCTTCTGCTAACATCAATTTCAATAATTCTCCATTCTTTTTGCTATTCCATTTCTTATCCGACACAGTATAAATCTCATGTTCTGGAAAATCTAATTTCAGTTTCTTAGGTAAATTCTCATCAAGCAACAGCTTCATAAATTTTATCTATGTTTCCTGAAGTTATAATTTTATGAGCAATTCCAATCACGCCAATGGCTTGTTCTTTTGTAACACTCGGAAAATCCTCTAAAAACTCATCAATAGAAATTCCTTTTTCTATATGCCAGAATAAAGTTTCTACTGGAACTCTAGTCCCACTAAATACAGGTTGTCCATTTTGAATTTCCGGATCAATTGTGATATATTTTTTTATGTTTTCCATATTCAAATATACGAAATCAATGCCTCAGTTGATTTATTTTTTGGCTAGGGCCTAACGGCCGGGCTAGCCGTCAGACCGGGCCTTGTTTGCGTTTTCTTCTCAATTTAGCATTTTCAGAGCTTGGAGCAATAAATGATCAAGCTCAATTTTCCGCCCGGTTGAGGCTAGCTGATGTTGTATGCCGCCATTCCAATCAGGCCACTGTATCTTTAATCTGTACGTTAATTTTAAAGCTAGAAAGTAATACCTCTAGTTCTCTGAGAAACTCATTTCGCATGTCTTCATATTGACGCATCATACTCTCTTCACCTGATTGACGCTTGTGAAAATCAACCATTTGATTCAATCGCTCGATTTGTTCTAAAATATCGGAAATACGAGCTGTTTTTTCGTCTATCTGTAAATTACTCATCGCTTATCACATTAGCATTACCAAATCTAATTTCAATAAATCCCTTGGTAAATTTCTTCTTGGCTCGATTCATTCGGGTTTCACTAAACCATCTTCTCCAATATAACAAATCGTACTCACTAACCCAACGCTGCAAGTGACCTACAGGATACATTTTGACAACATAAGCATCCACCAATCCAAATGTATCTCGAGCCGGTTGCCTTCGGTATTTGTTTTCTATAACCGTTTGATATTTTTCATAAGTCTGATAATCTATCAGCGTCACAAAATCAATATCTCGAGGAATTGACTTCTTTGTGACAAAACTTCCATCTATCCACTGGATAAAATCTTCCGTCACTTCCTGCTTAAATGCTTGAAGAAAACTCGAGTAGTTCTCAAAAATCTCTGTTCGCCTTTGATACTCGCTAGCAAAATCATCCACAAAATGCTTTCTAAAACTATCCAAGCTTAATTCTATCTTCTCGTATGGCTTTAGATTACCCCGGGTATCAAAATCTATTTGCATATCATTACTTCCTTGTACAAGGATACTGATTTCTTTTTTGTTTTGGTGGCATACAACGATTAATGCAGGCAACGCGGCGGCTTTAGAGCAGTCTTCTACCAAGCTTCGTTTTTGGACTTGTTTGCTTTGATGTTTTTAGCACTCATTTACCAGCCGTGGCGCTTGCTCGATGTTAGTGTCAGGCTTTACTTTTCTTTTTTTATAAATGTTGCCGAATTCTGATCTAATTCAATCAGGAATCCACCGTTTGAATTTAAATTTTGTATTGCCTGAAGATTTCCGGAAATCACTTCTATCAGAACTGAGGTAGATATATTTCCAAGATTAACCTTTACTAATTTTCTGGGGGTATTGCTGATAAAAAAGCTATTTCTAAAATCAGCATCTTTTGTAAGAACGATGAAGTCATTTTTATCAGCATAGGTGCAGATGTCCCCATCCTTTGTATACCATTTATTCAGAATTTCATTTATATGAATGGTCTCAAATCCTGACCCTCTAAGATACCGAACTATTTTGTAGGAAATATGAACGTCGCACAAAAACTTCATTAAGCTACTTCTTTGATGTTATGTCCTGAAAGAGAAAGTTTTGCATATTGCAAACAAGCAAATATGTCCTCTCTTTCCAGTTCAGGATGGTCATCTAAAATTTCTTCGATGCTCATTGCTGCACCAAGCATATCTATAATCACTTCTACAGGCCATCGCATTCCTCGTATACAGGGCTTACCATGACATATCTGTGGATCTAGTATAATTCTATTTAATAAGTTCATCCTATTTGAATTTTTATCTTTATCAAATTTACGAATTTTATACAGCCTTTGTTAGTTATTTAGCTTGGCACTAACGTGTTTGTATATGAGCTGTGGCGTGTCTTGGCACGAACCTTTCAAGATATGAACTGACTTATGGTAATGCATAAATTTTCCAAATATGCACAAACCAAGCCATAGCTTATATACGGTGTTGTGGTTAGTTTTCTTCTCCGTTTACTTTATTTTCTAATAATTTAATTTTGTTTTCAAGTAATCTGATTTCGCTTATATTTTCCTTGAGTTTTTTAACTTCTTTTCTAACAGCGTTATCGTATTCTTCGTCCTCGTTTGGTTGAACAAAATCTACTTCTCCGCCATTTTTTGTAAAATCAATCAGCTTTATTATAGATTTCTCGATGGCGTTTATTTTATCTCCTTGTTGATTCGCGTCCAACTTCAAATCTTTTATAGCAACTTCTAAAATTGACTTAATTCCACTTTCTTTTTCCAATAATGCTTCTTTTTTCAAATCAGTTTCTATTTGTTTGTTCGCCAATTTAAGACCTTTTACTTCTTGTACTTTTTTCAATATATCCAAACATCTATCGGCAACCTTTAGAGCTTCTAATAGAATCTTGCTTACCGTTGTTGCTAATCCAACTGCAACAGCCATTTCAATTATAATCGACCCCTTTTTTGCTCCAATAATATGAAAATCTTCTGGACTCATATTTTGAGCCATTGCAATTCCACGACCTATATCGTACCACATTGCGCTCAATTTTTTGAAGTCTGTTAAGTTGCCAATTGACACGTCATTTTGAAAATAAACTCTCATCAAAACAGAGTCATCTGGAATTTCATTTTCTTCTTCGTCAAATTCAAAATTTTCTGTTATCGCGGTTTCTAAATTTTTGACTTTTGTAATTGCATTACTTATTCTCTCCGTAAATTCTCTTATACGTTCAGATGCATTTGCAATGTCAATATTGCTTTCAAACAATACATCATTGATTTTTTGCACTCCTATATTACCTAATAAATCATCAATTTCAAGTTTTTGAAGAAACTTTATTTGCTCCAAAGTTAATTTTTGGAAATTGATTGAATTTAACGTTTTAAAAAGCTGTTCTTTTTCCTCTTTAAAGGATTGAGCAGTTTGATTTTGTCTTGAATTTATTGCAAGTTTATTATAGAACGCTAAATATTCTGCCAAAAGGTTTTTATCATTAATGTTGTCGTTAAACCATTCAAAAAATTGATTCAATTCTGTTACTTGCATAGATTTTTTTTTAAATTAACCACAACGACCGATGCAGCCGACAGGCCGGGCTTGTTGGCGTTTTTCTGCCGAGTATCAATATACGTGCTTGGAGCGACTAATGCGCATGCTCATCTTTCCCCCGGCTGGCGGCTGCATGGTGTTGGCAGCATGTTATTTCAACCTGTTTCTTAGTCGTTCTGGGTTTCTACTTGTGTGCCATATGGCTAAAACCGTGACTTCTTGTTTTTGCTCCTCAATTCCATAGTAAACAGCATACGGATATTTCTGCATCAATAACCGCCGATATGTCTTGTAAACTTCTTGATACAAATATGGATTATCTTTCAAGTAAGCAACCTGGTTGAAGAAGTGGTTCAAAAAAGCAATGCCTAATCCTGATTTCTCTTCCTCATACCAATTCATCACTTCATCCAATTCATCTTCTGCTTGTTGAGTGACTTTAATTTGATACGCCATGCTTCTTTTCTAATCGCTCTTTTACATCCTCTATGCTACTGGTTGGTGAGCTTCCCTGCTGATAAGCATCCCAGCGGTCATCAAGCTCGGTTTTTTCCTCAGTAGTTAATACTGGCTGGCTATCACTATATCGGTATAGCAAAAAGTCAACATAATCCGAGACCTGCTCTTTTAAGCTCTCAGGCAGACCATCTATTTTTTCTTTGAGTAGTATGTCTTCCATCCTTCAATGTTTTTATTCTAATATACGCATATTTCCTCATATTGATGCACCCTTCCTTCAATTGCTGCCAACGTTGAATACAGCCGTCAGGCCGGGATTGTTAGCTTTGATCTTCCAATTATCAATATTCTAGCTTGGGGCAACTAGCTCGCTGACTCATGATTGCTAGGCTTGTCGGCTGCATGGTGTTACCTGCCGTTTTCACTCATCCATTGCCAGATGTATCAACATTGCCTGGTTTATCTCTTTCATCTTGGCAGATCGGAGAAAACCCAATTTCTCACCTATTCTTCGCTTATCAAGCGTACGGATCTGATTAGCTTTTACTTTAGAGGGTTTCTTCAATCCGCTCTCTTGCGGACTTATAATCACTTCGTAAGGATACGCCTTGTTGACGTTGGAAGTGATAGGTAATACGCTTACCGTAGCAGCATACTGGTTATTAATGTTGTTGGAAACAATGAGTACCGGACGAGTTTTGGCAATCTCGCTACCTACCGTAGGATCAAGATTGGCCCAATAGATTTCTCCCCTTTTTGGATAACTGCTCATTTCCAATCTTCAAAATCAACCGATTCAAAATCACTGCTAAGACTTAAATCTTCCTCGTAGGTGGCTTGATATCCTTCTATAAGTCTTTCAGTAAGAGATTCCGTATCGGTCTCGATGATCGTCTTCTTCTCGATCTTCTCTTTGATCGCTTCCACAATAAAGTTTTGTTGATCTTGACTCATTGAGTTTATCTGTTCTTCTATGGCTTCAGGCAATTCAATCTGTATAGTTTTCATGAGCTAATTGTTTCTATAAATATACCGAATATCTTAAGAAGTTGTTCCTATTTCATCTTATGGCAGGTAACAGTTAAGTGCAGCCACAGGCCGGGCTTGTTGGCGATTTTCTGCCGAGTGAAGTTAATGTTTATTGGCGTATCAGGCAATTAAGCTCAATATTGCTAGGCTGGCGGCTGCACCTTGTTAGCGGCAGGCTTTTCATGTTTTTATGATTGTCGCACCATTGGGTAAATCCGTTTTTAAAAATTCAAGCAGTCTTGGAATCAAAGGTTTGAAATCTTCATAGGTAATCCGATAGGTGTGTAAAACCAGCACTGGAATAGGATATTTATCAAAGTTTTGTTGATGCTGTAGATTCTTGTCAGCCGTAATCAACGCATCAAATTCTTCGGCTAACATCAACTGTAACAATTCTCCATTAAGCTTTCCATTCCATCTTTTCTCTCTTACAGTGTATACTTCATAATCTGCAATATGTCGCTTCAATTGTCTTGGAACATTTTCATTAAGAAGCAATCTCATAGAATCGTTTGATTTTGTCAGCGGTGAATAATTGCCCTACCAATTCCAGTACTTGAATTACTTGTTCCTTCGTGACTGTCGGATAATCATCCAGAAATGCATCAATGGTGATACCGCTTTCCAAATGGTCAAAAAGCGTTTCTATGGGTACTCTGGTTCCTCTGAATACTGGTGTACCACCAAGAATCTCAGGACTTATATTAATTACATCTGCTTTCATATCTTCAAATACGTAAAAGATTTTCAGTAGTTTTTTAGCTTGCCGCATAACGATTAGTGCAGCCGTCCGCGCTAGTGGCGGCTGCACGATGTTATCATCAGGCTTTTTTTCATCGGTGAACGATCAACTCTGAGCGGTTCATTTCTATCAAAACATATCGCCTAAACAAACTCTCTATACGCTCGATGTTCTTCTCAAAGAGACGAATCAAGTCACGATTCTTAATATTGCCTGTTTTGATTACTAACAACCTTTTGGGCTTCCCTGTCAAGATATGATCGTCAAAAAAGTCACTGTCTTTTGAGAGAACGACTCTGTCATCCTGGTCGGCAACTACAATAATTTCTTTATCGTCACTGCGATTAGCGGCAGGAAGTTCCAAAGTATGTATCGCATCAAATCCACGATCTTTGAGCCAGACAGCGAGCAATTGAGGAAGTTGTGCATCTATGATGAACTTCATGAAGCGAGAGGATAAACCGCCTTTGTCTGCGTTACTCGAACAGCATAGGCCAAACAAGCCAGTAAATCTTCTTTCACTAAATCGGGATAATCAGCTAATATCTCTTCTTGACTCATATCGGCGGCCAATAATTCCAGCATATTTTCTACCGGGTACCGCAACCCTCTAATGGTCGGTTTGCCATGACAAATATTGGCATTAACAGTTATGCGGTTTAGCAAATTCTCTTTTTCCATAACACATAGTATTTTTCTCTAATGTACATATAATCTTTGTTTTTCGCTTGATGATAACGATTGATGCAGCCGTCAGGCCGGGCTTGTTGGCTTTTTGCTTCCGAGTGAAGTTAATGCTTCTTGGCGCACCAAACTAACGAGTACGATTTAACCCGGCTGGCGGCTGCATGATGTTGGCTGCTGTATTCATATTTCCTGTTCAACAAATGATTCACTTTCTAACAGTTCACCGTTATTCCAATGTTGTATTTCAATTACCTTTCCAACTTTGTCAAATCTTTTCCAATCACCCTGCTGTAAACCTTTCTGATAAACTCCTTCTAGTTCTTTCATTCCGCTTTCATGAAAGGTAACATACTTTCCGTGAATTGATCCGCCAATCACTTCATATTGAGTTTTTAGCTTTCCATTTTTATGGAATTCAGTTTGAACTCCTTGAAGTGCACCCTTTTTCCAGGTAAACATATTTTTAATTTCACCATTTGGATAATATGTATTACAGGTTCCTGTGAAAACTCTGTATCTGTAAAGAATCAGTCCGTTATTGTTCTCTCTTAAGTTTTTGCAGTCAACATTCAAATTGCCTTCACATCCAAAGCAAAAAACCACAAATACGAATATCAGATTCTTTTTCATTCTATAGCAGCCAACGATTAGGGCATAAGCCGCAGCGGGTTTAGTGCACTTTTATTTTAATTTACGATCACTACACTTTAAGAGCAAATCAATTGCCGTTGCTTTATCTACCGCAGTGGATTATGAGCCATGTTGGTGGCTGTGCTTCATCTATGGAATTTTATCAACTTCTGTTTTTTTATTAGCATTATTGACAGTCATATTCAAATTTGTATTCATATACATATCCTGCATCGGTAGTGACAGTTTTTTTGATTGGTAAACTTTCTGCATTATATTCATAAGTATAAGTAGAAATATGTACATTACCATCTTTAGACCTACTTGTATATTTTGTTACATTATTCTTGCTAAATAGATACTGATGGTAAACGACAAATTCCGGTGCGGCGAAAAGAATAGGCATTAAACCATTAATCTTATCATCATATTCATATTCAGTGGTTTGTTCCAAAATGCCACTACTATTATACATACTGCTCTTGACTAAGTTTCCCTTATTATTGTACTCATCTATTGCATAATAACTAAGAGTTGGGTTTTGAGTAGTTGTTCCATAAAAGTAATATGATCTTTTTACTGGCTTGCTGTCGGTACCGTATTCAAAAATATATGAATAAGTATTGACAAGGTTACTATGGTTTGATGGAGAATCGTCAATTGACCAAAAATTGATTCTAGTAGGCAGTTTCATGTTGTTGTACTCGAACTCTGTGTATGGTACTACATCTTGTACCGCTTCATCAATGTGAAGTAACTTCACCAGTGTATTAGAGCTATATTCCGGTTTTTTTTTAAAGCTACTTGTACTTATTATAACTTGTATTTCCTGCATTCGATCTTTGCTATCATATTCAATTCGGTAAATTCTTTCATGATCGAACTCTGTTAGTCTACAGGGCAGAGTTTGAATAGGTGAGATTGAATCATCTTCATTCTTGCATCCTAGACTGATCAAAATGAAGGTAAAGGTTATAAACCTATTTATCAGATGATTATAAGATTTCCTCATTATTGTATTATTATTACTGCATAGACACCAACGGCTAGAGCAGGCGACGCGGCGGCTATGGAGCAGTTTCCTTCCGAGTTTTATTTTACTTGCCTGTTTGCATTGATGTTACTTTCACTCATTTACCAGCCGTGGTGCTTGCTCGATGTTATGCCCTGGCTTTTACTTCAGTTGGTCCGCTCGGTAGATTGCTGTTTAATATCTCTTTAATCTGTGGAACAAGTTTGTTCAATGTCACATAAGCATTATCCATAGCATTTAGCACGATCACTGCAATTGGATATTTCTTGAAATTTTGTTGAAACTGCAGGTTTCTGTCGAAAGTGAATAGAGCATCAAAATCTTCTGCTAACATCAATTTCAATAATTCTCCATTCTTTTTGCTATTCCATTTCTTATCCGACACAGTATAAATCTCATGTTCTGGAAAATCTAATTTCAGTTTCTTAGGTAAATTCTCATCAAGCAACAGCTTCATAAATTTTATCTATGTTTCCTGAAGTTATAATTTTATGAGCAATTCCAATCACGCCAATGGCTTGTTCTTTTGTAACACTCGGAAAATCCTCTAAAAACTCATCAATAGAAATTCCTTTTTCTATATGCCAGAATAAAGTTTCTACTGGAACTCTAGTCCCACTAAATACAGGTTGTCCATTTTGAATTTCCGGATCAATTGTGATATATTTTTTTATGTTTTCCATATTCAAATATACGAAATCAATGCCTCAGTTGATTTATTTTTTGGCTAGGGCCTAACGGCCGATGCGAATAGCTGGCCCGGCTTAGTATGCATTTTCAGTCCGAGTTTCATTATCAGAACTTAGAGTAAAAAGCAGCCTAATTGCCTGTCAAATAGGGCTATCTATTGCATTTTGTTGGCAGCTGCCTTTATTTTTTTTATTATTCGTTCAATTCTCATTTCTTTCTTACAATTCACTCCGACTGATATTAGTATTAAGTCGATTAATATTTTATTGAATGCAAAGAGTAAAGCCCCTAAAGTCAATACGAATACTTGAGCAATTCCATCTTCTTGATATAAAATAGTATCGTGTAGTTTTTTCTCGATTAGTACCTGTTCAGCAGTCCAAAGGATAAAGTTTATAATAAAGCTCAAAACAGTCCAACCAATAGTCAATATTGAGGTTAGTCTATAGAAGACAATAAGTCCAGTTAAAATGAATATGTAAGCAAATAATAAAACTCCATACCCTAAAAACGAAAAAATCAAAATAAATATCGTGATCAAAAGACCTACGCATATAGCAATGGAAAGTGCTCCAATTAAATTGTTGTTTAAGTGTTTTATGCTTTTCATTTTAGGTTGCTGCCAACGGTTAGTATATGAAAAGTAGCGTGTAAAAAGACGCTTACCTTTCGGATTAACACAGAGCCGAATTTTTAATTTCTATGTTTATCTTTCTTTTGTAAATAGAGCCAAATCAAAAATTTGGCGGTCTTCACAAATACGCACAAACCTCTCAAAAAGCCTGTAATAGCTATGTTTTATATACGTTGTTAGCCACTGGCATTATTCCCGAGCTAAAAATTCCTTTGCTGTTAACACTGGAATCTTCGAGTTTTTAAAATCCTTTTTATTCCGAGTGATAATTACATCGATCTGGTTTTCAATTGCCGAGTAATACTGAAGACCATCCTCAAAATCTGGAAAATTATCATCACTCAAAGCTAATTCTGTTATTTTATCATCTAAACTCAATAATTCTACAAGCACCTTAAATTTTCTTAATATTTCTCTCGCTTCTTTTGCAGATTTTAGTTTTGAAAGAATGTAATTGGTGTTGGCAAATGTCAGCGATGAAATTGTCAGTTGCAGTTCTTTTTTATCTGCACGAGAAAATAGATCAGCAGCCTCATCATAGAATTTATCTCTTTTTGAAAGTAGGTCTATGACGATATTAGTGTCGATTAGTAATCTGCTCACTTGTATTTCTCAATGAGATAAGCAGTATAAGCATCTTTTGCATTAAAATCTTCATCGAGAGATATTACGCCACTTAAGCTTTCCACAAGAGGTGTTATATCCGCTTGATTTTTCTTTCTTTTAGTTAACGTTTTCAAATATGATTCTATCAGTTTCGACAGACTGATATTATTCGATTTAGCATAATTTTTTGCGCTTTCGATAATGCTTTTATCCAAACTTAATGTGAGTTTCTTATCCATAAGAAATGTTTTACGTACAAGTTTAATAGTTTATTACGTAAATTCAATTTTATCACAGATTTTTTTGTTTGTGGCTAACGTTAATAATATGGGGCGTTTGGCATTTCAAGGCTCCAAAGTATCATGCCGCTATATATTTTATTAAATGTAAACATGCTCAAAATTAGCACTATCCGCCAAATGACCTATATTTATTGTTGTGTGCAGGCATTTTTTATTTCTGTAGTTCCAACTTTTTCAAATTAATCCTTCCACAATGAATTTCTTTTTCCCTTATTATTGATGGTGGTATCAGGCTGTCGTATACTGAAACTCTATAAAAAAGATCTTGCCCTTTTAGACTAAGACCTGTTCGCAATATATCACCACCACCACGTAGTCCTTCAGACGACAGGCTAAGTTTTACAACATAAAAACCGCTCGAATCTTTTGGGTTAATAGTTCTTTTTAAAGATGACGATGACGGTTTATCAATATTATTATCTAAAAAAGAGTCTAAATCTGACAGACCATAATTAAACAAATCCATTTTATCAATTGTCACTGTGTCGGGAGGAACTAATATTTTAAAGTATTTGCCAGGAAAAGACGGAACCTCATATGAATCTAGAAAGTCAATTTTCAATTCCAGAGGATTATCTGTTTCATTAATTATCTGGGTCCAAAATACAGCATAACCATATACTTTGCCTTTAGGGTCGGTGTATTTTGATCCACCTTTTGGAAAACCGTTTTGTATTCTTAGTTTGCCATTAACATATATATATTCGGTGTCAATGTACTTGTGGTTAGAAATTACTGTGCTTTTTTGATTTTCAGTAACCCCCAAATTTTTAGGTGCTTCTTTATCTTTCGAAGGTATAGCAGGGGTTGATTTATTTACTTGTCCACAGGAAAAGAATACCAAGGATATAATAATCAATATTAGATGATTTTTTTTCATATTTTTTTCTGCTTGCACACAACGAATGTGGATACGCCATATGGCGGTTATATCCACTATACCTACCATGCTATAGTGAACTCAGAAGTTGAGGTGTTACAGCTTGTATGATAGGTACTTTTGTTCATTTTTAATTATTTTTCATTCAAAGGTAAGACTATCTAATGGACTTTGTATGTCCTTTAGTGCCTTAGTGCTGACATGGGTATAAACTTCCGTAGTTCGGCTGCTTCCATGACCCAACAAAACCTGAATATAACGTAAATCCGTACCTTTTTCAAGCAAATGTGTAGCAAAACTATGCCTTAAGGTATGCAGAGTAGCTTTTTTGGTTATTTTGGATTTTCTGCAAGCTTTTTTCAACACATTCTGCGCGCTCCTAGATGAATACTTTCCTCCTTCCTTGCCTTCAAAGAGATAGTCCTTGGGTTCATACAACTGATAGTAACTTCTCAGTATGGGTAATATACTTTTTGACAACAGACTTATTCTGTCTTTCTTGCCTTTGGCATTTCTTACAGTAACCTGCATGCGTTTGCTGTCCAAATCCTTGAGTTTCAGGTTCAGGGCTTCGCTAATTCTTAGTCCTGCCGAATAGATGAGCATCAACAGGCATTTGTGCTTGAGGTTGTCTACACTCTCAAAAATCCTGTATACCTCCTGCTCATTGAGCACTACCGGTAGTTTACGTTCTTTGACGGGCCTTTCTATAAAGTAGAACTTCCTTCTGCCACCCAACACTTGTTCATAGTAAAATTTAATTGCGTTGATACTTTGATTTTGATAAGAAGTAGATACCTGACGCTCTTCTACTAGATAACGAAGAAACGCTATGATCTCTTTTTCAGTGATCTCTTCGGGGGCCAGTCTGGGATAATAGTTGATGAACTCCTCAAACATGCTGGTATACGTTCTGATCGTGCTAGGGCTATAACGTTTCAGGTGGAGCTGGTCCATCATGACCTGTGGACAGCTTCTGTAGTTAATTATATCTTCTTTGCAGACCTTAGCTTTACCTTTCGTAGACTTTTCATCACTAAAGCTCAACTTCCAGCCATTATCTTGGCAAAAATTTTCAATATCAGCTCTTACTATAGGAGTGTCAGCGATACTCCACCATCTGTTGTTGTCGTCATACTTGGGATAAGGCAGCTGCTTGATGAAAGTGATCAGCTTTTTGTCATAGGCAAATAACAGCCTTATGCGTCCTGCTTTGACAGCTGCGGTGAGTTCTTTTGATTTGTACTGCTGTTTTTTGATAGAAGTAATGCTTTCTGGTGAGGAAAGTATTTGTTCTGTGAGCCGATCGGTGAAGTAGTTCCGCAGAAGTCGTAGATTGGTCTCAGTATTGGTGATCTCCCAAAGATACGTGTTGGCGTTCCATCTGGCATAGTGCAGGCTTCGGATGAATTTGATATCAGCTTCTTGTTTTTTTATCTGCACAAACAGCTTTTTAGCTGTGATAACCAGTTTAACCTGATCCTGCTGCTGAGACTGCGTGGCAACATGGATAGTTGAGATATTAAAAATTTCAGTGTTTTTAGCAACTTTTTGTTCAACAGTCACTCGATTGTTATGCTCCCGTTTTTGCTTACCGTCTGGTAGCAAGATGTCAATGTTATCAAAGATAGCTTTTAACGCTTCAAAACTTTCTCTGCTGTAGGGTATGTGCCAGCATTTTTTACTTTGACTCCACTTTCTGCCATTCAACTGTTTGACCCTTTCAATATAATCATGGCGGTAGGGCAAATTCAGCTTAATGCGTTTTTCTCCCTTGTGCATCATACTTTCCACTTGAATGGCCTCTGACATACGTAAGAATAATTGATTGTAACTTCATCACTTATGGCGTATACACAACATATGGGTAGGCTATACGCCATAAGTAAAAGCATGAAAGTAATCTACAGCTATAAAACTATTGCTATAAGTAATCAAATTATCTTACCTGGGTAGCATATATCTCAAGAATACTCATTAATCAATGGAATGCAATACATAGCCCTACCCTAACTTTTCTCCACTCATCATGGCGTAGACCTGGAGTATAAATGTCCCCTGTTTCAATGTAAAGATTCTCTGTAGGGTTACTAGTAAACCGGCGGACTTTAGGGTTTCAAGGGTAGTGATTAAAATATCCAATTGAGTTACATGAACTAATGGCTGATGACATAAACTAATTTATTTGGCTTTGCTTTTGGCTGTTTTTGCTGCTAGTAAAGTTTGCCTTCTCTATAATTGCCTGCTCAAAAGGAATATTCAGCAGAATACTGCATCATTTTATTGGCAAACTATAAAGAAAATGTTACTTGGTTTGAAATTAGATAGCTGCTAAGACAGTTTTTCTATTTGGTTTGAAAAAATTACTAACCTTACGACATTAAAAAACCACATAGGTTATACTGGCAAAGTCTACGTAATTTTTAACATTTTTGCTATTGGTAAGAAACACCACATTGTGATGGTATTACCTGATCTGGATAGTAGTAATCATTGCTTTTGATGCGTTATGCGTTAAGATTTTGATAATCGGCATACTAATCTATCATCACATAGGTTTTCAATCATTTGTGTACACAAACTTTTAAATCCCAATCTCCCGATCTTTCTGCCTTCCTATACCCTGGCCATGCTCCTGTTGCTGACCTTTCATTTTATCTTCAACAGACAGGTAAGTATCAACTTCCTGATCATTGAGGTGAGGGTAATTTTTGTAATAATGTAGTTTGCGTGACATTTGTTCGTGTGCCGGATTGCCGGCTATTTGTTGTTGCAGTATATCTATCTGCTGGTTATATCTTCTCTGTGTTTCCAAAAATCCATCAGCTGTATCATTGCTTGTATTTTCCTGCTGATGCATTTTGGGCTGAGCAACACCTGGCACCTGCGTTTTGATATGGTTATCTGCATCATGAAAAGCCTGTACTCCTTTTTGGGTTTGTGCATTGATCTGGTCTATCCTTTTTTCTGCTACCAAGGGTCTTTCTGGTGACAGCATGGCTTTCTCCTGTTCCTTATTCAGTACCACACTGTCAGCCACTGTCTGGCTTTTCTCTGCTACATAGCCTGCATTAATTTTCTTCTCCTGCACAGGCTTTTTCAGACAATCTGCCAGTTTCTGATCGTTGTTGATCAATGCCACCTCTTTCAAAGAAAACTCAACCTGTTTCCCTGCTATGCTTCGCTCCACATAGTAGGAGGGAAGATTTTGGTGAGCCTCTTCAGAGAGGTTCGTATATTTTTTATGCTCAAGCATTTCTTCCATTTCCTGACCCGCTTTTTGCTTTCCAGCCAGCTGAACTTTGTGCGGTTCTTCTATCGTTCGGTCCAGCAGCCTTGCCTGGTGCAGGGCACCAGCGTACACATCAGCATTCCAGTCTTTGAACTGGGGCTTCTCGATATTGAAAGGAATACCGTTGTCTTTTAATTTGTGCTGGTATTTTTCATTGTATTGCCGACCTGCCTGATCGTTATCATTGGCCAGTACAACCTCTTTGGGCTGTAGCGTCTGTATCTTTTTCTGTATCAGATTCATCTGCTTCTCAGATGGATTCCCTGCGGTGGCCACATAGACTACGTTTTGCCCGTTTGGTTTTTTATCGTGCAACTGATGGTAGCTCATGGCATCAATGGGATGCTCGGTGAGGATGAGCTTATCCACGGTCCGGTCTTTTAAAGTAGGTTGAGAAAGCCATACGCCACTTTTTTCACCCAGAATTTTTTCTTTGCCATCACGTTTCATCGCCAGACCTGTGGGCTTACCCTGTTCATCTTCCAGCGGAAAAACCATCCATTTTTCATCTGCAACTTCGTTTAGCTTTATCTTTCCGGCAAAAGCAGGATGGTGACGGGTATCTGTTGTAAGTAATCTTTTCTCCAGGTAAACATCATCGAGTCCGGAAGGATGTGTAGTTGCAATCTTATGCACTATAAATTGCTGCCGTTTCTTCTTATCCTGCTCGTTAATCTCAGTCACCGGCTGTTTTTGCTGAACAGGAACATAACCATGCTGAAACTCTCTAAGCGTAAGCCTTGCTTCATCCAGCGTTTTCTTTTCCCGGCTCATCACAAAATCTACCAGCGTACCCTTGTCGTCATTATCATGCTGGTTCACATAAAAATTTGCAATTCCTGTTTTATTGTTTTTAGGAATATATACCTTATCACCCAGTTCCTGGTTAGTATAAGCTTTGTACCGTGGAGTATCTCTTGATTTATCCAGGATGTAACCTGTTCTTTCCAGGTAGTCACGAATGTCAATGGTTTCCTTATAATGGCTTAACTCATCTTTAAATTTGCTATTTTCCATAATTTATCTATTTATTTACTTCAATTACTTTCCTGTTTTATAGCTTGAAGAAAAAAAGAAGTTTATCAGAAATTATTTCATGTTTTGTTTGACAGAATTATTTTTTCTGTACATTAGCATAAATTTCAATAATACTTATTGAAGTGTGGAACAAATTAGAGAAAAAAGCAAGGAACTGCAAGAATCTGAAACGAATTTCTTACCGGTGTTCCGATGAGGACCTGGGCAGGAAGAACATATCAGGCAAAGAAAAGCACAGAAAGGCTTATGCCAGGATATTTGAGCAACAGGCACATAGCAATATGAAAGATAGACTTAAAAATTTTCATCAATTACAATCACAACTCAAACAAGAAAATCATGAAGAAGCAAAGAAAAACAGTTAGCAAATGCCCAACAAGAATTAAAGCATGTCTGCGTCCAATGGCAGCATTAACTTTGGCGATGACTGCTATATCATCAGCTGCTCAGGCACAAGGTATTGTGGCCGGTGCTGGCAGAATCTCTGATACAATTATTCAACTCATTAACATTGCTTTTCCAGTCGCCTGCGGCCTGGCACTGATCGCAGTGATCTGGTTTGTATTTACCAAGAATCCGCAGTGGAAAGATTACACTGTAGGGTTGTTCATTGGCTTGTTGCTTTGGGGGGGCTACACTACTTATAAGGATGAAATCTTCAGCTACTTCAATGGCGGGGATCAGTTCACTACCACTGGCGGTGGTGCAGAAAACGGAGGCGGGGGCGGTGAGTAACAGCAACCAAACAGTCATCAGATTATGAAAAGTTATAAAAGACTGGACAAGCCAACAGGCATCTTTGGTATCGCTTTTGAAGACTGGGGAATATTTCTGTCAGTATCTATGGTCATGTTTTTTGTGGTCAACTTACTGCGTAACCTGATCAATCTTCCCAAAGCGGTGTATCCAATAGCACTCCTACTCACTATTGTGCTGTTTGTTGTGCTTAAAAAATCAAACAGGCAGAAAGTACCCATGTACCTGCACAGCAGGGTAGCCTGGCTGCTTACTCCGAAAAAACTGTTTATCATCAAACCTAACCCTTTCAACCATGATCAATCTCATCAGTCGGCCAAAAAGGCGAAGAGACGAACGTGACTTGTCGGAAGCCATTCCAATTTTTAGCTTTGAAAATGATAAGGTGGTGTTTCGTGACGGTCACGTGGCGGTGGGCTTTCAGATTCATGCTGCGGAGATGGAAACATGGTCGGCAGCGGACTATGCCTCTTTTAACAACAGCCTGGCGCAGCAGCTTTCCTCCTTTCCGGAAGAAGCGGTTCTTCAAAAGACAGATATATATTACTACGAAGAATACCAGGGCGACCCGGATGCCAGAGAATATTTTGAGATGAAAACACAGCAGCACTTTGCCCACAGCATGGTGCTGCACCACCACGGATATCTCTTCATTAGTTTCCCACCGCTGGGCGTTAAAAAGAGAAACGGTATTCATCCGTTCAATACCCTGCTGCTTGCTTCCAGGAGTATGCTGGGTAATGTCTTCGGACGAATAGAAGAAACATTGGGCGTCGTGGAACAACAGGCTACGGAGTTTATCAATGGACTCCAGGGTGTACATGGAGTCACTTTCAGCAGGTTGTATGAAGAGGAATTGAAAACCCTGTATTCACAGTATTTCACCCTGAACTTTGAACCGGGAAGTCATGAGGATATTGCCTGCGCTGTATCAGCTGATCTCAATGGTATTCAGGTGGGAGAGAAGCGGTTAAACCTGATTTCTATGCGGGGCAGGGGTAACTTTATTGAAGATGCGGTCATCAACATTCATGGTGTGACGGCCCCGTATACTTACCTGCTGGGCAATTATATGCAGATTCCTCATATTACAACCACCACCATTAAACTGGAAGATACAGACTGGCCGACATTGCCTTTGGAGGAGACGAAGAAATGACGATTGGTCTGCTCACTGCTTTCTCAGCCATTATGTATTTCTTTGTGCCTTATCTTTCCTCACTGGCTATAGGACAGACCGTCGTGGCCATGGCAGGCTCTAAAATGGTGATGGCACCGCTGGCTACCACCGCAGGTATTCTCCGTATGGCATCTTCCGGAGGTTCGGCAGCTGGGCAAGCCGTTAGCAAAAATACCAGTAGTTCCCAGAGCGGAAAATCAACCACTCAGGGAGGTAATAGTGGTATGACAGGTGGGGTAGGAGAGGGGCGCAATAGTAGTAGACTTCAAAACATGGGTATTCAGCGTAGTGCTGATGTGCAGACCTCATATGCAGCGAATCCTGTAAGATCGCGTTCTCTAAGTTCGGCTTCAGGACAGCAGAGTAGCCCTTCCCGTGTATTTTATGGATCATCATCAAATGCTACAACGGCACAAAATAAACGGCTTGGTGGCAGACAGCAGGCAAGGATACCGTCAACACCAGTTAACAAACAACTGACGGCACCCAGAGCTTTGCCACCTGGCGACCGAAAACCAAGATACTTACTCGGACCTAAAACAACTGTAAATCAAGATGGAAAAGATTAAAGACTATAACCGGGCTTTCAGGACGATGAAAGCAGTGACGCTGGTTTCGCTGATTGGATTTATGGCCGCTACGGTGATATATTACTTTCAGTATAAGCAACTGGTAGATACCAAAAACGACCAGATATATGTCGTAACAGACAACGGAACGCTTTCTGCCTACCTCACCAGGGAAAGCGATGTGACTCCTTTTGAGGCTAAGTATTTATCGGAGATATTCATCCGCAGCATGTTTGCCCACGATGCAGAAAGTTATGAAAAACACCTGGATGATGCGTTACATCTTATTGACGAGCCTAGCGGATTGATGGTGGTAGAGCAGTTTGATAAAGGCAAGGTCAAGGACAACTACATCCGCTGGGGATCACGAACAGAGGTGCGCATTGATTCGGTAAAGATCATGAGCAATGGTATTCCTGCACAGGCAAAAGCATATTTCAAGCAACGCCATTATATCGGCACAGAACTAAAGACAGAGCTGGCGATTGCCTTGCAATACAACATCGTCAAGACGTATCGCAGTGATCGTAATCCTTTCGGATTACAGATTGCGAACCTGGACTTTATACCCTACCAAAAATCTTCTGACAATAATGAATAGCTAATGAAAAAAGTAATATTCTGTACCTGCTTTCTGCTACTGCAAACCCTACTGGCCAGTGCTACTGATACTATTTATGTCAGCAATGAGCAGAATACCTACTTGGTGTTTGATGAAAATGTGACGCTGCTGGACCTGGGTGGTGAGAAAGAATTCGCCGAACAGCTGCCGGAAGAGAATGTCGTGCTGGTCAAAGATTTTGGTGCCAAAGCTGAAAAGAATGCCGTTTATGTCAAAGCCCGTACAGAAGGGGCTTCGGAAACGACCATTTTCGTCGCCGCCGGTGCCAGAGTTTTTGCCGGGGTGGTGTGCTTCAGGGCCGCAAACGATAAGATACTTTACGACTTCCGGGACAAGACCCTGAACAAAGCTGCTTCCTACAACCGGGAGAACTATGTTCCGGAAGTGGATATCAGTTTGATTGAAGAACGGTTGTATTCATTGAGTGATGTTAAAAGAACCATCCTCGACAAAGGTGTCTCCAACAACAAGGTCAGCTGGTCGCTGATGAACCTGAAAGCAGACAATTCGGCCATTTACCTCAAGTTGCGACTGGAAAACAATTCAGCACTGGTATATCGCATAGAAAGTATCAGTATTGAAAATGCTGAATTTTACAGGAAGCGTATGCTAAGCAGAAAGAAAGTAAATAAGATACCGGTGACACCCCTGATAGAAGGCAACATAACAGATGTCAAACCCTATGGTTATCATGACTATTATGTTGCCATACCGGTATATGCTGTGGGAGAGCAGGGAGCGGTTATGATCACCATCAGGGAGACGAGCGGTATCCGGTCACTTCAACTGGAAAACCAGGTATTAAAAAACCAGTATGAAGCATTCTCAGATTTCCTTGGCCATTATCTGCCTTGTCATCGCCCTGCTTCCGGCAATGGCATTGGCACAGGAAGATCCCTATGACTGGCGGTCCGAGCTGGATATTCCTGACTCAGCAGACGATGAGGATGATACACAGTCTGACTTTGAATGGAGTAACTGGGATAGTGATGATTGGGAAGAAAAATTTGAAGAAGATTATGAGCACTATTACAACAGCGAAGAAAGCAAACAACTACGTGACCAGGCGTATGATCAGGCCACTGACCAAGGGTTTGACATGCCACAGCGCAAGGATAATTACACCTATGATCCGGAAAAAGATAAAATAATCCGGGAAAAGGAAAGGGACTATATCAAGCGGCTTAACCGCTGGATAGATAATATTCAGGACGAAATGACCGAAGTCGGCAAGGATGTCGCGCTGGACTTACTCTACAAAGAGCTGGAGCCTGTGTTGAAGGTCTTGAAGCAAAAGAACTCAGCATTACTGGAGGCGATCCTTCCACAGATGGGAGGCGTTCCGGTCCATGATCCCGCAGAAGATTATGTGAAGGAAAACCACGAAGGCAAGCATAATTTCAAATATTGGGTCAAGCTGGCTGCAGAAAATATCATGCAGAGCCTTTTCAGGAAAAATGCAGAGGGGAAATACGAGCTACAGCGTGAAAAGGTTGAACTACTCAAACAGGTAGGCATCATCCGTTTTTTAAAGATGTCTGCCACAGACTGGGAAGTGATGCAAAGCCTTACCCTGGAAATTCCTGATGAAGTGCTGGACTATGCCCGGACGCTACAGGACATCTATCGCTCTGATACTGCCACCTTCCAGGCAGGCAAAGAATTATATCGTGAGATTCAGCTACTGGATACGGAACTCAACATTCCGGCACAGCTTGACCAGCTCAGATCATTGTCTAAAGATATAGCCACCAACAAGCTGACGATAGCAGAAATGGTCAGCAAGCGTAGACAGTTACTTGCATTGACTTACCAGCAACTGGCCACCCGTTATCAGCAATATGGCGATGATCTCAACCGGCAACTAAAGCAGGAACAGCAGCTTAAACTCAGCGATGCAGAACGCATCAAGGCACTACAGATCACCGGTGATTACCTGGATGAAAGTCTGCGCCTCAAGGCAAAAGCTGAAGCGTTGATGACAGAAAGCTATCAGCCTGCCAAAGATATAAAAGCTGCATACGTAGCCCAGCAGGCTCTCTACAAGAAGCTGGATGATTTCTATTAGATCATTTTATAATTAGATAGTTATTTACTGATATGAGTATATAATGAAAAAAGTGAGATTGAAATTACTAAGCTATTGCTGCATCTGTTTTCTGCTGATCAGTCCTACCTGCGTGGTGGTCAGCGACAAAAAGAACAGGAAAGAGGAAATTAACAATGCAGCCCAAAGCCTGGGAGAGCATGTGTTATGGAAAAAGGTGAAAAAGACCAAAGAGGTCATCGACGAGACGTATCACAAGATACACGCTTTGCAGGACAGCATTGACCAAGCCAGGTACCTGGTCCAAAGCGTTACCGGCCTGGGCGTAGCATCTATAGAAAACGAACTGCTGGACATCCATGATCTGACATCAGATGTGGATGCCTATGTAGCCGGTGTGCCCGGCAATAGTTACGGATTGATGCTCAGGCAATTGTACCAGCAGCCGGATGCGGCCAGGGCAGCGCAGCAGCTGACCGATATGCTGTATTACACCGATAAGCTGCCCAAAGAAACGAAAGGGATAGAAAAGCTGCTGGCAGAGCATCATAACTTCCGGTTGTATTTTCAGGAGTTTGCCGATAAACGCGCTGTGCAGACAGCACAGACGTATCGCAAGTGGGCCAAACTGTATAGGAAAAAGGGGATGGAACTATCGCGGAAAGTACTACAGGACAAAGTATTCTCTATGAGCGATTATGAGCGTATCCGCACCCAGCAAACTGCCCGGCAGTACATCGTCATGAGCTATGAATTTATAGAGAAAAGCGATAGTCTGATGCTTTCTGTCACCAGCGACCAGGATGCGATCAGCAAGGTCCGGCAGGCACAGGCAGAGCAATATCTTTTTACCAAAAACTTGTTCAAGTAAAGCTATCATCATGAAACAGTCACACCTGCTTAGTTGCCTTTTCATTTTTTGCATCAGCCTTACAGCTGCCCAGGCACAGCATCATTTTCAGGGACTCAAAGGCATCACGGCTGAATACGGAATCAGTCGCAAGTCGGATTTTTACAGTCTGGGTTATCAATCCTTTCTTAGCGACCGGTTTCAGTTTGAAATCACCGGCACTTACCGGCAGGGGAGCTTTTCGGACTTTATCAGAATTGCCCCTTACCGGGCAGCTGCCAGCTATACCCTGCATCAAATGATACTCAGTGAAACCATTGACTACACGTTTGCCAAACTTTTCAACCGGCTGTATATCAACCTGGGTGCTGGTCTGACACAGGCTTACGGACGAGCCAAAGCATCGGCCATCTATCCAGCCCTGGATTCTGCTCTTGTAGAAAATATGGACCATATTCCTGAGTTTGATCAAACAGCCATCAGGCCACAGAATAAGATCAGCCTCGGTGGCCATGCGAGCATACTCACCGAACTGTACCTGGGCCGGTACCTGACGCTGCTGTTTCGCTACCGGTATACATATTTTCTGAAAAGTGATATTGATAAGACACTTCAGCAAACCTCCATTGGCATTCGCATCAACTTATAACCTATGAAAGAGACGCACATTCTTTGGGAGCACAGACCTTCACAGGGAGCCAACCTGGGCGTTTTTCTGTCGTGCTTTCTGGTGGTCACCTGGCCCTTGGCACTGTGGCGTTACCTGCGGACCGGCAACACGCACTATATGCTGAAGGAAGAAAAGCTCATCATCCGGCAGGGAATCCGTAAGATCAGGCAGGAAGACATTTTTCTACATGAAATAGAAGAGGTTAAAATTAGGACTGATTTTTTCCTGAAGTTAACAGGACTTGGCTGTATTACCCTTTTTATTCGGGACCAAACAAACCCTGCTGTAAAATTAAGTGGATTGGAAGATGCAGTTGCCGTAAAAAACATTATTTTGCGGCAAGTCGCTGAAGCAAAGAAAGTAAAAGCTGCGCTACAGCGCGATGACTAAACCACCAGACCATACTTTCTTACACTTTGGATGCAGCACGTATCAACCAACTTTGCCAATTACTCAAAGCATTTCACCAGCAACACCACCACGTATACGTTCCTCCCTATCCAGCGCACAAACCCCTGTATGAGCTGACCGCCTATGCCCGCCAGCACAAAGCTGCGCTACCTGCTGAAATGATCAGTTGCCTTCATGAACTGGATTTTGACTGGCAAGCCGATAATGCAGCCACCCGGTGGTTTTACAACTACTACCTGCTGAAGCAATTCTATGAAGTACATGGCCATACTGATCTGCCCTTTCACCATGCAGAAGATCCGCGCCTGGGAGCCTGGGTAAACCGGCAGAAGAAGCAAAAGGACAAACTGACTGATCAACAAATAGCCCTGCTCGGGCAGTTGAATTTCACCTGGCAAACAGAAGATGCCAACTATCTGAAACGATGGGAGACCATGTATGACAAACTCAAAGCGTTCCATGGCCGACACCACCACAGCATGGTGCCCAGCAGCTACGTAGACAACGCGCTGGCGCAATGGGTTGCCAGGCAGCGAAAGGGAAAAGAAAAGCTGTCACCAGAGCAGATAGTAAAGCTAGACCAGCTGGGCTTCGTCTTTGACATACAAAAACAACGTGCCCTCAGCTGGGAATACCGCTACAACCAGTTGCTGCTCTTCAAAAAAGAACACGGACATACCAATGTGCCCTCACAACATACAAACAAAAAGCTATACAATTGGGTAAGAACCCAGCGAATAAGCAAAGACACACTCTCCAAAGACCGCCTGAAACAGCTCAAAGATATCCATTTTGAGTTCAGCACCACCAAACAATCCAAACGCGACCAGCAATGGCTGGAAAACTTCCGGGAAGTAGAGAAGTTTTACAAAGCAAACGGCCACCTCAACCTACCTGACCGCCGATTATACCAATGGATTTATAAACAACAGCTTAGATGGCCGAAGGAGGAGTATAGGAGGGTGATGTTGAGAGGGATTGGTTTAAATAAATTAAAGTGACTTGTTATTGAGAATCCTTTAAATTCACAATTTTGACTTGATAATACCTAAAAATCCACCTCTAATAAATGACCATTCGTTTTCAACCAAGCCTTTGCTTTTTGGTAGTAAGGGACTTGGATAGAAAGAATATTCCAAAACCTTGGGGTGTGATTATCTTCAATCAAGTGAACCAACTCGTGGGCTACTAAATAATTTACTACATACATGGGAGCTTTAATGATTCGCCAGTTGAAAATGATATTATTTGCTGGGGTACAGGAACCCCATCTGTATTTCATTTCAGATGTTTTAAGCTCAGCGTACTCCACTCCCAAATATTTTGCGTATTGCTTGGCTAAAGGCTCAATTTTTTGCAAGGCTTGTTCCAAATACCATGTCTTAAATAAACCATTAGCCCTCACTTGGTTTTTTCTTGAAATTCTAAACCGCTGATTAAAATCTATCCCCTCAATGTCTTCGTCTACCACTAAAAGCTGATAATTCTTTCCCAAATACATCAAGGTTTCGCCGGAGACAAATTTCTTTACCACAGGAGTTTCCGGGTATTTCTGTGCATGGTGGATTTTTTCCTTTATCCACTGCTTTTTAGATTGTACAATACTGTCTATCTTTTCAAGTGAAAGATGTTCCGGGGCACGGACAGTAATTTTCCTGTCACGCTCTACGGTGATGTTGAGTGTCCTACGCGTACTATATTTTACTTCGTACTCCAATAGCATCAGTCTTGCGTTATTTTGAAGTGATTGGTTTTTGCTATTTCCATAATCCTCGAGATTATTTCAGTGCGTTTCAGTACGATATTAGAGCATGTTTTGAATTGTAAAAAAGCGGGAGTCAAGCTAAACTTGTAGTTGACCAAAACTAAAGTTTATGCAAGAAAAGTTTCATGAACTCCTTGACTCCCAATGGGAAATTATAGAGAAAGTACTAGACGACCAAAGGGAAAGACAGCATAGTTTGCGCACCATTATAAATGCTATACTATGGATCAATTACACAGGATGCCAATGGAGGAATCTGGATAGTAAATATCCACCTTGGCAAAGTGTGTATTATTATTTCCGCAAGTGGAAGTTTAATGGCATGTGGGAAGAAATTGTAGATGTCTTAATTGTGAAAGAACGTCGTAGACAGGAGCGTGAGGATAGCCCTAGTTTGTTGGCTTTTGATAGCCAAAGCAGTAAAAAGGTGGCTTTTATAGACTTAGATACAGGTATTGATGGGGGAAAGAAGGTGAATGGACGCAAGCGACACTTAGCTGTAGATACACTGGGATTACCTTGGGCTATCTATGTATCAGCGGCCAATGTTTCAGATAACCAAGGTGGCTGTCAGTTGATAGATCAACTCAAAGGAAAAGTGCCACGTATGCAAAAGATTGCTGCTGACCATGGCTATAAAGACACGTTCATTGATTATATCAATGAGCAGACCAACTGGGAAGTAGAAATTGTACAAAGACCAGAATCAACCAAAGGGTTTGTTCCTGAAAAGAACAGATGGATGGTAGAAAGAACCTACGGTTGGTTCAACTTTAGAAGGCGTTTGTGTCGTGATTATGAGAAAACCGCAGAATCTTCTGAAGCGATGATTAGAATAGCTACTATTTCTTTTTTAATCAACAGATTAGCTTCATAATATTTTAAAACATGCTCTTAGATAGTTGGTTGAACTCAGGCGATAACAACAGCTTTTGAAGTTCCGCTTTAAGTTTCAATTGTGCCGGTGTACTATCCCAAAAGCCTGTCAGCTTTATTTCATTTACCACCATATTAAAAACATGCTGCGTTAGGTTTACATTCCGAGCAACTTCATCTTCAGTTAGCACTCTATTATCAAAAAGCTCAGCTTTGAAAACTCTAAAAAACGGCATTTGTTTCTTTCTATCCAAACCATAAGTCTCTTCTTTCTCACGGTTCCTGATTTTCTCCCTCAGCTTTTCCAGTTCTTCGTAAATAGCTTTCCAGTTGCCTTTAAAGTTTTGCAGGATTTCTTCTAGTGCTTGTGCGAATGAAGCAAATAGCTCCGGATCTTCGTCTATGTTGATATCTATGTAATGGCGTATGGCATGCTCTACTTCTGCGGCTTTGGTTTTCTCGCGCTTTTTACGGTTGACGTTTTTCTGAAAATCATCTGCTATAATAGATATAGGAGCTACGGACTGATCTATTCCCTTAGAAATCAAAAACTCGTCAGCGATTACCCTTAGTTTGGGTGGGATACCTTTCATACTGAACCTGCTATCCCTGAAATGCTGATTGGCCAAAGCATTAATTTCTGTAAAGGCTTTCCAATCGTGAAAGAACTCTAATGCTTCTTTTCTGGGAAGCACCGCGTTGAAGCAAGAGGTTAAATGTTTATATCGCTTGATGTATTCAAAACGGATGTCTTCATCATAGAAAATATCAAAGAACGCATCGGAATCGCTTAAATCGTCCAAACCGTATTCGTTCAGATATTCCCAAATGTCTTTATGGGCCTTAATGAGTTCATTCAGCTCAGCTTCATCATCAGAAATACAATCAATAATTGCTTTTTGCTCTTTTTTCGCATAAGTATCCAATGCCCGTTTTAAGTGATGACCTACACCCACAAAATCCACCACAAAACCCTTATCCTTGCCTTCCGGACCTACCCGGTTTACCCTGGCTATAGTTTGCAATAAGTTGTGTGCAATAATCACCCTGTCCAGATATAATACCTGCTCAATGGGCGCATCAAAACCGGTAAGCAACATATTGTTTACAATGATGATACCTACATTTCCATTTAATGATTTATCTTCTTCATCTGTTTTGCCAAAGGGAAGTTTGAAGCGTTTGATGCTCTTTTTATGGTAATCACTGTTAGTATAAGCTTTGATGTGTAGCTGGTCATTGTGGCTTCCTGAAATTACTACGGCGCATTCCAATTGTTCTAACGTCGGTATATTGACCAGCATGGGATTATCCACTTTTAGTGCTGAGATTTTGGCTTTCAGAGCTTCGTCAATGGCGGCTTTATAGCGAACAGCGGCTTCTCTTGAATTGGCAACGATTTGTGCCTTAAATCCTCCCGAGAAGATATGCTCCACATAGTGTTCCGCCATCTTTGCCGCTTTTTCCCGAATGGTGTTCATGCTGTCTAAGTAGGCATCTCGTGAGCCAAAGCCCAAGATTTGCAAGCGTTCAGTGAGTTGATATTCACTGAATACATCTGCAAACTTATCGTCCATGCCTTTTTTATCTTCTACTTCAGCATTATGGGTAAATCCTTCATATACAATTTCCAGAGTAACGCCATCATCAATGGCCTGCCGCATCGTATATTTGTCAATATAATCTTTGTACTTCTTTTCTGCTTTGTCGGTGGGTGTGCCAGTAAAGCCTATCTGCGTAGCATGGGGCATTGCCCGGTCTAAATTGGCAGCCAAAAGGGAATATTGTGAACGGTGCGCCTCATCCGTCATGATCAATATCTGGGCACTCTTGTTTAGTTCAGGGAATATCTCCAAGCCGCTTAATTCTCCATTTTCCTGGAATTTATGAATCATGGCCATCACCAGATCGGAATTATCATTGCTGAGCAGTTCTTTCAGGCTTTGCCCATTGGGTGTGGCTTTGGGACTGATGAAACTGGCCGTTTTGATAGCAAAGCCTATATTTTGGCCTGTTTCGGAAAGCTGTTCTTCCAGCTGTGTCCTGTCGGTAACAAAAACAATCTTCCAGGGCATCAGCTCCGGGCGGAGCTTCATTTCCCGTACCATAAACATCATAGTCAGTGATTTGCCCGAACCCTGTGTGTGCCAGATAATGCCGCCACGCGCTATAGGATTTTTTCCCTCCACTAAGCGTTTAATAGCAAGTTTTACGGCTCTGAACTGCTGGTAACGACCTACAATTTTGATTTTCTGCCCTTTGTCGTTGGTGGAAAAAACGGTGAATACCCTGATAATATCCAGCAAATTGCGTGGCTCCAGCATACCCGCTACCAATCGTTGCTGGTCGTTAGGCAATGATTTGCCGTGTGCTAAGTCATCGACTATTTTGGGATAGGGATCTGTCCATCGGTAAAAATGCTTTTCTATATGCGTGGTAATCGTACCAAACTTAGCTTCAGTGCGACAGGTAGTGATCAAAAACTGATTGTAGTAAAACAGGGCCGCGTTGCCTTCTCCTGTGTCGCCTCTTTGTTCTGAATATCGGAGCAGTTGATCAATAGCTTCGGGAATAGGTTCTTTTACTTTGGAAGACTTAGCCTCAACTACTACCAAAGGCAACCCATTGAC
The DNA here is from genome assembly GCA_958296015.1 of Cyclobacteriaceae bacterium. GTDB lineage: Bacteria > Bacteroidota > Bacteroidia > Cytophagales > Cyclobacteriaceae > JAJNNC01. The sequence goes on from CATQIH010000042.1 coordinate 52,378, forward strand.
AAACAATACGATGTCGGGAACGATATGATGGTCAGTGCCGGTGATCCTTACCTTAAACTGCGAAATAGCGGTAAAAATGTTATTTTCTATATTGTCAAAATCAATAAAGCGAACGGTAGGGCTTAACTCCCCCGTTTGCTCATTGTGGGAAACGGTGGTGTTTTCCAGTAAATAGTGAAGGACTTTCTGGTTGTTCTCAATCAGACTATTTTTATCAAAGGTATTGATCTTGCGGGCTACTTCCTCTATCTGCCCGTCGGTGAGGAAAGGGTTGATCTGCTTTAATGCTTGTTGGAGCTTGGGCGGCAAAATCACTTCTGAGAAGGAAACGCGGAAACTCTGCTCCGGGCTTTGCTGCATTTGTAATTCCAACACCTGGTTGCTCCCGGTATTCCAGCCCAAACCTTTAAGCTGCTCTATAAAAGGTTGCTCCACATGGCTGTATTCATCCAGTTTAAGTGTCTCGCCAAGGTTGCCCCGGTATTTGTTGTTATTGCCTAATATCATCGCATGTTTCTCAGGTTAATAAATACCTATTTCTTTAACTTGTATATTTTACGTGTTAATGTTTTGTAATTTTTTTAACACGTTATACAACTTATGTTAACTTTTTATTCATTTTTAAACTTCAAAGCATCAGGCGCATTGTACAAAAACTCGTATAGTGCATTGTTGACATAGAAGTTCTCTTTACCGATTCTGTGCAGCGTCAGCAACCCTATATGTATCAGTTGATCCAGATATTTGGAGGCCGTTTGGCGGGTGATACCAAGGTCCAATACAACAAATTCAATTTTTGTGTATGGATGCTTGAATAGGTTGTTGATCAGGTCCTGAGAATACACTTTGGGCAATTCAGTCCGGATTTTCTGCTTGTGCGCCATCATCAGCTTTTTGATGCCACGAATCATGGCCGATGTTTGTAGTGAAGTCAGTTCAACTGCTTCGAGCATATAGAGTAGCCAGGGTTCCCAGGTGCCTGATTCACGGGTGTTTTGCAGCAAACGGTAATAATCACTAATGTATGGTAAGCAAAAGTTGATCAGCCATGTTGGGGTCTCTTTGCCTAGCTTGTTTTATTTGAGAAAGCCAGTCGGTACTAGTTGATTCAATGGTATATATCTCTAAATCTTCTTTATCAGGATAGGTGTATATGAAATGGCGGGCAATATCGCTTTCTATCTTGGTGATCTGCCAGAGACGCTTTCCATCCATGATACGTTCATAGGACTCATCAAGTGAGTTGTATTGGATGTCACTTGGTATCTGCTCTTGGCAGCTACACAACAGTAGCCATATGGTAAAAGCCAGGAAAGATTTATAGGAGTGTTTTTTCATAGCCATGAGATTAGAAAGCATACCTGCTACATTTTTACCAGCTTCCAGCCTTTGGTACTCTTTTGCATGTAAGCAGACAGCGTATCGGTGATACGGGTATTATCATAGATCTTTTTGCCTGAATCAAATAGGTAGGCTTCATTGAAAGAGGTAATGTTGATCCTTTTGATGCTGTAGCGAATCTCAGCTGCATTGTAGGCGGGTATTTCACTCACATCCACAATGCCTGTGAACTGTTCATCAAAGAGTTTGAACTGGGCTTTGTACTCCATGCCTTCCAAACGTGACGCTACAGAATCTTTACTACCTTGCTGCATATACTCAAGTGCCTGCGGGGTCAGGTGCAATATGCACAGGGGATACCTGGAGACTCTTTTCTCTTCCACTCTACACAGCCCCTGCTCTTGCATGATTTTGTAAACTTTGGGCATGTTTTCTTTGGTGCCAATATGGGTGGCACCAAAGAAAAACTCTCTGTATTCTGTTTGCGGATGGGTTTCAGCAAGCAAACGGTGAGCTTGTCCTTCCAGTGTATTCTCATCGGGAGCTTCAAGATTTGAGTTCTCAACTGCCACTGAGGCTGAGGTGTCTTTTGAGCTGCTGCTACAGGCATAGCAGAAAAGTATTAGGAGCAGATAGGTTAGTCTATTCATGGAATAAATCTATAGTCGTGATTGCTGTTGTTTATCTGCGCAAGATAAGTTTTTTATCTTAAACACACACTATAGTGTCTGTATTTTGATCAAACCTCGGATTAGTTTTCCATCATAACTACAGTATTATGTTGGAAAGGCCATTGGCTACTTTAATTGTTAAGTTTAGAAAAGAAAGGGGTTATACGCAGGAGCGATTGGCTGAATTGGCTGAATTGCATGTCAACTATATTTCTTTTTTAGAAAGATGCCAGCGCAAGCCTACCCTTGAGGCTGTATACAAGATATGTAAGGCACTAGACATGTCCTTAACTGACTTTATTATAAAACTTGAAGAAGAACTCACCCGTGAGGCAAAATTTAACGAATCATAAAAATTCAGGCAAGGCTACTTTATTTTATAAGAAGTTATTTTACCTTTAGGCACTGATACAAAAAATAGTAATATAATCAACTAAACCGTAAGCATGAACAGATACAAAGAAGTACAGCAGATGATGTCTTCTATAGAAGAGGATGCCAAGAAATTCTACGAGTCAGGTAACAAAGCGGCAGGAACACGCCTGCGCAAAGCCATGATGGACCTCAAGAACTTGGCACAAGAGATTCGCAATGAAGTATCTGAGCTGAAAAAGAAGGAAGCCTAGCGCTTCCTATTGTCAAACATTTTGGCATGGAGCAGGTATCTTGAGAAAATAACAAAAACAATCATTTCCTACCATTCCTTCTACGCCTGGCTTGTTCAGCCATCTTTTTGCGCATCTTTTCAGGCATGGATTGAACCTGTCTGGAGGCAAAAAATTCCTCCAACGCTTGCTGGGTTACCTCTGACTGACTATAGCCTTCCCAGAAAGCGTAGTCATTGACCTTATCTACCAGGTCTGCTTCAATCTTCACGGCAAAATTCTTCAGAGGCTTTTCATTTTCTTCCTTACCTTGCTGCTGCATATTTCGGTGTAACCGGTTCTTCTTCATTTTTGATGACATAGGAATTTTCAGTGGCGAGGTGGCATTAATGAGACATGAATATGATGTCTATTCTTGCTTGGCAAGATGCTTTGGAACTTGAAGAGCTTACAATGGAGGTCCATGCCATTGACTTAAAAGTAAAATCTATCAACTCAACCGGGCAATGTCCATTATGCAAACAGTTGTCATCCTGCATTCATAGCCAATACAGAAGAAAAATAGCTGATTTGCCATGGGCTTTAAAGTCTATGAATGTATCTCTGGCCGTTAGACGTTTTCGCTGCCAGAACCCACAGTGTAGCCAAAAGATCTTTAGTGAACGCCCGCGTGGCGTCCACTGATGTCAACGCCAGCCTATGGAAGACGCACTGCTCTCATGCAGCACCAGTTATCCCAGATAGGATACCAATTGGGAGGACAAGCTGGTGCTCAATTAGCTACTTTTTTAGGAATGTCAGTTAGTGATACGACATTGATCAGAATCCTGAAAGCTACTGAAACCATGCCCTGTGCTACGCCTAAGGTATTAGGCGTTGATGATTGGTCTTTGAAGAAAGGCCAGTCCTACGGTACTATTCTGGTAGATTTGGAGAAACAGCAGCCTATTGAATTGCTTCCTGATCGTGAATCCGAAACGTTGGCTACTTGGCTCAAAGCCCATCCTGGAATAGAAATCATTAGCCGAGACAGGGCTAACTGTTATTCAGAAGGAGCTAAAGAAGGAGCCCCCGATGCTATACAGATTGCTGACCGTTGGCCACCGTGGCGTGGCATCTTCTTAAAAATTTAGGAGAGACATTAAAAAGAATGCTTGAAAAACATCATGCTGAATTAAGAACTGCAGCTAAAGCATTAGCTACAAAACAGCAGCAGCAGAAGGTTGAAGATGCTCAGCCAGAAACTGTTACTGGTCCTATTGTCTCTCTTTCATCTCCTACAGCACAAAGAGCTTTGGTTTTTCAGGAAGTTAAAGCGCTTTTAGCTCAAGGTTATTCCAGTAGAGCAATTGCCAGACAGCTAAAGATTGGACGCAACTCAGTTAACAGATACAGAAATTTTGAACAGTATCCAGCGAAGAGCCGCCCAGAGAGTCAGCAATCGACCGTACTTCCTTTTAAAGAATATCTAGCTAAGCGTTGGCAAGAGGGTGAGCGGAACATAAAGCAGTTATGGAGAGAACTAAAAAAGCAGAGTTATTCCGGCAGTGTTGGAAGCGTATACCGTTTCTTTGAAAATATCCCGAAAGATGCTGATATTGTGCCTCTGCCAGAACTGGAACCGGGCCGCCGGAGCGGTGAAAAACTGGACACCGAGGAAGGTTCAATTTCTACTCAGCAAGAATGATTCAGACATTAATGCGGAAGAACAGCACTTTCTAGATACTTTTTTTGAGCTTTGTCCTCAAGCAAGGCAGGCTCGGAGATTGGCTTTGAGCTTTCATTCCATCTTTGAGAAGAAAGATGCCAAAGCATTGCCGGATTGGATACAGCAAGCCAAAGATAGTGGCATAGCGGCACTAAAGAACTTTGCTACAGGGTTAGAAAGTGATTACGCAGCCATAGAAGCTGCCGCTACCTATCATTGGAGTAATGGTCAAGTGGAAGGGCAAGTTAACCGACTCAAGCTCATCAAAAGGCAAATGTATGGCAGAGCTGGCTTTGAATTACTCCACAAAAGGGTAGTGCACTATCCCAACACTGGTTAGCTGCATCAAAAGTGAAGAAGAACCTATATCAGCGAAATGACTGGCACTCCTTCGTCCGTTTTATGCTGGGTCTGGTTCCGGAAAGACAGAATCGGTGGTACGTCCATATATGTCGCAGTTCATTGAGAAAGGTTTTTGCGGTATCTTATACGACTATAAATTTCCTACCCTTACCAATGAACTAAACACAATCCTGATTCAGCATCAAAAGAAAGCCTCTTTTCCTTTGTATGTCTTAGACTTTGAAGACCTTACCCGTTGCCACCGGGTCAATCCCATCCGTGCCGATTACATCAAAGATATCAGCTATGCAGAAGAAATAGCTACCAGCATCTATAACAACCTGGATTTAAGTTCTGTCAAACAAAGTGGCAACTTCTTCACCCGAAGTGCCATCAACTGGTTTACGGCCCTGATCTGGTTCTATAAAGTAAAACATCCTGAGCAATGCACCCTTCCGCATGTGTTCAATACAATTTTGTACCAGGATTTCCAGCATGTCTTTTCCATGCTGCTGAGTGAACCTACGTGCGGGGACTACATCCGCAGCATCGTCACCTCCCTGGATACCAAGGCAGACCGGCAGCTGGGTGGCCAGGTGGCTTCTCTACAAAATGTGATTGCCCGATTGAATACTGCTAAACTGGCCTGGATACTTTCCGGCAATGACTTTGATTTGAACATCAACAATCCGGATAATCCCAAACTTTTATCTATCGGCATGAGTCCGCAGATACGCAAAGCACTGGTGCCGGTGATCAGCTGTATCTTTACCGTTGCCCTACAGCAGATGAACGTAGAAGGTAAACACAAAAGCTTCCTGATGCTGGATGAAGCCACCACCCTTTACCTGGATGATCTGGATCATATAGGTGCCGTGGCCCGTTCTAATAAAATTGCGATGGTACTCATTGCCCAGGACACCGCCATGCTGGTAGAGAAATATGGGTTGCAAAAAGCACAGACCATCATTGCCAACATGAACAATATGTACTTTGGCAGAACCAATCTTCCACAGACAGCTAAAATAATCAGTGAAACTATCGGTAAAGAAGAACGCGAAATCATCGGTAAAAATGTGTCTATGAATTACCATCAACAAGATCATGGAAGTCTAGGGCATAACTTTGGCATACAAGATCGTCCTATCATCAAACCAGAGGAAGTGCAGACCTTGAAGAGAGGCGAGTTCGTAGGTAGAACAACGGATGAAGACCAAGCCTACTTCTATGCTCAGCTTAAAAGGAATAGATTCAGAAAAAAGTATGCAATAGAGCCTTTTGTGCAATTTATGCATAAGTCTGATGGTAGTTCTATAGAAGATAGGGATCTGATCATTGACAGAAATTTATTGCAAATCAAAGAGGAAGTAAAAACGATTATCAACGGTTACTGCAACGTATATGGAAGCCAGACACACACATCCGAATCTGCCTAAGGGCACCGTGGATTTGATTCAAAACATTTATAATAATGATCTGCCGTTCTCTAAAAAACTATGTTTGGCAGAAGTTATGTGGGAAGATAAGCATATGGCTTCAGTCTATGTGCATAGGATTGAAGGTATAATATTGGCTGATACGTGCCTTAACCCTATCAAAGATTCATACGCTGTAATTGTGGATGGTGCAGCATTATTTGCTTATAATATCGGCCGGTTTCCCCAAAAGCAATTTTTCCTGTTTGACAGGCATCATTACGAGAGACTTACTACTAAGACAGATCGTTTTCATTACCTAGCATATACATGTTTGGGTGGAGATGGCTTACCGCCTGATATACTGGTGCATGTATATGATCAACATGCTAAAAAGATGTTGGAAGAAATTTATCTCAAAGAGCTTTCCCTTTAAATTGATACACATGTTCAAACAAAAAAAGCCTATCTCTTTACTTCCGTATTTAGGGTTGGTATGTATGGCACTTATCATTCAGCTTTTTATGCCAGAAGATAAACAGTACGTGACTATTAGTTATTTGCCGGAGACGGCTACTAAACCTGTTACTTACCAGGTGCAGCATGAGGGGGTACAACGCATAGGAGACTGTATTACTTTTCAAAATAAAGAGAAAGAGGGCATTACTTTATGTGATCGTTATGAGATCAAGCCATAGAGAAAACGGTAAATATCCATGTAATATTGCCTGTTAATATAATTATTTAAATAACATATATAAACTTAGATTGCACGCTCATTCATAGAAAAGAGGTTCAGACATCTTAAAACAGACTCTATGAAAATTATGCGTGTAAAAGATTTATCATCTCGGCTTAGTGCAAGCATACTATTGCTTCTCTTGGTAGGTAGCGCAACAGTTACCATCGCCCAAGAAGCGACAGTCTTTCCACTACCCAGCTTTTGGCTTAAAGCTGATAAGGGTAAGATCATATCTACCACCACAAAACAGGACAGCAGTCAAACCAAAGAGCTTCAGGGACTTACACTGGATAAAACACTTAATTTCAATCAGGTACTGGATTTTAAGGAAATTACCCCTGTTGATCTTGCCTATAGCCTGGAAGGACTTTCCGGGTTGTGTGCCATTGCCGTCTATCAGCCCGCAGACACGACAGAGCGAGGCCTGTGGAGTACCCAGCAAGGGCTTTCAAGAAATATTCTCACCACCACACAAAGCGTGCTGGGACCTGATAGCATTATAGACACTTATCACATACCCCATACCTTGCCGGTCATCAACACTGTACAGCAAAACTGGACAGAAACTCAAGCAATAAACCCGCAAGCCTATATGCTACTGGGAGCAGTCAGCGAAGGGCAGGATGTCAAACCTTTTAAAGGGACTATTGCGGAGTTCATGGTTTTTGATAGGGTGTTGAGTTTTTTAGAACGTTTGCAAGTAGAAACTTATCTGGCCATCAAATATGGTATTCCACTCACCATAGGTAACTACGTCAGTGCTAATCAGCAAGTGCTATGGCATCAGGAAGAAAACAAAGGCTATGCCCACAGAATAGCAGGTATTGGCAGGCAGGATGCTTACCAGTTATACCAGAAGCAAACCCTGAGTGCCCATGATACCGCTGTACAACTTACCCTTTCCTATACACCCGGATCTGGGTCAGCAACTGCATCCCGTATGCAGGACAACCATTTTCTGGTATGGGGAGATAACGATATGCCGCTCACCGATCAACCGGCACAGGGTACAGGAGAAGATGATACGATCCTGCTAGTGGTGCAACGCAAATGGCTGATGGATGTCACCGGCGCACAAGCCAGCCGTATGTCCACGCAACTGCAGGTAAACATCCATGCGTTTCCTAAAGATTCACCAGGCTATTGGTTAGTCATAGACCGTAGTGGCCGGGGAGATTTTTCTATAGACAACCTGGAATATATCGTAGCGGATAGTGTCACAGACAGTACAGCGATCTATAAAAACATTCACTGGGATACAGATCAATCCGGCAGTGATGTGTTTGGGTTTGCAAGAGCCAAGTACATGATGGCTCTCATTCGCCCCATTGCAGATGTGCTATGCTCAGATCCTACACAAGGCAGTGCTAGTATCTCCGTGATGGGAGGAAGAGGACCCTATCAGTATGCATTAACTAAAGAATCAGAAAAGTTTTCAAGAAGCTGGCAGGATGCTGACAGCACCATACAAGAAGCGTTATCAGCAGGTAGTTACAATCTCATCATCAAAGATGCTGACCAGTATGAAATAAGTAGAAAGTTCTCCGTAAAAATGATAGATGCGCTCGCTGTTGATTTGGGGCCAGACCAGCAGCTACAGCAGGGGCAACAGATCAGCCTGGATGCAAGTGCCTATATCCCGGATTCAACAGAAGTAACCTATGCATGGGAGAGTAACTATGGGTATAACAGCATCGGTAGCAAGGCAACTATTACAGCATCAGGAATCTATACGGTGACCGTTACCAACCAAGCCGGTTGCCAGTTCAAAGATGAAATCATTATCTCAGGCAGCGAGCAACAAAAATTTGCCGTACTACCCAACCAGGTTCATCCGGCAGAACGCTTCACCGTCAATGTCTCACTACCCGAAGCAGGCCCTGTAGAGGTCAAGGTCTTCAATGCCAGTGGCAACTTATACCAACAAATCAAAGCAGATCACCAGGCAGAGTATCAGTTTATCCTACAGATCAACCATACCGGACTGTATATGATCAGCTTACAAACCAAAAATGGCGTAGCTGTTCAAAAAGTACTGATCTACTAAGCTATTGTCATTACAAGCACACGACACCCTCACCAGATAAAATAAAAAATTCAACCGGTCATAACCGGAAAAAGCAAAAACCATGAAAAGTTTCTTGTCAAAGAGGTGTTTTGTCTTGTTACTCCTGCTACAGGCTGTAAACAGCTATGCCGTGGCCTCTGATCCTGTGCAATACTGTGCCTCCGGCAGACAGGAAGGCATCATTGGAACTACCGATGCTGTAACAGTAGATAATCCGGCAGATAATATTTTCCATGTCATGATTGATGCACCACTGACGGGAAAAGAGCAGGTTTGGCTCGTGTATGAACTCTCAGGGGTGGCAGACCATACAGCAGTAGCCCGCAGCATCAACGACCAATTGTCAGCAGGGGGTTATGTTGTCAAACAGCAAAAAGGATGGCATCAGCAAAGAGAACGTATTGCATCAGCGTGGCTGCATCAGGGAGATAACGTCATTCGTTTTACCCTGCCACAAGGGGCTGCCTATAGCTATCGTATTCGTCATCTCTCTATTGAAATAGAACCCACTGACTGCCAGCAAGCCACTGTAGCCCTTGAGGTTAACAAGAGCAGTGCACTGCATTACTATCAGGGCCAGGCATATGTGAAGGGCTTTGCCTGGGGCAGAAATCAGAAAGCAGTAAGTGTTACCCTGGATGGAGAACCTGCCAAGGTGCTGGACGGTGCTTTTGAAGGGATGGTAACCTTAGGCCAAGATCCTATAGAGGTAGAAGCTACCTATGCTGATGGACAAGTGCTGTGTGAACGTGTGGCTCTTGACAAAGCGCAATTAGCAGATCAATATTATCCTCTGCAAGCAAACAGTTACCGGGCTGAAAAGCTTTTTTCTACGCAAACAGATTATCAGATCTCTCTGGCAGGAGCCTCACTACAGATGAAGGCTGGTGCCCTGAACCAACCTGCTAATATATCCATCACCAGTCTAAGAGCTATAGATATTCCGGCCCTGGATGCTGGCATGATCAACGTGACAGGGCATCATGCAGGTTATCGCTTCCTGCCTCACAAAACCCTTTTTGAACAGGAGGTAAGCCTTCGTTTGGCCTATGATGAAACCAAGGTTCCTGACGGCTATACTGCCCAGGATATCAAGACCTATTTCTTTGATGAGGCTACGCACCACTGGATCGCGCTGCCCACTGATACCATACTGGAAGCTCGTGCTGAAGTAGTATCACGTACCACGCACTTCACCGACATGATCAACGCCATCATACAGGTGCCCGAATCCCCTGAGGTGAATGCTTATAATTCTACTTCTATGAAAGGCATCAAGGCAGCCAATCCTACGGCAGCCATTGGTTTGATCAATGCGCCGCAGGCCAACAATACTGGCAGCGCAGCACTCAACTATCCCATCAAGCTGCCTTCAGGAAGAGCAGGCATGCAGCCCCAGTTAAGCATCAGCTACAACAGCGGGGGCGGCAATGGCTGGCTGGGCCTTGGCTGGAACCTCAATATACCTGCGATTACAATTGATACCCGCTGGGGTGTGCCACGCTATGATGAAAAGCTGGAAACAGAAACCTATTCCCTGAATGGTGAGCAGCTTTCGCCAGTTGCCCACCGGGGCACGCCGGTGGGCCGTATTGCCAACAAACAGTTTTACCCACGGGTAGAAGGAAGTTTTAACAAGATCATCCGTCACGGAAGCAAACCTTCTGATTATTACTGGCAAGTAACTGATAAGAATGGCGTACAATACTTCTATGGCGGACGTACAAACCTGGATACAGATGCAGTACTCAGAGATGCTACAGGCAATATAGCCCACTGGGCACTGACAGAAGTACGCGATCTGAACGGTAATTTTGTACGTTACCATTATGAAAAGGCAGAAGATACAAGCACCCAGGATGGCATCAAAGACGCCCAGCTCTATGTCAGCAAGATCACCTACACTGGGCATGGCACAGCAGAAGGACCTTACACCGTGCTCTTTGACCAAAGAGCAGACAAGCGCAAAGATGTCAGCATCAATGCCCGCTATGGCTTTAAGCAGGTCACCGATGCCTTGCTGGAAAAGATTACCGTGCAGTATGGTTCTGAGCTGGTACGCAGCTATAAGCTTTGGTACCATGAAGGGCCGTTCTATAAAACCCTGCTGGACAGTATTAGTGAATATGATAGCCAAGGTCAACGCTTCAATGCCCATGCCTTTGAGTATTATGATGACATCAATGGTGAAAACAGTTATACTCCTTTTGTAGATAAGCCTGTCAACTGGCAAGTGCCGGACGATGATATTCAGCACAAGTTGGTAACTGGCGCTATCTTCAGCGACGCAGCATCAGTGCTAAGCGGCACCAAATCCAATAATTTTAGTGCTGGGTTGGCTATAACTGTCGGATTGGGTCCCAACGTGTCTACCAAACAAAACTCGGCAGGCGGTTCTTACAACTATGGACAATCCAGCAGCGAAGGTATGGCCAGCCTGATAGATATCAATGGCGACGGGTTGCCTGATAAAGTGTTTATCAAAGATGAGGTAATGTATTACCGTGCCAACCAAATGGGGGCTGACGGAAAGACAAGTTTTGGTGAAAGATACGCTATTCAAGGAGCCAATACCTTTTTCAAGGAAAAAAGCCGCACACACAGCGGTGGTGCAGAAGCGCATGTGGGCATAGGAGTAGGCTCCGTCATGGCCGGGTACAACCGGGGAAAGACCAAGTCAACCACTTCGGCTTATTTTACGGAAGTGAATGGTGACCAGTTGCCTGATATTGTCATAAATGGTAAAGTGCTTTTCAACCGTATAGATCCAAACTCCGGACATCCTACTTTTGTGGAAGCCAGTGATGCAACTTCCAGTCCTGTCAATACCAGTGGTGAGATTGCAGCAGATCTGTTAATCAATGATGACCTGGAGCAAGGAGAAGATGCCAAGAGATACCCTTTGCACGATGTAGTTCGTATGTGGCAGGCCCCTTACGATGGCAGGATTAAAATTGATGCGCCTGTGCGTTTACTTTTGCCAGCGGCTGATAAAGCAGCACCGGGCGCAGACGGTGTGAGGGTAGCCATCCAACTCCGTGACCGTGAGGAATGGTCTGCCACAATTCCGGCTGGCGACGGCAATCCCAGAATACCTTCGCGCGTGAGTAATCTATCTGTAAAAAAAGGAGACAGGGTGTATTTCAGGGTACAGTCAGTTTATAATGGTTTACAGGATTCTGTGGAGTGGGCACCTGTCATTGAATACAGAAACCAGGATGCGACACAAACAGATGCTAATGGGCAACCGCTCTACAAATTTGATAGCCAGAAAGACTTTGTGCTGACTGCCGATCAGACGGTGGATGCCCCTATGAAAGGATCGGTACAGATTGAGGGTAGATTTACCAAAGCAATGACCAGTGACGATGTGCAGGTATTGGTTATCAAAGAGAAAGGGGGCCAGGAAGAGGTAGTCTTGGAAAAAAATTATGCCTGGAATCAAACAGCGGATGAAGATTTGAGAAAGCTGGTAGCTGTAGATTCAGCAGAGTCTCTATCATTCAAAGTTATGGCTTCTACTAATGTGGACTGGGCTGCTCTGCAATGGCAACCGCATGTATATTACGAAAACGCAGCTGATGCTCATACCAAGGTAAAAAATGAGAAGGGAGAACCGCTCGTTGAGTTTTATCCTGTACCAGGTTTAAGTATCTATGCTGAAATCGCACAGCAAGGGAAAGTGTTTGTGGTGTCACAGGATGTACAACGGGTTAACATCATACCTCAACTCATTGCCAACGGGCAGTCTTCTGCTTCTCAACTGGTATTTTCTGTTAAAAAACGTAGCCAGTTGCTTGCCAAAGACACGATCTATCTTTCCTCTGGTAGAATTACTTCTGCTGATGCGCTGGATATTGCCGTGAAGAAGGGCGATACACTCTATATTGAATACCATATGGCTGATCCTAAAGCTATGACGTTACTCAAAGAAATCAGCAGCAAAATAAGCATCAGCAACAGAGAAGAAAATGTACAACCGTATGTGTATATACAACGTGGCAACACGGAGTTTGGCCCGATGTACCGGCAGTGGGGACAGTTTGCCTACAATGGCAATGAAGAAAGAGCAACCAAAGCCATTGAACAGGCAGCCCTCAAGATGAGTGACAACTTTACAAAGTTTGATGAGCTGGACAAAAACAAAATCAAAGATGATGGCAGGGCACTGAAAAGCGAAAAGGCGTTTAATCCTGCTGATGAAATCTTTATTCCGATGGTTCCTTTTGGCAAGCAGCATATCTGGAATGGCTACGATGATCTTACTTACTTAAATGCTACCGTCATATCCAGCTCCCGCTATGGAGAAGATGACTTAGTGCCTCCTGGAAGTCCCCAGGCTACCATCAATACCAAATCTCGCGCCATCAACAAAGTTTCAGTCAGCATCAACGACTCTTATACGTTGGGCGGTTCGCTGGCTATAGGTGTGGGCGGCAGCTATGGCAAGACTGATGGCTATACCGAAGTGCGTTCGGACTTTATGGATATGAACGGTGACCGTTATCCAGATATAGTCACGCCCAATGGGATACAATACACCCATGCACAGGGCGGTCTTTCCGGTAGGGTTACTTATCACAGCTTGCTTAACCACCGCACGACGATGCACTCTACCGGGTCAAGTCTTTCAGGCTCTTATGTCTTGTCCAGTGCACAACCAGCTGCTACCAATACCAAAAGGTTTAGCGTGAGCGTGGGAGACGGTAAAAGCAGTGCCGGACTTAGCGGCAACTTCGGCAATGGGGATAACAGCACTGATTTTACTTATATGGATATCAACGGGGATGGTTTGCCTGACCGTATTTACCAGGGAGGTGAGGTGGCTTTAAACCTAGGCTACCGCTTTGCTAAAAAAGAAAACTGGGGATTTTCCGATATACAGGCCGGTACCAGCAAGAGCAAAGGAGCAGGTTTAGGAGTAAGCATTGTTGGCGGCAGTATCTCTGCCGGTGTAGGGTTGTCTTTATCCGAAAATAATGTGACCCATAGTCTTCAGGATGTCAATGGGGATGGTTTGGTGGATATGTACTATCTCACAGAGCAGGGCGTGGAAGTCAGGCTCAACTATGGCAATGGCTTTGCCGAAGCTATTGCCTGGAACGGTGCAGAGGCTATTAGTGAAAACTCTTCTACCAGCGAATCAGCCAATATAGCTTTCACTGCAGGCGTTACCCTGTTTGGCGTAAAGCTCTGTGTGAACCCCAGCACCAGTATCGGCAGGGGCATGAGCCGGGAATCGGTACGGTTGAGTGATATGGACGGTGACGGCTACCCGGACTTTGTGCGCTCCAGCAATGATGCTATGTTGAAAGTAAAGTCTTCCACCATCGGTAAAACCAATATGCTCAAAGCAGTACACCGACCGCTGGGAGCTTCCTTTGTGGTAGACTATAAAAGAGAAGGTAATACCTATGACCTGCCCAACAATCTATGGACGCTTGAAAGTGTAAAGCTTTACGATGGGCACACCGGCGATGGGGTGGATACGCTGCTGACTACCTTTGCATATGAAGCAGGCTACCACGACCGCCATGAGCGCGACTTTTACGGCTTTGCCAAAGTGACCACCCATACCCGTGATGCCAGTAGTAAAACAATCTACAACAGCCTGGTGCAGACTTTTAGCAACAACAACTACTATAGCAAAGGCTTGCTGCTCACCGAAACGGTGACAGATAGTAAGAGCCGTAAGTATTCAGAGAAAGAAAACATCTTTACCCTGACTGACCTGTCAACCGGTAAACCCTTATCAAAGGCACTCTTGGAAGATAAAGCCTTTGCAGGACGGGTTTTCCCAGCCCTTACTGAAAGCTATCAGCGTTTCTTTGAAGGCAAGGCAGAGGCAGGCAAAACCACGCATATGCGCCTCTCATACGATGGCTATGGCAACGTAAAAAAAATAGAAGACCTGGGTGATGTGGACACTGACAGCGACGACCTGCTGGCCGAGGTGACCTATCATTATTACTCCACCGAGCCTTATATTGTCAATAAGCCCAAACGCATTGCAGTCAGCGGGCAAGGCAACACGTACCGCGTCAGGGAAGCAGACATTGATGCCATCGGTCAGGTAACAGCGATCCGGCAGTACCTGGATGAACAGCAGGCAGCTATGCATAGCCTTGCCTATGACAAGTATGGTAATTTAACGGAACTTACCCGCCCTGCCAATGAAAAAGGCGAGCGGCTGAAGATCAGCTACCAGTATGACGAGCAGATACATAGCTACCCGGTGAAGGTAAGCAACAGCTATGGCTATAGCTCACAGGCTGTCTACGAGTACAGCTTCGGGCAGATGCTTTCCAGTACTGATCTGAACGGGCAGGTAGTAAGCTACCAAATAGATGATCTGGGCAGGGTCATTAGTATCACGGGTCCCTATGAGCAGAAGGCAGGCAAGTATACCCTTGCTTTTGACTATCATCCTGAGGCGGCCACACCCTGGGCATTGACCAAGCACTATGATCCTGCCCATCCGGGCAATGCGCTGGAAACAGCTATCTTTGTGGATGGCCTGGGAAGGGTGTTGCAGACCAAAAAAGATGCTGCTATCTTTCAGGGAGAAAACAAAGCAGACAAAGAACAGATGGTAGTCTCCGGCAAAGTGGTCTATGATGCCTATGGCAGGGCTATAGAAGCCTACCAGCCAATGATGGAAGACACTGGCAATGCAGGCAAGTTCAATGCTGGGCAGGGGGAGTATCCTACTGCCACTGTTTATGATGTACTGGGCAGGGCAGTAAGCATGACCCTGCCCGATGGGGCAGTCACAGAGACAAGCTATGACTTTGGCCATGACAGGGAAGGCAGCAAGCAGTTTGTTACCCAAACCATTGATGCCAACAAGATTCTCACCGAGCAATTTACCGATACAAGAGGCAGGGTCACTGCCGTGCGCAATGCAGGCAGCGTGTGGACTAGCTTTGTCTACAATGCCGTAGGAGAGCAATTAACAGCCACTGATGATCTGGGCCATAGCACCGTATCAGCATATGATTTATTAGGCCGCAGAGTTAGCAGAAAGCACTCGGATGCAGGACTCACGCAGTACAGCTATGACCTTGCGGGCAACCTCACCTCTCTGACTACGGCCAATTTACAAGAAGGCAGCGGCCCGGTGGTATATCAATATGAATACGAACGCCTGACAAGCATCCTTTATCCTGACAACAGCGAGAACGATGTGCACTATAGTTATGGCGCAGCAGGAGCTGAGCACAACCGTGCAGGACGTATCGTCACGCAGGAAGATGCCTCTGGGGTACAGGAATTCTTGTACGGGCCATTGGGCGAAGTGGTTAAAAACATCCGCACCATCGTCATTCCGCAGCATGATGATCAGACGTATACCACAGAATGGAGCTATGATACCTGGAACAGATTGACTGAGATGACTTATGCTGATGGAGAGACAGTGACTTATCACTACAACACAGGAGGCTTACTGCAAAGCATGAGCGGCAAAAAGCAGGCTGACAAGTATGATTATGTAACCCAGCTAGGCTATGACAAGTTTGAGCAGCGGGTGTTGCTCTCTTATGGCAATGGTACCAAGACCACTTACAGCTATGAGCCTAAACGCAGGAGGTTATCCAATATGACAGCCAAGACCGCAGCAGGCAGAGCCATGATGGACAACAGCTATGGCTATGATGCAGTCAATAACATCTTAAGCTTAAAGAACAATGCTGAAGTACCGGGTAGCAATCTGATGGGTGGCAGCAGTGAGTACAGCTATGAGTATGATGACTTGTACAGGCTCACCTCGGCAGAAGGCAGCTTCACTGGCAGCAACCATGAGCACCGTTACAACCTGGAGATGAAGTATAACACCGTAGGCAGTATCTTAGAGAAAGTACAAGTGCATGAGCGAAAAGGCAGCGGTGATAGTTGGCAACAACAGAAGAAGACCACTTATAGCCAGAGCTATGAGTATGGTGATAACCAACCTCATGCCCCCATTCACATCGGCGAGCAAAAGTACAGCTACGACAAGAACGGCAATCAGACCGGATGGAGCCATGATGTGAGTGGACAACGCAGGCAGATCGTCTGGGACGAAGAAAACAGGATCAGGGCAATAGCAGACAATGGCAGTGTACAGCATTACATTTATGATGCTTCTGGCACCAGAGTCTTGAAAGGTAAAAGCAAGGGCCAGAGCATCTATGTCAACAGCGAGTACAAAGCTGGTAGCGGCAACATGGGTAACTACACCGTGTATGTCAATCCTTATCTTGTCTTACGCTCAGGAGGCTATACCAAACATTACTATATTGAAGGGCAAAGGATTGTATCTAAACTAGGCAGTGGCTTAGACAACAACGGCAAAGGCCAGCTAAAGGCAGGGCAAGATAAAGTTAACTACGGCAGCAAGCAACAGCAGGTAAGGGAAGGCATTGTTAAGAACCTGAAGTTCCTGGGCATAGATGGAGCAGTGCTCACAGCTGGCAACAGCGGCAAAACACCTCCGGGTCAGTTGAAAGGAGGTAAAGGCGGTAGTGCTGGTGGCGGAAAAGACAAAGCCTCAGAGAAGTTCCAATATTTCTATCATCCTGATCATTTAGGCAGTTCAAGCTATATTACCGATGCCAGTGGGGAAGTGTATCAGCACCTGGAATACTTTGCTTTTGGAGAAACCTTTGTGGAAGAGCATAGCAATACCAAACACACGCCATACTTGTTCAATGGCAAGGAGTTGGATGATGAGACAGGGCTGTATTACTATGGGGCTAGGTATTATGATGCCAGGACAAGCATTTGGCTGGCTGTTGACCCGCTGGCGGAGAAGTATGCGGGATGGTCTCCTTACAATTATACGCTGAACAATCCTATCAATTTAATTGACCCGGATGGCAGGGAACCATTAGATGATTATTATAATAAAAATGGACAATTTCTAGGTAGTGATGGAGCTTCAACAAATAATATAAGAATTATAGATAGTGAAACTTTTGATCAAATAAACATAGGTGTAGGATCAGATAGTAAAGAAGGAACCGCACTGTTACAGAGTAGCAGTCGTGTTATCACCATTGATAACAGTCAGATTCAAAGCGATTTGCAAATAGCGGGTGATAATTCCAGAACATCAGGCGTAGAGCATTCTGTAGAGCTAATTCTAAATCCTGAGACGGCCACAATCACTTCGCGCCAGGGGGAAATTGGAGATAATGGTTCTACTACTTTAACTACTATCCCTGATGAAGGCATTTCCTTCGAAGAAAACGGTCATTTCCCTCTCATCGGACAAGCTCATGGTCATCCGGCTAGTGAAAAAGTAGGCGTGACTACAATAACGGGAACTTCTGACCTTGATAAACAAACATCAAACAGTGTAGGAGTACCTATATATTCTATTGATGCGTTTAGTAAGAAAGCAGGAAGTTCACGAAATATAAATCGTGTGACTCCAAATGGTCAACCAGATAATAGAATTGGTAAAACTATAGGAAATGGTGGCTCAAAGATGGGCGGACAGTTTAACATTGGACGAGATGCCTTAGAAATTTCTGGTGGCAAAAGATTAAAACATTAAAATATGAGAGTAGTAATCATCTTTGTTTTCGCTTTATTCGTTGGAAGAGCTTATGGACAAGAAAGAAGCATTCATTATGTGTTTCCTAAAAAAGTTCAGCATCTCTTAGAAGGCTATATAAAGGATAAATTAAGTGAAAATCCGTCGCAGAGTTACTACTGCGTAATTTATTCGGATGAGCAAAAGCAAACCTTCAAGCTCGCAGTTCAATCATATGCTGAGGCAGACGATACTGCGTTCAAAGATGCTGTAAAAGCGTCAAACCGTGTAGTATTGATTGATTCCTATATCTTACCAGTAATGTTTGAGTTAGATTACACGTTCATAAGCTATGGGGAAAGAAATGGACGTCATATCAGAAAACATTTGATTTACGAACACCCCTATTGGATAAGGTTTGATAAATCTGGTGAAATATTGAAATGTGGGTCAGAGTTAGAGAATTAAGCACTACTATATAGAAGGACAGCGAATTGTCAGTAAACTAGGTTCAGGATTAGACAACAACGACAAAGGGCAGCTAAAGGCAGGACAAGACAAAGTCAACTACGGCAAGAAGCAGGCAGACATCAGAGAAGGCATTGTCAAAAACCTGAAGTTCCTGGGCATAGATGGAGCTATCTTGACTGCTGGTAATAGCGGCAAAACACCTCCCGGACAGCTAAAAGGAGGCAAAGGCGGAAATGCTGGTAGCGGCAAAGACAAAGCCTCAGAGAAGTTCCAGTACTTCTATCATCCTGATCATTTAGGCAGTTCAAGCTATATCACTGATGCCAGTGGAGAAGTGTACCAGCACCTGGAATACTTTGCTTTTGGAGAGACGTTTGTAGAAGAGCATAGCAATACCAAACACACGCCATACCTGTTTAATGGCAAGGAGTTGGATGAGGAAACTGGGCTTTATTATTATGGAGCCAGGTATTATGATGCCAGGACAAGCGTTTGGCTGGCGGTGGACCCGCTGGCGGAGGAAATGCCGGGATGGTCACCTTATAATTATACGTTTAACAATCCAATAGCGTTTACTGATCCGGATGGTAATAAACCTTGGCCAATAGCTACAAATTTTACGAGCGCCTTGAGGGTTGTTGTGAGTGGATTTTTTAGAAATAGTAGTGGCAGCAAGCATGGCGGTGTTGATATAGCTCATCTAGGTTCTTCTGGTCAAATTGCTGGTGGAGCTATTCAGGCCACTCATGGAGGTGTAGTTACTGTTTCTCAAAAAAACAACAAAACAGCAGGGAACTGGGTAGTTATTACTAACGGCGACTTAAGAACTAGATATTTACACATGAAAGATGCTCCTTTAGTAAGCGAGGGAGATCAGATTAAAGAAGGTGATGTGATTGGGTCTGTCGGTTCTACAGGTAGCTCCGAAGCCCCACATTTACATTATGAGATTCAAAGAAAAAATGAAGATAACGAGTGGATGAAAGTCAATCCGGTGGTTGGCGATCCAGATAAAGTTAGTGCAAATGATAAAGTTGAATTAAAGGACCCTCAAAAAATCATTAATAAAAGAGATGGCGTTAGTGAACCGAGCCTCAAAGGTAGGTGGAGTTCTCTAAAGGAATCATTTCATAAACTTTCCGAAACAATTAAATCAATAAAGAATGAAACTGATCAATAGTAAACATAAGAAAATTATACACAAGGTTTATCTAACTTTTATACCATTGTTGTTAGTATCGTTTAGCTCTTGTGTTGCCCAAGTAGAAAGCTTTGATATTTTTTTGACGAGGTTTTCCACCGACAGTGTTTTTCAAATAACCAGAGTTGATTTTCCATTAAAACGTATTTTCTTAAACGATGAAACATTTGAGTTAGATTCTAATATGATCAGTAAAACAGATTACCAGTTTAATAGATTACAATATGCACTATATGAATGCTCAGAAGCTTTTCCAATGATTTATGACAATTTTGAATGTGAGCTTAGAGATACGGACGAAAGGGTTTTTAGATGGAAGGGTTTTACAGGTATGGATGAACGATATTATTTTGAAAGAATCAAAGGTAAATGGTTCCTCATACGTATAGAACAGCTTGGAACATAGAAGTAGATATTTTCCGATTTAACTATGGATGATACATACATCGGAGAAGACAGGAAGATGCCTCCGGGGTACAGGAGTTCTTCTACGGGCCACTGGGCGAAGTGGTCAAAAACATCCGCACCATCGTCATTCCACAGCATGATGATCAGACGTATACCACAGAATGGAGCTATGATACCTGGAACAGATTGACTGAGATGACTTATGCTGATGGAGAGACAGTGAGCTACCAGTACAATGCAGGTGGGCTACTGCAAAGCATGAGTGGCAAAAAGCAGGCTGACAAGTATGACTATGTCACCCAGCTAGGCTATGACAAGTTTGAGCAGCGGGTGTTGCTCTCTTATGGCAATGGCACCAAGACCACCTACAGCTATGAGCCTAAGCGCAGAAGATTATCCAATATGACCGCCAAAACCGCAGCAGGCAGGGCCATGATGGACAACAGCTATGGCTATGATGCGGTTAACAACATCTTAAGCTTAAAGAACAACGCC
>CATQIH010000043.1 GCA_958296015.1 Cyclobacteriaceae bacterium
AAAAGATTCGAAGCAGCCCTCGACTCGGTAGCGAACACTAATGCCATAATTCTGGATGTACGCCGCAACGATGGAGGTAATAGTTCTTACGGATGGAATATATTAGGCTGCTTAACAGATTCGGCTTTTCTCACTGGCTCCTATTCCTGGCGGCTGTATAGCCCGATACGCCAAGCTCAGGGGATAGGGCAACGTTACCAAACCAATGGGCAGGGTACCTGGCCGGTACAAGAAGGAAAAAACTATACCAAGCCGGTAGTGGTCTTAATTAGCAGCCGTACTTTCTCCGCCGCTGAAGACTTTGTCGTCGCTTTTGACGCTATGAACCGAGGGAAATTAATTGGTGAAACTACTGGGGGCAGTACAGGCTGGCCATTGGTTTTTGATTTACCAGGGGGATTAAAAGCCAGGGTATGTATGAAAAGAGATACTTATCCCGATGGTCAGGAATGGGTAGGAGTTGGCCTGAAACCTGATATCCTCGTGAAGCCGAAAGTAACTGACCTCCAGACCAGACACGATACCGTGTTGGAGGCAGCGTTGAAATACCTTAAAAATCTATAAACGGATAGGTATTACTTACTATCTAAAAATAACGTGAGCGTAGCTGTTTTTACGTTTGATTTCCGATCCTGACAAATCATGTTGATTAAATATTTTGGTTGGGTAGATGGACCTGTCACGCCGGACCAGGGAATAATGTAGATAGTGGTTGTATGATCCACTAGCTCCCGATAAGCAATGTTAATCCAATCGCCGGAACGATATAGTGTATCTTTGTACAAGATCTCACTATCAAAATCTGCAGGGAAAGACACTATCAGCGTATAGTGCTCTTCCGGAGCGGAAAAGTCTAGCTGCTTGAGGTACATTTCTACTGGCAGGGTATCACTAAGTACGCTATCAGAGACAGCATTGCTGAGGGGAATGTCTAATTGGCGTACCTGAAAATTAAAATCAGGAAGTTCCTCCTTTAAGGCATCATCTTCATTGGATGGTGCTACCAGCTCTCCTTCACAGGAAAAGAGCCATATCAGGCACACTCCTATCTTTAGAAAGTTGACAAAGATGTTCAGTGATGCTTTCATTGAGAAAAGTAATTAAATCGTAGGCCAATTCCATAGTAAAAATGAAAGGGCTGCACCTTAGAGGAACCCATATAATTTATTCTGGCATAGCTTATCAAGGCCAGCTTTTGTGTCATATTCCACTCTCCGGTCAGTCCTCCGGTGCATCCCAGCAAAAATTTGCTCCATTGTGTGTTTCCTGATGGATCTGCTCTCCGATCATCCACAGATTCATATCCTGTGATCACACCCAAAACAGGACTCAGATACAAGCTGCGATCTGCCGATCGTAGCATTTTGGGGGTAAAAGTTCCTTCCATAAGGTACTGCCTGACGCCTGTTAGGCTGGTATCTGGCAGTGCATAATATTTTACCTGAGCCAGCAAGCCAATTTGCCATAAGCCCTCTTTTTTGCCGTACTTTCCCAGGGCAAGCCTTAGCCACCGTCCGCTATTATCTGCTTTGATAGCTTTTACTCCATCCAGAAGGCCGCCACCAAGTTCTATCATTTTTTGCTGCGGATTGTGAATCTGCGCCTGGGCGGTGAAACTTGCCAGCGTGAAAACTATTGTCCACAGCAAACCAATCAAATGATGCTTCATAATCCTTTGGCGCGAATGATGACATCTGAATCTAACTCAAACCGCAAGTGACGACCTCCCTGCGCTTCGTATACCTGAAGCTCAAGTACCTTATCTTCGCCATAGGTCACCATAGGAAGAGCAAAGACCAACTCCAGATCTCCTTTGTGAGGAACGACCTTACCGCTAACAGGGTACCGCTGCACGTCAGGCAATTCCAGTTCCTGGAAGGCCATGCGTTTGGTTACATCCCGGTCTTTGATAAAGAACTTGAAGAAGTCAATGGCATAGTCAATCTCACTACGGTTTTCAAGCAACACCTGAAAAAAGAGCATCTTGTGATGAATATAAATGCCTGTGAGCGTAAAGGACATGCGCATCTTGGTACTTCCAATGTCTTTGATAAAGCGTCTGCGATGCAAAACCTTGTCAGACAAATCATTGACTTCTTCGCTATTGGTGAACTCCCCGGACAAAGTAATACCCTCCCAGGCACCAGACCGGAATACCCCAGCTTGCCGGTCCTGCTTCACATTTCCAGCCATATTAATATGCAGGATGGAAGGATTGTCGTTATAGTCCACCAAAAAGGGATAATACTTTCCTTCTTCGGTGATCACAACCAATGTGGTCTGATCAAAGCCTAATTTGTTAGCCTTGATCTTCAAAACGTTTTCAGTGGGTTGTACTTTATCCACAATGATCCCGTCCGAACCTAAGTCTACATAGATGATCTTGGAAGGAAAAATAATATGGGTAGTTTTTTGATAACTGGCCTCCAGGGGATAACTGTACCGGATAGAAGCCTCCGCAATAGGCAGCACAAACATATTTTTTGTTTCAGCGGCAGTTTCTACAGACGCACTTTCAGCTTTATTGGGTACAAAGTTAGGCTTTGCTAAAGAAAGAATATCAGGATGCAGGCTTTGCGAAGCTAATTTTGGGACTTGTTGAGCCAGCAAGGGCATGGCTGACCACTGGAGACTAAATAACATGAGAAGAATCATTAGATAAGATCGTGGCATAGCTATTCTTGTTTAAGATATACATGATAGTTGGGCCGGATGGTGGCCCGTTGCTGCGCTATTTTTTTAGCGGCCATAGAGCGGATACCTGTCATCAACATGCCAACGCCCTGGGCAGCAGTCTGCCCCACTACCATCTGCGCTGCGCTGCCGCTGCCAGATACCACATAAGGCATATTCAGGCTTCCACCACCAGTCACTGCCTGGGAACCGGTCTGAGCCACTTGTTGCTTGAGTGCCATATCCGGTACATAGATACCGGCGTGTCCGTCAATATCGTAGACCCGCATTTGGATAGGCATGATGCTGTTTTCTACCCGGATGGATTTCAACAGCACCTCTACCCGCTCTCCCCGAATCACACATTCCCCGGTAAGCAAGGAGTTGCGCGGCACCACAAACTTGTCTACCTGGATATCCTGTAGCAGTCTGAGTTTCAGCGTAGAGCCATCGGTGACCGTCACCTCTTCTGCATCTCCATGAATCACAGCTTCAATAGCATTGGGTACGGGTTCAGCATCTACTAATTGAGGCTCGGTCCGTTCCCCACGTAGTCCGTAAAAGGCGTTCATCGGACGGTTACCGGCAGGCTGATAGTCCACGTAATCCTCCAGGCCAGCCAGTGTAACCTGCGCTATTTCTCTTTCACTATCCGAAGGTATAGTAGTTTCATTCATGTTTTGATCGCCGGAAAGCTGTGATTGTTCCAGTTTGTTAAGCTGATTGTTGGCTGAATTTTGCAGTAATTCTGCCTGTGCCAAAGCTTGCTGTCGCGCCTGGCGTTCAGCAATCTGCTCAGCAGTGAGCGGTGCAGGCTGTCCGAGCTTTTCAATAGTTTGCTGGTTTTGTCTGGATTGTTCATCCAGCTGCTGATTATAATGCTGCTTTACCTGTTCCCGGGTCTGCCTTTGAGGCTGGGTCTCTTTTTTTTGGTCTTTGCTAAGCTTTTCCTGTAACGATCCGGCCATATCTGCTAAGGAGTTGTCAGCTTCTTTCACCATGCTGGCGTTATCATATTTGTTTTCATTGAAGGCTTTACTGGCCATTGAGGGAAGCGCATTGTCAACTACCTGCGTTTGGGTTGCCTCTGATGCTGTGTCAGAGTATTGAATCCAACCCATAGAGATTCCTAGTACGCCAATGATACCCATCAGCGCTACGCTGGCAAAAGGGGTATCCAACGCTTTGCCAAACAAGACTTTCCAACCATCTTGGATACGGCCCTCGTGGATACGGCCCCCGTGGATACGGCCCCCGTGGATACGAGTCTGGTCAGTTTGCTTTTGATTGCTTATCATGAATGTTATGGTTAAATCTGTCCTTTTCGCAGTTTATTCATAAGTACTTCCATCCATTCCTTTTCAGAAAGTTCAGAAGGTTTGCTTAGCACAAAAGCAGAAATGTCTTTGCCTAATATGCGCAGTTCGTTGGCATGGTTGGCCTCCCAGTTTTGCAGCCGGTCCGTATATGTGTACACCAGCTGGTGGTACCGATTCCACTTATCGTCCGAAGCAAGCGGTCCTGGTTTTGCAGGCTTTTGTGGCATAGGGTCGTTGAGCAGGTTGCGGATAGATGCCTCTCGGGCTTGCGGGTTGGTAGGATCATTCATCCAGTCACTTTGCTTTTGCTGCGCATCCTGCGCGGCATTCAAACCTTCTTCATCCAAAGCGGCAAAATCAATTTCAGTTTGGCTGTACTTACCAAAGTCAATGGTGCTGCCTGAGACCTCCTGGTTTTGGTTACGGGACTGCGCGTAGAGCTGCATAGTTACCAAACGATCAGCCTGGGTATGTGCTCTTTGTAACGATAGCGATTCTAACCCTGCTACAAATCCTCTCAGCCGGGCGGCAGAGGCAGCAGCATCCGTATGAATTTTCATGATAAAATCTATGCGTTCGGCATCTGACATTTCCAGTACATTGGCCTGGATACCCTGCTGCAAATCACTGAGTAACCTGGCATCCTGTTTGACCAGGTGCTCTAGGGTACTGTAGAAAGAAGCTATTTCATCCGCAGAGAAATGGGTATCACCGGCTACGACGTTAAGGGCCAGCTTATAGTACTGTGCTGAGGATTGCACGGACTGTGCAATTTCCTGTATCCTGCGAAATTGCTGTACGCCGTTGTTCACCTGTTTAAGTTTCTCTTGACATCCTCCCCACCCCTAAAGGCTAGTGTTTATACATAAGTCTGAGAGGAATAAAGTAGTGTTGGTGTTAAGATAAAGAAAGGCAAGACATAAACAAGCAGAAGATGATAGAGACAAAGACATCAGGAAGAAAAACCACCAGCCTTCATGGAGACAAGCGGCTGGAAAAAAGGGGGTTCAATTGGAGCATAAGATAGCCGAAAAACAAACCATAGTCATCAACAGGCTCAGTGATAACTGGTCAGAGTTGATGAGTTTTTATCGTTATTTGGGTAATGATAAAGTGAGAGAAGGTGCTTTGATAGAGCAGGCACAGAGCCAATGCAGGGGTCAGGTGGCAGGCAAAGATGTGCTGGTGCTGCAAGATAGCACAGAGATCAACTATGCTTCTCATCAAGGCTTGATCCAAGCTGAGAGTGGCTTGGGTTTGGTAGGCAACAACCAAGATATAGGCTACTTTGCTCATTGCAGCCTGGTCATAGATGCTCAGCAAGGCAGCGTATTAGGCTTGAGCGATGTGCAGTTGTGGATACGGGCAGCAGGGCAAGAGAAGCCAACAGCACCGCTACCCATAGAAAAAAAAGAGACTTATCGCTGGATAAAAGCTTGCCAGGCGAGCCAACCTTGTTTACAGCAGGCCCGTGAGGTTACTTTCGTGCAGGATCGGGAAGGGGATATATATGACAGTTTTGTCAGGGTGCCCGATGAGCGCACTCACTTGCTTATCCGCAGCCGGGTGAACCGTCTGATAGAGACCATGCAAGGAGAAAAGCATAAGCTCTATGACTATGCTGACCAGCAGCCAGCCTGTGGAGGGTATAGTTTTCTGTTGCCGGGTTTACCTGGTAAGCGAAAGCAGCGCAACGTTGAGATGCAAGTACGCTTTGTGCAAGTAAAACTGCTGCGCCCGGACAACAACCCCCATGCCAAGGTCTATCCTAAAAATGTAACCTTATATTTGGTACAGGGTAAAGAAACTCCTCAGAGTGCAGGCAAAGAAAAGCCTGTGGAGTGGAATCTGCTCACTACCCATCCGGTTAGTTGTTTTGAGCAAGCTTTGCAGATGGTGCATTGGTATAGCCTGCGATGGATCATAGAGGACTATTTCCGTCTGCTCAAATCAGAGGGCTTCAACTTGGAAGCCTCAGAGTTAGAGCAAGGCTACAGCCTGAGAAAGTTAGGCGTGATTGCTATGAAAAGTGCGCTGCTGGTCATGCAACTTAGACAAGCCAGGTCAGCCACAAGTACACAGCCCATAGCCGTAGGCTTTAGTGTAGTACAACAAGCCTTTCTAAAAGTGCTCTTAGTTGGTCTGGAAGGTCAAACAGCTAAACACAAGAATCCTTATCAGGAAAGTGACTTAGCCTGGGCCTCCTGGATTATTGCCAGGTTAGGGGGGTGGAAAGGCTATCAAAGCCAAAGACCACCTGGCGTGATTACCTTCACCAGAGGCTTAAAACGTTTTGAAAGTATGCTGGCAGGTTGGCTTTTAGCTCCTGACAAAGATATGTATAAACACTAGCCCCTAAAGGGGAAGGGATTCCCTTCGGCGCACAATGCCCTGTGCGGAAAGTAGGATATTTGTTGCAGCATTAACATCCCTGTGGTGGGAGGTGTTGCAACTCAAACATATCCACTCTCTTATTCTCAAATTGCTTAACCCTTTCGGACCGGTTCGCTCTCCACATGTCGAACACGTTACAGTTGAGAAAGACTCATTGACCTCTTTTACCTCCACGCCAAGCTTAACAGCTTTATAGGCAAGCATGGATTTGAAGCTTGACCAACCTGCATCCGATACAGATTTAGCCATGCGGGTCTTTTTAAGTTTAGAGCTACTCACATTGCCTACTGCAATGTAGTCGTAGTCACGGACTAGCTCAGTTGTTTTCTTATGATTCCAATCTTTGCGTTTGTTTTTGATCTTAGCATGTATTGTCTTGACTTGCTTTTTCTTACCAGCACGTTGAGCAACAGCTAGTTTGTGCTCATACTTTTTAGTCAGGTTCTCTCTGCTCAATTCTGTACCATCAGAAAGACTTGCTATGGTTTTTAATCCAAGATCAATACCCACTTTTCTGCATGTTTTTAGTCTTCCCCTGTCAGCATCCTCTATGACAAGGTTGACATACCAATTACCTTTTGAATTTTGCGCAAAAGAACCAAACCTGACTATGCCCTCAATAGGACGTGAAAGCCAAAAGCGAAATGTTTTTCCCTGATACTTAACTGTATCGCCCTGTACTTTTACCCCAGATGCTTTAAAAGGAATCCACCCCAGGCTACGATTCTTGCTTCTCCAAGACAATTTCGCTTTGCTGAATTGCTTTGTACATTTAGCATATTCTTCCGCTATTGCCTGAACGGTTTGGCTATGGAGTCCTAACTCTTTGGCACATCCGGCAGTCTTCTTATTAAGATCAAAAGCCGTATATGTCTTACGGAATTTGCGCCAGCGGTCATAGTTAACTTCATTGCAATAGTTCCAGACAAAGTTTACAGCACCGGCCATTTTGTTCAAATGCTTTGCTGTATTTTCGTCTTTAATCCTATATTGCAAAGTTGTTAACTGCATAGTACAAAGTTAATGTTTTTGGTTATATTTACAGCATGAAACCTTTAAAAAAATCTACCACTGCTACATACAATATTGGCTATCATATCATTTTCTGCCCCAAGTACAGAAGAAGGGTGTTAGTGGATGATGTGGAGCGCAGATTCAAAGAAATTGCTTTGGAAGTAGCTCATGAAAATGATTGGGAAATTGCCACAATGGAACTAATGCCCGACCATGTTCACATCTTCATCAAAGCTAAACCTACTGATAGTCCACAAAATATTGTTGCTAGAATTAAGGGAAGGTCTTCGCATGATTTGAGGAAAGAATTTCCAGAACTTAAAACCAGATTGCCTACGTTATGGACAAGAAGCTATTATTGTGAATCCATTGGTTCAATTTCTGCTGCTGCTATTACCAAGTATATTGATGAGCAGAAGCGCAGATAGCCACCGCTCCACATCCCATGCCTAAAGACGATGGGTTTTCGCCAAAAACACATAAACCTTCACCACGTGCTTAAACTCCTCGCTATTGATAATTTTGGAAGCCGCCTGAATGGTTTGAGAAACGGTATTGATGATTCCATTATAAAAATCAGTGACCACCCACTGGGAGAAACTCACGGTTGAAAAGCACAGCATGATCATAAGCAGTAAGATCTTCTTTTTGATCTCTATCTGTCGCTTACCAGAACAAAAGGCCAGTTTTTTAGCAGTAACTAAGGCTATCTTTACTGGAAAAGAATGTATGAAATGCTTCATAGCAAGTAAGGTTTTGTATCAAAATATTGGTCAAAGAAAGATAGTTAAAAGTTGTAGTAATACTGCAACTTTAATAACAAATTTTTTTCTTAGTAGATATTTTGTTCTGAAAGCACTTTGTTTTCTTCCACTTTGTACCTGCGCATGAATAGTCCGTTGGCATTGTTATCTGAGCGGTTGGTGGTTTCAAGTACACAGGAGGTTATCAGTAACTTGGTAAGCTGGGAAGAGGCCCGGGTAATCACTTCTCTGCCATATACCCTCACAAAAGGATACTGCGTCAGGTTCATACTGTCCAGATAAAAGGTTTGCCGCATATTGCCTGAAATCAGTTGATTGTAAAATCCACCTTCTTTTTTCTGTTCATAAGGCACTTTGATACTTTCATCACCTAGGTATTCTATCCGACGCCGGTTGTATTCTATAGATTGTGGGTCTGGAGAAATATTATACATCAGAAAGTGGTAGTACTCTACATGATGGTGGGCTTCAGCTAGGCGATTGGCTTCCATAGAAGTAGCCCCTACTTCGGCTACCGCTCCATTAGAAAACATCACCCACATCCGGTCCCCCGTTTGCTGTACATAGTTGAAGGCGAAATAGCAGACAGCAATGGCAATGATGGCACCGGTGATCACCACCATTTTTGCCTGGATCTGTACCTGTTTGAAAGCAGTGTTTAAGTTTTTTAGCGATTCCATAGATAATCAATTAGAGGGTAAAGCGCATACAATCCGTATAGCAACAAACTAAAGAGCAACATCAATATCCAGCTATTCCGTCTTTGTCTGCTCACGCGGGCCTGCCAGCGATGCAGTCTGGCAGCTATTGCGATCAAAGGGCGGTTGAACAAGTTGCTAACGAGCAACCGGCGTAAAAAAGCCTGAATGCGTTCTTCAGAGGCTCGGTAATACTTTATGATGCTCATACAGCAGTCTATCGTTTAAATAGTGACAGAACCATTCTTTTTGGTGCTGCTACCGTATTGGCTGCCAGATTCTTCATGGCAATGGTACGTTGTCCGGCCAGTGAGGCTGTGGGTCCTGATCCTCCTACCGATAAGGCCATATTAGCCATAGTAGGCACAAAAAAGTAACCAATGACGGAGATGACCACCACCACCAGGTAAAGTGCTGTACGGCCTGTTTCCCATTCCAAAGAGTTGGTTACAAATGGTATCTGCAGGTAGTAGGTAAATATTGTGTATGCCTTACAGAACAAGAGCATCAACAGCGCATTGATATACTTGGCAAACCATTCCACAGCATTGTTGGCAAAGCCATCAAAGATGGCAAAGGCAAAAGCAAGGGGCGCAACAAATTTCAGGATGGTAGTCAGAAACAGGGAGAACAGTGTGATAAGAAAATAACCGATCAGACCCAGCCCATCAAAGAAGGGAATCATCATTCTCACAAGCCCTTCCTGCAGCGCATCTGTCATATCCTCATCCAGGTTATCAGAAAACACGCCTAAAGCAGCCAGAGGCCCAACGCTGGCTGTATTCCAATCCACTGAGCCATCAGGTTTGAAAAACACATCCACATACCGGTCTGACTGCATCTTTTCCCTGGCTTCCTGATAAAGAATGTAGTTCTTTTCCCTCTGGATCAGGGCCTGGTCCAACTTTGTGCGCGCTAGTTTCATGTTTTGGTCCAGCATCGAAAGATTGCTCACATCTTGATAGATCAGGTCCATAGAATTGCATAGCAGGTTGCTGCCGGTGATAGCCACTAACAACACAAACGGGCGCATCAACGGAAAGAAGTTGATAGGCTCCCCGGCAACAATGGGTCCCCAAATGCGGCTAAAGATATAGAGGGTGGCTCCGATCATGCCGATAGCACGGGCAGCAGATTCAAAAGCTCCCAGGGCCAGAAAATCTCTGGTTCCTTCAAATGCCTGAATAAAGCTGTTGTTAAGAGCATCATAAATGGTGGTTTCCATAGGCTATTGGGTACGCATAAAAACAGTGGTGTCAGAGGTATCTTTATCCAGATCAATGGCTATTTCGGTGAGCATATTGCCCTCATCGTTTAGTTTCATGATCGTAAACTTAGGCTGAACTTTGGCAAAGCGGTTGGAGACTTGTTGCTGACTATCATCATACCAGAAAGTAGCCATGCCGGGTGTCTTTCCTGCGATGTATGCATTCCAAGCCAGCATATTTTCGCGTGTGGGATGTTTACGCAGTACTACTTTGAAATCTTTGTTGTTCTGCGCTACAAATTCACCAAAATAACGCTCCGCTCCTTCTGACAAAGGTTTTAACCCAGCTTCTTCCAGACTTTCACCTGGAAGTGCCTCTGATATAGGAGAAGATAGCTCTTCATTATCAGCTGTGACAGTTTCTTTCTCGTTGCTGCAGGCAGACAGTAGTAAAACTAATACAAAAGAACAGTGGATAAGCTTTTTCATAAGGCACAAAAATTTAATGTATTAGGGGTAACCGTAGTGGAGCCGTATGAGTTCTCGAGTCTATTAAGTGATCGCCCCGCGAGAAGGCAGTGATGGCGCGTTCGTAGGAGCCATATTGATGTCTTAGTCGCTCAATGGCTAATACTTCATCCTTTTTGGTAGTATAGGCCGCATAAGACTCCCTGCTGAGCTCCGTTCCGTAAACTTTGGCATAACCATTCCAGGAGATAAACACTTCTTTGTAGTTGCGATGCGCATCGCGCCCCCGGTTCACTGACATCAGCAGTGCAGTTTCTTCATTGGATAACCCCAGCACCTCCTGTACTTTGGTAGATTGGTTTTTGTACTGCGAAAAATCCAGTAATATCTTAATCGCACTGTTTTTGATGATCGCTTCCTGAACAATGGCTGACTGTAAGTTTTCTGGCTCCTGGGTCACTGTCACCAATGCCCCATGATGCTTGCGGCAGGTTTTAGATACCCATTTTAAGAAAACTGCAAAACGAGGATCGCCTACCATTCTCCAGGCTTCTTCAATGACAAGCATGTTGAAGATAGATTTTTGACGCATCAATTTTCGTACATAAAGCGTCATGATCGCCATCGTGGTGACCGTCTGCAAGGTCGGGTTATTTTTGATGCTGTCCATCTCAAAGACGACAAAAGGTTCATCCAGCAAACGGTTGATGGGATTATCCGGACCGGCATTGAGCAAATACCCCAGGTAATTATCTTTGTAGAAACGGGTCATCACAAACCGGAAATTTTGCAGGTCAATGTCCTGCTCCCGAATATGATTTTGCTGTGCCTGGGGCAAAAACTGCGCTAAGAAAAAGTCAAAGAAGCTATCAAAACAAGGATAGATATAGTGCTGGCTGGTTTCCAGATGTTCATAATAGGCATGAACCAGATTTTCAATACCTACTTCTTCAGACTTAGTGACCCGGTCAGTTTCCTTCTTCCATAGGGAAATGAGTAGTTCTTTGACGTTTTCCTTACTGTCGCTGATTTCCTCCGGGGATAGCTTATCTGCCTCCCAGTAGAAGGGATTGAAGGACAAAGGCTGTTCCCGGTCAAAGCTTACGTAAACGCCGCCCAGCAGCGCACACAGCCTTCGGTAAGAGTTGCCCGTATCTACCATAATAGCATGACTCTTTTGTTCCAGCAGATAGTACAACAGTAAATTCATCAATACTGATTTTCCTGAACCGGAAGGTCCGACAAACACCGTATTGCGATTGTCTATCACTCCGGAGTCATAAGGAGCCATGAAAATATCTACGTTTCTTGGGGTTCCCAACCGGTCAGTGAGTTTAACGCCAAGCTTACCAAAAGGCTGATCTCGATAGCTTCCTTCCCAGGACAATAAACAGCTACCTTCTTCTGCAAAACACATAGCCAGATTATCCTGTCCGATTTCAGCCGCATTGCCAGGAATACATGACCAGTATAGCACCGCTGCATCGCTGACAGCTTGCCGGGGACTGAAGTTCATGGATGCAAATCCGGCACGTATTGCTGAGCGTTGCTTGATCATTTTTTCCTGATCTGTATGCCAGGTAAGCACATTGGCATGTACGCGGATAACATTACTGCCCGTCTCAGTTGCCTTTTTGATAAACTCCAGCTTTAGATTGAGGTTGAACACATTCTGGGAGCTTTTCAGTGAAAAACTGGTCATCCGGTTGGTTTCTGCCTCTAATTGTTTGAGCAGCTTTTTGGTGTCATCTACATAGAAAATCTGATTGTAGATGTGATCAAAAGGCAGGCTCATTCCTACTTTATAACCCAGGCTGGAGGGCAAGTTATGCGAACCCGTTCTGTACTTCTTGATCATGGTACTGCTTTCTAATTGTGCAGGAAACTGGTTCAATTCACTAACAGCAGTTACGCCACAGTAGGCACCGTTCACACGGAAGTCTTTCAGTTCTATATCAGTCAGAGACTCATCAGAGAGGGAAAGCGTAAAATAGTTTTGGTAAATGCTTTTGCTTGTTGGCTGATAATCTATCTCTTCCTCGGTCAACCTTCTTGCTTTCACCAATCCGGATTCTTCCAGAGTAGCTATAAACTGCGAAGCGGCTTCCTTTAATCCTTGCCCATACCCTGGTTCGGTTACCTCACGAGGTACCAGACGGGGAGAAAGCAGTGAGGATTGACTACTCTTTTTGCGCGCACTGATGGCAAGTGGACGGGTGATGAAAAGCAGACACCGGTGATGCAGACAATCCCTTTCAGCAAAGTGCCGTTCATTGGAACGTCCCAGCATCGCTGTTTGCGTGGACATTTGCTGAAAAGAAGGTGTATAGGGTTCCACGGTGTACCAGTCCTGCTTGTGTACGATGTACCCTGAAGCGCATTAAAAAACGCCTGGTGCATCCGCTCATAGTCTGCGCTGGAATTGGTGTAAATTTCTGGCAGGATCAGCTCATAAGGAATTGTCAGGTCCGCATTTTTACTTACCATCATGCCATTCTCAATGGCTAAGATGGGAAACACTTCGTCTATCTTACGCTTTCTTTGGCTCATGGGCGTTTCTGATTAAGCTGGCAGGTCGTTGTACAATGACGTAACTGGGTAGCCGCCGTTTGATCATTTCTTGTTCCAGTCCCCAGCGGCCATACTTTTTGTTACCATGAATGGCAAGGTATACCACAGTAGCAGCAGCTCCCCCGGTAATGATGAGTGCCAATGTGGTAGAAGGTAGTAGGATGAAAAGTATCAACCCAAGCAAAAGGGTCCCTCCCAGTCCGACCAAAAGCCCCCACACATATTTTCCGTAAAGCCCGTGAAATTCTATTTCACTTTCTGCTCCTTTGATCACATCGTATTTAGCCATATCAACTGACAAATGAAGTTAGCATATAAGAAAAACCAAGCACTACGGCAACACCGGCTAACCAGTTGAGTATGCGATAGTCTGCATCTTCGCCCCGGTAGAGTTGCAGTGAAATTCTAAAACCAGCAATCATCAAAGCGATGAAGCTGATGAGCAGACAGGTAAAAAGCAGATCATTCTGAATTTTAAGTAGCTCGCTCATTTTTCATTGGATTTAGGATACCACAAGTCAACACCAAACTGCGCAGGAGTAGCCAGCGTATCTACGACTGTAGCACCAAGTTGAGAATTTCTATATCCTGAAAACGGATAGATCCGTTGAGAAGCTTTTTCCTGCTGTCCTACTACTATCCAGTATTGCTTTTGATCGTCCTGTACGAAACCCTGCTGCCCGGCCACCGGCTGTATGGGCGTTGATAGGGTTACCTCACTGATAGGCTGCTTGAGAATGATGGTACTCAAAAAAGAAGGAAACAAAAATGTGAACATCACACCGAGTCCCCATCGCCAAAGGGTAAGATTGAATTGAGAATCTCCACGCTGCAACATCCTGGCCAGTCGAGGAAGCATCAGTAATGCTACCAGCAAGGACAAAAGCGTAATCAGCATCACAATGCTGGCCCTCTCGGTTTGTACAAACCGGTTGGAAAACTCACTGACAATTGTTTGCAGAAGAATCATGAGAAAAAAGCGATATGGGTGACATATGTAAGACAGACTACTGAAACCAGTGCCAGACACCAGGAGGTAATCCCTTTTCCGGCATAGCGGTCTCCATCCTGCATGGCTTTTACCTTTCCGGGAAGTACCGCCAAAGCGACTATCCCGCACGTTACATACACCAGGTTACTAAAGGCCCCGAAAGAGTTGGTTAGCTGAGTGGTAGTTGCAGCAACTGCTGCCCCCAGATTTACCTGAGAAGCAGACCGAGCATCATTGAGCAAAGTAGAAATGATAAACGTAACCGCAGCAATGAGTACTAATGACAGGCACCACTGCCGTGCCCGCAGGGCCGCCTCCTGGTCCTGGTCTGCCATCTTGTAAAACACCAGCACCAGGCTAACCAAAGCTCCCAGACCACAGAATACGTATACCAGTTTCTCTATGGATTCGGCCAGGGTTGTGTTGCTGACAAAACGCAGATAATAGGCGGATAAGCTCTCCCCTATTGAAGGAAAGCTTATCAAAGTCAGGCAGCTTAAGATAATGGCAGTCCGTTTCATTCTTAGGCAGGTTGTTTGGTTAGGCAGCAAAAAACATGAGCTGAACTACATAGGCGGCAGCACAGACAAATACCAAACCACCACCCCATTGTACAGCTGATTTACCAGCATCGGGATCACCTCCCTGCATCTTTTGAAGCTTTCCGGGCAACACTACTAATCCAAGGATACCACAGACAACAAAGACCAGGTTTCTGAAAGTGAGGTAACCACCGCGCAAGGTAGTATTGGTTGTCTGTAACTGGGTCTGCATCCTGGTAAGTTCATCCTGAGCTTCCGCATGATAAACCAGCAACACACCCATGACAAACAGAACAGTGAAGATCAAAAACTGCTTTTTCAACATTTGCTTTTTCATAATTTTAAGAAACTAAATTGAAGATATATTTTTGAAAAAAGGTTAAACAAAACGATCAAACAAGGTCAATAGCATAGGGATATTGCTGTTCGGTTGACAGCGTGAGCGTTGAGAGTTCAGCGAGTTCCTGTATCATAGGTAAGGGTAACTGACCGTCCTGTAGTGCTTCTAATATTGGTATTACATCCTTTCCTGCATATTTGGCTACCAGATACTGCTCCTTTACTTGTGCTGTTGTGGCAGCATCAGCTGATGCTGATACATTGTCGGTTACTCCCAGGCTGTCTTCATCTTCGTTGTGCAAAGCACTCGAGATAAATTCTTTCTCATCGCTTTGATCACTAAATACGGCTGATTCTTTCTCAAACTGATGATCTACAGATTCTTGCAAGTCAACAGATGCCTCAATAGTGGCTGATTCAGCGAAGACTTCAGTCTGCGCCTGCTTTGAAGGAATTGCTACCAAAGCATCTTTTTTCTTCAGACCAAAAAGCCACACCCAATGCAAGAGTATGACCACACCGGCGATCGTGGTATAGGTTGGCAGCAATTGAATAGATAATAGTACTGTATTCATCGCTTTTACATTAAAGTTTAAAATCACTACAACTTTTAAAATACATGGCTTTCATTCGTTTTTAGCTAATAGTAAGTTGATAAAACCAATACATAATTCAAAGTAGTAGTATTACTACAACTTTTGCAATAGTTTTGAAAAATTTATTTTTGAATATGAAATAATTTCTCTGGTACGGCATCTATGATCAGCATTGATGAGGTATTGAAAAATTGTAGCAATGAGGCCGCTAATTCTTATTAATTGCAGTGAAAATGCTATCTTTCAGGCGATATACTAAGTTTTTTTACATGAGTAATGCCCCGCAAATAAAAACCTATAGCCAGTGTATGGTCCTTATTGTTGATCATTTGAAAGAAATTGCACAGAAGCACGGAGCTTTAAAGCGATGGTGCAGGATACATGGGCTTGACTATCCGGTGATCATCAAGATTAAGAATGGAAACATGAAATACTATCTTCCTCAGCTGGTGGAAAGGCTGATGGAAATTATAGGCTATGACGTGTCACTGAGCAGAAACTACCTCAACGACAGAACAGAAGATATCTACACAATCCGTAAACGCTCTTAACTTTTTACCTCAATAGTAAGCTGCCTTTTATTTATCATTGCAGCCTATGGAAGTACTGGATAAACTCACGTTACACTTTGACCAAAGTAGCTTGCTGCTGATGAATATCTGCCTGGCAACGGTCATGTTCGGCATTGCTTTAGAACTAACTGTTGATGACTTTCGCCGCCTGCTGATTGAACCCAAGGCCATAGCGGTAGGTCTGACTGCCCAGGTCGTACTACTTCCAGCAGTCACTTTTTTACTAATATACCTGATCAATCCTACCACCAGTGTAGCACTGGGTATGTTGTTGGTAGCTTCCTGCCCAGGGGGCAACTTGTCAAACTTATACGCTGTTCTGGCTAAAGGAAATGGAGCTTTATCGGTCAGCCTTACGGCTATGTCAACACTGCTTTCTGTGATTACCACACCGTTGAACTTCTCCTTTTGGGCAGAACTGTACGGGCAATCTCACATCGGAGCACAGGAAATCAATCTTTCTGTTGAGCAGATGCTGATCACCCTTTCAGGGGTCGTATTTATTCCTCTGGTGCTGGGAATAGCCACGCATCATTACTTTGTCCGTTTTAGCCAACGTATTTTGCTTCCTATACGGGTATTTTCCATCATTATTCTTATGGTTTTTATTGTTTCTGCTTTAGCGGCCAACTTTGCTCTTTTTCTACAATACATACATTTGCTGCTATTACTGGTACTTGCTCATAATGCCGTAGCTTACATCGCTGGCTACAGCCTAAGTGCGGTATTCGGATTAAACACCAGAGACCGCAAAACGATTACCCTGGAAACCGGTATCCAAAATTCCGGACTGGCATTAATTATTATTTTTAATTTCTTCGATGGATTGGGTGGCATGGCTTTTCTGGCAGGCTGGTGGGGTATTTGGGACATGGTCTCCGGACTGTTGCTTGCCTGGGTTTTGTCCAAAACAAAAAATTCGTTAGTTCGTTAGTTCCGAGGGCCAATGTTAATGAGAAACGTTATTTAGAATAAAATTTTTTTCCTTGTTTTTATACCTTATTTTCAATACGCTCGTTTTCTTTGACCGAAGGTAATAATCAGTAGCAGTTCATTTTCTGATGATTGCCAGCAGACATGACAATTTCAGGGGTAGACATAAAGTCGACCATTTTTAGCTATAAGTTTCGTTCCGTTACAAATCTATTTATTTGTTTTTTTAACTCGAATACTATGCAAACCACGGCCACACAGCAGTCTTTCACATTGTTTCCTGTTCGCAACCGTGCTCACATTG
This sequence comes from Cyclobacteriaceae bacterium, assembly GCA_958296015.1. Taxonomy (GTDB): domain Bacteria; phylum Bacteroidota; class Bacteroidia; order Cytophagales; family Cyclobacteriaceae; genus JAJNNC01. Next base: position 17,386 of record CATQIH010000043.1, read on the forward strand.
AGCAGTTCAGACAGATTCCTTTTCAAATTTATCAGAACGATCCCTACTAGATACCCTATGTCCGTCAGGAGATAGAGCAGGTATTTGACCCTAAGCAGAATCCTTTTTTCTCTCACGGGGAAGCAGAGCGCTGGATTATCCAAGATGCGGAAGGAAACCCTATAGGACGAGTGGCTGCTTTTATCAATCAACGTAATGCACACACCTTCCGGCAACCTACGGGAGGAATGGGTTTCTTTGAATGTGTCAATAATCAGGAGGCTGCTTTTGCCTTATTTGATCAGTGTAAACGGTGGCTTTCTGAAAGAGGCATGGAAGCAATGGATGGACCTATTAATTTTGGTGAACGCGACAAATTCTGGGGATTAGTTATGGAGAATTTTGCCTTGAGTCCCTATGTCAATCAGGGATATAATCCTGAATACTATGTTCGTTTCTTTGAAAATTATGGTTTTCAGATCTATTTTAAGCAGTTGATCTTCAACCGGAGTTTTCATGATCCTTTGCCCCCTATTTACGCCCGTCACACACAACGGCTGCATCATCAGGGGGAAGTGGAGATCAGACATTATCAAAAAAGTAAGGTGCAGGAATATGCACAGTACTTTATGGAAATCTACAATGATGCTTTTCAAGTACTGGATAATTTCAAGCCGATCACCAAAGAGCAGGTATTTACTACCCTCGAGCGAATCAAACCCATCATTGATTCTGATGTACTGATGTTTATCTTCTACCGGGGTAAACCGGCTGCATTTATGATTGCCTTACCCAATGTAAACGAGATATATCAAAAAGTAGGAGACAACATGAATTGGTTTGGCAAGTTGAAGTTTCTGTACTACAAGACTTTTGCTCCACCCCATACAGTGTTTGGGGTTACTTTTGGCGTGAAACCTGAGTTTCAGCGTAAAGGATTGGAGGGATTGTTTTTTGAGGATATTCTCAACCGGGTTGCTGCCACGCCAAATTACCGGTACAATAATTATATTGTGAGCTGGGTAGGAGACTTCAATCCAAAAATGATTCGTGTGATGGAAGCACTAGGATGCAAAGAGGCTCGCACCATGGCCACTTACCGCAAACTTTTTGATGAAACCGTCCCTTTTGAGCGAGCACCTTTTATCACTTGATCTTATGCATACTATACAGCAATCAGATAGTCTGATAGACCCCATCGTCTTTGCCATTATTGTGATTGAAGCTGTGGCATTTCTGGTTCAATTGCTCTATTACCTGGAACGACCTAGCGACGATTCCCGGAAACTATATCTTATTTTGTTGTTGATGCTGATCATTTACAACATTACCGGTGGGTTGGTCCCTAACTATGATTCTTCTATTCCTCTAGAGATTCAGTTCAGCCTTGGCTATATCACAGCTATTGCTATGTCTATGTATTTCATCTATTATATTTACAAAGTATTCAACTTGGAGCATCTGAGGTGGATGTCAACAAAAGGACCGTGGGTTTGCTTGTTTATTCCTTTTGTATTTTTGTTTGAAATTCCTTTGTTCATTACCGAAGACATCAACTTTAGTCAGAAGCTTCTTTTGCCTATTCCTACTTTGTATGGGATTATCTTTGTTTATCAGGTCATTTGTTATCTCATTTATGCCTACCGCAAAGTGGATCTCTCTAAAAAACGAGATTACCGTATCTATCTGTTCTCTGTGATCAGTGCAATCCTTTGCTGGATTTCTTTACCATTTATTATTTTTTTTCAGTTCGATAATGTCGTAGAGCATGTATCTACTAATTTGGGATTGCTTTTTATGACGGTATTCTATATTCATTCTTTGGTGCGCAATGCCCAGAGTGAATACCGAAACTTACTATTATCCCAAGAGGGATTAATCGAGTCACAAGAAGCTAATAAAACCCTCATCAATGATCTGGAAGAAACAAACGTGCTGCTTTCTGTTACTATTAAGAATAGGGAAGAGACTATTCAAGAGCGAACCGAAGCCTTAAAAAATGCGAATGAGCAGTTGAGAAATACATTTATCAATTTGGCGCATGATACCAAGACACCACTGACGCTGGTGAATAACTATCTGAGCAGGTACATTTCCAGATACGGCATGAATGAGGATTTATCCGTTATCAAGTACAACCTTGAAAAGTTAACCAATGATATCGTCAACTTTTTTGACATAGAAAGGCTTGAGCGAGGAGTCAATATTTACGATCATGACCAGCTGACTAACTTTAGCGGAGTCTTGCTGAATAGCTTATCGCTATTTGATCCCTTAGCAGAAAATAAAAAAATCCGTATTGTGCATAAAGTGCAGGAAAGGGTCTGTGTGATGGCAGACCCTGATGCGATTGTACGCATCATCAACAACATTGTTGAAAATGCTATCAGATACACCGAACCCAGCGGGAGAATAGCTGTCACGTTACGCACAACCGAGCAAGAAGCAGTTTTCAAAGTATCAGATTCCGGGCAAGGAATTCCAGAAGCCTTACGCAGCCGGGTACTGGAGCCTTATTTCCAGGCAGGACAGAAAAAGAAAGGGAATCAAGGCATAGGTATGGGATTAGCCATTGTCAATAAAATTATCATCAATCTTAAAGGAACAATTTCTCTTGAAAGCAATGCGGTGAAGGGCACCAAAGTAACAGTCACTTTGCCTTTACAAACAGTGGCTGTTGCAGCACATCCGACAGACACATCTCAACACTTTCATGCATCAATTGACCCTTTTTACGAGGTTAAAGATGTAGTACACAGTGAAGCCAGACCTTACATATTAGTTGTAGAAGATAACTTAGCTATGTTGTCGTATCTCAAAGACAACATTGGTAAGCACTACAATGTTTATACAGCTACCGATGGTTTGGATGCCCTTCAGAAATTGGCTACTGTTCAACGGCTTGACCTGATTGTTTCAGATGTTATGATGAGCGTAATGGATGGTTTCAAGATGAGTAAGGTTATCAAAAACCAACAAAGATTTACGCATGTGCCTTTGCTGTTCCTCACTGCTAAAACAAGAAAAGCTGATAGGCTAACAGGGCTTAAATTGGGAGCACACGACTACATAGAAAAGCCGTTTTCTATAGAAGAATTACTGCTTAAAATCAACGTTATCCTAGATAATGCAGACCGCCAGCGGCACGCCCTCATTGATAAGCTGTACTTGCTCAACGATGAAGCCCCGGGGTCAGACCAACCAGAAGTGCCTTATTTGGAACAAAACATTCAGCATTACCAACTTACTGGGCGTGAAATAGAAATAGTCAGACTGTTGGAAAAGGATTATGACTCTGAGCAGATCGGCACGATACTTTATATTTCCAAAAGGACAGTAACTACCCATCTTCAAAATATCTTTAAAAAGACAAACGTCAATAGCCAGGTCAAACTCATGAAGCTACTGACCTCTGCAGCCGAAAAAAAATAATACCTTAAATTTCTTTCTTTTCGTCAGAAAACATGCTCACGTGTTTATCAAACACCACTTTTCTTTTTATACGTACCATTGCTTAGAGAAATACGTCTGTTTACGTATTGACAAAATTGCCCTAAAATAGCAGATTTGATATACTCAAATAGGTATTGTGCATTGTGCAATCCTTTTTGAATTACTCAACAATCTACACTTAACCTAACGAACATGAAGACGAATCCATTGAACACGTCTGCCTCCTGTTCACCTTCTCTGAAACAGACGGCTTACGAAAAAGAGTTTTTCCAGGTGGAAACACCAGCTTTACTGCTGTCCTCAGGATGTCAACACCTACAACATTGCATGACACACACCTGGATGTTTGAACTCATCAGTATTCACCAAAGCTGTCAGCTGTTTACTTGTGAAACTCAACGATGGGAATTCCTGGCCCTTCACAACGAAATATGGGCACTGTGTTTTGATTCAAGCGGTAATAAACTGATGAATAGAACATTTAGCATTTTTGAGTATATCTATCAATTTACTGACCAGGTATTTTATGTATCCGATCAGGTTTGTATGCTGGAAGAAGAATACAAATCTATAGTCAATCAATTGATGATAGCCTAAAGCCTGTTTGTATTCAAAGCGGCTTCTATCACATTAAAGGACTTGCAGGACCAACATCAAAAACCCTAGCAAATCATGGCATCGGAATTTTTCATTTACTTTTTTATCTTTTTTTTAAAATTCAAAAAACATATGCCTTTAAATAAAAACAAATAACACTATATAGCATTATATAGGCCGCGTAAATAGCTGATTTACAGTAAGTTACAACGCTAAAACCCTAGTAAATCATGGCATACTCCCTAGTAAATCATGGCATACTCCCTAGCAAATCATGGCATTTTGCTTTTAACGCCCTAGTAAATCATGGCAAAACCCTAGCAAATCATGGCATACCCTATAGGTGATCATAATGAGCATATAAACAATTGATAATCAAATACTTATATGTGTATAACTCAAAAAATAGGCTTAATTTCAAAATAAACGCCCTAGCAAATCATGGCATTTTATTATAAAATGTTGTTACTGTGAATTTGAACAATTTTTCGCATGAATTATATTGATTGGATGTCATTGGTATGCAAACAGGGTTTACTATCATACATCTTCAGTACAACTTACTGAAAACCAATGTATTAGCGTAAAACCCTAGCAAATCATGGCATATTTATTTTACTTATTTCTGATATGCCTACAACAGTCATTGGAGCGAATATATAGGTAGGAACAACATTATTAAACTTTTTATAAGGGCTTTTACCATCGTTTACTATCAAACTCCCTAGTAAATCATGGCATATTTTTTCATAAATCTTGCAATTGTACGATTATGGGTTCAAATTACAGTATGACCGCTGTTCCTGAAGTAAACCGCAAACTCATTGCTGAAGAGTTTTCAATCTTCAAGCCTGCTCTGATTGCCCATTCTGACACAGAAATGGATATCAAAGGGTTAAAACTTTTTCATGAAGTACTATCTTTTAATCATCGACATGAGCCGGATAGGTATCAATATACTATTGAGTATGGGTTGATCTCTAAAACCAGCGATAAGCGCAACGTTCAAAAAATTATTGCCCAGGAAATTGAGCGGATTGCCAGCCGGATGCAAAGCTTTGTATTCAAAGTAGATAAACAGAAGATGTATGAGATCACAGGAGAGCGTAATGCCGGTTCTATTTCACCTTTTGATCGCATTATCTATCAGGGCAGCAACATAAAGGTGGTCTTAGGAACTACCTTTAAAAAGCTTCTGGTTCATTATCAACAGTTTTACCTTGGAGATGCCCGTACAGTGAGAAGCTTAAACCATAAAGCCTCCATTCATATGTACTGGCTGATCATTAGTCATAGCTGGAAAGGTTCCAGCTTTGAAATCAGCTTGGAGGAGCTTAAGGTATCATTGGGTTGCCCAGGGGTATATGAGGGCCGGTGGGACAATTTTAGACGGTATATCATAGATCCTATCCAACAGGAGTTTGAAGGTACCTGGTGTAATTTCACGTTTGAAGCTAAAAAGAAAGGCCGTAAAATATGCGCACTTATTTTTCATTTCCAGAGTGATACCGAAATTATCAGGAACATTATCAACGAATGCCCCTACCCTTTTGAAAGCCAGCTTCAACGATTCCGCGTAAAATATACTACAATTATTCAAATTAGAGAACAAGTAAACAAGGGAGTATACACTGAGCAGGACGTGGAGAAAGTACTTAAACATGCTCAGATGGACAAAACTATCCGCAGTAAGCCAGGCTATATTGTTAAAGCTCTTAAAGAACGCTGGTTTGAGAAAATGGCTATTCAAATAGAGCTGGCCATGCCGGATACTTCTTCTGTGTCGGTGAATGGATACTGGGGAAAAGTGCAACAATATTGGAACTTCAGTGATGATCAAATGAAAAAACTTAGTGCACTGTACAATGAGCACACTTTATCTAAAGCGCATTATAAGAAGCAGTTGTTTTTTGATCAAAATGCTGACACTGAAGAAGTATTTAATGCTTTCATTCAAAGTGCCCAATAGTATTACTCCCTCCTCTTGAAATAAAGCGGAATCTGCACACATTGGTCCTGTGAATTGTATACGTAGTTGCTTCCTGCACGCGCATTCTGAAAGCCAGCAGAAGGATATAGTTTGATAAATATCACTGAAGTAGTATCATTGACTGCTTGTTCCTGCATCGTTGCATGTTCTACCAGATACTCAATATAGTCACTTTTTTCCTGTACAGTCATCCTATACTGATAAGCGAACCAGGCAACTATTCCCAAAATTGCCACGGCCATCAATGGAAAACCAATGCTGCCGAACCCCAGCCAAAATGCTTGCCTGGTACCTTTTATATGAATGGAAGCCTTAGCCTGATTTGACTCCCGTGCTACCTTGCGATCTAGTTCACGCAGTATATGTGCAAGATTTTCGCTGGTTTGCTGGCTGGTTGTCTGACTGATTACTGCTGCCTGATAAGCTAAGTAAAGCATAGGGAGTAGTTCATTATTCAGGTTCAGCTGCAATCCGTATCTGTGGAGCAACTCTGCACAGAAATCCCTCTTCTGTTGTTCTGAGAGCACTGGTCCAGTTATCTGGGTCTGTGATGTTGCTGAAGTTGCAGATACATCTTCCATACATTTCAGAGGGCTATGTTGTCGATGGCGTTCTTAAAATACATTTTAGAGAAAATTGTTGCTTTCTCTATGCCTTCTCCTGATTTAAGTACTTCTCTGATCCTGTTCTGTGTACTTTCATTTTTATCCCTGCTGATGTTGAAATCAACAAGCTCCAGCTGATGATTTGCTGCAAATTTGCTCAGGGTTTTGCTCTGATCATCGCTAAACTCATAGTATTCATTTTTAAAGATTATGATCTTTATTTGGTTGTCTATAGCACCAAGCAAAGCAGTCACATAGTCCATTGTCTGCTTGAAAATGTTAGCCCCACCCACAACGGCATAAAATGCTACCTCAATTTCTAGTTCCTTTAAAACAGCGGGCAGAAAGTTGATGACATCCTGCAAGTAATAAGGTAATTGCTCTGAGATAGAAGCTCCCAGATCAGCAATAAACAAGTTATTTTTTGCCTGAGCAGTTTTTTCCAGAAACTTGTTAAATAGCCCTCTGTCAATGACCTTATTGGAATTCAAAAAGGTGATTTGCCGGGGCTGACGATAGGCCAACTGCAAGCTGGTAGTTTTGGTTGCATCGTCCATGTCGAAGATAACTGCTTCCGGGTATTTTTCAGCCAGTAGAAAAGCCAGTACTGACTTACCTGCCCCTCCCTTAGATTGAGTTACGAAGATGAGTTTTTTCATTGTACAGATGAAGTTGATTGAACAAACATTATTTAAAGTTGTAGTAATACTACAATATTTAATGATCATTTTCAACTACACCAGATTCAATATTTTATAAGTCTTCAAAAGCTTTGTCTAATGCATCCTGATCTGGGTAGTCATCTGTATTTTTGAAATGATAAGTGTCAGTATGTATTTGTTGCTGGCTTTTTTTTCCCTCTGGAAAAGCATGATCATTGTCAATAGATTCAGTATGCGAACTACTGCCGGTTGTAACCGGACTTATCTTCTCTTTTTTTTGAATTCTATGGCGAATCTTATAGATGATACTGGAAGAGATGGGAAAATCAAGATCTTCTGTTATTTTCTGAGACAGGTAATCGGCCGTTAGGTCTTTTTGAAAAAGTTCATAATAATGCTCATAGAGTAGCCGATTACGTTTTCGCTTATGAAGTTTAAAAGCATTATGCACTTCCTCTTTAGTAATGACCATTGCTGTGAGTTATGGAAAAATAATGGAAAGATAGTGGAAAGTAAATTAATACACTACATGGTAATGGATAAATAGTGGACAAATTATGGAAATCATTAATATCAGTTAAAGATAAATCAGCAAAAAGAGTTGAAAACACAAGAAAAATGCTTTCCTTTGAAGCATATTGTGTAATTTAGAATAGCAAGCTATGTTTTACTGTTAGTAAAACTATTTCATTTGCTCCATCTACTACAAGATGGATTTCATGGCCGCTAAAAGCGGATGCTATTCGCCTTTGTCTCATAGTTACCTGAGTTAATCAATGTATGGAAACAGCATCTGAAAAAACAAAGTCTAAAGGCGGTCGGCCTAAGAAAAAAGCCGAACAAGTGCGCAAACACAAATTCACCGTTTTTTTATCAGAAGGAGAAATGAAAGTGCTGCAAGAGATGATGGAGAAGACTGGGAAGACTGAAGCAGAACTTTTCCGGCATGGACTTTTTGGTGGGACACTGCGTATTCCTAAAGCACGTTTGGTATCTGCTGAATTGTTAGATACTTTGACAGCTTTTAAAAGGCTGGCTTCTTTGCATCAGTATCTTTCTTTGAAAGACAAAGATTTCAATCCACAGGAGAAAGAGCAATTACTAGGTAGCAGCAATTCTTTGCGAATAGCTATCGAACGCTTTGAGCGGAGTGTCTTTCTGGCTTTGGATCGTGCCGATCACTTAGGGCAGCTGCTCGAGTTGATTGAAGGGATTTCCGCTTTCAAAGATGTTCTTCAAGAGAAAGAGTTTAACAAAGCTGATCTGAAGTCTCTTGAGCAGTGGCTGCAAAAGGCAGAGCAAATATTACATTCTCATTACACCTATCTTAAGATGACATGATTGGAAAGTTGAAACTGGGTAGCGGAGCAGCAGCACTGATCAAGTATTGTTACTACGCCAAAGATGAGAATGGCAGACTTACTGATATAATACGCGGGGAGCTTTTATATTCTAATCAACTTTATGAATCAAGACTATCCAACGGACACCTAGACATAAACAATATAGCTTCACAGTATCAAAGGGTAGCAGACACAAATTCAAAAACAACAAAATTTATCTGGCACCAAACGCTTAATTTTCATCCGGAGGAGAAAGTCTCTAACGAGATGATGGTTACCCTTGCTAGAGAGTTTGCACAAGCCTTCGGTTTTAAAGATAACCAGTACCTGGTGTTCAGGCACCGAGACCGGACTAACGATCATTTTCATATCGTTGCCAACCGGATTGATGCTATGGGGAAAAATACTGCGTCCGATCAGAAAAACTATGAAAAGATCCAGCAATGGTGTCGGGTGATGGAAAACAAATACAAGCTGCGATTGACAGAGAATCACCTACAAAAATTAGATGCCCGGCATAACCGGGATAATCAGCAGGCAGAGAAGTTGAAGAAAATTTTGGATGCAGTTGTTCCTGGTTGCCAAACGATGAGCGAGTTAAGTATTGCACTCCGTAGGAAGAATATTACTATGTATTTGGGACGAGGGGTTAGTTTTACGAATAAGAGATCAGGAGTGAGCTTCAAGGGATCAGACTTAGGACGAGAATATAGCCGTGCAGGGATTGAGAAGCGATTGGGAATACCTTCGCCTGGTCAGAAGACAGGTGTTCGCTTTGACGGGTTGAAGCGACAGGCTCTGCGGGATAGTATTGATAGCATTGTGAAAAACGTTTCTATTATTTTGAGTGCTAATGCTGCTTCTCAGGAAGCTGTATGGAAGGCGTTTGGCGTAAGGTTGAAGGATGAAAATATTACCCTTCGCTTGGCCAGAAATCCCACTTCAGGTAAGGTTACCGGTGTAGCTTTTCAAACGCAGGGAAGTCGGTTTGTCAATGGACATGAACTTGGAGAACAGTACTCGCATACGATGCTTACAATGCGGTTTGGCAGAAGTTCTGCGGAATTTGTGCAACTCATAGAACAATGGGCAACGCAAGATCTAAAAGAAGATGACACACAAGAGAAGGATCAGCAAAGAAATGCAACAGAGGTGCCTACTGAAACAAATACCCGTATGGTTACCGGACCTAACGGCACCTATGAAACAAATAAAGACTTGGCAAAGATTGCTCAGTCGTTGCGTACTGTTGCTCAGAAAAAGCATAGACCTAAAATATAGGATAATCTGGGAAATTTTGTTTAAGCAAGTGTTGAGTTTAGAGTTATAGTTATTTTTCGTGTACACAACACTTACATATATGTATAAGTATTAATAGTAATCAAAGTAAACATGTATTACAAAGTATCACTTTCCTTCCGGACGCATTTTCACGGGTCCGTTTTCTTTTTCATATTTCTCGATCAGTATCGTGAAAGCCTGATCTGTCAATTCTGTGACTGTCAGGCGATCCCAGTAAGCAATATCTTTTATCTTTTCGTATTTATCAGGCAGGACATATAATGTGGTTCGTTGTGGTTTACTGCCTCTTGCAGGACGTTCCTGACCTTCTTCTTTTTTCTCTATGACACCTTTGCTCTGGTTTGTAAAAGATTTCTTCGCCATGATTTATGCTCTGTTTAAAATTTCTTTAACTAAACTACTGTAATCTTTTGCGCCGTTGCTTTCCGGGGCATACTGATAAATATCCTGACCAGCTGTAGGAGCTTCGGCAAGTGCAATATTCTGCCTGATAAAAGTCTTAAAAACAATATCTCCATAGGTATCTACGATACTCTGCATAATATCACGATTGAGAATCGTCCTTGAATCATATTGCGTAATGATCACACCCCCAACTTTAAGCTTTTTGTTCAGACTCTCCTTGATAGTCTCTATCTCTTCAGTCAATGTGCTTAGTCCATGCAAAGCCAGGTATTGTGCCTGTACCGGAATGTAGACCTGATCGGCAGCTGTAAGGGCGTTATGTGTAAGTACATTGAGTGCCGGCATACAATCAATGAGAATGTAATCATATTTTCCTTTTACATTCTTAAGCAGGTTTTTGAGTTTGAGTTCTCTGCCCGGTTCAGTATCCAGCATGCGAGAAGTATTGTTGAGCGACTTTTCAGAGGCTACCAGGTCAAAGAAAGGGTTGATGGCTACTATGGACCGACCTAACTGCTTATTGCCCTTTATCACATCTGATATGGTGCTTTCTGGTTGTGTAATCCCCAGGTGCTGACTGGTGTTAGCCTGTGGATCTAGGTCTATTAGCAAAACTTTTCTGTCGTGAATAGCCAAGCCTGCGGCAATATTGACAGAAGATGTAGTCTTACCTACGCCCCCTTTGTTATTAGCTACTGCTATAATATGCATATTACAATGTATATGGAGTGTATAATGTATACGATGCAATATCTAAAATATATGTATACATTGCAAATATATATTCCAGTGAAGTTTAGTATTTAATATCATAAGCCAGAAAAGACTTTTTGCATGATAATTGACTTCGCAGGTTTATATTGAAATTGTAGTATGATACACAAGCCGTTACTTTTCCTTTATTTACTTCTCATTCCCCTAGGTAAAACCATTGAGGGTCAGGCCACCGTCATTGATGGCGACACTATAGAGATCAAAGGTCAGCGTATCCGGTTGCATGGCATAGACGCTCCCGAGAGTTCACAAACCTGCACACTGGATGGCAAGGTTTGGCGATGTAGCCAACAAGCAGCATTGCAATTGTCTGATATGATCAACAAACGCAATGTACGGTGTGAACAGAAAGATAAAGACTATTACGGACGGCTAGTCTGCGAATGTTTTGTAGGTAAAACCAATATCAATGCATGGCTGGTAGAAAACGGTTGGGCGGTAGCTTACCGGAAGTATAGTACAGACTTTGTAACAGAAGAAGCCAATGCAAGGGCAGCTGATGTAGGTATCTGGAAAAGTAAGTTTGATAATCCTGAGGATTACAGGAAAAGAAAGAAGGCAAAGTCGGTGACAGCTGGGCAAAGTAAATCTGTTTCTGGTTGTGAGATTAAAGGCAATATCAGCCGTAATGGAGAGAAGATGTACCATGTATCAGGTGGTAAGTATTATTCACAGACCAAGATTAGTACTGATAAAGGAGAGCAGTGGTTTTGCACGGAAGAGGAAGCTAAGAAAGCCGGTTGGCGGCTGAGTAGGGAATAAATATAAACTCCGTTATTTAAAAGTTTTAGACTATGGATTATACTAATAGCTTATCATAACTTTAATTATTGTACTTTTATGTTTTGCTAGTAGAACATGATGATAAACGCACTAGCAATTTTTGCTGAGTGTTCCAGGCCAGCATGGATGATATATTCAAGGCTTTGCCACTGACCTGGGATGAGGCATGTGCAGGGTGTATCTTTTATTCCCACTGCACCAGGCTGATGCTACTTTTGTTGTCATCTTCTATCAGGATACTGCCCTTAGTAGAGTTGATACCGTAGTAGGTATTCTTTTTGGAGAAGTGCTGGCGGTAATACTGGTCTGCCGGGCCTTTGGGATCAAAACACTTGAAAAAGGTGTTGTACCCTACTCCTTTCTCAAAGTCATGGCGATAGGATACTACCTTTTTGCCGTCTTTAGCAAATTCCTGTGTATAAATAGCGTCTACAGTACCAAGCTGTAGACGAACGTGGTGGTCTCGTGTCACATAGGCCATCGTGTTTCTGCTGTAGGGCGTCATATGCTTTCTGTACTTGCTGTCCTGCACCAGCGGATCGTTTTCTTCACTGACCTGCTGCCATCGCTTGTTGCCCTGCAAATCATAGGCTATGATATAGTAGCCATCTACGTATCCGGTACCTATGCCTTTGTTGTTGCCATACAAGCCATACACATAGACTGTGTTATTCTTCTCATCCATCAATAACCCGGCGAAAGCATTCCTGTCCAGGTGATAAGAAGTTCTGGACGCGCCATACATGGAAGTAGTGGGTCCTGCACTGACACCTCCATCAGAAAAGCCTTCTGCTCCGGGGATGTAGTGGTGGTTGACACTCTGTCTCATATGCAGCCCATCTACCTGGTGGTTCAGCGTTGTTTTCTGCGTTATCTTTCCCTGAGCGTCCAGGGCAACAAGCTGGCATTGCATGTTTTCTTCTTTATCTGACAAAGCCTTGCCTGCCATCCAGAGATGCTTGTCGTTGTGGGCGACATACTCCCAGGCCGTAAATGACTTATTCAGTAGTGGTAGCTGGGTAACAGTCTTTTGCAGGGAAAAATCCTGATGGCTCATCTTGTAGACAAGTAGCAGATCGCTGCCATCTTTGGTGGCATCTTCCTGCAGGTTGATGAAGGTGAGATACTGCTTGTCGCAGAAACGAAACAGGGTCTTGCCTTCCATTTCTTTGCGCGCAAGCTCATGGGTTTTAGTCTTTCCCTGCCTGCTGACCTGGGTGAGAAACATGTCTGCCGCACCAAGGGCATAGAGCCGGTTTTCAATGTGGTAGACATAATCTCCGTTGGGAGTGGCCAACATGTGCTGGCCCTGCACTTTGTTGATCTGGGTGGTCTCTACCGGTACGCTCCATACCAGCTCCAGGGCCGGGGTATAGTAATGCAGTTGCCAGTCCAGGTTTTTAGAATAGTTCTTTTCTTTACCGGTTTTGAGGATAAAACCATGCTCACGCAAATCCAGGTAGTCCAGGGCTTGCGCTCCTTTGTCCAGTGGCAGGTTCACTGTCTTTTGTCCGTAGCACAACGTGCAGATACAAAGGGCAGACATCAGGGTAAGTAGCTTTTGTTTCATAGCAGTAAGGGTAAGTGTCAAACTGGTTTTTATGGGTATATAGGAGCTGCCAAAAATAGGTTTTCCAAGTACGATTTTATGCTACAATTTTATCTGTTTCTTACATCGTTAGCTTTGTGCAATAAATGATAGTTTTTGCCGCTGTGATTTATATTGGTACTGGCATTGTCTTTGACAATGATGCTGCGGTAGACCTTGCCATCATGCCGGATAGCTCCGTTATCGTATATCTTCTCATCATAGGTGATCATCTCTACGGCTGCATCTGTGAGGCTGGCAAGTCTGTTGGTGTTTGCTGTGTAGCTATAGGCAAACTGATCCAGCAGACTGCCATCCTGCTTGTGTCTGTCAAGGGTGAGCAGATTGCCGTTAGGGTCATAGGTGTATGACGCATCATAAGGGCCTGTGCTTCCACTGCGGGCAGCAAAGCCACTGGCAGCATCATACTGGTTCAGGCCACGGGCAAGCACCAACCGGTTGAGTTGGTCATATCTGTGGAGCATGGCTTGCTCCGGTTTGTCTTGAAGGCCGGGCAGGTCTGTCTGCATCCAGGCAATGTTGCCATTGTATAGTCCTTGATAGTTGGTCTGCTGCTCATTAAGTCTTGTCCATAGCTGGTTAGTGGTCGGCGTAGCTGCAATACCCTGGTAGTCTCCATCAAAGTAACCTAAAGCAAAGGCAAAGGCATCTTTGCTAACCCGTGAGATACCCATGCCATCATGGCCGGGGTCGTTGCCCTCCGTGCTGCCATTCACTCCTTTCAGCCAGCCTTGTAGCGTGTAGTAGTAATCCAGTCCCTGTACACGGTGCTTGCCTAACTCTATCCTGGACAGCGGACCATGTGCGTAGTATTTGTACATTGCCTCCTGGTTCCATACATAACCATCGGTAGAAGTTTTTACTTCTTTCAAACGATTGTCTGCATCATAGCTGTACTTTTGCATGAATTGATCACTAGCCCCATACTGGTAGATGACCATGTTCACGTTGCCGGAGACTAAATCATAGACATAATCGGTGCGTTTGGCCGACATGCCAGGCAACTGCTGTAGCAGGGCTTTCACGTTGCCGTGGGCATCATAGCTGTAATAAGTGCGTACAGGCACTGCCTGGGCATCCTGCGGGTCGGTAGCTGTGGTACGTGTAACAAGGCTTGCATGCTGTTGTATCATAACAGTAACAAAATGAGACGGACGCATTACGCTATTGCTAAACGCGCCTGAGAGGATTTTATGAGAAATATGAAAAAACTCCCTACCTTTACGTCCCCACTCTCCGTCACCCCGTCAACCTATGTCTAGCGTATTTAACTTCTATTTCCTATTTGATTTCTACTTTACAGGCGTTGGATTATTGCGTAAAAATATCCCAAGTTTAACCGTATCACTTAAAACATCAGTGGTTGTATATCTCACATGCTTATACTCTCCTTTATATTTCAGGTAATCAACTACATCATGAGTTCCAACACCTCCTTCAGTATAAACAAGTAAACAAGCTGTATCGCTTACAAGAACAAAATGTAATTTTCTTTTATACTCGTATACATCTTTTCCGTCCTCAGTTAATAAACGCATATCTGAAAAGCTGATTTTTTTTGTATCATTACTATCTCCTATTTTAAACACCTCCTTATTTAGGCTGCTGATGCTATCTATAACAATATTGGGTATGTCTGATTTGTTTGCAGAACACTTGTATTCCTTTTTATTCAAAAAGACTAATGCTTCATTCTGTATATTACTTTCCGATTTTGTGCCCATACAGCTAAAAAGTAAAAACGAACACAATATGTAAACGGCTTCCATTTTTTTCATTATTTGATTAGTAGTATTGGTTTGGCAACTCTTGTATTATCAGTAGGAACAATCATTTTTTTCGTAGTTTCCAAAGGTTGACTTTGACCGGCAATAGTTGTACCATCTGCTGGAGTAATTGAATTTGCACCTGTTGTGTTATATGGTGTTCCTCTATGATTAGTTCGTGTACCTTGTTGCTGTGGCGTTACCATAATATTAAATGGTTGATTTTTATTGGTTATATTTATATATGGAGTTTCAATATTATCAACTACTCTTTTTTCTTCATTATTATCATAGTTTGTACCGTTAGGAGCTGCATCGTTCTTTAATGCATCAATTTCGGTTTCCGTATCAGTGTTTATTAATCTCTCTCCATGACCAGCTTCATGTAGTAACGCTGTTGCTGGCGCAAATGCTTCGCCATTTCTTGTTTTTAGTCCTACAGTTGGATTCCAATTTATTGAAACATTTTCAACTTTCGTACCCGCTGCATTGAATGAAAAATTTGTTGCATCATCATTTGTCTTTATTTCATTGAATGTAATAGTCTCTTTAGAAACCGATAAATTCTGAAACGTTTTATTAGCATCGTTTTTCATAACTTCTATCACGGCTTCATGTACCTGCTGAACAAAGGTATTGCTCGTAGTTGGTTTAATACCAGGTGTATATGTGTAGTATTTACTTACGCCATTTTCAACGTAATGAACCTTTATAACTTTTCCATCAGGGTCAACAAAGAAAATTGGATTATTGGCTGCATAGGAATATGGACTTAATGCAGGATATTTAGAAGCTTTAGCATCAGGTTTTGGAGTTCTTCCTAACCGTGTATCAAGCCATCTGTCTCCCATGTCAACGGTGTTTTCTTTTCCGCTTACTTCGTCAACTTTTTCTTTGCCATTGAAGCTGAACCTGTAACTGTAACTATCTGATTGCCAGCTTCTTCCTTCCATCGCTAAACCAAAGGGTCTGTAGTCTTGGGTTTGCAATATCACAGGCTCATGCAAGCCATCAGTATTGATCTTTACCTCATCTGTGATCACAGAGAGCACGTTGCCGAGATGATTGGATAATTCGTAGTTCCGCTGGCCTAGCAACAGGCTGCCGTCTGCTTTGCTTGCTGTCGGGCGGTACATGCCTAATCGGCTGCTGCCATAGATGGGCTGCTCCTGCAAGGCTTCATCCTGGTAGATGGAGAGCACATTGCCAGAGGCATCTCGCACGTAATGCGTGGTCTTGGTCTGGTTGTTACTGGTCACACGCTTGCTGATACGGTTGCCTGCTGCATCATATTGATAGCTTACTGCTGTACCATCGCCTTTGCTTACTGTCCTGACTTTGCCGTAGGGTGTCCAGGTGATATTGGTGCCTTCTCCTCTATCATGGGTTAAGTTGCCAATGGCATCATATTCGTAAGCAAACTCACTTATCTCTTCTCCGGTATTGGATGCCGTTGTCCACTTGGCATGAAAGCCTGAGCCTGCTTTGGCATGGAAGCTGGGTTGCAGGGTGATGCTTTCATTGGCTTGCAGCAACTGTGCCGTTTGGCCTGCCTCAGCCGTAGCATTGTCTTTTGCAATAATGCTGCGGTAGACATAACCATTGTGCTGGATTGGGCTACTATTGTATACTTTTTCATTGTAAATAATTGATGACCTTAGCTCATAAAACCAAGCTTCGCAAAGGAACTGTTATCGAATCTGTCAATGGTATTTTGGCCTTGGCGGCCAGTGTGTTTGATTTGGAGTATACCAGACATATAAGCCTCTTCTATGCAATGGCTCATATGATGTCTGCGCTTATTGCATATTGTTTTTATGATAATAAGCCCGCTGTTTTTTTACCAAATCAAAAACAATTATTAGTAGCATAATCCATAACTTAAATTATTATTAGTTGCATTTCTACCAATCACTTATATTTTACCAACGATGATATATTTCCGTTCTGACCACTTATTTCTAATTCAAAGGAATTGGGCTTTTTTCTAATCGTATCCCCTTCCATAACGTTACTAAAATTAGTGATTTCGACTTTACCGATTGTTCTTTCGTTTTTAGCAGAGTCCCTTATTCCAATAACATATTTGTTCGGATTTTTTTCATACTCTTTGATGTAAGTAACAACACCACTAAAGCTTGATTGGTAAAATGAGTTAATATATTCATCTTCTTTTTGCTTTAGGACTTGCATATACTCCTGTTGAAGTAGATGACGTTCAAAATAGTGCTTACCAGAAAGGGCAATCGCAATGATTATAACAATCGCTAAAATTATTTTATATACTCTTTTCATTTCTTTTCCTCCAATTTTCCAGCAGCAGGAGCAGCAGGCATTTTAGGTAATTGCTTTAAAGCAGTTTTAAGCTTAGGATGTGATGGTAAATCGGTATGCGATTCGATTGGACCGGTAAGCTTAATTCCTATATTTGTTATATCCCAATTGGTGGTAGTAGGTTCATTGGAATAATATGGGTCAGATTTATCCCCTGCGGCATCTGCTATTTTCCAAACCATATCATTTACATGTCTGATATGATAATGAGAATTTATACCAGGGTTTCCTTGTGGGTCTTCTGAGTTACCAAAAAGCCAATTGTCTGCATCTGTATCAAAGACTGAATTTTTAGCAGGTGTTCCAACAGTTACTATATTTACCTTTATTCCAAACTTATCATTTAACATTTGGGCTGCTAGTACTGAAACATTTCCACCATGGCTATATCCGACTAATGTTATAGATTCATTTTCCGTTATTTCACCATTTACCATCATCTTTGCTCGCGTTTCTACGATATGAGTTACAAGTTGTTCAGCAGCAACTTTTCTCATCTTGCTATTATTGTAGATAGGAGCATTCCAACGGAACTTATCATCTGACACAGTGTTTCCTCCTATTCGCTTAAATTGACTTACTGCTTCTGAAGTAAAATTAACACCTGTTTGAGTTTGCTGTGTTCCATGCACTATAAAGGCTTCTAAGCCATCTTGGTCTATTGCTTGTATTGGTGTATTTGAAGCAAACTGATAAGCTGATAGCTCCGGATATTTTTTTATCAAAGGATCAACACTCAAAAACTTCCCAATGCTCGGATTATAAATTCTAAAGCCATAATCATAATTATTCTGAAAGTCTGTATCCTTTTCCTTACCATTAAACCCATGTCTGTAACTATAATCCTCTGATTGCCAGCTTCTTCCTTCCATCGCTAAACCAAAAGGTCGATAATCCTGCTGCTGTAGTATCACAGGCTCATGCAGGCCATCCACATTGATCTTGACCTCATCGGTGATGACGGAGAGCACGTTGCCTAAATGATTTGATAATTCATAATTCCGCTGACCCAATGACAGGCTGCCGTCTGCTTTGCTGTCTTTTGGTCGGTACATGCCTAACCGGCTACTGCCATAGATGGGCTGCTCCTGCAAGGCTTCATCCTGGTAGATGGAGAGCACATTGCCAGAGGCATCTCGCACGTAATGCGTGGTCTTGGTCTGGTTGTTACTGGTCACACGCTTGCTGATACGGTTACCTGCTGCATCATATTGATAGCTTACTGCTGTACCATCGCCTTTGCTTACTGTCCTGACTTTGCCGTAGGGTGTCCAGGTGATATTGGTGCCTTCTCCTCTATCATGGGTTAAGTTGCCAATGGCATCATATTCGTAAGCAAACTCACTGAGTTCTTCTCCGGTATTGGATGCTGTTGTCCACTTGGCATGAAAGCCTGAGCCTGCTTTGGCATGGAAGCTGGGTTGTAGGGTGATGCTTTCATTGGCTTGTAGCAACTGTGCTGGTTGTCCTGCTTCTGCGGTGGCATTGTCTTTCACAGTGATGCTGCGGTATACTTTGCCATCATGACGAATCGCTCCACTGCTGTATACCTTCTCATCATAGGTGATCGTCTCTACAGATGCATCCTCTACGCTGGCAAGCCTGTTGGTGTTTGGCGTGTAGCTATAGTCAAACTCATCCAGCAGACTGCCATCCTGTTTGTGTCTGTCCAGCGACAGCAGGTTACCGTTAGGGTCATAACTATACGCTGCATCATACGGGCCTGTTGAACCACTTCGGGCAGCAAAGCCGGTGGCAGCATCAAACTGGTTCAGGCCCTGGGCCAGTACCAAGCGGTTGAGCTGGTCATATCTGTAGAGCATGGCTTGCTCGGGTTTGTCTTGAAGCCCTGGCAGGTCTGTCTGCATCCAGGCAATGTTGCCATTATACAAGCCTTTGTAATCTGCCTGCTGATCATCCAGACGTGTCCATAGCTGGTTAGTGGTGGGTGTAGCTCCTATGCCCTGGTAGTCTCCCTCAAAGTAACCCAAAGCAAAGGCAAAGGCATCTTTGCCTACCCGTGAGATACCCATGCCATCTTGACCCGGGTCGTTGGCATCATTGGTGCCATTCACCCCTTTCAGCCAGCCTTGCAGCGTATAATAATAATCCAAACCTTGTACACGGTGCTTGCCTAACTCTATCCTGGCAAGAGGGCCATGCGCGTAGTATTTGTACATTGCCTCCTGGTTCCATACATAACCATCGGTAGAAGTGTGTACTTGCTGTAGGCGGTTGTCTGCATCATAGCGGTACTTTTGCATCAGCTGATCTGAGGCTCCATACTGGTAGATGACCATGTTCACGTTGCCGGAGACTAAATCATAGACATAATCGGTGCGTTTGGCCGACATGCCGGGCAACTGCTGTAGCAATGCCTTCACGTTGCCGTGGGCATCATAGCTGTAGTAGGTGCGTACCGGCACTGCCTGTACATCCTGCGGGTCTTCTTTGACTTCCACCCAGGACACGCGGCTGCGCAGGTGCTGCTGGGCAAAGATGGGCATCATCGCTGCTGCTGGTTCATCATAGTGCGTGGTGGTAATGTCATGCAGGCCGTAGCTGTTATCAGGAAAGGCCGAATCATCCAGCAGGGCTTGCAGGCTGGCTACTGGCTCAGTGCTGTTCATCTCTCCTACTTCTGTTACTCTGCCCAATGCATCGTATCTGGTGTAGGAATAGTGGTTGTCTGCCTGTTGCTGCGCATTCTGCGACAGGCGTAGTTGCCCTTGGCTGTCATACCAGAACTGGCTTTTGCCTGCATCCGGGGTTTGCTGGGCGGTGAGTTGGTTCAAAGAGTTATACGCATAACGGGTCAGCAGCGTATGAGCAGGATCGGCATTGCTGCTGATCTGTGCTTGGGTAAGGGGCTTCACACCTTTGGGTGGCACCGTCTGCACCAGGTTGCCTGCCTGGTCGTAGTAGTAGAGGGTGTAGTGGTACTCTTTGGGTGCATAGGTGTAGGTCATGCTCTCAGTGGCCTTGCTCAGGCAACTGGTATTACCCGTGCGCAGCAGTTGGGTGACTTCTTCTTCCAGCAGTTTATCCGTTGCTACACGCAGCAGATGGTCTGTTTCTGCCTGCCTTGCGCCCAGGCACTGCTCTAACCTATCATCCCAGTTGATGTCAAAGCGGAAGTTGGCTAAAGTTGGGTTGTCTTGTTTGTATTGCTTACATATTATAAAATCATTTTCACCTAAGGGTACTACATCTACAGTAATTGTACGCGTATAAAGTGTAAGTTCTGTTGCCCAATTGTTTGTAATTATACAACGATATTTACCGTCGGATTGCTGTGTGGTATTTGTTACTTTGTATTCCCTTTGCGTAGCACCAGAAATATCTTGCCAGTTACCTGCTACTTGTTTTTGCCATTGATATTTATTCTGTGTAGCTGTCGATGGATAAGAAATATTTAGCGTTTGTCCTTCGTAAACAGTAAGTGTTTTTTCTACACCAACAGTATCTTGAGGAGCATAGTTAAAGAATTCTGAAGGAATAACAGACTGGTTTACATCAGTAAACAAAGGCTCTATATCATCAAAAACAAATTGGTTACTATCAATACGAAACCTTGCTTCTAAAAATGGTGCCCCATCAGTTGGTGAGCCAGAATAAGGATATAAATTTGTAAATGTCGGCAAACTGCCTTCAAAATTATTATTATTTAAGAGTAATGTAGTTAATCCAATTTCATTAAGAGATGTAGGTATATTTCCTGACAAATGATTGTAACTCAAATTTAAAAACCATAGATCGGTTAAATCCCATGAATTATTCGCAATATTCCCGCTTAAATTATTATGACTAATATCTAACCAATAATTACCACCATCATCTATACTAGAAGCTGTAATTATAAAATCTTCTAATTGGTTATAACTTAAATCTACAAAATCATAGCTAGTGAGTAAAGAAATAGTTCCGTTAAAATGATTATGACTTAGGTCTAGCCAATAGAAATCTTCTTGCATATTAAAATTTATTGTACCTGTGAAATTATTATAACTTAAGTCTAAGCCTCCAAGATCAAGTAAATTCTCTAAGGTAGGGATATTACCTATAAGTAAATTGTGGTCTAAAGATAAAGTCTGGAGGCTAATTGCATTGCTCAAAGTTATAGGAACTTCTCCTGTAAGATCATTATAACTTAATTCAAGTTGTGTTATTTTGTTGTTAAAAATCTCACTCGGTATATTTCCATAAAACCTATTATTATCAATGTAAATACCATCTAACTTATCAAAAAGCCCAAGCTCAGCGGGAATATTACCAAACAGGTTATTTTCACTCAATATTAACTCTGTTAAGTTATGTAAATTCACCCATTCTGGAGGAATATTTCCTCCAATTTCATTGTGGTAAAAATTTATTTCTCCTAATTTTGCTAGATTTGCGAGTTCTGGAGGCAGCGTTCCTGAAAGATTGTTATAACTTAACAGAATTTGCTGAACATCTCCATCTATCACAATTACTCCCGCCCAGTTACCTAGTTGATAACTTGTACATGGATCACAACTTAACCAATTCTTTTTGCGGTTCCAATTATTTCCATTAGTGCTATTGTATAGTGCTTCCAAAGCGGCTTGCTCAATAGCATCAGGAACTTGTCCTTGAGATGAAGTAGTCTGCATAACTGATGGACTACTTAATTGTAAGGGACTAAGAAGTGTGTCAGCCTTTTGAACGTCTTTTCCTAAATTCATTATGTTTTCACGATAATAAAGCTTGTATTGCTCTTTTAAGTCTGCCCAAGAAGCCCCTGGATTACTTTTAAATATACTGTCCAAAATTTGAGAATATACAGACCTAGGTTGACTTTTATTGCTGTTCTTTGCTCTCTGCAATTTCAAGCCAGTTTCTTTCCCCGGATTGGAATCTGAGTTTATACTTGCTTGAGCCATTGAGGGATTAGATATAGCATAACTAATATCATTCTCTAACACCACCACCTCGCTCTCCAAACACTCCATCGGATTTTCTACAGCAAATGGACTGATTCCACAACTATGGTTTTTAAGTACATTATCAATAGCCGCCAGATTTTTATCTTTGGGAGTAACTAAATCTTCCTGTAAAATAAGCCTAAAGAAGTTATCTGGACGAGCATTGAAATAAGCTTGAAGATTAGTCCTAATGATACTCTTTTGCTGCTCGTCCAGCGTAATATCGCAAATGTCGATGAAGCTGTTTACTTTCATATCCAGTTCCGTTTCAGATATGGGACCTGTTATACCTTTGCTTTCGCCCCAGGCTTTCAGAGCTTCTTTTTCCGTAGGGATACCTTCTTTGATTTGAAGTTCTTCAATAGCTGTTGAACATCCTTTCGCTATAGCAATCTCCAGGTTTACCTGCCGCTTGGCTTCCAGATAAAAGCTTTTGAAATGGCTCCAATGTAAAGTATTGAGTTGCTCTTGATAATCAGCTTCTACAATCCCCCCTTCCCGGTATTTTTTTATGAGATCCCAATAGAGGATATGCATCCCATTCACATCAAAATTACCATTTTCATCCAGATAAAAGGCGGTATTGTCTGGGTTAGTCACATCATATAAGGAACCACTCAGTGTATTGGTGCCATCTGTTTCTTTATCTCCATCGCTATCAAAAGCTACGGCACCTATTACTACATTGGCAAGTTTTGTATGAATACCGGCTTTATATTCCGAATGCTTTTGATCTATAAAGAAAGGGTCTTTGGAGGCGATGTCTACGTTTCCTGATTCATCTGTGATCAGACCGGAACTGATGGCTGCACTCCAATTCCCAATCCTGGTAATTTTCCTTTCAAATTCTTTTCCTGATTTGTTGTCCTGGCAAAGTTCATACTTACAGTATAAAAGATGAGCATCCAGTTCAGTTTGCGACAGGGGAGCATCCTCTTCAGGTGTATTGGGTACATTTGCTTCACGGTCTACTCTTCGCTTGGCACGGATATCGAGTTCAATTTGCTTCATAATGTTAGCACAATCCTGTTCGCTTACTTCTGTAATGGCCTGTGCTATCGCTGCATCGGCTTTTTCTCCGTCGGTACATACTTCGCAGGCACTGCTGTCTATAACATAGCGGGTTTCCAGTTCGGTGATCTTGGTCTGTACACTGGCAGTCGTGCGCAGCTGTTCTTTCAGGTCGCGGATGGTCTTTTCAGTAGCGATTAGTTTCTTCTGTATGGTGTAATCGCCTACGTCATTGAGTTGCTTGCTGAAGCTGATGGTCTGTTCCGTAGCCGCAGTGCAACTGGCAGCGGTGATGTTTTTTTTGACGTATTTTTTGCCCGTTGTGGCTTCATTTCCAACCTCGTCAGACAAATCTACCAGATTGCCGTCGGGGTCGGTCAGTGAGATTTCCAGCTGGAAGGTGCAGGATTCACAACCCATGCCTGCAATCTGAGAGCCTAACGCGCTGAGCTGGTAGACAAAGTTATATTGCGTACCCGGACTTGTGTTGAGCAGGGTGTGCTGCAGGATATTGCCTGCTTTGGTAGGGGAGTTCTTATCGCTGATATCGACGTTGATATTTGTATTGGGTAACGCCTCGTAGCTTTCCAATGCTTCCAAATTGTCTGGTTTGTCTCCTGCCAGGGCGGTAGCCACCGTTCTGCCCTCCTGGTCCTGGTAGGTGACGCTGACCTGGTTGTTGGGGTCTACCGTCATGTTTTTGGTATAGTGGGCGGCCTTGCCAACGTTGTTGCCAAAAAGACGCTGCAGCTCCTGCTGGCTGGCTGTGCCATAAAAGTAGCGGGTGGTATGATCGTCTTTAGGTTCAGCCACATCCATACGGAAAGCCTCTCCAACGCCTGCCTGCCTGCTGATACGCCCGGTAGCATCCCGCTTATAAGACTGCTGAGAATAAGCATAGCCTTTGGCATCCGGGATATAATCCCGGTTGGGAACGTCCATATTATTGGCAGATGCGTAGTATTTTCCTGCTCCGCTGACAGGACTCAGGGTGCTGTTTTTAAGTGAGGCGTTATCATAGTGGAACTTGTGTTTGCTGGCAGAAGTGTTGGCAGTAATACTGGACTCCGTAGAGGAAAACTGGTTGAGATTATCATGGTAGGTAAGTCCGCTGGCTGTCTGGGAAACCGGCACCGGCAGGATATTGACGGCAGGCCGTCCTTCAAAATCATACAAAGATTCTCCTACCACGATTCTGTTCTCACTGCTGATGTTGGTCACGCTTTGCCGGTTGCGCAGCGTGCCGTCGTAGTATTGCAGTATCTTTTTATATTTGCCATCTTCTGCCAGCGTGGTATTGGCCTGCCAGTTCAGGCTGCCTTCCGCATTGATGGTGGCAATACCGTTGTTGTCTGCTCCGTCCACGTATTGCCATGCGCCGGGGATCAGGTGTTCCGGGTACTGCGGATTGATGCCTACGGCCCGTATTCTGAACCATATTTTGCCATTGGGATAAAAAAACTGATGCGTATATAACGGTTTGGCGGTAGATATTCTCAAGCCTTCCTTAAAGGCAAAAGCTTGTGCGGCAGTCGTGCCGGTGAAGTTCTCATGACTGGCAATGAACACCCATTCCAGGTCGTAGTGACCGACGAAATCATCCACAGGCGTCCAGCTAACAGCGGTTACCTGGTTGTTTTCTTTGGCAACTTTGAGGTTGACATCCACATCTGTATCAAAGGGCAGGTCATCCCGGTGCAGGATAAAGGTCAGGGTCAGTTTTTCCTGTGGGATGCTGGTATCAGTGGACTTACTTTTCACTCTTACTGTGTAATTATCCACGCAGGAGACCGGGGCATAATGAAACACCATTTGCTGGAACAGCTGGTCCTGCATATTGTTGGTCAGTGTTTTGGTCCAGAGCACCTGTTCTCCCTGCATAAACTCTATCTCCAAAGCAGCCGTCCAGTTGTCATCTGCGTTCCAGTCAACCAGACTGTATGCCAGTTGCACACCCACCCAGTAGCTGCCTTCCAGACAGGGCGGAGCCTGGAAGATAGGGTATTTTGTGCCTACTGCCAGATTACTGTATAGTATATCACCAGGACTCTGGGATACTGGTTTGAGCACCTGCCCGTCCTGCCCGGTTTTGATAGCCTGCGGAATATAGGTGTTAGCAGATATGACCATCTCATTAGAATACACATTCTGCGTTTCCAGGTGGATACGGTAGGTATAGAGCGAATCAGGCATCAGGTTCTCATCGCTGTAGGTGGTGGAGCCTGCCGGGGTGGTGAGTACCTCAAAGGCACCTTCCCCTGTCTTGCGTTCCAGAATCAGCGTTTCACCTCCGGCCGGGTTGTTCCAGCTGAGGGTAATAGCCGTTGGGGAGGTGGCCTGTGCCTGCAAAGCAATATCTTTGGAAGCTTGTGCCAGAGCTAAAGGTGCGGATAAAATAAACACGGACAGAAGCCAGCAGAAGCTGACAAAGCAGATATGTTGTTTATTGAATTTCATAGGTAGCATCAGGAATTTAAGCATGATTTTGACGAAGCTTTACTTTTTTACTTTTTCAGCACTTTCTTTTGCAGTTCTTCAATGAGCACTTGTTGTTCTTTGACTGCGTTGATAAGAATAAAGGTGAGAGCGGTATAATCAATGGCCAACGTCTCTTCCCCTGCATCATCCAGGTAAGTATGTACCAGATCAGGGGCAATTTGCTGTAGTTCCTGTGCAATCACTCCCACGTAGGTAGGTGCTTTCTTTTCTTTTTTGCCTAGTTTGGATGGAACATACACGCTATCTGTTTCTGCGATCATCTGGTACTCTACAGTGTGTATATCCTTTACCATTGACAATCCTTTATTATAATCTTTGATGTTTTTCTTCAGCTTGCGGTCAGAAGTCACCTGGACGTTATTGGCTAGCACGTTGCCTATCACATGTAGTTTTTGGGAGGGGCTGTTGGTACCAATACCAATGTTTCCATCCATTCTAACATAAAAAAGGTTACTACTTTTTTCTCTTTTGACTCTGAATAAACCAATCCTGTCACTCGATAAATGGTCAGAGCTTATGGTAAATACTGTATTATTAAAATTAGGATTAGCAAAAAAGGTAAAAGCATCTTCAGTTTCATCGTTCCAATTACCTACATAAGAAGCTGTATGGAATTCCAAATTATCTCTTTTAATATTCATCTCCTTGGAAAACAGACTTCCATTTACGTTTAATAGATAGTTACCAGGCGTACTGATGCCAATCCCAACATTTCCAGAACCATCAATTACACTACTAAAGTTGATAGAAACATATTAGAAAGGTATGAACGAGGTGAGGCCCGGCCTTATTTGGAGATGACTGCTAAACTAGCCGAGGCATTAGGCGTATCTTTGGATTACCTGGTAGGGGCCACCGAACTAGAACTGGACAACCATATCCTGCAAATAATCCAGTGGATACAACAACTACCCGACAAAGGCCGCGAACATCTGTTCTATCTGCTGGATAACGTACTCCAAAATGTTAAGGCTAAACAGGCTTTCGCTTCTTGATATTTGCTTTAATACTGGCTTAATTATCTACCAATGTTCTAAAAGTATATTGATATTCTTTCCCCTCTTCTGTTATAAGAGTAAGTGTGTCTAAATAAGATGGTTTTATTACCAAATCTCCTCTTTTGGCATTATTGTAAAATTCCTTATTATCATTAAGTTCTGAGGTTACAGGAGAAAACAAATAATATTCATCCTGGTTTTCTACTGAGAAGTAAATCATTTTGTATTTTATCTGAATATTTGAGAGCTTACCATATATTGCTGATTTATGAAATGTCTCCATCATATTTGATATCTCTGGTAGCTTTTGCGAAGACCAATATAAAGAACCTGCTACAAGAAGGCCTAAGAAAAGAATTAAAAAAAGGTAAACTTTTGTCATTTTCATTTATTCAATATCCAAGTATTGCTAATTCCACCCGCTCCTCTACCAATAGAGGGAAAACCTATTCCTATATTGACACCGCGACCAATTATACTTTCTCCTATTGCTGTTCTCGTATATGAGCCATGTACACCTACAACTATACCAGCTTCTACTCCTGCTGTCCCCCAAATTGTAGGAAAGTCACCATTTGGTGTACTTGTCTGAAGCAGTGTTTTCCGAATATTGTTTACTGTACCTAAATAGTTAAATCCTCCTATATTTATTGTTGCATCTACAGCCATACCAGCCCCTAATGCCTGAGTAGCAGTAAATGTTGGATAAAGTGATGCATCAGGGCCTCTAGTTATCCAATTGGCTTCAATACTAGTTCCCCCTCCAATACCAGCTATCCCTGTAAAACCGCCACCTACATATATAAAATCAGGGAAAGCGGCACGTCCTACGGGACTATTATATAAATTTTGAGCAAAGTTATCTCCAGGTCTCCCAGAGATTATTTCTACAGAATTCAATCTCCCTTGAGAAAGGTCACCATCATTCAGCACCCTAGTAACAGTAAATCCATCTAGCTTATTCCCTCCGATCGCTCCGCCGCCATTAAAGGTTTTGTACAGCCATGCACCATGTTTGGTATCAAACCCACCATCTGGATCAATAAAAGAAATAGGATTGTTTCCCATTCCCAGATACGGACTAGCATACTGCCCATAGGGATCAGTAGAAAGCCACCTTCCCACAACAGGATCATATTGTCTGAGTTCAAAAGCCACATAACCAGTTTCGTTTATTTCATGCTCGGCGAATTCCCCTTGATAGCCATACCTGCTAGGCATACCGGCACTTCGGGCAATGCTTCCATACGGGTAGTAGTCAGCATAATACTTCACATCTACGCCTATTTCATCTGTGACTGGCTTACTAATAATAGCCCTGACATTGCCTAAATGATCTTTAAGCTCATAATCAGTGCTGTTGTCTTGCTTGTTATACAAGCCTAACCTGCTGGCTCCATAGACTGGCACTTCTGTTTGAGCAAGTGCAGCATTGCCTTCTTTCTCATAAGTGCTCATCAGGTTACCAGATGCATCTCTGACATAGTAAGTGGTCTTGGTGAGATTGCCTGCCTGATAGCTTTGCTTGCTCACTCTTTGCCTTCTGTCATCTCAGGCTGTACATAAAGGTTTGTTTCAAATTCAAAAAAATTTGTATAGCCTATCTTTGAACTATCTTTAGCTACTTTAAAATAATCTTCTACCTGTCCTGCAATAATGATTTTTCCCTTTTGTTTTGGGGTGAAGGAGAAGGTAGATATTCGTTCATTAGTTATTAATGTGCTAATGGTATCACTTAAAATACCAGTTTCTCTATCATACCGACCTACTAGAATTCTAGTCTCTCCTAAAGGTTCATTATTAAAACCAACTCTAAATGTATATGAATCTCCGTGAAAAATAGTATCAGCCTCTGCGATGAAAACGGGTTCATAAGTTGATTTATAAAAAGTTCCTGTGCTATCGAATGCGGCTGAACTAACCACTAAGTCTTCATTGTATTTATCTACTCCTTCAAGTATTCCGTCTTTTCTATAGTAAGAAAACAGGCCATGAGCTTTACCCTGTTTGTAGTTTCTAACAGATTTGACCTCTCCAGACTTATAGTATGATATTGCTTTACCTACTTTTATACCATTCTTATAATGTTCGTAAGCTTTGACTCCGCCGGTAGGATAATAGTACACTACTTTCCCTTGAACTTTTTCGTTTTCTCTAATAAATTCAGACTCAACTGCTCCATTGTCGTAATAAGTAAATTCTTTCTCAGGTTGACAAGCAACGCAAATTACGAACAGCCATATAATTTTGCTTAATCTCATATAATCAATTTTTTATCATTGTGGAATAGAATCAGCTTTCGTCCCTGGCCTTTTCCATATTACAGGACCATTAACCGATTCAACGGTATCACCATTTTCTGGAATATAGATATAGGTCTGTTTAACTTCTTCAAGAATAGGTGTCTGATGAACTTCCATACTTTCAGTGCCAGTAGGAGCACTGGGCTGTAAAGCAGGTTTGCTAGGATTGTAGAAATTAAATTGTGCATCCGACCTATCTAAAGCAGTAGCTATGTCCTTTCCCCGATCATACCAATGTTTGTTGTTTACAACATTTCCAAATTGTGTCCTATTGTTCATGGAGCCATATTCTGGTAGCATTGGCGTATACCAAACGTCTACATATTTTACATTGTTTCTGTCAGTGCCAATTTGCTTACCTATTGCAGCAGGATCAGCAAATTCGTTGTAAAATACCACACCTCCCGGAGGCTGCCAGTTCCACATGTCATAAGCCATTCTTTCTGCCCAGTTCATAGGTTTAGCATTCACCACTACTGGATTCAATACTTGAGAGGGGTCCTTACTAGGATCATAATCACAATCACCTGTACAAGGTGTACCTCCAAAACCTCCTGTTGGATCAATAACGTTCACTGGGTTATTGCCCATTGCTAAGTAGGGACTTGCATATTGACGCATCGGGTCGGGCGAAAGCCATCGTCCAATGATCGGATCATATTGCCTCAACTCAAAACTCACATAGCCTGTCTCCTCAGTTTCATCCTCGGCGAATTCACCTTGGAAGCCAAACCTGCTAGGCATACCCGCACTTCGGGCGATACTTCCAAAGGGATAATAATCTGCATAGTACTTGACATCTACGCCTATCCCATTGGTG
This sequence comes from Cyclobacteriaceae bacterium, assembly GCA_958296015.1. Lineage (GTDB taxonomy): Bacteria > Bacteroidota > Bacteroidia > Cytophagales > Cyclobacteriaceae > JAJNNC01. The sequence goes on from CATQIH010000043.1 coordinate 47,565, forward strand.
ACTGGCTTACCAATAATGGCTCTCACATTGCCTAAATGATCCTTTAGCTCATAGTCAGTCTTATTGCCTGACCTGTCATACAAGCCTAACCTACTGGCTCCATACACCGGTACTTCTGTTTGAGCAAGTGCAGCATTGCCTTCTTTCTCATAAGTGCTCATCAGGTTACCAGATGCATCTCTGACATAGTAAGTGGTCTTGGTGAGACTACCAGCATCATAGCTTTGCTTATTGACTCTAAAGCCTCGGTCATCATATACAAACTTAGCGATTAGCAGATCATTTTCATCCTTTACCTCAGTGACTTTGCCCGTGACATCATAACTTAAATTTTGGCTGCCTTTTGCACCAATCTCTTCTGTCATCTGTCCGATGCTGTTATAAACATAGCTTTTATAACCTGTGATGCTTTCCAGTTGGTTCTTTCCTGCTTTGTACTGATACTTGTCTTGAAAATTATGCAGCATGTTTCCGGTTGCTCCTCTTCTTTGCAAGCCTGTGATGTTGCCGTTCTTATCATAGCTCAAGCCTGAAACATTATACGCCTGGTTAGCAGATGCCTGGAAGGTGTTGTTGCTCACAGTACCAAAACTAGCACTTTGCAACTGATAACGGTTATCGTAACTATACTGATAGGCGTTTTTTACTATTCCACCACCGGCTACCTGCGGAAGTTTGGTCTGCCAGCTTTGCATCTGGATATTGCCTGAAAAGTCCTGAGCAGCTACAGCAGTGTTTACGATGCCTGCTTTGCTGTTGGCATAGTCTCCTGCAAAGTAGTCTAACTGCATGGTAAACACGTCTGGGGCGACCCCATCTGTGGCTGGTGCAGCAGGGTTGTTGATGGCTTTCAGCCAGCCTTGTACGGTGTAGTAGTAGTCTATCTGCTGCAAGTCTTTGGCTAAAGTAACTTGCTTGAGCGGGCCATGCAAATAATAGATATAACTGGCCTGTAGCGGGTAATCATCCGTATTGGTAATGTCTCCTTGTTCGTTGTAGTATGGAGCCTGGTTAGAGGTAAATACTTTTTCTAACTGGCCATCAGCATTATACTGGTAGTGATGGTAAAAAGCATCCGATTCGCCTGACTGATAAGCCACCAGTGATACATTTCCCTGATGGCCATAACGGTAGTCTACGCGCTTATTGCCTAAGCCTGTAATATACTGCTCCATCCATACCACTCTGCCCCGTTCATCATAGCTGTACCAGGTTTTACTAATGCCAGGCTTTTCACTATAAGAAACACTGCCCTTAACATACTGTTGCTCTGCACCTGCTGCCGGGTTTAAGCCATCATAATAAGTAAACACTTGATCCTGCTTGTTGGCTTGCTTTAATCCGTCGTCGTCGCTATAACGCTGCTCTATACTTTTGTAAGTTACTTTGTTTTCCAATAGGTTTTTCATAGCCTGACTACCAAACAGGATGTCATTTCCCGCATATTCACCAGACTCAGTGGCACGTCCTGCTCTATCATAATTGGTATAAGAGAAGCGGGCAGGACTGGATAGGCGCTGTTCAGCATTTTGTGAGAAGCGGATACTTCCGTCCCTGCGATATATATATTCCGTCCTGCCTGCGTCCGGTTCTTCCATAGCCATAAGCCTTCCCTTTATATCATATGAATACCGGGTAATCAATCCTTTGGGATCTTTAGAAGCAACGAGCCGCCCGGCATAATCATAATACTGGTGCGATGTGGTAAGAGGTGTTGCCTGATCACCAAAGTATAGTGTGACCAGCGTCTGCTCACTTTGATCAAAATACACCACTGTACGGTATCCATTCACGTCTGTCATTTCTCGTTTGAAAAACAAACCAATCAGTGAAGTTGGCGCAGGGAAGCCAATAATACTGTTCCTGTCAATAAAATAACGTTCTATATAGGTGTCCTTACCAACTGCTGAGGTTTGCATCGTGGCGACATGCCCACTGCCAGCATGATGGTAATCACCTGGCAAAGCTGTACCTTTCACCTCGCCACTACCATCGTGATGGTAAAGCATTCGGGTATAAGGATACTGCGTGTTTGCTACATCGTTTTCGTTGATACGTTTATCTGAAGAAGAGCCATTTTGGTTACTGTAATACCAGCCTAATGTACCTTCCTGTGTGCCTACAGGGGCAGGGCTTGCTTCTTTATTGAGATCAAAGTGTGTGTAATTATATTTGTGGCCTTGCTGATCTTGGACAAAATTGGATTGAAAAGCGAAGTTTACCCCTTCACCCGCTATCGTTTCCCCACATTCATCTACAGATGCTGCTGTTCCATCTGATTTGATAGGAGCAGATAATGTGTTGATCACCGGGCGACCATAAGCGTCATAAAGGGTAGCCGAAGCCATCACTACATTTTTTGATAAGTTCTTGTACTGACCTTGAACCGGGCGACCGCGTTCATCAAAATAGGCACGACTTTGACCAATTACATTCCGATACTCATCATAAGCAATTTGCTCTACATAGTTCACGTCTTTATCTCGGTCAAAGTAGTTTTTTTTAACATTACTGCTTTTTACAATCAGTTGCGCTCCGTTTTCTAGAATTATTCCTGGTTTGATAATAATGGCTCTACTACTTTTTAGAGTCAGAGAAAAATGTTCCAAAATGAAGTTCTGGTATTCATCTGTTTTATAACCCATCTCTGTCAAGATTGACGCATTAGGTAGGACAATAGGACATCCATAAAAATCGTCTTCAGGTTCAGGAAAAATACGGTCTTCTCCATTGACAAAGATTTTAATAGGATTCAATACTGTACAGGTACTTCGCCCTGCTATTGGCGTAGCCTCTATGCGATAACTTCCTACTTCTGAATTTATGGTGAAGTTTCTGCCATTGAATTGTATAGCATCCCCTCCATTGTGAGAGAGCGTATAGTTATCGTCAAAATTAGTGATTCCTGTGATACTGATCGAGTACGTTTCTCCGCTGTTCAGTTTATAACCATTAAGCACTTTTAAATCATCAGGTACGGAAATCTCAAATTTGATATTATTTGGATCATCCCCCGCGCAACTAGGTGTCACATATACAGTCTTTGAAAGATTAGAAAACCAGTTATCACATTTATTAAGTTCTTCAACGGTGAACGTATAGTTGCCTGCCGCCAAAGCTTTGTAGTCAAGTTTTACCCCTTCCCAAGTGCCTGTGAAAGCAGGTAAAGTTACTGTTTTGATGAATACGCCATTAACTTTGTATCGGATTTTCTTTGCATCTCCTTTATAGGTAATATCTGTTGCAACTCCATCACTTCCCAAGGTGTACTGACTTTTTCCAACTAAAGTTCCCTTCGGACTAGGGTTTTTTCTGCTGATTTTATAAGTTATAACTGGTATGGCACCACTAGAACCACAGCCGCTAAATACTCCCTTGTAGTTACTGCTATTACCAAATACAGTTACGCTCACTGTACCGGTCCACCCTGCCTTCCAGTTAAGCGTTACTTTTGAATATCTATCACCTACACGTTCAGCAGTAATAGTAGAAAAAGGCTCATTGCTGGGATAATTAGGATCCAACGACGTGTTTGCGCTGATTATAGTTCCTCGATTACAGACAGTATTTGAAGCTGGAGCCTTGTATATCAGATTTTCCAATACTGTCACTCCTTCATCAGGACAGATAAAAATTTCCTCAATGGGTTCCGCCAAAAGAGCATGACCTAATGTGAAAACAAACATCAATATGATAAGTAATATCTTTTTCATCAACACATAAATTCAGTACAATAATATGGACGACATAGGATAGGTGTGCTGGTAAAAGATTAGTAATATTTGCTATAGTTGTAAATGGTTTCTTGAAGAATTTGGTCAGCTCGGAAGCTTTTTTTGCCTTCACCAAAGTCAAAGTTCATCCGTTCCCGGCTGGTTCGGATCAATCGCCCGGCAGCATCGTAATCATAATGTGTATAAATATTGTTATTGTCTAGGATATAAGTGAGTTCATCTGTATCGTTGTTGTACACATAGGTGATCATGCCAGCATCCAGCGGGTGTATGCGGAAGTCGTCAAAGTATACATTGTATTCCGTATCGTTTTTACAGCCAATGATAACTTCTTCAGCGCCAGCGCCATCTATATCCAGATTGATCAAATACCAGTTCTTAAATTTATTGGCCTGAAGCAGAGGAAAAACATTGTCTCTTTTCACACCATCTACCGTATAGTAAAGCTGTACCTGGTTCATCTTGTCTTGCGTCTCACTTTTTCCGGGTAAGTATACCCATACACTAGCGTGATATTGTTTGTTGAGGTCAGCAAGCATAGACTCATCTATTTTGTACTGGAACCCTTGCTTTCCTGCAGAAACTTTTAAACTATACTTTCCGGTATGGGCAAAAGCTACAGAAGGCAATCCATCACCTCGTTCTACTCCTGCTTCAGTTCTATTGTTGCCTACATATCCTTCAGCCCCTGAATAAGCAATCTCATCGTAAGCAGCATTGGTAGCAGTTGCTAGTACCAGACGGTGTTTTTCATCCATTCGGGTGGCTGCATAATTACCGTTGATATCTTCGGCCTCCAGTGCGTGAGAGTAAGGATCGTATAGGGTGATTTCCCCAGTCTTTTCCCAGTAAAGGTTATTTCCTGGATTCTGAAAATTAAACGGATGTTTCTCAAAGTCCGCCTGTGGATAAGTACCGTCAGCCTCCAAACTTTGTGATCCGTTCCAACGGTAAGCTGCTTTCTTGCGCCAAATGTTGGGCTGTATACCTTCTTCCAGTACATCAATCTGATTACTCCAGGTTTGTATACTGGCAGCCAACAGACCATCAAGCTCATCGTTTGAACCTAGCTTATAGGTAGAATTAGCTGTTGACTGTGTTAACATATTTTTATTCTTACTGTCGTATACTTTCAGTCCCATCTTAGGGTAGTGCCGATATGCTGGTTGTACTATTGAAAGATAACGATTATTGTAGCTATCAGTAGTCAGCGTTTGAATCACCTCACCGGAATAAAAGTCAAAAGCCATATTCTCTGTAGAAGTCGTAATACCTGTTTTGAAATTGGTATTTGTTTGTCCTGTCTGGATGACAGGATATGTTTCACGCTTACTGACGGTACCCAATTGGTGATATTGATTATCAAATGTTCTTCCTTTGTTTTCTCCATACGGAATCACATCCCCATTTTTGTACAAAACAAATCTTGCTTCAGTAAAAGATTCATCAATCACTCCCTGAAGATTATAATTGCTCAAAAGGGATCTATAATTTTCTTCGTTATCCTCCAGACTACCATCAAGATTATCATGCAGATAGTGGTTCTGAGTTTTAGAAACAACGTTACCTTCAGCATCAAACAAGGTAATACTCTTTAGACTCCCCACACGGCTTGAGTAATCCAGTAGCTTCTGTTCTCTAACGTGTGTTTGGCGGTATGTGATACCCTCGTGATTGTCAACGGTTTTATCCGTTCTTATTGGACTAGCATCAATACCCACCATTCCTTCGCGGAATACCTCGAATTGATATGTTGTGTAATTGGGTAAGGTAATTTCTACACCATGATCATCTTTACGTTCTTCCCTTACAGTAACAGATTCATACATTACACCAGGGCCAGGTAATTCTCTTGCAATATTAATGACCGAAGCATATCGCTTATAAACAGCCTTTTTATAAGTTATTTTGGCGGATTCAATATTCTTATGAAATTCGCTATCCGGATAGTCAGGACTGATAATTGGAAAAGGTACTTTAAATGGTTCATAAGAGGTAGTTCCATTATGATATTCATAACACGTAGTGGATGACCGCTTGTCTGTTTCAAGAGGATTTTGGTAAATGGAAATGGCTTCTACTCTTAAGCCCCCTCCTGGTCGGGTTCTGACAGGAGTTGTGCAAATCCCTCCTACGATATAATCTGGCCATTTTTCACTTATCTGATAGCTACAAGTGTATTGGTTTCCACAGTTGGTCTCAATTGATGCAAGTTCAACATCCCAAAGATAATTATCTTGCGTTATATGCGTATATAGGTTTCGATCCTCAATCACAATATTTTTTTCAGCTACATTAACTTCTACAATAGTGGCGTCTTCTCCAACAAAATTTACCTTTTGATACTTGTATAAGTTGTCTATATCCTTTTCATAGTAAATATTTGTACAGCTGCATTGACGTTCGTGCTTTACAGGATCGTAATGACCAATGTCGTATACTCCAATAATGTCAGTATCAATAGTGCCATTGGTGTAGAAATACTCTGAAACATCGACATCCTCCCAAAATGATATTTTCAATTTGTTTTGATCGGCCTTTTCTACACTCTTTATCCTTAACATTTGCCGTTCAGCGAGTGCAGCTTTTTCGTACCAATCGCTTCCATAATCAATATGAATAGCAGACCCTAAAGGGGTAGTAATATCTGTCAAAGACCACGCATCAACATCAAGAGCAGAAGTTGGAGTTGTTATTCTAGAAACGCTTTCGTTAGTTTCTTCTTCAAGACTTAAGTTATAATCGCTTTTATAAAAGCCCCACATGTCATAAAAATCTTTTTTATATGACGGATTAAATCCATAATTAAAAGTAGTAGGTGGCATTATTGATACTCCTCCTTTCCCAAGAAAATGCAATTTTTTTAAAGTTAACTTACCATCTTCATTGCTATCAATCAACTTAGGTGAAGCTTTGTATAATTTTTCGTTATCAAAATGATTAGAAGTATTTTGACATAGCGTATAATCAGTTTCTAGATTTATTATCCTAGTTGTTTTTGCCCTTAAGACATCATTTTTAAGGTCAGTTTCATCTAGTATATTATCTCCAAAATGAGGTAAATTTATAGTTTCTTGATAACTAATGTCTCTTTTATTACAACAAGGGACTGAACAGTTGGAACTTTCAGAACATGCAGTTAGTGTACAAGTATATGTAAAAGAATAATCATAGCTTTCACCGTCTTTTTTGAGTTTCTGTAGGTCATTGAGGGAAACATCTTCATTTTTAAGCATGTATATTTCTTTTAATCCTAATACAGAAGTTGGAAACTCATAATAGCAGTTTGTAGTGTTACCATCAGTATTATATGATGGATTAAATCCACCTTCGTTTGAAATTACTCCTTTTCCATCATTTCTAATTTTCTTTATAAAAAGAGCGGTATGGGAAGCTGTACGAATAGCATCAAGGTAATACAATTCTTTTTTTCCGGTAGAGTAGTTTTCAAATTCTCCGTCCAAGTCACGGTTAGTGCCTTCCGAAGGGTTGCGCCATTGATATCTATCACTCCATTTGCCATACTGAAAGTCTACCCAGTATCCCCAGTCGCCATCGTCAGCAAGGCCATTGTTATTGCGATCAACAAAATCAGGGCCTGTTACCGCAGTTAGGTGCCAGGTATAAGCGTACTTTTCGGGTTTGAAAAGCTCATTATAGGTATCTCCTTTTTCTTTCCTAAATTCTTCCGTATTCTCAGATTTCATATATTCATCATAGCTGTATACCGGAAGAGCATAGTGATATGTAACACCGCTTTCGTTTGTAATCATAAAACCACCTATCTGGGAATTATTTTCTCGCTCAAATCCTGTAGCTCTTTGATCAATAAATCCTTCGGTAAACGGGTCAATGTCAGTACCTTCTCCTATTATTTGTTCATTGGTATACCACTCAATATGTTTTGAACCTGCTAAATGATTGTCTTTTATGCCATCCACACCATATTCTCCTGTTACAGCTTCTCCTTCCCCTGCTCTATTATAGATTTTGTTCTTATTATTTGTAAACAAAAAAGAGTATCCAAGTGTAAAAGGATAATCTTGATACAGATATCTATTGGAAAAGTCATTGACAAATCGGAAAGCTACAGATCCATCAACCTGATCCATAGGAAGGCTTTTTACCGAATATGTATCTCCTTGTTTTCTATTCTGTTGGATCAAATTCTTTCTAAAATGATATGGTCGGATGTTGCCAGATAAACCTTGTGCCACTACCTGATATTGATCATAATCGGGAAAACTACCTCCCAACACCTTAGCAGGATCAGGATTGTCTACCACATCGCCTGTCACGTCCAATAAATTATAGGTATCAAAAGCCCTGTTATCTAATGCTGATGAAGTAAATTTGGTTTCTGGGAAGTATAATGCACCACTGGTAAAAACATTCGCTGTTTCATCAATCCAGTAACGCTGATACTGGTAACCTAAGCGCACATTGATGCCTGGCCACACAGGAATATCCTGAGTAAAACCGCTACTATAGGTACTGATGTTTCCTGATTTGCTATTATGAACACCAGCAACACCTCCACCTGCTGAGAGAGATGGTTTGGTTCCTCCCGTGCCAATAGATGCTCCTAAAAAAGAACCTCCAGCAGCATGTCCCTGATCATTGGCAGCACCTCGCCATGTCACCCCGGTACCAGCACTTACGTTTGCTCCTGAAGCAGAACTTACATTGAATCCAACGTTTGCCCCTAGATTCATCCCCTCTCGCTCGCTGGTACCTACACCCAAATTAATCCCTGCACTGCTGTAAGGATCTCCATAAGGTGATATTCCTACCACGCCATTAGCTCCGGCACTGAAGGGAGAGCCTTCTCCACTGAAGCCAACCCCCGCACCTACATATCCGCCTACACCAAAACCCCTGTAAGTACTTTGCGAAAAAGATAGACCAGCACTCACTGAAGCACCATTTGCTATTCCCACTGATAGTCCAACCGTGTAGGTTTTGGTTTCTTCTCCTTCCCAAAACACACGATCTACATTGGTGACGCCCTGATGGTCATCTGCATAACCGTTAACGCTACGATTGATAGCACCTGGATTAAGAGACCACCCCAGGCCAACCCATGAAGCGTCTTCGTTTGGTTGAATGCCAGCATGATAAGCTAATGACAACGGATAGCCACCTGCAGGGCCTGGTACCTCAAGTAATGGAACATTATAGGTAAAATCTCCGGTGTTGAGGTTTACCATATCGGTTGTATCAACTGGCTCGAAACTCGTAGCTTCAGGAGCTGTAGGCCCTGAAGTTAGCGCATAGCTAATAGAAGGAAATAGCAAATTATTCAATGTAAGTAGCGTACAGGTAATTGCAAAAGTCTTTAATACATACTTGTTTCTAATCATGGCGGACTTAGTTATCTAACTCTGTGAGTTTCAGCTAATAAATAATAACTATTATATTTTTTTAAAAGAAAGAGCTGGTACCCTTTCTATATCTTCTTTGTTGAAACGAAACTTATGAATACCGCTACCTAATCCAAATTCTTTAAGATTAAACTGTATCCATTCATCGTTCTCAAATTCTTTTTTACTAAAGGCAAAGAGTAAAGAGGAAGTAGCATACCCATACATCCTTGGGTAAGTGTAATCTCCTACTGGTATGGTGTCTTGCTCAGAGGAAGTTAATTCAACGTAATCATTCATTCTGTATGCCAGAGTTTGAAGCAGATCACTAAATTCACTAAAACTTTTGTTTTGATGTAAAGCATCTTTATTCTGAGCAGATAGTTTAAGAATGAAATAAGCATACTTCTCATACTTTTTTCTTAGAGTCTTTACTTGCGCTGTATCTTGCTCTAAATTCATCTCTTGTGCAACTAGCAAGTCTGTAGGCCGGTAAATTACTTGTAATTTTAGACTACCTACTTTTTTCTCTTGCACAAGTCCATGTTCAGGCTCCATGACATATGCCTGTAGTTCCTCTTTTGTCAGGAATTCAGGCGTACCACACCCATATAGCATAATTCCGAGGAATACACTTAGATAAATAGATCTCATATATGGCTTAGTCTGCTTCAATAAAGAGTAACTACTTAATATAGTTGTCGTTTAGCTGGCTAATCAGTTCTTCCGTGATATCCATGCCATCTTGTGCATAAGCGATATTGCCGCTTTCATTAGCCACTAAGATGACTTTGTATCCTTTGTCTTTTCCATATTGTTCAATATGGCTGTTGACTTCTATCAGTACTTTTTGTGTCATCTGCTGATCTTCCTGTTTTGCTTTTTCCTGTATAGATTTCTGATAACTGATAAGTTGCTGCTGTTTGTTTTTCAACAACTGCTGAGATAGCTCCTTCTCTTTGCTGCTCATTGTCCTGCTCTCCTTTTCATAAGCTTGTATAGCAGCTTGGACATCTTGTGTTAGCGTATCAATGTTAGCCTGCCAGATAGCTACTTTACCTTGGTAAACGCCCCGAGCATCTACCATTCCTTGGTAGCTACTTAACAGTTTTGACGAATCTACATAAGCAATACTGTTTTTTTCAGCAAAATGAAGGTAATACAGTCCTGCAAGACCAAGAGTAATAAGGAAGAAAAACGCAATTGTAATTTTTTGATTCATGATTTTATACTGTTTGTGGTTTTACTTTTTGTTTTCTATGTTCTCAATTTTAACTTTTAAAGCTTCATTTTCTTTTTTTAGCTCAATCATGTAGAGGGTGAGTTCTTCTATCTTTTCTAAAAGATCAGCATCCATTTGTGATAAGCTATAATTTTGCTGATTTTGCATCTGTTGAGCAGAAGGTAGTTCTGGCAAATGTCCGTTTTCCTTGATAAAAGCTTCTACTTCAGCAAGAGGTCGTAGTTGATAGTTGTTCTCAAAAACATAATCAGGCCAGTTTTCAGGGGCAAAAACCTCTACTCTAGTGGCCAGCATAGTACCTTTTACAGCCATTACATATCCTTCCGGAACACTCTGAGTAGTATTAACGGCTAACCTACTGGTAGAAAGTTGTTCAAATTGCTGATTGGCAGTTCGGATTTCAGCTGCCTCGATAATGTTTGCATTGATTGTCCCGGATACACTTAAGTCTTTTCCAATGTTGGCATCTTCCGTATTAAGAAGCTGAGAGATAAACGTATTGGCTGTTATATTTTGTGAAGCTGTCATACTTCCTGTTACTGATAATGCATCGCCTGATTCGTTTGCTCCAGTAATGATACCTACTTTTCCATTAAAGGTTGTGTTTTTTTGAACAGTCATATTTTCATTTACTTGCAAGCTGCCTGTAGTTGTATTATTGGCTTTTATCTGACTTACATTAGCAAAACCACTTACTATTATGTTACCAGCGATGTCTAACTTTTCGGTAGGCACGTTAACTCCAATCCCTATATTGCCAGTAACCAACAAGTTTTCACCTACCTGGAAATTTCCAGCTATAATACCTTCCTGAGCCCGGACCCCTACACTGATAAAGTCTCCTGAACTCTTAATATTTCCGGCAATCTCCAGTTTTTCTGTTGCCTCAATAACACCAATTCCAAGGTTACCTCCAATAAACGTGTTCTGGCTTACTTTTACATTTCCATTGATGTCCAGCTTTTCAGTAGGCTCGTCCACACCTATACCGACGCTGCCATTAACCAGAATATTTTCGTTGACACTTAGCTTTCCTGCAATATTTCCTGTAGTTGCCTGAATTCCTGAAGCTATTAAGTTATCTGTGGCTTTGATATTTCCTGCTACTTCCAGCTTTTCAGCAGGTGCAGTGACACCGATACCGACCAGGCCGCCAATCAACGTATTCTGATCCACGGTTAAGTTATTAGATACCTGACCACTGTTCACCTGGAACCCATCGGCAAACAAGTTCTGGCTCGCTTTGATGTTTCCTGCTATATCTAACTTTTCTGTAGGGTTCAGTAAACCAATGCCTACACTACCATTAATAAGGGTATTCTGATTCACTGAAAGATTACCTTGCACCAAACCCGTCTGAACAGTAAAGCTATTGGAGAGCAGACTTTGTGTCGCCTTGATATTTCCGGCTACTTCCAGTCTTTCTACAGGATTGTCTACTCCTAACCCGGTTAAGCCTGAAACGATCACGTTATCTCCTACTGTCAACAATCCGGAAATATTGCTTGTACTAGCATTTAATCCGGTAGTATTGACGAGTTGAGAATAGATGGTGTTACTTACCTTAAGATTCCCTGCAATATCTAGTTTCTCTGTTGGAGCAGCTACCCCAATGCCAACGCTGCCGGTGACTGATAAGTTATTTCCGATAGTAGCATTCTGAGCCACAGAAAGAGTGGTGGCTTTCAGACCAATTACGTCAATTTCATTGACGTCTAACGACCCGCTGATGATTGTACTACCAATGACTTCCAGGCTTTCACTGGGATTGCGCGTACCAATACCTACATTACCGTAGGGAGGAAATACGCTATGTTCGGGCTTGGGACCATTTCCATTGCCGTTACCATTGCCATTACCGTTATTGCCTTTGTTCTTATTACCTTGGCTGTGCCCGTCCAGGCTGGCCATCAGTAAAAGAGAGAGAAATACCAGACTAAGTTTATTCATTATCTTAATTGATCTGATCACTGTAAATTTATTTAACAAAGGTATACTGGTAGAATTTAAATTAATATTCACTTTTTTATATTTAATAACATCACATTTTTTCTCATTCCAGGACATGATATAGCTATAGATAGCCCTGTTTGAGATTGATATAGCTTTGCATTATTTTCAGCTGCATTTTTGCACCGGTTTTTTTGCGTCTTTGTTCCGATAGTTTACATGTGACCAGTTATAGGCTGTAATTTTATTTGCAGCTTTTTGCCTTTATAGATCAGCTCTACCCAATGTGAAGTGATGGCTTTGATCTGTAGTTCATTTGAATATGTGCCTGCTTTTACCATCAGGGATTGTCCGTCTACGATAAGCATGGCCACCCGATGGGCAGAGACAGCATGCTCAATCATGCCGGCATATTGAATATCAGGCAACGGTTCTTCTGTGTCTTCTGGCTTGATCTCTTCTAAAGCAGGCATAAGCTCCTGAGTGGTGATCACCTCTTTGCGTTGAAAATGCTGCAAGGCAAATGGGTCCGGATAATTGATGAGTAATGCATAATGAAGAGACAAGGTATCTGCTTGAGGTTCTAAAGCAACCCTATCTTCTTGATAAAATATTTTATCTTCTGTTTTGTGCATTGTCAGGTACAACTTATACACAATCACACACCAGATGAGCAGCACCAAAGGCAGCAGGACATAAATGTTTTTTTTGCTTTTCATATGGCCTGGAATCTTCTGAGCGCAGAGGCAGTGCTTACGTTGCCTGCCCGGTCAACAGAGCTTAACTGCCAGAGATAAAATCCCCTGGATGTCAGTGATCCGGTATACCCGTATTCGCTGCCGACCACCGGGACGCCGGCCGCCGGAGTGCCAGCCACCGGAATGCCTGTCACCGGAATCCTGGCAAGCAGGGTAGAGTCATTTGTATATAGGTATAAGATGTTTGTAGTTATTGCATCTTCTGTCTTGTTCCAGCTAAATAAGATATTCTCTTTAGCAACAATGGCATTTTTGATAGGCTCTTTAAGAACTGGAGCTTGTGGAGGCGTAAAGTCCAGGATCAACATTCTTTTTTGGGAGGCAACTGTCGCCTGACAGGTATCACATACCAATGCCACCTGCCAAGACAGTGTATTATCTGCCCGTGGAAATAAAACATCTAGTTGCTGGCTGGTTACTATGGTATCCAGGCGGTATGATGCAGAATGAATATTTAACCTGTAGCGGGCATCTGCATCACGGGCCTTCCAGCTAAAACGAACCAAGCTGTCACGGGTCGCAAAATCCTGTGCAGGTGCTAATAACTGAATGGCTGCCTGATTTTCGCCGCCTGCGATCTCTTGGCCTACGCTGAATTGATTGGCTACACTAAAGGCTGTCTGGTAAGCCCCATTGTCTGCCCTGATCCTCCAGGCATAGTTGCCGGAATCTAAGCGAATGCTAAGCTTGTTGCCTGTGATGATCGTATCTAGTACCAGGTAAGCCGGTGCCTGAAAGGAAGGAGAAACTACTTGTAGCTGGTAGCTGGTATTGTTAGATAGTGGCTCCCACCAGAAGGTAATCGTTGAGACAGGCACTGCTATACCATTTGCCGGCGTGTATGCAATGACGGTTTCGCTAGAAATATCCGGGGCAATAATGTCGCTGCAGCCGGAAAATAGCCCTACCAGCCATAAGAACAATGTAATAAAGTTATTTTTTTTCATTTTCACGTATACTTTGTATCATCAAACGGGCATATAATTTAGTTTGCCTGCTCTCTCGCTCCTGCTGGGTGTACAGGCTAACAGAGGAGAGGTGTCCACTCTTTATTTCCTGTTCCAAAGCGTGAGTAACCTGTAGCAGTGCTGTGTATTTTCCTTCCAGGATCAGCTCATAGGTTTCCATGATGACATCCTGCTCTTCTACCTCGACAGGAGCGGCAAAAGATACCAGTCTGGCAGGACGGCTTTGTAGTTGCCCACTGACTTTTTCCAGAATCTCTTTGCGCAAACTTTGCCTGTTACCCGATAAGAGCTGATCAATACGTTCTTTTTTGATTTTTAGTGCTTTGATCTTTTCGGGAGCACCTTCTGCCTGCTGGCGGGTCATCTTCAGGCCGGTATTTTCCTGGTACAGGCTGATCGTCTTGTCAAAAGCCAGAAAATACGCAATCACTACTGCAAGCACAAAAGCTGCTGCAAGGATGTTATTCTTCTTTTGAAAAGAGTATTGCTCAAACATAGCCTATTTAATGACAATCAAAAATTCAAAGACGCCACTTTCGGCTCTTGTATCATAATGATACTGCTGGCCTTGTATTTTGTCCACCCAGTAAAGCTGCTCAATACTGATGAGCCAATCATTCAGGATAGCAGGGTTTTGACAGAGACCACCCACCTGGATGAGTGCTGCATTGAAATAGAGGTTTTGCTTTTTTTTAAACTTCTCTTCCTCTGCCGGAAAAGCGGTGAGTAGTGTGAGTTGAATCTTGGATGGCAAAGAAGCTCCTAAACGATCCAGATAGAAGGCAGGCCGGTGATGGCTTTCCATACCCAGCGATTGTATGATCTGCCCTTTTGCTGTTACCTCTTGCTGTAACTGTTGTAGTTGTACTAGGCTTGATTTGTAGCTTGTCGTTTGTGCCCTGAGTTCTTCATTTTCAGTAAAAGCTTCAGAGAACAAAAGGGTATTGATTCCTAACAGGCTAAGTAATACAGCCAACGCTGCTATGCTGGCTTTCTGGAAGATACGCTTCTCATAGAATTCATTTCTCTGGATGCTAACCATTGGCCACGGACTCTCAGGCGAGGTTGGCTGCATCAGCGCATCCAAAGCAAGACTATAAGGCAGCAGCACTTCAGCGTTGACCAGATCATCTCCTATCTGGTAGGTAACATTTGTTTGCTCTTCTGTTTTTTGGATAGCCAATATTTGCTGCCCTTGCCACTGCATGTGGTAATAGCCTGTTTGAATCGCAACTTCTGAGGAATCCTGGGCATAACCTAAAAAAGGCATGACAGAAGATAACTTAAAAGGCCCAAAGAGCAGGCTGCATACCTGTATTTTTGATGCTCTGAACTTTTCTAATAAAGCATCGATTTCCTGTTTTCTTGCCAGACTTACCCATTGCTCCTCTGCCGGAGCAGGCCAGGTTTCCAGGTAAAAGTCTTTCATTTTGGCCCCCGGCATGGCCAATTGTAATGCTTGCTGCTGATCCGCTTTTGCTGTTTTCTTCAGCAGGATACCTTTTCCTTCTATAGCCAGCACAACTGGTAAGTTGCCTGTTATGACAGTTAGCTCTTCCAGGCTTGCTACATGGCTTTTCTGATGCTCAATGATAACAGTATCCTTTTGCTTTTGTAATATGCAGCAGCTGATATTGTAGCCATTGTCAGGCAACAGGGTAAGGCTGACACCAGCTACTTTTGTACTATGAAAATATGGATAGAGCCTTTCGCGCATCTTAATAGACAATCGTTGGTTTGATGAATACCAGTAGCTTATCTTCGCTTTTCTGCTCGGAACGGGAACTGAATAGCCATTTTAAGATTGGTATTCTTGATAATATTGGAAAACCTGAACTCGATTTGCTTTTCCTTACTTCCTCCAGTCCTCCCAGCACGACCATCTCTTCATTTTTTACCCTGATCTGGGAGATAAACTTTCGCGTAGCGTTTCCTGGAGGGAATCCTTCCTGCTCAGGTTCAATGAAGTTGGAGAACTCCGCATTAATGCTCAGGGTGATATGTTCATCCCCGGAAACCACCGGCACAAGGTGCAAAGCAAGATTAGCCTCTACCTGGACAAACCGCTGTGAAATAGAAGTGATTGGTGTGACGCCATTGCTGATATTTTGCGTTTGCTCTAAAAAGTAGCGGGACTGTCCGATGGACAGGTCTGCTTCATGACCGTTGAGGGTAGAAAGCTTAGGGGTAGACCTGATATCAATAAAGTTGTTTTGTTCCAGAGCCTGTAGATTTACGTAAAAATTAGGGGTAACTCTGCCAAGGTTGATCAGCCCTTTGCTGTCTAAAGATTCTAACAAACGGTTAATGGATTTAGAACTCAGCGTCACATCTACACCCGGAAACACCTGTCCGTTGGTACTGGGCACTGAGTCAGACAAGAATGCCTGGATACCGGTTTCTAGTCCTACGCCCTTGCGCACATTGGCTACAATCACTTCAATTAAGATGTTGGGCACCGGTTGATCAATGGCTAGTAGAAAAGCCTTTACCTCATCGATCTGGGGCTGGCTGCCACTTAAAATCAGTCCATTGAGTTCGCGAAAGGTTTTAATTTCCAGTCCCTGTTTCATTTCCATAGGAATCACCTCTTCTAGGCTATCTACGGTTCTGAATTGTAGTTTGACAAGTTCTGTAGCCCGCAGGCCTTCTCTTCTTCTATCACCAATGAGATATACTCCTTGCTGCTTTTTATACGTATAAGGTGAAGATTGTAGTAGATAGCCTAGTAGTGCATCATAGCTGATACCCTGAAGATAGGTAGTCATGTTGCCTTCAATGGGAGAGTAAAAAAGATAATCCTTTTTGAGTTGCAGGGAGACATCCTCTATGATTTGGGAGAGCGGCATACCTACAGCCTCAATGCTGACCAGCGTGTCTTTTCCATGTGGAATGACATCTACCTGCAACAAGCTTCCCTGTGGCACATCGGAAGATTTTTGTCCAGTATTACCTCTGCTGACAGAAGATCTACGGGTCGCTCTGCCCGGCTCTGTGGTGGCCACTAAATCTTCGGTGGTGCTAACGGGTGGCTCCAGGATATAGAACCCATCTTTGGTAGTTCTTAGCGTCAGCTTTGCTGCAAAGGCGATTTTGTCCAGGGCTTCTTCAAAGGGGGCTTCCTTGATATAGCTGCTGATGATAAAGTTCTCTGTACCTGGTGCCAGGATAACATTCTTACCTGATAATTCAGTCAACTGCCTGGAAAAGATCGTCAGGCTATCTCTGTTCAAATTAACTGTAAGCTTGTCACCTGTATTGTCATAGGCAATATTTAACCGTTCTTCCTGGTAAGGCAGGGCAGGGGGTAATGGTTTTTCAAGGGGATGGAAAGACATGATAGATCCCATGAAACGGACATCCAGATCATATTCCTGGCAAATAAAAAGCAGCATATCCTTGACGCTGACATCTTTGAAATTGTTGGTTACCCGTTGATTTAAGGAAGGGTGGATACTCACGTTCAGATGGTGTGTTTCTGCCACGCCCCGCAGCAGTTCATGTAAAGGAATGTTAACTACTGAAAAGTTGGCTTTTTCTTTCAGACCGGTGGAAAGGCTGTCAGACAAGTCTTCCAGGTCATGCTTAAGAAGCGAAAACCGGTTGAAAGGCTGCTGTCCATAAGCTTTAGCAAAGCCTAGCAAACAGCAAACGCAGGTAACCAGGAATATTTTGGATATGGTGTTCTTGTGGTGATTCATCGGGCGTAAAAAAGCATCGGGTAAATTTCTTCCAGGCTCGTTAATCCTTCTTTAAAAAGAGAGAAGGCACTCTCAGCTAATCCGTTTATTTTCTTTTCTTTGAGTATTTTGTCTGCTTCCAGCCTGCCCTCACGGATCAATTCGGCAAGCTGCTCATCAATGGGTATCACTTCATATACCGCCTTTCTTCCCTGGTAGCCTGTGTAGAAGCAATGAGGACATCCTTTGGGCATGTAGTGACTTTCTACCAAAGTGAAAGGATGGAAGCTCTTGGGATACAGGCGCGTATCCATCACGGTTTCTTCTTTGCAGTGCGGACACAAGAGCCTGACCAGTCGCTGTGCTACGGTGACGTTGAGGGTGCCAGAGAGCAGATAAGCAGGCACGCCCATATCAATGAGACGGGCCACCGTGCCCCAGGCAGAATTGGTATGGATGGTAGAAAGCACTAGGTGGCCGGTCAGCGCTGCGCGGATGGCCATATTAGCCGTATCCGTGTCACGTATCTCACCGACCATGATCACGTCCGGATCTTGTCTTAAAAAAGTGCGCAGCGCTTTGCCAAAGTCCAAACCTATATTTTCTCTAAGTTGTACCTGGTTGATGCCCTCCAGGGTATATTCTATTGGGTCTTCAATGGTTAAGATGTTTCTGCTGGCTTCGTTGAGTAGTTTCAGCGATGCATACAGCGTGGTGGTTTTTCCTGAACCGGTAGGGCCACTGATGAGCACCAGTCCGTGGGGTCGCTGAATGCCTTCCAGGTAGTTTTCCAGGGCTTCTTTCTCAAATCCCAGTGCCTGAATATTGACCTGTGAGGCATCTCCACCCAAAAGGCGCATTACGACCTTTTCTCCATGCAGAGTAGGCACGACCGATACCCTTATGTCAAACTTCTTGTTTGTTTTCTTAAAAAAGATCCTACCGTCCTGAGGCAGTCTTTTTTCGGCAATATCCAGGTTAGCAAGAATCTTGATTTTATTAATCAGGGCCGGGTACGCTTCTTTGGAGAGAATCAAACGTTCAGTAAGCTTTCCATCCACTCGCATACGGATGCGGCCTCTTTCTTCATAACGTTCTACATGGATATCGCTACTTTTTAATGACTTGGCTTCCTCAATGAGATCGAGCACGAAGTCATCAGAGTCGACGGCTGCCTCTGCTCTGTACCGGGTTTCGTGTTGGGGCTTTTGCTCGGTCAGGTAATACTGGCTCAAGGCACGCTCTATGGCCGATGAGCTTGCTTTTTCAAGTTCAATCAATTTTCCCAGCAGCATGTTCAATTCTTCCTGTACAGCCTCAATATCCTGGCCCTCATCTATCAAAAAACGCAAATGCTCACTGTCGGCATCCTGGGGGATGATGCGGTAGTGCCATGCCTGTGAGGTGCTTAGCACCTGCCGAAGCTCGGTGGTTACGTTTATCTCATGTGTATTCATACAGGAACGCTTATCATGATAGCAAAGAAGATAGCCTGAAGTCCGGCCAGCGGAACAGAAGATTTTTCTCCATAGAAAGTGAAGCGTTTTAGCAATCCATGAGCGGCCAGGGCAAATAGCAAGCTGACAGTATATAACATGACAAACAACATCACTGGCAGTAAAGGCGTAAGCACAACCCACAGGAATATATCTGCTGCTCCGATCATTTGCGCAAAGAAGTGCTTGAGCGTACCTAGTTTGATATAAACATACAGCATAAGCATCAATGTCATAAGTAGGACAAGCCCTAAATTCATCAAAAACTGGTGCCAGGCAACATGAATTGAGGCAGGATAGTACATGGCAGCAGAGAGGATCAGCGGAAATATCCACCAGGAAACAGCCCGGAACTTAAAGTCCTCATAGGCTACCCAACAGAGCAGCAGCATCAAACAGATTATGAGCATATCAGTCTTGGGTGATTTCTACTAAATTCCCGTCCTGGTCTATTTCCCACACATTTAACGCTCCATCACCATCAAAATCCACGGTAGCGGTGGCTCGGGCTGTGAATGAAGTAGGGGAGGCAGCGATAATTTCTACTAGGTAATTGGCATTGCCTCCGTCTGCTACCGGCTTTTCCTGTTCAAACCCGGTGACTCCGATGTTATCAGCGTAACGGGCATGCTCGTAGAAATATGTCTTCTGTAATGTCTGTAGGTGCTTCAAAGCCTGTTTGGCTTCCACGCTCCGGGTTTTAGAGATTAATGGCATCAGTGAGGGAAGAGCAATCAGTACCAGGATGCCAATGATGACCAAAACCACTAATAGTTCGGATAAAGTGAAAGCTGCTAACTTTCTTTGGTGCAGGTTCTTCATATAACTTCGTCTGTTTTTCTGGAAGCTAAATTATCTGCTTTAGTAGGAAAGTTAAGTTCAATCTGGCCCAGATATAATTCATGTAATAATATGGACGTTTTAACCGGTAATCCCTGAGGACAGCTCAAACATCGGCAGATACATGGCAACCAGGATAAAACCAACCATCATGCCCAGCAGGATGATCACCACAGGTTCCAGGAAGGTGCTCAAAAGCGCAGTCTGGTGTTCAACGTTCTCCTGATATTGCTCAGAGAGTTTGGCAAAAAAAGTATCCAGCGCATTCACTTCTTCTCCTACTTTGATCAGAGCCAGCAAACGAGGATCATAAATAGCATAAGCTGCTAAACTTTCGTGTAAATGCTTTCCCTGAGTGATATCTGCTTTGATACCCTTCAGAGATACTTGTATTGGATAGAAAGAAATCATCTTTTCAGTCAAGGTGATCGCATTCAATAGAGGAATCTTCGCTCCGGTAAGCAATGCCATGGCCGTACAAAAACGTGCCAGGTGAAGATGCGTATACAATTTACCAATTAAGGGAATACGTCTTATGATGCTTGTTGTGAGTTTCTGATACCACAACATGTGCTTGACAGAAACTATACCTATGACAATTACTATAGCTATTGCAATGAGCAACAAAAAGTAGTTTTCAAGCCAGACAGAAGCTGCAATGATCTGCCGGGTCAGGTAGGGAAGCTCACCGCCAAATCTTGCAAACACTTCAGAGAACATAGGGACTATGAAATACAGCATAAACGATACTGCCCCCAGGGAAGTACACAGAATCAGTACAGGATAAGAAAGCGCGCTAACCATTTGCCGTTTTTGCTTGATCTTCTGGGTATAATAGCGCGATAACTCGTGCAGCACCACCGTAAGCTTTCCTGTTTCTTCGCCTATTTTAACGCTGTAATACTCGTAAGGGGTAAAGCTCTTGCTCTGCGCCAAGCTCTCTGAAAATCCGGCACCGCTGACTACACGAGCTTTTATCTGCGCAATAACCTCACTGGCAGCATTGCCTTTGAACTCTTCTTCTATCAAGTCCAGCGCAGCTCTTAAATCCATTCCTGCCGAAAGCAGGGTATTAAGCTCCAGATAGAAGCTTTCTTTTTGCTTATCTTTGAGTATTTTTCCTGAAGAAAACAACTTGATATCCTGGTTCAACAGAGAAACCAAAGAAAAAGAAGATGGTCTTTTTTCTGTTTTGCCCTGATGGTGACTGATGTTTAATCCTGCCATAAAGAAGTAATGTTATTTGCCTTCCGGCTGATGATGATCTGCTGGGCGGCTGCATACTGCTTTGCAAAGGAATAGGTAAGTACTTCTCCCTGGTAGCTGATAGTAAAATTACATACATCAGCAATGCTTTGTTCTCTGCTGTATGTCTCTTTGTCCTGAAAGCTGAATCTAGCGTTTTGTGCACTGAAGGGCAGACGGTCAGTGAGAACGCCATTTTGCTCCCGGACGATCTCATCACCTAATGTGTATACTACATTTTTGTCTTGCCTGATTAAGATCAGTTCATGATTTCTTGAAAGCATCCACTCACTTTGTTCAATATCCTTGCTCATGATGCGCTGTAGTAATTGTAGCTGCTCTATAGATTCACCTGATCTGCTGAACCGGATGAAATACTGCTGGGTCATCTGCAAGCCTATATAGAGTGTGGACAGCAGGATGCTGCTTAACACCATCACTACTAAAAGTTCCTGTAGTGTAAACGCCTTAATTTTCTGCTGCATATACGATTCTTTTAAGCTCAGCCACTTGCTTTCCATCCTGTCTGTAGGCTGTAAGATGTATGATCATTAGGTTCTGTTGTGGGGGATAAGCATGTGTCTTTTGCTCTATGGTGAGCTGATCTGTAGTTTCTGTAAAGTTCGTCAGGTTGCTGGTCCGGAGTGTATGCTCTATTCTGGTCGTTAAAAGTTGCTGAGCCTTTAATTCCTGGAGTGAATAGCTGCTTGTACTGATTCTTTGAAAAAGCATCAGGCTACAAGACAGGGCAATACTGGTAATAACCATCGCCACACTGACCTCAATAATAGAAGAAGCTTTTACTCTTAATATAGCCATTGTATGATATCAGTTTGGTCTCGGGTTCCCCATAGATCAGCGACTCCCAGATAGTGAGAGGATAATTGGGCAGGGTTTATAGTCGCATCCAATAAATGATTTTCATAAAGCGTGGTAGCAGTTTTCAATAGGAACTTCCGGCAGGACAGATGACCAAGGATGCTACCTTCCAGCTGGCAATAGCCATCTATGTAAGCCATTCCTTCCAAAGAGGCGTTTTTGTCTATCTGCAATTGATGCTGAGGCTTGCTGTCTTGTGCTCCGCCCATCCAGATGGTGCCAAAAACCTGAACATCCTGCTGTAATTGAATACCTGCTGTGTTTTCACTCAACAAAACCAAAGCACTGGGATAGTTCAGTCGTACATTGGACTCCAGGATGATCGTATCACTGGCAATAGCCTGCAAATTTCCTTTAAAGCCCTTTTGAATAATAATTTTAGGAGCAATGAGTAGAATATCTTTCAAGCTTGCCTTAGAAGAGACAATAATCTGCTCTTTTGAGCGGATCATAATGTTTCCTGCATAATGCTTTTTAAGCCACACACTTTCAGAAGAGCCTAATACCAGTGTAGGCTCTGTAAATGATTGATCATAGTCATAGCCCAGGTTACCTGTAATAGGTTCGTCGCCTGTCAGCAGTGATGCGATATAGGCGATCTTATCTTGATTGACAGATGGTAACTCATGCCTGCTGAAAGAGGTTTGCCCATCGATCAGCTTTTCTTTCTGGTAGCCTCTTCGGTCTATGTAAGCACTTTTCACCCCAGCCTTTGGTATCATCGCGTTGCCATTGATCCAGGTATTTCCTACCAAAGATAAAGGCCGTTGTTCATCAGAGAGATAAAGGGCCAGAGTTCCTATGCTGTCTCTCTTGCTGCCAATGATAGCCATTTGCTGTTTTATGTGCTTGCCATGATAAGCACTGACAATGCCTATATCATAGATTCCCCAGTGTTTTTTTAGCAGACCTACAGAGTCTTGTTCTTCTCCATATAGATCAAGATGTTCTTCCTGGTCATAGGCACTTACAGGAAATTGAGAGAGTAGCACTGTCCAACCAGATTGAAGGTTCTGAGATAGTTTATTTTCCGCTTGATAGTCTACAGCCTTTAATCCAAAATAATAGTGAACAACGAGCATGGATGATCCGATAGCGGCAATAACCACACTGATGACAAGAGAGAGCGAAAGAATACCTGCCGGTAATTTTTTATGGATTATCTTCATGGGCAGTGCTGACTTTTCGTCGCCTTCTTATTTTCCTGACATCATCGCCGGACTGTTCACTGATATTTTTTGGCTGTACCTCCTCATGCTGGTCCTGGCCTGTATTGTCCTCTTTGTGCTTTCTTTTACGCTTATCCCCATTTGCTGAGTTTACAGGAATTTCTGCAATGGGTGTTGCCTCATCAGTAGAGAGTGTATCTACAGGATGATCTTTATTAGCCTTTTTGTCAAACCATTCTTTGATTTTCCATGAATTCTGCATGGTGTCTTCTTCTACTACTTTCCCTTTTTTGTATTTAATAGCTGTTTTCTCTTCTTCATGATGATAGCTAACAACTTTTCCATGCAGCAAACCATTCTTATATTTTCCTGCTCTTACCAGAAACCCTTTGTTATCAAATTCAGAAAATCTGCCAGACAAAGTTCCTTTTTGATAGTGTATAACGCATTTTAGCTTTCCGTTTGGATACCATGTATACCACTGCCCATCCTTTCTTCCTTTTAGGTAAGTCCCCTTTTCTACGAGCTTATTTGATCTGAGGATGACTTCATACGCTCCATGCAAAAGCTTTCCGGTATAACCTCCTTGAGAAGTAGCAATGCCACCTCTTGCAAACCAGGTATAGTCTGTTTCTTGTGAGACTGTCACTGATGGTTGTTCCTCAGCTATAAAAGAGAATGTGTAGATAGTATCCTGTTTTGCTAAAGTAATATGATTGTTATTCGGCATAGCCTGAAATATATCCGGTGAGCAGGAGGCTATGGCCCAGATGCAGGGTATGATAAATAGATATTTAGCGTAATGCATATTAAAATATATAGCTTTACTTTTTTCAAAGATAAGTTATATATATTAATAATTTAGTGCAAAAAATACTTTGTTATTGCTATGTATGTTACTGGTGGTATTCCAATAGTAGTACGACGAACGAAACGAGAAAATCTAAATTAGACTACCTCAATATGACAAATAGATATTTAAAAGTATAAGTTTTGAAAAGGGATACCAGCAGTTAATATCGTTGTCTCGCAATCGCTCAGGAAAGAAACGGATGGTTATTTCATGGTCAAAAGTGAAATAAAAGGCAGGATTCAACCATTGCTTTTGAAAGTCTTTATACAAACAAGAAATTGATGAAGTAACTGCTATTGCACAAAATTATAAATCGGATGGAATCACTTTCATCGTATCAAAAATAGCCTTATTTAATTCTTCTGATTGATTGTGACTATTTTTGATCAGACTGATGTGATAGTCCCAGTCTGATTCTAATATTTTAATCTCTGTATCTTTTGTAATAACGTTGCTCCCTTGCCTAAACGCAATACACACTGGTATAAACCCTAAATCATCCTCCATGATAAAAAGTAAAAAAGGTCTTATTTCTATGTGTTCCATAGTTTTTTGGTTTTGCAGTTATAAAATTTTGTGAGTGAGTTCACTACGAGTAAAGTATTCTGTAATGTTGGCGTATTTAACAACAATTCAAGCAGGACTGGTGGAACCTTGCCTAGTCTCTGACTACGAACCAGTGATGATATCAGGAATCATTGTCGTCTTGCTCATCGTGTAAAGCAAAGGCATACAACATCAGCAAAGCTTCTATATCCTTAGTTTGGTAGTTTTTGGTAGAGAGGTCTCTACTTTTACAGCTTCAGCTTTTAATGTTTGCAAAGGATGCTGTTTTTCATTTGTCTGTGGTTGAGCGTTTTTAAGTCCGGTATGCATCATTTTATCCAGTACTTTAGAAAACGAACTCAGACTGAGTATTGCTTCCACGGGTTCCTTCGTGAAGAGGTCTTTGCCTTTAGCAGATACAGCTTTGGTAATTGCTTTTTCCACCTCTTTGGCTTGTGCTATGTCCATTTCGATAACATCTTTTTTTGATGAGGCAGCAGGTGCATTACCTACCTTTTCTGTAACTTTAAGGATTTTGCTTTGAAAATCATGCAGGGTATCTATTGCCTGAGTCTTTAGACTATTACTATTGTTACCAAGATGATAAGCAATAGCAGTATGTACTGCCTTTGCCTGATGCTGGTCTATTTCTACTTTTACTTTATCAGTAGGTGTAGCAACATTTGAAACATTATCCTTTTTTTCGGGATCTGCTACTGATTTATTGCTCTTTTCAGGTGCTATTTCTGGTTTACTACTTTTATGTACATCATAATCCAAGGCATTTTTCTCTGCTCGCGGCAGGCTGCCAGGCACTCCACCAAACAAGGTATCAAAGGCATTGTGGGAAAGCCCGGATACCTGCTGAAACAAACTATCTGCTTGTGTTTTAAACTTACCAGGTGTGGTATCCAACTGATAATCTACCTTTTGCCTGTGTTGTTGCGTTTGCTTGAGATCTTCGTTAAAGTCTTTGTTTAGAGGCTTAACTACTTTCATGATAGGTTCCTGACCCAAAGACTGCTCATTGATAATCTTCTCTAGCTGTTTTTGGGCTGTTTGCAAAAGTCGTTCGTTCTTAGGAAAAGATACTGTTACTTCCGATCCTGCACCCGAAGTGCCATTCAGATAAGTAATACGCGCCGGTGGCTCCTGACCTTTTGGCGTAAACCTGTTCAAAGCATCCGTCATCTTTTGGGCAATATTTTCCATTTGCGCTGGCCCCTGTCCACCAAGTATCTTAAGTTGATACTCTCCCTGAGATTGATCGTTTTTACCAGCAGGAGTAGTTTCGTGAAGGCGAGCCAATAGCTGATGCTGGACTGGCGTAGCAGGATGCTGGATTGCTCCCATTTGATTCATGTTGAACCTGATACCATTTTTATCATTATCGTTGGCAAGTACCACTTGTGAGGGTTGCACCCGTTGTACCAGCTGATTGATATATGCCTGTTGTTTTTCGGAAGGCTGTCCACCCGTGCTTACGTACATCCGCGTTTCGCCTGGCTTGGGCGGGGATAGCTGATGAAATGACATCGCATCTATTGGGCTTTCCGTAAGCACCATTCGGGATACCTGAAGAGGTTTCAATGCTTTGGTCAGCTGCTCTAAGGCTTTGCCCGAAACTTCCACTTTATGATAGCTAAGCTCTTTTCCGGCCTTCTGTGGGTCCTGGTAATAGAACAAATAATGCCCGGGCTTCTCAGCATTGTGAATCAATGTTCCTTCCGTTCCCTTAGATATGGTGATTTGCTGATTTCCTTTCCCTATGGTAATATTCTGATTGAGTGATAACGGGGGATTGGAGAGCCACACAGCATCCCGACGTTCTCCTTCCGGAAAACCCTTGAAATTGTTGTTACGAATGATCATGGAAGTTACCCCATGATCGTTTCGCATAGGGAAAACGGTATGGTCAACATTGACTGTTTTTTGCTGCTTGTTGCTCCAGCCCAGTGAGCTAAGCACTTGCTTGAAAAACTCCGGTCTAAAGATCGTATTCAATGATAACCCACGAGATAGCAAATATTCAGGCTTATCCAGTACAGGTTTGAGGGCATACTTATCTTTAAGCTCTTTAGTCTGTATATCTGTCAGTACTTCATCATCTATTCTGATAGATTCTACGGTTTTCTTGTTGGCAACTGTTTCAGAGGATAGGGTAGGGGCCAAGCCGCTAAAATGCTCTTTGATGTAACGGTTCACTTCCCTTCGGTCGTAGTTATACTGCCAGTTCAGTACATCGATGGCATCTCCTTTTTTGCCATTTGTCTGATCTAAGAAGAACGGCTTGGTGGTAGGATTTGGATATACCACGATCGCAGTTTCTCCCTTTCGGTAGACCTGACTTTTTGAAGAACCCAGCAGCCCTTTTTTGGTGTCCTGAACGAAACCCAAGTCTATAAGCATCCGATGCGGGTCCATGGTGCGGGCCGCTTCGCGCCAATCTATGGCAGTGACAGGCTTTTGAGAAGGGTGGGCAGACAGTGAGGGTTTTGCTCTTTCCAGCATGAGTAAATCAGTAGATTGATGAATATGTGTAGACTTCTGTAGACTTCTGTGTAAATCCTTTTCATGAAGAATAGGAACAGATACGTTACCCGCATTGAGTACTTTGCGGGCAGCGAAGGCTTGTGAAAACGTATCCGCTGACAGTCCTGGGACTCCCGTAAATAGTTCAATAGCCTTACGGCCACGGCCAATTTTAACCAAAGGAGTATCTGTATTCTCCGTAGTAAATGACTTTTCGTCTACTGTAAACTTCCTACGCACACTGGCAAAGGCATCATTGATTTTTTGAAAGTTTTCAGCACTAGGTTTTACCCAAAGCTGCACGTTATTGAAGTACTTGCTGTCTACGTACTTACGCATCGCAAAATCTCCTACGGCCAGATAGTCCACACCAAATTTGTTGAACAAGGCCGTCACTTTTTCCTGTTCCGGGCTACTGAGATTGGGTGTCATGATCTATAGATTTCAAAGTGGATGAATCAGACAAAGAAACCGGGGCATACCATTCAGGCAAGCCATTGTCGCCGGGTACCAGTACATGAGCGGAGAAGCTCCTGATTTCTTCTGCTGTGAAAGAAACATCTGCCCAGCTGTCTTCTTGATCCCAGTCTTCGCCTACATCATAGTCGTGCAACAACCGAGTCAGTGCTTCTTTCTCCTCCGAAGTTCGGCCAGACCAGGTAGCTCCACCCATAAGAACTTCTTCAAGCATTGGCGTACCATCTTCCAGGTAGACCATCGCATGTTGTGATAATGTTTGCATATTAGTGATTGGTTAAAGGTTGAGAAACTTTCAGATAAGGTATGACGGTAAGATGAATCCGGTTTTGTGGTGTCAGTGTAGGTTTTATCAGCAAAACAATTGGACTACTTAGCTGATCTGCCTGGTAGCAAACTTTCACCGGCACACCACTGCACAAATTCTCTATAGTAGCATGTGATGCAGTATTTTCTCCGGGATTAATTCCTACGAAAAAGAGTCTCTGTAGACTTTCTGCATCTATTGTAGGCATAAGCGTTGGTGCTTTTTCATCTATTCCGGTTTGGAGAGTAGTCGTGTCTGACGTTAGAATAGTCATTACCTCTGAATTGTCATCTTCATTGCTATTCAACGAAGCTATATCTTCCTGATAAGCTAAATATGAAAGTTCTTCTACTTCTGCATCATCGCTTTTTGTCTGAGCACTCAGTGTATTCTTCGTATCATGCAAAGGCTCATCTTCTTCAGAAGCACCTTCAGCATTAGCCCTGTTATTTACCTCACCGTCTTTCATAAGATAGATTTTAAAGTTGTAGTAATACTACAACTTTAAATTAAAAAACAAAACTCTTCAATAAATTTTTTCTTTTGTAATACTGTATACTCATATATATGGGTATACATACACATACGTTTATTACATTAAGCACAAGTAATACAGTATTACAATGACATACTATACTTATATATTTTATTTGTATTCACTAAACATATTACAAATATACAGCATATAAGTATACAAAGTGTACCTGGATTATTTATTTGCTTAGGTCTCCTTGCACAACGGAACGGCTTCGTCATGAGAATAGGCCAATGCGCCACGGATTAAGGACTTAGATAAACAAGTAGTGGCAGGGAAAAAGTAGCTTAGTTATTTTACAAACTTACAATATCAATATATTTGTTAAACACATAAAAACAATAGCATGAAATCAGAAGATGATGAAACTAAAATGTTTCAGATTTTTGCAAAGCATTATGGCCGTGAAGATGCTCACGAAATAGAAACCTGCATTATGGGTATTATTAAAAAAGGTGAACAACAATATGAGGAAAGACTGATAAACGTATTTATCAAAAACCAGTGGTCAACAGAAGATGCCAGTGCATTTGTTGATGCAATAAGAATGGATTAATCAGATCATTCACATGTACACATGAGCATACATCAAATATATAGCATATTAAACATATGTATACTCAGTGTACCGTACATACTCGTAGGTGAATACAAATTCTTATGGCACCGAAACAGAAGGGTCACGCTTCTCTTTGATCAGATGTTTGAGAGAAGGGTCTGCTTTGATGCGTGTGAGTTCTTTGTTAATAATATTTCTGACATCTTCCCGTATGCTATAGTAGTTTTTTTGGATGATCTCTTCGGTCCGGTCCACACCATGATTATCATGAAACAGCTCTTGGTTAAAAGCCGGAACATCTACAAACGTAGCGATATCTGAAGTAATTTCTGATCGATTCACCACTATATCAGCATGAAATACCTTCAATTTAATTTTTTGCTCCCGCTCATCGGCTACGGCCCCTACAAAAGCACCCTGGCTCAACTCTGCCATGACAGAAGCAGGTATTCGGGAATCTAGCTGTGTAGAAATACTGACAGTGGTACCTGTACTGCTGGTGGAAACAGACTGCTTTTTTTGGTTTATTTTACCAAAACGCTCAGCCAATTTTCTGCCTGTATCACCGACTACCTGACCCACAAAGACATTTCCTACAATGTTTTCCGTAACAGTAGCCTCTGGTTTGCCATAGTCTCTTTCTAGCTGAGAAAAGTCCTGAAATCCTAACAAAGTTGCCACTTTATTCTCTCTAGCCGTAGCAATCAATTGGTCCAGTCCCTTAAAAAAGATAGTGGCTAATTCATCAATGAGCAAACAGCTGGGTATCCGCCCCTTTTTGTTAACCAGCTTTACCAAACGTGCATTGTAAAGCCCTAATGCGGCACCATACACATTTTGCCGGTCCGGATTGTTCCCCATACAAAGAATCTTGGGTTCATCAGGATTGTTGATATCCAGCGTAAAATCATTGCCGGACATAGGCCAGTATAACTGCGGGGAGGCAAGTCGGGCCAGACCGATACGTGCAGAGGCAATTTGTCCCTCCAGCTGATCGGTGGCTCCTTGCTCATAGGCACTGACAAAAGGCTTCACATACACATCAAGTTCATCGTAAGCTCCCAGTACCGGAAATATATCTTCATACTTGGCACTGATAAGTTCTATGGCGTGAGGAAAAGTACAATACTTTCCCTTTTCATACAACTTTAAAAACCAAATGACCGCTGTTACAAAATTGATGGGTGATTCCACAAAAAAATCTCCCTGTTTGGAAATCCATGACCTGTTGAGATTCAACATAATGGTAGAGGCACTCTCATAGGCATCCGTAATATCCTTCATCATGGAAGGAAGCAGCGGGTTACACCGATGACTTTTGTGAGGATCATCAAAGTTGATGACATAGAACTTTGGCGGGACTTTGTATTTGTGACGGTTCTTCAGCCAAACGTTATAAGCAATCCGTGTAAGATCATCAAATTTATAGTCATAGATGTACATGGAAAAGCCCTTGGCAATTAACTGCTTGATATAAGCTACAACAAACACAAATGATTTACCCGAACCTGGTGTACCCAGAACCATTCCTCCCCGGAAGGGATTCACCACATTGATCCACCCATGTCGTGTCCTTTTTCCTAATACATACAGCGTGGGAATGTTCACCGAATAGTCATTCTCCAGCAAACGTTCTTCCTGGGGAAAAGTCTGGTTTTGCTCATTGAATATGTCTTTGCTGGCATCACCCTGCATCAGACGGCTCACCTGTGTTGCCCCTTTGGTTAAGACAAGCTGTCCTGTAAGATGTACACCTACATAGGCGATCAGCCACCAGGTTTCCATCACTTCCTGCGGAAAATACCATAGCAGGGCTGAAGTAATTATTAGCAGAACAAGCCCCAGTAGCAGGTTGGTCCAAACTTGTCGTGGGGATATAGCAGTACTTTTAACACTTTTTGCCCCCAAACCATAGAAGATAGTTCCTCCACCAATGATGAGCAGTATGTACCAGGGGTTAACCAGCCATTGCACATTCCGCACCAGAAACCCATAAATACCCAGCAGTGGGTCCTGATATAAATCAGGTAGAGCGTCATAGAATAGGGGGAATGCTAACACAAAATAATGGAGAACCATCACTAAAAACATACCGATGATGAACCAATATTGCTGAACAATCAACGATTCCCGTTCTTTTGAGGTAAGCATAACTAATATAGTTTGAGGTGGAAAACATACTGATTTAAAGTTGTAGTAATACTACAACTTTAAATGTATATTTAAAACCTAAATAAAAAAATTGTACTGTGCTTCTGCTGACTAAAAGTAAACTGTCACCCCTTAATCTTTGCTGCCATTGAGTGATAAGAGCCGGGTAGGGCGAGAAGCATTTTCTCTGATTTCAACAAGTACAGCAATTTCAGCATCCGGAAATGACAAAGAGACAGTCCCATCGTGAGGGGGCACCGTGGAGGAGAAAATGGTATACTCATTCTGGTCGGTGGCACTTTGATAACCCTTGAACCATTCCTTGATCTCAAAGGCAGGTAAACCCGGAGCACTCACTAACAACACATCGTCGCTTTTCTTTTGAATAGTGAGCGTGAGCGGAGCATCGCCAAGTGAATCAATAGCAGTAGCACCATAGGTACCTTCTACCTGGTAGGTTCCTACCAACTGATTCATCATTGCAGTTTTCTCTGCCTGCTGAGAGTCTCCATCATCTTCACTTTCGCTACAGCCGCTGCTTAGTAGAACGGCTCCTACCATAGCTATAGGAAAAAAGGCTTTCTTGATATGGCCAAAGCTTAAAAGTTTCATAGGCTTTAAAAAATTGAAGGTCCATCTCCTATAGCAAATATCATTGGTAGCAGTGAATTCGGCAAGTAACAGAACGATAACTATTTTTTATCATCTAAGACCCAAACAATCGCTGCACTTGCACGGCCTGAAACAGTTTGCCCTGAGCCGTCTTAAATCCTGCTTCATTGAGCGTTTTAGCAATATTACTCCAACTATTGCCTCCCGCTCTCAAAGAAGTGATCATGGCTGCGGCTCTGCGATTATGATCATTTTTAGATGCTTTTGCCTGATTGATCTTCACGCTTTTGCGCGTAGCTGCCCCGGTTTTGAAAGGGACACTACCAGTGCGCCACTCTCCTACCTGCTTTCGCTTTTCTGCCAAGGCCGCTTTGGTACGAAGTGCTATCAATTCCCGTTCCCGGTCTGCAATGGCCATAAACAACGTCAGTGTGAATTTATCTAGGTTGGGAATGTCACAGGATTCCAGACGTTGGTCCAGCATCCGGTAAATCTGTAGAGCATCTTCAGTATTGCGGGAGAGCCGGTCTATCTTGGCAACCACCAGAGTAGCCTTGTGTTCCTGGCAGCGGCGAACGGCGGTCATTAACTGCGGACGATTGAGTAAATCTTTTCCAGATTTCGTCTCTACAAATTCGGCAAGGATCTCTTTGTCTTTATAAAAGTGATTGACATAAGTGCGCTGCGCCTCCAGGCCCAGCCCCGAGTCTCCCTGCTTTTTGGTAGAGACACGGTAGTAGATAACATATTGCATAGTAGGACGATTCGTTTAATCAATAGTAGACAAATTTCCTGTTATTTACAAGAGCACAACGCCCGTTAAGTTCATGTAAAAAATACCTAAGTGACACTAAATACATAATACTTCAATCTTTAACAGGCTATAGGTTCCAGTTAATAGGAATGAAAGCAGAGAACAAAAACCGATAGATTATAAGCGCGGCTACTCAAACATGTCAAAACGCAAAGCCTGTATTAAAACCCCACGCTCATATGACATGCAGTTTTGGTGCAAGCGACCGTCGCACGGGTCGTCCCTTTTTCTCACGCGGCAAAAAGACTACGGCATAAACCGCTTACCGCTACGCTCCCGCTATTTATTCCGTGGGACGGCCCCCGTTTCCTGTTTTGCCTTGGGCTTGCCCACCGTCCTACCCGCTTCAAAAAAGAGACGAGGCATCTGCAAAAAAACACATGTCGCCCAGACCGGGTCTCACACTCTAATCCTAAACACCATGGACAGGAACATTATTTTCCCCAACACAGTGGCAGAAATCCGTCTCAGCTACTCTTCTAAAGTGAAACCCAGCTTGCGGCCAAAAATCTCTAGCTCAGCTGATGCAGCAGAAGTGCTCCGCATCAAGTGGAAGAAAAACCGTCTAAGCTTTGTAGAAGAATTCAAAGCCATGCTGCTGACCCGAAGCAACCAGGTAATTGGCATTGTATCCATCAGCCAGGGTGGTTTGTCAGGTACGGTGGCTGATCCTAAGCTGAT
Source organism: Cyclobacteriaceae bacterium (assembly GCA_958296015.1). GTDB lineage: Bacteria > Bacteroidota > Bacteroidia > Cytophagales > Cyclobacteriaceae > JAJNNC01. The sequence goes on from CATQIH010000043.1 coordinate 80,957, forward strand.
CTTTGCCGCAGCATTGAAAGCGTCAGCCTCAAGTATCATTCTTTCGCATAATCATCCCAGCGGAAACTTGAAGCCATCTGACGCAGATATCCGCCTAACACGCAAAATGAAAGAAGCAGGACAGTTTCTGGATTTACCGGTGTTGGATCATATCATCCTGACGCAGGAGAGCTATTATAGCTTTGCTGATGAAGGTATGCTATAGAGTTCAGGGGGAAGCTTATGCTTCCCTTTTTTTGCATCTCATAAAAGTAAGTCCATTAAAGAATATTACAAATAGATCATAAAAGGCTTGCTATTACCTCAAAAAGTCTACCAGGCTATTTTATATTAGATAGGTATAAGTTTACAGACCATATTTGTAAAGAAGCAGTATATTTCTACAACTTTATAACAGATCTTTTTTATTTTAACACAATTTGCATGAATTTAGCTGCTACCCTTCACCGCTATATCTACATTCTTAGAAGACTAAACACGCCCTACTCCTATCCTTCCAAAAAACGCATCGTAGATGAATTAACTGACAAAGGCTTTCAATCGTCACCCAGGACTTTTGAACGGGATATTCAGTCTCTGAAACAGGAATATGGTGTTCAAATCAGCTATGACAAAACGCACAAAGGGTATTGTTGGGCATTTATCCAGGATGAAGACATCACACATTTTGAAACTTTCTTAGAGTTACTGGAAAGAAAAGAACGATTAGATTTCCTTAGTAATAGCCCTGGAAACTGGCTTGACACATCTCGTTATCTGCTTCTTGAAAAGAATCATGCTTTCAAAGGAATAGATCATCTACCTCAACTCTGGGATGCTTTACATGCCAAAAGAGTGATTACTTTTCTTTATCAATCCTACAGTCAGACGATAGCTCAGACAAGAAGTGTAGAACCAAATCTGATTGTAGAAGAGCGTAACCGATGGTATCTGGTAGGTAGAGATCAGGATAAAAATGATATGCGTTTTTTTGGGCTGGATCGTATAGAGCAGTTGGCTTTAACCAATAAAATATTTGAGCAGTCCGTACAGGAAGACTATAGGAAGCGGAAGCAGCAGGCCATTGGCATGACTTGCTTGGATGAACCTGCTCAGCGAGTAGTATTGCGCGTGGATGCTAAAGAAATAGCTTATATGCTTTCTCTTCCCTGGCATGATAGCCAGCAGGTAGTAGAAGAAACAGAAACATATACAGATATTGCCCTAACCGTAGTGCTTAACTATGAGTTGGAAAGAGAAATACTTGGCAAAGGTGAAGCCATAGAAGTACTGGAGCCATTATCACTTCGGCAAACAATAGCACAACGGATTAAACAGGCTATACAGAAGTATGAAGAACAATAACTATGCTTACTGGTTCAGCCGCACACACCCACCTAAAAACATATAACATACGTTTGACAAGACGTGGGATAGTTTTTTCCTTTCAATACCAACTGGTGCGATTAAATGGTTATATTTGTAGAGTAAACAAAAAACTTATGAAATATAACTTGATTATAGAGTCCGCTGAAGAAAGCGGTTTTATAGGCTATGTATTTAAGATTCCAGGAGCTAATATACAAGGCGAAACAGAAGAGGAGATACGTCAAAATAGTGTAGAAGCTATTCAGTTGATACAGGAAGTCAGGAAATGACTATTCTTTTTCTAAAGCTAAACAAGACACTGCTTTTTCATTATCTTGTATCTAGCATCAATTACTGGATTTCTTTTGGGCGCCATCTGCTGCGGTTATCCTGGACATATCCTGCTTTTTGAAAATACTTAAGAATTTTATTGCGAACGACAAGCTTAAAATTTTTTGTTTCTTTCATTACTATTTCTACCTTATTATGTATATTTTAGTGCAATGCTAGACTATCGTGATTATATTACTATTGAGCCGGGCAAGAGAAGCGGACAGCCTTGTATACGTGGTTTGAGAATTACTGTATATGATGTATTGAGCTATTTAGCAGCTGGTATGACTACAAACGAAATCGTCTGTGATTTTCCTGAACTTACACAGGAAGATATCAAAGCTTGTCTAGCTTATGCTGCAGATGCTGATAAAAGAAAGCTTACTGTAGCCTAATTTTTTTGATCTTGAACAATTATTTTTAAATTACAGCCGGTATTGGTATTTAGTAGCATAACTTATATGGCTGAATTAGATTTTCTTGTATTTGATAACAACCTATCCGCTCGCCTTCCAGAGATCCTGATAGATACATATGGAAAGATGCATCACGTTAGGGAATACGGTTTACATAAAGCTTCTGACGAAAAAATATGGGATTATGTGCGTCAGCGTAAAGGAACAATCTTTTCAAAAGATGTTGACTTTTATCATCTGCTTAAGAGCGTGTTTAAATTTTGAAAAGAGCGGGCCAGTGCGTAAACTTTAGTTGACCAAAACATAAAAGTTTATGCAGACCGGGCCACGGCGGCTCAATATGAGAGACTCACTGACCCGCAGTGGGAAATTATAAAAGAAAAATTACCCATCCAAAGAAAGCGAAAATATGATTTACGGGACATAGTAGATGCTATATTTTGGATATTACGAACAGGCAGCCAATGGAGAAACTTACCAAAAGAGTTTCCTAAGTGGCAGTTGGTTTACTATTATTTCAGCAAGTGGAAAAAGGATGGCACCTTAGTTGGACTTAATAGTTGTCTCAATATGATGCTGAGGGAACAAGAGGGTAGGCAAGCTACGCCTAGTGCCGTATCTATTGATAGTCAGTCAGTTAAGAAAGCACCATTTGTTAGTGAGGATACAGGCATAGATGGAAATAAGAGGATTAATGGAAGGAAACGTCATATATTGACTGACACAGTGGGGTTGATTTGGGTAGCCGTAGTGCATGCGGCAAACCAGCACGACGGAGTGATGGCCGAGCATGTTGTCAGTCCTGTGCTTGGCTATCTTCACCGCTTGAAGAAAGTCTTTGCAGATGCAGCCTATAAAGTGGAGCTTGGTGATTGGTTGGTCAGAATGTATACCAGCATAGAGCTGGAAATATCATCCCGACCACCTACTGCCAGAGGATTTGTTCCCGTGAAAATTAGATGGGTCGTTGAGCAAACTTTTGGCATCTTTAATTTCCAAAGAAGGCTGGACAAGGATCACGAAAAAACAACAAACAGTGCTGAAGCTTGGATATATTGGGCTAACTGCCAAAGAATCCTTAATCGTTTGAACCTTGAACCTACATAAAATTTTTAAACAAGCTCTAATAGGTTTGGACATCCTCCAAAAGTTGTTTGGATCCGAATTGGCAATGCTACTACCCAAGAAATTGCAGATTTATTAACTAGTAAATCAATATCAGTACGTCAGTTCCTGAATAACGATCAACTTGGTTTGTTAGAATTGTATTAGTCGCACCTATGAGGTATTGAAAGGTATTTGTATTAAGTATTCGACAAACAAGATGATCAATCGCACCTTTTGGTATAAAAATTTTCACCACCGACTACTTATGGCGGAGTGACCTTCTATCTTGCCTTAAAATTCGTAATTGCTATGCGTCTACAACTACATCTGAGTCCTAATACCGAACCCGTCCCCTTTAATCATCTGCACCAGCTGACTGGGGCTTTACATAAGTGGTTAGGGTCAAATAACATCCATGATGGCCTGAGCCTGTATAGTTTTGGCTGGCTACGAGGAGCAAAATGCAAAAATGGCCATTTGACCTTTCCCGAAGGTGCTACCTGGAATGTGAGTTTTTATGATGATGCAACAGCAAAGAAATTGCTTCAGGGCATATTGAATGAGCCTACTGTTTGCAACGGAATACAGGTAATGGAAGTACAGGCGCTTCCTGCCCCGGATTTTGGTAACTTTTATCGTTTCCGTACGGATGGTTCGGCTATACTAGCGCGCCGTTCACGCTCCGATAACACAAGAGAGTACTTGTATTGGGACAATCCAGCGGCTGATGATATACTGACAAATTTGCTCCGTCGTAAATTGGCAATAGCTGGCTATGAAGGAGAACACTTACAGGTACAGGTACGCTTTGACCGTTCTTATACACGTGCACGCACACGTAAAATAAGTATCAAGGGTATAGAGCACAAGGGAAGTGAATGCCCGATATGGGTGGTAGGAACGCCGGAAGCTGTTCAATTTGCCTGGTTGGTTGGCATAGGTGATTTAACAGGAAGCGGATTTGGATGTTTGGAAGGACTTCAACATTAAAACACTCTAACATTCAAGCTTATGATACATCCAGTAGACGCATTAGCCAGTCATGTTTTTGACCAAAGTGAAGCAAAGGCTATCCCTTTCCAAAAGCAAGTGTATGATGCCCTAGCGGCAAATAAAAGTATCGTACTACAAGCTCCTACAGGATCAGGTAAAACCTTTGCAGCACTTGCTCCCTTTATCTTAGATACATGGGGACAAGATGGTGGACCAGCAGCAAGAAAATTGATTTATTCTTTACCCTTAAGAGTGTTAGCCGGAACACTTAGGAAAGAGTATGAAAAAATTTTCTCCAAGTCAAAGCAAAAATTACACTTCACCAATCAATATGGTGGTGCTGCTGAAGACCCATTTTTAGATGGAGGTGACAAATTTTGGAAACCAAAGGACGATACAGATCAAAAAGACACCTCTGTCAAGCATATCATATTTACGACCATTGATCAAACCTTGAGCGGTTTTATTGGCACTCCTGTGGGTGTATCCAGAAGACAAGCCAATATGGTTTATGGCAGTATCTTAAGTGGTGCTTTAGTCTTTGACGAATTTCATTTACTGAAAGTAGATAACTTTGACAGTAAAAGCAAGGGGTGGAGTTTTGGTACAGCACTGCATCTTCTAAGAAAGACACCCTGGCCGTTTTTGATTATGACAGCAACGATGAGTTCAAAGCTACGTGAGCTTATCGCTACAAATTTTAATGCTCAAAGTATTGTTGTTGATGACAAAGATTTGCCATACATCAGAAGCCAGCACGAAACTGTCAAACATTTAATTGTTGAGAAGAGGCCAATCAATGGTGCGTTTATAGCAGACAAATTAGGGAAAAGAACATTGGTTATTTGTAATACTGTACAAAGAGCACAGCAAGTGTATGAAGAGCTTTGTGAGGAACTGGAAAAGCGTCACATAAAGCGAAAATGTTTGTTACTACACAGCAGGTTTTTACCTGAGCATCGTGCTGAAAAAGAAACTTCGGTGAGTCAATGGTTTAAAGAAGACAGTGATGAAGAAGCTATTATTATAGCAACACAGGTTGTGGAAGCAGGATTGAATATTTCATGTGATGTTATGCATACGGAAATTTCACCTATCGATAGTTTTTTACAGCGAATTGGGAGGGCAGCACGTTTTAGCAGTGAGCGAACTGCTGACATTTATGTTTATCCATTGCCAGATCCTTCCAGCACAAAACCATATGATGCAAAAACCGTCAATGATACTTTAGATGCACTTAGTACTTATCCGACCATTGAGTACCATCAATTACAAGATTTGATTGATCCTATTCTGGAACAAAGTCAGCAAGCTGATTTTGAAACATATTGGAAAAACAGGTCAAATTTTGATAAGCGAATACATGAAGTACGTTGGGATGTAGACCCTTCGGCTAATCGTGAACTTGTACGAGATATAAACAACGTCGAAGTAATTGTTGCTAAAAACCATTCAATCAAAACATCTCCTTGGGCATATCCTGCCATTAGCATACCACAGGGCACTTTATGGAAATTTCGCAAAGAAGGGGGTACTGTATATGGGTTGTTTGAACAAGAAGATAAAACAGAGATGGGCTATAGTACCATTAAAGATTTCAGAATAGAACCTTTGGGCGAGACAGCATCATTGCCATCTTCGCGAGTGGTTGTAGAACCTAACCAGTGTGCTTATAGTAAAAGTCTGGGATTACAGCTAGGTAAAAAAGGCAAAGAAGTCTTTATGCCGGAAGTTGATCAACAAAATAGCTTAAAAACCGCAAGCTACCAAGAAGAGCACTATCATCTTCATCTTAAACGCATCTACCAACAAAAAGCAGTGCGCGCTGCGCCTATAGATGCACTAAAGCGGCTACTATGGCTAAATGATAAAAATAATTTTACGAAAGTGAACAATATTGATGTAGTAATAGACATTATGATATGGTCTCACGACATAGCCAAGTTAGCAAAAGGATGGCAAGATGCACACGGAAGTAATAGCATCCCGTTAGCTCATGGGAATAGAAAATATTCTCCCCCTCCTCATGCTATGGAAAGTATTGTCGCTACGGAAGAACTGATTGCCCATTTACTTTCCAATAAAATAGATGAGGATTACGATGTTGTAGTAGCTACGGTGATGGCTATTTGCACTCACCATTCTCCTCAATATAATCCGGCTAAACGCTCACCTACAGCTTTTACCGTAGAACAAAAGCAGCAAGAATATCTTTGGAGCCACCTTCAACAGACAGAATCGCAAATTATAGAACTTATCAAACAATGCTGGCAGGACTTAGAATGGTCTTTTGATGGAAGTAGCTATTATCCACCAGACCGGACAACTGTTGAAGCAGATACTTTATATGCCCTATTAGTTTATATATTGAGACGATGCGATGGACTAGCTACCTCACTTGTATCTGAATTATTGCCCGTCATTGATAAAAATCACGATAGTATTAGAATAAATTCAAACATTATTTAGAGAGTATATGCAACATTTAGTCCCTTATCGCTACAATACATATACCGATATACTTATCGCTGTTGGTAATGCGGTTCTCATTGAATATTTGTACAATATTCCAAGGCATCAAATAGTTTTGCAAGCTACTACAGTTGGATTTTCTATCAATTACCCTGATGATCTAACGATTAACGAAAGAAATCCTTTTATTCAGATTAAGGACAAAGCAAACCGTGAAATTAGCGACAATATTAGTTTAGGTCACCTCTGGGATAAAACTTTAGTTCAGAAAGGAGAGTCACCAGATTGGTGGGGAACGGTAAGCGTTATCAATACCTTATCTTCACCCGATTTTAACAATACATTTTATAATAATTATTCCTCTAATCTGGGGAAAGCACTGTTAGATGGTGACCCTGTTCCTACAAAAGGAAGTCGTAGCCAACTATTATATGCACAAGCATCAAAAGGGGTTAATAGTACTCGGCTATCTAGCACACAAGGAAACATCAAAGCTGACGCGGAACAAGTGGTCGCTCATTTAGGATACTTATATGGTGCAGCAGGATTTATCAGAGATAACTATACTATTACAGTTATCCCTCGTCCATCGCAGGATGGGCCTATTTCCCTTGAGAACTATTTAGAATTAGTATCTTATTTGAGAACATTCCAGCCTAGAGCTTCTAGCAAAAAGATATTACCTACTAGTGACCAAACACTGCCTTTCTTTTTATCAATGATGTATTTTGAGTTTGTAGAGAAGTTGTTTGATTATTTGCCACAAGGTGTCTCGAAATTCCAATATGCAAAAAGAAGAGGAGTAGGCCGAGTGATAGGTAGTTTAGATAGAATGATCTATTATAAAATGGGTACCAGCAGCGCGCCCTTCATTGCTGATTCGCTGAGTATACCTTTATGGCTAGAATCTAAGCCAACTATCAGTAATGTTCGTGATGTAGTACGCAATACACTAGGTGACAGTACTGATCCTAATCTTTTATACCTGCCGGTACGAACTTTTACAGAAAATGAACCGCGATTATTATTTGAGTTTTACCGCCAATATATTTCTCTTTCTTCCAAAAAACGACTTTTAGAACAAAAAACCATAGGACACATTATGGATGCAACCAATTACAATGACCTCGCCTGCGATGCAATGAAAAATTTTGCACGGGCTATCCGTAGCCGAACACTTACAAAATTGTACAATAATGAAAAAAAAGAGCAGCCTGATTTTTCTTTACTCACCAAACTAAAGAGTGCTTCTTTAGACAGTAAAAGGTTAGTTAATATGCTCAGCGAATTTATCAGTTCTTATAATCTGCGTAATGCGCGGCTAAAAGCAAATGATAAAACTCCTGAAGGCGCTAACCTTTTATATGAAGATTTACAAGAGATAATTCTTCTGATTGAAAAATATGGTGCTGAGTTCGTTACCAATACGCTTATGGCACAAGCTATGAGCAAACGTTCTGAGGAATCTTCCACAAACAATTAATATAATTAATCATCTTAAAAATCTCTTCCCATGAAAAGTATCACTATTGCCGGTCGCTGGACCGTAAACCTGCATAACCTTAACAATGAAGGCGCGGAAGGTAATTTTACGCAGCCTCGTACAGTAACCATAGTACAAGATGGCCATCTCTATGCTGTTAATGCTATTTCCGGAGATATGATGAAGCATATACATGCAGATTATCTCCGACAAATTGCCTTAGATGCTAGTGCCGACGGATTAGACAAACTTATTCCTCTCAGTAAGAACTCTACATTTCTTGATCCAAATCGTATTTCTACAGAACCGGAAATGTTAGAGTTCCTTAAAGATGAAAAAGCAAAAAATGCAGATATCATTGATTATGTAATCAATACTTGTTCTTTGACTGATGTACATGGTATTCTTATGACTGCTAAAAAGCGTATGCTTCCTAGAAAAAGTCGTATAGAGTTTGGATGGGTAGTAGCCGTTCCCGAAAAAAGTCGTACAGAACATTTCATTCACGCTAAATATGCTGTTGAAAATGCAACTAAGTATGACAGAAGCAATAAGGATCAGACTAATGAAGGGCAAATGATCTTTCACAGACCAGTATCTAGTGCAGAATATGCTTTTCTAACACATATTGAATTAGACAAAATAGGGATCAATGATATTACCCGCTCCTCTCCTATCTCTAAGGAAGCGCGAAAAGCCCGTATCAACGCCACCTTGTCAGCATTGGTACAAACTATCATGCATCCATACGGTGCAGGCAGGAGCCAGCAAGCTCCTCATGTAGCTGGATTTGATGGAATTATCATTACTTCTGATAGCCGGATGCCGGCAGCTACAGTAAGTCCTTTAGAAGAAACTTATGTAGAACAATCCGAGACACTCGTAAATCAACTTAATCGCTTAGATGGAGGTATGAATTTATATCATGTTTCTACAGTTGCTAGTCTTGCTGAGAATGTTGCAAACTTTATAAAACAATCAGTATGATACGATTACGTTATCGACCTACCGCTCTTTTTCATTTCAAACGGCTTGATGCTACTAACAAAGGAGCTTTAACGTTACTTATGCCAACTCCTTACGCATTCCGTAGTGCTTTACTAGCCGTGAGCGATAACCCTTCTGAAGTATTTGAATCAGTTAAAGATAAACAGGTCATAGTTACACCACCTCACCAAATAGTTATTAATCCTTGCTGGGTCAAAATACTTGATCTCAAAAGATCTGAATTTAGAGCACAATGGAATAACCCAGAAGCAACAGCAGAATACCAATCTACAATGAGTATGCGCGAATATGCATATATTCCAGGGAGTGGTCATGCTGATTTTTACATCTATGTTGATTCATTAAAAGGTATAGAAGAATTACCACCACGTATCAACTACTTTGGTAAGAGAGGTTCCTTTGTACAGTATGTAGGACAGGAACAAGCAGATCTACCTGTTCTGCCAAACACAGGTATGGAATATGAGCTTGAAGATTTTGGAGAAAATGCTACATGGGACAACGTAAATGTGTATAGTGAAGCAAAGCCATCAAGACAGCGATTCACACAACATGTTCAACCTAAATTAACAATTAAAGGAACAAGACACATACTTTACTCAATTTGACATGCAGATTGTTACGGGTACACTTCTCAATTATTACTTCATTTGCCCACGAAAAAGTTGGCTGCACTATCAAGGTATCCGTATGGAACAGGAATCCGAATCTGTTGCCCTTGGCCGGTTGCTGGGCTGATGAAGTAGTTACCAGCGTAGTGAGAAGCAGATCACGCTGGAAGCAGTGTCTGCTGATGGCGTTCCGCTGGTGGGTAAGATTGACCGGGCAAATCTCAAACAAGGCATACTGCACGAAACCAAAAAGGGCGAGCTTGTGAGGAGTCGCACCAGTGGCAATTGCGGTTTTATCTTTGGCTGCTCAAACTCAATGGTGTGACCTGTTCGGATGGGTCTCCTTTTACAGGACAAATAGATTATCCCGCTTTGCGCAGAACTACTCCGGTTACCCTCTCACAAGCCGATGAGCAACAGCTACAACAAATTGTGATAGATCTGGCGCAGGTGTTTGTACAATCCACACCACCACCGCGAATTGCACGACGGAGCTTCTGCCGCAAGTGCGCTTTCGAAGAACTATGTTACGGCTGACCGGAAGCAAAAAAGAGAGAAACCCAGTTTTAGTCTCCGGTATAATCTCTTTCAGATAAGCCGATCTCATTGTCTTGTAATCTCCTAAACGCTAATACTAATTATGAAAAGACCTTACTACCTATTCTCCAATGGCCGGTTAAAAAGAAAGCACAATACCTTGTCGCTGCAACGGGCGGAAGAAAGCGTATTGGCCGACGATCATCCTGATAATGAAGGGCTGCCTTCCGTCAGCCCTGAAGGCAACCGGAATGCCGGCCGACCCCATACTTTCCCTATTGAAAGCGTGGAAAGCCTATACCTGTTTGGAGAGATTGACATCAATACCAAGCTGGTGACGTTTCTTGCGCAGCAGTCGGTACCGGTGTTTTTCTTTGATTATTATGGCCACTTCACAGCTACGCTTTACCCAAGAGAAGCGCAGCTCTCCGGCAGGTTGCACGTGTCGCAGGTTCAGCATTATCTGAGTCGCAAAAAACGCTTGCTGCTGGCCCAGAGCTTTATTGAGGCTGCCTTGTTCAACATTGAGCGGGTAGTTAAATACTACAGCGGCCGCATAGAAGATAACACTGCTTTGCTGCTGGCTTTGGAAGACATGGCGCAGGCCCGCTCTCAGTTATCTGCCTGCACGGATATTCCTGTGCTCATGAGTGTAGAGGGTCGGATGCGGGATCGTTACTACCAGCTCTGGCCGCATTTTCTGGAAGAAGCTGTTACGGCCCAGTTTCCTTTTAACAAACGCGAGCGTCGTCCGCCTTCCAATGAACTCAATGCACTGATCTCTTTTGGCAATTCGCTGTGTTATTCGGCTGTGCTTAAGCAAATCTATCGTACCGCCTTAGACCCCACCATTGCCTATTTGCATGAACCCGGAGAAAGAAGGTTCTCTCTGGCACTTGACTTATCAGAAATTTTCAAGCCGATGCTGGTAGACCGGGCTATCTTCAGGTTGCTCAAGACTGGTGCTATCACCCCCAAACATTTTGAAAAACGATTGGGCGGCTGCTATCTTAGCGAGAGCGGACGACGAGTATTTGTAGAGCATTGGGACAAACGATTGAGTAAAACAGTGCAACACCGCGGATTAGGCAAGAAAGTGTCTTATGAGCGGCTAATTCGGCTGGAGTGCTACAAATTGGTACGACATCTCTGCGATGCCAAAGCTGATCCCTACCAGGGTTTTCATATGTGGTGGTGATTTAGCGGAGACCGGAAGATGCCGCTGTGGAAAGGGAAACCGCAGACCGGCACTACATCGTTCTTTGACATACTGATTTTTTTGTTTTGCTAAAACCCAATACCTTAACCTCAAAACCATGCCTTATTATATTGCAGTCTACGACGTAAACCAGAAACGAGTAGGAAAAATGCTGAAGCTGTTCAGGCGTTACCTTACCTGGATTCAGAATTCTGTCTTTGAAGGTGAGCTGACTATCTCACAACACAAACGCTTGCAAACAGAAGCAGAAAGTATCATAGAAGATGCAGACAGCGTCATTTTCTATCAGCTTAGAGATGAATTATACCTGGAACGGCAGGTGTTGGGAATTGAAAAAGCAAACAAGAGCAGGTTTTTGTAGTCGTCGTCCTATGAGGGTAGACGCTTCAAAACCTCGCTATTTGTTATTATATCGCCAACAAAGACAGTGCTGTAGCCCTACAGCTGAACATACAGCAGTCGTCAGCTCCTCGGCATTCTTACACGATTGAAGTATGACGCTTTTTTCATTGCTTTATATGGCAAAAATGTTACCTTACAGCGAATATAAGCCTTTTTATAGGGTTGCTATCAATCGCACCTACTGGTATTGAAAG
>CATQIH010000044.1 GCA_958296015.1 Cyclobacteriaceae bacterium
ATCGCGGATGGTCAGGTCACCTGTTAGCTTGAAAGCATCACTCCCGGTTTTCTCTACGCTGGTAGACTTAAATGTGATTTGAGGGTATTTTTCGACTGCAAAAAATTCTTCTGACTTCAAGTGTCCGTCGCGCTGTGCATTGTTGGTAGAAATACTGGCTACATCAATGGTGAGGCTTACCTGTGCATTGGTAAAACTATCGTCGTCGGTGGTGACTTCCCCGCTATACTGGGCAAACTGGCCTGTAACAGTTGAAATTACCAGGTGCTTTACTTTGAATTGTAACTCTGAGTGCATAGGGTCGATCACCCATTTTGTTTTGTTCACTGTTGTGCTTTCCATAATTTTAAAATGGTAAGTGTTAAATTTAATTGTATGTAAATATTTATAGCTGAAAGGCAGAAAGATGAAAGCATGTGCTACATTTTCAATTACCTCTGCCACCTTCTACCCTCTTAGCTTATCCAGGATTCGGTTCAGTTCTTCAGCCTCTTTTATAGTAATATTATTTATAGTCTCTGCACCTGCATTCATCACAGGATGAATCTCTTCCAGCAGCGCGAGTCCTTTCTCAGTAATGAGTATGTCTACCCGTCTTCGGTTCTTCGGACAGGTGTTTCGGCTTACCAGCTCCTGTTGCCTGAGCTTTTCTACCAGCCGCGTGGTGTTAGACATCCGGTTGATCATGCGTTCGGCAATCAGTTGTAGCGGAGAAGGAGTAGGATACTGCCCCTTCAGGATTCTGAGTACATTGAACTGCTCTTCTGAAATGCCATAAGGTTTTAGTAGCCGGGTCGTATTGCTGTGCAACCAACTCCCGGTAAACTGGATATTGAGTATAGCCTTATGAAAAGGACCTTTGAATTTGGGCTGCTTTATTTCATCTTCTAAACGCATAAAATATGTATTGTTTATACTTCTGTTGTATATACAACGGTTGTTTTACAGTAATTGTTTCATAGATTCACAAAATTTTGAACCCCAACTGAAATTTGCCGCTTACCTGCGAATGCTTACATTTGCGGCAAGAAACCAAAAACTTTTTAAACAAATGAGCAAAGTCTTAATTATTGGAGCAGGCGGTGTTGGCAACGTGGTAGCGCACAAATGTGCAGAAGTCTCCTCCGTTTTTTCTGATATGATGCTGGCCAGTCGCACCCAGTCGAAATGCGACCAGATTGCCCGTGATGTTGCAAAGAAATTCCCTGATGCCAAACCGATACAAACTGCCCGGGTGGATGCCGACAATGTGCCGGAACTCGTGGCACTGATCAAATCTTTCAATCCGGATATGGTCATCAACGTGGCACTGCCCTACCAAGACCTGACCATCATGGATGCCTGCCTGGAAACAAAAGTACACTACCTGGACACGGCCAATTATGAGCCAAAAGACGTAGCAAAATTTGAGTATAAGTGGCAGTGGGCCTATCAGGATAAATTTAAGGAAGCTGGTCTGATGGCGTTGCTGGGTTGCGGCTTTGATCCTGGCGTGACCGGCGTGTTTACGGCTTATGCGAAGAAACATTATTTCGATGAAATTCACTACCTGGATATTATAGACTGCAACGCCGGCGACCACGGCAAAGCCTTCGCGACCAATTTTAATCCGGAAATCAACATCAGAGAAATCACGCAGAACGGACGCTACTGGGAAGACAACCAATGGAAAGAAACGCAGCCTCTGGAAATCCATCAGTCTGTTGACTATCCGGAAGTAGGTCCAAAGGAATCTTACCTGTTGTATCATGAAGAGTTAGAGTCGCTTACCAAGAATTTTCCTACGCTGAAGCGCGCCCGTTTTTGGATGACCTTTGGCCAGGAATATATCAAGCATCTTACGGTGCTGCAAAATGTGGGCATGACCAGCATCAAGCCCGTGAAGTTTCAGGGACAGGACATTGTACCACTGGAATTTCTGAAAGCGGTGCTGCCCGAACCTTCCAGCCTGGGCGAAGGCTACAGCGGCAAAACCTCCATCGGTTGCCAGATCAAAGGTGTGAAAGATGGCAAAGAACAAACCTATTTTGTATACAACAACTGCGACCATGCCGCCACGTACAAAGAAGTAAAAGCGCAAGCAGTTTCTTACACCACAGGCGTACCTGCCATGATCGGTGCTATGCTAATGCTCACAGGCCAGTGGAAACAGCCTGGCGTGTACAACGTAGAAGAATTTAACCCTGACCCGTTCATGGATGCCCTGAATAAGTACGGGCTGCCCTGGCATGAGGTGGTGAATGAGCCGCTGGCTTTTGAGTATCCGGAGTAAACCAAATCATAGTAGCGCCAACTGCCTTTTAAATGATTAGAACACTATCGTTTTGACAAAAGAAAGATATATTAACCCTTTTACTGACTTCGGCTTTAAGAAGCTATTTGGTACAGAAGTTAACAAAGATCTGCTGATAAACTTTTTAAACACATTACTGAATGGTAAAGAGCACATTAGTAATTTAACATACCTGAATACAGAAAAACAGGGTAAAACCCAGGCAGACAGAAAAGCCATCTATGATTTATATTGCGAAAATGAACAGGGCGAAAAGTTTATTATTGAAATCCAAAATATTCAGCAACAGTATTTCAGAGATCGCAGTCTTTATTATGCTTCATTTCCCATTCAAGAGCAAGCTCCCAAAGGTGAATGGCTGTACCAACTCAACGCTGTATATACAATTGGCATACTCAATTTCGTATTTGATGACCAGCGGCATTATCAGGAAAAGTTGCTACACGAAGTAAAGTTGATGGAAACAGAGACGAAAGAAGTTTTCTATGATAAACTGACATTTGTGTACCTCGAGATGCCTAAATTCCGTAAAGAAGAGAAAGAATTAGTAACTACTTTTGACAAGTGGCTATATGTTCTGAAGAACTTGTCTACATTGCAAAACCGTCCTAAAATTTTACAGGAACGTATTTTCAAAAAAGTTTTTGAGGTTGCTGAGATTGTCAAATTTAACAAAAAAGAGATGAATGCCTACGAACAAAGCTTAAAAGTGTATCGTGATAACCAGAATACAATGAAGTATGCCGTAGAGAAAGCTGTAGAGAAAGCTGTAGAGAAAGCTGTAGAGAAAGCCGTAAAAGAGACAGAAGATAGACAAACACAAGAGACAAAAGAGGAGATTGCTATTATCATGAAGCAGGAAGGCGATTCTATAGAAAAAATAGCACGTATTACAGGGCTTTCTATAGACCAGATTAATAACCTATAATGCCTATCAATTTCAACCAGGTGCCTTCTGCCTGTTTTGTATTAGAAGAAGAAAAGCTGCGACGCAACCTTGAGGTGATGCAAAGAGTGCAACAGGAAGCAGGTATCAATATTATCCTGGCACTCAAAGGCTTTGCCATGTTCAGCACTTTCCCGCTGATCCGGCAGTATCTGCACGGTACTACGGCTTCCTCGCTGTATGAGGCACGGCTGGGCTTTGAAGAGTTTGGCGACGAGGTGCATGCCTACAGTCCGGCTTATTTCAACGATGAGATAGACGAGCTGATGCGCTATTGCAATCATATCACGTTCAACTCACCGGCGCAGTGGCAAAAGTTTAAGACAAAGATACAGGACAGTGAAAAACCTATCTCCTGTGCCATCCGCATCAATCCGGAATATTCGGAAGTGGAAATAGACTTGTATAATCCCTGCGTCAAAGGTACCCGCCTAGGCGTGACTGCCGACCAGATCGGTGATAAGCTTCCGGAAGGCATCGAAGGACTGCATTTCCATACTTTGTGCGAAAGTGATTCTTATGCGCTGGAGCGTACACTCAAAGCAGTAGAAGCCCGTTTCGGTCACCTATTGCATCAAGCCAAGTGGCTTAACATGGGGGGCGGCCATCTGATGACCCGTGAAGGCTATGATATTGAGCACCTGATCGGGCTGCTGCGCAACCTTCGGGAGAAATACGATATTGATATCATCATGGAACCGGGCACTGCGGTAGCCTGGCAAACCGGTTACCTGACTTCCACGGTGGAGGATATCATTGATAGCCAGGGAATTTACGCAGTGGTGCTGGATGTGAGTATTTCGGCACATATGCCCGACTGCATAGAAATGCCCTACAAGCCTGTGGTGCTTGGTGCTAAAGAGGCCGTTCTTGGAGAACCTGCGTACCGGCTGGGCGGACTTACCTGTCTGGCAGGTGATTATGTGGGCGATTATGCTTTTGACAAGCCACTACAGATTGGCGATAGGCTTATTTTCAACGACATGATGCACTATACGATGGTGAAAACTACTTTTTTCAATGGGGTACGGCATCCGTCTATCGGCATCTGGCGGGAAGATGATACCTTTAAGATGATTAAAGAGTTTAGTTATGAGGACTACAAGAATAAACTTTCCTGACATAAAAAAACCGGAACTTTCTGCTCCGGTTTTCTATATCTTATCAGCCTTTATCCTGTGAAAACAACAATACGGAATACGGCCCAACATCCATGAGTCCATAGTATGGCATCCCGTCAGTCTTGCCTTTTTTCGCCTGCATGGCAAAGGTAGCCTGATCAGAAAACTCCTCATCATATCCTTTCCAGTCGCTGTTGAACCGCAGCTTCCAATCTCCCTTATCAGGTAAACCAATAGTGTATCCTTGATGGTGATGATCCGCAAAATTGAGCACGACGATAACCGTATCGCCCGGACCACCATCCATCCATCGCTGGTAGGCAATCATCTTTAGTTCATGGTCTACATGGTATACCTGCACATGGTTACCTTTTAGCCCTTTGGTGTTGCCGTCAAAATTCCGTCGCAGCTTGATGAGTTCTGCATACATTCTGAATATGCCATTGTTTTTTTTGGCCAGCTTCCAGTCCAGAGGTTCGGTATCCACAAACCATTTGTCTTCCAGCAGTTCCTGGCCCTGAAACATCATAGGAATGCCAGGCGAAGTGAAAGTAACGCCTGCACCCAAAAAGCTTCTTTTCTTGGAATAATAACTATCAGCATGGTCGGGCCATATTTCTTCAGGCACACGGGCGCGTCCGTTGGCCACTTCATCATGTGATTCGGTATAAATAACCCGCTGAAATGCAGATTCAGGAGGAAAATTAACGGCATTTACAAGCTTATCCATATCTCTAAACTCATCGTCCTTTGGGATGATGACACTCCTGACAGGGTGTACAAAGTCGGCCCACCACTGGCTGCCAAAACCTGCTCCTTTCTCGCTGGCATCTTTGGTAATCCAGGCATTGTTCATCAGGTCTTCGGCAATTACAATTTTGTTGGGGCACTTCTCATGAATCTCACTGTTGAGCCACTGGAAGAACTCCCATACCTCTTCTATATCGTTGGCAGGACTCATATTAACGCCTTCTATATTACGCATAAACATGGTACCGTCCAGCCTGAGTCCGTCTATGTGGTATTCGTTGAGCCACATCAGAGCATTATCGCGGATGTATTGGCGCACCTCCTGTCTGCCATAGTCGGGACGGGTGTTGCCCCAGGGCGTGGCACTGCGTTTATCATTATAAAAATAAATCCCACCCATATCATTTTCAGACCAACCATCAAACCGCCACATATCGTTGTCGCTGGGGCCAAAATGGTTGTATACCACGTCGAGAATAATAGCAATGCCTTTTTTATGTGCAGCTTTCACCAGATCTTTGAGTCCTTTTGATCCACCATAAGCAGTTTCTACGGCGAAAGGATACGAAGGATTATAGCCCCATGATATATCACCGGGAAATTCGTTGACAGGCATTATTTCGATAGCGTTTATGCCCAAGTTGGTGAGGTGATCCATCTTTTTAATGACAGAAGCGAAGGTTCCGTGCCCCTTCTTTGTGCCATTGTAAGTACCTACATGCATTTCGTAGATCACCAGTTCATTCCAGGAAGGAAGGGTGAAGTTGTCGCCTTTCCAGTCGTAATGGCTATCATGCACCAGGCTATTGCCCGCAGAATTGGTCATGGCTTTGGCATAAGGATCATTTTTCATCAGCTTTTTATTTTCCTGCGTAGTAATGCAGTACTTATATTCACTGCCTGCTTTGGCTTTTTCCACAAATCCATACCAAAAACCGTTACCTTCAGACTCCAGAGCATCTTTACTATTACTCCAGTCATTAAAATTACCGGCGACTGATACTTTTTTGGCATTGGGTGCCCACACTCTAAAGGCCACACCTTCTTTGGTAAGTATAGCACCCATACCTGCTACAGACTCAACTATAGTTTGTTTGTTTTTTTTCATATAAAATTAAAGGTTGATTCAAAAAACGAAGCATATGTATTGCGTTCAAAACGAATACATAACCTAGGACATGAATTGAGTGTTTAACTTTTAGAAAGAATGTTTCTACTATCTCAAGCGAATAGACAATGCACATTGTTCCGCGCATTTCTCTCCATCAATGGCTGCCGATACGATACCCCCGGCGTAGCCTGCTCCCTCACCACAAGGGTACAGTCTTTGGATGGTTATATGCTCCAGCGTATCGGGATGGCGGGGAATCCTTACTGGCGAAGAAGTTCTTGATTCAGGCGCATGTACCACGGCTTCGTTGGTGAGGTAGCCGGGCATGGCTTTTCCAAACAGCTTGAAACCCTCACGCAGGATTCTGGTGACAAACTCCGGAAATACTTCACGCAGGTCGACCGAAGTAGTGCCGGGAATATAAGAGGTAAGTGGAATGTCAGCCGATAGTCTACCTGTTGTGAAATCCACAAGTCGCTGGGCAGGCACTTTTTGGGTGTGGCCTGCCAATGCCCAGGCTTTTTGCTCGATACTTTTCTGAAACGCCATACCAGCCAATGGTCCAAACTGCCGGAAAGCCTCAGAGTCTTCCAGTCGAAGCTCCACCACAATGCCGGAGTTGGAGGTAGGCTGATCGCGTTTGGAAGGCGACCATCCATTGGTGACCACCTCACCGGGAGCCGTGGCGCAGGGTGCAATGATGCCGCCCGGACACATGCAGAAAGAATATACGCCCCTGCCCTGCACCTGCTTGACTACGCTGTAGGGGGCAGGCGGCAGATACGCTCCCCGCGACGTGCATTTGTACTGAATCTGGTCGATCAATTCCTGTGTATGTTCTACCCGCACACCTAGTGCAAAGGGTTTTGCTTCGATCTGAATACCTTTCCGGTGCAGCAATTCAAAAATATCCCGTGCCGAATGTCCGGTTGCCAGAATGAGTGCCGAAGCCTCTATCACTTCTCCGTGCTGGGTCTTAACGCCTGTGATGCTGTTGCTTTTTAAAAGAATATCCACAACACGTGTATCAAACCTCACCGCTCCACCCTGCCGGATGATCGTCTCGCGAATGGCCGTAACAATGCCCGGCAATTTGTTGGTACCGATATGCGGATGAGCATCCACCATGATATCTTTGGAAGCACCATGCGCCACCAGCAGGTGCAGGATGCGCTGGACATCGCCCCGCTTTTTGGATCGCGTATAGAGCTTGCCATCGGAATAGGTACCTGCACCGCCTTCTCCAAAACAGTAGTTGGAGTCCTGGTTGACTATGTGCTGGCGGGTCAATAGTGCAAGGTCCCTTCTGCGATCTCTCACGTTTTTGCCACGCTCGAGTACAATCGGTTTTAATCCTTTTTCTATCAGGCGCAGGGCAGCAAACAGGCCCGCAGGCCCGGCACCCACCACAATCACTTCCGGCGCATAGGAAACATCAGGGTAATCTGGTAGTGCGGCTGGTATTTCCGCGAATACTTCTCCTACAAAGACTTTCGCACGTATGTTGACTTTAATGGCACGCTGGCGGGCGTCGATGGAGCGTTTCAGCACCTCTATGTGCCGGATATCCTGGACGGGAAGGTTTGCTTTTTGGGCAACTACTTTTTTGAAAGCCTCTTCATTTCCTACCACTTCAGGAGAGACCTGTAGGTTAATTTCCTTTTGCATTTTGTGGATTAGAAAAATAGTATACAGCAAGAAATATGACGCTCAAACATACTACTTTTTTAAGTGATGAGCTTTATTTGTGCTTACCAAACGATCCATATCTTCAAAAGTGTACAAAAACAAAGTTATTAAGATTGCGTATTTTGTAATATAAATATTGAAACATGCAGCAAGCAAAAACAGCATACACTTTAGCCAGGTTGCCGATCGGATTTAGTTTTTTAGGCCACGGACTGGTTAGGATTCCCAAACTTTCGACGTTTGCCGAAGGCATGGCACAATCATTTGACAAAACAATACTTCCCTATGATTTTGTGTTAGGTTTCGGCTACATTTTACCTTTTGTAGAGTTGCTGCTGGGCATTGTTCTAATCCTGGGAATCGCCATGCGTACATCTACTTTTGCAGGTGTTATCCTTGTATGTATCCTGATTTTTGGTTCCAGTCTACAGGAAAACTGGTCGTCCGTCGCTACCCAGATGTTTTATGGCTTGTACTTTACGCTGCTGTTTCTCTTTACGGATTATAATGGCTACTTGGTAGGCAAGATAAGAAAAAGAGAGTATTAAAAAGTCTGTGGGTATCACTATCACTCATCCTTCAAGCACTCTACAGGATTTACCCTGGCAGCTTTCACCGTTTGCAGCCCTACCGTAAACCAGGCGATGAGTAATGCCAGTAATCCCGCCCCGGCAAAGTACCACCACCGTAGGTCAATATGGAAGGCAAAGTCTTGCAGCCACCACTGGGCGATGAAGTAACTGATGGGTAGAGCAATGACAATAGCCACCAGCACCATCTTGGTGAAGTCGCCGGATAGCAAACGGACAATACCGAAGTCACTGGCACCAAGGATTTTTCGGATGCCGATTTCTTTCAGCCGACGTTCAGCAGTAAAAGCAGCGAGACCGAACAAACCCAGACAGGAAATGAGGATGGCGATGCCCGCGAAGTATCTGGAAAGGGTAGATACACGCTGTTCAGCAACGTATTGAGCCTGATATTCCTGGTCTAAAAACTGATAATCAAAAGGGAATCCGGGGTAGAATGTCTGAAAAAGCGGTTGTAGTTGATTAATGGTTTCCTGTTCTTTACCTGCTTCAATTTTGACTGCAATCTCCCAGGTATTTTGAGGGTTTAACCAAAAAATAATCGGCTTGATCTTTTCATGCAATGACTCAAAATGAAAATCTTTGGCTACACCGATGATTTCCATTGCTTCATCTCCCCACGTTATTACCTTACCGATCGGATCGGTAAAACCCATATGTTCAATCGCTGCTTCGTTGAAGATAACTTTGGCAGTATCCGTACTGAATGCTCTGGAGAATGTGCGCCCTGCTGCTATTTCCATTCCCAATAGTTCCAGCATGTCATAGTTTACCGGCATCATTTCAAACTCCGTTTTATCGTCAGGATTTTTGCCGGGCCATTGCACTCCATAGGAAGCGGCGATATGCCCGGTCATATCGTGGCCCATGCTGGATGCCCGCAGCACTCCGGGTAGTTTCCGGGCCTCGGCGAGAAAAGTTTCCAACTTGTCCTCTTCCCATCCTGCCCGGCGAACGTAGAGAATATTCTCTTTATCATAGCCCAGGTTCTTGGTTTGGGCAAATGCTATTTGTTTGTACACAACGAACACCGAAACGATCAGGATGATAGATAGGGTAAACTGTAAAACAACCAACCCTTTTCTGGCCCATAGTTCCCCGACCGATTTGTTCAGTGCTCCTTTCAGGACTTTCACCGGATTAAATGCCGAAAGATACAGTGCAGGATAGCTTCCGGCGATTATGCCGGTAACCAGCGTAATAGCTAGTAGGGACAAGACCAGTGATGCATCAAAGTATAAGTATAGTTGCTTGCCGGTAATTTGATTGAATTGGGGAAGAAACAGCAGCACCAGCACGATGGCCGTGATCAGCGATAACATGGCCATCAGCGTAGATTCTCCGAAATATTGAAAAACCAAGGAAGAGCGTCCGGCCCCTACCGCTTTTTTGATACCTACTTCCTTCAACCTTCGGGACGCTTTGGCCGTGGACAAATTCATGAAGTTGATGCAGGCAATGAGCAATATAAAAACAGCAATCACCGAAAACAGCCTTACATAGTCTATTCTGCCTCCCGCCTGTTGACCGTTTTCATAGTTACCGTATAAATAAGTTTTTGAATAAGGCGCAGCGAACAAAGTACGGTGCGTAATTTCACCATTCGTCTTCCTTTTGACAAGATCGGCGATCTTTTTATTCAAAAGATTTACATCGGCTCCTGGCTTGAGCAGCACATAGGTTTCTGGCCAGGAAGTTTGCCAACGGGTAGCCCATCCTTCGTCCTCCAGAAAAATCTGAAATGACAAGACAAAATCAAATTGCATGGAAGAATTTTGAGGAACATCGGCAAAAATACCCGTAATTTGGTATTGCTCCTCGTGCTGCCATTCTATTGTTTTACCCACTACATTTTCGGTCGTGTTGAACAAATTCATGGCGAGGGTTTCAGAAATCACGATAGCACTTCGGTTAGCAAGTACCTGACTGGCATCTCCTTGTTGGAGCGGAAAAGAAAATAACTTGAAAAAATTTCCCCCTGCGTACTGGCCAGTTGCCTGAATGTCTTTGTCATCCACCGAAAGCGTATAGCGATCAAGACCAAAACTGGCCACAGCATTTTCTACTTCCGGCATTTCATCTTCCAGGGTCTGTGCGGTAAGGCCAGGAACCCAGGTGGAGGTTACTATTTCACTATTCTCTACCCGATGTTGCATTACCTGGTAAAGCTGTGCATCATGCTCATGGAACTTATCCACACTTAATTCATCATGCACCCAAAGGTAGATCAATAGCGCACATGCCAGACCGGACGACAACCCAATCAGGTTGATGAGGAAAGTACTTTTGTAGCGTTTAAAGTTGCGGAAGGTAAGCAGGAAGTTGTGTCGGATCATAGCGCGATGGTTTTGGGTGTGCTGTATTTTAAAAGATCGAATAAAAGCGGGACGAAAATGCAGCAGCACATTCCAAAAGAACTGCCACTGTGCTTTTTTGGGTGAATGTTCGTATTGCTGTTCAAAAAGCTCCACCATATTCCCCTCTATCTCTTCCAGATAATCCTCCCGGCAAAACCAGCACAGGAAGCGAAGAACACTATGAGGTGGCAGCGGCTGTTTCATTCAGTGTTTCAGTTATTTAATCCTTCAGTCATTCAGTGCTTCAATCCTTTATTTGTCACCCAAAAGAAATCTTCGGAATCTGCTGATAGATACTTGTCCGCAAAGCATACTGCTGGTCCAGCACCCGCTTGCCCAGTGCGGTAATGGCATAAAACTTCTTTCTCCTACCTCCCCTATCCTGCGTGATGCCGCCAAAACGGGAGTTGACAAGCCCTTTGTCCTCCATGCGTTTCAGGGCTACATGGATGGCACTGATGTTGAGCTTTTTGCTAAGCTTTGCTTCCAGGTTTTCCAGGATAGACACGCCATAGGCTTCGTCGTGCAGGGCAGCCACCATAAGCAGCACCAGTTCCTCAAATTCTCCAATAGATGGTTCTTTCATGCAATCGTCATTTGCTTAACAATTGTAAACATAATCATTATTTTTACTTTTGCTAAGTAAATTAGTGAAATTTTTTTATAGTCGTCAGGTTTGTATTTACTCATATCAATCGTCCCTCCCGCATGACACTTTTATAAAATGGCGTCATGCTGTACTTCGAGTTCCATTCTTTTTCCGAGTAAATCATAGGACTGATCACTTCTCCGGTTTCAAATTCCAGATCGTACAGAGGGTAAGTAATACGTTGTTCTGCTTCATGAGAGATTTCATCCTTATTAAGGAGAATCAAAAAATCCCAGTCTGAATCTGACTTTGCATTCCCTCGCGCACGCGAACCGTACAAATAAATCTTAGCTTCCGGCTCTTGCTGTAAGACAAGAGATTTGATCTTTTGCACTATGTCTTGTGTTGGTTTCATCAAACAAATGTAACCATCTTTATTCTATGACTATTTACCCTGCAAATTTAAAATTTATTTTTAAATTTGCAGGGATGATAAAGCGTACAATTGAACAGGATTATGGTATTTCACTGGAAGAGTTTCCGGTCACGGGCATCATTGGGCCGCGTCAGGTAGGTAAGACAACACTGGTAAAACATTGGGGCAGTCAACGTCCTGTCATTTACCTGGATTTAGAAAGAAATTCTGATCTCAATAAGCTAAGCGATCCGGAGTTATTTCTTACTCAGCACACTGACAATATAGTAATTATGGATGAGGTACAACATCTGCCTGAGTTGTTTCCCCTGCTCCGTGCGCTGGTAGATGACCACAGGCAGCCCGGAAGATTTGTGATACTTGGATCGGCTTCTCCTACTCTGCTGCGACAAAGCTCTGAAAGCCTGGCAGGAAGAATTAATTATTTAGAAATGTTTCCTCTCTCCTTGCTGGAAACCAAAGAAAGAATCACCGTACAATACTTATGGCTTTATGGAGGATTTCCCGAACCCATCTTGTCAGAAAATCCAATTTTCATTCAAAAGTGGTACCGTAATTTTGTGCAGCGTTATGTGCAACGGGATCTGCCCATGTACGGGCTTCCTGCTGATCCTAAAGTGACCAGACAGTTACTGCAAATGATAACTTCTACACACGGTAACATATTAAATTATAGCAGTTTTGCCAAATCATTAGGACTTACCGTTCCCACTATCAAAACGTATATCAGCTTTCTAACCAACGCTTTCCTGGTTTCTTTACTGTCTCCCTGGCACATAAATATCAAAAAGCGTCTGGTTAAATCTCCTAAAATCTACATTCGAGATTCAGGTATGTTGCATTATCTGTCTGGAATTACGTCTTATGATGCACTATTGGGAAATATCCTTGCGGGAAATTCATGGGAAGGATTTGTTATCAACCAAATTGCTGCTGTATTAAAATCAGATGATGAGATGTACTATTATCGTACGCAAGATGGCTCTGAGATAGACGTATTGGTCCGAAGAAACAATCGCTGGCTGGCAGCTGCTGAAATTAAGCTCACCAACGCCCCCTCGCTTAGCAAAGGAACGTACGTTGCTATGGAAGATTTGGGTCTCGAAAAACTGTATGTCATTACACCGGAAGCCGATACTTATCCTATTGCCAAAAATATTGAAGTAACCAATATCAGGCAGTTTATGACCGAGTTAGTTTTGCTGCTCTGATGGCATAGAAGCTAATAACAAGAAAATCCGCGCCTAAAAGACGTGGAATTCTTTACTATTTATATGATCAAGTTTACTCAAAATCAATAAGCCCGTTTTCGCGTATATGATGATCTACGAGTCCTTGTTATTGCTTATTTACATTGCCCGATCCACTGGTTCTCATGTTGCTGA
The DNA here is from genome assembly GCA_958296015.1 of Cyclobacteriaceae bacterium. Taxonomy (GTDB): domain Bacteria; phylum Bacteroidota; class Bacteroidia; order Cytophagales; family Cyclobacteriaceae; genus JAJNNC01. Next base: position 13,268 of record CATQIH010000044.1, read on the forward strand.
CGGTGGCATCTCCCTGGTAGTTGAGGTCTGCCGAACCCGATATGCTGCCTTCTATAGATTTGTCGGCACTGATGTCAACATTTCCCGAGCCACTCATATCCACTGCGCACACCTCACTTTTTACGCCATAGGCTTTGATATTGCCGGAGCCAGACTTATCAATTGTTAGCCTGTTGGCATAGCCGGAAGCAGCCTTCAGGTTGCCGGAACCCGACATGGATACTTCAAAATCTTCGGCCTCGATGGTTGTCAGGGAAACATTGCCGCTTCCACTCAAATCAAGCGACAGGTTTTTGGCCTTGATGCCATCCTGACATTCCAGGTTGCCCGAACCACTGTTGCTCAGGGTAAAATTAGGCGCAGAAAATGCCGATTTACAAACAAGGTTACCCGATCCGGAACCAGACACGCCTTCCAGGTTTTTGTATGTGACGTATACCGTTGTGCGTATATTGTTGTAGTTTCCTCTTTTCATGTACACTTTGAGTACATCGCCTTTTACTTCTGTCACTATCTTTTCAGGGTCAACACCTTTTGCCTCAATGGTGACGGTATTTTCGTTTCCCTGCTCAATTTCCGTATCAAAGCTTCCACCAGCCTCGACGCTACGAAAATTACCTAATTTCCGGGTTTCGGTTCCCTGAGCAAATGCCGTGGTTGACCAGATCAGTACTGCTAAAAACATTAGATTTTTCATGGTGTGTGTGTTTATGGTTTATTTTTATTGCTTTTAAATCAACATACATATGTAGTATTACTCAACACGCTTAATTTTGGAAAGGCAAAAGAAACACGTATCTTCACTATATAAAAACAGAAATTCATACGTATGGAAAAGTTGACATTAAGTATTCAAAACAAGGAAAAAATAGCGCAAATTAAAGCTTTTGCCAAAGCGCACCAGACCAGTGTGAGCCGTTTATTCGAGAGCTATATAGAATCGCTTCTCGCTTTTGACCGGGCAGAAGTAAAATTAAGCGATACACTTCAATCGCTTAAACAACCCGGAAAACGCCCCGACTACAAACAAATAGATCGTCATCTGACGCAACGCAGACAGCGGTCTTCTACAGAAAACCAAGGGTAATGAGGCAGCTTTTTCTGGATACCAATATTTTGCTGTCTTTTCATTTCCATGATGCTGAAAAACGCCAGCAAATTACGAAGATGGCTTGCAATACGTATGTGCCCAAAGTGGTAATTGCGAGGTAACCATTACAACCAACAGTGCTGATTTCTTTGCTTCCGAACTCCCTGTTATCGACCCACTCAATTTTGTCTTACAGTATGGAGGATGGATCAAATAATCCGCAGGATTATCTTCGGCCTTGTCGGTTGTCAAAAAGTGTCAGTATATAGACGAAGATGCTATCATGGCTATACAGGAAGCTATGGTATTTATCTATCACACAACGACGAGCACCTTCCAGGCGATCAGATTTTTGGTACATGAGAAACAGTGTCACCCGACTTTGCCTGGGCCAATCCCCGTTGTGCTGACTCTTGTTGCTTATCTGTCAATTCTTCATAAAAATCAGCTTCGTTTTGCTCGAGCAAAGCATTGATCTGCTCAATAATAGTTTGATTTTCTATTTGAGTAATACGCTCAATCAAACGAACTTTTTGCGCTTCTATATTCATCATGTTTATCAGTTAGTAAACTTAAATATAATCTTTTTTGTCTCATAAAACGTTGCCTGTCAAGTTTATTGCCCGTCTCTAACATCTATTCATCCTGCAAGCACTCCACCGGATTCACCCTGGCAGCTTTCACTGTTTGCAGACCTACCGTAAACCAGGCGATGAGCAATGCCAGTAAACCTGCTCCGGCAAAGTACCACCACTTCAAGTCTATGTGGAAAGCAAAGTCCTCTAACCACTGCCGTGCTAAGAAATAACTGAGAGGCAATGCAATGACAATGGCCATCAAAACCATCTTGGTAAAATCGCCCGATAACAGACGCACAATGCCGAAGTCGCTGGCACCTAATATCTTGCGGATGCCAATCTCTTTCAATCTCCTTTCAGCGGTGAAAGCAGCCAGACCAAACAAGCCCAGGCAAGAGATAAGAATAGCGATGCCTGCAAAGTATTTTGATAGCGTGGAAACGCGCTGCTCGGCGGCGTAGAGGGCTTGGTAATCTGCATCCAGAAAGTGATAGTCCAATGGAAAACCAGGGTTATACGTTTGGTAAAAGGACTGAAGGGCAGCAATCGCCTCCTGCTCTTTTCCTGCTGCTATCTTCAGCATAACCGCATTGATATTATCCGGAGCGAACCTGATCATCAGCGGCTTGATTTCCTGGTAAAGACTTTCTACATGGAAGTCTTTCACAACTCCAACGATATGCTTATCACCGGTGTAGTGCCCTATTGTTTCACCCACTGGATTTTTGAGTCCCATTATTTTGATCGCTGCTTCGTTAAAGACCACAGCGGTACTGTCGGAGATAAAATCTTTGGAAAAAGATCGTCCTGCTTTCATGGTAAGCCCCAATATTTCCAGGGCATCATAGCCTACTGATACTTCATAGAAAGGAATATCATCATCTGGACTTTTCCCTTCCCAATCAATCCCGTAAGTAGTGCCCAAATGACCTACTTTAAATCCTGATTGTGCTGCATTGACGATAGAGGGCAGCGTTTTCACTTCATTTACAAACGTCTCTGTATTTTCAGCTGCTTTTCCTTCCAGCTTAAGGTACATGATATGCTCTTTGTCAAAGCCCAGATTCTTGTGCTGTACAAAGGCTATTTGTTTGTACACCACCAGCACCGCGACAATCAGGATGACGGATAGGGTAAACTGAAAGACAACTAATCCTTTGCGTGCCCATACTTCTCCTAACGAAGTATTTAGCTTACCTTTTAATACAGCTGCCGGTTTAAAACCAGAGAGATAGAGTGCAGGATAGCTACCAGCCATCAAACCGGTAAAAAGGCTGATACCCAAAATTGCTACCACAAGATGGATGTCGAAGTGAAGGGCAAGTTGTTTTCCAGTCAGTTCGTTGAACTGAGGTAGCAAAAGCCCTGCTAGTACGATGGCAGTGAGTAGAGACAAAAATGTCATCAGCAGAGACTCGCCTAGGTATTGAATAACCAGCGTATTGCGTCCGGCACCAATGGCCTTTTTGATGCCTACTTCTTTGATCCTACGGGAAGCTTTGGCGGTAGAAAGGTTCATAAAGTTGATACAGGCAATGAGCAGGATGAACATGGCAATGATAGAAAATAAACGAACATACGTGATTCTCCCTCCTGCCTGCTTGCCGTTTTCGTACTTGCCATGCAGATAGTTCTCAGAGTAAGGTTTGACAAAAAGGGTGACATTAGGTTCTCCAGCTTTATCACGCGCAAAGTGAGTAATCTTATCATTGAACTGCTCAATATTGACATCCTTATCCAAAACCAGATAAGTAATGGCGTAATTGTTATTCCAGAAAGGATACGTAACCATCTCATCCTGGAAGTAATCAAAGGGCATCACACAATCAAACTGAACGGAAGAGTTGGCAGGCACATCTTCAAAAACGCCGGAGATGCGAAATTGTCCGGTAAAGTCTTCCACTTGCCATTCTACCGTCTTGCCAACCGCATTTTCTTCCGCACCGAATAATGTACCGGCCAGAGACTGTGAAATAACCATAGCACTTTTATCAGCCAGCACCTGAGAAGGATCACCCTGAATAAGTTTGTAGGAAAAAATATTGAAAAAGTCCTGACTGGCAAACTGGCCTTCTGCTTTGATATGCTTCTCGTCGACGCTAAGCGAAAACTGTCCAAACCAACGAGGTTCTGTTCCAGAAACAGCATATGTTATGCCGGGTATTTCTTCCTTCAAAGCATCGGCCAGCAAACCCGGTGTATCAGTCCAGGTTTCAATACCATTGGTATTCTGATGGCTGGCCATCACCTGATACAGCTGCGCATCATTCTGATGAAACTTATCTATGCTCAACTCATCGTTGACCCACAGGTAGATCATCAGCGCACAGGCCAGTCCGGTAGACAGGCCGATCAGGTTGATCAGGAAGGTGCTTTTGAAACGTCGGAAGTTGCGGTAAATGAGTAACAAGTTGTGTCGGAACATAGTATCAGTTTTATAAAGCGAGAACAGAACAACAGATAAGGTTCAATCCCTGTGCCACGCCATAAAACTGCGCTGAGTGCCGCTACGAGGCGATAGGTTTTGCGGGTACTGTTCGCCAGCGGGCACTGCCTGTACGTATGTGAACACCGCGAGGGTGTGTTTGTCAATGTTTGTTAGCTTGCGTAAAGTTAGATAATATAACGAATCTTGGCCTGATAGATACCTTTATGTAGAAAAACATAATGTCTGTATGCTTTATGTTCTTTTGATATCTTATATTTACAAGACAAACAATTTTAAGTGTCATGAATAGGAAAAACATTATTACAATTTCACCCGATATTCAAAGCGGCACACCTGTTTTTGCAGGTACCAGAGTTCCTGTCAAGAATTTTTTTGATTATTTAAAAGGAGGAGATACGATAGAAGAGTTTCTTCATGACTTTCCTTCGGTTATGAGAGAACAAGTTGATCTTCTTCTTCAGATGATGGAAAATACAGTCACACTGAATTTTATTAGCCTACATGAAGAAAGTGCTGCTTGACGAGAATCTGCCCCGCCCGTTGGTTAAGCACTTTTCGTCTGATTTTGAAGTTTCTACCGTTCATGATCAAGGGTGGGCTTCAAAGAAAAACGGAGAATTACTCACAGCAATGGTGAATGCATCATTTGAATACTTACTAACAGTTGACAGGAATCTGGAATACCAACATAAGTGTTAACTTGCCAGACATAAAAAATACCTGTTCAACAACCAAAGAGTCTATCATGAGTGACATAAAACCGGTTCCTTTAGCAGCCATCATTGATGATGATAGCTGCTATGAGTTTACCCTGAAAAAAATGCTGAGTATTTTTAATATTGCCACCTCTGTTATTTCATTTCCCGATGGAAAGCAAGCTATCGATTATCTCAACATGGTTGGTGCCTATCCTGCACAGATTCCGGATTTGATCTTCCTGGATATCAACATGCCCAAGATGGACGGCTGGGGATTTCTTGAACATTACTGCAAAATAAAACCTCAGCTTCAAAAGATCACCAGTATCTATATGCTGAGTTCTTCTATCAGCAACGAGGATGCACAGCAGGCAAAAGCCCATGCGGAAGTGTCTGACTACCTAATCAAACCTGCCACGAAAGGGGATTTGCAGCGGGTGTTGCAAGAGGTACAACGCACTATTACAAAAACAGCCGGGTAGCACTTTTTTTGGTTATTTACTACTCCAATTCTATGGTCTTTTCTACGATTTCGTGGATAATGTCATCCAGTTCCTGGCAAACTTCTTTCAGCTTGTGAACAATTTCTACATTGAATGCCGCAGAGAGGTTTTCAGTATCGATCAAAGCCACCAGGCCCATGATTGTTGCCACAGGGCGCCTCAGTTTGTGCGACTGGATATAGGCAATTTCTTTTAATAGCTGGTTTTGTTTGGTAATTCTTGTCTCGTTGAGCTTAATGGCTGTAATATCATGGGCCAGGCAACTCACGCCTACGATACCTGCATCCGTATTGATAGGGTTGAAGCCGATTTCTCCATACTGTACGCTTCCTTCATCGTCTGGAAACTGCTCTTCCACATGGAAGCTTTCGCCACGTAGCCCGCGCCGGTAATAAGTTTCCCATTTGTCAGCTTCCTCCTTTTCAACAGAAAGTGGGGTTACTTTGTCTCCCCTGTGTAGCAGGATGCCGGTTTGTTGTTTTACAAAATCTTTGTAGAGCTGATTGGCAGTAACCAGACGCAAATCCGTATTCACCGACCAGATCAGGTCTTTGGTGTTGTTGATCAGGGCATACAGGTTTTTTTTGGAGCGGTCTGCTGCCATCCACAGCTCTTTCTCTTTGGTCACATCCTGGAAGTAAATGGCCAGCCCATCTTGCGTAGGATAAGCGGATACTTTAAGCCACAAGCGTGTTGATGTGGAATATTCCTCATAATTAACCCTCACGTTTTCCCTGACAGCACGATGGCTTTCTGTATAAAACTTCTGGTTAACAGCATTTGGAAAACACGCCCATACGTTTTTGCCCAGCAGGTCCTGCCGTTGCATTCTTATAATATGCTCAAATTCTTTGTTGATGTAGGTAAAATTCCAGTTTTTGTCTACTGCACAAAACCCATCTGTACAGTTTTCCAGAATCTCTGCTTTGATGTCGGCTGCGATCTTTGCTTGCTGGTTAGCTTCTTTTTCGGCAGTAATGTCTGAAGATATTCCGTTGATGATTATTGGTATTCCCTGTTCATCTTTTGTTGCCTTGAAATGGTTCAGTAGATAGCCTACACTGCCATCTTTCCGAATAACCCTGCATTCCACCACAATCTCTTCTTTGGTTTCCAATTCTTTCGTTCTTTGCCGCAGATATTTCATATCATCAGGATGTGGCATGTCTTTCAGAAAGCTCTTATGGCTATAAAACTCATCAGGTGAGTAGCCCAGTATTTTAAGGCACGCAGGGCTGATATATTCCAGCCTTGATTCTTTCACATTGATGCGCCATACCATATCGCGGATGTGAGAAAGTATGTCTTCCAGTTCATCTTTGGTATTTGTTATGTGATTGTCCGCTGCACCATTCGGATAGTTTGATGGCAAATCAGATAGGGAATCAACATCAATATGTTTCTCTTTCGGCGTGTTGCCATATCTTCTGATCAGGTAGAAAAGGGATATCGCAGTGACAGCAACATAAATTACGCCCTTAACGGACTGATAAAACGTAAGAACATTGGGTGCCAGATTCATACTAGCCAGTAACTTATCGCCTGTAAATATCCAGGTAATTCCCAGAAAAAAATAACTACTTGAAACGTAAAAAGCCTTTTTTTTCATGCAAAAATTATATAAATAACATAGCAAATATTTCCCCCGCAACTTATTATCAGTTGAGCCTGAAATATGCACAGCAAGCCATCATGCTATTTCATAAGTACTGCAAAGATAAACCGACAAATGGCAAACAACACCAATGATAAGATATAATAATTTGAGGCATTATCTTTCTCCTATTACATCAAAGCGTTACAACTCTTAGTGTATCTACCAGTGAAATCCCTATACTTTGCTGGGTGCTCATTAGCTTTTTTAGTACAAACCGATCATGATCTTCATGGAGTATCTGCTTTATGTTTTCAACAGTGTCTGCGAAATCTGATATCTCTGAGAGGCTCACAATCTTTTGAGTAATTTTTAGCTCTAGTACTATCTGACCGGCATACTGGTTGGCAACTATCTGAATACTACCAGGCTTTTGCTGCTGAAGATGCCCGTAAAGCTGCTGCACCAATATGGTGAGTATTTGCCGCACTAGCTGTTCGTTGCCAGGAAAGGCGATCATATTTCCATATGCTTCGATAGCGATGTCACTTAGAAAATCTGCCGGAAACACTTTTCCACACACCTCATGCAGCAGCCTAGACCAGAAATTTTCTTTTACCTGATGCTTTTTAAATGCTCCATCGCCTGTAGAAGCATCCTGTTGGTTATACAGATTTATAAATCTCTCTCGTCTCATCAGCGGCTAAGGTTAAATATCCGGAGAAAATCAGTTCGGGGTAGTAGAGAGAATGGTATATATCAGCGTATAAAACCAGAGGACAGCTTATCTATATAGCTATCTTCGTCATCTGGTGCACGCTAGTCATCTGATGAATATAAAAAAATAATGGTTATAACACAATAAATACGATTTATCTTTTCAGAAAAGAATAAACCTTCAATACATGTATCTTTGGCAGTTTCAAAGCCCGCATTCATTGGAATACCCGCACGTTGCTCGTTGAGGATATACGAAAACACATCCTATGAACCAAAAAGTGGGCTGTGTCCCACAGCCCACGGTGGCAAGTAAAACAACTGATCCACACCACTTATGATTGCCTATCAACGATGACGGTTGCTAGGTTACAGCCTGCACCTGTAGTATTTGTTGCTGAAAAGTGATCTCAGCACCTTGTTGCAGCCCTTTGAGTGCTAACCCTATCGGAGAACCCTGGGAAATAGCAAAATACATCTTACCCTCATATAATAGCTTGCCTACACCTACGGATATGAAGTAATTTCCCCTGTTTGTAATAACCAGGCTACCGGACTGCACGGTCTGATAGGCTTTGTCTACAATCAGTGCGTCAAGTCCCTGCCTGAGCCTGACAGCCTCAGAGAGCTGCCCTGCCAGCCTGTCTTTCTCCATCTGTAGCATCGCACGGCTGGTTTCATATTTATCACCGGCACTGCTCTTGGTTTCCTGGTTAGCCGCCTGCTGTATCTGATCCATTTCCTGCCGTAGCACCTCGATCTTCTGACGTACAATTTGTCGGCACATCTGGTAGAGATGTGTTTTGGTAGTCTCCTGGTTGCTCATAGAGAATCTATACGGGTGATACAAAAAAAAGAGAGCCAAAATGCTCTCTTTCCTATAAAAATCATTGCAGGTTATGTCTTCAGGTACCTTTCAGTGTTTTGATAATAACGGCAGCCACTTTGTATGGGTCTGCATTAGAAGCAGGTCTTCTGTCTTCCAGCCATCCTTTCCAGCCATTTTCTACGGTAGCAATAGGAACACGGATAGAGGCACCACGGTCGGAGATACCATAGCTGAACTGATCGATAGATTGTGTCTCATGCTTACCGGTCAGCCTCATATGGTTATCCGCACCATAAACAGCGATGTGCTCTTTAATAACGGAAGCCGGGGCAAACTTTTGGCAGATTTCGTCATATACATCTTTTGAACCAGCTTCTCTCAGGGTGGAGTTGGAGAAGTTGGCATGCATACCAGAACCGTTCCAGTCAGTATCGCCCAGCGGTTTGCAATGCCAGTTGATCGTCAGACCGTATTTTTCGGCAGTTCTTTCCAGCAAGTAGCGGGCTACCCAGATTTCGTCGCCAGCCTGTTGTGCTCCTTTGGCAAAAATCTGAAATTCCCATTGCCCGGTCGCTACCTCAGCATTGATACCTTCCACGTTCAGGCCAGCCTCCAGGCACAAGTCAAGATGCTCTTCTATAATTTCTCTTCCAAAGGCATTGTCTGCACCTACCCCGCAATAGTAAGGACCCTGCGGTGCGGGATACCCATTGTCCGGAAAGCCCAGGGGCCTGTTGGTTTCAGGATTCCACAGAAAGTATTCCTGCTCGAAACCAAACCAGAAGTCTTCATCCGGATCTTTGATCAAGGCACGTCCGTTGGTAGCATGAGGGGTATTGTCTGCATTCAACACCTCTGTCATCACCAGGTAAGCATTTTTTCTGGCAGGATCAGGGTAGATTGCCACAGGTTTTAATAAACAGTCGGAGGCACCACCTTTGGCTTGCTGGGTAGAACTTCCGTCAAATGACCACATCGGACAATCTTCAATTTTGCCACCAAAACCTTCGCCCATAATTTTGGTCTTGCTGCGTAAGCCTTGGGTAGGATGATAGCCATCGAGCCAGATGTACTCGAGTTTAACTTTTGCCATTTGTTTGTAAATTTAAGTATAGTTTAAAATGAAATTTTATCAACCAGTACATTTTGCCAACAGATGTTCTGTAAACAAAATAAGTTGCGATTATAAAGCAAGATTTGGTAAATTCAAAAGTCAAAGGAAAAATATTATATTACGATTCATTTAATTATATAAGTTAATTTTTTATTTATATTAGATTCAACAAGCTATTTACTCAAAAGGCATACACAACTGCAAGTAAGAACTGGGTGGCACTGGAAGTGGCTGCGTCGTTGCTATCAACAAATATATCTTCACTACCAGCATCAAGTCTTACCTCCGGAATGAAAGTTAATGGTCCGGAAACCAGATTGCCAGATAAGGTAAAAGAAGTGATGCCATAACCTTGCGTTATCACTGTTCCGTCTGTTTCCCCATCTTTCAGAGAAAACTGCTCGCCTCTGAAGCCCAGTGCAAAGCTCTCGCTCAAAGCATACTGTGCATACAATGCCGCTCCGCTAAACCCTCCAAAATTGATGTTATCTTTCACAGATAGGTTAGCAGCATTCAGGCCCAGGTAAAAATCTTCTGTAATCTGGTAACCCGTGGTCAGGTCAAGCTCTGTGCCGTAGCCATAGGCTGTATTTCCTGTTAATATATTGGCATACAAGTCCCACCCCTCTACCGGCACTACATGCAGTTGGGCACCAAAGTTGGAAACTCCGTCAAAATCTGTGTAGGTGTTCCAGTCGTTGAACAAACCTACCATAAAGGAAAAGCGATCAGAAACTGCGTAATCCAGTTTGATACCGGCATTCTGAAACGGCCCGTTAGTGAACAGGTAAGAAGTAGAATAGTTGAAATTACCTGTGGGAGAGATAACCTCATATCCTACAAAAGTACCCATATATCCACCCGTGAGCGAAAGCTTATCAGTGAAGGCATACGAAACATACAGGTTCTGGATGTTAAAAGAACTTCCACCGGCAGCTTCATCTGGGATAGACTGCGTTTGCCCACGCGGACCAAAGGAGACTTCTCCTACAAAGCTGGCTTTACCGATGGTTTTGGCAATGCCAATGTCTATCATCCCGATAGAAAGAGAGTTTTGTTCGTTGGCAAAACTGGTTTGAATATTAGATGCTCCATCTGCATTCTGGTATCCGGATAGGTCATACTTATAGTAGGTATCCACAGAGCCGGAAATCACCAGTGGATTTTCTTCTATAATAGTTTCCTCCTGAGCAAACATAGGAGCAGAAAACAGGAGGGTAAAAACAAATAACAATACGGTAGACTTTTTCATGTAAGATGGTTAGTTTGGTTAGTGAAAGATGAATATGTTCGTTAATTATAAAGCTGATGCTATTTATAAAAAGGCAGATGCCACCAGTGGCCAAAATGCCAGACTGCTCTTTGCTGCATTGTTGCTGCTGTTCTTCTACAACTTCTACCCCCGACTTTTACTGTTAAGAACATCACAATGCTGGCAGAATAAGATTCTACATAAGCTGCCTTCTATCATGGTAAAATATTGTACATCCGGTGTCAATAAGATATATACATCGATCAACCAGGGGTTTGTTAGAATTTTATAATTTGCCCGAAATAAGTAGTGAAATAGTTAGAAAGCAATGTTTTTGACATATTTTTCTTTTAAAAAAATGGTAAAAGCGGTCACTTTATTAACTATTCTGTGCAGTGAAGACACACAAAAACTACATATTTCTTAAAATTATAGGCGATTATATGAAAATACCACAACTAGTAATAGCTTCTGTGGTGAGGATATTGCTAGTATCGTATTTTTAAATGGGCGAGTAATAATTTGAAAAATATATCGTATCACCCACCTCTATGAGGGAGCTTTGATGTAAAAGATACAGGGGAGATACAAAACATTTTTCAGTCGAGCCAGTTATGATAGCTCAATAAAATGCTAAGTGTGTAAGCTCAGGATGGCTTTAAACGCAATTGATAAGTGTTTTTAATGCAAAAACCCTAGCTTATTCCGTAATATTTAGCACTCACACAAAATTTAATGAACTTTTGCCTGTTATTACTTTGTATATAAATAAGCAATGAGGGCAGATTTTGAAAAAGATGAGGTTTTTACGTTTTGGTTGAATGTTTTTGAATAATTCACAGCTTTCACAAAACCATTTGCAACGTATCTTAGTGAAAAATTAAAATCATATAAAATAATTGTTCTATTTTTCAAAATTAATTTTTAATTTTGCAGACTCGCTGCTGCTGTATCTGTAAGGCAATGCCATGTAAGTATTCGTGAGAAATGTCTGTTCGACCAAGTGATTTACTGAAAAATTAATAAATATATTCCAGAATGAGGCAACTGAAGATAACAAATTCCATCACAAATCGTGATAGCGCCACTTTAGAAAAGTATTTTAATGAAGTATCTAAAGTAGATCTTCTTACAGCTGATGAAGAAGTACATCTTGCTAAGAGGATCAAACAAGGCGATGATTTAGCGTTGGAAAAGTTAGTGAAAGCAAATTTGAGGTTCGTTGTATCGGTGGCTAAGCAGTACCAGCATAGCAAAGTTCCTCTGAACGACCTAATCAATGAAGGCAATTTGGGTTTGATCAAGGCAGCTAAGATGTTTGATGAAACTAAAGGTTTTAAATTTATCTCTTATGCCGTATGGTGGATTCGCCAGTCTATCATGCAGGCACTGGATAGCCATTCCAGAATGGTGAGGATACCCAGCAACCGTATCAACTCATTGTCTAAAATCTATCGCGCCGAGTCTACGATGGAACAACAGTTTGAGCGTCAGCCTACAGAAGAAGAATTGGCTGATTTTCTGGGAGTTGATACGTCAGAGATCAAAAATACCAATGCAGCCCACTTCAAACAGTCTTCACTGGATGCTCCTTTTGCTGAAGGTGAGTCAGGCTCTTTGCTGGATGTACTGGATAACCCTGATGCTTCCTCTGCTGATAGCGAACTGATCACCCATGATTCGTTGCTTACCGAACTTGAGCGTCTGCTGTCCTTTCTGACAGAAAGAGAGCGCGAAATCATCAAAATGCACTTTGGTATTGGCTGCGAATACAGCCAGTCGCTGGAAGACATTGCCGATACCTTGGGGTTAACCCGCGAAAGGATCAGGCAGATTAAAGAAACGGCTCTGAAAAAACTTCGTTCCAGGGCAGGACTTAAATTGCTTCAACCTTACCTAGATTGAGGTTGAGCGTTTAAGGAAGGTTATTGATATTGATGAAGCCTGTATATTTTATAAGATATACAGGCTTTTTTATGTTAAAATCATTCCCTGAATTGTGAAATATTGTCTACAATAATCAATTATGTGATTCTATATTTCTACAATATATGTAATAAAATCAGATGCCCTTTTTTAAAAGAATACTTTAAACCCCTTAAATAGGGTATTTTTTGCAAAAAATGTAATATCTCATGCTGCTGGCAAGGTATTTTCAATATTGCTCTATATAAACCAAACTTTTTTAGCTATGCTTAAATGGACATTAATTTTCTTAGTAGTAGCCTTAGTCGCTGCTGTATTTGGCTTTGGCGGTATAGCCGCCGGAGCTGCATCAATCGCCAAAATTTTGTTTTTCGTATTTTTGGTGCTGTTCGTTATTTCACTCGTTGCTGGCTTTATACGAAAGTAGCAAATATATAATAGAGTATCCGATACTATAAAGGCTATAAGGATATCCGTACGGATATCCTTTTTTATTGTAGCTGTACTAAGCAATGCACAACAATCAGGAATTTGTTTTGATCACAACATTTGTCTTGTCCGCCTCGCCTATACGCTCATAAAACAATCTTAATGTCTCATAATATTCTGATGCATATTTACCAGGTGTGGTTTTCAATTTTCTGACATACAGCAACCTGTTTCCCTGCATCACATACCGGGCTTCATATTTTCCAAACTCAGCCCTGATATTTACCGGCTCCGGCAGATGCTCTGGCTGCATACCATCAGGCAAGTCAAACAAAATAGAATCTACATCCAGGTAAGCATGATGTATCACAATCTCGGTATTTCTCTGGCTCACAACCGGTAGGATAAAATTGATTCTGTTGAGCAAGTTGGGATTAAAAAGCAATTGCCCACCCTGCACCTCTGCATATTTATTCAAATGCAAGCTTAGTTCTTCCCTGGCAACGGGCATTGCTTCTTTCAACAGGTCATAACTGTAACCCGTAAGATCAAAATCTGCTATGCCGGTCTTTTGATAGATATGACTTCTCTGCAATGTCCCTGACTGATGGGCGATGTTTTCTATGTGCATATATTGCAGCCCGGTATACAACGTAGTGATAGAAGCATCGCCATTCCCGTTTTTGTCAAGCGTCACTGAGGCTGTTCTGCTTTGCAAGTTACCGGCAGGCGCATAGGCAGGTGTTTTGGCCAGATGTCCACCCTGCTGGTTTATGATCAGTACATCTCTGTTGCTGGTCAGATACCCCAGGAAACCTGCCGGATTCGTCTGACTGCTGCATTCCAGCCAAAGTGTATCGCGCAGCAAAGGCACACACACGATGACGTGGTTGAACTGACCGCTGGGAAAATCATTGCTGATGGCGGGTGCGTTTTTACCAGCCTGCACGAGCGCAAAATAAGCAGGTATATCCATTGCACTCAACAATGCAATCATGTAATTGGAAAGCGACTTGCTGTCACCATAGCCTGACGTATCAACTGTGGCTGCACTAAGTGCTTGATAACCATCCACGCCCAATGGAATGTCTGCATACCTTGTTTTGGATTGCATATATTCATACAACTTCTTAGCTTTTAGCTGCGGGCTGCTGATACCTGCTGTCAGGTTGTGCATTTCGCGGACTGTCTTTTCGGACAGTGTTCTTTTGCCTTGGTTGCGTTGATACACCCATTGCCCAAAACTTTCCCAGGTAGTCATATCCCCCTGGCAATCTTCGTATTCAAACTGATCTGGTGCCACCCGTACGGATGGAACCAATTGAGATAATGAAGGTCCCCAGGGTTCAGCCTTGAGTGCTGCTATCTGCCCCACTTTCCAGGTATAGGTAGCGATACCTTTTGACTTACGTACAGATAATTTGTCTGGCATGTGATGTTCCAGGTACCTGAAAGACAAAGTATCAGGTATACTGATAGTGAATGATGACTGTTCTACCGCCAGTTCGTATCCATCCTGCGGATACCAGTCCGGGTAAAACAGTATGCCGTCGTATGCTATGTCGTAAGTATACCTGATGGTATAAGGATATTCATTGCTTTGGGGCTGATAATATTTGATCTGGTAATCTGCATACGCTTCTCCTTCGTCATAACCAATATCTTCCATATCGTTTGCAGTTACCTGCTCAACTACATGCCCTTTTGCATTTATCACCTGGTAATCTGCCTGTTTGAGATGGGTATGTTGGTCGTACCTTACGGCGAGTACAGCTTGCTGTTTACCTGCTTCATTCAGGATGGTGATGGTGCGTTCTACCTTTAGCGTAGCCGCATTGATGGCACTGATGTTAAAGCTGATATCGCTTTGCCTTACAACGGCATCTGCTCCGTCTGTCAACATATCATCAATCTCCTGATTTGGCTGGCTTTGCGCCTGTACACTACCTAATGCAAAAGACATCAGCCACGCTGACATGAGGATGGGTTTGAAGAAATAAGCCATGTATATTATATTAGTTAAATTACATTTTTAACAAATATATTACATTTACAGTTATAATATAATTTTACATATAAATATCTGCAATAATTTTATAAACCCTGCTCAAGAGCGCGGTAATCTGCGTATCAAAACATTTATATAATTTTTCTGCACAAAATACATCTTAGAGCAAGCACGCCCCTCACGTAAGAGATACGTCTATAGAATAACTTACAGTGCAAAATTGCAAATAAAAAGGCCTTCTATCACATGAAGTATATGTAGCTGCAAAGAAAGTCTATACTAATTTTTTACGGTTTTTTTCCTTCGGTTACTATCAAAATGGCATCCCGGAACTGCGGAACCAAAGCCAGGGGAAGATCATATCCCATGCCTGGAATAGAAATATACTTGGCATTTGGAACGGCTTCAGCTAATTCTTTGCCTGCGGCTATGTTGACCACAAGGCCTACTTCCCCATGGATAACGACGGTAGGTACTATGATAGCTTTTAGTTCATTTCTTCTATCGCAATCATCGTCAACAATGACAGCGGCTGCCTGCCGGGCATTACCCATTGGATACCAAGATCTTTCAATATCCTGCTTGATCATGCGCATGCGGGTACTGTCCTCTAAAGGATAACTCGGACTGCTGATGGCTTTATTGATATTGAACAGATACTACGCGATAGAATCCATGTTATTGGTCTGGGGTGGTGGTGTGCCTATCAAATTCAGTACTTTCGGGTCACCGGTGGTCTGGCAGGATTACCTGAAGAAGCTATGATAGAGATCAGGGACAATGTTCGTTCAGGATAATGAATCGCTACCATTTGGGCGATAGCCCCACTCATGGAAGCTCCTACAACATGTGCCTTATCAACATGCAAAGCATCTAGCAAACCAACGACATCTCTGGCCATATCTTGCAGTGAATAGGGTGGGGCAGCGGTATCGCAGGTGCCAATCAGGGGAAAGATGGCAGGCCAATCGGGCACGCCTAAGCTATCCAATTTAGATGAAAGTCCGATATCCCGGTTATCGAACCGGATTACGCGATAACCTTGGAGCTGCCAGTTGCTGACATAGTTCAATAGGCCAGGCGGTGAGTTGTGCTGCGGTGCCCTGGATCATCAGGATGGCTTCATCCTTTTCTTCTCCAAAGCTTTCATAGGCTAAAGAAATGCCGTCGGCCTGTACCACACCAGTTTGCACTTTGAGCGAATGTGTGCTGCTCACATCCTGGGTACAGTGGCTGAGGATCAGTATCGACAGCAAAGTAGCTGCCATAAATTTAAGCGATTTCGTGGGGCATAATATATATGGTGAAACATTGTTGAACTTGTCAAATACGCTGCAAAACCTCAGGGTTGGAGGTCTTGCAGTATTTCTTCATATTGCTTCAGCGGCTCTTTAAAGTTCCGCTTATTCTCTGCTATGATGGCCGCTGCGCAGGAGACAAGCGCCAGGATAAAGCATAGCAGTGCTGCTGTCGGATAAGCCACAACACCACCTGGCAGGTAAATCCTAAAAAAAGTCCAGATCAGCATAGCTGTGCTTAGGGGAATGAGTATCAACTCATAAATTCTCTTGAAGCGGTAAAAACTCAGTAGCGTTGTATGTTGGCTCATAATATACTGCCGGACAGATACTCCCGCGTCTTGATCATCACTGACCTTTAAAACTGCCATACGTTTGTACTTATGCAGCAGCATCACAGTAAAAGGCAAATAGAGTAAAATACCGACTATACTTACCAAAAGTATCGGCGTGTCTGCCCGATAGCGTATGATGAGGTGTGACAGCAATGCATAGACGATGATTTGTAACGTAAAGGAGGCCCAGAAATATTGCATCACAACAGATTTTTGCTTTTTGCTTCTCTGCCTGATAAGTTCCTGTAGCCTGTCTTTATCTACCAGAGACGAGCTAGAGGCTGAGTGCTGATCTTTCCATTGTTTTTTGAAATCTTCAATATCTTGCATCTTCTGTTGTATTTAACTGTTTGCGTAATTGTATCTCAAGGTCTTTTTTTATTCTTACCAGACGCACACTCACATTGGATTTGCTTAGTCCTGTGATGTCGGCAATCTCTTCATAGCTTATGTCTTCCAGGAAGAGCAATATAATCGCTTTATTGACCGAAGATAGGCTTTCTATAGCCTGATAGAGTATCTGTATCTGGTTATTTTGCTGCTTGTCAGTTTCATTGGCAATCTGGTGATGCACTACAGAGAGGGATTCATTCTTGTTTCTCTTGTCTTTTTTTAAACAAGTGAGTGCCGTATTCAGGCATACCCGGTACATCCAGGTAGAAAATTTGGATTTTTGCTGAAAGCTGGGGTATGCCCTGCACAGCTGGTACATCATTTCCTGAAAAACATCCTCTCTTTCATTAGAGGCGAGAAAATAAATATTACATATTTTATGGGCAATGCCGATATTTTGATTGATCTCATCAATAAGTGTATGATCTAATTGCGCGTCCATAGGCAAAGACTGTTCATTTAATTATAACATTAGTATCGCCTGTACATCAAAAACTACATATTGACAAAATATTTTTCTGGTTTGGCTTAAATAAGTTGTGTCAAAAGTGGCTTAATCTCAGAAATATGTTGGTTGGTAATAATTTATAGTAGAGGCATAGGCATAAAAAAAGAGAGCCACGTTAGAAGTAACTCTCTGAAGGTAATGTATTTCTCTAATACTCATGCAATAGTATTTATGACATTTTCGCTATGGCTTTCTGCAGGTCATCGATGAATTTCTGAGAAACCTGCTTAGGCTTCTCTTCTCTGGCCTCTTTGAGCGCATCTACTGCCTTGCTACCATACTCAACAAGTCCGGCAGGATTTTGATCATGCTTGTAGCTACCCAGGCACCATACGAGTTTTTCCTTGATCTCAGTATATTTAGGGTCTTGCATTTTATCAAGTTTGTCGGCTACTTCCTGACATTTGTTTACAAGTGCTTCTGCCGGATCAGCGGATGATGCTTTAGACTTGGTCGCAGCTTTTTTCGGTTTTGCTTTTTCAGCAGAAGGATCAGCTTTGGCAGCCGCTGGCTTTTTTTCAGCAGCTGCTTTTGTGGTTTTCGTTTTGTCTGACGTTGATTTTGCCATGTTCGGATAGTGTTTGATGAAAAATGATAACAGTTTGTTTGAATTGCTTAAAATTATATAAAAAAGATGATCAAATAAACTGCTTTGACTTATCTAATTGAAATTCAGGCAAATTGTTCTGTTATGAAAAAAATAATTTCATAATTTCAAAGATCACCCGGTAAAATAATACATACAGGCACTCCACCAACAAAATACCAGAGGCTGTCATCACTTTCTGTAGGTGCATAAGTCAGGCTATCATTAGAGGCAGATTATACCTGTTCACGGCGTTTGGTGATAGATTCAGCTTCTATAAAGATACGCCTGATCTCCGGGTGCGTTGTTCTAATGGCTTTTTCTATTCGGTCGATTGCATTCTCGATGGCCTCGGCAGATAGCTCAGGCTTAAACTGCACATTAATTGCCAGCAGCACTTCCGACGGGCCGAAGTGCATGGTCAAAGGCTCTTCGGCATTGGCTACACCCGAATCTGCTCTTACTATGCTGGTCACGCTTTCCACTACATCGGGTCTGGCACTTTCTCCCAGTAGTAGCCCTTTGCTCTCGTATACCAGAAAAATAGCGACCACGGCCAGTATGACACCAATGATGATAGAAGCGATACCATCGTAGATAGGATTCTCAAACTGATGCCCCAGATAAACGCCCAGCAAAGCTACGACGATGCCCAGCAAAGCTGCTGTATCTTCCAGTATTACCACAAAAATAGAAGGATCTTTGCTGGTTCTGATCCGGTTGAACAAACCGAGGGATGATTTTTTCTTTGTAAAATTTTTCAGCGCAATCAGCCATGACATGCCTTCAAACAAAAAGGCAGCACCCAGCACCGCATAGTTCCAGGTAGGGTCGCTTAGCTCAGAGGGATGTTGCAGGTGCGATATGCCTTCGTAAAAAGACATGCCGCCCCCAATGGAAAACAGCAGTACCGCCACGATCAGCGACCAGAAATACAGCTCTTTGCCATAGCCAAAAGGGTGCAGCTTGTCTGCAGGTTTTTCTGCTCTTTTTAGGCCCAGCAAGATCAGCAACTGGTTGCCGGTATCTACCACCGAATGGATACCTTCAGAGAGCATGGCAGAACTACCAGTGAAGCTGGCAGCAACAAATTTGGTGATGGCAATCGCCAGGTTAGCGACTAAAGCACCATAAATGGGAAGTTTGGAAGAATGTGGGTCCATGTAGAATGATAATGGTTAGTAAGTGTGTAAACAACAAGTAACATAACTAAGTATAATGAAATCTATTGGTTTATGTTTTTTGCTAACGATGAATGATTAGTTTTAACAAAACAAATATCAGCGATGCCAATTAACCAGCAACTATTGTTTTATGAAAAATCTCACAAAAATACCATCCTTCATCTTTAAAAGCCTACTCTTAGGACTTATATGTTTTGCAAGCATGTATGGCTATGCGCAGCAGCAATACCCGGCTGATAAGACAAAATACGCTCATCATAGTATTTTCCTCGAGCTGGCTGGTAATGCATTGTTTTATTCTATCAATTATGATTACCGGTTTTGGGAGCATGTTTCTGTACGGGCAGGATTTGGCAGACTCAAATTTTTTGAAACATCCACACTCGTGCCTGTTATGATCAATTACCTGTTGCCCATTAGCCATCATGGTAGCTATTTGGAGGTAGGTGCAGGTCCGGTTTTCAATTTAAGTAAGGACTATGAATTAGTAAGCTCATCTGATAGCAATATAGCAGGTACTGCTACGATCGGCTACCGTTGGCAGCCAGTGCATGGGTTTCAGTTTCGTATAAGCTTTACCCCTGCTTTTTCTGCCACAGCTTTTCAGCCGTGGGGCGGCATTAGTTTTGGTCATTGCTTTTAGGCTTGCCGGATATAAAAATATTTGGTTACCTTTCAGAAGGATTTTAATTAACCAAACCCTTAGCTACTATTTTATGAATTTTTCATTGTTAAAGAAGACAGTTGCATCACTGTTTTTTGTGTTACTTTTTATCATCTCCTTTGTCCCTACTTATGCACAGCAGGAGCCTTTTGTAGAAGGTATTGATTTTTCCCGCCACAGTATCTTTCTGGAATTGGGCGGTAATGCATTTGCTTATTCACTCAACTACGATTACCGGTTTGCCAGGCATGCTTCTGCCCGAGTAGGCTTTGAATATCTAAGACTTTCAGCCCTTGGTAGCAGTAGTTCTGTATTGTTGGTGCCTATCATGGTCAACTACCTGACCGGCAAAGGCAGCAGCCATCTTGAACTTGGCGTGGGTACTGTGTTGGGAAATGCAGGAGCCGGTTTTAGAGATATTGATAAAAGCATCTCCGGAGTGGTGGGTTTCACAGGTACTATTGGTTACCGGCTGCAACCGGCAGATGCAGGCTTTCATTTTCGTATCGGCCTGACGCCCATCCTGGTACAAGGCTATGTGGCACCCTGGGCAGGTATTGGCTTCGGCTATAGTTTTTGAGTTAGAAGACCAAAGTGGTGCCCCACCGGGATGGAAGTTGCTACCTTCGTTCTTTGGTTTTCATGTTCCCAATGCTATGGCTTGCATGTTGGCTGCTTTGCCTTGGTGCAGGTCAAACTTAAGCAGGGTGCGCACTTGATGAAAACCCTGCCTACCTGCGGCTCCAGGATTCAGGCACAACATGTTTTCTCGTTTGGGATCGCGTATTACCTTGAGAATGTGTGAATGTCCGCATACAAAAATCTGCGGCTGTCGTTCCTGTAGTATCTTCTTTACCCTGGTGTTGTATCGTGGCGGATACCCCCCAATATGCGTCATCCAGATCAGCAAACCCTCTCTGTCGAACCACAAATCTTCCGTACAAACAGTCCTGATAGTCTGTCCGTCAATATTGCCATAGACCGCCTGAAGTGGTTTGAAAGCAGCTAGTTGGTCGTACACGGCCTCGTCGCCAATATCACCCGCATGCCAAAGCTCATCGCAATCTTCAAAGTTTCTAAATATTGCTTCATCTAAATAACTGTGAGTATCCGAAAGTAATCCTATCTTCATTGGAGGCTTGGTGCTTGGTGCTTGGTGCTTGGTGCTTGGTGCTTGGTGCTTGGTGCTTGGTGAATAAAGACGAGTTATCTGCTATAATAGTTTAATCAACCCATCAACACATCAATCCATCACCGGCTTACTGTCAGCAAAAGCTTTTACTTTTTCAATATCCAGCCTATCATTCAGCCGCTCTGAATAGTGTACTTCCCGGATAATCAGTCCTTCGCTTAGCAAAAACTCTGCGGGCATGGTTTTGATGGATTCTCCATCGGCCATAGGGTGCATCGGTACGTCTAGTACCTGAGCCTTAAAAGCGGTTTGCACAAAGGTAGTGAGGTGGCTGATAGCAGATTTATAGCCAGAGCTTTCCAGGCCGTAAGCATCATACCAGATTTTCTCAGGATCAGAGATCAGGGGAATCGGTGATATTTCTTTATGAAAAATACTTCTTAAAAGTACCTTCTCCGGTGACTCAAAAAAGAAGATCATTTCCAAACCCTTTGCTTTCAGCTCGCTATGTATTTTGAGCAGGGCATGTACCCGAATATTACAGAAAGGGCAGCCGGCGTGTCTGAAAAAACCAATGAACACCTTTTTGTCTTTGTAGGCATCCAGGTCAATCATTCTGTCAAAGATGTCTTTGGTCTTAAATACAGGAGCGTTCAACGCTTGTGTTAATCGGGTACTCATGGGATAGCTTTTTTTATGAACTCAATTTCCTTGCTTTCTTTTTGAAAGTTTTTTGTTACTATGGCCCTACTCCAAAATTGTGCTAAACCCAACGGATGCAGCTACGCTGGTAATGTATAAGCCATGTTTGCGGTTTTTTGCCAATCTGCCCGATGTGGGTTCCGCTATCTTCTTTTTACAGAAATGTACCTTATCTTTGCGCGTTGTATCACAACCAACAACAAAGACCGTATGACGTTTTCTCTCAAACATGTTAAAAGAGACCCACAGCAGAAGCCAACAGGCAAACCACCAATGCTGATATTAATCCACGGGCTGGGCAGCAATGAGCAGGATTTATTTTCTTTTGCCCCGCATCTTGATCCGCAATCGCTGATCGTGAGCGTGCAGGCACCTATGCCTTATGGCTATGGAGGTTATGCCTGGTTCAATCTTGATTTTAGCAATGCCATACCGCAGGCCAATATACAGCAGGTAAAGCAGGCCAGGCAATTACTTACCACATTCATAGCAGAAGCCATTGAAGCCTATCAACCTGATACCAACAGGATTTATCTGGCAGGCTTCAGCCAGGGAGCCATCATGAGCTATGCCACGGCTTTTGCCATCCCCGAGAAGATAGCAGGTATTGTAGCGATGAGCGGTTATATTTTAAAAGAACTTGCACCAGCCACAGCTACACCTGCCATGAAAAAGCTCAATATCCTGGTTACGCATGGCACACAAGATCAAGTGCTTCCTGTATTTCTGGGCAGAGCATCCGACAATTATCTCAAAGCACTACAACTTAACTTTACCTACAAGGAGTACCTGATGGGACATGAAGTGAACGCAGCTTGTTTTAACGACATCAAGAACTGGCTTTCCACGCAACTTATGTAATGCTATTTGATCGCGAATCGCTCAGCAATAGCCTTGTGTGATCTGCCGAAACAAGCAGCCAGTTTATTTGTTAAAGCACCAGTATTTTATTATCAAACAAAAATTGTATGTGGATTGTATATGCTTTACTGGGTGCCCTGATGGCTGGCATAGCAGTAGTGCTCTCCAAAGCCGGTCTGAAAGACACGGATTCTACCTTGGCCTTTTCTATTCAGTCTGTGCTTATCCTGATTATTTCCTGGACGGCCGCATTCTGGCAGAAGAATATAGGTTCTATTGTGGAAATAGACCGCAAAACCTGGATATTCCTGATCCTGGCCGGAGCGGCTACCACGCTTTCTTCGCTGTTTACTTTCCGCGCACTCAAGCTGGGAGAAGCATCGCTGGTGAGTTCTCTGGAAAGAATCTCCCTGGTGTTTGCCATAGCACTGGCCGTTTTTTTCCTAAAGGAAGAACTAAACTGGAAGGTGATAGTAGGTGCCATCCTGATGATTGGCGGTGCTATTCTGATAGGTGTTTCGCGTCAGGGACAATAAGGCTAAAAAAATTTTATTCTCTACTGGCACTTATCGAAATTATCACATGTTACAGGAAAAGTAAATTTCAGAATATAGCTGCTTGCTGTATGGCAAAAGCAGAAATATTTATATATTTGATCATTGTTTAGCTGATCATGAATAAGCACTTGGCAAATAAATCGCTGTCAATTATCATTTGTAGCTGTCTGCTGTCAGTTGCTTATGCTGCTACTCTGTTATCTGAGCACCATCCCATATTTTTCAGTCATACATCTTCTTCCGTCTCCGCAGAAGATCATCATACACAGGCACCATTGTTTAGCTTTCCGGTGGCTATCAGTTCTGCCGATCTGGATACGCACAAGGTAAAATATGCCCTTTTTGGTATTTCGCCCTCTTATGATGCCTATAGCTTTCAACGGTACGCAGAGGGTGGTTTTGTGTCCTTTATTCGCACATATATTCGTTCGTGCAATAGCCTGTATCTGCTGGGCTGTGTATGGCGCATATAGCATTCCGTTTGATTTATGATTGTTTTCTCCACATCGAACCTTTCTGGTTTGATCAGGAGCAATTGCTATACATACATTTTTTCAATCACATAAAATATCTTCATCATGCATTCTATATTTCTTTTCTTAGGCGGTATTGGCGGATGGGAAGTAGTCGTTATCCTGCTTTTTGTATTAATCTTTTTTGGTGCCAATAAAATACCTGAAATGGCCAGAGGGCTGGGCAGGGGCATTCGTGAGTTTAAAGATGCGACACAGGAAATCAAAAAAGAACTGGAAGAAGACAAAGCCGGTAAAACGTTGTAGGCGGTCTTTTTTTCCATCAAAACCATCAGATAAACAGCTGTTTCAGGGTGTTTACTGCTTTACTGTAGTATTATAAAAGCCTTCTGCCAACAGAAGGCTTTTTTTATTGTTAAAATTTTTGGCGAAGAGTTGTTACCTATACAAACTTTTCAGATAATAACTTACATAGGTAGGTATTTAAACTTTCGTGAGAGGCTTTTTAAATACAGTCATGATAATATTGTATTCACAAAGTGGTACCTCTATGAAGCTTAAAGCATTTCTTTTTATCTTACACCTGTATGCCCTTTCTCTACCGGCCTTTTCCCAATATCAGGAATTGAAGTTTACCCACATTGGTACCAAAGACGGCTTATCTCATGGAAATGTCACTGATATTTGTCAGGACAGCCAGGGATTTATGTGGTTTAGCACCAGGGGCGGCCTCAATCGGTTTGATGGCTATCAGTTTACCACCTACAAGCACAATCCATACGACCCTAAGAGTATCAGCAGCAACGCCATTGCCGTCGTTTTTGAAGACCGGCAGAAAAAGCTATGGCTTGGTACTGTTGGCGGCGGACTGGAAATGTACGACCGCGATCATGACAGCTTTCTCCATCATAAATACGATGAAACCAATCCATATAGCCTGTCCAGCAATTATGTCAATACCATATACCAGGATCGTCAGGGAACCATTTGGATAGGCACTGTTGGCGGCCTCAACAAATACGATGCGTCTGGTAAGCGATTTATTACTTATAAGCACAACAAGGCGGATAGCACAAGTGTCAGCAGCAACAATGTCACCAGTATTGCTGAAGATGATCATGGAAATTTGTGGATAGGAACAATAGGCGGTGGTTTAAACCTCTTTGACCACAAAAAACAGCAGTTTGCTCACTATCATTCAAGTAGTGACAAGCACTCAATTCCAGGCAATCATATCAATACCCTGCATTACGATAGCAAAGGCATCTTATGGATTGGTACCATGGAAGAAGGGCTTACCAGTTATGACAGAAAAAATGACCATTTTACTACCTATACACATCAGGAAAAGAACGCCAACAGTCTGAGTCATAATACCATAGTTTGCCTGGAAGAAGACAAACAAGGTAACCTTTGGATAGGCACAGGCAACGGTGGCATCAGTATCTTGAGTGATGATCGTAAAACTTTCGCCCGCATCAGGCACAAGCATGAAGATAACTATAGTTTAAGCAACAATTCTATCTACTCCATCTTGATGGATAATATGGGCAAAATATGGGTAGGCACATACAGTGGTGGGATCAACTACGGCGATCTGAACGGAGCCAAATTTAAGCTGGTTGCCAAGTCGGAAAAAGGGGAAACCGGCTTGGTCAATGACAATGCAATGTGTTTTTATGAAGATACTGAAAACAAATTCTGGATAGGTACTGATGGCGGCGGACTCAACAAATATGACCGTAACACAGGCAAGTCGCAATATTACAAACACAACCCTGAAGACCCTCACAGCATCAGCAGCAACTTTGTGCTATCGGTACTGGAAGACAAAGATCATCATCTATGGGTAGGTACCTGGCAGGGAGGCTTGAATAAGTTTGATAGAAAAACCAATACATTTAGTCACTACACACACACACCCGATGATCCGGCATCGATGAATGTCCGCAATGCCTGGGCCCTGCTGGAAGACAGCAAAGATAATTTCTGGATATGTACCATTTTTGGAGGATTGAACCTGATGGACAGAAAGCATGAAACTTTCACCCATTATATGCATGACGATGCTGTACCTGGTAGCCTTAGCTTAAACAACCTGCACCATATTTTAGAAGACAGTAAAAAGAATCTCTGGATAGGTACCGATGGCGGCGGCCTGGAACGGTTCAATCCTGAAACACGGAATTTTACCCACTACAGCAGCAGTGACCATGATGCCCGTAGCTTGAGCAACAACAATGTGCATTATCTCTTTGAAGACAGCAGGGGCAATTTGTGGATTGGCACGAATGGCGGACTCAACTTATACGATAGTATCAACAACAGCTTCACTTTGTACCTACAGAAAGACGGCCTTCCCGATGATGCCATTCAAGGTATATTAGAAGACGACAAGGGCTTTTTATGGTTAAGTACCAATAAAGGCATCAGTCGCTTTGATCCTGTTCATGAAACTTTCACCAATTATGACATAGGAGACGGTTTGCAGGGCAATGACTTTCTGCATGGTTCGTGCTACAAAACAAAAGATGGTAAGATGTACTTTGGCGGCCCGAATGGGTTCAATGTTTTCCATCCTGATAGCATCAGAACAAGCTCGTTTATCCCACCTGTGGTAATCACAGATTTTCAGATTTCTAATAAGTCTGTAGGCATTGCAGAAAAAGGTTCTCCCCTGCGCCAGCAAATCAGCCAGACAGAAGAACTCACCTTATCCTACGAACATTCCGTATTCACCTTTGAATTTAGTGCTTTGAACTATTTTCATCCTGAAAAAAACCAGTATGCCTATAAGATGGAAGGTTTTGAGGATGAGTGGAACTATGTAGGAATCAAACGCTCTGCCACCTATACCAACCTTGATCCGGGTACTTATACTTTTCGGGTAAAAGCGTCCAACAACGACGGTGTATGGAATGAGAAAGGCACCTCTATACGCATCATCATCACACCGCCCTTCTGGCATACCTGGTGGTTCAGGCTGCTTGTGCTTTGCCTGGTAACCGGCAGTGCTTTTACCTTCTATACCAGACGGGTCAGGTGTGAGAAAAACCAAAAAGCAGCATTGGAGCAACAGGTCCGCGAAAGAACTACTGACCTGCTACAGGTCAATCACGATATCAATGAGCAAAAAGAGGAGATGATGGCTCAGACTGAGGTATTAGGGGCACTCATTCAAGAACTCGAAGATCAGAAAGAAGAGATGCAGATACAGGCTGAAATGCTGGAGACTTTTAACAGAGATCTACAGGAACAGAAAGAAGATATTTTGGCTGCAAGCGAAGAAGCTGATAGAGCCAGGCACGAAGCCGAACAGGCTAACAAAGCAAAAAGTACATTTCTGGCTACCATGAGCCACGAAATTCGTACGCCCATGAATGGGGTGATCAGCATGAGTAACTTACTGAACGAAACCACCCTGACAGACGAGCAACAGCAGTACACACATATCATCAAAACCAGTGGCGAGGCCCTGCTCACGGTGATCAACGACATCCTGGATTTTTCTAAAATAGAATCCGATATGATCGAGCTGGAACATCAGCCTTTCTACCTGACCCAATGCTTGGAAGAGGTAGCAGACCTATTTGCTGTTAAAGCCGCTGAAAAGCAACTGGATCTGCTGCTGCTTACAGACCCACGCATTCCGGAGACTGTTATCGGAGATAGCCTCAGACTCCGGCAAGTACTGATCAACTTGATAGGCAACGCTTTTAAATTTACCAGTCAGGGCGAGGTCTTTCTACAGGTGGAACTGCAAAAGTCTGCCGGGCAACAACTTCAGCTATGCTTTAAGGTCTCAGATTCAGGTATTGGCATTCCCGAAGATAAGCTATCCCGCTTGTTCAAGCCTTTCTCTCAGGTAGATTCTTCTACCACCCGCAAGTATGGCGGCACCGGCCTCGGGCTGGTCATCAGCAAGCGACTTATAGAATTGATGGGCGGACGTATTTCTGTAGAAAGCAAAGCAGGCAAAGGCACCACGTTCTCTTTTACCATCCAAATAGACATCAATGCTCCTGCAAAGCCCGTGTTGCTCCACCAAGATTTGCAGGGCAAAAAAGTATTGGTAGTAGATAACAACCTTACTGCTCTTTCGGTATATAAGACGCTGTTGGAGCAACTGGGCCTATCTGCTACCCTGGCTTATTCCGCTCAGCAGGCCCTGGACACAGTACAGGAAAAGGCTGACTTTGATCTGATCATCACCGACCATCTCATGCCAGCAATGGATGGGGTGCAACTGGCACAAGCTATCAGACAAAAACATACCGATTTGCCTGTCATGCTCCTGCATCCGATTGGCGATGAAATTGCCAAAAAGCAGGGAGACCTGTTTGCTGCCACACTGACCAAACCCGTTAAGATGCAGCAACTCAGGCAGCGCATACAGCAGTTGTTTCAGCCGGTACAGACATCAGCAGCGGATACTCACCAGCAGGTGCAGCCACCAAAGCCTATGGCAGGAGACTTTGCAGGTCAGTATCCTTTGCGCATCCTGATGGCAGAAGACTATAAAGCCAATCAGATGGTACTGAACATGCTGCTAAGCAAGCTGGGTTATGCCAGGCCGGCACTGGCTGTCAACGGTGCAGAAGCGGTAGCTATGTGTACAAAACAGCCCTTTGACGTGATCCTCATGGACGTGCAGATGCCTGAAATGGACGGGCTGGAAGCCACTACCCTGATCCGGCAGTCGCTCAGCCAGCAGCCTGTTATCATCGGCATCACGGCCAATGCGATGAAAGAAGACAAAGATGCCTGTTTGCAGGCAGGTATGGATGACTATATCAGCAAACCCATACAAGCTGATCTGCTCAAACAGGCACTCATACGCGCCGCCAGCAAAGTGCAACCCCTCAAAGCCTGACCCGAAAAATTATTTTCCCTCATCGGTAGAAAAAGAGTACGGAAAGGCTTCAGGCTGTGTACCGCGTTCCTTGTTAGGCTCATCCGACATGTCAAAGTCCAGGGTAGCCCCTTTCATCAGGTCTTGGTGGTCTACCCAGTTTTTATCATATGCTTTTCCGTTCACCTTCAGTGCCTCTACATAACGGTGCTGATCACTGGAATTTTTGGCATTGATAGTCACCGTATTGCCATTCTCCAGCGAGATCGTCATCTTTTTAAAGAGTGGTGTTCCCAGCACATATTGCGTGGTACCAGGGCATACCGGATAAAAACCGAGCGATGAGAATACATACCAGGCGGAGGTTTGCCCGTTGTCTTCATCGCCGCAGTAACCATCCGGTGTAGGCATATACATTCGATTCATGGTTTCGCGTATCCAGTATTGCGATTTCCACGGAGCACCGGCATAATTGTAGAGATAGATCATGTGCTGGATAGGCTGATTGCCATGTGCATACTGCCCCATATCAGCGATCTGCATCTCGCGTATCTCATGGATCACCTGCCCGTAATAGCTATCATCAAACACAGGAGGCAGGGTAAACACAGAGTCCAGTTTTGCCATAAACTTCTGCTGGCCGCCCATCAACTTGATCAACCCGGCCATATCCTGGAATACCGACCAGGTGTAGTGCCAGCTGTTGCCTTCGGTAAAAGCATCGCCCCATTTGAAAGGATTGAAAGGCGACTGGAACGTGCCGTCTTTGTTTTTTCCACGCATCAGACCGGTTTCAGGATCAAACAGGTTGCGGTAGTTCTGGCTGCGCTTTGCATAAAGCTGAATCTCTTTATTAGGCCGCTTGAGGGCTTTGGCCAGCTGATAGATACAAAAATCATCATAGGCATATTCCAGTGTGCGGGCTGCATTTTCGTTGATGCCCACATCGTAAGGCACATAGCCCAGCTTGTTGTAATACTCCACACCGGCACGGCCTACTGCGGTGATCGGCCCGGCATTGTTGGCTCCATGCAGCAATGCCTGGTATAAGGTATCAATAGCGTATCCTCTCAGCCCCTTAATGTAGGCATCAGCCACCACAGAAGCCGAGTTGTTGCCGATCATCACATTGGCATAACCCGGACTTGACCATTCGGGAAGCCAGCCGCCTTCCAGGTAATCATTGACCAGCCCCTGCTGCATTTCCTTGTTGATGGCAGGAAAAGCCAGGTTGAGCAACGGGTACAAAGCGCGGAAAGTATCCCAGAAGCCAGTGCCGGCAAACATATAGCCAGGCAGTGTTTTTCCGTTGTAAGGACTCCAGTGTACAATTTCGTTTTGTGCGTTGAGTTCATACAATTTGTTGGGAAAAAACACCGTGCGGTACAGACAGGAATAAAAAGTACGTACCTGATCGATGGTGCCGCCTTCTACTTTGATACTGCCCAGAGTCTTGTTCCAGATATTGCGACCCTCCTCTTTCACCTGCTCAAAATCTTTGTCTCCCGTTTCTCTTTTCAGGTTGAGGGCAGCCTGCTCATGGCTGATGAAAGAAGAAGCCACCTTTGCTGTAATCTTTTCTCCTTTTTTCGTCTTAAAACCTATAATTGCTCCTGCATGGTCTGCTTTCATCGCCATCTCGCCTTCAGCCAGTGTGCTGTCTTTCCAGGTGTGAGCAACAGTAAAGGGTTTATCAAAGACCAATACAAAGTAATTTTTAAAATAATCCATATCACCATGACTGTGCCTGGTTGTATAGCCGATGATCTTATTTTCCTTCGGAATAATCTTCACATAAGACCCTTTGTCGAAGGCATCTATCACTACAAAAGCACTGTCTGTTTTAGGAAAGGTAAAACGAAACTGGGCGGCCCGTTCGGTAGGCGTAATCTCAGTGGTCACATCATAATCTGCCAGATACACACTATAGTAGTAAGGCTTTACCACTTCTGCTTTGTGAGAGAACCAACTGGCGCGGTCGTCCTGGTCAAACTTCATACTTCCGGTCACCGGCATGATGGCAAACTGGCCGTAATCGTTCATCCAGGGAGAAGGCTGGTGGGTTTGTTTGAAGCCACGGATTTTGTTGGCATCGTAAGTATAGGCCCAGCCGTCGCCCATCTTGCCCGTCTGGGGTGTCCAGAAGTTCATACCCCAGGGCACTGCAATGGCAGGATACGTGTTTCCTGTAGACAAGGTATAATCAGAATCGGTGCCCATCAGCGGGTTGACCCAATCTACAGGATCAGTGACCTTTTCAACGTTTTGTGCATAGACCTGTAAACCTGTCAATACCAATAGCAGGCATAAAAAATTCTTCTTCATGGTGTAAGTTGTGAAGTGGTGTTAATAGTAAAAGTAAACGTGCGCAATGTAGTATATTAAAACCAGCACGCAATTGCAAACCATCGCCATCCACAGAAACGTACAGCACAAAAAAAGGCAGCCCTTGATGAGCTGCCTTATGGCTGAAATTATAGGGTTATTACAAAAAACAAGATTTACTTTTTTGCTTTCAATCTATTGGTTTCGGCATTCTAATCGATGTTGATCTCCTGCCCGTGCGATTGCGCTTCCGCTTTCTTAGGCAACGTCACGATCAATATGCCGTTTTCCTGGCGGGCCACAATCTGTGTGATGTCTACTTCATCATTGAGTGCCACATGTCCTTTCAAAAGATTTGATCGGATACTCCTGTCGGCGAAAGCGTGGCAGGTTGTCTTTGTCTACGGTGCGTGTTCCGCGGATGTACAACACATCGTCTTCCACAGAGACTTTGATATCGTCTTTGTCAAAACTCAGCGCATATAACTGCACTTCGTATGCCGCATCCATATCTACGATGTTGAGTGGTACATTATATTTGGGTCTGCGGGAGAATCCTCGCTGAAGACCTTCCCACCACATGCCTTTGCTACGGCCACGATGAGATTGACAACGACCAAAGGCGGCGCCAGAGGCACTACCGTAGCTGGTATGATATTGTTTATGATACATAATTTTTAAATTTAAGGGTTAAGATTAATGATTGTTATTTTGGTCAGGCTTCCGCCCGACAGTGACTGCCGGAATGATTTGTATTCATCGTCGCTCATATGCCGTATGGTATCGGCAAATACAGGGTGCAGCTCCGGACGAATACGCGCATGTCTTCTGCTAAAACGCCTGCCCGAAACAAGCCTGAAGATGCCTCCGACAACGAGGACTAAAAACAGCAGTCGGAAAATAAGAAACGGTAGAGCAAACAGGATCAAGCCTGCTAACACACCAATCAACACGGGTTTTATAGAATGTCTGTACATGTTCTTTTTTATGTAAGGTGAAACATTGATTTACCAATAAGAAGACGCACCACCTTGCAAAATTACTTTAACCTGTGGTTGTTTTTTTTGAGAAAATGTATGTTACGGTAAAATTTTCTTCTCTCTCAATACTATAAAGCACAAAAAGCCCCTATTTTGCAGCAAAAACATACCCCACCCATTATGAAAAAATGCCTTATTGTTGATAAGATGCACAGCAGCCTTGTTCCCACTCCTGGAAGAAGCTGGTTTCTCTGCCAACTACCAGCCTGCCATACAACGTGCAGAAATATTGAAGATCATCGGCCAGTATGAAGGGCTTATTATCCGGAGCAAAACCACCGTTGACCGCGAAGTGATGGAGCAGGCTCACAAGCTCGAGTTCATAGGCCGGGCCGGTGCCGGGCTAGACCAGTTGGATGTACCCTTGCTCGAGCAGCGTGGTATACAGCTCATCAACGCACCCGAAGGCAACCGGGATGCCGTGGCAGAGCATGGCATAGGCATGTTGCTTTGCCTGATGAACAAAATCAACCTGGCCGACCAGCAAATACGGCAGGGTACCTGGGGACAGGGAAGGCAACCGGGGCGTAGAGCTGATGGGCAAGACAGTCGGCATTATTGGTTATGGTTTTATGGGGCAAGCCTTTGCCCGCCGGTTGAGTAGCTTTGGCGTGGAAGTACTGGCCTACGACAAATACAAAGAACACTATGGCAACGAACATGCTGCGGAAGCTGCCATGCCACAAATTTTTGAAGAGGCGGATATTCTTAGTCTGCATATTCCACTCACCGATGAAACGCACTTCTTTATAGATGAAAGTTACCTGAACCATTTCAAAAAAAATATTTTTCTACTAAACACCGCCAGAGGACAAGTGATCAGGCTCAGAACATTGTATCAGGCTATTGTGAGCGGCAAAATACGAGGGGCTGCTTTGGATGTGTTAGAAAATGAGAAGTTCGGGCAGTTTTCTGAAGAACAGCGACAATATTTTCAGCACCTGGCTACCTCAGAACACGTCCTGTTCACACCGCATGTGGCAGGATGGACCTTTGAGTCGTATGAAAAAATCAACCGGGTGCTTGTTGATAAGCTGAAAGCACTAAACATGGCTTAGTTCATACAATGTATGTTTATGGCCAAATAGTGAACATGCTTTTAAGGACATCCCGGTATCTTTAACGTTCAGTAACTTCTATTTTTTAATACTGCATAGTGAAGAAACCAAATGTCAGTCAGTTGTATGAAAAATTTGTTGGGATTGTAGAAAAACCCCTGCTTACCAACCTGCTGGTGCTGCTTGTACTCACCGTTTTGGTTATTGCCCTGAGTTTGCATTATTATATAGAAGATTATTACAACTTTGTAGGGCAAGTGCTGGCCGAGGCACACGGTATGCTCTTCGACGTAGCCATTTACGGTCTGCTGATCTATTATCTCAACGAAAACGGGCAAACCCGATTGAGAGGTGCGGATGTATAAAGATGAGATTGAAGATTTTCGTCAGTGGGAATCAGAAGAAGCAGCCTTCCGTACGGTGGGTAATGTGAAGCGACTCAACAGACACAAAATTTATGACATAGATCTGGTAGAATGCTACCTTGCCCGCACCAACCCTCAGCTACGTCAACCTAAGTGAAGCCAACCTTAACTCTGCCAACGTTTCCAATGCACAACTGGTGCAGTCTACGCTGGAAAAAGCCCGCCTGAACCGTACCAACTTTGAAGGCTCCAACCTGAATCAAGCCATATTGTACGGAGCTTATGCCAGTGGTGCCAACTTCAAAGATAGTTATATGATCAAGGCCAGTCTGGATCACGCCTTTCTGATCAAAGCAAATTTTGAGAATGCCTTTCTGATGGAAGCTTCTTTAAAAGGTGGCACATGTGGTAGGGGCTAATTTTGAGAATGCCAACCTGTACAAAGCTGATCTGAGAGGCGTTGTAGGACTTACCGTAGAACAGCTCAGCAAAGCAAAAACCCTGTACCAGGCAAAACTCGACGATCAGATACTTCAGGAAATCAATCAGAATTTTGCTCAACTGTTGCTAAGACAAGCATGATAGTAATTCCTTCCATAACTCTCATACAGTACACTTCGGTTGCCTGAGTGTATAGCAAACTACAATAAACTACTTTACCGGAATTGGCGCAAGCACAGGTTTTTGGTAGCCAAAGGTGTCTATATCTTCTTTGAAAGCCTGATATACCCTTCTCCATGGTATCCTCATTGTAGTACTTCAGGTAACCTTTGGATATCTTGGTTTGGTTAAGCGGTGGCAAAGTAGCTTGTACCCTGGCTTTTTGCGATACCCGGTTGAATATTTTGTAAGCCACGTTCACACGTTTTTTCCCCGTAGTATTTCACTAGATTCTCCTTTTCGTTGCTTCGTTTCAGGTGT
The DNA here is from genome assembly GCA_958296015.1 of Cyclobacteriaceae bacterium. Classification (GTDB taxonomy): domain Bacteria; phylum Bacteroidota; class Bacteroidia; order Cytophagales; family Cyclobacteriaceae; genus JAJNNC01. The sequence goes on from CATQIH010000044.1 coordinate 47,709, forward strand.
GGCAGCGAAGCTCTTACGCCTATCTTCTCACAAATCGTATTAAAATCATCAGACAGGTTCTCAAACCTTACCAATAAAGTCCATCAGCAGGTTATCATCTTTGTCATAGAAAAACTCCTTTTGCAGATGAAAGTCTTTGTTGATGCGCCAATCGATATATTCGTCAAAGCCACTCATATCAGCAATGAGCTGGTGCTGAAAGTGATCTTTGGTAAGCAGCATATATTTGTACAGCGACACCTGCCAGTCCCAGGGGTTTCGTACAAAGCCCAAACTTAAAGTAGTTGTCAAATATTTCCTTGGGTAGACGCGCTTTAAACTCGTAAGCCTTACCATGAGATGGAAAATCACAGGTATAGATTTTTTGGATAATTGCCAGATAGCTTCTTGAGCAATGGAGGGCTAATACTGGCAGAAGCTTTCAGCGCGGAGTGTATGCTAGTACCTGCTACTTTGTAGTTGTGTACAAAAAATATATTTGTGTGGATGAGATATGAGCATAACTGAATCAATGATATGATACGTAATATACAAAATGACATGGGAACCGCGCCACTGCCAGGGTGGGGGAAAGGACCATTCATTATTTACGCAGCTACTGATAAATTGCTAACTCCGGATTGTACGTAGTTTAAAAAATACAACGTTTTGTAGCAGAAAGTTAACAAGTAGTAACAAGCCTCATAAAAAACGTCATCTTATTTTTTCAATATTACCTATCCTGTTTTTAGTTTGCTGGCATCATTTTCAAAATCTTCCGTACAGGCTTGGCGACAACATCGATGGTTTTGTCAAACATGTAAATATTAAAATCGGACGGTTTAAGATTGTATCTTGTGTTCTTGTTGAAAATTTTTATATATTCAATAATACTCTTCTTCCCGGGTTTCAGGAGTAGCCAGCGATTTGTTGGTTTCATGCCATCTGAAAGCTGCAAAATAATCATCTACATACTTTAGTTTGTATCCTCCGTACAACAAACGTACGTAAAAGTCGCGGTCCATACACAAGTTCAGACTTACATCAATCATAACATCATCATCTATCACTTTTCTTCGGAAGAACAAAGAAGTAGACTGAATGAATGTGTAGAACAGCGAAAGCCATTTCAGCGGACGGTGAGAGGTCAAGTCGCGCAGATACTCACCTTGCGGATTGACAAAACTTCACATTGGAATAAATGGCACATCTATCTCTTCGTTGTAAAAAAGCCGTTGACCTTTTGAAAAGTGTCGGGCAAGTAGTAATCATCGGCATTTAACCAACCAATAATGTCACCGGTTGCCATTTTGAACCCTTTGTTGAGGGCCATCACACTCTGCCCCTTGTCAGGCTCGGATATATATGTGACGTGCGGATACTTTTTGAGGATATCCAGCGTCACATCAGTAGAAACAGTTATCGACGATAATATGCTCAAAATCAGGATAATGCTGATCTAAGTACACAGCGTATGGCATCCTCGATGTAATGGCCCTGATTGAACGATGGTGTGACAATAGAAATTTTGACAGGTTTCATGTGTTATACCCTCTATAGGTGATTTTTGAATAATTAATGATGAAAAAAATGTTTGATATTGATGAGCCACCTTCTCCAAACTAAAGTGCTCTTCTACATGTTTACGGGCAGCAGCAGAAAGGTTGTCCCATCGATCAGCATCTTCAATGATCCAGTCGATGCCCTCTTGCCAGATCTTCGGCCTGGAAGGGAGTGGCCAGATAGCCATTCTGCTGGTGTATGATCATATCGCCATTGCCACCTATATCGAAAGCGGCTACGGGTGTGCCGCAGGCCAGTGCTTCCATCACCACGTTAGACAGGTTTTCCTGCACAGAAGGCACTACCACCACATCGGCTGCCGAATATACGACTGCCAGCGAGAGATCATCGGCAAATTTGCCCAGATAGTGGGCTTCATGCCGGAGTTTCAAGTGTGTTTGCGGATGGGAAGTACCGAAGACCAAAAAATCTAGCTGTTCGTGACGCACGTGCTGTAGCGCATCGGCTAGGTACTGGTATCCCTTGATAGGATTTGCCTGCGGGTTCATAGCACCAAAAAGCACCATTTTCCTGTCAAATGGCAGATTAAGCATTTTTCTAGCCGTAATTTTGTCAATGGGTTTGAAAATAATGCACGTCTATTCCGTTGGGTAAAACTGCTATTCGTTTGTCTTTGAGCAAGCTGCTTTCTGCGGCACACCCGCCAAGCCACTGGCTCAATCCGACGATGGTCAGGTGGTCAAGTGCTGCAAATGTCTTCCTTTTTTCTGTTAAAAAGCCAGCGACTGATGTCGTTTTCTTTTTGCGAACCCAGTGCCGGGCAGGCACCACATGCCTGCAGGTACTTGCCACACCCGAAGTCGTAGTGGCAACCGCCGGTAAAAGCCCACATATCGTGCAGCGACCATACGATGGGTTTGCGGATTTTTTTCAGGTCTTCCACTTTCAGAAAACCATCTCCTACCCAATGCAGATTAACAATATCCGGATCAATCTCGTTGATCTTCCGGCTGATATCATACGTGGTGATAGCGCTGGAAAAGGTTCTGCGATTTTTGTTGCCATAAAAGCATGTTCAGCACACCATGCCATTGAGACTGGGATATATCCTGGACAGCACAATGTCTTTCTTGCTCTGTGGTCCCCTGCACGGCAGGTTCATCGCTTGTTTTGGATAATACCAGCATATGCGCATCTATTCCTATGCGTTGCAGCCCCTGAAACAAACGAAAGGCCGCCCGGGCAGCACCCTCCTGCTTTGTCACGCGTGCTTACGATCAATACTTTCATAGGATTGTGGTTGTAATAAGTCTCTGCTAAAATGTTTGTACTTCAGGCCAATGGATAGTACGATGAGCATACACAGCCGCACCGTCCATCCTTCCGAGTTGTTGGAATTGGCCAGCATCGACCAGATCAGAAACTCCAGCCAGGCACAGATCAGTGCTGAGGAGAGTAACCTGTCATTTTTGTCTTTGTCATTGCGGTACGAGCTGACAACGTATTTGATTGGGATATAGAACAGTAATATCACCAGCACAAGACCGATGATCCCCCAGTTGACCATAGACCATATAAAAAAGTTGTGCGGGGCATTGGCCTCTCCGTTCAGTATTTTGGGAATGACAATATCCCAGCCATTGCTGCCATGACCTATCACGGGAGAATGCTTCATGGTATACTTCAATACGGGTATCCACAAATAAGTAATTCTCCAGGAAAACGTGCCTCCTACTGCCTTTCCCTTTGCCAGTTTATCCATCTCTGTAAACACAGCTAGGTCTTTTTCAAATTTGGCCTCTATAAAAGTGCTTAGATAAGGTAGCGAAAGCAGGATGACAATACCTAGTACGATAGCAGAACTGGCAAACCTTCTTTGATAGAGGATATAGAATAAGATAGGTTGCAGGATAGCGATCATCAGGGCACTTCGCGTACCGTTGTAAATCATGCCCAGGTAGAAAAGTGCGGTCAGGCCAATAACGAGCCACTTGTTGTTTTTGATTCTCACAAAGACCAGCATCATCAGGGTGGTCATAAAATGCGCGTCTTCGTTGGATGCCTGTAACAGAAAGTACGAACGGCTATCAGATCGCATCAAACGGGTGAGCGGGTCCACGCCCGACTTGGCAATGAGGTATGGGTAGAATATGAGCACACTGACAAAGAATATGACAGCCACGTTGAGCACCGCCTGGATAGCACTATCACTATGGACGATTGCTCCATACAAGCATATGAGTATAAATCCAAAGTAGAAAAAGTACTTGATTGTTCCCTGCACGTTGAAGGCCGTATTGTCCAGATACAAACATTGTACGATCATCAGAAACAAAAAGGACACGATCAGCACGGTCAGGGTCTTCTCGTATTTGAAGACAAACGAAAACCGGGTGGTATGATCTATCAGCAGCACCGCCATGATACCCAGCGATCCTATTCTAGCCAACCCTTCCATGCCAAAACCAATGTTGGCACTACTGAAATTCCATATCCACCGGATCACCAGCACCACCACCAGCAACCAGCAGGCAATATTAAAACTTACACTTCTTTTCATACGCTATGTTGTTTTTTACAACTGACATCAACATCTTCCTCACCTTCTTTTTCAGAGAAAAGCGGTAGAATTTTCTGAATGTACGAATGATATTTTCGTCTACCTGCAAGTGCTCCGGAAACGAGATGTCTTCATCCGGTGCCAAATTTACTGCATATCTGTTGGTTGTGCCACTATGTGTACCACTTCCATCAGTGCCTATGTTGGCTACCAACGACCGCACCGGATAGATGGCATACGCCTGGTGCTTGAACTGCGCATAAGAAAAACGGATCGACCAGCTGTTTATTTCTCCCTGCATCTGCCGGATAAGCATATCTGACATATCTTCTCCCGGACGGTTAAACAGCTTTTGCTGTTGCTTATCGCTGACGAATGACGCAAAATCTTTCACTTCCCAGTCGATGCTTGCCCAGCGGTTTGCCCAAGTGGCCCAGCCCCAGGAAGAACTACGGTAGTTCAGGTATACTTTTTTGTGGTAATACGACGGAAATTTCATCGCCGGATTGTAGCCCGTGATGGCAAAAATCTCTGGCTGGTGCTGGTAATGGTCCAGCGCACCGTTCATATATTGCAAAAAATGCAACGAAAAGATCAGGTCATCCTCTATCACAATGGCCCGGCCATACTGCTCCATCACCTGCGAAACACCTTCGATGATGTTGAAGGCTAGTCCTACGTTGGCCTTCCGCCTGATCACTTCCACTTTAGCAAAACCACCGACAGTATCCAGAAAGGTGCGTACTTCCTGCATGGCTGCTTCGTCTTCCTGCTTTTTGGCCCCATCTGAAAAAACGTACAATGGTGTTTCCTCTGCCAGATGGCATTGTTGCAACGAGGCTATCGCCTTTCTGGTATGGTCCGGACGTTTATAAACAAAAAGTATGACAGGTGCAGGCATCGTTATTAATAGTTTTCAATAAGTAAAGTTTAACAAACAAATAATCCTAAAAAACACAAATATCCAAATTTTGTATGCGATGATTTGCGATTTGTTTGGCATTTATTTTTTGCTATTTGGAATCCATCAGTGTAATTTAAATTTTTTGTACCCTAACAACTGCTTGATTTTCATCTTGATCATATTTTTGAGATGCTTGTCAGGCGGCACATAATTACGCCAGGGAGTTTTGCGTATATACTCGTAATATATTTCCTTGAGAGGATGCATATTGATGAAATGCCACGGTTTTGTAGACGACGAATAATGAATAATAGCCGGATGCGCAATGGCGTTGGCTACTACGCCTTCCCCAAAATAGGCTTTGGCCTGATCTGCCCTGCGCAACACAGAAGTCTGGAGGTTCCAGCGTAGGTCTAACTTTTGCCAGTCTTTATGTAATACAGCATTCAGGGCATCCTGCTCTGCGCCGATAATCTTGTCTTTATTCTCTACCAGAAACGCCAGCACTTCGGTAAGTTTTTTAGTAGCCCTGAGTTCCTTCAGGTTGAGCAGCAGTACCCCTGAATTGAAATAATCGTTTGGCGTATCCAGCCCCAGTGCTGTGTGCCGAGTAGAAAAGGGGTTTAGTACAGCCCCTACCAAATGGTTGGATATATCGGTTTGGTATAGCTGTGCTATATCATCCAACACAATGACATCTGAATCCAGAAAAAGTGCTTTGTCAAAATCTTTCAGCAGTTCGGGAATCATCACTTTGCCAAAAGCTGCCTTAGTAATGTGTTTTCTGTTACGTACCTGAATATCTTTTAGTATCTCCTGCTGTATCGGCACAAAGTGCAGTTGGCTTTTGTATTGGTCGGCAACTGCCTGTATGTTGGATTTGTTGCTTTCACTGATATCAAAATCAATTACGTAGAGGCTGATCTTTTGAGGAGACACGGCATTTTCCAGAAGAGAACAAATAGACACTCCGGTATGCTGTGCATATTGATCATCTGAAGAGAACACGATCATGATTTGATTTTCGCGATTAGAAGGCATTTACTAGCTGATTATATGATGCCTGGCAAGATAAAATCTTACCTAACACTTTTCATTGTATTAATTTTCCTCAAATAAAGAAAAATTCTTGGAATTAATGTAAATATATTAAGCGAATTTAGAATTAATTTTACTTGTTCCCGGTATTTATGGTTAATAAAGACTGGTGTCACCAGCAGATTCACAACGGACGTAACCAAAGTAGCAGCAGCGGCTCCTATTACTCCATAGGTATTGATCAGTACAAAGTTCAAGGAAACATTTACTGCTGCTCCCACTCCCTGTATGATAGGGTTGTACTTCTGCTGTCGTTCTATCACGCTCCAATTGCCACGTACAATACCCATAAACACAAACAGCCCTGTCCAGATGTGCAATGCCAACACCGATCCTGTCTTGATGTATTCCGGGCCATAAATAATATGCACCGCCCAGTTGGCAAGCAGACTGGTAGGAATGGCAATAGACAGTGCCAGTACCACCATCACATCGTACAGCCTGCTAAGCTGCTTTTTGAATAGCTCGTCCGACTGCTTTTTATATTTGATAAGCACAGGGTACACCGAACTAACGATGATAGTAGGCAAAAAGAGCCACACCCTCGACAGTTTATCGGCTGCTGCATAATAGCCTACCTCTGTGCTGCCGATCATCTGGTTGATCATAACCTGGTCTATTTTCATATGAATAGAAACCACCAGCCCGGAAATGATGATCGGCCAGCAATCGTAAAATAAGCTCTTGGCAATACTTTTGTCGAAAGACCACTGAAAGATGCTTCCTTTGATTTTTCTATAAAAATAAATCAGCGAGATGGTTTGCATAAGGTCGCGCAGCAGGTAGGCAAAGCCAAAGTAGAGCAGCGGTGCGCCCATGACCACCATCACGATTTTGGCTACCGACAGGAGGATCATGCCTGAAGTACGTGCTATTGCCTCATATTTGGACAGTACCTGCGACTGAAAGTAGAAGCGGATAGACTGAAATGAGGAGATGATAACTCCCGAGGCGATAATGTACATCAGCATACTTTCCTGCCAGTCGGCTTTGGCCAGCATGGAAGCAATGACGACTGCGCCAAACATCACCACGGAACCTGCAAGCTTGAGCAGAAAGGAAGTGCCCATCAGTCTGGTGTGCCTCTCGTTGTGGTTTACCAGTTCTTTCACCACCACATTGGCCAGTCCAAGCTCTGCCATAGCCGTGAAAATACCTACAAAGCTGATGGCAAAATTGAGAACACCATATTTTTGGGGTCCCAGGTTACGTGCCACATAGATGCCCACCACCATTGTAACAGCCATCAGTAACAAGCGTTCTGCAAGCAACCAGGTAAAATTAGCTGTCACTTTTTTTAGGGTTTCCTGACGTGAAACCTTACTGATCAGCACTTTGAAAAAATTCATACCGGAGCAGAAAGAAGCAACATAATTATACGTTCTGATAGTTTACCACTTTCTTCCTGTATTTGTACTGTGTGTTGTGGCTGCTGTTTACACCATTGAACAACACATTCAGATTGCTCACCTGCTTTTCTCTCAACAACTTTTCAGTAGCAACCAGCACCTTTTTGTCTGTATAGTTGTGCCGTACGATCAACAGATTGATATCAAAATATTTAGCAATGAGCAGATAGTCAGCCACATAGCCTACCGGTGGTGTTTCCATCACCACATAGTCGTAAGCAGATTTTACTTCGCTCATCAGTTCGTACATGCTTGGCTGCTCCAGTAGTATGGAAGGGTCTTGCATGACTTTGCCGGGTGCCATAATATTCAGAGAAGCAATCTCTGTTTCCTGCACTGCCTGTCGCAGAGGCACCCTGCCAGCCAGATAATCTGCCAGCCCCGGACCTTTGTCGAGTTTGAAATATTCGTCAATGCGAGGGCGGTGCATATCTCCGCAGATCAGCAATGTTCTTTTGCCGGCACGGGCAAACGACATAGCCAGAAAGGCAGAACAGAAAGTTTTTCCTTCGCCTTCCACAGAAGAAGTGATGCCAATGACCTTACAGGAACCATTGCCATAAGTGTATTGAAGGTTGGCACGGGCAAATTTAAATGATTCATCCACCACTACCTGATTTTTGAGATAGCCTTTCTTACTGCTGTTGGTATACTCTGCATACGCAATAGACTCCAGGATGGGTATGTCTACCAGTCCTTGTAGTTTTTCTTTGCTATCGATTTTAGAACTGAAGAAATCCTGTACGACGATAAGGCCTAGCGGTAGCAGAAAACCAGCCAGTATGGCCAGCACCGCTATTTTGATCAGGTTGGGAGATTTCGGGCCGCTGCCTTCCATTCTGGCCTCGTCCAGTATGTTTTTGTCCGCTACGTTGGAAGCTACTGCAATGCCTGCTTCTGCCCTTTTCTGAAGCAGATAATTGTATACATTATCGCTGTGTGTAAACTTTCGCTGTAAGTCGGTCAGGTTGCGCTCATTCTGCGGAAGTTTGTTGAGCTGCGCCTGATAAGACCGCATTTCTCGCTCTACCTGCGCAATAGAAGACTTAGACGATGCGATGAGGTTGTCTACGTTTTCGCGCAGGGCAGCCTGGGTATTTCTGATCTTTTCATTCAAGACTTTCAGTACGGGGTTACTCTCCTGAGAATTGTAGGCAATGGATATCTTTTGCTGCTGAAGATCAGAGAGTTCCATCAGCAGGTTGTTGAGCAGCGGATCGGCTACTCCTACAGATGAAGGAGCCACCACACTATTTAGATCGCCGCCCTTTGACAGCGAACGGCCAATGTGTTTATAATATTCATTCTGAATGCTCAACTCCGCCCGCTTGGCTTCCAAATCATTGTACCGCTTGGTGAGGTTTTCGGTGGTCATGCCCAGGTTCATGATATTGTTTTTGGTACGAAAACTTTGCAGGGTACCTTCCACGTTTTTCAGCGAGTCGGACACTTCACTCAACTGGTCATCAATAAACTCAATGGCTTTAAGTCCAAACTGGTTTTTCTTCTGTAAGTCGTTGTCTATATAGGTAAGCATAAGGGTATTCAGAAAATCCCGTTCCTTGTTTACCACGCTACCAGTGGTGGAAAGCCGGACGATGTTCGATTCCTCTGACAGCCGCTCGATGTTGAGTTTATCCCGGTATTTGTCGATCAGGTTATCTTCGGTGTTGATCACAAAGAAAAAGATGTCTCCCGGCAGAGGCATTGCCATGCTGTCTGCCATTACTTCAAAATTAATATACTCGCTTTGCACGGGAGCGTAGACAGACTGTACCTTTTCGAACGCAACCTGTGGCACCTTATCAGACAAAACCGTTTTACCAGCCATATCGTACAGTTTCACGTCTTCGTCTTCTGCCGTTACCTTTATCTTATCACCTTCCATAAATTCCACAAATATTTTCATATATACTGGCTGTGGTACGTGAGGCGTTAGTTTTACGCTGAAGTTGTCTTTGTATATCTCCGTAGAATTGTCTATTCCCAAAAACTTACTCCGCTTGAAATAGGACATTGTAAAATCCAGTTGCCTGATGGTTCTGCCCACCAGGTCGAAAGAAGAAAGCATACCTATTTCATCTTCTACCACTGTCTGCTTTCTCATCAGGTCGGCAAGCACCGACGGATTTTCTTTGCTGCCGCCGCCATAGTTGTAGGCGCTTTCGTCCAGTTGCATGGTAGATTCCACTTCGTATTGCTTGCTGGCAAGTTTGAAATAGATCAATGCCAGTACAAGGGCAAAAGCTATTGCAAAAGCAAAATAATACCATTTGGACAGATAGGAACCTATAAGTGCTTTAAAGTCAATATTGTCATCAAAAACATTTCTTTTCATATCACAAGTGATTTAAGAAAATTCGCTGTTAATATTTTGGTGTTAGTTGGTTTTATGAGTGCTCCTCTATCTTGTAGAAAGCCTTTGGTAGTAGTATAGAAAAGCATGCAGACTAAAATGATCATGTATGGGAATTTATAGCACAGTGCAGCAATTTAGTGAGAAATAATCATATAGCTTACATCTGGAAAATCGTTTTTTCTGAAAGTGTGATGAAAACGTTCTATTTTCAAAATTTTCATTCACAACAAAGAAACGAACAGAATTTTACATAATAAAGCATTTGATACAAAAACAATAATAATAATCGCGGGAATTATTAAACAAATTTTTAATGACCCTTTCAAATATTCTTATATACTTGCTTCGCTGTGTGTCTTATATTCTTTTGTTTTAGGAGAATATATTACATTTTAAAGACACGTGTTGTACTGGTGCATGTTTATATTTCAAAGAGACAGATATATTTCTTATTCTGCAAACATAGCCACTGATAGATAACAATTTATGCCGTTTCTACTTATCTTTATACATTATACATCGATATGATCCTATGAAAAAACTATTCGGACAAACTGCTATTGTAACAGGAGCCAGTTCAGGCATTGGACAGGGCGTGGCCATTGCCTTAGCTCAGGAAGGGGCCAACGTTTGTATCAACTACCATAGTAGTGAGCAGGGGGCCGAACAAACCAAAAAGGAGATAGAAAAGTTTGGCGGACATACAATCATCGTTCAGGCAGATTCCAGTAAGGCAGCCGACGTTCAGCGTATGTTCAAGCAAACCATTGATGCTTTTGGCACTGTAGATATTCTGGTGAGCAACGCTGGCATACAAAAAGATGCCCCTTTTCTGGAGATGACCCACGAAGACTGGCAGCAGGTGATCAACCTCAACCTGACCGGCCAGTTTTTTTGTGCACAGGAAGCCGCCAAGGAGTTTGTCAGAAGAGGTATTGTAGCAGACCGGTCCAAAGCTGCGGGTAAGATCATCTGCATGAGTTCTGTACACGACATGATTCCCTGGGCAGGCCATATCAACTATGCCACCGCCAAAGGAGGGGTATTGATGTTTATGAAAACCCTGGCCCAGGAACTGGCACCACATAAGATACGTGTCAATGCCATTAGCCCCGGAGCTATCCGGACTAGCATCAATGAGGATGCCTGGAAAGATGAAGCAAGCCTTAAAGAACTGCTCAAACTCATTCCCTACCAGCGCATTGGCGAACCCGAAGATATTGGTAAAGTAGCCGCCTGGCTTGCCTCAGATGATGCCGACTATGTGCAAGGACAAACCATCTATGTAGACGGCGGCATGATGCTATATCCCGGTTTTATTGGCAACGGCTAAGAAAATTTAAAATTGGAGGTTATAGATTTAAAATTATCTAATAAATTTTCTAATTTTCAATTTGATAACCTTACAATATGCAAAAAAAAGATGAGTACCAGCCTATCACAAACTACGGTGTCATAGGTAACCAGCATACCATTGCCCTAGTAGGCATTGATGCATCTATCGATTTTATGTGTTTTCCACGTTTTGATTCTCCCACTATCTTTGCTTCGCTGCTGGACAAAGACAAAGGAGGGTTTTTCAATATCACGCCACAATTGGAAGACGTAGACTACAAGCAGCAGTACCTGCCCGACACTAATGTGCTGCTCAGCCGTTCTCTGGCATATCAGGGTATGGTAGAAATTACTGATTTTATGCCTGTTAATACCCACGAAAATCAGTGTGTACTTATTCGACAGGTGACAGTCATCAGAGGAAAGGTAGATTTTCAGATGGACTGCTGCCCACGCTTCAACTATGCCCGTGATGAAAGTCAGGCTATCTCAAAAAGCCCGTACGAAGTGGTATTTAAGAACCTGGTCGGCGATACGCTTATCAGATTGTCTTCCGACGTTGAAATGACCACCAAAGGACAGGATACCTTTGCAAGTTTTTCGCTGGAAGAGAAAGAATCGGCCAACTTCATTCTGGAAGCCATCAAAGAGGATGGAGAAGATGCCAGCAAAATAGAGGACCTTAAAGCATATATCGACCGCTCATTTTACGAGACCGTCAACTACTGGAAAAAGTGGGTAGACCAATCCAACTACCAGGGCAAATGGCTCGATATGGTCAACCGCTCTGCTCTTACCCTCAAACTGCTCACTTCCTGCAAATTTGGATCTCCGGTGGCGGCCGCTACTTTCGGCTTGCCCGAAACTATTGGCGGAGGGCGCAACTGGGATTATCGCTATACCTGGATACGCGATGCGGCTTTTACCATGTATGCCTTTATCCGGCTGGGCTACACCAAAGAAGCCGGGCACTTTATGGAATGGATACGCCACCAGTTTGAGAAAAACGTACACCATAAAGAGCAGTTGCAACTCATGTATGGCATCGATGGAGAATCAGAGCTACAGGAAATCGATCTCGACCATCTGGAGGGCTACAAAGGCTCCAAACCTGTACGTATTGGCAACGAAGCCTACCAGCAGTTACAACTGGATATTTACGGTGAGTTGATGGATAGTATCTACCTATATGATAAATATGGCGAAGCCATCACTTTCAGCTTCTGGGCCAGCCTGACCAAGCAAATAGATTATGTGTGCGAAAACTGGCGAAATAAAGATCATGGCATCTGGGAGATACGCCACGAAAAGCAGGAATTTATCTACTCCCGCGTGATGTGCTGGGTCGCTATTGACCGCGCCATACGACTGGCTGAAAAAAGATCGTTCCCCTACCCTTACGAACGCTGGAGGAAAATAAGAGACGAAATATACCTGGATGTATATAACAACTTTTGGAATGAAGAGCTACAGGCGTTTGTACAATACAAGGGTGCCAGCATGTTGGATGCTTCTGTGCTGCTTATGCCATTGGTACGGTTTATCAGCCCTTACGACCCTCGCTGGGTGAGCACACTCAAAGCCATCGAGAATACACTGGTCACCGATTCTCTGGTATACCGGTATGATGCCGCACAGGGCATCGATGGTCTCAACAGTGAAGAAGGCACCTTCTCGGTATGTTCTTTCTGGTATGTAGAATGTGTCTGCCGGGGTGGTGATGTAGAAAAATCCCGTCTGCTATTTGAAAAGATGATGGGCTACAGCAACCATGTAGGCTTGTATGCCGAACAGATAGGGCTTAGAGGCGAACAACTGGGCAATTTTCCTCAGGCACTTACTCACCTGGGCCTGATCAGCGCAGCCTTTGCCTTGAACCGGGATTTAGGAAAATCCAATATGAAGTAACCTGGTTTTATACAAATTCAAGTACTCTAATTGATCATATTGAACAATGGTCACTAAAAAACATGGCCAACTATCTAAAAAAAACATTTCCTGACATGCTGAGATGATGACTTATATATTTGCTATCCGCATTTTCTTGTGATCATTAATCAAAAATAATTGAAATATGTAACTTTTATTACATATAATATAAACTTATTTCTTTTATTGTTATTTTAGCATCAAATAATGTTAACGAACAATAGAAATATGCAATCAAAAATAATAGTAGCATGTTTGTCAGGATTAATATTTCTGAACGCATGTCATGAAGAAAGTTTGCCACCGGTGGGCCAGGCTCACAAGGCGGTCATTACCAACTACAGCAAACAGGAGCTAAGCTCACGGATGCGACTACCTCAATACGAGGAAATGATGTCTTTTTATGATGTTCCCGGCCAATCTGTTAATGCTCGGCTACAACAACCGCACGAAGCTTCAGCCGAAAACTATGCTTTTGTCCTGCGAGCCGAAGTAGCCCCGCCTGTTTACCGGCAGCATACGCTGAGAGCTTCTCATGTCAACATCAGTGGCAACCGAGCCTTTGTAGCCTATAATACCGAAGGCGAGTTGTATCTGGGAGGTTTAGACGTTTTTGACATCAGCCAGATACAGGCACCCGCATTGCTGGCACAGGTTATTGTAGATGGCGCAGATTTCAGTGCTGTCACCTATCACAATAACAAAATCTATCTGGCAGGTGCCCAGGTGTTGCAGGAAGACGACACGCTCAAATCACCTGCCATTGTAGAGATTTTAGCCATAGAAAATGACCAGATAGTAGGCGAACCTGTTAAGCTGGATGTGGCAGGCTTTACAGCGACTGATGTAAAGGTACACAATGACAAGCTATACGTTACTTCCGGCACCAATGGCGGACTAAGCATCTATGACCTGACAACACTTGCCTTGTTGGAATACAAGCCAATGGATGATGCCCGGTCGCTGGCCTTTGACCAGGATGAATTTGTGGTAATGCAGGGCATGCCTGCAAGAGTTTCTACCTACAGCCACAGCAGCCATGCTCAATTGCAGTCTTATACGCCTGGTGGAGCCAATATAGCAGAGTCTAAATCTATTGTAGACATAAAGGACCAGCTAATTTATGTGCCTGCCGAGACGGACTCAAGGTAATTCACAGCAGCACAGGAGCTTCCAAACTGATAGTACCGTTGCCGGTTATTGAAGACGTTGAACCCGAGTTTTTTGGTCACAAATGGTATCTCTATCAATAAACAATAAAAGTATTTGTGGCCAATGGTGCCGCCGGTTTGTATGTAGCCGAACAACAGGGTAAGGAACCGGCCATCCTCGGTAGCATGAGCTTCAACGCTTCTGTGAATTACGTAGAAGTAAAGAGAACGCTATATTTGTGGCTACAGGCACTGGTGGGCTTAAAATTCTGGAGATCGTGAAGTACAATCCCGACACTGGCGATTACATAGACATCGGAGATTGGGATAATAATGGTAAGCCGATTATCTCTGGTGAAAATGCAGGTGCCATTGATGCGCGGTTGTGTGAAAAATATATTCAACGAATTGATTCCTCAGAATGATGTCACTCCTTCGGCACCCTGAATGGCTTGCCAGCACGGTAGTCACTGACCTGCATCTGATCAAAGATACAGATGTTTCTATCACGTTTTTGCATGAAGGTGCTGGTTTTAAGAGCACGCTGGGTTATTATACATATCCTACAAAGCAGGTACCTGCCAATGCCGAAGAGGTACTGGACTTCACCATACTATTTCCGAACGTCACCTATAAAAAACAGGGCGGTCCGTTGGAAAGAGGGGACAAAATCTGCCTGCAAAGACTCAAAGCAGGGTATTCACTGGGCTTTTTCCTGAATGCCAACAGCTTCCGCGACGGTAAGGTAAGCAAAGGGTTGCATACCCTGCATACCACTTTGCCGCTCAATACCGCACATCCGAAAGGTATGGAGCAAAGCAGCCTGTTGCTATACGACAAAAACATCAGGCACCATTGTACTGACCTTGAGGATATACGCCGCCCCGGCGGTGATAAAGACTTTGAGGATGCCATATTCCTGATTAAACTCTCTGATCCGGAGGCAGTAGACACCTCTAAACTTACCCCAATCAAATAAGCGAAAGCCGCCCCAGGGCGGCTTTTTTTGTTTTACCACTCATGGATTGACCGCTGGGTATTTGCCATTTGTTTGTAATTTACCCCCTGATCATTGTAAATTACTTTGGCAATCACCTAACTTATGATTCCATGCCACTTATCATTCCCGTAAGAGGTTATCACCCATCCATCGGACAAGACTGTTTTATTGCCGAAAATGCCACCATCATCGGGCAGGTCACGATGGGTAATCATTGCAGTATATGGTTTTAACACGGTCGTTCGGGGTTGATGTGAACGCTATTACCATCGGGCATCATACCAATATACAGGATGGCACGACTATCCACTGTACGTATGAAAAAAGCAGCTACGCAGATAGGCAACTATGTTTCCATCGGCCACAATGCTATTGTACATGGTTGCACGCTGGAAGATAGGGTGCTCATTGGCATGGGAGCTATTATAATGGACCATGCCCTAATACAAACAGGCTCAGTGATTGCTGCTGGTTCGGTCGGTACTAGAGAACACCATTGTAGAACCTTATTCTGTATATGCAGGCGTACCTGCCCGCAAGGTGAAAGAAGCAGGAGAAGCCAATGCCGCCATGATCGAGCGTATTGCCAACAATTATCTGAAGTATTCGGGCTGGTATAAGAAATGAAGACTACCGCCGTGGAGTGGGAAACCGCAGATTGAAAAAGACAAGATATATAGAATATTATTTCTTATGTTATTGTTTTTACCATACTTTTACACAACTACCTAACCTTACTACAAAACTATGTATTTAAAAACATCTGTTTCTGGCCGCTGTATCTGCTGCTATGTTAGCAGCTTGCTCTTCTGACACCAAACAACCCTCCTTTGGAAGAAAGGGCACAAGCACTATCCCATCAGTTGATCATTGTAGACGGGCACATCGACTTGCCCTACCGGATGAAAGAAGCTATGCTTAATCCGGAAAAAGAGCCAGTCGACGTAACAGCAGATACGGATGGTAATTTTGACTTGGTAAAAGCACGAAAAGGGTGGCCTGGATGCACCATTTATGTCTATTTACATTCCTGCTTCTTACCAAGCGGGTGGTGCCAAACAATGGGCAGACTCGCTGATCGATATAGTAGATCATATTGCCGAGCAATATCCTGATAAGTTTGCACTAGCCAATACACCGGAACAGATCGAAGCCAACTTTGACAAAGGACTGATCTCTTTGCCTATGGGCATGGAAAACGGGCGCACCCATAGAAGACTCTCTGGAAAATGTGCAGTACTTTTACAACAGAGGCATCCGCTATATTACCCTGACCCATAGCAAACCCAACCAAATATGTGATTCATCCTATGATACTACCCGCATGTGGAACGGACTTAGCCCGTTTGGGGAGCAGGTGGTGCAGGGAAATGAACCGTCGTGGGCATCATAGTGGATGTATCACACATCTCTGACAGCTCTTTTTATGATGTCATGAAGCTCACCCAGGTTCCCGTCATCGCTTCGCATTCCTCATGCCGCCATTTTTGTGCCTGGCTTTGAACGAAATATGAGCGATGAAGATGATCAGGATGCTAGGCGACAACGGCGGCGTAATCATGATTAATTTTGGCTCTACCTTTGTGGATTCGGCTTCCGCAGCAACCTCCGAAAGCATCAGTGCACATGCTAAACAATGGCTGCAAGAAAACAAACTGACGATGGAAGACTCAGTGGCCAAAGCCTACCTACAGCAGTATACCGAGGATCATTTTGCTTATGCGGATGTGCAAAAAGTGGCCGATCATATTGACCATGTGGTGCAGATCGCTGGCATAGACCATGTAGGCTTAGGCTCCGACTTTGATGGCGTAGGCGATACATTACCAGACGGACTAAAAACAGCCGCTAATTACCCCACTCTGATTGCCGAACTGCTCAAAAGAGGGTTACTCCGAAGATGACATAGCAAAAATATGCTCCAAAAATATCTTCCGCGTATGGGAGGCCGTGCGGCAGATTGCCGGACAGGCAAACAGTTAATTTTATCTAATCACTGGACACTAGCATTAAACATGCTCTGGTATTGATAATGGTTTCAGCTATTGCTAAAAATCAACGATAGCACCCCATATCTTTCTACCAGCAGGCACATCACAACATCAAAAAAGGCGATATGCAGAAGTTACATATCGCCTTATTGACTAAATCCTCAAATGAAAATCCTAGAAGTTGAAGCCAAAAGTCAGTGAGGCTTGTGTAACTTTATTGCTCAATATTCTGGCATCTGAAGGGAAATAAGAAGCGTAAGCATAAGGCTGATAATTAGTATTGTAAGATGAATTTGTTACTGCCAGATCAGCAAAGAATTTTTTAGTGTTAACACCTATGCCTGCCGAAAGCACTCTGCGGTCTCGATTTAAGTTATCAGCAGATCGGACAGGTGTAGCATACATAGCATAGCCTAAACGAAAGCGAAAGATATCATATCTAAATTCTCCTCCTACTTTATAGTTGATCGATGATTTGAAATTCTGATCATTCTTTCGTTTAAATAACCAGTAGAAAAATCGCTTGAATTGAACTGGCTGCTTTTGTAATTTACATACTCAACATCTGCGGTTAGAAAACCATATTTCTGAAAAAAAATAGCTGATACCTGCGCCCAACCTTGAAGGTTGTAACTAAGCGATACTGTGTGAGTATAGGAATACCTCCCGTTACGGCCGCTTCTAGTACCATCAATCACAAGGTCAAACGGGTCATCACTCTTGCTTCCCGAATCAATAATGCCATTTACGGCAGAGGAAAGTGTATATTGATAATCCTCCGATACGCTATACGCTGTAGGAGTCTGGTAAGAAAGCCCTATGGTTACTTCATTAATAGGTCTGTAAATAATACCTAAGTTAGCGTTAATACCTGTTCCATTGATCGACTGGGTTTCATCCAGACCATTGTAAACTACGCTATCAAGAGATATATTTCCATCAGGATCAGGAAAATAATAGCCACCTTGGTTGATAAAATCTCTGTATTCTAGCGTATATTTGTAATATTCGTCGAACTGGTTTGTACGTTTTTGGGAGAGAGCTTTTGAAACCAATGCTCGCGCCAAAATAAAGTTTATCTTGGAAGTTACCTCCATAAGCAAAATTCCACTGACTTACCGTACTCGTTTCTTTAATAGTTCCATCCTGGTCAGCCAGCGTGCCATCAGGAATAGAAGATACAAATGTATTTCCTGCACCCGTAGGATTAAGCAAATAATTACGATAGGCAGCGTCCGCATAGCTGATTATAGCGATCGTTACCTACATTATAATCCAGGTTACTTTTATTGATCTGATCGTTTCCATTTGCCTGAAGTGCTATATCATCTAATAAAGAAAAATCATTGTCTGCCGGTCCGAATGTATAATCCAGATGCTTGTCTGCTTACCTTGGTTATAGGTAATACCGAAAGAACCACCACGCCAGTTTGAAGGTCTTACATCTTCCTTATTGTTATTAAATACAATGCCGAAGTTGCTAATTCCCAAATGTGTATCAGAGAGGCTACTGCTTTGGTTAACGAAAGAAGCATCAGTACCTGTATAGCTAAAAGTAGGTGTGAAAACGATCGTAGATCGGTTAAAAAATCCTAGACCTGCTGGATTAATAGCAGCTGCACTTACATCTCCTCCCAACGAGTAACCAGCACCTCCTAAGCCTTGGATACGTGCGGTTCCTAAACCACCAATTTCTCCAAATTTTAGTGCATTCTCGATAATTTGTGCTTGTGCAGTTGAAACAGCCAAACATGCTAGAACGCTACATATTAAAGTTAATTTGATATATTTCATTATATTTTAAGCTATGTTTTTAACAAAAAAAAGTGTAGTAAAACAACGATCTTACTACACTTTTTAGTATTTAAAATGTTCAAAGAGGTAACGCTTATGGTCTGCCACGCCCACCGGACGGACCGAGAAGTAGAATTTTGGCTGGGACTGCTACTGCCAACGTTACCACCACTAAAGCCAGAATTGCTGTTACTGCGAGAGTTAGAGCTATTGTTATTGCTTCTATTATTAAAATTCCCAGAATCAAAAGAACGATTGTTATTCCTTTGGTTATAAGAATCCCTTGTGAATTGCCATACCTAGACTGGTTCGAATTCCTTTGTGGTACATAACTATTGCTTCTTGAAGCATTAGAGGCACTACTATTTCTGCTCTCAAAAATCCTTTGATTGGCTTGTCTTCTGAAATCGCCTTTATTAATAGTGTTCTGAGAACTAAAGTCAGGACTACTACCTCTGTAAGAAGACCGTGTATTGTTAACGCTATTTGCTCTGTCTATTCCTCTACCAGGCGCAGCACCTCTTACATCAGCAATGTTTGTGCGCTGTTGGCTGGCACGGCCCGCAGACGGTACATTAGTACGGATAGGCCCTCTAATACCTTCAGTATTGTTATTTACAATAATTACGTTAGGCCTGTAGCCATATCCACCACCGTAATAGGGATTATAAGCGTAACCGTAAGGATCATTGAATGGGCTAAACGGGTCGTAAAAACCACCATAACCATATGAATTACCAAATCCACCAAAACCGTTATATCCGTAATAAGGTCTGCCCCATCCAAAAGGACTACCAAAGCCGAAAGACATGCCAATATTTAAACCTGGACGGAAAAATGAGTTGCGCCCGAAGCCACCGTATCCTCCAAATCCGCCATAGGCAGAAGAATAGAAAGGATCGTAGTAAGGATTATTAAAGCCAGAGTTACCATAGCCACCGTATGGCTGACCATAATAGTTGTTGTTGATGATAGGACGATTTCCATAGTTCCTATCCTGCTCTTCTACATAATATTCACCCTGATCATCTGCCTTTTTATTATTATCGTTCTGGTACTCTGCTACCAGATCAGGATTGACATTTTTGCTTGAGTAATTATCATCGTCGTACTTGTAGGAACCTTTATTATCGTAGGATGCTTTTTCAGATTCATTAAGGGCAGTAAACGATACCAGGTTACGATCTTTGGCATTAAAATACATATCATCCCCCTCATCATACTGACTTAGCTGATCGGTTGTTGCACAGGCACTCATTCCTAGCAGACCAATGGCCGCCAGACCAGAAAGAATGGAATGCCGTCTATTTGTTATTAGAAAATTTTTCATAAGTATCCTCCTGTTAAAGTATATGCGTAAATATTTAACTATATAACGACAAATCATCAAAATAGATTTCCTTGCCAGTGATTTATCCCCAACATATTTGCGTATGGTGGTTTCATTTGAATATCTTTGCCTGCGCTAAATATATAAGTTTTAACTATAAAAACACAATTTTTATACCAATACTTCAACTATGAGTAAGGGACTACCAAAACGCAGTGAGGATTATTCGGCGTGGTACAATGAACTGGTGAAACGGGCGGAGCTGGCAGAGAACTCTGACGTGCGAGGCTGCATGGTGATCAAGCCGTATGGCTATACGATCTGGGAAAAGATGCAGGCCGAATTAGACCGTATGTTTAAGGCCACAGGGCATGTCAATGCTTATTTTCCGCTTTTTATTCCTAAGTCTTATCTGAGCCGCGAAGCCGACCATGTGGAAGGTTTTGCCAAAGAATGTGCGGTGGTAACGCATCACAGACTCAAAATATCGGAAGATGGCAAGGGCCTGGTGGTAGACCCGGAAGCAAAGCTGGAAGAGGAACTGATCGTGCGTCCTACCTCAGAGACCGTCATCTGGAGTTCTTACCGCAACTGGATACAGTCGTACCGCGATCTGCCGCTACTGATCAACCAGTGGGCCAATGTGGTGCGCTGGGAGATGCGTACTCGCCTTTTTCTACGCACCTCTGAGTTTTTGTGGCAGGAAGGACACACCGCACATGCCACCCAGCCGGAGGCCGTTGCCGAAGCCAAGCAGATGATGGAGGTATATGCCACTTTTGCCGAAGAACAGATGGCCCTGCCTGTGGTACGAGGTATCAAAACAGCCAGCGAACGTTTTGCCGGCGCGGTAGAAACCTACTGTATTGAAGCACTGATGCAGGATGGTAAAGCATTGCAGGCAGGTACGTCACATTTTCTGGGACAAAATTTTGCCAAAGCCTTCGATGTCAAATTTGCCAGTAAAACCGGGGAATTAGACTACGTTTGGGGAACTTCCTGGGGCGTTAGCACCCGCCTGATGGGTGCGCTGATCATGGCACACTCCGATGATAGCGGGCTGGTATTGCCACCCAAACTTGCCCCTTATCAGGTAGTCATCATACCTATTTTCCGCAGTGAGGAAGAACTGGAAACTATTTCCGAAAAGGTGCTCCAGATCAAGACGCAGCTTGAGTCGTTGGGTATCAGCGTAAAGTATGATAACCGGGATACGCAGAAGCCAGGCTGGAAATTCGCAGAATACGAACTCAAAGGTGTCCCCGTTCGGATGGCCATTGGCACGCGCGACCTGCAAAACAACACCATTGAAGTGGCCCGCCGAGATACCAAAGAAAAAGAGATGTATACTTTAGACAGTGATCTTTGTGAGCGTATCAAAGTACTGCTTAATGATATTCAGGATCATATTTATCAGAAAGCACTGGCTTTCCGCAAAGAAAACACAACCAGAGTAGATACTTACGAGGAATTTAAAGAAGTGTTGGATACCAAAGGGGGCTTTATACTGGCACACTGGGATGGCACCGCAGAAACAGAGGCCAAGATCAAAGAAGAAACCAAAGCTACCATTCGTTGTATTCCTATCAACAATCAGCAGGAAGAAGGCAAATGCATCTACAGCGGAAACCCATCCACGCAAAGAGTGGTTTTTGCCATCGCTTATTAAGATAGTGAGAAGTTGGAAGCACGGTATCCGAAGTTTCTTTATCTCCAAACTTCGGTCTCCTAGCTCCGGTCTTCCGGCTTCCCACACAATTTGCATTGTGCGGTAAATAACTTACTTTAGTCATACACGCTATTGCTTTATGCTTGACTGGTTAACCATTATCGTATTGCTCATCATTGGTATCGGACTGATCGTCACGGAACTGATCTTCATTCCGGGCACAACTGTTTTTGGCATTGCCGGACTGGTATTGTCGATCATTGGCATTGTGCTATCGTTTACAAACTTTAGCTTTGGCACTGGCATTTTCGTAACAATTGTAGCATTGGCACTAATGGTAGGCACGTTGCTGTATAGCGTGAGGTCGGGCACCTGGGACAAAGTATCGCTCAAAAGTGCCAATACAGGCAAGGTGAATGAAGATATGCAGCACAGTATCTGGAAGGGCGACAAGGGCAAAACGCTCTCTTCCCTGCGTCCGGAAGGCAAAGCGATTTTTAACGAAGTGATTGTTGAGGTAAGCACTCGCGGTAACTATGTAAATGCAGGTGCTGCTATCGTAGTGGTAGAGGTTAAAGATCAGAAAATTGTGGTAGAACCTGTTGTTTGATAAAAAAAGGAAGAAAGCCAAAGACCAGACAGGAAAGTGGCAATTGATGCAGCCAAATGGAACCTGTTTGCAAATTTGTGCCTATATTGGTAGCAGGGTACCTGGAAACAAGTGGCATCGTTCTGATTATCCCTAAAAACCTGTTCTATATATTTTCAACTACAATACGGTACGTTTGCCTGAAAGTGGACTGTGGAACACAGCCCACGGCTTCCATACCCCGGTTTGTGCGGGGCACCCCGTGCCGCCGTGGCCCGGTCCCACAAACCGGAAATGTACCGTAGTATAATTTTCAACAAAAACCATGAATGAACTATCGTTGATCCTTATTATTCTGGCCGCCATTGTTGGTCTGTTCACATTTCTGTATTTTATTCCGCTCAATTTATGGATTACAGCCCGTTTTTCAGGGGTTAAAGTAGGTCTGGCAGAACTGGTGTTTATGCGTATCCGGAAAGTCCCTCCTAGTGTTATTGTAAACTCTATGATCACTGCTACCAAGGCAGGACTAGATATCACCACATCCGACCTGGAAACGCACTATCTGGCAGGTGGCAATGTGCCCTCTGTCATCAAAGCCCTCATCTCTGCCGACAAAGCCAATATTCGCCTCGACTTCAAGCAGGCCACAGCAATTGACCTGGCCGGACGGGATGTACTGGAAGCGGTGCAGATGTCGGTGAACCCTAAAGTGATTGACACGCCACAGGTAGCAGCAGTAGCGTCAGACGGTATTCAACTCACCGCAAGAGCGCGGGTGACAGTGAGGGCCAATATTTCGCAGCTGGTGGGTGGTGCCGGTGAGGATACGATTCTTGCCAGGGTAGGCGAAGGTATTGTAACGTCTATCGGATCGGCTAACAAGCATACGGATGTGCTGGAAAACCCGGACAAGATTTCCAAGCTGGTGTTGGAACGGGGGCTGGATGCAGGCACAGCCTTTGAAATTCTCTCTATTGATATCGCCGATGTAGACGTGGGCGAAAACATCGGTGCCAAGTTGCAGATAGATCAGGCCAATGCAGACCTCAAAGTGGCTGAAGCCAAAGCTGAGGAACGCCGGGCTATGGCCGTAGCTGAGGAGCAGGAGATGCGGGCAAAATCGCAGGAAGCGCGGGCCAAAGTCATTGAGGCAGAAGCCGAGGTGCCCAAAGCCCTGGCAGAAGCCTTCCGCAGCGGCAACCTCGGCGTAATGGACTACTACCGTATGCAAAACATCCAGGCTGATACCGACATGCGCTCATCTATCTCCGGTGAAGATAGTACCCGGAATAGTAAAGATTGAGGGAGCCAGAAGTCCGGAGACCAAAGTCGGAAGTGAAAAACTTCGGACTTCAAACTTCGGTCCTGGTGTGGCATCACCCGATGGGAGCATTGTTTCTAACTCCTGTTTTCTTATTTTTCCTTGAGCAAATCTTCTAGTGCTTCTTTACATTGTTGTGGTGAGGTAAAATGAACGATTTGCATTCCTAAACGCTGTGCGGTTTCTATGTTTTTGGCATTGTCATCGATGAAGACAGCACGGGCAGGCGTGATAGAGAACTTTTCAAACAGATGCTGAAAAATGTCTTCGTTGGGCTTGATCATCTCAATTTCTCCGGAAACCACCATACCATCAAAATGCCGGAAGAAATCAAACCGCTGATAAGCAAAAGGAATTTTCTCGGCAGACCAATTTGTAAGAGCATAGATTTTATACCTGCCGCTGGTTTTTAAGGTCTCCAGCAACTGCACGGTTTCATCGATGGTGCCTTTCATCATCTTTTCCCACTGCGTATCATAGCCCATGATCTGTTGGCGGTATTCAGGATGTTTTTCTGCCAGCAAAGTAGTCGCTTCGGCAAACTTTCGCCCGGCATCCTGCTGTTCGTTCCAGCTATTGTTGCAAATCTCGGCCAGGAAGTATTCCATTTCTTCTTCGCTGTCAAATACCTCGCGGTAATAATGGCGCGGGTTCCAGTCTACTAAAACGCCGCCCAGGTCAAAAACAATAGTGTCAATTGTTGGTATCATACAATATATATTTCGTTTTTCTGATATAATTATTTATGATCATTAAAGCAAACTTTTGACATGCAATCTTCACCTAATACGATAAAGTCAGCGAGAGTAGCGGTATCTGCCATGTTTTTGGTGAATGGTACTGGCTTTGCCACCTGGGTACCGCACATTCCTTACGTGCAGCAGAAGTTTAGCCTGTCAGAAAGTGCGCTGGGCTTTTGCCTGCTGAGTATTGCTGCGGGTGCGCTGGTCTCTATGCCATTCACAGGCGTGCTGGTTTCCAGGTTTGGCAGCAAAGTAATTCTTAAAATCATTCCAGTCGTATATTGCCTGATCTTACCAATGATGGTTGTTGCACCTACCCTTTTTTCGTTCGTTGCTGCGCTGTTTCTCTTTGGTGCCAGCAACGGCATGATGGATGTAGCCATGAATGCGCACGGTGTGCTGGTAGAAAAAAAGCTAGGCAAAACTGTCATGTCCTCTTTTCACGGACTGTTTAGTCTGGGCGGCCTGATCGGTGCATCCATTGCCGCACTGATGCTTTCCTCTGGCTTGTCTCCTGTGGTGCATACGCTGATTATGGCGGCTGTTTTGCTGGTTTTAGCCTTGAGTACTGTCAGTCGCCTGCTACCCAAAGAAGCAGAGGTAACAAACAAGGCTACCTCTGAAGAGCCTGTATTTGTGAAACCTACCGGTCCGTTGCTGGGCCTGGGACTGATGGCATTTTTTATCCTGATGGTAGAAGGAGCGATGGGCGACTGGACTGCTATTTATATTGAAAACTTTCCGGAAGTTACTGCTGCCCTGGCGGCGGCTGGCTTTGCGGCTTACTCACTGACGATGGCTATTGGCAGACTGACAGGAGATTTTGTCATTCACAGAATAGGAAAAGTGGTGGTTGTACGCTATGGCATCCTGATTTCGGCCGGTGGCCTGTTGCTGGCTGCCCTTACTACTTCGGCATGGCTGGCCATTGTTGGATTTGGTCTGGTAGGTATCGGGCTTTCCAATGTGGTGCCTACCCTTTTTGGTGCTGGCGGCAATGTAGAAGGCATTGACGCTGGAAGAGGCATCGCTGCTGTTACCACCTCCGGATATACCGGGTTTCTGGTAGGGCCACCACTGATTGGTTTTATTGCTGATGCCACCAGCCTTTCGGTATCTTTTCTGCTGCTGACCGCCTGCTTTTTACTGGTTTCGTTTTTTGCAAAGATCGTAGCTCCGCAGCCAATAAAGCACACGCCCGCCTAAACTGGCTTTATCTTCCATGATCGGCAGTGACACTAACCTGTTGCCAGCCTGTGCTTTTCAGGGCCAGATATACGTTGTTGTATTCGTCGTAGATCAGATCGTCGTAAACGAGCGGAATAGTGCTGCGGCCATCTACTGTCAGAAGGCCATATTTTTCTCCCCGGGTGATGATGACATAACCATTGCCCAGATCATCCAGCGTATCGTATTTCGGATAGATAAGTGCCCTACCAGCTTTGCTGACCAACCCTACCTGGTATCCGTTTTCTACAGCGCGTGCTACCAGAAATCGGTCTTGTTTTCCCGGATAGATCTTATCATACTCAATGGATACCACGGTTTCGCCCTTTTTATTGACCATACCATACTTGCTGTCTTTTTTTACCACGGCAAGCCCGGCACTGAAAGGATACGCCCGCTCAAACTGAGGCTGCACGACCAGTCGTTCTGCCTTGTCGATGTAACCCCAGCGGCCTAGCAAAGAAATGGCAGCCATACCGCTTTTATAATGTGTGATAGAATCATAGCGGTTGGCTATACGCAGACGGCCCAGCGTATCTACAAAACCGAATTTATCTTCTATTTTAGCACCAAAGTAAGTCTCGCTCATCTCATGGAGTTCCTGAAAATTATTTTTGAGATCTACCAGTACTTTTCCATGTCTGTTCAGAATACCGCTTTTGCCCTCTTTGATAAACACATAAGCTGTATTTTCCTGCAAGGCAGAGATAGAGTCGTATTTAGTTTCCAGCATACGCTTGCCATCATAGCTGATGAGTCCGCATTTATTCTGGTCATTGATCTCCCAGACACTGTTGCCGTTGTCGGCTAACCGGGCATCTGATACATACAGTTCATTTCCTTCATTGTCTACCAGGCCATATTTGGCAGAAGCATAGTTGTGTGGCTTGGTATGAAAAATGAAGAGCTGATCGTGAATACGCTCCAGTTGCAAGGGTGCACTATTGTATTTGAACGGTCTGATAATCCAGTTGCCCTGATTGTCTATCACGCCCTGTCCGTCGATGAAGCTTACCTGAGCACGCTGGTGATGGAAGGGTTCTGCTTCTAGGTACTGGCAGGCGATTGCTTCGCTTCCCTCTTGGTCAACATAGCCCCAATGGTCTCTGCGTTTTGCCAGGAAATATCCCTCGCTGTTCTTTTTCAGCGACTGATACGCATACAATGTGATCTTTTTGCCAGCTTCGTTAAAAATTGACCAGGCACTTTCTCCAGCCGGTGTCTTTTTACAGGCCAGTATATAAGTGCTGTCTATGACCAGCGAATCATATTCCGGTTGCAAAATCACCTGGTTGGTGTCGGACTTGCTGCGCAGCACGCCATATTGATGTCCATGTGCAATGACGGCAAACTGATCTTGCAATGACACAACCCGCCATTGTGCAGGCAGGAGTGGCTTGCCGGTGGTGTCTACAAAAGTCTGAATATTACCAATGGCTACTTCGTATAGATTTTTGCCTGCAGGAACAATGCTATCGAAAGTGTAGGTACGTACAGGCTTATTCTTTGCGGTCAGCACATGCCATTTGCCAAACGGCAGCACGCTTACCTGTTGCGTATTTTCAATTTTTACGCGCTTATAGTCAAGCGGAACGGCCAGTGTACCATCTTCTCGGATGATGCCCTGTTTGCCATCTTTGTACACAACTGCCAGGTGATTTTTGAAGGGAGCAATACTGTCGTAGCCGAAAGTAGTGAGGGCAGTGCCTTCAACATCATATAATGCTACATGCGCTGCCTGGTCGTACACGGCATAGGCAGCAGGCGATAAGGGGACAATGTTGCTGTATTCAAACCCGATCAGAGCTTTTCCCTTCTGGTTGATGACACCATATATCAGAAAACTCCCTTCAAGTATCGAGGCAATCAGCTGTTCATCATGTTTTTCCAGAGTACAATAACGAAAGTCCAACTCCTGGTCGCCTTTGGTATTGATCAGGCCAAAGTGAGTGGCATGGTTTTCCTTTTTGGAAGCAATCAGCAGTTTGTCGCAGAACGGCTGCAGATGGGTAAAAAGTGGTGCTGTAATCTTCTTGTTTTTAATATTGATTACTCCCCACAGGTTGTTCTCCCGATAGCCGATGGTTTTGGCGTATACGCTGGCAGTGCCCTGGCTCCAGCCCAGATCTTCGTAAATCACCGGGATGATCATATTACCATCATCATCGAAGAGTCCTTTTTTAGTACCTTCTTTCACCACGGTAAACTGAGTACCGTCATTGCCAGTGACAGGAAAAGCAGCATGGCAGAAAAGACAGGTAATCAGCAGCAGTACGTAAACTTTCAACATAGGAAAACGGATCAAAGACTTTGTGGAACGGGTGATAAATACGGCTGCTGGTGTGCAGACATATGCAATACGAAAGATCAACTTCTGTAGTATACAAATCTTTTTCCAGTTTTGGTAAAAAGCAAGCGATATGCAAGAATTTAGGATAAATAGTCGGTAAGAAGGCACAAAACAACCGATTCCAGGATGAAACCGGTTGACGTTGATACAGGCTTACCTGTTTAGTCGCTGGCATACTTTCTTTCCAGATTGTTTACTTCATCGAGCTGTTGCTGAGACAGGTCGCGTTGCTTTTTAAGTACAGGGAGGAACTCGGCTGGCATTCCGTTCTTTTGAATGAGTTCATCATATGCCTGAATGGATTTTCTTTCAGCCTTTGCGCAATTTTTTAAAATACCTGCTTCATTTCTTTCTACAATAATGGCTGCAAAATCATTCCAAAAGCGGTCATTGTCAGAAGAAAGGGTTGTGCCGGCGGTAGCATCCTCTCCCCTGTTGTTCAGTTCACTTTTGAGGGTAGCGACAAATTGCTCGTGTTTTTCTGCTGCTTTGCTGAAAAACACCCTGAGCGGTTCATTGTGTACATTTTTAGCGGCATTGTGGTAAGATTCCACCACACTGTTGGTGCTTTTTAATAGTGCTACCAGCAAACTGCTGATATCTTTTTCGGAATTTTCCATGTTAGATATGTTTATAAAGTAATAGTATTGACAACCCGCAAACCCGCTTTTTGTGTAGAAAAACTGCGAAATCCTATGGTTCATTGTCAGGCAACAGCCATCTTTTCAGCTAAAACAGCGAAAATTACCGGCTATCTCACTGAAAACCTCTTTTACGCACTTGTGCGCCTGTCTTCTATTTGATCGCGAATATTACCCTCTTTTCAAAAAAGCTTATTTGGTTTTGCTATTGAGTCTGCTGTCTGTGCTATATGCATTACTCAAAGATGGAATTAATTTCAACTTACTGAAAATCAACACTTTATGCTATTGCAATCTTCCAAATGCGAGGTTTACAATCATATTTCAGCGACGTAGGCTTTCCTGAAAATTGTACAAAACAAGGATAATATTTTTGTGCAAAGGTTCTTTCATCACTTGCTGATATGGCTCACCTTTACTTCTACCCTATTTATTCGTCCGTAATTTCTTAGAATATTACATCGTAGCTTTAGGCCATTTGATAGAAAATGAATGCACCATAAATTGCCAATATTTATTTTTCGAAAATTAAATTATTCATCACGCTTTTACTTGCTGAAGCCTATAGTTTATACATGTTATGATCAGAAAAGCGCTTATTGGTTTTGTTTACTTACTTATAACCACAGGCAATATTGCACTGGCGCAGGATGTTGATGCAAATCAGGAACTAGCCCGGCAGTTGCTCGAGATTGGTGACGAGATTTATTATCAGCAAAAAGCTCCTGAGGTTGCCAAAGAACAATATG
Organism: Cyclobacteriaceae bacterium; assembly: GCA_958296015.1. Lineage (GTDB taxonomy): Bacteria > Bacteroidota > Bacteroidia > Cytophagales > Cyclobacteriaceae > JAJNNC01. Next base: position 77,364 of record CATQIH010000044.1, read on the forward strand.
TTGCCGCAGCACAGGCCGACCCGGATAATATTCGTGCCAACTATATGGCGGGTAAACTCATCACAGAAACCATCAACAAACAGGAAGCCACGCCCTACTTCCTCAAAGTCTACAGCCTGAATCCCAAATTTCGTTTCGACATTCTCTATGCTATTGGCCGCGCCTATCAGTATGGGCAGGAATTTGAAAAAGCCATAGAGTATTATAATCTATACACCCAAAAGCTTGAACAGGAAAGCGACTACAGAGGCGATGACAAGATTCCGTTGAGCCAGGTGCAGCGAAGGATGTACGAATCTGAAAACGGGATAGAATATATGCAGAATGCCCGTAATTTTTCTATTGTAAATATCGGAGAAGTGATCAACTCCAACAGCCTGGATTACGCGCCGGTGGTGAATGCCGATGAGACCATGATGATCTTTACTTCCCGCAGAAGAGATGGCAACCTGAACGAAAACGTGTATGATGATAACTTTCCGTACGAAGATATTTTTATTTCTTACAAAAAGGATGGTCAATGGCAACCGGCAGAAAATATTGGCAATACGGTTAATACGCTTTACTTTGAATCGAGCAGTGCGCTTTCTGCCAACGGTCAGCAACTGTATATTTACCGTGACGAAAACAATGGCGACCTGTTCGTCTCCGATCGTAAGAGCGACAACACCTGGTCTACACCACAGCCGCTGAGCAGCAACATCAACTCCAGTTATTCTGAAAACTCTGTTTCCATTTCTCCCGATGGACAAACGCTCTACTTCTCCAGCAACCGCCCCGGCGGTTATGGTGGTATCGACATCTACAAATGTGAAAAAGACCGCAGGGGCGTGTGGGGCAGGGTAACTAACCTGGGCGATGCTATTAATACGCCATTTGACGAAGATGGTGTATTTATCGACCACGATGGCAAAACGCTTTATTTCAGTAGCCGCGGGCACAAAGGCATCGGTGGATATGATATTTACAAATCGACCTACGATGAGGAAAATAACCAATGGTCGGCTCCTGTCAACCTGGGTTACCCGATCAATACGCCGGACGATGACATCTATTTTGTGAGTACCAAAGATGGAAAAAGAGGTTACTACGCCACGGTAAGAAACGGTGGGCTGGGTTACCTGGACATCTATATGGTAGAAATTCCGGATATGACGGCCAATGTGAGCAGTAAACTGGACAAGCAAAATGCGAAAGACCTTACTACAGAGAAACAGCAGACGACCAAAACTATTGAAAAGGTAGCTGTAAAGCCTACAACGCCTCCGGTCACCCAGGAAGAAGCGCCTCCTGTTGCTGCTAAAGAAACTCCTGCTGCTCCTATGGTTACTACCACCCCTGTAACTGACGAATCATTGCAGCCGGTGCGGCTTTTACTGAAAGTAGAAGACAGGCAAACAGCAGCTGCGCTGGGCAGCAAGGTGAAACTAAAGAGCAGCACCGGCAACCGGGAACACCTGCCAACACAGGTAGCTGAAGGCATTTACCAGTTTGAGATTCAGCAGGATAAGGCGCAGCAATATATGCTGTCGGTAGAGTCGCCAGGCTACATGTTCAAAAGTATGAAGATGGAAATTCCTGCGGCAAAAGCCGACGTGCAGGAGTTCAGAAAGAAAATCGGGTTGGATCGTGTAGCGGAAGGTTACCGGATGGTGCTTGACTTTATCTACTTTGATTTCAACAGTGCCAACCTAAAGGAAGAATCACGGGATGGCTTGCAGAGCATACAATCTTTTTTGGAAAGTAACCAAAATACGACCATAGAAATTGCCGGTCATACCGATAACTGGGGACCACGTGCCTACAACAAAGACCTGTCACAAAAACGCGCCCAGGCGATTGTAGACTACCTGGTGAAGCAAGGCATAGAGGCTCCCAGGCTGATTGCGCGAGGTTATGGCGAAGCGCAACCTCTCGCCTCTAATGATGATGAAGCAGAAGGAAGAGAACTCAACCGCCGGGTAGAACTGCGGGTCATCAGCAACCGCGAACCCCAGCTGAGCAACAAAGTACAGGAAGAGTTTTAAGTTGAGCAAAGTGGTAAATATTATTTACCTTTGCTCCAATGGCAGTTTTACCTTATAAAGATCAGACACAAAGCAAAACAGAGCAGGTAGCCACGATGTTTGACAACATCAGCAAACGTTATGACCTGCTCAACCACCTTCTGAGCCTCGGCATTGATATCTACTGGCGCAAGCGCGCCATCAACTTGCTGCGGGGCGAAAAGCCAAAAGCCATACTGGATATTGCCACTGGCACCGGCGACTTTGCCATAGAAGCACTTTCTCTTGACCCCGACAAAATTATCGGAGTAGATATTTCTGAGGGTATGCTGGCTATAGGTAGGCAAAAACTCCTGAAGCAGCACCTGGACCATAAGATAGAACTTTGCACGGGCGATTCGGAAAGATTACTTTTTGAGGATAATATTTTTGATGCCGTCATCGTTGCTTTTGGAGTAAGGAACTTCGAGCACCTTGAACAAGGACTGGCCGATATGTACCGCGTATTGAAACCGGGTGGCATGGTGGTTATTCTGGAATTCTCCAAACCTACAAAGTTTCCGCTCAAGCAGCTTTACAACTTTTATTTCACATACATACTTCCTTCAATAGGACGTTTAATATCAAAAGATCAGTCAGCATACACCTATCTGCCTGAGTCGGTACGGGCCTTTCCGGATGGAAAAGCCATGCTGGAGGTACTCAATAAGGTGGGCTATAAAAACACAATATGCAGGTCACTCACATTTGGCATCAGTTCTATTTACACCGGAAAAAAATAGCATTCTTACTGCTCTTTTTCATCGCATGTATTCCGCCGCTACAGGCACAGAAACAGCGGAAATACGAAAAGACCGAGAACCTGCCCAACTACGATAACCGCAGGTTGCACTATGGGTTTCTGATCGGTATGCACTCTTCCGCCTACCGGGTAAAGTATTCGGATGCTTTTCTGGCCAATGACTCACTGCACTCCATCACAGCACCTAATTCCTTTGGCTTTTCTCTGGGCCTGATCGCCAACCTGCGGCTGGCCGATTACCTGGACCTGCGCTTTTTGCCGGAGGTAGTATTTTATGAAAATAGCTTGAATTATAACTCGGTGAAAGGCTCACAGGCCAGCACCAATCAGCAACTCATAGAAGCTACGTTTGTAGAATTCCCGTTACTGCTGAAGTATAAATCTGTTCGCAGGGGCAACAGCCGGTTTTACCTGATAGGAGGCGTAGAGCCTGGCATTGAAGCCACCGGCAAGAAAGAAGATAGCGAAGGTGATCGCCTGATTGTGAGTAGCACCAACCTGTCTTTGCAACTGGGCTTTGGCATGGACGTTTATTTCCCACTCTTCAAATTTGCGCCTGAAATCCGTTTCTCAAGAGGGCTGGTCAACAGTCTGGGAGACAAAACCAACCGTTTTGGGCAGCCCATCGACCGGCTTGTCACCAACACTGTTACTTTGTACTTGTTGTTTGAATAGCGATGAAACACCGTAAAAAAGCAGACCTTCCCGTCAAAATATGCCCGGTTTGCCAGAAGCCCTTCACCTGGCGAAAGAAATGGGAAAAGGTGTGGGATGATGTGGTGTATTGCAGTGAACGGTGCAGGAGACAAAAAGCATCACACGCTTCTTAGGCTTTGTTGGCTATATTCTAAATACGTAAATAACTTCCTTGCATTACTTTTTAGACCAGTTGAATAAGTCATAATGGTTCATAAGATATTCGCTCTCCGCGCCTGATGCTAATTTTGATTTTACTAAATCAAAATTATCTATTTGGGTTATCACATTGATTATTCTATCTTCAAGGTAGACTTTTCCATAAAGTTTTTCCTGTAAATTATCGTTTTTAACAAGCCATGCAGGTAGCTCTCCGATCCAATACCTTATTTTCGTGAGATACCAATTATCTTCAGAAGGGTTAAAAAGATATATATATGTTTTTCCGTAATATTCAGGAACATAATGCGATACTGTGATTGTGTCACTATTGAAGCTAATCTCAACATTAACCGGGTATAAGTTGAATAGTGAATCTGCTTTTGGATGCAATTCCAGATAGCTTCGCGTCAGTATGCTGATATAGGGTATAGCCAAATTAGAAAGATCCTTTTTGTAAACATATGTCGTATCATTGACCATTTGATATATAGCATAGCGTCTTATGGTCCCATCAGTAAGAGGATAGTTAGAATACCTTAAAACCACATCGCTTTTAGCGTCTTTATTAAAGTCAAATCCTGTTACTACCTTATCAACTATGTAATTATCAGGTATACAAATTCCCTTGGGAATCGCTTTTTCTATCGATTTATCAGTTCCTTTTCTATTACAAAAACTGACTTTATCAACTTGAGCCTGACAGCTAAAATTTAGTAGTACTAAATAAGTTAATAGCACGCTAACGTACAGTTGCTTCACTTCTAATATTTGCTTCGTCTTCTTGTGCCTCATCATTATTACATTTGAATAAGTTTTCATTAGAAGTTAATTGATTGTAACGGGATTTCCTGTCAGGAGCACCACTTAAGTTTTGGGGCCTTTAGATTTGTTGCTGCTGTTTTCTACTAAAGCACTGTTGGGAAACACCTTATTTAGTCTTATACTGGTAACCGTTGGATACCTTCCACACTTTGGCCAGTGAAGTGCGGCTGCGGAACTGGCTGAACACAAAGCCATAGCTGCGCTTCTTGGGCATATAGCCTAGTTTACTTTCTCCTGACTTTGGCTTTGGATAGATGAAGATATAATCCGTCTCTTTGTCTGTGTCATGGCCTTTAATGTAAATGGTAGCATTATTGTAAGCAAGTCAGTTTAGCATTTCAAATTGCTGGTGTATGTTAGGATAAAGTCTTTATATATTATGATAAAATCTATTCTCTGTGGATTGTTTGTTAGCGGACTACTGTTTGGTTGCAGCCACTATAATGACCGTGTCTCAGCAACTGCTGATAGCTCTTCAAAAGATACCACCGCTTCGGTCTTGGACACCAAGGAAGTTTCCAGCCCTTATATAGATACTTTACTAATTACTTTTAGTGATAATCAGCCATATACCATCTATGTAGAGGAATACAGTAAAGAAGGACCGGAAGGAAGCCTGCGCCACTTCGTGATGGTAGACCCACAGGGAAAAGAGGTGTTTAGAAGTTTTGAAAAGCAAGAACACATCGAGTTTGAGGATTTTGAGGAAAGATAAGTTTTGAAATGATACCTGGTTATCAAATTTTGTCAAGTGTCACTCAACAAGCAAACAAATTGCTGTTGGTTTGTATCTCAAAGACAATACAGATGATGATCCTGATTTTAATATAAATGCTGATGAAGTATTAAATAGAAATGCCTTTGCTGAGTTAAAGCCACTAGAAAACCAAAAGGGGTGAATTTTATATTTATGGATATTTAGCTACAGATAATCACCAGATAAAATTTACTACATCTCTGTCTTATCAAAAGTGTTTCTCAAATACCGCTTTGCTAATAGATAGCCTCGATAAAAATTAAGGACATTAAAATCTATGAAATTTCTTATGACAAAGTTCTTTCTTTACATCATCAAAGTATCAAATGCTTTTTAGATACAATGATATCTCCCTTAATTCGTAAAGAAATATGCTTAAAATCTCAAAATCTAACAAATAACTCTAACTATAAAAATTCCTATCCTATGGCCGTTTCTAATTATATATTAAACTTTTTAGCCTACCACATCTTAGAATAGCAAATTTTTCTATCCCTTCTCATAAGCATCAATAAACAGTGTTCTGTTGTCGTTATTTTCTTTTTAAATGGCAATAATTTTTGCTTTAATGTCTTTAAGAAAAGTGTCATACTTTTTATTTATGACGCTGCATATTTTATTGACAGCAATAGCCTCCTTTTTACTTCCTTTTACAACCGTTTTAAGGTAGTTTGAGTACAATACACTACCTGGACTAGAACCCCCAATATCTTTATCTGCAAGGTGCATATACACTTCTTCGGCTACCTTCTTGTTTGGTTATCGCCTATTACACCCTCTATTATATAACTTTTACCTCATTCACAAACATATTGGAATAATCACTAGCTTTCTCTTTTGCCTTTGTGTTGCCTAATAGCTCATTGAGCTTTTAGTTTTGTCGTTCCATACTTTTTCTAATTCTTTTTGTTTTGCACTTTTATCGATACTAGCTATCTTGTCTAATTCACCTTTTTATCTTCTATAGCTTTTATCAAAACCGGTTTTCTTTCAACAAGTCTTCTACTATTTTATATGCTAGTTTATTAATAATTTCTTCTGCCTTTGTTGCGACGTTCAAACTTATGTAGTATTCACCTGCTCTTTTGCGCTTCTCAAACTTTTCTGTATTAATAGCTAAAGGGTTACCCTCATCTTTATTACTGATGATCACCGTTTTCTTTTTAGTGCCTTGCGGATCAATCCTGCTAACATATTCGTAAAGCAAAAGTGGAAATATTGTTTTTTCTTCTTCTGTCACATTATACCCCATTATATCGCGATTCAAATACGCATCTACATCTTCCAATACGCTAGGAAGTTTTTCGTGATACATAGCGAGGATACACCCTTGAATGAAGCTATAGCTATTGCCCCGATGTATTAATACGCCATCTCTTTCAGACTTGTGTCCATTGATGAGCCTACCATTTGTATTGGTCAGTCTGATAGAATGATAAACGTGTTGTCCTTTGCCAGAGGTTGTGGTTGTATTGAGTTCAAAATTATATGTTCCGGCAGGAATACGTTTGCAGCCATGATGCGTATTATCAGGGCATGAAGTACATTCTTCAGCCATTGTTCCCTTACCAAGCTCTAATGTAGCTCCTCGGATATCAGTGCCACGGACAGAGATTTCTCCAGTAGTGATGAACTCATTACTTTTGGTACGAATTACCTCTATGATTATGTCATCCATCTGATCTGCGTTTTCTGGGCTATTCCAGTCGATAGTACCTTTAATCTCCAGGTAATTTTTCAGCGTCTGGATGTTGTTAGTGGCTGTAGTGATGGCAAAAGCTTTGCGAATATTACTTACATCTGTTAAGCCTTTAGTATTTTGCACGTTACTTTTAGGTTTCTCATAGTTGAAAAAAGTAATAGTACTGTTATCTGCAACTTCTTGTTGAGCTACATAGTGAGTGAATATCTGATCGGTAGCAGCATAGCCGTGAATAGTAACAGGCATGGTTTGTTCTCCTAAAATTACCTCTACTTCTTTGGCTAAAAGTACGGCATGCTGGTCGGTAGCCGGATTGATGTTGGCTACGCTTATGGGGATATTTTCGTAGATTCCTGGCTTTTTTTCAAGTTCAGCACGGATATGTTTATCTGTAGCTAATTGTTGTATCAGATTGGCTGGCAACCAACTATTTTGCATATTGGCTTTCAGCCAAGCCTCATCTTTCAAGTCTGTTGCTGTAACAATAGCACGGCTGGTCTGTAGTTTGGTATTGGTTGTTGCATTGTTCTTCTTGATTTCATCTATCAGGTCTTGCACTTCTTTAACTGAGTAATATGCACTCTCCTCCTCATCCTGGAACCAGCCCAGCATGGTTATCGGGTTGTGGATCAAATCCCACTGGTACTTGTGCAGGCGGGTGCCCTGTTGGTAGTCCATCAGGTTGTCGGTGCTGCCTTTGGCAAGGCTGGGGTAAGTCTCAAAGCTGTGTTGCAGGCGGAACAGGCCATGACCGATCTCATGAGCGATGGCTTGAGCTATCTGTGTGCGGCTGCGGAACTGGCTGAACACAAAGCCATAGCTGCGCTTCTTGGGCATATAGCTTTAACTTTACCTGTGGATACAAAAAGATGCAAAAGGCATTATTGGTTGTTTTGTAGCTAAGCCTAATATGTCAAATTTTTGTTTAAAAATCTCCTTCCAAGTAGTCAAAATAATCAAATTCATCAATGCTACTACCTATATGGTAGGTATCATATTTAGTAAGGTTCTCACTTTCTCTTTCATACAAATGTAAACTTTTTAAAAGCCAATCTTGCTTTTCCATATTGTATTTGTAAACAAAACAAAAAGATGTTGTAATATCTGCTGTAATTTTTAAAAATATCTCATTTTCGTTGATTCTTAGTTCTTCTAATGGATTTGAACCCTGATAACGATCTTTTAATTTTTGTAAGTTGCTATCTTCTATCTTATAGTCTAATGAGTAACTTTCAAAATAAATAGGGTAAATGTTTTTTAAAGATTTAATTGGGATGAAATTACTATCAGATTTTTGAGCATATATTTCTAGCATTGTTGTATCTCCGTTACTTATTTTATTATTCCCAACTCTAAGTGCCAGGTCATTTAAATGATCTATATTATAGTCAAAATTTGAAAACAAATCGTAAATTATTTTGTCTTCACTAACGCAAACACTGCTAGGTAACTTATTTTTTATTTTTATGGTCCATGCTTTCCGATTGCAATTTTCTTGTTGGGCTACGCAATTATGTTGCAACAACATCATTAGGATTAGACTGCTAATCTTCATTACATTTGTATAAACTTTCATCGTTCATCAATCGGTTAAATTCTATTTCTCTTTTATCTGCTTCAAGCATCTTCGTATTTACAATTAGGGTAACTTGTTTTGATGTTTTCAAATCCAGACTAGTAATTGGAATGAACTACCCCGAGGCAGAGCCGTCGGGGTATCAAAACAAACGTAGCTGATTCTTGTGCAACTCCATATATTTTGACTTTCCCTGATTTTGAATATACTTTTTGATCACTTCTTCACTTGCATATTGGCCTACAGTATTTACATAGTAGCCACTCGTCCAAAACTTGCCGCCCCCAAAGCATCTGCTTGACCCTCTGGATGAAGGCGGAAAATCTCTTTGGCAGTGATACTCTTGACCGCACCAATGATCTTCTTAGGAGCATTCGAGGGAACACTCTGAATCAAAAAATGAACATGGTCCCCATCAAGGCCGATCTCCAAAAAAATGAATTTCATATCGCTCCTCTATCTTCAGGCAAATATTCTTGAAAGTGGACGAGACCTCTGCACTCAATACTTTTCTCCTATACTTGATAGGACAAACAAAATGATACAAAAGCAAGCTTTTATTGTGACTCTTGTGAATATGTTCGCTCATACTCACAAATGTAAATATCCTCACGCAACACCCGAGGCAGAGCCTCGGGGAATTCTATTGATTAAAATTATTTAGAAACCATCCAACAGCTGAGTAAATTATAGACTCATTATCTATAGCAGATCCTCTGGGTTTGCTTCCCAATCAAAAGATTTATTTATAAACACTTCATTTACCTTATTAGATGCATTTCTGTAGTTTCCACGCCCTGTAACTTGTATTACTCCTCTCCCGCGATACTTCCAGCCGTCGCCTACTTGATTGTTTCCGTTTTTGTTTTCATATACTAAGTTAAAAAGCTTCTCTCCTTTTTGACTAGCATTATTTATTGTAGCTTTCATGTAGTTGCCTTCAGAGTTATTGCTGAAGCTTTTTGGGAATTCTATCTCATGCTTGATGCCAGAAACATTACGAGATTTTTTACTTGTTTCAGCTGACGCTTTGAAAGATTGAGATGTTGTATTGTTCTCTTTTTTCTTGTAAAGATGTTCACAAAGACTTGACCCTACATAATTTAAATAGATCTCGTCATCCCAGAAGTTTTGACTATAAATAGTAGCATAGCTATTGTTTCCAGTTTGTCCACCAAATGTATCGTATATTGATTTAAGGCGATATCGATACCCTTCGCTAAAATCGGTAAAGTTTTTACTTTCAATAATAGATTGTGAAAAGAAGTGAGAAAGTTGTTTACAAGTCGAGAAACCACCATTTCTCAATGCTTCGTTGAAATGGGTCGCTTGATCTTGAGTAATACTTACATTACCATCAATATCTCTTTGAGCCTCTCTAATGTAACCGTCAAATCCTTACCGCATTTTGTACAGCAAAAGTTGGAAGGACAGTCAGAATTTTCAGTTATTGGCTTTTCCTTACCAAACAAATATGTTTCCAATGTTTGTTTCTGCTTGCTGGTTACCTGCACCCTCACTACATCCTTGCTTGCTTTTCCTTCTTCGGTAAGGATCAACAGACTGTAGCCTTCTTTTGCGTTGTCTTCAATTTTGTAGTTTTTTGTATCAATAGCTTTTGGTGCTTGTAGGAAATAGATGATCAACTTATCATATGTGGCTTCTGATAGTTTCAAATTCTGAGCTGTAATGATTTCTTCGGCAGCATAATTAGTTAATACTTCTATTTTATCTTCTTTGATAGCAGCTAATATCTCTTGTACCTTTTCTTGATCTGAAACAAGTTCTACATCCGAAAAGCCGAATAATGACAAAATACTACGTTTACTTTCTGCTACCCACTGGTTGAACTCATACAATGAATAGTTGAGACTATTAGTGAAAGTATTTATTTCTTTCCATAGGTAAGTATAAGGATTAGTATAATAAGCACTCTCCTCCTCATCCTGAAACCAGCCCAGCATAGCGATTGGGTTGTGGATCAAATCCCACTGGTACTTGTGCAGGCGGGTGCCCTCTTGGTAGTCCATCAGGTTGTCGGTGCTGCCCTTACTCAGGCTGGGGTAGGTCTCAAAGCTGTGCTGCAAGCGGAACAGGCCGTGGCCTAGCTCATGAGCGATGGCTTGCGCTATCTGCGTGCGGCTGCGGAACTGGCTGAACACAAAGCCATAGCTGCGCTTCTTGGGCATATAGCCTAGCTTTGCCTCTCCTGACTTTGGCTTTGGATAGATGAAGATGTAAGCTGTCTCTTTGTCTGTGTCATGCGTCTCACGATAAGCCTTGATGACCTGCTTCATCTCTTTGGTGTAATTAGATAGCAAACCCGTAGTGCCGTCCTCTAACGGGTGGTCTTCATCCCAGCCTTCTATCATCAAAGGCTGTGTCTGGTATGCTATGGTCATGTCTACAGCTGCCTGGGCATAGATAGCGGCTACCTGCTGGCCGATGTCTTGCAACTCATAGGCCATCCATGTCTTCATCACAGGTACCAGCACCAGCTTCTTGGGCAAGGCATCATAGCTGATGGTGTTGAGCCTGCCTAGTAGCAGAGCGTCTTTGTCTTGGCTGCCATACACCTGCACACTGCCCTGCTGGCCTTGTGCTTGCCCAGTGAGTAAGAGTTGCTGCTGATGGTGATTGCTGGCAGGCTGAGCAGACAACAAGTTACCGTTCTGCTCAAACACTACTGCTGCCGGAAAAGACAGGCTGTTATCCACCTGGGCAAGCACTGTTTCAGGACTGCCGCTGCGTAAAGCTTTCCAGGCTACAGCGTAGGGCTTGCCTTGTACTTCTACTTGTTCATAGTTGCTTTGGTGCGCTTGATGGGTGAAGATGTCCAGTCCAGTAGCAGGGGAGGTATTGATAACTTCAGCACTGGCAAAAGTGATGGCAGGCATCACA
>CATQIH010000045.1 GCA_958296015.1 Cyclobacteriaceae bacterium
AATCTTGTTGGCATCAATGGTTTGGGTAACAAACTGCTTGCTGCCTTCCCTGTCCTGGCCAAAGGCATAGCTTGTCTCTGTGACTGCCCCATCGGGCAGGGTCATGCTCAACGCCCTGCCCAGTACATCATAAACAGTGGCAGTAGGATACTCCCCCTGCTCAGTATTAAACTTGCCTGCATTGCCAGTGTCTTCTATCACTGGCTGATAAGCTTCCACAGCCCTGCCATAGGCATCATAGATTACTTTGCCGGAGACTACCATCTGTTCTTTATCTGCTTTGTTTTCTCCCTGAAAGATAGCAGCATCTTTCTTGGTCTGCAACACCCTGCCCAGGCCATCCACAAAGATAGCTGTTTCCAGCGCATTGCCCGGATGGGCAGGATCATAGTGTCTAGTCAGTGCCCAGGGTGTAGTAGCCTCAGGATGATAGTCAAAAGCAAGGGTATACTTGCCTGCCTTCTGCTCATAAGGACCCGTGATACTAATGACCCTGCCCAGGGCATCTATGGTATAACTCACTTGTTGTCCGTTCAAATCGGTGCTAGAAAGCATCTGGCCGAACTTATACTCGTAGACAGCCTGTGAGCTATAGCCATAGCTGTTGCTCACTTACTTTACATATGTTTACTCGATATTTTTTACTACTTCTCCTTCGCTGTTTATTAGCACCACTTGGCTATTAACTCTTTGCAATTTGAGATACCCTTGTGCTTCTAAGTTCATAAGTTTTAACGCTGATGAATTCTTATCTACAAATAATATATCTTTAAAAGAATAATCATTTTCATCAACGAGTTTTATATATAATCCTTGCTGAGTAGCTATAAAATCATTAGCATCTGAAAAAGTATACTTTGAAGGAAGACATAAATCTTTATTTAGTCTTCCATTAAAGATTGAGTAATATTTTATACATCTCGAATTCAAATCCACCGTAATCAGATCATTTTTGTTGTTTAAAACTATTTCATCTTTGATAGGCATTTTCCATAAGAGTTGATCAATCTTATTTTTAACTTTTATTTCAGTTAGCCCTATATCAGATTCGGGTTTAGATTTTTTAAACAATTTATAATAGTAAACGCTATCATTCAAAGCTGTGAGTTCAAATACTTTACCGTTATCGTTTACTATTATTGTATCGCCACCTAAGATGACTGTGCTTTTGGGCAAATGTAGCTTTTCTTTTTTAGTATTATCCGAAGCCATCCTCTTAGATCTAGATAAACTGTTCAGTGAAGATTCCATACTATCTTTTAGTTTATTACTATCTTGATTGCTTTGCTTGGATTCAGTCAAATCACAGCTTGTAGTTAGAATCAAAATTATATAGATATAAAATTTGAATTGTTTCATTTTTTGTTTGTTAAAATTCAGGACCTTTGAATTCTGAAGAAAAGGGTACATATGTAGGGACTACTTGTCTTGTACGTGCTTGAGTGGTATTAGGAGCATTTCTTAATCCTACATTTTCAAACCTTGGAGAATAAGCTGCTCCACTCCCAGGGTTATCTCTAATCTCGTAATGTAAATGCACAGCCTCTGAATTACCCGAATTACCAACTTGCCCAATCTTTTGTCCTCTTTGTATTTTATCACCAGCAGAAAAATCATTTCCAAATCCGGTATCCTGTAAATGAAAAAAACTATGTATTTTTCCGTCCTTATTAGCTTTCATATGAACTCTGTTTCCAGCATTGTTTGGATAAGTATTATTATCCTTTACTGCTATCACAGTTCCATTTAATGGGGCAACGACATCCGCTCCTTCTACTGCTCCTACTTCTGCTTGGACAATATCTATGCCTTTGTGGTCAGTAGATGCTCCTGCAATGGGAGCATCTCTACCTCCAAACTCAGATGAAATTACCGGGTTTTTTACAGGTGACATTGTCTTTTGGTTATCTCTATATTGGGCACCTTCAAGACTATGCTCAAAAGTCTTAGGTGTTCCTGCCAGTTCTCCACTTATCGGTGGAGTAATCTGTGTATACTCCGGACATTCGGGACAACTCGGATCACCAGGTGATCTTCCATCTGGATCAATTAAGTTAATTGGGTTGTTCATCGTATAATTGTAAGGAGACCACCCCGGATACTTCTCCGCCAGCGGGTCAACAGCCAGCCAAATGCTCGTCCTGGCATCATAATACCTGGCTCCATAGTAATACAATCCAGTTTCTTCATCCAATTCCTTGCCATTGAACAGATATGGCGTACGATGCGTATTGCTATGTTCTTCCACAAACGTCTCTCCAAAAGCAAAGTATTCCAGGTGCTGATACACTTCCCCACTGGCATCCGTAATGTAACTTGAACTGCCTAAATGATCAGGATGATAGAAGTATTGGAACTTTTCAGAGGCTTTGTCTTTGCCGCCACCAGCATTTCCGCCTTTACCGCCTTTTAGCTGTCCCGGAGGTGTTTTGCCGCTGTTGCCCGCAGTCAGAATAGCTCCGTCTATGCCCAGAAACTTCAGGTTCTTGACAATGCCTTCCCTGATGTCTACCTGCTTTTTGCCGTAATTGACTTTTTCCTGTCCTGCCTTGAGTTGGCCTTTGCCGTTGTTATCTAAGCCTGAACCTAGCTTACTCACTATTCTCTGTCCTTCAATATAGTAGTGTTTAGTATAACCACCACTTCTCAATACAAGATAAGGATTCACATACACCGTATAGTTACCCATGCTGCCAGAACCTGCTTTGTACTCGCTGTTAACGTAGATGCTCTGCCCTTTGCTTTTGCCTTTGAGTACACGAGTACCACTGGCATCATAGATGTAATGCTGCACACTGCCATTGTCAGCAATAGCACGTATTCTGTTTTCCTCATCCCAGACGATCTGCCTGCGCTGTCCTGATACATCATGTGTCCATCCGGTCTGGTTACCGTTCTTGTCATAGCTGTACTTTTGCTCGCCGATGTGAATGGGGGCATGTGGCTGGCTGTCTGCGTATTCATAGCTCTGGCTATAAGAAGTCCTCTTCTGCTGTTGCCAGCTATCACCGCTGCCTTTTCGCTCATGCACTTGTACTTTCTCCAGGATACCGCCCACGCTGTTATACTTCATCTCCAGGTTGTAACGGTGCTCATGGTTGCTGCCAGTGAAGCTGCCTTCTGCCGAGGTGAGCCTGTACAAGTCATCATACTCGTAGCTGTACTCGCTGCTGCCGCCCATCAGATTACTGTTAGGTACTTCTGCATTGTTCTTTAAGCTCAAGATGTTATTGACCTGGTCGTAGCCATAGCTGTTGTCCATCATGGCCCTGCCTGCTGCGGTCTTGGCTGTCATATTGGATAACCTCCTGCGTTTAGGCTCGTAGCTGTAGGTGGTCTTGGTGCCATTGCCATAAGAGAGCAACACCCGCTGCTCAAACTTGTCATAGCCTAGCTGGGTGACATAATCATACTTGTCTGATTGTTTCTTACCACTCATGCTTTGCAATAAACCGCCTGCATTGTAATTGTAGGTTACCGTCTCTCCATCAGAATAAATCATCTCTGTAAGCCTGTTCCAAGTGTCGTACTGCCATTCTGTGGTATACGTCTGATCATCATGCAGTGGGATGACGATGGTACGGATATTTTTGGTGATTTTCTTTTGTCTAAATTGAATAATCTTGATTTAGCCCCCATAGTAGATATATGCCTAGAAGAAAAATATGTACAATAGGTAAGATAAAAATTAGTTTGTTAGTTAGATTTCCAAACTTTTGTGCTCCTATAAATAAAGAGGCTATATTCCAAATTAAAATTAATACTGGGTAGACTATTATCATGAAAGCCAAGATACTTACAATAATCTGATTACCAATCACAATCATTTCACCTCTAAAAACTACTTCATCAATAGCATATGCCAAGAATGCCATAAAGCTAAATATCAGCATACATAGTATTAATTTAGTCATGTTATCATTCTTTAACTTTACTTTTTATTTCTTCAGTGACTATCGGTTGTACTCTTTCATCAATATTGCTATGTGATATATCACTATCAGTTACTTGAATATTCATTATGTTAGTCTTCTTAGAATCTTTTGCTTTTGCCTCATCACCATGCGACCTAATTTTAGAGGGGTTATTTTGATAATAGTTTGTAGCTTCTTTAACATTATCCGGTATCTCTCTGTCTACCCAATCACCTAAATCTCCAGAAGCAGGTCCTTTGGCAGCATCAACTGTAATTAACAAATCTACTTCTATTCCTAATTCCTTCAACGTTTCTGTTATTTCCACCCCAGTATCTCCACCCCAACTGTAACCATATATTATAAGCTTTTCGCCTGATCCTATTTCATAATTTTCTCGGATATATTTTATAACATCAGCTTTAACATTATCACCAAAATCCGAGGCAAATGCTTGAGCACTGAAATCTTTAATACCATTATCATTTGCCCATTTGTTTAAGTCATTAATCATCTTTCCCGCACTACCAGTATCTCCACTACCTTTATAATCTATACCACCTAAAGCTATGATGACATCTTTTCCATCAGGATCAATAAATAAAATGGGATTATTGGCACAGTAAACATAAGGCGATAGTCCCGCATACTTCTCCGCCAGCGGGTCCACCGCCAGCCAAACGCTTGTCCTGGCATCATAATACCTGGCTCCATAGTAATACAGCCCCGTTTCATCGTCTAACTCCTTGCCATTGAACAAGTATGGTGTCCGGTGCGTGTTACTATGTTCTTCCACAAAAGTCTCACCAAAGGCAAAGTACTCTAAGTGCTGGTATACTTCCCCACTGGCATCGGTGATATAGCTACTACTACCCAAGTGATCAGGATGATAGAAGTACTGGAACTTCTCTGAGGCTTTGTCTTTGCCTGTGTTGCCAGAGCCGCCACCAGCATTTCCGCCTTTGCCACCTTTCAACTGGCCGGGAGGCGTTTTACCACTGTTTCCGGCGGTGAGTACTGCCCCATCAATGCCCAACCACTTCAAGTTCTTAACAATGCCTTCCCTAATGTCTGCCTGCTTTTTGCCATAGTTGACTTTATCCTGTCCTGCTTTCAATTGCCCTTTGCCGTTGTTGTCTAAGCCACTGCCTAGTTTACTCACTATTCTCTGTCCTTCAATGTAGTAATGTTTGGTATAGCCACCACTTCTAAGCACCAGGTATGGGTTCACATACACGGTATAATTACCTATACTACCGCTGCCTGCTTTGTACTCGCTGTTCACGTAGATGCTCTGCCCTTTGCTTTTGCCTTTCAAGACTCTTGTGCCAGAAGCATCATAGATATAATGTTGTACTGAACCATTGTCTGCAATAGCTCTGATTCGGTTCTCCTCATCCCAGACGATCTGCCTGCGTTGCCCGCTCACATCATGTGTCCAGCCTGTCTGGTTGCCGTTCTTGTCATAGCTGTACTTCTGCTCTCCTATGTGAATGGGGGCATGAGGCTGGCTGTCTGCGTATTCATAGCTCTGGCTATAAGAAGTCTTCTTCTGAGTATTCCATGTATTATCCCCGTTGCTGCCTTTTCGCTCATGCAACTGTGCTTTCTCCAGGATACTTCCTACGCTGTTATACTTCATCTCCAGGCTGTAACGGTGCTCATGGTTGCTGCCGGTAAACTTGCCTTCTGCCGAGGTGAGCCTGTACAAGTCATCATACTCGTAGCTATACTCACTGCTGCCGCCCATCAGGTTGCTATTGGGAACAGGAGCGTTGTTCTTTAAGCTTAAGATGTTGTTAACCGCATCATAGCCATAGCTGTTGTCCATCATGGCTCTGCCTGCTGCGGTCTTGGCTGTCATATTGGATAACCTCCTGCGTTTAGGCTCGTAGCTGTAAGTGGTCTTGGTACCATTGCCATAAGAGAGCAGCACCCGCTGCTCAAACTTGTCATAGCCTAGCTGGGTTACATAATCATACTTGTCAGCCTGCTTTTTGCCGCTCATGCTTTGCAGTAAGCCTCCTGTGTTGTAGTGATAAGTCACTGTCTCTCCATCAGCATAAGTCATCTCAGTCAATCTGTTCCAGGTATCATAGCTCCATTCTGTGGTATACGTCTGATCATCATGCTGCGGAATGACGATGGTGCGGATGTTTTTAACCACTTCGCCCAATGGCCCGTACAAGAATTCCTGTACCCCAGAGGCATCTTCCTGCGTGACGATACGTCCTGCACGGTTGTGCTCAGCTCCTGCTGCGCCATAACTATAGTGCACATCGTTCTCGCTGTTGTCAGGATAAAGGATGCTTGTCAGGCGTTCGTATTCATATTGATATACCACCGGGCCGCTGCCTTCTTGTAAATTGGCCGTAGTCAGAGAGGTGAGGTTGCCCGCAAGGTCATAGCTGTACTGCGTGAGTCCTGCATCCGAGTGCTTTCTGCTAACTCTGCGGCCTAATAAATCATATGCTGATACGGTGCTATGGCCCAGATCATCAGTGGCTGTTAATTGCTCTCCTACGGCATTGTAGACAAAGCTAGTCCACACGCTGCCTGCATTGCGCACGGCAGTGACCCTGCCTCTTGTATCGGTAAATTGCTCGGTGAGAATCTTGTTGGCATCAATGGTTTGGGTAACAAACTGCTTGCTGCCTTCCCTGTCATGGCCAAAGTCATAGCTTGTCTCTGTGACTGCCCCATCGGGCAGGGTCATGCTTACTGCCCTGCCCAGTACATCATAAACAGTGGCAGTAGGATACTCCCCCTGCCCAGCATTGAACTTGCCTGCATTGCCAGTGTCTTCCATCATTGGCTGGTAGGCTTCTATAGCCCTGCCATAGGCATCATAGACCACTTTGCCGGAGACTACCATCTGTTCTTTGTCTGCTTTGTTTTCTCCCTGAAAGATAGCAGCATCTTTTTTGGTCTGCAACACCCTTCCCAGGCCATCCACAAAGATAGCTGTTTCCAGCGCATTGCCCGGATGGGCAGGATCATAGTGCTTGGTCAATGCCCAGGGTGTGGCCGCCTCAGGATGATAGTCAAAAGCAAGGGTATACTTGCCTGCCTTCTGCTCATAGGGACCCGTGATACTAATGACCCTGCCCAGATCATCTATTTGGTAGCTTACTACCTGCCCGTTCAGATCAGTACTGGAAAGCATCTGCCCGAAGCTGTACTCGTAGACAGCCTGTGAGCTATAGCCATAGCTGTTGCTTACCTTCACCGGGTAGCTATGTATCTGCTCGTCATACTGGTAGCTGATCTTCAGCCGCTCGCCTTTTTCATTGGCAGGGCGGGTAAGTTCCGTTAAATTACCATACTTGTCATAGGCAAGGCTATGCATAGCTGCCTGCTGTTCATCCAGGTACTGCCGGATCGCTGTTACCTGACCGATGGCATCAATGTCTGCTTCCCTGACGCGGTACGTGTTGCCTTGCCCGCTGACTGCAATGCGTTTGGGCTTATTGACAATATAAGGCTCGGTGGAGTAATAATGATAGGTCACCTCGGCCAGCAGGTCGTCGCTGTCAGTGTCCACATCACCCAGGTCTTCTATTTTTTTTACGTTGCCATAGCCATCGTATGAGAGGCGCATATGCGTGGTTTTGCCTGCCTCTGCCTTGCCTTCAAAGAAACGCTGATAGCTTTCAGTAAGGGCTGGGAAAACCCGTCCTGCAAAGGCTTTATCTTCCAAGAGTGCCTTTGATAAGGGTTTACCGGTTGACAGGTCAGTCAGGGTAAAGATGTTTTCTTTCTCTGAATACTTACGGCTCTTACTATCTGTCACCGTTTCGGTGAGCAGCAAGCCTTTGCTATAGTAGTTGTTGTTGCTAAAAGTCTGCACCAGGCTGTTGTAGATTGTTTTACTACTGGCATCACGGGTATGGGTGGTCACTTTGGCAAAGCCGTAAAAGTCGCGCTCATGGCGGTCGTGGTAGCCTGCTTCATATGCAAAGGTAGTCAGCAGCGTATCCACCCCATCGCCGGTGTGCCCATCGTAAAGCTTTACACTTTCAAGCGTCCATAGATTGTTGGGCAGGTCATAGGTATTACCTTCTCTTTTATAGTCTACCACAAAGGAAGCTCCCAGCGGTCGGTGTACTGCTTTGAGCATATTGGTTTTACCGATGGTGGAAGACTTTACTTTCAACATAGCATCATTGCTGGAGCGCACAAAGTCCGGGTAGCCGTCACCGTCCATATCACTCAACCGTACCGATTCCCGGCTCATGCCCCTGCCGATACTGGTGCTGGGGTTCACACAGAGCTTTACGCCAAACAGGGTAACGCCTGCAGTGAAAGCTATATTGGCTGATTCGCTGGTAGAAGAGTTTTCACTAATAGCCTCTGCACCGTTCCAGGCAATAGCTTCGGCAAAGCCATTGCCATAGTTGAGCCTGACTTCCACGCCCTGCTCTGTGAGATAGTACATATCCACCAAACCATCCCCATTGACATCCTGAAGACTATGGGTCACATTATTTTCGGATAAAGACAACCCTACACCGGCAGAGATACTGCCGCCAACAATGCTTACTCCTAAACCTGCTCCTTTGCTCTTGCTGGTACCGGCCTGTATATCGGAAAATCCCCAGTTTTCTTTTTTAGCAAAGCGGTAGCCTAGGTTTAAAGCCACCTCACCTCCCTGGTAAATACGGTCAGGCAAACCATCCCCGTTGATATCCATATAAGTAAAATCAGTGCTGTTATCCCCATTGCCGAAGTTGCCGCTAAGTCCGGCACTGCTTTTACCGTCTCCCACGCTCACGCTAAACCTTTTGGTATTGGTAGCAGCTGGTTGTGCACTGGACAAGACATAAGAGCCTGAAAGACTTGACCCGGTAGAGTGCATCGTCGTGCGGTGGTTAAGCAAGCTGTGATAAGTAACCCTACCGGAAAGACCGCCCTGTGCATGGGTGTATTGTATCCCATTGGGCGTGACTATATCTGGATAACGGTCACCGTTCATATCCATAAAGTCCGAACGCACTTCGGTATAGCCATCAGTCTTGCCATAGCTGCCGCCCACACCTATAGCCAGCGAACCGCCCAACGTATAAGAGTCGTTGATGCTGACTGAAACTTTGTTGATGGCGCGAGATTTGGTATTGATGGTAGCCTGGGGACTTCCAGGAGGCACTAAGTCATCTTCTCCATAGCGGGAGCTGGATATGACGGTAGCATTTAAGTAAGTAAGATCATCGTAGCCATTCCAGATATGCTGCTTGCCAAAAGGAACCATCGGAATAAAGATTTCATCAGCAGGATTAAACGCCTTTTCGCTTTTCAGTGCCCTGCCATCATCTTTGATTTTGTTTTTGTCCAGCTCATCAAACTTTGTAAAGTTGTCACTCATCTTGAGGGCTGCCTGTTCAATGGCTTTGGTTGCTCTTTCTTCATTGCCATTGTAGGCAAACTGTCCCCACTGCCGGTACATCGGGCCAAACTCCGTGTTGCCACGTTGTATATACACATACGGTTGTACATTTTCTTCTCTGTTGCTGATGCTTATTTTGCTGCTGATTTCTTTGAGTAACGTCATAGCTTTAGGATCAGCCATATGGTATTCAATATAGAGTGTATCGCCCTTCTTCACGGCAATATCCAGCGCATCAGCAGAAGTAATTCTACCAGAGGAAAGATAGATCGTGTCTTTGGCAAGCAACTGGCTACGTTTTTTAACAGAAAATACCAGTTGAGAAGCAGAAGACTGCCCGTTGGCAATGAGTTGAGGTATGATGTTAACCCGTTGTACATCCTGTGACACCACAAACACTTTCCCTTGCTGTGCGATTTCAGCATAGATACTTAAACCTGGTACAGGATAAAACTCAACGAGCGGTTCTCCCTTCTCATTTTTTACCTTGGTATGAGCATCAGCTGCGTTTTCGTAATATACATGCGGTTGCCATTGCAGAGCAGCCCAGTCCACATTAGTAGAAGCCATAACTTTGAATGATAGAGACTCTGCTGAATCTACAGCTACCAGCTTTCTCAAATCTTCATCCGCTGTTTGATTCCAGGCATAATTTTTTTCCAAGACTACCTCTTCCTGGCCCCCTTTCTCTTTGATAACCAATACCTGCACATCGTCACTGGTCATTGCTTTGGTAAATCTACCCTCAATCTGTACCGATCCTTTCATAGGGGCATCCACCGTCTGATCGGCAGTCAGCACAAAGTCTTTCTGGCTATCAAATTTGTAGAGCGGTTGCCCATTAGCATCTGTTTGTGTCGCATCCTGGTTTCTGTATTCAATGACAGGTGCCCACTCCACAGAATCCTGTAAACCATTATAAACTGACTGTACCCTGAAATACACCCTGTCTCCTTTTTTTACAGATAGATTACTCACGCGCGAAGGTATTCTGGGATTGCCGTCGCCAGCCGGAATTGTGGCAGACCATTCCTCACGGTCACGGAGTTGGATGGCTACCCTCACACCGTCTGCGCCCGGTGCTGCTTTATCAGCCGCTGGCAAAAGTAAACGCACAGGCGCATCAATTTTAATCCTGCCATCGTAAGGGGCCTGCCACATACGAACTACATCGTGCAAAGGGTATCTCTTGGCATCTTCTCCTTGCTCCAGGTCATCATTGATTAACAGATCTGCTGCAATCTCACCACTGGTATTGACAGGACTGGAAGTTGCATCACTGGCTTCCACAAAAGTAGGATGTCCGGAGTTTGGATCTATACGGTTGAAAAGCACTTTACCATTTATGACAATATCAGGCAACTGGTCACCATTCACTTCCGTAAAATAAGCCGAAGTGGTTGACTTGGTCTTTCCCCGGTTGTACCCGGCCATGACGGAGCCTACTCCTATGCCCACATGCGCTTCTGCACCACCGCTGTGTGTGCGGCTTTTTTCCTTGAAAAAGGTATTGGCTCCTTGAATAGCGTATCTTTCACCAAAACTTGTCTTTCCGTCAGCCCCCATTTGGTTGGCACGGTAATACATTACCTCATCTTTGATAAACACTTTATCAGGCAACCCGTCGCCATTGATATCTATCAGGCTGGCCATACCTTCGCTGCTGGATTGTCCATAGTTGTAAGAACCGCCTGCCGAGTTTTGTTTGGTAGACACGTTGGGACCCAATCCGACAGTTATAGCCAACCCAGCACTAAAATTATTGGATTTGGTGCCGCTTAGCACTGATGCTGCGTCGCTGAAGATAGCGCCAGTTACCAACTTGTGCTGAATATCATCGTCCGGCACTTGCCAGTTGACAGGCTTATCTACAAAAGGAGTATAACTGTTTTCACCATTGATGTCATCATAATACTCAAAGGCATGGGCATTGAAGCGTTGACCTTGGCTATCATATTCACTAATACTGTCCAGCAGGGTTTTATAGAACGGCCCTTCATGGTACCAAAGCTTATAGCTGCGTACCAGCTCAGAACCATACTGCACGGTAATCTTTTCCAGCAAGGCATCGGTGACCTGCTTAAAGCCATAGCGGGCATTGATGCTGACATCTTTGCGCTTGTCTGCTCTTTGGTCAAAGAGCACGGTGTAAGGTCCTTCTGCTGTGCCATGCCCAGTGTAGGTGATCTTGCTGACATAGAGCTGGGCGTCTTTGATGCCATCCTGGGTGCTTGTATCTTCTGCCTTTTCATAATGGTAACGTACAAAATTACCGTTCAGATCGCGTACTTCTGTCAGTGCCCAGTGGGCTATATTGCCTGTAGCATCTCTGAGTACTGCATCTGTATCCAGGTTTGTACGTCCGCCATAGAAGTATTGTACGCCATTCTTATCAGTTACTTGCCAGTAATAATCAGAAGGTTTGCTTCCGTGACGGATGATCTTGTTAAAACTTCCTTCTACCCGTGGGTAAAACTGTTTGTTGGCAATACGGCCCACCGGCGTGCCCCGGTGGGCAACTGGCGAAAGCTGCTCACCATTCAGGGAATAGGTTTCTGTTTCCAGCTTTTCATCATAGCGTGGCACACCCCAGCGGGTATCAATTGTAATCGCAGGTATATTGAGGTTCCAGCCAAGGCCCAGCCAGCCATTGCCGCCCCCGCTGTTGTAGCTGATGCTTAACTGGGGCTGCATGCCTGCTCTTCCTGAAGGCAGCTTGATGGGATAGTTGAGTGCTGCGCTGCCAGTATTGTTGGCCTGCGGCGCATTGATCAAACCAATGGCTGCCGTAGGATTGGCTGCCTTGATGCCTTTCATAGAAGTAGAATTATAAGCATTCACCTCAGGGGATTCGGGCACCTGTATGATGGCGTTGATCATGTCGGTGAAGTGCGTGGTACGTGATACTACTTCAGCACGAGCTTCCAGTATGGTATCAGTGGGCAGCGCGATCCAGTGGTGCGTAGCCTCATCAAAGAAATAGGTCTTGATATCCTGGGCAGTATAGCCGTCAGGAACCTTGGTTTCATCATAGGCCAAACGAAGGCTTACCTCCTGTTCAAAAAGGGTTTTGTGAGGCAGGAAGCGATAACCTGCATGATGCCCTGTCACGTTGATCATGCCAGCATCCAGGGCCGGAATATCTATAGCTCTTAGACTGGTGATGGATATATTAGCAGGTTGGTTCAGGGCACCAGCCTTCATCTGTAGTGAGGCTCCTGCCAGAGAGATCTGATAATCTGTTTGCGTAGAAAAAAGCTTTTCAGCCCGGTAACTGTTTGCTTGCAGAGGATAATATTGATCTGCTAATTGCGCTTTGTCAAGAGCCACACGTTCACACAGCACTTGTCCATCAGCATAGGTAGCTTCTACCTCTATAGGATCTTGGCCTAAGGTTACCATCCCTTCAAAAGCACCGTCCAGCACCTTGGCAGGTTCTCCATCCAGGGTAACACTTACTGCTTTCTGATTTCTGCCCCAGGCAAAGCCCTTCACATATGCCTGGCCCTGATAGTAATGCAGTGCACTGCTCTTGTTAACCTCAAGGGCTACAGTGGCTTGCTGGCAGTCAGTGGGTTCTATTTCAATAGAGAGATGACGAATACGATAGCTATAGGCAGCCCCTTGTGGCAGGGTAAAACGAATGACGTTATCTCCCTGATGCAGCCACGCTGATGCAATACGTTCTCTTTGCTGATGCCATCCTTTTTGCTGTTTGACAACATAACCCCCTGCTGACAATTGGTCGTTGATGCTGCGGGCTACTGCTGTATGGTCTGCCACCCCTGAGAGTTCATACACGAGCCAAACCTGCTCTTTTCCCGTCAGTGGTGCATCAATCATGACATGGAAAATATTATCTGCCGGATTATCTACTGTTACAGCATCGGTAGTTCCAATGATGCCTTCCTGTCTGCCGGAGGCACAGTATTGCACAGGATCAGAGGCCACGGCATAGCTGTTTACAGCCTGTAGCAGGAGTAACAAGACAAAACACCTCTTTGACAAGAAACTTTTCATGGTTTTTGCTTTTTCCGGTTATGACCGGTTGAATTTTTTATTTTATCTGGTGAGGGTGTCGTGTGCTTGTAATGACAATAGCTTAGTAGATCAGTACTTTTTGAACAGCTACGCCATTTTTGGTTTGTAAGCTGATCATATACAGTCCGGTATGGTTGATCTGTAGGATAAACTGATACTCTGCCTGGTGATCTGCTTTGATTTGTTGGTATAAGTTGCCACTGGCATTGAAGACCTTGACCTCTACAGGGCCTGCTTCGGGTAGTGAGACATTGACGGTGAAGCGTTCTGCCGGATGAACCTGGTTGGGTAGTACGGCAAATTTTTGTTGCTCGCTGCCTGAGATAATGATTTCATCTTTGAACTGGCAACCGGCTTGGTTGGTAACGGTCACCGTATAGATTCCTGATGCTGTAATAGTTGCCTTGCTACCGATGCTGTTATACCCATAGTTACTCTCCCATGCATAGGTTACTTCTGTTGAATCCGGGATATAGGCACTTGCATCCAGGCTGATCTGTTGCCCCTGCTGTAGCTGCTGGTCTGGCCCCAAATCAACAGCGAGCGCATCTATCATTTTTACGGAGAACTTTCTACTTATTTCATACTGGTCAGCATCTTTGATGATGAGATTGTAACTACCTGCTGATAACGCTTCTTGTATGGTGCTGTCAGCATCCTGCCAGCTTCTTGAAAACTTTTCTGATTCTTTAGTTAATGCATACTGATAGGGTCCTCTTCCTCCCATCACGGAGATACTAGCACTGCCTTGTGTAGGATCTGAGCATAGCACATCTGCAATGGGGCGAATGAGAGCCATCATGTACTTGGCTCTTGCAAACCCAAACACATCACTGCCGGATTGATCTGTATCCCAGTGAATGTTTTTATAGATCGCTGTACTGTCTGTGACACTATCCGCTACGATATATTCCAGGTTGTCTATAGAAAAATCTCCCCGGCCACTACGGTCTATGACTAACCAATAGCCTGGTGAATCTTTAGGAAACGCATGGATGTTTACCTGCAGTTGCGTGGACATACGGCTGGCTTGTGCGCCGGTGACATCCATCAGCCATTTGCGTTGCACCACTAGCAGGATCGTATCATCTTCTCCTGTACCCTGTGCCGGTTGATCGGTGAGCGGCATATCGTTATCTCCCCATACCAGAAAATGGTTGTCCTGCATACGGGATGCAGTTGCTGACCCAGATCCGGGTGTATAGGAAAGGGTAAGTTGTACAGCGGTATCATGGGCACTCAGGGTTTGCTTCTGGTATAACTGGTAAGCATCCTGCCTGCCAATACCTGCTATTCTGTGGGCATAGCCTTTGTTTTCTTCCTGATGCCATAGCACTTGCTGATTAGCACTGACGTAGTTACCTATGGTGAGTGGAATACCATATTTGATGGCCAGATA
>CATQIH010000046.1 GCA_958296015.1 Cyclobacteriaceae bacterium
CGAGGAGATCAACCTCTTAAATGGCCTTGCCAAAAAGCTCAAAGCAGAACGTTTTGCCAGCGGAGCCATCAACTTTGAGACAACCGAAGTACGCTTCCGCCTGGATGCAATGGGCAACCCACTGGAAGTGGTGCCTAAAGTACGCAAAGATGCGCATAAGCTGATAGAAGAGTTTATGCTGCTGGCCAACAAGAAGGTAGCGGAGTACGTCTATAAATACAAAGGCAGAAAAGAAAAGAACACGTTTGTCTACCGCATCCACGATGCCCCCGACCTGGATAAGATCACCGAGTTCCGAGAATTTGCGCAGCGTTTCGGCCACAAGCTCAACATCTCGGCAGATGCCATCTCCTTGTCGCTGAACAAGCTGATGGAGAACCTGGAAGGACGCCCCGAGCAGGACATCCTGCAACAGTTGGCAATCCGCACGATGGCCAAAGCCAAGTATACCACAGAAGCCAAGGGGCACTTCGGGCTGGCCTTCAAGCATTATACGCACTTCACGTCGCCCATCCGTCGCTATCCTGATGTGATGGTGCACCGCCTGTTGCAGCATTACCTGGATGGGGGCAAGCCTGCCGACCAAGAGCATTACGAACGCGAGTGCGTGCATTCTTCCGAAAGAGAGAAGAAAGCAGCCGATGCCGAACGTGCTTCCATCAAATACAAGCAGGTGCAATTTATGCAGCAGCAAGCCTCCGACAAGATCTTTGAAGGCATCGTATCGGGCGTTACCGAGTGGGGCATCTATGTGGAGATTGTAGAAACCAAATGCGAAGGCATGATCCGTATGGCCGACATGAAAGACGATTACTACGACTTGGATGCCAAAAACTACCGCGTGATCGGCAAACGCCGCAAGCGCATCATTGCCCTGGGCGACAAGCTCAAAGTAAGAGTCCTGAACACCGACCTGGAACGCAGAACCATTGACCTGGAGTTTGTGAAGTAGGCACTAACAAGATACCGGCAAGCGTGGCGTACACAAGGTTATCCAATCACTCAGTTCTTTTCTACGTATCCTGTTATGCCCCTGATTGACTTGTGACCAGCAGGTGAACATGCAACCTTGAAACAAGTTTCACTCGAGCTTTGTCTTACCTGCTTGTTTGTATAGATGCTAATTTTTGCTCGTTTACAGATGTGTTACTTGCCACTTTATATGTTTCTACGTCTGACTTTGTTTTTATTGATTGTGATAAATTCATTCTTTCCGTCAGCCTCTGTCGTTTTCAATGTGTATTTGAGAAAGGAAAGAACTATATCGTAGTCTTCTTTGTCGTATCGCAAAAAGATGATTGTTAGCCCTGATAAGTGATGAGAAAAAATCCACTCGCCAAAATCCTCATCCTCTGTAATTAGAATTCGGTTGTTTTGTCTTGCCAAAGCGATCATGTCTTCATCAGCCATACCAGCATTAGTTTCCTTTATCCAGACTACCTGATGGCCTTCTCTGCGTAAGGCTTTTACCAAATTACCATTCAATCCCTCATCTGCTATAATCATTATCAAGCACTTTGCAATGTATCTTCACTTTCTATCACTGATAAAGCATAGCTTACACATGCCATAATATCTTCTTTAGTGATATGAGCATACATTTCTATAATCTCATCGAAGGAATAGCCTCCTGCTATCTTCCGCAGGATTAATTCAACTGTGATGCGAGTACCTTTGATAACAGGTTTGCCAAGCATCACTTTGGGATTTGCTGTTATTCTATCCTGATAATTCATATTCTTTTTTATCGAAGTTTTTCTTTTTGATGCCTCGTCTTGTGACCAGCAAGTAAATATGCAGCTTTTTCACTGACTTCCATCATAGGTACCCCTATACTTTCTTCTTTACCGAAGTAATGATTCAAGTTACCATATTTTTTGATATAAAAGATATTTGAGTTGCCTATAACAGCTGTATATAAACCATATGGCCGTTATTTCCCTTTCAGTACCAGGCCTTATGCTTCCTTATTTATACATATCTTCCACCCTCATGCCTGCACCAAGCATATTCATGCTTACTTCCATAGGCCATCGTATTGCTGGTATACAGTCGCACAGCAGCAGCACCAGCCCGGTGAGCTTTTTACCCAATTTGCTCATTGGGAAGGGTCTGACCAGTGAGCCATTTGGTTGAATGGTTCGTTGGGCAACAGTAGCCAAATGAGCCATTCAGTTGATTTGGTCGTTGGGAAGTGCCCGACCAGTGAGTCGTTCGGTTGATTTCCTCATTGGGAAGCAGTGGAATGGTGCGTGAATTAGTTGACTATCAGATGTGGCAGTATGTATTTTACATCGGCACGTTATACCTGATGTCTGAATCTTGCTGTAACGTTTTGCCTTTTACCCAACGTTTACAAGGCATAATCTGAAAAGGATATGCAGTGGCGCAAAGTAGTTGGTGTCTCCGTTTCACATGATTGGCCGGTTAATAGTACTTTTTAATATGTTCCAATGATTGGCAGTATATATTTTACTGCAAACATTACCTCCGTAAGATATGAGACCTACCTCTGTCATTTTGATGATTGACTGTGCCTATTTTAGCGTCTGTAAATCAAATATTCATTTAAAAATTATTCAGATGGGCAAATCATTACAGGCAGAATTAACCGAATCACGTATTATTGTTGAAAATACCAAAAAGCATGTGTTTATCCAGCAGCGGATGGCTCCCCTGGGCTACGATATGCCCAAAATAAATGAGGGAGAGGCGTATTATCAAACCGTCAGACGGTTGCAGGCAGAGCAGGAAGACAGGTACAGCCAGAAACATATGCTTTCTGTTAACCTGGATGCTGGACTACAAAAGGCAAAGAGCCAGTTTAACCGCCATGCTAAGATAGCGGGCCTGGCTTATGAAGAAGATCCCGGTATGCTCAGGAAACTGAAGATCAAAGAAAAGGGCAACGGCACCGAGAAGTGGATCGACAGGGTCGTTAATTTTTACACCATCCTGCTGGCAGATAGTACACAGGTCAATAAATACGGCCTTTCCACAAAGGAGTTGACGCAGATGCATGCCCTATCACTATCTTTGCTGGACATGCGCAACCAGCAAAAGGTGTGCAAAGGAGAAGCAGAACAGGCTACCCAGGAGCGCGAGCAGGCCCGCAAGGTGTTGAGGCAGTGGATGAATGAGTTCCGCTATGTAGCCCGCCATGCCCTCAAAGACCAGAAACAACTCCTGGAAGTGCTGGGCATCGCCGTGAAGACAGGCAAGTAGTAATACATTTTAGTTGGTGCGAGCTTGCAACTCGCACCTCTTCAACTCAACCGTACAATCTTTCGCCATGCGCAGGAAATACGAGTGCTATGATAAAGAGGGATGGTATTTTATAAGCTTCGCAACAGTATATCGGATTGACGTTTTATACTGATATTGGTCTTTTTGTCCATACCCAAGCTAAAAAGTGTATAGGCATGTTGAAACTCTGGCTGGCTGCCACCTACAAAGTCCAGTGATACATTGGTGTCAACCAAGAGAAAAGCCTGTATCTCGCCGGTTAAATTTTTACCTTGCTTCTTCAACATTAGGAAAAGGTTTGTTAGAGATTGATTTTGTGTAGTTTGCGAAGATACGTACTGCAAGTTCGCACCCATATAATTGATAAACCAATCATTTTTCCAAACCTACTTTGCTTCTGGCTGTTAAAGAATTGTTTTTGTAAACGAAACGAACAGTTATGAAAGTAGGATTCATTGGGTTGGGGCGCATGGGCAGCAAGATGGCCGCCAACCTTATAGAAGCAGGCATAGACTTGCAGGTATACAACCGCACCCGCGAAAAGGCAGACCTGTTGGGCACACCACTGGCAGATAGTCCGGCAGCTCTGGCAAGCAACGTAGATGTGCTCATCACCATGCTCTCGGACGACCAGGCGTTGCACGATACCATGCTGGGTACAGACGGTGCCATTGCCGGACTCAAACCAAATGCTTTGCATATATCTATGAGCACTGTCAGCATCGAGATCATCAAAGCACTCACCGAAAAGCACCGTCATGCAGGCCAGCATTTTCTTTCCTCCCCGGTATTTGGCCGTCCTGATGCCGCGGAAACAGCAGGCTTAGTCATTGTGGTTGCCGGGTCGCAAGAGCAGGCAAAGGCTGTGAGGCACCTCTATCAGCACATGGGCAAAGCCTGGCACTACGTAGGCGAAGAACCCTGGAAAGCCAATCTCTTTAAGATCGCCGGTAATTTCTGGATATCTTCTATGATAGAAACCATTGGCGAGTCCACCACGCTGCTCAAAAAGGCAGGTGCCAACCACGAACAGTTCTTCGAGATACTGACGGGCATCTTCCAGTCGCCCATCTATGAGAACTATGGCAAGAATATTCTCCACGAAAAGTACGAACCAGCAGGCTTTGCCTTAAAATACGGTCTCAAAGATACGCAGCTAATAGCCGATGCTGCCCGCACTTTCTTAGTGCCTATGCCTTTTGTATCAGCCCTGAGAGATAATTACACCCTGGCGGTCAACCGGGGCAAAGCAGACATCGACTGGTCGGGGCTGGCCAGGCAGATTGGAGAGAATGGTGGCATGTGAGCCTATAGGCTTTGCCAAAAAGTTTGCCTGTTCTGCTGCAAATTCTCGTTTTGGCTCAAAACAATTCACTGACATCGTGCTTATAACACAACAATACCATTTTTTAAACACAAATAATCTATATCATGAGCAACACAAAGAATCAATACGCTAAACAGAATCCCCTGGAACAATATCCGAAGCCACCCTTTCCGCGTCAGCCGCAGGACAGGCCCGGTTCGGTGCATAAAATGGACCCCGAGCCTGATCATGGAGAAGAAAGCTACCAGGGCTTTGGCCGGTTGGAAGGCAGAAAGGCCCTGATCACCGGTGGCGACTCAGGCATAGGCCGCGCCGTCGCCATTGCCTATGCCCGCGAAGGTGCCGACGTGGCCATTAACTACCTGCCCGGCGAAGAGGGCAACGCGCAGGAAGTAGTTAAGCTGATAGAGGCCGAAGGCAGAAAGGCCATCACCGTGCCCGGCGATATCTCTGACGAGAGCTTCTGCAAAAAGCTGGTAGAAGATGCTGTGGAAGGCTTAGGTGGCCTTGATATTCTGGTAAACAATGCAGGCAGACAGACAGCCAAGAAGTCTATAGCCGAGCTAACCACCGAGCAGTTCGACAACACATTTAAGGTCAACGTGTATGCACTGTTCTGGATCTCCAAGGCGGCACTTCCACACATGGATGCCGGGTCGGCCATCATCAACACCTCTTCTATCCAGGCATTCGACCCGTCGGACATCTTGCTGGACTATGCCCAAACCAAGTCCTGTATCGTAGCCTTCACCAAAGCACTGGCCCAGCAGGTAGCCGAAAAGGGCATCCGTGTCAACGCCGTAGCACCAGGCCCATTCTGGACACCGCTGCAACCTTCGGGTGGGCAACCTCAGGACAAGATAGAGAAGTTTGGCTCCAATACGGCCTTTGGTCGCCCTGGCCAGCCCGCAGAGATTGCACCGATGTATGTGTTGCTGGCCTCTCAGGAAGCAAGCTATATCACCGGTGAAGTGATGGGCGTAACAGGCGGCATGATGCCCTTCTGATAGCGGTAACAAAATAAACAGCAGGCAGATACTGAACCTGCCATTGGCTGCGTTTTTTAAAGGTAACACCTCACATCTAGCTGTAATGATATGCTGAGGCAGGAAAATTCCCCCGGACAGATTGATCCGGGGGCTTTTTTATGAGTATATTTAGGTACACCTTAGCATTATGAAGAAGTATTTGCTTTGCTTTCTGTTGTTTTGCATAGGCAATATCATGCATTCCTTTTGCTACGGACAGGAAAACCAAGTCATTGTGCTCAAAGGAGTTGTGATAGATGCTGATAGCCTGTTGCCTTTGCCTTATGTACATATACGCACCAAGAACCTGCAACTGGCCAATGCCACAGAAGTTAACGGACAATTCAATGTGCGTGTGCACCTGCAAGACACGATCATCTTCACCAGCATAGGCTACAAACCTTTCCAGCTGATACCGGCAGACAGCAGCCAGCAAAAGCTCGAGCACCTGGTGATCACCATGACCCCGCAGGTGTACCAGCTGCACGAAGTCAGCGTGAAAGCCTATGAAGACCTCACCAAATACATCAGGTATAAAGACAAGCCACTGGACATGAGGATGCCCGAGAAAAAGCCTTTGTTTGAAAGGAAGGAGCCTAAAGCCACACCCGCTGTCAAACTAGCCGGAGGCATGAACGGTGCCAGCCTGGAAGGTGGGCTATCGGCTTTTGCCAACCTTTTCAATAGTAAGTTTCAGCAGGAGAAAAAGCTCAGGAAACTGCTGGAGATAGAAGGTGAAGAAAAGCAGCGGCAGTACCTGACAGACATCATGACTGAAAAGTACCAGGAGATGCTGCTGCACGTAGCTGACCTGAACCAGGCAGATGTGCGCCGCTTCACCAAAGCCTACATGCCAGACCCCAACGTGATGGTCAATATGAATGACTATACGATTGTGGCAGGTATTATAGACGACCTGCGCCGGTTTGTACCTACAACTACCGAAGATGTCTCTGTTGAGGAAATATCAAAAAGAGCTAACTTTGAGGGAGATAAACCAGTAGATCAATAGGCAGGAACGGGCCAACCACAGTATGATTAACAAACAAAACAAAGACAAGATCATTACCCAGTACCTGCAAGGCAAGCTTAGCTCCGAACTGGCCAGGGAAGTGGAAGAGCGGATACAAACCGATGCGGAGTTTCTACACGAAGTCACCTTGCAGGAAAGGATTATGCGAACCATTTACGAGAGTGAGCGGGTGTTTCTCAACAACGAGCTGGACCACCTCTTTGAAGATAACATTGGCTGGTCACAGGAAGAACATGCACTGTCGCTGGTGCCGCTGGCAAAAAAGCGCAGCGGCTATACCGCTGGCATGGTGGCAGCCTTACTGCTGATAGCAACAGGCATAGCCTTCTGGTGGTATGGCAAGCCAACAACATCAAAAGTGCAGTACATGAAAGTAGCACTCCCAGCAAATGGCCACGACAGCCTTTCCTCCAAAGTAGCAGGCAGCCTGCCTGTGCTCATCATCGACGATAAAATGCTGTACGACTTCCACTATCAGCTGGGAGATACACTGCGGCTCTATGGCTACTTTCAGCCAAGCGATATGCAGTTGCACTACAATGCCGGGCAGCAGGGCTACGTGCTGAGAACCGACGGACATACTTATCCTCTTGCCAAAACTGATATGATCACACCCCTACAGCCCAGGACACCGGGTAGATAGCCTTATTATTTTGTGCAACAACCAGAAACGCATATTGAATGAGGTGAAGTTTTAGCATCTTTGGTGAAACGACGCAGGAAAACAACCGCCAGTGTATCACACCATGAAACGTACGCGCATACTTGTGTTGGGAAAAAGCTTTCCGGAGCCGGACAACCGTGAGATGGAAACCATATGCACGATAGGATGTACTACAGCGGGAAAGCTGATCCGCCTCTACCCGGTGCCACTACGCTACCTGCCCAACCATATCCACTACCGTCCGCACGACTGGATTACTGCACCCATTGCACGCAGTACGCAGGATACCCGTGCGGAAACCTACAATGTGATGAGCAAAGAGATCAGTCTGGACGGTCGGATGATACCCAACCGGGGCTGGGTGAACCTGGAACGCTATGTATTTGCCGATGCTCAATGGCATTACCGCAACCTGGAAGCCCTGCAAAGTGCTCAGAAAAGCCGCCGTGTATCTGTTGGTTTTATCAAGGTGGACTGCGTGAAGAACATAGCGATCGTACCCAGACTAGAAGAAGAACGGGCACTGCATGAAGCAAAGATAGACCAGCTCCAGCAACAGCAGTTGCTCACCGCTGCATCTGCCGGGTTGCTTGCCTTCCAGCCTTACCGCATTGTGGTGCACTGGACAGCCCCGGATGATCATGTAGTGTACGAAACAGAAATATGCTCCTGGAAAGTGCTCAGGCAGGTAGGCAAAGTCAGTGAAGCCACTGCCGATAGGCATGTACGAAAGCTCCTGGACACTGAAATACACGACCTTGGTTTTATCATGGCCAGCTTCAAAGACAATCCACAATTTAAAGTGATAGGCTTATGGCATCCTAAAAAAAAGGACGTGCTGCTATACAAATCACAGCTAACATTGTTTTAAATGAACTTAGACAGATATGCAAACACAACCCGCTACCCTACAACCTACCTACCAGCCCAACCTGTATGACCCTTCTATCTTCGGGAAGGGCACCCGGCTAGTATATGGCACTGCCGGACTGGGAGGCGTATGGGGCAAGGTAGACGAAGCAGAAAGCATCGACTGCCTGCTATATGCCTTTGAAAATGGCGTAAGCACCCTGGACACTTCTCCCTCCTACCACATGAGCGAAGTATACGTAGGCAAAGCCCTGCGCCGGTGGCAGGGTACACTACCTTTTGTGAGCACAAAGGTAGGCAGGCTGTCGGCAGAAAAAGCCGACGAGTGCTATGTAGACTATTCACCCGAAGCCATGCGGGCCAGTCTGATGCGCAGCCTCGACAGGCTGGGCGTGTCGCAGGTAGACTTGCTCTTTTTGCATGAACCGCAGCTCGTCCCTCTGGAGAACATCGCAGCTATACTCGACACCCTGCAATCCTTTAAGCAAGAAGGCTTGGTCAGGATGCTGGGCGTGGGCGGAAATCCTACAGACCAGTTTCGCTCCTATGTCACTTCAGACCATTTCCAGGTAGTATCCGGCTTTCTGAAGATGAACGCCTGCAATTTGTCTGCTTTTGAAAAGGACATCCCACATTTTCAGCAACAGGGGATTGCCTACTATGCTGCCGCCTCTTTGCACATGGGGCTGCTGGGCAATCGTTATGATGCATACGTTGCCCGCCCCCCACACACCGAATGGATTACCGACCAAGATATAGCCACCGCCCAGGCGGTGCACGACATAGCCAAGCAATACAACATGCCCCTATCTGCGCTGGCCCAGCGGTACCTGTTTTCTATCCGGGAAGCCAACAGAGTAGTGATAGGTGCCAGCAACATGCAGCAACTCAAAGCCTCGCTCAGCGACTGGCAGCAGGGCGTATTGCCAATGGAAGTATTCAATACCCTCACCCAAACGATCCTGACACACCGTAAACTTATGCAATGATGAAAACGCTAGTATTAGAACAACCAGGCCATTTTACGTATACAGAAACTCCTTCGGACGAGTACCTCCAACCTGATGAAGCATGGGTGAAGGTGCACCGGATTGGCATCTGCGGCACCGACTACCACGCTTTTGAAGGCAAGCAGCCCTTTTTTTCTTATCCCCGAATCCTAGGTCATGAACTGGGTGTGGAAGTAATCAGCACAGGTGAGCACGTCACCGGCTTGAAAAAAGGCGACAGATGCGCCGTAGAACCCTACTTGAATACCAGCCAGGATCAGGCCGTGAGAAGAGGCTTTACCAACTGCGGAGAAAACCTGTCGGTGCTGGGTGTGCATCAGGATGGTGGTATGCGGGAATATTTCAGACTGCCTGCCCGGTATCTGCACCCCTCTGATCAGCTAAGCTATGAACAACTGGCCGTGATAGAACCGCTGGGCATTGGCTGCCATGCCGTAAACCGTGCCCGTATACAAGCAGAAGATACAGTGCTGGTAGTGGGCGCAGGCCCGATCGGACTGGCAGTGGCACTGTTTGCTACCACCACCGGTGCCCGCACCGTAGTGATGGACATCAATGAAGACCGTCTGGCCTTTGCCGCTCGTGCAACAAAGATTGCCGGAACGGTGGTAGCAGGAAAAGAAGATACCCTGGAAAAGCTTAAAGAGCCATTCGGCGGCGACCTGCCCACCGTCGTACTGGATGCTACCGGCAATCAACATGCTATGGCAAAAGCCCTGGAATATGCGGCACCGGCAGGCAGGATTGTTTTCGTAGGCTTGTTTCAGGGAGACTTTTCCTTCAATGATCCTTACTTTCACAAAAAAGAACTAACACTGATGGCAAGCCGCAATGCATTGCCTTCGGATTTCAAACAGATCATCCGCATGATGGAAGAAGGCACCCTTCAGGTAGACGACTGGATCACACACCGCTGTAGCTTCGAGGCACTGGCTAGTCAGTTAGCACACTGGATGCAGCCTTCCTCCGGGGTTGTCAAAGCGGTTGTATCATTTTGAATACCAACACGTATGGCAATCGTGGAACTTACTTTCGCAGTTTATTCTCTAACCGTACCGGATACCTCATCAGCAGGCTTCATCCACCTGAAATACCAGATATTGCAGCACAGCAGCAGCAGGCCACAGCCACTGATCCAGTAGCCACTTTCTATGAAAAAGCGATAGACAGACATATCCTGTTGAAAAAGTTCTTTGTACAGTAGTACCATCACCGCCCCCAGATAACCAAAAGAATCTGCCAGATAGATCAGGAACCCTGCATTGCCTTTGGAACGGAAGATAGCCACCATCCGGTCAAACAGTATACCGTTGAAGGGCACATAAGCCAGATACAACCCCGTACCGATCAGGATCATCCAGAGCATGGGTGACGTGAGCCAGCCTACGACAAAGGCATAGTTACCGAGGCCAACCATGATGATGCCCAGTAAAATAGCAGCGTTCATCCACCAGAAAGCTTTCTTATTATCTTTTATTTTAAAAAGGAACCCAAGGAGAAGCAACACACTGGCAGAGACGGCTATTTCTGAGATGGCAAACACCGAAGCATCTCCTTCATACCCCAGATGTGCCCATATCTCGGCGGCAAAGTTGTCTCTGAAGTCACGGAAAGCTGTGATCATCATATACAGGACAATAAAATTGACCAGCCCAAAAGCAAAGGTGGAGAACAGCCTTTTACGATCAGCTTGTGTCATAGGCTCTCGCTTAGTGCGGCTTTGTATGTCTTCCGACGAGGGGGGGGGAACTTTTCCAGGGCGCGTACGGATACAAAAAGCGGTAGCACAAACAACAAACCAGTGCAAAAAGGCATCCAGCACTCCGACACCTGCCAATGCTCTATCAAATAAATACCTACCGACTTCACCACACCTGAAGAGACGATGAAACTGGCACACAGTATAGCAGCCAGCACTTCTGTAACCCGGCGCCCTTCCAGAAAAGAGAAAACCAAACCCCAGATCAACCCCAGGGGTAGTCCGTTGAGCAGCATAAAAACCAGGTTGTAAGGAGCAGGCACCAGGGCAAATAGCAGGAGCATCAGCTCGGCAATGCCAATAAAAACCAGTATGTATCGTCCCCGCTGATGACGACCAAGTTCTGAGATGAACTTGATACCCCAGAACTTTGAAATAGCATAGCCTACTACCTGGCTAATGATCAGCACAATTTTATAGTGCAGCCCAAAGACAAATATCCCATCGAACTGTGCTGCCGTAAAAGGTTTGCGGAAGGCATACATACAGAAGTAGACAGCAAAAGCGGCCAGTCCTCCATGCAGGATGGTGCTGTAGCTACTCTGTGTAGTCCTCTTTTTTATACCAGCTTGTATGGTTTCCATAAGCTCAAAGCATTGTAAAGGGAGACCGGAGTCAGGAAACAGAAGCCCGAAGTCTAAAAGACTGTATAAACCTTCTATCTTCTGACTTCATTTTCTTGCAACAATGCCATAAATTCTTCCAGAGAATTGATGATGTGGGTAGGCTTTGCTTTTTGAAGCCGCTCTGCCGTATGGGCACCGGTAGTGATACCGACCACCAGGCCACAGCCTGCATTTTGCCCTTCCTCTATATCCACTACCGAGTCGCCTGTCTTGGCTACCTCCCGGCTGTTGCTGATGCCAAGATGCTGCATGGCTTTGTAGATCATATCCGGCTGAGGCCGCCCCTGCGCCACATCGTCTGCCGTGATGGTCAGGTCAATGAGGTGGCTGTGGTGCCAGCCTAGTTTTGAGAGCAGCGTGTCGGCTGTGGGCCTGTCATAGCCGGTGTTGAGTACCACTTTGATCTGTGCTTTGTGTAGTTGCCGGAAAAGCTCCTCGGCGTAAGGCATTGGCGCAGGCGTATGCAACTGGTAAGCGTCTTTGAGCATTTGTTTGAACTGCTGATGAATAGCTTTGGCTTCTTCATCCGGTGCATCGCCCTTCACCTGTTGCAGCACATCACGAATGGCCTGGAGCTTTTCTTTGCCCGCAGCAACAGCCAGCACTGTATCAAAATCTACCGTATAGCCTGCCCGGGCAATTGCCTGATGCACTGTTTTGTAGACGATATTCTTTTCGTCTATGGTCGTGCCTGCCATATCAAATATTGCTAATGTAATCATGATTGGTTATTTATTGAGACGTTTCGGTGAGGAACCGTATGCATGGAGTCTCTGAAAATATCATTGATGTTTTCTTTGGCGAAGCCTGCGCTGCCGGTCATGCCTTTGCCTCCAATGCCTGTGACAATGTGGATGTTATCCGCTACGTTATGCTGAAATATCTCAGACCCTTTGCACTGGCTATAGATACCGTACCAGGAGCGTTGCAACTGCCAGTGCTGAAGGTTGAAGATTTTGGCAGCCTCCTCCAGCATATAGCGGTTAATGTCTTCGTTCAGGTCAAATCCCAGTGCTTCTGCATGGGCTGCATCCGCATACTCGTGTGAGTCGCCGATGATGACAGAACCGTCAGCAGCCTGTTTGAACAGGATATGCACGCCCCATTGCCTGGCCGGACTTCCAGGGTCTTCCTGTGCTTTGATGGCCTGATAAGAAGGGCATTCAGCAAAGCTTTCATAGCGGCGGATGGTCAGGCCGGTGAGGATAGAACCGGCAAGCCGCTGAGAAGGTTGCGGTACGGTCTGTAGCATCTGTATCTTCACAGCTTGTAAGTTGCTTTCTGCAAACAGTTGTGGATACAGAGCCTTAAACTCACTACCATTGCATACGATTACCTTATCTGATACAAACCTGCGGCCATCGCTGGCAGCAATCACACAGTGCTCACCCTGCGGCTGTATGTCTGAGATAAGCGTGTGAGGAAAGTAAGACAGTGTATGCTGCTCTACCAGGTATTGTAAGAGACGGTACACCGCCACACGAGGTTCCACCGTGATCTCTTCGGGAAAGAACAGCCCGCCTTTGCAATAGTCTGCCCGTAGCCCTTCATAGCGATCAAGGCACTGGCGGGCAGTGAGCATGTGCGAAGCGTAGTCATTGCTTTTGTTGATGTCGGCCAGTTCTTCTAGCAAAGTCATCTCTTCATTGTTGGAGGCAAGATAGACCGTGCCGTTTTGCCGTACAGAAATATCAAACTTCTCCTGGATGGCTTTGTAGTACATCAGGCTTTCGCGGCCCAGGCGTTGCCACACTGCATTCATACCGGACGGTACTACCTGCCCGAAGTTTCTGACAGTAGCACTTTGAGGTTGGCTATGCTGCTCTATCAAAGCTACCTTTAAGCCCATGTGCAAGGCATGGTAGGCATGGAAAGTTCCCAGAATACCTCCGCCGATGATGATTAGATCGTAGTGTTTCATGAGGTTGCTAATTAATGTGACGAGGCTGCTCGTATCAGAGGGTGCCGTGCAGTACGTTCTCTCTGTCTGGCAAAGATGAGAAACTACGGGCGGTTTGCTCTTAGCTGGCTGTTACGTGTTTGTTAATAATAAATTAATGTTATTAAATCCGTTAATTAATATTAAGCAACTACTTTTACCCAAGTGTATACCTACGTTTTGTCACTGTTTGGTCATTGTCGTTTGCTTATTACTAAGGAGGATGTCAGGAAATTTTGTAGTGGCCGTCAGGCAGTTTTTAGCTCTCACAGAGGAGCTGATAGCACAGGGTGTCAGGAAGAAGCAGATTGCACAGTATCTACAGATGTATCCATCGGTATTGTCGGTGCTGATGAAGCCTATATTTCCTGAGATCGCCATAATGACACCCGAAAGCGATGATCTGGAAGCACGCATCAGCCAGGTTTTTGCCCAGGCTAATAACATCTCCGAAAAAAGGATACGGCATGATATCCGGCAATACATCACCCAACTGGAAATACTAAAGGCCGGAGACGCTTCTTCTGTGGATGGCTCAACTTATATAACACAGCTGATCCGGAACTCACCACAGGATATTCTGGGCAAGCTGGTGGGTATTTATGAGTGCTATTATATCTCTTCTTTTGGCTATAAAGTAAAGAAAGAACCCTTCCTGATCAGGCCCGACAAGACAGGGCATGGCTTTGTGGCTCAAAAAGGCAATCGCCTGGGTCCGGCTGCTCTTGAGGGCTTTGCCTACCTGACAAACGCTCATATCCTCACCATGCAAATGCTGGAGCGCGAGACGATCTTACAAGACCATTTTATGGCACACTTTATCATGCCTCCCTCCTACACAGTGAGCCTAAACCTGCTGAAAGGTATGGCTGTTTCGGTTACCAATTCCTATATGCCCATTGGCAGACGAGTTGTGCTGAAGAAAATAGCTACAACCATAGACATGCGCTTCTACGAAAGCATAGAAACCACATTTTATGATCTGCCCAATGCCCCTGCATCCGATGAGATCAGCCGGTACCTGTCTGATACCTCTTCCCTGATTGAGTTCCTGCCCGTGCCACGCCCTGCCTTCGATGAAAGCGACTTGAAGAAAGAAATAGCCATCAGCAGGCAAATGGAGTAAAGCTCAGGCATAAGCGGATGCCGGGTCTCGGCGGGGAATCGCACGTTGGCTTGCGCCAAGCTTTGTTTGTCCTAGTTCAAGCGTCCGCTTGGTAACATACTACATAAGCTTTCCGGCGTTGTCGCCGGTAGGAGTAGCTTTGGGCGTGGTAGCCTTTGTGCGTTTGTTGCGCGAAGAAGGCACGACGATGCCGAAAGATTCCAGCACTTGCGGGGTGTGATGAAAGGCCGTGCGGGCAATTCTGCGGAAGTCGGCATACCATGCTTTCAGGGCTTCCATTGC
The DNA here is from genome assembly GCA_958296015.1 of Cyclobacteriaceae bacterium. Lineage (GTDB taxonomy): Bacteria > Bacteroidota > Bacteroidia > Cytophagales > Cyclobacteriaceae > JAJNNC01. The sequence continues at coordinate 14,911 of CATQIH010000046.1, forward strand.
CTGGTCTTTCACCTGGGTGCTGTGTTCGCTGTCTGCTTTCTTCTTCAGGCGTTGCACCTTGATGGCCATCAGTGCCCCGGTGGCCGCATGGTTTTGTTGCCAGTGCTCATCGGCACCAAAGTGCTGAAGCTTTTCCATATGCATAGGCACTTTCTCATAAAAATAAAGTGCCTGCGGTACCCACTTCCACTTCTTGTTCAGCACCTTCTGTATGTTCAGCGACTGGATGACGTGTGGTTCTTCGCGGAAAGCAGTCTTAACAATGGATACATGCTTTCTGAATATATCATAAGCTGTATCAATGTCCTGGTTGATTTTCAGCGATAGTTCGCGGGCAGCGTCATTGTGCTGGTCTCTGGTTTTCAGGATGTTTTGCACTTCATTAAGCCAGGTAATACCTTGCTGTGCCTGCTCTTTTGTAAAGCCATACGCTTCCATTTGTTGCTGCAAATCTTCGTTGATAGAAAGCGTGTAGGAAGCCGTCTGTGCTGCTTCAATGAGTTTGGAATCGGATTGATGATAATTAGCCATAATTGTGGTTTTTAGTTATGCTGCAATTAAGCGTGGAATGAAGATATTTTAAAGTACAACTATGTGACTTTATTACATAGGTAAGTTAAGTGGCACTTTCTGATATAATCTGGCGCAAGCTCCTGTAGAACAGCAGATACTTACGCTAGTAAGGCGTGATGGCAGCAGGGTACAAAGCAAGTGCATTGAGCATTCCCCACACCTGTAGGAGTGTGCAAAGCATGTGTATTGGGTACCCCTTACACCTGTAGGAGTGTGCAAAGCACGTGCGTTGGGTACCCCTTACACCTGTAGGAGCGTACAAAGCACGCGCGTTGGGCATCCCTTACACCTGTAGGAGCGTACAAAGCACGTGCGTTGGGCATCCCTTACACCTGTAGGAGCGTACAAAGCACGTACGTTGACCTGCCCAAACCCCTTGGGTGATGGCTATAAGGGAGTTTTACCCTTTCCGCCCTTTGCTGATTATTGGTGTTGGTACCTTGCTCAATATAATAGAAAAGGTTTGGCTGTTCAGAAAAATTAATATCTGCAAAAGGCCAGCAGCATGTTTAATATTCCGGTAACAGTAACTTAACCGAACCGCAACGCTGGCACTGACCTGAAACACTACATTTGCTGGAGAATAATACGCACTCAAAATCTAGCCAAACTTATGAAAGAGCTTTTACCAAAGCATTTGAAAGCATTGTTTCTCCTATGCCTGATGACTTGTAGCATACTGTCAGCCTCCACCAGGGAAGCTTATGCGCAGAGCCAAACCGTTTCGGGCAGGGTCACCGATGAGCAGCAAGCCCCCGTGCCAGGTGTCAACGTATTGGTAAAGGGCACCTCGCAAGGCACCATCACCGATCTGGAAGGAAATTACCGCATCACTGTTCCGGCAGATACCACCACCCTGGTTTATTCCTTTGTAGGGTATACGACCCGCGAGGTGAAAGTAAATAACCAGTCGACCCTTGATGTCAGCCTTATGACCGACGCACAGCAGTTGGGCGAAGTGGTGGTGACGGCCCTGGGTATTCGCAAAGATAAGGCTAAACTAGGCTATGCCGTACAAGAAGTGAAGGGCGAGCAACTGGTGAAAGCCCGCGAACCTAGTGCCATCAGTAACCTGACAGGCCGGGTAGCCGGGTTGCAGGTAGCCAACGCTACCGAACTGTTCAAGTCGCCTCAAGTATTGCTCCGCGGCAAAAGCCCGCTGATTGTGGTAGATGGTGTACCCATCAACTCCGACACCTGGAACCTAAGCCCTGATGATATTGAGTCGTATACTGTCCTGAAAGGCCCTACGGCTGCGGCTTTGTATGGCTCTCGCGGACAAAACGGTGCCATTCAGATCACCACCAAACGCGGCACCACCGATGACAAAGGGTTCAGTGTAGACTTCAACGCCAGCAACCAGCTACAGACCGGCTTCAACGCCGTACCCAAAGTGCAGCACCTGTATGGTCCCGGCTCCTACGGCCAGTATGCTTTTGTAGACGGCATGGGCGGCGGCACCAACGACTCGGACTTTGACGTGTGGGGACCCAACCTGGATGGCAGGCTGATTCCGCAATACGATAGCCCTATTGACCCGGCTACCGGGCAAAGAATTCCTACCCCTTTCGTACCACGTGGCAAAGATAACCTGAATAACTTCCTGCGAGACGGGTTTCTGTCTACCAACAACATAGCCGTGGCGGCCAGCAACGATTTGGGTGATATCCGCATGTCGGTGTCGCATACCTACCAGCGTGGTATTGTGCCTAACACCAAGATGAACATTACCAACTTCAACCTGTCGGGTGGATTGAACCTGACAGAGAAATTCAAGGTAGAAGCCAATATCAACTACAACAAGCAGTACACACCCAATACACCTAATGTGAACTATGGGCCTAATAGTATGATATACAACCTTTTGATCTGGAACGGCTCCGACTTCGACATCCGCGACCTAAAGCGCTATTGGAAGCCCGGACAGGAAGGACTAGAACAGCTTAATAATGAGTATGTGCGTTATAACAACCTTTGGATGGTAGCCAATGAGTGGCTAAGAGGCTATTACAAAGATGATGTTTACGGATATATTCAAGGTCGTTACACCTTCAACGATCACTGGAACCTGATGGCGCGTACTTATGTGAGCAGCAATAACCAGTTTCAGAACCAGAAATTTCCTTATGGTGCCACTACCTACGATCGGGAGAAAAGACAGGGAGGTTATATGGAAGGCTACCGCTATTACTTTGAAAACAATACGGATGCCTTGCTAAGCTATCAGAACACACTGGGCGGCAAGTTTGAGATTAACGCTTCTGTTGGAGGCAACCTGCGTACCTACAACATGCGCTATAATTATGGCCGCACCGATTACCTGATCGTACCACAGTTGTATACACTCACCAACACGACTACGCCCATCTCTCCTGAAAGCTACAGAGAGAACAAGCAGGTACAAAGCTTCTATGCCTCGGCAGACATCGCCTACAACAACTACCTGTACCTGGGGCTGACAGGCCGCTGGGATCGTTCTTCTACCTTGCCGCTAAGCAACAACTCGTTCTTCTACCCTTCGGTATCGCTGAGTGCCGTAGTGTCTGACATGGTAGAGCTTCCTGAGTTTATCTCTTTCCTAAAAGTGCGGGGTGCATATGCCAACGTAGGCAACGACCTCGTGCCCGGTGGCACCTATGATGTGGTCAACGACAATGGTTCACTCAACAGGTTCAGCTATGCTGGCAAAACGATCTACGAAAACCTGCCGGTATACTCGCTGGGAACACCGTGGAACAACAAGCCTACGCTGTATTACACCAGCGTATTGACCAACCCCAATCTGAAGCCTGAGTTCAGCACTTCTTTTGAAGAAGGACTGGACGTGCGGTTCTTCAACAACAGGTTAGGGATCGATGTAGCCCACTACAATACCATTGATGGCCCGAAGATCTTCAACCTGCCTGTGTCGGAGGCATCCGGCTATGGAGACTTCAAAACCAACGGCCTGACCACTGAGCGCAGAGGCTGGGAAGTTACCCTGAATGCCACGCCGGTGAGCTTGTCCAATGGCTTCCAGTGGGATGTGATGGTCAATTGGTCTACCTACAAAGAGGTTCTGAAAGAAATCTACGGCGACCTCAACACCACGGCAGCCAGCACCTTTGGCAGTGGAGATGGTAATGGCAAAGTGAGCATTGGCAGCCGGGTAGACCAATACTATGGCTCCGGTTTCCAACGCTCAGCCGACGGGCAGATTGTGATCGGAAACGATGGCAAGCCGGTGTTTGACCAGTTGCCCGTCTTCTATGGCTATACCAACCCCGACTGGTTTGGTGGCATCAGCAACACGTTGAGCTACAAAAAACTAAGCCTGGGCTTCTTGTTTGACGGACGTGTAGGCGGCAAAGGACTCAACTACGTCAACAAAAAACTATGGCAAAGCGGTCGCCACGAAGATGCCATAGACCCGCTTAGAGACAACGACGGCAAGGGCCTCAAGTCCTACGTAGGCCAAGGCGTGGTAGTGACCGAAGGCGAACTGGTGCGAGATGGCGATGGCAACGTGCTGTCTGATACCCGGCAGTACGCACCCAACACTACGGCTACCTACTACCAAGACTGGATCAAAGCCCGCAGGGGATCAGACGAGCCTAACGTGGTAGACAAGACTTTCTTCAAGCTCAGAGAAGTGACCCTTACCTACAACTTCCCTCACAATGTATTGCAGAAAACCTTCTTTGAAAAAGCCAGTATCTCGCTGGTTGCCAGAAACCTAGCCTACTTCAGCAAGTACAAAAACATAGACTGGGATAGCTTTGTCAATGTGCAGGGTGGCCTGCAATCTCCATCTGTGAAAAGCTTTGGCATCAACCTGAACGCCACTTTTTAGGAGTTGGGGATTGGCAACTCTACGTAACATTTACTAGCTAGTCTGTGACTGAAGCTAGTAAATGTATTCAAGTCTCGGACTTGACTGTATTAGAAAGCTTCAGATACAATCTGAAGCTAGAGAAAGTTCTACACCGGTACAAACACATGCCGACAGATGCTAGAGCGCGTTTGCAACTTCTACACCGGTACAAAAAACTGATGCTAGAGCGCGTTTGCAACTTCTACACCGGTACAAACACATGCCGACACAAACTATACAATGTTTCATTTTCAATTTGCAATCAACATCATGAAGAACATCAAAACATATACGATCTCACTAGCCTTAGCTTTGCTTTGCCTGGCGGGCTGCCAGAACTACGAAGAACTACAGGTAGACCCCAACCGTCCTACCGTAGCGCCACCTGCCCAAATCTTTACCGGCATTCAGAAAGACCTGTACCAAACCGGCTACGAACCCTGGAGCGAAACCTATCGCCTGAGCCAGTTCTACGCCATCACCTTCGATTACTATGGTAACCAGGACTATAACTGGGGGTCTTCTGATCTGGATTATGGTACACTCCGCAATGTGTTGCGCATGGAGCAGGAAGCTGAACGACTGGAAGATGTAGGCACATATGCTGCCCTGGGTAAGTTTTTCAAAGCCTATTTCTTCGTCAACATGACACAGCGCGTAGGCGACATTCCCATGACGCAGGCACTGGAAGGGGCCGAAGAGTTTACCCCGGCTTACGATACGCAGAAAGAAGTGTATAAGCAGGCATTTCAGTGGCTGGAAGAAGCCAACGAAGCACTGGCTGCATTGAGTGAAGAAACGGTAGCCGGAGATATTCTGCTGGATGGCACAGTGGCCCAATGGCAGAAGCTGGTGAATGCCTTCCGCCTGCGTGTGCTCATCAGCCTGAGCCTTAAAGCCGATGACCCTGACCTGAATGTAAAACAGCAGTTTGCTGCCATCGTTGCCGACCCGGCCAGGTATCCATTGATTTCATCACTGGATGAAAGTGCGAAGATGACGTTCTATAACCTGCCCAACAACTACTATCCGACTAACCCAGGCAACCGGGGCTTTACCATTGGCCGGTATGTGATGGCAGAAACGTATCTGAATACCCTGAAAGCTTTCAACGACCCGCGTGTGTTTGCCGTAGCAGAGCCTACTCCAGCAGCTACAGAGGCAGCCAAAGCCAGCGGCAACACCGATTATGCTACCGACTTTGACTCGTATGTAGCTGCCAACTCCGGGGATAACCTGGGTGACTTGTATGTAGGTTCTAACAACGGGAAATACTCGCTGCCCAAAGATGAGCGTTACTACGCTACCTACACCGGAGAGCCTGTCTTCATCCTGGGCTATCCGGAAGTAGCTTTCATGCTTGCCGAAGGTATCAACAGGGGCTGGGCTGGTGGCAATGCTGCCAATTACTACCAGCAGGGCATCACGGCTTCTATGAGTTTTTATGGTATTGCCGATGAAGACATTGCTGATTACCTTGCCCAGCCAGTCCTTGCCTATGTAGGCAACGATGCACAGGGGCTGGAGCAGATCCTTACGCAGAAGTACCTGGCCTTCTTTCAGAACTCAGGATGGGAAGCTTTCTACAACCAGCGAAGAACCGGTGTGCCTGCCTTTGTAATAGGGCCTGGCAATCAGAATGGTGGGCGCATTCCCCAGCGCTGGCTATATCCGCAGAGTGAATACCAGAACAACAACGATAACATAAAAGCCGCCCTGGATCGGCAGTTCAACGGGGCAGATGATATTAATGCCCCCCTTTGGATAACAAACAGTAAATAGCCGTTATCCAGCAAAACAACATCCACCCAGAAGCAATCTGTCTGTTCCAGGCAGGTTGCTCTTTGATGGCCGGCTGCTGGCATTTATTCGTGCTTCCCAAATATCTTCCTGTAAACGGGCTTGCGATAGGCGAACTGTGCCCACATCACCGGGTACAATAGGTAGCCTAGCCAGCGGAAAGGGGCCTTGAAGTGGATATCATCTACAATGATGGCATGATCACCGGCATTGAGCACCCGGTGGCGGTGGCGCCAGTAGGAAAGGAAGAACGGCAACTCAGTACCCTCGTCTATAAAATACGCTTCTTCTTCATTGGTGCCGTCTTTGACGATCAGGCTGCTCCATCGCTGCTTGAAAAGGAAAAAGTTGAGTTGCATGGATACCATATCTCCTCTTTTGCTGCCATCAAACCGCAGCAGCTTTACCGGTGGAAAGGGAGGGCTTAGTTTTTCAAAAAGGGTCTTGTCAAACTGTTGCATCACTGATCGATAATCTTCATTGACGTTGGTTTTTAGTACAATACGCATATAAATGGCGGTTCAAAAGAGGTGAGTTGTTGCAGATAATTGCTTACGTTTATATCTCTGCTCAACTGAAATTTGAAAATAGTGTTTAGACATAGCTTTTGATGAACTTTTGCCAGGTACCGGCATGTTCAACAAATGAATGTACAAATAAGAGTGCAGCTATTTGTAACATTTATAAATAACAGGAAATAATCCATTTCCCATTTTTTTGTATCAGGGTTAGCTATTAGTTTTGCGTGTTGAATGAATGTTCTATGCATCGTCTTTTTAAATCTTTAATACTTACTTATAAAAACAGCCCTCTTGCTATCAGGGAGCAGGCTGCTTTGAGCAGCGAAGAAACCGTATTGTTGCTTCGCCAGCTAAAGGATTACACCGAGGCGCAGGATGTACTAATCCTTTCTACCTGCAACCGCACGGAGATATACTATGCTGCCCGGCACCCTCTGGATGAAGATATCATCAAGCTACTGGCCATTACGCGGAATATTGAGGATGCAGCAGAATTCAACAAGTATTTCTACAAAATCCACGACCATCAGGAGGCGATGCAGCACCTGTTTGATGTGGCTATGGGCCTGGAAGCTCAGGTAGTAGGCGATATGCAGATCACCAACCAGGTAAAACGTGCTTATCAGGCTTCGGCAGATGAAGACATGGCAGGGCCTTTTCTGCACCGCCTGATGCATACGATCTTTTTTACCAACAAACGGGTAGTGCAGGAAACAGCCTTCCGCGATGGAGCTGCTTCCGTCTCTTATGCTGCCTCTGAACTGGTCAAAGATTTGGCTACGGAACTGGTCAACCCCAAAGTGCTACTGATAGGGTTGGGAGAAATTGGTGCAGATGTATGCAAGAACCTGGGCGATACGGAGAATAGCCGCTTGCAAGTGACCATTGTTAACCGTACGCAGAAAAAAGCAGATGCGCTTGCCAGCTTGTATCAGTTTCAGACCCGTCCGTTCAGCAAAGTGTATGAGGCTATTAATGAAGCCGATATTATTGTATCTTCGGTCTCCATGCCTCAGCCTCTGATCACCAAAAAGCTATTATCGGAAAGCAATCTGCTTTCTTATAAATACTTCATCGACCTTTCAGTACCCCGAAGTGTGGAAGCTGCTATTGAGGAGATTCCCGGAGCTTTGGTGTATAATATTGATGAGATTAAGAACAAGGCCAACAAAGCCTTGCAACGTCGCCTGGAGGCTGTGCCGCAGGTACAGGCCATCATTGCCGAGGCCATATCCGGTATGAAGGAATGGGCACAGGAAATGGCGGTCTCTCCCACCATCCATCGGCTGAAAAATGTGCTCGAACAAATCCGGCAGGAAGAAATTGCCCGGCATCTGAAAAATGTGAGCGACAAAGAAGCCAAACACATCGACAAGATCACCAAAGGCATGATGCAGAAGATCATCAAACTGCCGGTGCTACAACTCAAAGCAGCCTGCAAACGTGGCGAGGCAGAAACCCTCATCGACGTGCTCAACGACCTCTTCGACCTGGAAAAGCAGGCAGCCAAAAAATAACTATACCAGATAACGCCTGATCTCTTGTTCTATTAGATCAGTATTTTCCCAGGGAAGCAAATGGCCTGCTTCCGGCGGCGTAACACACCGAAAGGCAGTATGCAAATGAAGTATCATACGCCGAATTTGTGTGTAATTATGTAGACTTCAAAGGATCAGGATGGACAAACTGATAGTTTAACCTTTTTTTCAGCTTATGACTGTTGACGAGTTTGAAAGATTCAGGCTCTTCATGGGTGAAAACAGGTGCATCCAGTCCGGCTTCCCGGGCTACCTTTTGGTAATAAGTACTTTTTGACGGGTGTGCATCCGCGCAGGCATTGAAAACTTCGCCCCACACCCCTTCTTCTACCAGCCGGATGATGATCGCCAGACAGTCTTGCAAATGGATCAGATTTACACCGGCATCTCCCGAAGTTTTCAGGGTTTTACCTGCCAGAAATCTGCCCGGATTGCGTTCAGGCCCATACAAGCCACAGAAGCGTACTATAGTCGTCTGAAAATTAGGATGATTCAAAAATACCTGCTCTGCCTGCCACACGGCCCTGCCATTCTCTTTATCGGGCATGTGTGCATCATCTTCCGTCACCTCACGGTTTAGGTTAGGGTAGACAGAGGTAGAACTGACGAATAGTATCTTCTTCACATTCCCATGAGCAGCTGCCCTGGCTACAGACTGCATCTGCTGCGGATATCGCTTGGCTACATCAGGATTCTTTCTGCCCGGCGGAATATTAATGATGAACACTTCGCTGTCAAAAAATGCGGCGTCCATATCGTCATGCTGATCAGGACTCACACGAATCAGATAAGGCTCAATGTGATTCTCCTTCAGCAGTGGCAACTTATCGGCGTGCGTGGTAGACCCTCTGACATGCCATTTTTTCTGTACAAATGCTTTTGCCAGGGGCAGCCCTAGCCAGCCACAACCCAAAATACTGATAGATTTCGTCTTAGTCATACTCCAAGGCTTTATGGATATAACCAAAAGGCAGGCAAATGTTCGTGTCATGCTCTGATTATTATGCGTAAATTTGGGAGACCGAAGACGGAAGTCAAAAGACCGGAGCCTAAAAAACTTCGGACTGCCAACTCCAGACTTCCACATAAATACACAATGCCTATGATCACCTTTGAAGGTAATTTACATAAAATGAGCACTGCGCTGGCCTCGCCGGTTCAATACACATTAACGCTTAATGAAGCCCCGGTGGATATGAATAAGCTGGTGGGCACACCCATTACCCTGTCTTTTCACGGGCGCATCAATTGTATTAATTGTGGGCGACTGACAAAAAAATCTTTCGGACAAGGTTTCTGTTATCCCTGTTTTATCAAGGCACCGCAAAATGCGGAATGCATTATCCGTCCGGAGCTATGCAGAGCGCACCTGGGTGAAGGCCGCGATGTAGCCTGGGAAAAAAAGCATCATTTGCAGCCACACATCGTGTACCTGGCACAAACCGATGCAATCAAAGTAGGTGTCACGCGTAATACGCAGGTGCCTACGCGCTGGATAGACCAGGGAGCACGCAAGGCCATTGCCATTGCAGAGTTTCCCTATCGCTACCTGGCAGGCAAGACTGAGGTGGCACTTAAAAGCCATTTTACTGACAAAACCAACTGGCGCAATATGCTTACCGACAAGGCAAGCGATCTGAACCTTAAAACGTTTAGCCAACAGGTGGCAGAGCAGTTGCCAGCAGACTTGCAAGAGTATTATCTGGTTGATGAAAGTGTCACAGAGATCAACTATCCGGTGGAGCAGTATCCTGCAAAGGTAAAAAGCCTGTCGCTGGACAAGAATCCGGAGATCTCAGGCAATCTCTCCGGCATTCGCGGGCAATACCTGCTATTTGATGATGGCCGGGTGATCAACATCCGCAACCACAGTGGCTACTATATTGCGCTAACAGTGGAGTAAATATAACATGCTGCCCTGGAAATCAGTGATAAAACATCATAAGTTGTGCTGCTTAATCTCTTCTATTTTTTCACCTCAGATACTTTCTGCGTGATAATTACCTGTGGCTTGTCATCGAAGGTGGCCAGAAATAAATAATAATCTCCTCCATCAGCCAGCCCCAGTTTTTTCCTGGCTTCCTGCACAGATGCCGGGAAATTGCGTGTAGTCAGATGCGCTTTCTTGACGGACAAGGCTTTCTGTACCGCTTTGCGGTTGTAAGCCGTGACGGCCTCACAGCGAAAGGTACGTCCGGGAAAATCCGGTACTCGTTGCGCCGAGGTATAAAGATGCGTATGCGAATGCAGTTTGTATACACCATATGCCTGCGCCACAGATTTGAAAGCACCTGCTTTCAGTATTGCCACATTGGGTTCATAAAGATATAACAGAGGAGCAGAAAAAGTAACGGTTGTTGCTGCCTCCCGGCTTCTGTTATACTGAAAAAACTGCTGCCTGTCTCCCTGAAAGTTGACCGTCACGATTTCAGGCTCTCCGATCACTGCTTGCTTTAGCCAGTAAATGACTTCTTTGCATTCATTGTTTACTGCCACCACATGCACCTGATAAACCTGCTCAAGTTCGCCGATCGCCGCATCAATATCCAGCATGGGTGAAGTTTTGATCAATACGTTTTGTGCTTTTGCCAGCAGCTTTTCTTTCAGTGCCACCACATTGGGCGTACAATCTTCCAGCCTGAATACTTTATGCGTATGTTCATCACGGCGGGCAGGATCAATAAAAATACAGTCTGCCGACTTGGTCATTTTCTGTAAAAATTGCTCAGCAGGAAGGTTATGCACAGCAATAAGTTTAAACCTATTGCTATTTTCTTGCAATATGCCAAAATTATAGGCTGTCACCTCAGTCAATGCCATGTTCTGCTCTACATAATCCGTATGAGCAAATGCATGGCTCATATAATACGTATCTACGCCCATGCCACCGGTCAGGTCAATGAGGTGCTGGCCCTGTAGCAGGGTACTTTTGTAGCGGGCGGTAATTTCAGAAGAACATTGTTCTACGGAAAGTAAGGCTGGAAACACGACACCTTCCTGCTGATACCATTCCGGAAGCTTGAGTTTTGCTTTCTGGCGGGCGCGTATCTGCGCTGCAATGGCCTTGATGGGCAAACCAGGATACTGGCTGGCTTGCAGTACCAACTGAAAGGGATCATGATGTGCATGATCCCTGATAAACTGTTGAACTTCCGGTGTGTAGAGTAGACCGATCAATGTTGCACCGCGCTTTTCTCTAATAGGTACTCTGCGATTTGCACAGCATTGGTGGCAGCACCTTTGCGCAGGTTGTCTGCCACAATCCACATGTTCAGCGTCTTGGGCTGGGTTTCATCCCTGCGCAACCGGCCTACAAACACTTCATCTCTGCCATGAGCGGTGATGGGCATTGGGTACAGGTTGTTTTTCACATCATCCTGTATTATTATGCCTGGTGTCTCAGATAATAATTGGCGAACTTCTGCCAGATCATATTCATGAGCAAACTCCACGTTCACCGCCTCAGAATGACCACCTATTGCAGGCACTCTCACAGTAGTGGCTGTCACCTGAATGCTATTGTCGCCGAAGATCTTTTTGGTTTCGTTCACCATTTTCATTTCTTCTTTGGTATAGCCATTATCCAGGAACACATCGATGTGCGGCAGAATATTCATGTCAATTGGGTGCGGGTATACTTTGGGGCCTTCCTTACCTGCGCGCTCGTTGTTGAGCTGGTCTACCGCCGCTTTTCCGGTGCCTGTCACCGACTGATAGGTAGACACCACGATCCTTTTTACTTTGTACTTTTTGTGCAACGGAGCCAGTGCCACTACCATCTGGATGGTAGAGCAGTTGGGGTTGGCGATGATCTTATCGTCTTCTTCCAGCACATCGGCATTAATTTCGGGTACGATGAGTTTGTATGCCGGGTTCATCCTCCAGGCAGATGAATTATCTACCACGGTGATGCCTGCTTCGGCAAACTTAGGGGCAAGTTCCAGGGAGGTGGAGCCACCGGCAGAGAAAATAGCAATATCCGGTCTGGCGGCAATGGCATCTGCTGCGCTCACCACCTTGTATTGCTTACCTTTGAAGGTGATCTCTTTGCCTACGGATTTTGCGGAAGCTACAGGGAAAAGCTCCTCTACCGGAAAATTTCTTTCTTCCAGCACTGTCAGTATCTCGCTGCCTACCAGTCCGGTAGCACCTACAACAGCTACTTTCATTGTGTTAATCGTTAGGGTTTGTCTTAAAATTGTCAAATATACAAGGATGAATATCGGAAAGTGAGAATTTGCCTTGTTTTTTTAAATACCCAGCAAGAATTTATTTATTTACAAGCAAACTACTTCGTCGCATCCTGGTTGTTGGTGTGATGGAATATGCAAACGAAAAAGTGAAAGTAGCTATCAATCTGCTGGAAGCACAGTTTGGCAGGCAGACCTGGTTTTCAGACCGCAAAGCCATAGATCAACTCATTGCTACTATATTATCGCAGCGTACCAACTACGCTAACGAACGTGCCGCTTTTGACAAAATGTGGGCGGAGTTTGGTTCCTGGGAAGGCATTATGGAAGCTCCGGTAGATGCGCTGACGGCAGCCATTGCCACTTCTAATTATCCTGAAGTGAAGGCACCGCGCATCAAGCAGGTGCTCAAGCAGATAAAAAGTGAGCGAGGGAATTTTGACCTGTCTTTTCTGGCAGACACACCAGTAGAGGAATCATTGAACTGGCTGATGGCTTTGCCGGGTGTTGGACACAAAACGGCCACCTTTTTGTTATTGTTCACCTTTCGCAAACCGGTATTGCCTGTAGATACGCATGTGCACCGGGTTTCACAGCGGCTGGGCATCATTAACCAGAAGACGAACCAGGCCAAAGCACATACTGTTTTATTAACCCTATTACCCCGTAATGCAGAAGCATTACTCAATTATCACAAACTGTTTTTCAAACACGGTCAGCAAGTATGCACATGGAGCCATCCGAAGTGCAAAGTATGTGTATTGAGCCATATTTGTGCCTATTTTCATGCAAATCAATCTCTCAACGATAAACCAATCAACAGCAAACCTCAAGTGTAAGGAACTATGGACACGTTTGTAATTATCACTCCTGCCGAAATTAAGCACCAGGAGCACGGCATTATCCAGGTCGACATTATTCACACATTCAGGGCTGCCGATGTCCGGGATCTGGCCGTAGAAAAGCTCAACAAAGAGTGGGAACACGAAAGCTTCTACTCAGAAGATTATGGTTACCTGGAAGAAGACGACGTAGAAAAGATCATCCGGCGCAATGATTTTGAGGTGCTTCGAGTGGAAGACGACGAAGAGACGGAGCTTACGGCTGATGAATTACAGCTATTTTATGAAACCCTGGAAGAAGATGAATAATGAAACATTAGACTTTCTAAATCTTAGAGATTTGGAAAGTCTCCATCGATTATCCCAAGATATTTTTAACAGGAACAGTAATATCCAGAACTGAAGCAGAAGCACCACTTTGCAGCACTTGCTTTTCCGTGTACTTTCCATCAGCAGGCTTTGTATACCTTTCCAGAGCTGCAATATTGACAATCCATACTTCTGAAATACCAGCTTTGGCATACAAAGGCAGTTTCACTTTCCTATCATATTTTAAGGTGGTGTCTGATACTTCAATGACCAGCAACGCATCTTGTATCTTAGGTAATTCCTGCGCATAGAAATCATCTCGGTGCCTGAATAAAGTAACATCAGGCTGTGATTCAGAATAATTGTTGATCCTAAAAGAATTTTGCACACTGACAATAGCTTTGCCAGCCAAAAGAGGTGCTAACCACATATTTAAACGATTGACACACGACATGTGCCTGATACCTATAGGACTCATAGCGACAATTTCTCCTTTGATTAGTTCTACCCTGTCATCTTCTGTCAGAATACCTGATTTTGCCATGAGATGATAATCCTCTACCGCAAAATGATGTCTGGCTACTACTGACATATGCTTCTTCTTTTTTAATACTAATATAACACTTCTTCCAACACCACCGCAAAATCATCCATAAAATACCTGCCCTGCAAAGGTTGTCCGAACTGCTCAAAAAGCTCAAAGCTTTGCGGGTCTGCCTGATCGTAGATATAGACTTGCTTCTTATAAGGGTCGATCAGCCAGCCAAAGGAGGCTCCATTGCTGATGTATTCTTCCATCTTCTGCTGCAAACCTTTGAGTTGATCAGTCTTAGACTTTAGCTCAACGACAAAATCCGGGCAGACAGGAGCGAACCCTTCCTGCTGCTCTTCTGTTAAAGCTTCCCACTTATCTTTGAGCACAAAAGACACATCTGGCGAGCGGGTGGCACTATTAGGCAATGTAAAACCAGCCGATGAGTCAAACAAATACCCTCTCCGGTGTTGCCGATTCCAAATGCCTAGTTCTATGCTTAGGTTAAAATTACGGTTTCCTGATTTGCTTCCTGTTGGCGACATAATAATAATTTTTCCTGTAGCATCTTTTTCTATACGCAAGTGGCTGTTTTCCTGACAAAAGTGAAAAAATTCTGTCTCCGACAAACGTCCCAAAGCATCCAAACTGATCTCAAACTTTTCCATAGCTTTTGTTTTATGCCATAATTTAATTAAGGTTGCTGTAATATCCAATATACCTATGAGATCATGAACAAGAAAGCAATTTTAATGATACTGGACGGCTGGGGCATCGCCGACGATCCTAAAGTGTCTGCCGTAGACCAGGCCAATACTCCTTTTATAGATTCTTTGTACATCCAATATCCTCACAGCAAGCTGGAAGCTTCCGGCAAAGCTGTTGGATTGCCTGTCGGGCAAATGGGCAACTCCGAAGTAGGGCATATGAATCTGGGAGCCGGGCGCACTGTCTACCAGATGCTGGAAAAGATTAATGTAGCAGTGGAAGAAGGCGCACTGGACAAAAACCAGGTACTCATCGACGCTTTCCAGTACGCCAAAGACCAGCACAAGAAAGTACACTTCATTGGCCTGTTATCCGATGGCGGCGTACACTCGCACATCGATCATATCAAAGGGCTGTGTACGGCAGCGGCTAATGCTGGCCTGCATGATGTATTTGTCCACGCCTTTACCGACGGGCGCGATACCGACCCCAAAGGTGGTGTAGGCTACCTACAGGACTTGCAGGCGCACATGCAAAAAACCACCGGCAAAGTAGCCACCGTAGTGGGTCGTTACTATGCCATGGACCGCGACAAACGCTGGGAACGCACCAAGCTGGCCTACGATGCGATGGTGCATGGCGAGGGCAAACAGGTGACGGATGCCATACAAGGCGTACAGCAATCGTACGAAGAAGGCGTAACCGATGAGTTTATCAAACCCATTATAGTGACCCGGAATGGCAGTCCGGTGGCCGGCAGTCCGGTGGCCGGCAGTCCGGTGACCGGCACTCCGGTGGCCGGCACTCCGGTGGCCGGCACTCCGGTGGCTAAGCTTGAAGACAAAGATGTAGTGATTTGCTTCAACTTCCGCACCGACCGTGGCCGCCAGCTCACCGAAGCACTGACGCAGCAGACATTTCCGGAGCAAAACATGAAACCACTGGATCTGCGTTACATCACCATGACGATGTACGACGACTCCTTTGAAGGCATCGATATTCTGTTTGACAACAAGCCGATTGACAAAACGATGGGCGAGATATTGAGCAAAAACGGCAAGAAGCAGATACGCATAGCCGAAACAGAGAAATACCCGCACGTCACGTTCTTTTTCAACTGCGGACGTGAGGAAGAGTTTGAAGGTGAAAAGCGCATCATGAGTCCCTCACCCAAAGTAGCCACCTACGACTTGCAACCCGAAATGAGTGCCTACGACATCCGCGACGCGATTGTGCCGGAGCTAAAGAAGCAGGAAGTAGATTTTGTATGTCTCAACTTCGCCAACCCCGATATGGTGGGGCACACCGGCGTGTTTGAAGCAGCCGTAAAAGCCTGCGAAACCGTAGACAAGTGTGCCAAAGACGTGATCACCGCTGCACGGGAAAATGGTTATGCCACCATCGTCATTGCTGACCACGGAAATGCCGACCGCATGAAAAACCCCGATGGCTCCCCGCACACACAGCATACCACCGTGCTGGTGCCCTGCATATTGGTGGATGATGACTACAAAGGCAAACTCAAAGACGGCAAGCTGGGCGACATTTCCCCCACTATTCTGGCACTTATGGGCATTGAAAAACCTGCCGAGATGACGGGTAACTCTTTACTTGTTTAATTTATAGTTCTATGTTCACGGTTCACAGTTTTGAATACCTGGCACTGTGAACATTCTGACTTTGATCGCTCGGCATGGTGGTGTATGCTAGATTCATTCTATGGCTATGGGCCTCAGGATTAATATACATGGAACTTAAGCTTCATAACATTCTGGTCCAGCAAGGGTCGGCCAATGTATACATATTCACATTGAAGATATTCAGCCCTTTGCGGGTTTCAGTGTAGTGATGGTTTTTTTACCCGGCTTCCTCGGCTATCAATTAAAAAGTGCTCAGTATTTAACAGCATTGGCGTAAGTGGGCAATTATCGGATAGGCTTTATTTTTGAAAACAATGTAGTTGAACTCGCCCGTATAGCTCACAGAAAAGACATATACAACCTTTTTCCTATACTACGGTACATTTCCGGTTTGTGGGACCGGGCCACGGCGGCACGGGGTGCCCCGCACAAACCGGGGTATGGAAGCCGTGGGCTGTGTCTCACAGCCCACTTTAGGGCAAATGTACTGTAATATAGTTTTTGTCCTTTGGACAGTTCTATTGCATTAAGTCCATTCCGAAGTTTTTGTAGTGTGTGTTGCAAATCAAGTCTATTCAGTCGTTTAACAATTTCATAAGCCATAAACCGCTTGGCATTACCAATGATCTTATTCAGGTCAAACTGATCATGTGGGAAGTATAAAATGCAGTGTACATGGTTGGGCATGATAACATACGCTACTACTTCAGCCAGCTTTTTTTCTTTGAGATAGTCAAACCACTTGTATACCAGATCATAGCTGTTTGTAATCTCAAATAAGTTAAGCCATTGATAACAGGTGAATGTACAAAAGTACATGCTGTAGATGCTTGAATGCTTTGTTTTAATTGCCATAGTGCTATCGTCAGTGTCGCAGGGTCCCTCGCGGAGACCCTGCTATGCAGTAGCGGAGACCCGTGGTATAAAATTCAGTGTCGCAGAGCCCCTCACGGAGACCCTGCTGGACAGTTCGCAGAACCCCTCGCGGAGACCCTGCGTCTGCATATCAATGCTGTACCACTACCCGGTAGGTTTTGGCATGACCTGCAAACCGCATGTGTATCAGGTATAAGCCGTTGGCCAGGGTAGACATATCCACGTTGAAGATATTCAGCCCTTTGCGGGTTTCAGTGTAGTGTTGGCCTTTCACCTGGCTTCCCCGGCTATCTTCTACCTGAATATCCACTGCGGCAGCTTCATTGAGTATGAGCGATAGGTACATCTGGCCTTTCACGGGATTGGGATAAGGGGCTAAGCTGCTGTAGGCATCTTTCAGATTGATACACATACGATTGTCGTTGGCAGATACATCCGGCGATGCTCCGGGCTTATCTTGCAGCGTGACACAGAGAAAAGACACCTGAGCGTTCAGGTTGGCAGACAGCGTAAAGGGCACCACGTAGTTGATCCTCTCACCGGGTGCTATCTGCCCTCCGAAATGTTCATTCAGTGCTATGAGCTGATCCACCCTAACATTGACCGGGAAGCCTTCCACCACCAGCGTACCGGCATTGCGCACGGTCAGTATCAACTGGTAGCTCCCGCCATCTTCTGACACCGTGACCAGCACATTTTCCAGTACCACATTCCATACCGGCTCTACCACGATAATTTGCTGGCTCGTAGTATGAGAGCACCCCAGTTCATTAGCTACCGTCAGCCATGCCTCGTACTGCCCGGCTGCGGTGAAAGTATAGTCAGGACTTTGTCCTTTCAGCGTATCTCCGTTGATGACCCATATGTGCTGGCTATACTGTATGCTCTGGTTGTCAAATTGCACCGTCAGCGGATAAGCTCCTCGTGTGGTAGAAGGCCGGAACTTTGCCTGTGGCTGCGCTGGCACTTCTACCTGCTGCACCTGCCGGTAGGCACAGCCATCTTTGGTATGCACCGTCAGGCGCACCGGATACGTGCCTGCTTTATTAAAAGCAAATTGGGGATTTACTTCAAAAGAAGTGCCCACGCCCCCAAAATCCCAGGTGTATCTGGTAACTGAATCAGCGATGGGGTTAATCGCATCGGCGTCCGACCCATCGCTGGTTGTATTGGTAAACACTACCGCCTCACTGGCACAGGCAGGCTCATAAGTAAAAGCTACGGCGGGGGGCGTGAATATCTCCACCGTTTTGGTGATGGCATCGCTACAGGCAGAAGCTGCGGTGGCTGTCAGCGTTATATCATAGGTTCCTGGCCCATCAAAGGTATAGTTCACCTGCGGTGTGGTAAAGCTCTCACCGTTGACTGTCCACAACCATTGGGTGATGCGGTTGCCGGTGGAGGCCACGGAAGCATCCTGCAACTGTAGGGTATAGGCATTGTTATTTTCTGCATGGCACTGCAAAGTATAGGTAAAATCTGCGGTTACCGGCGTTGCCACCGTAATCTCTTTGACCACCTCGCCGATACATCCTGCACTGCTCGTCACCTCCAGCCGTACCTGGTAGGTGCCGGGCTGCTGATACGTATACACAGGATTACGCACATTGGCTACCCCTTTGCCGTCGCCAAAATCCCACCGCCACTGGATGATGTTGGATGTGGTACCTGATGTGCTCTGATCGGTCAGCTGCATCGGTATTCCCACGCAGGCTACTTCTGCTAAAAAATCTGCCACCGGCTGCGTATACACTGCTACCTGCCGGGAAAAGACATTATTACACCCCAGGGCATTGCCAACTGTCAGCGTGACGGTGTAGGTGCCCGATGTTTGATAGGTATAGAAAGGATCGGTAGCCGTGGCAGAAGTGTAGGTGCCTCCATCCCCAAAGTCCCAGTTGTAGGCTGTGATGCCTGTGCCTGTGGTAGTATTGGCAAACTGCACCTCCCTGCCCTCACACACATACGGCACCTCAAAGCCCACCACCGGACCCTGCTCCACGTTGATCGTCTGGCTAAAGCTCTCACTACAACCCGGTATACTGGCCGTAAGGGTGACCGCCTTGGCTCCCCCACTGCTAAATACATACGTGGGATTAGCTTCTGTACTACTCCCCTCTCCATTGAAATCCCAGTGATAGCTGACCAGATCATCTGCTCCCTGAGTATCGGTTTGATTGGTAAAGCTTACTTCTCCATTGGTGCAAATAGTACCTGTCGGAGAGGTAAAGCCCGGCGCCGGTGGATCGTAGATGGTGATTTCTTTGGTGATGCGGTTGGAGCAGCCGTTGATGGATTGTACTTCTAAAGTGATGGTGTAGGTGCCGGGGATGGAGTATTGATGAGTAACTTCTTGACTCGTAGCAGTAGTACCATCACCGAAGTTCCAAGACCAAGCCGTTACATTATTTTCAACATGAGAACGGTTGATACCAGAAAAAGCGACTATAGAATTGATACACAATACATTATCTGACACAATATCTACTACAGGAGCACTATTATAAGAAACTCCTATCTCCTTCATAACTTCGCTTTTCTTACCAACTTCGTTATATGCTCTTAAAATCACCTTGTGATTTCCTGCCTCATTATATCTTACATTCTTAGGTTCTTTTTCTTTACTATATGACAAATCTGTAGCGCAAATATCTTCAAACTGTAACCAGTCAATGCGACCAGCAGTATAATTATTTACCCATAAATACTGCTCGCTTTCTTCTGATATATGTGTCAAGCTAATACTATATCCTGAAAGCTTTCCCCCTATATTTCCTAGACTATTTACTTGGTTGACAGTAGTCTGGTTGTAATCTAATCTATAGAGATTACCATTCAATGCTTGTACGAAAGCATAAGTACTGTCAGCTTCCTGCGCAAATTCCAACCCTATAACATTTTCGTTAAATGAGGCAGTAGTAAGGAGCGAAAATGCAGGATTATCGTTTAGGCTATTACTGTATGTAAACTGATGTAACGTTTTATTACTCCATTTACTAATCAAACCATACCACTTTCCGCTAATCTTAGTAGCTTCTATATTAATCATATTCCCGGCAACGCTATGGTTCTTAACTACAGGAATGTTGGTTACAGAATTACCAAACTTAACTTCTGTGAGTTTACCACCAAGATAATTTGTCACCAAGGCAATTGTTGTATCTTTTTCCTGGATAACAGCGATGTCAAAAGGCTGATTAAGGAAAGTCTCGTTAAGAATTTCATGCACTTGCGGAGTATTTAAAAGAGATGTGCCGAAATCTACGCGATACAGCTTGTGATTACCATCTGACACTAGGAATCCGTACCATTTGTTCCCCTCTTTAATAATTTCAATAGCCGTAAGTTCCTTGAATAGTATATTTTCATTGAGTATGGCTTCCGCCGTAAGATTTGCTGTATTAATCCTGTTGAGCTTTTCGCCTAGTACGATTCTATACACAATACTTTTGCGGTTTACCACAAAGGCATACCAAATGTCATTTTCTTTGTGAATAGAAATATCGTAGGGTGAAGAAATCTTATTGATGTTCCCTTTGTATAACAGCGCGTTTTCCAGATCCCCTGTACAAAAATCCCACGCATAGCTATCAGCGAACTCGCTCTTATTCTCTAAAATGACAGCTTCACCCTGGCAATAGCTTACTTTTGAAGTACTAAAATCTGCTTTAGGTACCTGAGCGCAGAGTTTCGTCAGTGTGAAAATGTGTAATAAAAGAAGACCGGATAAACGCATAGTATAGATGTAAAAAATCTATAGCAATGTATATCTTCCTGTCCTATTTAATTGAATATAAGCGGTAGCATTGTGGGGTAATCCTTACATGTGACAGGTTTGTGCGACTTTTATACTTTGTAGTGCATAGATTTGGGAGTCCGATATGAACTGGATTTATTATAATAAACTGCTGTTCATCCCCCTTGCCCCCCTTTGAAGGCTAGTGTTTATACATAAGTCTGAGAGGAATAAAGTAGTGTTGGTGTTAAGATAAAGAAAGGAAAGACATAAACAAGCAGAAGATGATAGAGACAAAGACATCAGGAAGAAAAACCACCAGCCTTCATGGAGACAAGCGGCTGGAAAAAAGGGGGTTCAATTGGAGCATAAGATAGCCGAAAAACAAACCATAGTCATCAACAGGCTCAGTGATAACTGGTCAGAGTTGATGAGTTTTTATCGTTATTTGGGTAATGATAAAGTGAGAGAAGGTGCTTTGATAGAGCAGGCACAGAGCCAATGCAGGGGTCAGGTGGCAGGCAAAGATGTGCTGGTGCTGCAAGATAGCACAGAGATCAACTATGCTTCTCATCAAGGCTTGATCCAAGCTGAGAGTGGCTTGGGTTTGGTAGGCAACAACCAAGATATAGGCTACTTTGCTCATTGCAGCCTGGTCATAGATGCTCAGCAAGGCAGCGTATTAGGCTTGAGCGATGTGCAGTTGTGGATACGGGCAGCAGGGCAAGAGAAGCCAACAGCACCGCTACCCATAGAAAAAAAAGAGACTTATCGCTGGATAAAAGCTTGCCAGGCGAGCCAACCTTGTTTACAGCAGGCCCGTGAGGTTACTTTCGTGCAGGATCGGGAAGGGGATATATATGACAGTTTTGTCAGGGTGCCCGATGAGCGCACTCACTTGCTTATCCGCAGCCGGGTGAACCGTCTGATAGAGACCATGCAAGGAGAAAAGCATAAGCTCTATGACTATGCTGACCAGCAGCCAGCCTGTGGAGGGTATAGTTTTCTGTTGCCGGGTTTACCTGGTAAGCGAAAGCAGCGCAACGTTGAGATGCAAGTACGCTTTGTGCAAGTAAAACTGCTGCGCCCGGACAACAACCCCCATGCCAAGGTCTATCCTAAAAATGTAACCTTATATTTGGTACAGGGTAAAGAAACTCCTCAGAGTGCAGGCAAAGAAAAGCCTGTGGAGTGGAATCTGCTCACTACCCATCCGGTTAGTTGTTTTGAGCAAGCTTTGCAGATGGTGCATTGGTATAGCCTGCGATGGATCATAGAGGACTATTTCCGTCTGCTCAAATCAGAGGGCTTCAACTTGGAAGCCTCAGAGTTAGAGCAAGGCTACAGCCTGAGAAAGTTAGGCGTGATTGCTATGAAAAGTGCGCTGCTGGTCATGCAACTTAGACAAGCCAGGTCAGCCACAAGTACACAGCCCATAGCCGTAGGCTTTAGTGTAGTACAACAAGCCTTTCTAAAAGTGCTCTTAGTTGGTCTGGAAGGTCAAACAGCTAAACACAAGAATCCTTATCAGGAAAGTGACTTAGCCTGGGCCTCCTGGATTATTGCCAGGTTAGGGGGGTGGAAAGGCTATCAAAGCCAAAGACCACCTGGCGTGATTACCTTCACCAGAGGCTTAAAACGTTTTGAAAGTATGCTGGCAGGTTGGCTTTTAGCTCCTGACAAAGATATGTATAAACACTAGCCTTCAAAGGGGGCAAGGGGGATGAACAGCAGTTTATTATAATAAATCCAGTTCATATCGGACCCCCAAATCTATGCACTACAAAGTATAACATCCAATGGCAGACACCAGTTTTTAACGAACCTGCTATCAGGTTTTACAGAAGAATAGGTGGTACTGGGAAAGATAAGGTTAGGTTCTTTATCAATCTTTAAAGATTATTACGTATACTCCAAGCGGTGAGACAAATGGAAGAAAAAAATCATACCCGTACAGATTTCAGCAAGGCAGAATTGGAAAGATATAGCCGCCACCTGATCATTCCAGAGTTTAATATGGCAGGCCAGCAAAAGCTCAAAGCTGCCAGGGTGCTGGTAGTGGGTTTAAGTAGTGTATGTATCTGCCCCATGCGTATAATTAACTCAAGTGACAGATAACACCTTATCTATTTAAAACAACCTAGCATAAGTGTCCACTTGTGCGTGTTAAATGAAAGCACAGGAGTAAATAAAAATGATGATCCATAACTTGGGTTAGCTAAATAGAGTTCCTTATCTAGTTAACGTACTGGCACGCCTGTAATTATAAGAAACAAGCCATCAAAGCGTTAATCACCCCCAAGGATTATAAAGCCATATACAAAGAAAGTAAAAGTTTGAATAGTAATGATTCTACTACCTAATCACCAACATGCTTTCATAGCTATAGAGAAACTTAGAGATTATTGTTTGAATTCGTTTCATCCTGTAGGAAAGGAAAAAGCTATCGTATTTAAGGCTGCTTTAGGATTGACAAATCAGGATGCAAAACTTCTCAAAGAAGCTGTCCTTGAAGAAATATCGAGAAGTGGAGTTATAATGGAAAGAGAGGATGAATATGGGAAAAGATACACAGTAGACATAAAAATTCGTAACTTAGACAAAGAAGCCATTGTTAGAACGGGGTGGATCATCAAAACAAGTGAGCACTTCCCCCGTCTGATAACTTGTTATGTAAAATAAACTATGAAAAAGAATCTTACCAGCGAAGCACCGCTAAAATTACTAGATGTGGTAGCCTTATTGAAAGATATGCCAAACGATAAGCTAATAAAAGGACAAGTAGGCACAATAGTAGAAACGTTAGATCCAGGGGTTTATGAAGTAGAATTTGCTGATAAACATGGCAGAACCATAACCAGCATTCCTCTGACAGCAGATAATTTGATGTTGTTACATTTCGAGATAGAGATGATCGTATGAAAACACCTTTGGTTCTATGAAAGATAGTCATCTTTATGCATAATTTCAGCAAGGCAGAGCTGGAAAGATACAGCCGCCACCTGATCATTCCGGAGTTTAATATGGCAGGCCAGCAGAAGCTCAAAGCTGCCAGGGTGCTGGTGGTGGGTGCCGGTGGACTGGGTGCTCCGCTTCTCTCCTACCTGACAGCAGCAGGCGTGGGCACTATTGGGCTGGTAGACTTCGATGTGGTGGAATACAGTAACCTGCAACGACAGGTGCTTTTTACGACAGAAGATGTGGGCAGGCCCAAGGTGGAGGCAGCGGCAGAGAGGCTGCGCAAACAAAATCCTTACGTCCATATCATCACCCACCCTACTCGGCTTACGGCTACCAATGCGCTGGAAATTATCCGCCACTATGACATCGTGGCTGATGGCACGGATAACTTTCCTACGCGCTACCTGGTGAACGATGGCTGCGTGCTGCTCAACAAAGTAAATGTGTATGCTGCTATCTTCCGGTTTGAGGGGCAGCTTTCGGTATTCAACCATCTCTGCGAAGATGGCAGCCGTGGCCCCAACTACCGCGATATCTTTCCACAGCCACCGCCACCCGGCATAGTACCCAGTTGTGCAGAAGGAGGTGTCATTGGCGTATTGCCCGGCATTATGGGTAGCTTGCAGGCTAGCGAAGTGCTCAAAGTGATCAGCGGTATAGGCGAACCTCTGGCCGGTCGGCTTTTTGTCTTTGATACGCTTTCTTTTGAGTCGCGCACACTCAAATTCTACAAAGACCCCGCAAACCCACTCACCGGTGAACAACCAACACAGACCACCCTGATTGATTACGAGATGTTTTGTGGCCTAAAGGCCGCTGAACAGCCAGCAACAGCAGGTATGCAGGCGATCAGCGTACAGGAACTTCACACGATGATTAGCAATAAAAGTAATTTCCAGCTGATTGATGTACGTCAACCCTACGAGTATGATATTGCCAACCTGGGTGGCATACTCATTCCACTCAAAGACATAACAAAGGCTGCCAGCCAAATAGCCACTGACAGGCCGGTGATTATTCATTGCCGCACTGGAAAGCGCAGTGCACCAGCCATTGAACAACTGAAACATTTGGGGTTCAACAATCTGTATAACCTTACAGGCGGTATCCTGGCCTGGGCACAGGAAATTGATCCTGATATGCCAACATACTAACAAAGAGCGAGTGCAATATCTAATCTTCAACCTGCTATCCTCTTCGGAAGCTCCTTATAACGTTTTAAGAGTTAACGTACACATCTATATTATCATAGATAAACTAGCTATCTGATTTATCATAGAAACGTTTAAGTTTCAAGAAAATGTGCCTACTTTTACAAAACACTAACCAATATAACAGCATGGATCAATCCACGGCGCTAGAGAAACAATTTGAAAAAATACCTGCCGCTGTCTACGAAGACGCAGGCATGGCTTCCGTACAAATAGCCAAAACTATCCGCGACCTGATCGTTCGCAAGCAAAAAGCCGGTAAGAATGCGGTGCTGGGGCTTGCCACCGGCTCCTCTCCTATGCAGGTATACGACGAGCTAGTGCGTATGCACAAAGAAGAAGGACTAAGCTTCAAAAATGTAATTACCTTCAACCTGGACGAATACTATCCGATAGAGCCTGACAGTTTGCAAAGCTATGTGCGCTACATGCGCGAGTATCTCCTCGACCATATTGATATTGATCCTGCCAATACGCATGTACCTGATGGTACCATAGACATTGAGCAGATCAGCGAATACTGTGTGGCTTATGAAAACAAAATAAAAGAAGCCGGAGGACTAGACCTACAGATTCTGGGCATCGGTGGCACCGGCCACATCGGGTTCAACGAGCCGGGTTCCAGCCAGATCTCCCGCACACGACTGATCACGCTGGACAAGATCACCCGCACGGCAGCAGCCAGCGACTTCTTCGGTGAAGAATTTGTACCCCGCCGTGCCATCACGATGGGTGTAAGCACTATTCTGGAAGCAAAACAGATCATCCTGATGGCCTGGGGCGAAGGCAAGGCTAAGGTGATCAGAAAAGCAGTGGAAGGCTCCATCACCGATCAGGTGCCGGCTACCTTCCTGCAAAACCACCCCAACGCCAATATCATCATCGATCAGGCAGCGGCTGAGGAGCTTACCCGCGTAAAAACTCCGTGGCTGGTAGGCCCATGCAACTGGGACAACAAGCTCACCCGCAAAGCGGTGGTGTGGCTGTGCGGGGTCATAGACAAACCCATCCTGAAGCTCACGCCCGAAGACTACAACGAGCATGGCATGAGCGACCTGATCGCAGATCATGGCCCGGCCTATGATATCAACATCAGGATATTCAACGAACTGCAACATACCATCACCGGATGGCCAGGCGGCAAACCCAATGCCGACGATAGCCAGCGTCCGGAACGTGCTACACCCTACCCTAAGCGTGTGCTCATCTTCAGCCCTCACCCCGATGATGATGTGATCTCGATGGGCGGCACCCTGCTTCGGTTGGTAGATCAGGGACATGAAGTGCATATTGCCTACCAGACATCAGGCAATATTGCGGTATTTGACGATGATGCCATACGCTTTGCAGACTTTGCCAAAGACTTCAAGCAGGTGTTCAACCTACATGATGATAAAATAGATACCCTGTTCGAGGATGTGCTGGAAGCTACCGAAAATAAAGCACCTGGTCAGGCAGACCCTCGTCCGGTACAACTGCTCAAGGGCCTGATACGCCGTGGAGAGGCCAAAGCAGCCTGCCGCTATTGTGGTATCAAGGATGAAAATATCCACTTTATGGATATGCCTTTCTACGAGACAGGCAAAGTGCGCAAAAAGCCACTGAGCGAAGAAGACATCAAGATTACAGAGGACTTGCTGAAGAAGGTGCAGCCACACCAGATATACGCTGCCGGTGATCTTTCTGACCCGCACGGTACGCACCGCGTATGTCTGAATGCCGTGATGCAGGCACTGGATAGAATAAAAAGCGACGACTGGGCCAAAGAATGCTATGTGTGGCTCTACCGTGGCGCATGGCATGAATGGGATGTGCACCAGATAGAAATGGCCGTGCCTATCAGTCCCATAGAGCTGATACGCAAGCGCAGAGCTGTTTTCAAACACCAATCTCAGAAAGATCGTCCCCTTTTCCCCGGCTCCGACCCAAGGGAGTTTTGGCAACGGGCAGAAGACCGCAACCGTGGCACTGCCAAAGCCTACGATGATCTGGGGTTCGCCGAGTATGAAGCCATTGAGGCTTTTGTGAGGTATGTGTTTTAGGGGTTAGGAACTTAATTTACCTGCTAATAATCCTGAGGTATGAAGAGAATAGCTTTGTTGCTCATAGCAAACCTGATGGGCTTTATATGCCTGGCACAAACCATAGACAATGTAAAAGTGGGTATGGGTGTCTCCTTCCTGGGAACGGGTGATATATGGGCAGCAAAGTTTGAGGGTGAAGTAACCAAAAACTACAACAGCATAATCAGTGGTTCTGTTTTGCTGGGTTTAGGGCGTGGAGGCAATGGCATATACCAGCAAACATTTACAACGAACCTGGATGGAAATGTATTTGTGTCTCCGTTTGGCAATGATAAAGCCTATAATTTTAAGATAGGCAGCGGCCTTTCATTGATGTATGTAAGTGATAGTTATCCCGGAGATCTATGGTTCGTTCCTTCCGATAGAAGAGTATCGTTGGGTGCGAACATAATTATGGAGCATGAGGTGCTGATACACAAGAAGTACCTACTGGGATTGAAGGGAATCATCCAGCCCTCTACCTGAATGGCGACATCGCAAGCAGTGTGCTGGTAAAATTTGGGAAGAAACTGTGATATTTGTAAATCTGAACTAATCAACTGGCGTTACCTAAACCAAAACCCTATGGGTTAGGACTGGTTTAAGAAAGTAGTTTGGAAAATAAGCGATCAAAAAAACCTTCCTGATCTTTGAAACCAGGAAGGTTTGATATAACTCACATCATTTCTAACAGTTCATCAATAAGCGATCATGGCTTTCAGGATATTACGTACGTCTTTGTAACTATCTACACTAAACCTGGCAGCAGAAGAGGCACTGCCTACCTTGATGGTGTAGGCATCCTTGGGCATGGCCTTGAACGTATCTTCGTCGGTGGAGTCATCGCCTACGGCAAACACAAAATCATGGTCGTGGGCTTCCATCCATTTGGTAGCGGTGCGGCCTTTGTTTACTTCGCGGTCTTTAATTTCCACTACTTTGTCACCTTCCAGCACCTGTAGGTTGCTGTTGGAAGCCATATATTTCAGGTGGCTGGTCAGTTCGCGGGTTCTGAGTTCGCCCAAGCCGGTTTCTACCTTGCGGTAGTGCCAAACCAGAGAGTAGTCTTTTTCTTCGATAAAAGAACCGGGTGTACGGTTTACATACAACTCCAGCACCGGTAGTATCTCTTTTTTCCAATCATTCTTCATGGCAATAATAGTGCGCCAGTCTTTGCCTTTTTCTCTGATCCATACACCATGCTCGGCGATAAGGTCTACGGCATACTTGCCCATCCATTCGTTGAGCGTGTCTTTATCGCGGCCACTGATGACTACCACCTTGTTTCTGGGGTCTTTCACAATATTCTGCATGATATTGTTGAGTTCCTCATCAGGTTTGGCTTCCCGCGGATTATCTACAAATCCTGTCAGCGTGCCGTCGTAATCCAGGAAGATAACACGTTCTTCTGCTTTGGAAAACTCTTCGAGCATTTTCTCCAGGGATCGTTCGTCCAGTTTGTGCGTTTGCATACTATTTTGTGTTTTCTTGATGTTATTGAGGCTAGTCATGAATAAGTTTACCCAGTGCGTAATATTGTATCGCTTCAGGGAATTTTGCATATTGGTGTTATGCAGAATCTGCTCTTCTTCAGGCATGGTCAGAGCCTCACGGATCGCTTCCACAATCTGATTCTGATCGTTAGGGTTGATCAGCAACGCATCCGAAAGCTCTTTGGAGGCACCACACATCTCACTTAAAATGAGCACTCCTTTTTTGTTGGTCTTGCTGGCCACAAACTCCTTACACACCAGGTTCATCCCGTCGCGCATTGGTGTCACCAGTGCCACATCGGCCATACGATAGAAGGCAGACAGCTCTGTGAGCGGAAAAGACCGGTAGAAGAAGTGAATGGGAGTCCAGTTGATCCGGCCATATTTTCCATTGATACGGCCTACCAGTCCTTCAATGTCTTCTTTGAGTTCTTTGTACTGCCCCACCTGGTCGCGGGAAGGTACTACAACCAGGATCAGCGATATTTTGTTGCGATATTCCGGGTAACGCTGAAAGAACACATCAAAAGCTTCCAGCCTCTGGGCAATCCCCTTGGAATAATCCAGGCGATCTATAGACAAGATCAACTGCTGGTCGCCCAGTGAGATGCGGTACTGCACTTCTTTTTCCAGCACTTCCGGCGAGGCGGCTGTATCAGCGTATTTATCGTAGTCGATACCCATCGGAAAGGAATCTACCATCACAGCACGGTTTTTTACCGTGAGCCGCCCTTGAGAATTACTGATACCCAGCAGGCGGCTGGTAGAACTAAGGAAGTGACGCATATCGTCGTAGGTATGGAACCCAATCAGGTCGGAACCCAACACGCCCCGGAGAATTTCTTTGCGCCAGGGCAACAGCCTGAATATTTCATAAGAAGGGAAAGGAATATGCAGAAAGAAGCCCATGCTCACGTTGGGGTATTCCTGCCGAATCATATCAGGTACCAGCATCAGCTGATAATCGTGTATCCAGAGAGTATCATCGGGATCAGCTTTTTTGATGATCTCATCGGCAAATTTGCGGTTCACCCTTTTGTAAGCTTCCCACAGATGCGGTTCATAAATGGCATACTGGATAAAATAGTGAAAATTGGGCCAGAGAGTTTCGTTACTGAACCCTTCGTAGAAGTCGCGGATGTCTTCTTCGGTCAGAAATACCGGAAACATGCTTTCTTTTTGTATGCCTTCCGTGATCTCAGCTTTTTCGTTCTCGTCTTCGGTCAACAGTCCCGGCCAGCCAATCCAGAGGTTGTTGCCCTCTTTGTAGATGGAGCCAAGACCGGTAGCCAGTCCACCCGCGCTGCTATGGTATTCTAGTTCGTTTTTTTCATCCCGCTCAATTTTAATGGGGAGCCTGTTGGAGACAATAATGGTTTTTGACATGGTTGATTAGGTTATGGGTTTTAGGTGTTGGGGGGTTAGTTTTTAAGCATTAGAGATTAAGTTTTATCTGATACCTAATCCCCAAAACTCAATACCTACTTCAAATTAAAACTTCTGAGCTTGATTTCCGTGAGCTTTCGTTTGGTATCCAGAGGGAAATCCCCTTTCATCATCCAATCGTAGTAGGCTGGCTCTATATCAAACACTTTAAGCACGGGCTTGTTTTTATGTTTGCCAAAATTAAATACTTCCACACCTTTATCGTTGAATGCCATTCTACCGGCAAGGTCTACCATTTTGGTCACAGATACCTCATGCAGCGAATCTACATTATTTTGAATTTTTCCTATGTGATTGCCCTGTGTATCTACCACCGGCTGGTCGAGGTATTTCTGCACCTGGGCTTCCAGTACTTCTATAGTAGCTTTGGTATCGGCGGCGGCGCTGTGGGCATCTTCCAGATTTTTCTGACAATAAAATGCATAGGCTGCCGACAGCGTTCTTTTTTCCATCAGGTGAAAAATCTTCTGCGCGTCTACCAGCTTTCGATGATGTATGCTGAAATCAATATCTACCCGCAGAAACTCCTCTACCAGTAGCGGCACATCAAACCGCACAATATTGAAGCCGGCCAGGTCGCAGCCTTCCAGAAACTTGTGCAGTGACCTGGCAACCGATTTGAAGGTAGGCGCATCTTTCACATCTTCATCATAAATACCATGAATCATGCTGGTTTCGGCAGGGATGGGCCGCTCGGGGTTGATCCTCATCGTCTTTTCCTCCACCTGCCCATTGGGCAACATTTTGACGATAGACAGCTCCACAATACGGTCGTGTACCACATTGACACCGGTAGTTTCCAGATCAAAAAATGCCAGCGGGTTCTTTAGTTTCAAGCTCAAATTCATGGTTTATTCTTTTATGTCAGCAGACCGGAGTCGGAAGATAAGTCTTCTGACTTCTATCTTCTTTACTCTTTTGCTATTTCCTTTCCCAACTGATCAACATCGATGCCGCCAAAGGTACCGGAACTCATCATCAGCAGGTTTTTATCCTTCCAGTCGATACCCCTCAGATAATTCAGCAACTGTTGGTTGTCGTTAAACACGATGAGGTCCTGTTGATTGAACGCCTCTTTTACGTCATCGTCGGTGAGCACGTCCAGTTTTTTGTGCCTGGACACTTCCGGGTTGTAATATACAATGCCAATGTCAGCATCCTGCAAAGCATCCTGATACTGGCCGATAAAATTTTTGTTCAGGCTACTGAAGGTGTGCAGCTCCATACAGGCCACCAAGGTACGCTGTGGAAACTGCTCTTTGACGGCACGCGTAGTAGCCTGTAGTTTGGAGGGGGCATGCGCAAAATCTTTGAAGGCAGAGGTATGTGCATTTTTGCCTACAGATTCCAGTCGCTTGCTGGCCCCGGTAAACGACTGCACCGCCTCGTAAAACTCTTGCTCTACCACACCAATCTTCTTGCACACCTGCAAAGCCGCGTTGATATTCTGCATATTGTGGTAACCAAACAACCTGATGGGTACTTCTCCGTCGGCAGTTTCCAGATACGTCACTCCGTCTTCGAGCCTGTGAGGATGCGCCCTGTACTCTATACGGTTCACATCAGTTCGCTCTTTGCGACCTATCACTGCGGCCAGGTCGTCTTCTTCACAAAAGATCAGGGTACTTCCTTTGGGCGAAGAATCTGCAAACAGGTCAAACTGCCGTACATAATCGTCCATAGTAGGAAACACGTTGTAATGATCCCAGGCAATGCCGCTGATCAGGCCGATGTGGTGTTTATATTTGAGGATTTTAGGCACGGGATCAATCGGTGAACTCAGGTATTCGTCGCCCTCAATGACGATCACAGGGTTGTCTGAGAGTTTTACCCGGCCATCCAGTGCCGCAATTTTGGCCCCGATCACATAGTCTACCTCATATTGAAGGTGGCTAAGCACATGCAGGATGATAGAGGTAATGGTGGTTTTGCCATGACTGCCTGCAATAACCACGCGCTGCTTATTTTTGCTTTGCTCATAGATATATTCCGGGTAAGAAAATATCCTGATGCCCAGTTCCTGCGCTCTCTTGAGTTCGGGGTTATCAGCCCGGGCGTGCATGCCCAGGATCACGGCATCCAGTTCATGGGTAATTTTTTCCGGAAACCAACCCGTTTCCTCCGGCAGCAGGTGATATTTGGCCAGGGAAGACTTGGCCGGGTCGTAGATCTCATCATCCGAGCCACTGATCTGTAGCCCCTTTTTGGCCAGGTGGATGGCAAGATCATGCATAACGCTGCCACCGATGGCTATAAAATGTATCCGGGAAATGGTGTTTTGCATATGGTGTTGTATTTCTATTGCTGGTGTCAAAATTACAAGAAAAACACACACAGGCAAGTGTTGGAGTTAGGTTTTGGACGCTGTATTTTAGGTATCGGGACTTGGGACTTGGGTGCTAGGTATTGACATAAAACCTAAACCCTAATCCCCAACCCCTGACACCTAATCCCCAACCCCTAAATTATTTCTGAACATTTCACCTTTGCCGACAGTCTTTATTTTGATAGTTTGCAATATTACTAAAACTCCTTTGCTTTATGTATGAACTCAAAAAAATAGTCGTTAGTGTAGACCTTTCCGAGTTAGATGAAGAGGTAATCCGCTACGCGTCTGTCATTACCGAGATTATGGATGCCGACAGAATTTACTTTGTATACATAGCCAAAAACCTCAACCTGCCCAAAGAAGTAGCAAAAAACTATTCTGATGTGCTAGCACCTGTGGATGAAACCATCAAACATGAGGTAAAAGCCACGGTGGAAACTTACTTTAGTGAACGAGAGGATACCAAAAGCACCATCGAAGTGATGGAAGGCAATCCTACTGACAAGTTGCTCAAATACATCAGACGCAAGGATGCAGACCTGGTGATCTGTGGAAGACATGCAAACAAAGCCAATATTAAGGTTAACATCAGAAGGATCGCTGAGCTTAGCGGCTGTTCTGCCCTGTTTGTTCCAAAAAATGCCGATATCAAGATTGATCATCTGGTAGTGGCGATGGATTTCTCCCAAAATGCCGACAACGCTTTGGAGCAGGCCCTTCAAATCGCTAAAGCCGGAAACGACGTGAAAGTCTACGGACACCACGTTTATACCGTGCCCAGTGGTTATTCCAGAACCGGAAAGAGTTATGAAGAATTTGCAGATATCATGCTGGAAAACGCCAAAAAAGACGCGCACAGCTTCTTTAAAAAATACCACATCTCTGATAAAGATTGTACCATGACCTATTCGCTCAGCGAGGACGATAAAGTACATGATGAACTCGATGACTTTGCAGAAAACCACGATGCCGATATGATATTGGTAGGGTCCAGGGGCCGTACGGCAGCGGCTTCTATTCTGCTGGGAAGCGTGTCGGAGCGGCTGCTGCATTATGACAATAACATACCACTCTTTGTAGTCAAGAATAAGGGGGAGAACATGAATTTTCTACAGGCACTGCTCAAATTGTAATGCAAAATTGTTTCGACGAATGATACGTTATTAGAAGTAAAGTTTTGTAAATTGTTGCTGCTGTCACAAACCAAACCTGCAATTGATATTATATGAATACTGGTAAACCAGACAACCGGCTTTCGGGTCGGCATTCCGCATCCAATAATAACTCCGTTACTCGTGATAAAATGCGTAACATGCTGGGCAAGGCCAGTGCCAACATCGGGCTGGGCAAGCTCCCGCCGCAGGCCGTAGACCTGGAAGAAGCCGTGCTGGGTGCCCTGATGCTGGAAAAAGATGCCCTGACCACCGTCATTGAAATACTAAAGCCCGAAAATTTCTACAAAGAAGCCCACCAACTGGTATACGAATCCATTCTCGAACTCTTTGATAACTCAGAGCCGGTCGATTTGCTCACTGTAACCAACCAACTCCGTAAGAACGGCAATATCGAGAAAGTAGGCGGCACCTATTTTATCAGTGGTCTCACCCAACGGGTCAACTCAGCAGCTAACATTGAGTTTCATGCCCGCATTGTGGCAGAGCAGGCCATTAAGCGTGAATTGATTCAAATAGCTTCAGAGATTGAAACTGAGGCGTATGAGGATACTACCGATACTTTTGTGCTGCTCGATAAGATGGAGCAAAGGATATTTGGCGTATCAGAATCCAATATCCGCAAAAACTACGCAGACATGCGCTCTATCATGCGGGAAGCCATCAGCGACCTGGAAAGCAAGAAGCTCCGCAAAGATGGCCTCACCGGCGTACCTACCGGTTTCTCTGCCCTGGACCGCATTACCTCTGGCTGGCAGAAGTCTGACCTGGTGATCATTGCCGCGCGGCCAGCGATGGGCAAAACGGCATTCGTGCTCTCTGCCCTGCGCAATGCAGCCGTAGACTTTGGCCATAGCGTGGCCATCTTCTCCCTGGAAATGTCAGCCGTGCAGCTGGTCAATCGTCTTATATCAGCAGAGGCGCAGCTCGATAGCGAGAAGATCAAGAAGGGCAACCTTGCCGACTATGAGTGGGAACAGCTTTATCATAAAACTACCAGCCTTACCGAAGCCTCTATTTTCATCGACGACACCCCGGCACTGTCTATCCGCGAACTGCGCTCCAAATGCCGCCGACTGAAAGCACAGCACAACATCGAGCTGATTATTATTGATTATCTGCAGCTGATGTCGGGCGATTCCAGCAAAAATAACGGAGGCAACCGTGAGCAAGAAATCGCCTCTATCTCCCGGGCCATGAAAAACCTGGCCAAAGAACTGGAAGTGCCTGTCATTGCGCTCTCTCAACTCAGCCGGGCTGTAGAATCCCGCGGTGGCGATAAGCGCCCACAGCTTTCTGACCTTCGCGAAAGTGGATCAATTGAGCAGGACGCAGATATGGTGATGTTTCTGTATCGTCCGGAATATTATGGGTTTAATGAGGATGAAAACGGCCAGTCGGTGCAGGGCACAGGTGAGATCATCAT
The DNA here is from genome assembly GCA_958296015.1 of Cyclobacteriaceae bacterium. Lineage (GTDB taxonomy): Bacteria > Bacteroidota > Bacteroidia > Cytophagales > Cyclobacteriaceae > JAJNNC01. The sequence goes on from CATQIH010000046.1 coordinate 50,130, forward strand.
CTCCAAGCATAGAAATGGCGCACTGGATACGGTTCGTCTCAAATTTATCGGCAAGTATACCAAGTTTACCAACCTGGATGACGACAGCTACGATGGAGCCGGAGCCAGCTATGGCAAACAGATCACCAGTGCCAGTGCCTCTGCCAGCGAACTCAACGAATCTAATATTATGACGTTCGGCAGCCGCGCCAATAACCCTAACTTCAAAGATCAACGCGAGGGCAATGATACCGGAACCGGAGCCGATGAAGCCCCCTTTTAGGCTCTTTAAGAACTACTACTCTATACCATGATCGCCGTGGTGGGTCTTGTGACCCATCACAAACCGTGATCGTACAGGAAAGAGTCCCCAACTTGTCTGCGGGTCTTGTGATCTGTAGAGGCGTTATTTGTGTAAATACTCTAGGTAGCACGGTCTGTACAGGATGCTGAGAAGAAGTTTGTGGAGACACAAACCCCGGAATTAGCAGTCGCCACCGCCCACGGCCCGGTGTATGTCATCCCGTTAGGGATCTTTCCCATATTTGTAAAAAGAGTCCCTAAATTGCTGCACGCTGTTCAAGGGAAACCAACACGGCTTAGGAAAGACTCCTACGGAGTGACTTAATGTGAAGCATATAAAACAACCGAAGTAGCAACTGCTAGTTGGAACAACTAAAAAGCGTATTATTTTACTTTTCTATGACTCCTCACATTTTTGATTTGTAATCTATCCATTTCAGCAACAATCTGTTCATAAAATCATTAGCTGCACTTTTCTTCATTAGAGAAGATGGAGCAGGAAACTTTCTACCGTGACGACACTCATCACCAATAGCTGAATAGCTATTAGCCATATGTCTAAATTGATTAATTTCATCTTTGGTGGCCCAACCTAAGTCAATGATTCTACTATCAATTGCTCTATCAACAAGATCATAACCTATTATTTCATAGATTACATAAAGATCGCTCCAGTTTACATTCGCTTTATTCTTGATTTTGAACGCACGTTTTATGTCTCCATCTTTTGATATTACATCAAATCTATTTGTAGACTTACCTACAATTTTAGCAGTTACTATTTTTTTGTCTTTTTCAACTGCATATCCTATCCATGGACCTCCACTTGAACTATGGTTTGGGTTTTAAATGTACCAAACCCATCTATGTCACCATTTGGATGGATACGCGAAGCGGAACCGATTTGAATCTGACCATAACCCAAAGCCTTTAGGTAGCCGAAATATGGATTGATGTTATCTGAAGTATATTTCACAAGTGTCTCGCAATTATCCGATTCTAAACCATTTTCTATTTTAAGGTAATAGGTGTCATTATCCTCTATCACTTCAAATGAAGTCTCGCTATCCTCTAAGTCTTTCTTCAGAAGAAGGATTCCTCCTTTGTTTCCTTTTAAGTCAATCTTCCAAAACATATGAGATTATTTATACTTTTAATATATATTTTATACAAGCACTCTACTTTGAAAGTTCAAGATTTCACTGTTATTATTCCTTAGAAAAATTTGCCATAAAACTAGGCTGGATACAATATGTAACAATCTGCAACTTTTATCATACCATTTATCATTCAGGAAAGGCAAAGACTGCATCTTTGATCTTCTTGTTCAGGGTGATCTTCTTAAAAATGATCTTGTTCACCGTTTGCCCGGCTATTTTGCTTTCTATGGCAAAGGGCATGATCAGCCTACCATCGGTTTTCTGGTAATTGGCCAGGTAAGTCAGCGATTCCTGTCCGGAGGGAGTGGTGGTTTTGATGAGGATAGGAAAGTAACTCGCAGCATCAAAATAATGGAACTCTGTGAGATCAGCCTTATCATTGTTCTTGTTCTTCTCCAGTTTCAGCACATACGTTTTTACGCTATCCACTTCTGCTGTGCCAACATATGACACCTCATGTCCTTTTTGCTGGTAGTTGATGAAGGCATCCTGAAACTCAGCATTGGCCGCCACCTCGCGGGCCACGGTTTCAGGCAGCTGGCGCGGAGCGTCCCCTCCGATCATTGGGTTGAGCGTCCAGGCAGTTGTGCCATCGTATGCCTGCGGAATGATCTCGTGCCCGCTGATGTTCACCACCAACTTGATCTTATCGGGTGCCTTTTTATAGATAACAAATCCAAAACTACCCTGTGGCGAAGGGTAAACCCCCTGCATGATCATCGTCTTCAGATTTTTCCAGGCTTTGAGGCCGCCGGTATTTTTATAATAATGCGTCAGCACTTCTTCTACACTCTGCGCATGTGCCACCGACACAACCAAGCATAGCATCCAGATCAAACAAATACTTCCGGTCTTTATAACATTGATGTTCATATTCGGGATATAATGTAACAGTAATCTACCAGAACCCAAACACACCCACGCATAATTCGTAACATCTTGTATCATTCATTTTACACTTCCTTTTCTATGGACGATTCTATCGCTGGTATGCGTAAAGAATACAAGCTGCGCACGCTGACAACCGCAGAAGTATACCCCGATCCTATGCAGCAATTTGAACAGTGGTTTGCCGAAGCCCGGCAGGCAAAGCTTACAGAACCCAATGCCATGACACTATCTACGGTATCAGCGGAAGGCAGGCCGTCGGCCAGGATTGTACTGCTCAAAGGCATAGAGCACGATGCTTTTGTGTTTTACACCAATTACACAAGCCGCAAGGGCCATGAAATAGCCACCGATGCCTGGGTAGCCCTCACTTTCTTCTGGGAAGCACTAGAGCGGCAGGTACGCATAGAAGGCCGTGCCATGCGCATCAGCGAAGAAAGGTCTACCAAATATTTTCATAGCCGTCCGAGAGGTAGCCAGCTGGGTGCCTGGGTATCGCCACAAAGTCAGGAAATTGCAGACCGCAGCGTGCTGGATGAACGACTGGCAAGCTACACTGCGCAGTTTGAAGGCCAGCAGATCCCCAAACCCCCACACTGGGGCGGCTACGAAGTAAGGCCCGACAGCGTAGAATTCTGGCAAGGCCAGCCCAGCCGCCTGCACGACCGTGTACGCTACACGCTGGAAGATGATCAGCACTGGAAAATCGCAAGATTAGCTCCCTGATGGGAATACGGCTTGCTTCGTACTTGGTCATACGCGATGCTTGCTATTCAATTAATACTCTATTAGATAATGCTTTTGTTGGGCTAAGCTCTAACAACCAAGTGCATGGGTTTAATGATCGTATTGCGATATTCTCCATACAGAGGAAGCATAATTTGCCATAGTTTCCTGCCTTCTTTCTATCGTATTGGGTGTCCAGTCATTTTGTTGTATTTGTTGAGAAAGTTTATACTGACTGGTTTTATATATCTTCTTCTTTTCCTCAAAGGGTAAAACCTCACATTGTCTGTTTTTATCTTCTTCAAGCAATGTGTAGTTTCCTAACCTATAGACAACAGAATCATAAACTGCCCTCGGAAAATTATCTATATAGTTTTCACTTCCATTTTCAGGCAATATATGCTCAATTGTAGCCGGGTTTTCTTCAAAATCATAATTTGACTGACTAAGATGGTTTTCAATACCGAAAAGAATATACCGCACAAGCTTTTTTCCCCTTCTCGTACTTATAGCTTTGGTCGTAAAGTCATTCTTGAAATCAGCGTCGTTTGGATATAAAGGCTTAACTAAATTTGCAATTTGCTGCATACTTACGGCCTCATGGTTGCTTACGGCAATGGCTGCTTTGTTGTAAATATCTTCTTTTAAATTAGTATGTAGCCTGGCAATTACTGTATATCTAAAGGTAACTATACTTACCAATCTTAGAACTTTAGCAAAATCCTCTTCAGGCAAATTGTTATATGCAGCAATCAATAAAGGAAAAGCTTGTTTTTCTCTAAACAGTCCCAATTCACGGATGCGCAATTTGACTTCACGGTTCCCTCCCCAGAAAGTATCTGAATAATTGGACAATGCGTTATATAGTAATGCATTTTCTTCTAAAGAATCGAGTAAAATAATGACTTCCGGCGAAGACATAATAGCATCCTTTATTCCACGAAACAGATATTCCTGACGTATTAATTTATTTTTAGATATCCAATAATGCCGAAGGAAAGCAGGGAAATTGTCAAGGCCAATGGAATCTACAATCTTTTTCCATTTATCTTTGACATGTGGTAAATCAACCTCAGTCGCCACTGAAAACAGATAGTTCTTCAAAAGGTCTGTAACGGTTAGTCCGACTCCCCTAGAATTAAGTATCTCGAATACAGTGTAAGCACTAAGTTCATCCTCAACTACTATTTGGATAAACATGAGCCTTTCAGCAATTAACTTGTTTAAAAAATTGGTAACCTTTTCACCATTGGGTGGCATCGCCTGGCGACCCGGTCCGCCTTTCTCATTTTGAAAGTATTGTAAAAGCCTATCCACATAGAAATTATAGGCTTGCCAAAGTAGTTTATCGGAATCTTTAAGTGTATTTACATTATTTGGGGGACGAAATACTAAAAGATTTGACTGAAAGAAACTGTTATTATTTTCATTTAACTTTAGCTTGGAAGAATAAGTAAGCGAACCAGGATCTTTATCGCCAATAAATTTTCTTTGCAATAGCTCTATTCGTTGTTGATTGTCTTCTTTATCAATGTCAGCTTCAATTAATTTTTGCAGTTGATGGATGGTGGCAAGCACAACAAGTGTTAGCGTTGAAAATCTTTGCTGTCCGTCAATTACATGATATTTTTTGTCTCCCATGTTTTGTAGCACTACTGATCCCATATAGTGTACTCCGCCTGTTTCCTGTATAGCCATAATATCATTCCAAAGGTCTTCCCATTGGTCTTGTTTCCACAAATAATCCCGTTGGTATGGAGGAACCGTATAGGTCTTGCCATTACCAATGATATCACTCAGGCTTACAGTACTGGTGTCTAATAAATTGTTTACCGCCATAATCTTGTAAAACTAAACTTTCCTTTATTTGGTGACCTTATACGCAACAATTGTATATCACAAAATACAGAGATATACCCCCTTATACAAGGGATTATCCTTATCCTGTTTTATAAGTTTTCTGTAATCCAGTGTTTTACGTCCCCTCTAGCTTTAGTCCGAGACGCGTAGTCCGAGACGCGTAGTCCGAGACGCGTAGTCCGAGACGCGTAGTCCGAGACGCGTGTCGCCGGGCGGCGTTCCGATGGAGCTTTGTAAATACTATCAAGCCTTAGGCTTGGCATTATTGTAAGACTTCGGTCACAGACTGCACGTCCCGGACTACGTGTCTCGGACCGAAGCCAGGGTTGGACTGGTGTACCGGCGACCGACTTCCCGGCGACCGGCTTCCCGGCGACCGGCTTCCCGGCGACCGGCTTCCCGGCGAGGACAATGAACTTATATTTCTGATTATACGGCGGATACAGGGCTTTATTCTGAAAAAGACATGAAACAGGATAAGGTGATTATCTTAAGTCTTTGTCCGATGACGCAAAGATTGAATGTCTCTATAAAAGCATGTGGAACATCATACAGTGTAAAAATACATACCATTCACTACAACGTTTTCAACCACAACACTACCAATACTGGATATCACATCTTCTGATCTCGTGAAAATAGGGAGTGCCTTTGTTGATCATCTCTTCCTGTAGCAGGTTGCCTTCCGCATCATACAGCAACATATTCTGATGGAGTAGCTGCCCCTGGCGGAACGTTTCTATCGTTAGCTGGCGATCATCCGGCCCGTAATGATACATAGCTTCTGTATGAACGCCTTTTCTCTCATCCAGGATGCTCGCACTGGTTAGCCGATGCTGGCTGTCGTAGCCAAACTGCTCGGTCAGCGTATAGGATTTGTCCTGGTAGCTGGTGATTAGCTGAGAGAGTGTTCCGGCAGGATTGTAGCTATACGTCACTTTTTTCTGCAACTGTTCGTTTCTGCCAAAAAACTCTTCCATGAGCAGCAGCCCCTGATGATTGTAGGTAGCAAAACGCTTATAAACAACCTGATAGTCTGTATTGCTTTTGATCTCGGACACTACCTGGTTATTCTTATTAAACCAGTAGACTTCATACCCCAGAATCTCGCCGTATTCGGAGTTGATCACCACTTTCTCGAAATGCTCTTTCCTGTCAAAGTAATGCTCTTTGATGAGTTTGGATTCGTCTGCCGCGGTCACTTCTGTCTGGATGAGTTCTCCGGCCTCGTCATAAAAACAATCTGTTCGATTAATCAACCGGCCATCAGCCTCAAAGCTTGCTTTTTCTATCAGTCCCCCTTTCCTGTTGTACTTGCAAAGTGTTTTGTGCAGTATCTCTCCATTGGCATAAAAAACTTTTTCAAGCACCGGCAACCCAGCCCTATTAAACTTTTCCATCCGGCTGACATACTGCTGACTCACCTTCCCGTCTGGCTCTAATATCGTTGTAGAAGTTATTCTGCTCTTCATCATTCATGCATCTGTTGACAGAGGTTCTATATTTTCAGTTCAGGGTTCACGGTTCTATGTTCACAGTTCAAAAGCTTCTGTCTTCCAACTCCCGTCTCCATTAATACCTCACCGTCACTTTCAGGTTGAAGAAACGGGCAGAGAGCCGGTTGGGTACGGCATATTGTTGGCCGTAGACATCACTAATCCAGGTGTAAGAGATAATATTGTCGGCACCCAGTGCGTTCAGCATCTCTACTCCCAGCCACAGAGAACGCAAGAATGAATTTTCTTCGGTCTTGTCTTCCCGGAAAAGCAACTGTTTGGAAAAGCCCAGGTCTACCCGCTTGTAATCAGCACCAGGTATGTAATTGCGCTTCCGTTGCTGCTCGGGAGGCCAGAACGGTAGCCCGGTGCCATACAGCAGGCTCAGATAAAACCGCGAAGAAGGATCGTTGGGCAGATGGTCCTGGAAGAATATGCCTAGGTTAATCAGCTGGTCGGTAGGCCGTCGAATATAGCCTCGTCCATCTCCTTCCACATTTTCCCGCGTCCTTAATATACCCAGGCTAAACCACGATTCCGCCCCCGGTATAAACTCCCCGCTGATTCTGAAATCAGCCCCTGCGGCATAAGCAACGGCATTGTTGTTGGCAAAATAGCGTATGCGCACATTGTCTACATCGTAGGGAATGACGTTATACATATACTTATAATACAGTTCGGACAGGAAAGAGAATTCGCGGCCAAACATCTCAAAGCGGTAGTCCGTACCGGCAATGATATGCGCAGACGACTGTGCTTTGATGTTCAGGTTCAGGTTACCGTTGGGATCGCGCAGCTCGCGGTAAAAAGGTGGCTGCTGATAAAGCCCTGTTGCCAGCCGGAAAACCACATCCCGTAGTCCTCTAGGCTTAAAAGCATACTGCACCCTGGGGCTGATGAGCCACTGCCCGTTCACCGACCAGTAGTTGGTACGCACACCCACGGTGAGCGTGTGTGCATCGGAGGGTTCGAAGGTATTCTGGGCAAAAGCAAAAAACCGGTGCGAGTTGAGTTCCAGTTGACTAATAATACTGCTGTGGATGGTAGCATACCCCGCCGAATCGCTGAAGTCATACTGCTTCAAGCGGTCGTTGATCAGTTCGCGGCTATAGCCTGCACCAAATTCCAGGGTATTGTTTTTGTTGAAGGCAAACGCGGTGCGACTCTCGGCATTGAAGATATTGGCCAGCAGCTTATTGCGGGCATATTCGTAGTTTTGTCCGATGCCCAGCACCAGACTTTCCTGCTGCGGCACCTGCCTACCATCCTCGCCTAACGCCACTTCCGACAGGCGGTAAGCCCCCCAGAGTTCATAGTACTCACGCTCCTGCGTATTTACCCACGAGCCGATCAGTTTGGTGCTCAGACGGTTATTGAAGCGGTGCGTCAGCTTTACGCCCTGCTGAAAAGTGCGGTATTTCAGGGTTTCCTGTCCATCATAATATACATTCAGTCTGAAAGCCTGCTGTAAGGTGCCAAAGGTAGTCTCCCGGCTTTCCGGCTCTACAAAATACCTGTTGCTGGCAAAAGCAGTGAGCAAGCCCAATGATGTTTTGTGCTGGTTTGGGTTACCATCCAGGTCAATGTTGATGTATGACTGTACATCTGTGAAACGGGGCAGGTAGTTGCCGTTTACTTCAAATGTATTAAACAGGTACCGGGCACTTTTCAGACGTGCTCCGAAAAGGTAAGTGATCTTCTGGTTTTTTGTAGCACCTTCCAGATGCGCCGCACCACCCAGCAGACTGCCCGACAGCGCAGCTTTTGTCTGTTTGGGTTCTTTGTAGGTCACGTTCAGGCTGGAAGACAGCTTATCGCCATACTTGGCCTGCCAGCCACCAGCAGAGAAAAGCACAGAAGCCACCATATCCGGATTGATAAAGCTTAGCCCTTCCTGCTGCCCCGACCGCACCAGAAACGGGCGATACACCGGAATGTCGTTGACGTACACCAGATTTTCGTCATAGTTGCCACCACGCACAGAATAGGAAGATGATAGTTCGTTGTTGCTCGTCACGCCGGGCAGTGTCACCAGTATTCTTGTGAAATCATTGAAAGGCGACGGGATGGCCTGTGCAGTTTGCGGATCTATTTTGGTCAGCCCGGCCTCTCTTCTTTCCGGTAAATCCTGCTGGCCTGATATCTCCACCTGCTCCAGCATTTTGACCGATGGGGTAAGCATAAAATTCTGCTCGAGCGTATCTCCTGCTGCCAAACGGATCTGTACACTGAGCGACTCGTACTCCACATGCCGAAGTAGTAATGTGTATGCTCCGGGGGCAAGTTGCAGCCGGTACATTCCCTGCTGATCGGTGCTGGTGCCTTTGGCACTGCCACTGACCAGCACTGATACGTCGGAAATAGCCTGCGAAGTGCTGTCGATGACTACTCCACGTATGACAGCCTGCTGGGCAACAACAGCCGGTAGGGCTATCAAATGGAAAAATACACATAACAAAGCAGGCTTCAGCGGCATGAATGGTGCAGGCTTAGGTTCGTTTTGGTTTTTTCAACTGGGCAATGACTGTTTCGGGATCGTCTGCTTTAAATACAAAGCTACCCGCTACCAGCACATCGGCACCGGCCTCCAGCAGCTGGTAGGCATTCTGGCTGGTCACTCCGCCGTCAATTTCTATCAGCGTATCAGCTTGCTCCTGTGCTATGAGTTGTTTGAGCTGCCTGACCTTATGGTAGGTACGCTCAATAAACGATTGCCCTCCAAATCCCGGATTCACCGACATCACCAGCACAGTATCCGCAATACCGATGATATCTTCCAACAGCACTACAGGTGTATGTGGATTGATGGCTACCCCTGCTTTGCAACCCGACTGCCTGATCAGATTCAAGGTACGGTTCAGGTGCGTGCAGGCTTCGTAGTGTACAATGATACGGTCGGCACCCGCTTGCTGAAAGTCTTCTATGTACCTGTCGGGGTCCACGATCATCAGGTGTACATCCAGTGGCTTTTCTGCATGTTGTTTGATCGCCTTGCAAACGGGCATTCCAAAGGAGATATTGGGCACAAAAACTCCATCCATCACATCCACGTGAATCCAGTCGGCCTGGCTGCGGTTGAGCATTTCCACTTCTTTTTGCAGATTGGCAAAGTCGCTGGCCAATACTGAGGGAGCAACAATAGATTGCATAGCTTATACTTTAGTGATGAACTAACAAAGCTAAGGAATTATCCTTTAAAACTTAACGAGCTTGAAAGTATCTGACAGGTTGGGCGATAAAACCTTCAGAATGTAAATCCCTCTATTCATGACCTGGGCATCCAGGCTGATGTCATTGTTGCGGAAGTGTGCCACGTGCTTTTGCATCACCAGCTGCCCGGTGCTGTTGTAGAGCAGCAGGTCAACAGGGCCTGTGAAGCTACCGGTAGGCGACTCTATAAATATCTTACCCTGCTCCACCGGGTTTGGAAAAACAGAGAAATAGTGTGCCTGCGCTGCTTTAGGCAGGGCTGTTACCACATCCTGTATACGGGTGAAGTCAGGAACGCCATAGCCTAATTCGTTGTCGGGCACAATTGTCTGGCTGCCTGCTTCTCTGAGCTTTTCCATAATTTCCAGGTTGTTTAATTCGGGATACGCCTGCCACACACCGGCAGTAAGCCCGGCGATGAGCGGCGCAGAAAAAGAGGTGCCACTAGAGGTAGTAATGTCTCCCTGAGCATCAGTCACTACGGTCTGCAAGCCCAGTGCCGCCACATCGGGTTTAATCCTACCGTCGGCTGTAGGCCCGAAAGAGCTGAAAGAAACCCGATCGCCATTGCTGTTGACAGCACCTACTGCCAGAATATCCGGTGCATCTGCCGGAGGGGAGATATATTTCCAACTGGCCGAGCCTTCGTTGCCTGCACTGATCACACAGGCGATGCCTTTTTCTGTAGCCATGATCGCCGCACGGGTAATTACGGCAGTGTTTCCATCCAGGTCGGCAAACCGGTAGTTCATGGCCGGATCATCAAACGTAGTGTAGCCCAGTGAAGTACTGATGATATCTGCCCCTATGCTATCGGCGCGTTCGGCGGCAAAAAGCCAGTTGTATTCTTCTATCCGGTATTCCGAACCGCTTTCTTCGGTAACACACAGCATTACATTAGCCCCGTAGGCCCCTGCTTCCAGCACGCCCGGCTGGTAACCGGCAATGCAAGACAAGGCTTCCGTACCATGCTGCCCATATTTGAACACATCCGGACTGTTGCCTACAAAGTCGTAGCCGGGAATGTATTGGTTGTTTTTGAAAAGATGCGCAAAGAAAGGAGAAGTATTTACCCCACGAAAGCCGCCATCAAACACGGCTACGGTGATGCCTTGCCCGTTATAACCAGCCTCATGCATCTGGTCGATACCCAGCATTTCGTTTTGCAGTACATTCAGCAAGGCATCTGTCTGCTGTTTCTTTTGGGGATTGTGCTGCATTTTGACTGATGAGCCTTCTTTTTGGCTGTTTCCTTTTGCTACGGGCCGCACCAGTTCATAGTCAGTGATAAAGGCTACGGAAGAGATCACAGCAGAATCAGGACAGGCTACCAGGGCACCGTTGAACCAGCGAGAAGTGTACATCACCTCTACGCCCTGTGCTTCCAGTTGCCGGATATAGGTAGAGTCTACCGGCAGATCGCTGAATTGTAAGGGTATGTTGAACCTCTCGCGCCGGGCAATGGCTTTAGCAGACAGGTAAGCTTCCGGCTGCTGATACGTGTAAGTGACGGTATCTTTGTTTGGAAAAAACACCATGTAGCGGTCCTGGGCTTGCAGGGAGGTAAACATACAGATGAATATTCCCAGTAATCCCCCTGTTTTGATGCTACGGCGACTCTTTTCCATGTGCTACTAATATTTGTTGATAATCCCAGCCAAACTCTATGATCCCCAAACCTACGCAGGAAGCATCACTGGCGCAATATTGTAAGGTAAGTGATTTTTTATAAATCAGTCCTATACCATCAACGTAGCTTTCAGATTTTCTTGTATCAGCAATGATCGTATCTGCGCTTTGTATTTCGATAACTGTAAGGCTGCTGCCAAACAGCGAGTCCAGCGGACTACGTCCTGCCATCTCGTTGTTGAGTTTCCTGCTGGTAGTTGTGAGTGTATATTGCTGTTCAGGACGGCTGTTGAGCACATTACCATCCCACTCTATGTCCGGCCTACAGGGAAAGACCAGCTTGACAAAAGGTACATTGTTTTCTACTACTACTACCCTGCCGGTGTTTTTTCTGGCTGTCCAGACAGAATCCAGCCACCAGACGCTATCCACCACCGTCTTGCTGTAGCGTTCCAGCCGGTACGTGATCTCCTGAGTTTGTTGCGGCATGGAATGTTGCGGCATGGAATGTCCCGGCATGGAATGTCCCGGCATGGAATCGGCCACAATTTCTTTGAGCTGGTACCGCAGCGTATCAGGTGCCTGTCCGAACACATACCGGATATCCTGCACATCATAAATAGCATAATTTCCTACTTCCAGTGGAAAGAAGGTAAGCCCCAAGCGGTTATTCTGGGGTGGTATGCTTTCGGTTTCGCAGCTTGTACAGAAGAGGATAACAAGCAAGAAGGAAGAGTGAATGAGGTTACGCACGGGCGATACAGCTTTGTTGACAGAAAGGTACAAGCTATGCAACTTATGGTAAAAAAAAAGAACGAGATGGTTCCCGTTCTTACATATCTGTCTGCGTTCGTTTTACAAATTGGGCAGGCTGCAGATGCTCATTATGTTTGTGCAAAACTAGCTGATAGATTCTCTGACCATGCGCGTATAGTTTCGCAGTGCCACCTTAAAATCTATGCCTTCGTGCATCATTCTTTCCAGCACAAAGATAGCCGCCAAAATATGGGTAAGCTTCTCGCCCTCATCGTCGCCTCCTACCTTAAAGGGCAAAGTAGTTTCAGCGATTAGCGCATCTTCAGCTTCCCGGAGTTCATCGATCGTATGATTTTCTACAAGTACTTTTACAACAGGAATTTTCATATAAAAACAAGCTATTTTAATTGTTCAATGAGCGAAACCACTGCTTCCTCTTTGCTCGAGGCAACTTTGTCTACCAGTGCTCCATCTTTGAAAATGGCAAAGAACGGCAGGTTGGTAACCCCCGATACTTTTCTTGCTTCCGGGCTTTGCTCCGCATTGACATCCACAAAAGTGATATCCTCAAACCTGTCATCTTCCGACAGTCTTTTAAACTTGGGTTTGAACAACCGGCAACTTCCACACCAGTCAGCATAATATTTCACGATCACTTTGTTGTTCTTCTCTAAAGTATCCTGGAAGTTTTCGTCTGTAATAAGTTCTACAGCCATGAATAAGATTTATTGGTTGTTAACAATATTTATCAATTAGCTTAGTATTACGAAAAACATGGCAGTTTGTTGAACTGTTTAGCAAAAATATGCTTTTTTTATGATGATTTCATCATACAGAAGTTACTTATGAGGAAACTTTGCGTAAAACACATACACACTAACTAAATTATATGGCTCTCAAGACTTTTGTAAAAGTAAGCGGTGTTTCCAACCTCAGTGATGCCCGCTACAGTGCCGGCATGGGTGTCAATATCTTAGGGTTCAGTTTTGATCCTACAGATCACTACTTCGTTCCTGCCGATCAGTATATCGCCATTACCGGATGGCTTTCCGGTGTAGACTATGCGGCGGAATTTACAGCCTGCACACCCAAAGAAATAGAGCAGCAGCTCACCGAACATGGCACAGTAGACCTGTTGCAAATAACGGATTATCATCTGTTGCCTTGGCTGCAAAAGCTGCAACTGCCCATCATCCTGAAGATAGACCTGGGCGAGATAGCTGATATTGCTACCCTGGCCGACATACTCCGGGATGCCCGCCCGCATGTCAGGTACTTTTTGCTTGAGCATGAGCATGGACAAGACACTGGCGACTGGCTGGACAATATGCTGCGCCTTGCCGACGAGTATGCTATCTTGTTGGGCTTTGGTATTGATACAGATAATATCGAAGCGATTGCAGAGCAAAGCAGCCTGAAAGGGATTGCCCTCAAAGGCAGCGAAGAGATCAAGCCCGGCTACAAATCGTATGATGAACTGGCTGATATACTGGAAGCTCTGGAAGTGGATGACGTGGATTGAAGGCTGTGGAACGGAAGACCGAAGTCAGAAGCAGGAAAGTTGTAAGTCTGGAAATGTTCCAACCATTTTTGCTTTGGTTGAGTCTTCAGAGAAACTCACTATTAATACAAGTCTATGAGCTATCGCCGCACCTTCATCTTGACCATTCTATTACTTATCTAGTATCTCATGCAAAAAAGACGCTATACAGGCTAATAAGACTGACTGGCTGGCATTTGGTATAGGATACGGAGAATGTTAGGTAATTGTGTGACTTTGTACAAACTACAGAATAGGCAACTTTTTGCAGATAAAATGAGCCGTGGGTCTGAGTCGCTGAATTTTTCCAACACACCACTGCCAGCCGAGTTTTATGCTATAGCTTCTCCTTTGGCAGAAACTTTTCCCCAGTCTTTGCTAGATAATGAGAAACGCACCTACGGAGCACCTGACACTTACGACCAGGGAACAATCTACCTGATTCGCCATACAAAAGATGACACTGATCCCTGGTATATCGATACAAACGAAGCAATCCTTCCGGACTTTCTCGTTCCTTATTTGCAGGAAATAAGCCATGTTACAGATAGTCTTCGTAACCTGCACAACTAATGTGAGGGGATACCTATGAAATTAGCATTCTTCGTTTTCTGCTTCTTTTGGCTGCTGCCAGCATTTGGTCAGATTCACCTGGCCATTAAGAACACTTCAGGTAAGGAGAAAGAAGCATTTTACATCGGAGACCGATTGGTTTTTGAGCTTAAAGGCATGGCTGGTACTCAAAAAGGTATCATTTACGCGATGGATGCTATAAATAACGAAATAACGGTAGGGAGTGCTCACATCAACTTAAAAGATATCGAGCTGGTATATTCCCAGAAAGAGTACCGCAACAGCTATCAAAACAAACTGATATCAGCAGGTATTTTGTATCCCATGATTGATCAGTTCAACAATATGGTTATCTATAAAAATACATTCAGATGGCATCCGGGAGTGCTTATTGCCTCTGGAGGATTGGCCTTATCCGGATTTGCGCTCAGGTTCTTGAAGAAGAAAAAGTATAGGCTGAAGAACAGATTCCGGCTTGTGTTTTTGGCTTAGCCTATACGTTTGCACACTGCTTTCACCCTCTCTGTTATATATTCCACTTCGCCATCCGTAAGCTCAGGATATATGGGAATAGACAACAGCTGAGAAGCCTGTTGGCAGGCTATCGGGTAATCAGCAGGAGCAGCCAGACCGGAGAAAACCGGCATCTGTGGCAGCGCGTAAGGGTAATGTACAGCCGTAGCAATGCCCTGACGCTTCAGCGCATCTGCCAGTGCATCGCGGTGGTTACTTTGCACGGCAAACAGATGATACACATGATGGTAATCCTCTCCGGCATTTTGTGGCAACACCAGTGCCAGATTTTTCCAGCTTTCACAGTAATGTGCAGCAATGGCGATTCTGCGCGCATTCCAGGCATCCAGATGGGGCAGTTTGTTGTGCAATACAGCGGCCTGTAGCGTATCCATACGGCTGTTTCTACCCAACGTGACGTGTTCATTTCTAGTAAGTTGTCCGTGACTGGCCATAGCCCTGCACCGCTGCGCCAGTGTTTTGTCGCTGGTCAGAATCATGCCACCATCGCCCAGGGCACCGAGATTTTTGGTAGGGTAAAAACTGAAAGCAGCGGCATGTCCAAAACTACCCACCTTTTTTTGCCCGATACTGGCTCCATGTGCCTGCGCACAGTCTTCTATCACCCACAGCTTATACGCTTCTGCCAAGCTCATAATTGCTTCCATAGATGCAGGAAGTCCGTAAAGGTGAATAGGAATAATCGCTTTGGTCTTGTCTGTAAGCTTCTGCTCAATATGGGTGGCATCGATGGTATACAACAAAGGATCGGGCTCGACAAAAATAGGCGCACCGCCCAACATATACACTACTTCGGCAGCAGATAGCCAGCCATTGGCCGGTACGATCACCTCATCGCCCGGTCCGATGTGCAAAGCTCTTAATATAATTTCCAGAGCATCGGTGCAATTCCCGCAGGCAATACCATGTTTAACGCCTGTATAAGCAGCAAAATCCTGTTCAAAAGTTGTCAATAGTTCACCGCCCATGATATATTCGCTTCCGATCACTTCGGATATCATCTGATTGAGTGCCGGTTGCATGTTAGTATGCAGTCGAACAAGGTTTACAAAAGGAATGTGCATATAAAAAAGCCCGGTTGGTTTTATTTTAGCAAAAATTCTTAAATCTTTACACCCAATTAATAGTCAAAGCTGTATTGAAAACGTTAATTATACATAATCGTTATTTGTTTGACTCTCTAATTGCTTTGTTTAAACAAAGAAAACAACATTTGTCATCTATTTAATTAACTGGTTTAATCAGTTTTATGAAAAAAATCGCGGTTTTAACTTCAGGTGGGGACGCCCCCGGAATGAACGCTTGCCTACGGGCTGTTATCAGAGGTGCTATTTATCATGGTGTAGAGGCATACGGTATCAAGTATGGCTACAACGGCATGATTGATGGCGATATTTACAAAATGAAATCCTATTCCGTCAGCAATATTATCCAGCGAGGCGGCACTATTCTCAAGTCTGCCCGGAGTGCGGAGTTCCGCACAAAAGAAGGCAGGAAAAAAGCTTTTCATCAATTGGAACGACGGGGTATCGAGGGGCTGGTGGTGATTGGAGGAAACGGTACCTTCAGTGGTGCAAGTACCTTTTACGAAGAGTATGGCGTACCAATTGTAGGCGCACCCGGCACTATCGACAACGACCTGTATGGCACCGACCATACCATTGGTTTTGATACGGCAGTCAATACGGCTTTGGAAGCCATTGATAAAATACGGGATACGGCCAATTCACACGACCGTATTTTCTTTATTGAAGTCATGGGGCGGGATGCCGGGTATATTGCCATCCAGTCAGGTATCGGCGGTGGTGCCGAACTGATCATGGTGCCGGAAACAAGCACCACAGTAGATGATGTGATCCATACCTTGCAACAGGGCAGAAACCACGAAAAGACCTCTTCGATTGTGGTAGTAGCAGAAGGAGAAGAAGAAGGTGGTGCAATGGAGGTAACGGCAAAAGTGAGGGAGCGGCTAAAAGGAAAAGACCTCAAAGTATCTATTCTCGGGCATATGCAGCGTGGTGGCACGCCTACGGCTGCCGACCGTATTCTTGCCAGTCGGCTGGGCCTGGCGGCTGTGGAAGGTTTGCTAAGTGGCAAAAAGAACATGATGGCTGGTATCATCAACAACCGTGTGGTCTTTACCAACTTCAAAGAGTGTATTAATACCAACAAACCACTTGAGCAGGATCTGCTCCGGATGGTTAAAATACTCAGTACCTAACATGGGATATTTGCCAATTGTGGTGGCAATTACAGGGTTTGTTGTCCTTTGGGCTATCGTTAGCCGCTATAGCATCAACAACAAAAGGCAAGAGGCTGAAGCATCAGCCTCTTTGGTTTTTAAGCAGGCAGGCATCAGACATCACCTGCTTACACAACTCCGCCAGCAAACTTCGCTACCGACTGCCCTGGAGCGTATTGCAGAAAGCACACAGCTACAGCGAGAAACACGCAACTCAACAGACTTGCTGCTGGCAGCACAGCGGGTAAACATAGCCCTGCCAGCCTGGCCTGCAATCGATACTATGCCGCCTTCCTGTCAGGAAACCTGTGAACAACTACAAATCGCACAGCGTAACCTTCAGCAAGTATACAAACAGTTTATCATTCGCCTGAAACAGTACAACGAGCTTACAGGCAAATACCCAACCCTCATCGTTGCCCGTATGACTGGTCACTATCCTGTAGACAAACCATAGGCTAACGCGTGAGTGCTCGTTACATCTATGATGATTACCTGTATGCTTTTACAAACAGCTTTTTAGAATTCTGATATGTATTACTCCCATTTCCCTGCTTACCTAATCATGAAATACTTATTGACGCTCCTTTTTACCGGATATGCCATGATGGCTTTGGCTACTGATTATCATATCAGCAACGAAGGCAACGACAACCATACAGGAACCTCTGCTGAACAAGCCTGGCAATCTCTCAGCAAGCTGCAATCGGTGGCGGCACAACTGAAGCCGGGAGACCATATTTATTTCAGAAAAGGCGATGTGTTCTACGGACAGCTACAGTTGAAAGGACTTAATGGCACAGCTCAGCAGCCCATCAGCATTGGCGCGTATGGCACCGGCGACCTGCCTGTACTGGACGGCAGCATTACCCTGACAGGCTGGAAGAAAGACAAGGGCAATATCTGGAAAACCACTTGCCAGAATTGTAATCCAAAAGCTATACGTGGCGTGTACTTTGATGCCACCCTGATCAACAAAGCCCGGTATCCTAACCTGAGCGATGCCAACGGCGGCTACCTGACAGAAGACAAAGGCCACGGTTTTCATGATCAGCAGGTGATCGTAGACAATGAACTGCCAGGAAAGTTTGCCAACAACTACTGGCAGGGTGCCGAGGCAGTAGCCCGCACCCGGGAATGGCTACTGGATATTGCCATCGTGCAAAGCCAGGTGGGCAATACCATTGCACTGAATAGCAAGCTAACCTACGGCATTCCGAAAGGGTACGGGTATTTCTTTCAAAACAGTTATAAAGCGTTGGACCAGGACAAAGAATGGTACTTTGATGCAAAAACAAAAGAGCTATATATCTTTCTTGCCAGCACAGACCCTAACCAGCACAAAATAGAAACGGCCAGCAGCCATATCGTTTTCAGCCTCACCCACAGTCAGCACGTACAGATCAAAGACCTATGCTTTCGCAAAGGCAACGAGCAAACCGTGAGCTTTGATCACCTCTCCCACTGTAGCTTTACACACAACCAGGTATTACTCTCTGCCAAAGACGGGCTGGTGGTTAGCAATTCGCAATCCCTACAGATTGAGGATAACCTGATTGATCATTCACAAAACAATGGCCTTGAGTTGCAGGCAGACCAGTGTGTCATTCAACATAACATCGTCAGCAACAGCGGCACCGTGGCAGGGATGGGTGCTTCGGGCAATCATCAGTACATCGGATGTTATATGACAGGTGCTGGCAATACTTTTCAGTACAATCAAGTGCGCTATTCCGGGTACAATGCCGTGCATTTTATTGAAGGTCCCTGGCTGATTGCTGATAACCTGATAGAGCATTTTACTGTTGTCAAAAACGATGGTGCAGGCATATATAGCTACAAGAATACGGCAAAAAACAAGGTACTCAACAATATCATACTACACAGCGACAATGCTGATGCAGGCACACCTCCTTCTGTCACCAGCAAAAGCCACGGCCTTTACGCAGACGAGGGCTGTCAGAATATACTATACGAAGGCAATACCATTGCTTACTGTGGCGATGGTTTGCTCATTCATGCAGCCAGTCACCTGGACGTGATCAATAATACTTTTTTTGACAACAGCACTTTTGGCATCCGAATCAGCCAGCGCGACGGGCTGAAAAAACAGGAATACGAGATCGAAGCACTTGATGTTACCGGCAATACGCTCTACACCACCACCGAAGACTATCCGCTGATTTTGGTGTGGGTGGAGAACCGTAATATAGATGAGGCAAAGCTGCTACAGCAAAACAAACTGATTAAAACACTCACAGCTTCTTCTGCTCAGTCGGCACAGGCTTATGTGTATGCACGTAGCGATGCAGGCACGGAAGTAGCGTCAGATATTGTAACACCCGCAGGCACGGCTCCGGTGGATGTTACCCATCAGCGTTACACGGTGACTGATACGCTAGGCAAAAATATGATTGTGAATCCCTACATGAATGAACGCTACGGACCCGGCAACTGGTCACCCGATCCCAACAAGAGTCCTAATTTTAAGATGGGCATGGAAGACGGTGCTATAGACGGAAAGACGCTCAAGATATTTTTCTCTGGTAATGGGCCTGTCAAACTGGGCAAAGCTGTGCAAAAAAATTTATCATTAAAAAAAGACACCTATTACGCAGCCAGTTTTGAAGCCATGAGTACCAAAGAAAACTCTTTTAATTTCCAGGTCATCACAGGGTACGAAGGCACAGACGTGCATACGGTTAACTATTTTAATGCCAGTACAAAACCCAAGCGATATGAGGTTATTTTTAAAGCTAAAAGCACTACCGACAATGCCAGGATGATCTTTGAAATCACAGCCGACAATAAGATACTCTATATCGATAATGTACATCTCAACCAGGTGGCCGTGAAGGAAGCAAACCTGTCGGCAGTAGCCAAACTGGAATACAATGCCAGCCAGCAAAGCAAAAAGCTTCCCATCAACGGAAACTATATGACCCCGGATGGCAAAACGGTATCCGGCACCATCTCCCTACCTGCATATAGCTCGGTGATATTGTTGAAGAAACCGTAAAGAACCCTCCGGCTGGTTTTTTCTGCGAAAAATAAATGGCAAGAAAATTGGATATTGTTTGCTAACCTTACTTCCGCATAATTTTTGAATAAAATAATTTTATAACAAATTACGGATGCATAAGGTTAAGTACATATCATTATAATTTTAATGCAATGAGAAAATACATAAGTTATATATCATTACTGCTGGTCTTTTGCTTTAGCTGCTCTAAAGTACCTTTGACGGGTAGAAAACAACTCAACCTCATTCCATCCTCACAGGTGAATTCGCTGGCTAACCAGCAATACAGTGAGGTGTTGAAAGAAAATAAGCTGTCTACCAACCAGCAACAGACGCAATTGATTAATAAAGTAGGCAAAAGACTTTCTACAGCCATCGAGACTTACATGAAGCAAAATGGTATGGAAGATGAAATAAAAGGATTTAAATGGGAGTTCAATCTTATCCAGGACGATAACACAGTGAATGCCTGGTGTATGCCCGGGGGGAAAGTAGCTTTCTATACCGGCATCATGCCCATTTGCCAGGATGAAAACGGTGTGGCCGTTGTAATGTCTCACGAAATCGCTCATGCCATTGCAGAGCATGGTAACGAACGTATGTCTCAGCAACTTGCTCTACAACTGGGTGGTACCGGCCTCTCCATAGCACTACAGCAAAAGCCGCAACTCACGCAGCAACTGGCAATGGCCGCTTTCGGGTTAGGTACACAGGTAGGTATTTTGCTGCCTTACAGCCGCTCACATGAGTCAGAAGCAGATGAAATAGGCATTTATATCATGGCGATGGCAGGGTATGACCCACATGCAGCCATTCCTTTCTGGCAAAGAATGGATAAACAGGGCGGTGCCAAACCACCGGAATTTTTGTCTACGCACCCTGATCCTGCCAACCGTATCAAGAACATAGAAAAAGCCATTCCCAAGGCGATGAAGATGGCAAAGAAACAGGCGTAATGAATATGATATGATAAGCGACTGATTGCAAAATCAGTCGCTTTTTATTTGTACCCAAAACATACTACTTTTCCCCGAGCTATTTTTGTTCCGGTATAATTAGCTTTCCCTTCACATACAGCTTGTAGTCTTCGCAGGTCATACGACCATATTCATCGCTGTAGGGGCATGTTTTATAAACAGAAGCACCCAGTCGGCCTTTTTGTACGATCACGCCATCGCCCTGACAAACCGGGCAGGTAACATATGGATGCTCTGTACAATCTATGTCAGATGCTTTTTTGCTGGCAGTTGCATTACCTTTTGCAGGTTTGCTACTATTCTTACTGGACGAAGTAGTTTTGAATCCGGCCCTGGCTAGTTCTGTGTACTCCGTAGCCTGATCGTAGAATGTACCATAGCTGCCTTTCAGTTCTATGTATTTGGTCAGCCAGTCTATGCTTTGCTTATACTTCTGAAGGTGATAAGAGTTTTTGCCAAAATAAAAACACAGGTCGGCAGGCACGGTCTTCACGGAAGCCAGCACCGCCCTGAACTCAGTATCGGCTTCCTTGTAAGCTCCCTTGTTCATCAGACTTACACCCTGGGTAATTTCCTGATCAAACTCATTAGCCGGATCATTCTCTAAAGGAGCACTATTGCTTTGTGCATTGCCGGTAAAAATCATGCATATAATAGAAAACATCAACAAAAATACTTTCATCATAATCGTCTTCATGGCCAAAATACGCGCATCAGGTACTTTCATATTTTTCATACTTCCCTAAAATAACGCAATAACACGAAAATATTGAATCTGAAAAACAAAAGAGTTGTTAAATTGCAACGGAATTTAAAAAAACAGAAGACCATGCGTATTCACGCCGAACATATTCACGCCGAACGTATTCACGCCAGTCCGGAAAAGCATAAGCTGGAAGAAGGAGCAGAAATGTTGCTACAGTTTGACAAACGTGGTGGCCTGCTGCCGGTAGTGGTACAGGAACAGGCTACCGGCCTGATTCTGATGGTAGGTTATGCCAACTACGAAGCGGTGCAGACGACGCTGCAAAAAAAGCTGGCTACCTTCTGGAGCACTTCGCGCCAGCAACTGTGGACCAAAGGTGAGACTTCCGGCGATTATCTGATTATCAAAGAAATATTAACGGATTGCGACCAGGATGCGTTAGTGTATGTAGTAGAGAAAAAGACCACTGGTGTCTGCCACACCAGAGACCAGCATCAGGCAGCCAGGCAAACCTGTTTCTACCGTCGTGTTGATCTGGAAACAAATAACCTGATAAAGATTGAAGCGTTTAAATAATGCCTAGAGCGAGAATTTTATATCCTATGAACCAATACATTGAAGCAAAATACCCACAGTTTCCCGTACACCTCTACAATAGCTTAACCAGAGAAAAAGAACGCTTCCAGCCGATCAACCCGCCCGCAGTAGGCATGTATGTATGTGGCCCTACCGTCTATGGCGATCCGCATCTGGGACATGGCCGTTCAGCTATTATCTTCGATGTGGTTTTTCGCTACCTGAATTTTCTGGGCTATAAAGTGAGATATGTACGCAACATCACCGATGTAGGGCATATGGAAAATGAAGTGGATGAAACCGGAGAAGACAAGATTGAAAAGAAGGCCCGCCTACACCAGCTGGAACCTATGGAAGTAGCCCAGCACTATACCAATGTTTACCGTTCCTACATGGCACAGCTCAACGTGCTGCCGCCCAGCATAGAGCCTACGGCTTCCGGACATATCATAGAGCAGATACAGGTCATCAGAAAGATCATAGACAATGGTTTTGCCTATGTGATCAATGGTTCGGTATATTTTGATGTGCAAACCTATGCCGCTCAGTACCCATACGGCGAACTAAGCGGTAAGGTGCTGGAAGACCTGCAAGCAAACACGCGCACACTACAAGGCCAGGACGAGAAGAAAAGTCCGTTTGATTTTGCTTTGTGGAAAAAAGCCAAACCCGAACATATCATGAAGTGGGAGTCGCCCTGGAGCCTGGGCTTTCCGGGCTGGCACCTGGAATGCACCGCCATGAGTTCGAAGTACCTTGGCATTCCCTTCGACCTGCACGGTGGCGGACAGGACCTGAAGTTTCCGCACCACGAAGGAGAGATTGCTCAGAGTATGAGTGCCTTTGGCTGCGAGCCGGTCAATTATTGGATGCACAACAACATGCTCACCATCAACGGGCAGAAGATGAGCAAGTCGCTGGGCAACTTCATCACTTTAGAGCAATTGTTTAGTGGTAACCATGAACTACTCGAAAAAAGCTACAGTCCGATGACCATGCGCTTTTTTATCCTACAGGCACACTATGGCAGCCAGATTGATTTCTCCAATGAAGCCTTGCAAGCTTCCGAAAAAGGGCTTGCCCGGCTGATCAATTCTTTGGATTACCTTGATAAGCTGGAAGACAGTGACAGCGGTGGGCAGGTAGATATGGCTTTGGAAAATGAAATCTCGGACATGATCAACAACTGCTATGTGTACATGAGCGACGATTTTAATACGGCCAAAGTCATTGCTTCGCTATTTGAACTAAGTGCCAAGATCAATGCGTTCTACCATCAGCAACTTCCGCTTTCAGCAATTTCACCAGAAACGCTGGAAGCGTTGCGAAACACGTTCAAAGGATTCATCACAGACGTGCTGGGCTTGAGAAGTGTATCTACGCCAAGCGTATTCACATCGAGCGAAAAGAGCAATAATCAGCACCAGTTGGATGCCGTGGTAGATCTGCTGATTAGCCTGAGAAATCAGGCACGCACATCACGGGACTTTGCCACGGCCGATAAGATACGGGATGACCTGAAAGCGATCGGTATACAACTAAAAGATGAGAAGAGTGGTCAGACGTCTTTCTCTATGATTCATTAAGTACATAGGAGGGATTTTGTTGAATCTCTTACATGTTGGCAACCGGTGCTGTTTTGCTATTGCAGTATTGCAGCCAATCGGTTACATTTTCTAAAAAAAGCATGATTTTATCAGGACTAGAAATTGAAAAACTAATGGGCACTGAAATTTTTATTGATCCTTATCACCCGGATCAGTTAAATCCCAACAGTTATAATTTAAGGCTTCACCACGAATTACTGGTATACGAAGATACCACGCTGGATATGAAGAAAGACAACCCGGTGAAGAAGATCATTATCCCGGAAGATGGTTATGTGATTGAGCCCGGCAAACTGTACCTGGGCAGAACCGTAGAAACTACCCAGGCCGAGCACCATGTGCCCAAGCTGGAAGGGCGGTCTTCTATCGGACGGCTCGGAATTATGGTGCATCTGACGGCGGGGCTAGGTAATATTGGCTCAAAAGGCTTCTGGACGCTGGAGATTGCCTGTATCCAGCCTGTAAGAATTTATCCAAATGTAGCGATTTGCCAGATATACTTTCATGATATTAAAGGAGAGCACGTTAAATACAACAGCAGCAAATACCACCATGAAGATATTCAACCTAGCCTGATCTTTCAGGAACTAACTTAAAAAGCTCAGCCATAGCTTCCTGGCTTGCTCTCGCTTCAGACTGTATTTCTCCCTTGCATCAGATTGTATCTGAAGCGTAAACTCTTTTCCCTCGCACTTGCCTGGCTTCAGTTTGAAACTGAAGCAAGAAAGAAAAACCAGTAAGAGAGATAGCAACCGTACTACACTAAAAACCTAATCGGCCTATGAAGAAAGTCTTGTCTTCTGTATTGATCCTGCTGGTAAGATTCTATCAGCTAAGCATTTCACCGCTGCTAGGTTCCAACTGTCGGCATACGCCTACCTGTTCGCAATATATGATTAATGCTATACGGGAATGGGGAGCCTTGAAGGGAGGCTGGCTGGGTATCAAACGCATTGCCCGATGCCACCCCTGGGGCACTTCCGGCTACGACCCGGTGCCGAAGAAAAGTGAAATTTTAAAATACAATACACAAAAAAAACAATAGATAAATACTGAAATACCAAACCACCATATGTAGTTGTAGAGTTGATTTGATTAGCAAAGTTTGAAGCTTGTATTTTTAGTGGTTAGCATTTATTTGCGATTTGACTTTTGAAAATTGTTTATTTAAGATGAAGCAGGACGAACGACATATGCAACGCGCCTTGGAGCTTGCCTGGCGGGGTGCAGGGAAAGTAGCCCCTAACCCCATGGTCGGCTGCGTGATTGTCAGCAACGGGCAGGTGATCGGAGAAGGCTGGCATCAGCAATACGGGCAGCCACATGCCGAACCCAATGCGGTGGCAAGTGTTTCTGACAAAAACTTATTGAAAGGAAGTACAGTTTATGTAACTTTGGAACCCTGCTCTCACTACGGCAAAACGCCTCCCTGCGCCGATTTGCTGATCAGGCATGAAGTGGGCAAGGTGGTCATTGCCAACACAGATCCGAATCCGCTGGTGAATGGTGACGGCATCCGAAAGCTCCGGAAAGCAGGTATTGAAGTAGAGATAGGTGTGCTGCAACAGGAGGCGCAGGCACTTAACCAAGCGTTTTTCAGTCAGATGAAACCCAAAGCATAAAGCCATGAAACTGCGGAATTTGACAGACAAAAAGGTCCTAAAACAACAGCTACAGGAAAGCAACGAAGAGCGTATCACCCTTTCCTTCTACAAGTATATTTACATTACTGACCCGCACGCCTTCCGTGACCAATTATTTACTGATCTGTTGGCTTTGCGGGTACTGGGTAGAGTTTATATTGCCTCAGAAGGCACCAATGCGCAGATCAGCGTGCCCGTTGAGACACATGATCAGCTTCAGGATTTTCTGGATAACGATACCTCCCTGAGGGGTATCCGCCTCAACCTGGCCGTAGAACATGGCAAGTCTTTTTACGCACTCAAAATAAAGGTCAGAGATAAGATCGTGGCCGATGGCCTGAACGACAATACGTTTGACGTAACCGACAAAGGCATTCACCTGAGTGCAGAAGAATTTAACCGACTGGCAGAAGACCCCAATACCGTGATTGTGGATATGCGCAACCATTATGAAAGTGAGGTAGGGCATTTTGAAAACGCGCTCCTGCCGGATGTGGATACCTTCAGAGATTCCTTACCCATTGTTGAAGATACCCTAAAACCTTACAAAGACAAACACATTGTGATGTACTGCACCGGCGGTATCCGCTGCGAAAAGGCCAGTGCCTACTTTAAGCATCGTGGCTTTCCGAACGTTTATCAGCTGGAAGGGGGCATTATCAAATATGCACAGGATGTAAAGGCTAAAGGATTACCTAATAAGTTTAAAGGTAAGAATTTTGTGTTTGATGAACGGCTAGGCGAGCGTGTCTCCGAAGAGATCATCAGCTACTGCCACCAATGCGGAAAACCATGCGATACGCACACCAACTGTAAAAATGAAGCCTGTCACCTGCTTTTTATACAGTGTGAGGAATGCAGGGAAAAATACCATGCCTGCTGCTCTGATGCTTGCAAAGACTTTGTGTCGCTTTCCGAAGAAGAGCAGAGAAAACAGAGAAAAGGTAAAGCAACTGAACGTAATATTTTCAGAAAAGGCCGCGCCGATCATCTGAGTCAGCGATAAAATTCACATAACTATTGTTTATCTATATGAGCTGTACACTCCTGTTGCATAGCTTTTTTTGTGATATTTCAAGATCGTACAATATTCCTGTTTTTATGCATATGTACCGTTTCCGACCTCAAAAGAAAGCTTCCTTTTCCTAAATATGGTATTTTAGCAGGTAAGTTCATTTCATACTTATGATGCTATTATACCACACTTATATTTTTTGAGAAGATGCCCAAAGCGAAATATTATTATGACACAGACACGTGCAAGTACGAGCCTATCAGAGCTACTACCAGAGATATCATCATTGATGGCATCATGATCACCTCGTTGATCATCGTGGCGGCTTTGTCAGTGGTCATTCTGTACATGAGCTATTTTGATTCCCCTAAAGAAAGTTTGCTTAGAGCTGAAAACAAGAAGCTTCATTTCTACTACAACATGCTGCAAAAAGATATGGGAGATATTTCTCAGACAATGTCTTCTTTGCAGGAAAGAGATGACCACATCTACCGCACAATCTACGAACAGCATCCTATTCCGGAGTCTATACGCAGAGCAGGCATTGGCGGTGCCGAAAGATACAAGCATCTTCATGAAGCAAAACTGGAAGATGAAGAAACTATCCTGAATACTGTTTCTAACCTCGACCAGTTGAAGCGGCAGATGTACATCCAAACCAAATCTTATGATGAGATCATGGGGCTGGCCGACAACCAGCAGGTGATGCTGGCCTCCATACCTGCCATTCCTCCTATTTCCACTTCTCAGTCTTACCTGGCCTCCGGCTTTGGTATGCGCCTGCATCCTATCCATAAGGTCAGAAAGCTTCACACCGGGCTGGACTTTGCTGCCAGAATAGGCACACCAATCTATGCTACTGGTGGGGGGAAAATTACTAAGGTATCCAGTAGCCTGCACGGGTATGGCAAGCAGATAGAGATTGATCATGGCTTTGGCTTTGTAACCAAATACGCGCACATGTCGGAATTTAAAGTTAAAATAAACCAGAGAGTGAAAAGAGGAGAATGTATTGGCTACTCAGGTAATACAGGAGGCTCTACAGGTCCGCACCTCCACTACGAAGTCATCAAAGGCCACAAAAAAGTAAACCCAATCCACTATATCTATCAGGATATCACCAATAAGGAATATGAAACACTGCTGAAACGGGCTTCTATTGAAAACGAATCTCTATAAGTGAGTTATAAATATAATGAAAGCTTCGCTGAGAGGTGAATGGATTGAGGTAGAAGATCGGCAGTTTCTCAACAAGATGAAGAAGCCGCTTAGAGTAAACACCACCGTTTTTGAAGCTGATATTATTTACGCGAGCTACTCCATAGCACAATACCTATAATGAGCACAACCAAACTTATGATGAAAGGCGTATAATTGGCCTGACTGACTACTACATCAAATCCCAGAAAGTTAAAACTATCCGAATCATTCATGACCTGAATACCTGTACTCACAGAGGCAATGGCTCCGATGATTGTCAAAATAATGCCGACTATTTTTTTCATATTGCCTATTATTTGAAAGAGTAAACCGCAAAGATAATGATATCTATGGATTATTATAAAAAAAGCAACCAAATAGGTTGCTTTACTTATTATATGAAGTACTTGTTTTTTCTCTGGTTACTCCTGCTTTCCTGATTTCCTTGCTACAGCGAAGATGATACCTATCAGAACAAGCATTACTGCTAATACTAAGAAAATGGTACCCAAAGGCAAACCGGAAGATACATCCTCGGAAGTTTCCCCACTATTGTCTTTCTGAGAATAAGCTTCTGAATTCTCTGTCATAGAGGTAGCCTCATCTACGTTATTGGAACTGCTGGCTCCATTTACTCCTCCGGATGAAGTACTGGAAGAAGACTCTGCTTTGATATAAGACATAATGGCTATAATATCATCATTAGACAAAAACTCGAAGTTGGGCATCACTACGCGGTTGTATTGCTCATAAAGCTGTACGGCATAGGCATCTTTCTCGTCATTGATCACGTTCTGAGAGTTTTTGATAAACTTGAGCAACCAGGGCAATGGTCTGCGTTGGTATACGCTGGCCAGAGCAGGGCCTATCACTTGTTGACCAATCTGATGACATGCAGTGCAGTGTTGTCCAAACAAAGAACGTCCTTGGGCCACCGTAGCCTCATCGGTGGGTATTTCAACGGTATTGGCTGCGCCGCCAGAAGTATCCTGAGCAGAAGCTTCTGAAAATATGCCTAATACAAAACAGCACATAAGTATGAACAAATAATTTACGTGGTAATAACTTCTCCTGACTTGCATAACAAAAAATGTATAGTTTATTAAAAAATTTCTTACACAATATAAAATCAGAAACCCCTGAAATGTTTGAAAATATGGTTAAAATATTCAGTAGTCGGTGGTCACCTTAGTGTATTAGTTATCAACCATAAAAGCCACCGACTACCAACATACTCACTTAAAGATATTTAACTGCTCTTCCGTAGTCTTCTTATCCTGACTGCTATTACTCATATCCCATGTAATTTCATCACCTACGCTGGATATTTCGCCGTTACCGGATGCCGGTGTTTGCTTTTTCTTTGGCACTTCTGAAACTGCTTCGGGAGAGGCTTCGCCAATGAGCTGAACATCTTTGATCTTGTGCTTGCTAAAACGATTACCCAACGCTTTCCAGCCTTTTACTTCTACCAGTACATCCAGGTCGTAAATTTCTTTTTCCTGCTTTTTGCTGCCCTCCCTGATAAAGGTAAGCTCTATCTGCGGGTGCGGCTGTGTGGTGGCCAGATACAATTT
This sequence comes from Cyclobacteriaceae bacterium, assembly GCA_958296015.1. Classification (GTDB taxonomy): domain Bacteria; phylum Bacteroidota; class Bacteroidia; order Cytophagales; family Cyclobacteriaceae; genus JAJNNC01. The sequence goes on from CATQIH010000046.1 coordinate 79,349, forward strand.
TGAGCTTCGGGCATCGGTAATAAAGCTAAATTTCTTGTCCATAGAAGAGGTCTCAACCAGAAAACACTTGGCATAAAACTGCTTTGAATTGCCATCATAATACACAGCACTCAATGGCCTTTGTGGTGTAAACTTCTCGAGCACCAGCGTGGTGTCCGGAGCAAACTTGTTCAGCAGGTCATAGTTTCTGAGTTCATAGCTACCTTCCTTATGGATGATCAGCAACTTATCGTCTCCTTCAAAAGTACCCAGGAACTTTCCGCGCTCGTCGGTATTTAGCACACCTGTGATGGCATCATACCAAATGTCAAGGCCGCCCAGCGTAGATTCGCCCTCAGCGGTTTTCACGATCTTGCGGACAGGGTACTTGGTCAGAATATTTCCCTGAGAGGTTCTGCCTTTGATATCGATGGTAGCAAAATCAAACGTAAATTCCTTTACCTTGGCACTGGACCGCCCGGAAATATACACAGTGATCACTTCTGCCTCCGCATTTGGATTGGCCGTAAAATATAATGTCTTGGACCCGGCAGTGCCTTTGGTCAGATCATATTCTTTGTCGCGGGTGATCGCCAGCATCTGGAAACGCTTCACCATTGCCCGTCCGGTACCACCATCCAGGTATACCATATTGTATACTTTGCGCTCGTCATTTTTTCTGAACACATCTACATGCAGTATCTCCTTGCCTACAAATACCTTGTCAGCAAGGCGCGTTACGATGCATTTGCCATCGGCACGAAAGACGATGATATCATCTATGTCAGAGCATTCCATCACAAACTCATCCTTCTTGAGTCCGCTGCCGATGAATCCATCTTTGCGGTTGACGTACAACTTCTCGTTGTTGGCCGCCACAATACTGGCATTGATGTTATCAAAAGTTTTAATATGAGTCTTACGCTCTTTGCCTTTACCGTATTTTTGCAGCAACTCTTTGAAGTATTTGATGGCAAACTCAGTGATATGTTCCAGATCGTATGCTGTTTGCTTTAGTTCTTCCTCCAGCTTTTTCAGCAGTTCGTCGGCTTTAAAACTGTCAAACTTAGAGATACGCTTGATCTTAATTTCCGTAAGGCGCACAATATCCTCTTCGGTGATCTCGCGGTAGAAATCTTTTTTAAACGGGGATAGTCCCTGATCAATGCGGCTGAGCACTTCGGGCCATGTTTCGGCTTCCTCAATATCGCGGTAGATACGGTTTTCAATAAATATTTTTTCCAGTGAGGCAAAAAGGAGCTTTTCCAGCAGCTCGTGCTTCTTGATCTCCAACTCATGGGTCAGCAGCACCACGGTCTGGTCAGCACTGTACCGTAATAGTTCATGGACATTGACAAAGTTCGGCTTATCCTGTACGATGATACAGGCGTTGGGCGAAATGGATACTTCGCAGTCTGTAAACTTATACAAGGCATCTTTGGTAATATCAGGCGATTGGTTGGGTGCCAGATACACAACAATTTCTACATCTTTAGCCGTATTATCTACCACCTTTTTAATCTTGATCTTGCCTTTGTCGGCAGCTTTGATGATAGACTCGATCAGGTTGTTAGTTGTAACGCCATAAGGCACATCGCGAATCACCAGCGATTTTTTATCCAGTTCTTCAATAATAGTACGTACACGTACCTTGCCGCCTCTTTCACCGCCGTTGTAGTCAGACACATCGATCATGCCTCCGGTCGCAAAATCCGGATATAACTGTATATTTTTGCCACGCAACGTATCGATACAACTCTGAATCAACTCGCAAAAGTTGTGTGGCAGTATCTTGGTAGATAAGCCTACAGCAATACCTTCCACACCCTGTGCCAGCAGCAACGGAAATTTCACCGGAAAGGTAACCGGTTCTTTTTTACGCCCGTCATAGGATAGTTGCCACTCGGTGGTTTGCGGGTTGAAGACCACATCCAGCGCAAATTTAGACAACCGCGCCTCAATATAACGCGAAGCCGCAGCACTGTCGCCCGTATTGACATCGCCCCAGTTGCCCTGGGTATCAATGAGCAGGTCTTTCTGCCCCATGCCCACCATAGCATCGCCGATAGAAGCATCGCCGTGCGGATGGTACTGCATGGTTTGCCCAATAATGTTGGCCACCTTATTGTAGCGTCCATCCTCCATGTCTTTCATGGCATGCAAAATGCGCCGTTGCACGGGTTTCAGACCGTCTTCAATGGCAGGTACGGCACGTTCCAGAATGACGTATGACGCATATTCAAGAAACCAGTTCTCGTACATCCCGTCAAGGTTATCATCGTATATGGGTAATTGCTTATCTATTTCTTGATCCATGTGGTATAATTTCTTTTGCTGCCCGGTTGCTCAGTGGCCGAAGCATATGTTTTTTCAAGACCTATACATTTTCTTCTACCAGGTCTTTCTCTACCCTCAGGCGGTCGATGATAAAGTTTTGCCGGTCGGGTGTATTTTTACCCATATAAAAAGTAAGCAGTTTCTGTAGGCTGATCTTATCGTCCATGATGATCGGCTGCAAACGAATATTCTCTCCGATAAACCTGCCAAATTCCTGTGGAGAGATCTCACCCAGCCCCTTGAAACGGGTAATTTCCGGCTTATTGCCTAGCTTACGTACTGCTTTCTGTTTTTCTTCCTCATTGTAGCAGTAGATCGTATCTTTCTTGTTGCGCACCCTGAAAAGCGGCGTTTCCAGGATAAACACATGCCCATTGCGCACCAGGTCCGGAAAAAACTGGAGAAAAAAGGTCATCATCAGCAGGCGGATGTGCATACCATCCACATCAGCGTCGGTGGCAACAACAATCTTGCGGTAGCGCAGCCCATCCAGGCCATCTTCTATGTTGAGCGCATGTTGCAGCAGGTTGAATTCTTCGTTTTCATACACCACCTTTTTGGTCAGCGAAAAGCAGTTGAGCGGCTTGCCACGCAAGCTGAACACTGCCTGCGTCTGCACATCGCGCGACTTGGTGATAGACCCGCTGGCAGAATCTCCTTCGGTGATAAAGATCATGGTATCATCCTCGCTGCCACTTTTATCATCAAAATGCAGGCGACAGTCGCGTAGCTTTTTGTTGTGCAGGTTGGCTTTCTTGGCCCGCTCGTTGGCCAGCTTTTTGATACCGGCAATCTCCTTACGCTCTCTTTCCGATTGTTTGATTCGCTTTTCCAGATCATCAGCCACACTCGAGTTGCGGTGCAGGTAATTGTCCAGGTGTGTGCTGAGAAAATTATTGACGAAGGTGCGCATGGTAGGCCCGTCCGGCCCTACATTGAATGAACCCAGTTTGGTTTTGGTTTGCGACTCAAACACAGGTTCCTGTACCCTAACAGAAATAGCCGCCACAATAGAAGCTCTGATGTCGGAAGCATCGTAATCTTTTTTACTCTTTTTGGAAAAAAAATCCTTGATGGTTTTGACTACTGCTTCGCGAAAAGCTGCCAGATGCGTACCTCCCTGCGTGGTGTACTGCCCATTGACAAAAGAATAATATTCTTCGCCATACTGGTTGGTGTGCGACATGGCTACTTCTATATCTTCTCCTTTCAGGTGGATGATCGGGTAGCGCAGATTGTCTTCAGAAGTTTTATTGTCCAGCAGATCTTTGAGTCCGTTTTCAGAATGATATTTCTGCTTATTGAACACAATGGTAAGACCGGCATTCAGGAAGGCATAATTCCATATCTGATTTTCCAGAAACTGCGGGCGATAATGATAGTTCTTAAAAACAGTATTGTCCGGTTCAAAAATAATCAGTGTGCCTTCTTTTTCGTTGGAACTGACAATTTTAGCATCATTTTTTAACATGCCACGCTCAAACTCCGCTACTTTGGTTTTGCCATCACGAAAGGACTGTACCCGGAAATAAGTAGACAATGCATTGACCGCTTTGGTACCTACGCCATTCAACCCTACCGATTTCTGGAAAGCTTTGGAATCGTATTTACCTCCTGTATTGATCTTGGAAACGCAGTCTACTACCTTACCTAATGGAATACCCCGCCCATAATCGCGGATAGACACCCTGTGATCGGTGATGTTGACTTCTATCGTCTTGCCAAAGCCCATGACATGCTCATCAATACAGTTGTCGATGACTTCCTTGACCAGCACATAAATACCATCATCGGTGGATGAACCATCGCCAAGTTTACCGATATACATGCCGGGCCGCAGGCGGATATGCTCGCGCCAGTCCAGTGAGCGTATACTATCTTCGTTGTACGTAATATTTTCTTTTCCCATAGTTGCCATGACAAAACACGCAAAAAAAGCAAGTACCCCTGTCTTTTGACCTCAAAAATATCATTTATTTACTATAAACAAAAAGCAGGCGTACTTTTTTTAAGTATACTCAGCCATATTTCTTTCGTTGATTTGATGGGTAAATGACTATCTTTAAGGCCGTAAGTCGACACTTCAAAATTTATACGGTATATGGCTGATCACAAGTCATTTTACAATATCCAGTTTGCCCTTCTTTGCTTCAGTTCCTTCCTGTTCTACGCCAGTTTCAATATGCTTATTCCCGAACTTCCAGCTTACCTGGCAAATCTGGGCGGTGAAAAATACATCGGCCTGATCATTGCCCTGTTCACGTTGACGGCAGGCGTGTCCCGTCCGTTTAGTGGCAAGCTCGCGGATACTGTTGGTAGAATTCCCGTGATGATATTCGGTGCGGCTGTCTGCTGTATTTGTGGTATGCTGTATCCGATGATCAATACCGTTTTCTTTTTTCTGCTGCTACGGTTCTTTCATGGTTTCTCAACTGGTTTTAAGCCCACCGGCACCTCAGCGTATGTAGCCGATGTGGCAACTGATACGCGCCGGGGAGAAGCGATGGGCTTTCTGGGGCTATGCAGCAGCCTGGGAATGGCTGGCGGACCGGCACTGGGCAGTACACTGGCACTGGCCTACTCACCGGACATGATGTTTTATACTTCTTCGGTACTGGCTATCCTGTCGGTGCTCATTCTTACAGGCATGAAAGAAACCCTGCCTCAGCCTGCCAGACGACCATTTTCTTTGTCACTACTCAAACTCTCCAGACATGAAATTTTCGAGCCACGGGTGATCGCTCCCTGCATCACCCTGCTGCTGACTACCTTTTCTTTTGGTATTATACTGACGGTTATTCCTGACTTAAGCGACCAGTTGCTGATCGCCAACAGGGGGCTGTTCTTTACCTGTTTCACCGTAGCCTCGGTAGCAGTCCGCTTTTTTGCCGGCAAAGCCTCCGACCGTTTCGGCAGGGTGAAGGTGCTGAAAGTATCTGCTACATTGCTGGTTACCAGCATGATACTACTGATGACAGTGGAAAGCCAGGAAATGTTTATTGTATCAGCCATCGTCTTTGGCCTGTCTTTTGGCATGAACACGCCGACTATTTTTGCCTGGACGATTGACCTAAGCCAACCGCAGCACAGAGGCAAAGGGCTGGCTACCATGTATATTGCCCTGGAAGCAGGCATCGGCCTGGGAGCCTTGTGCTCCGGGTGGATATACGGCGGAAATCCGCCAATTTGTTCTACGTTTTCCTGCTAGGTGCTTCTCTGGGGCTGGCGGCTATGGTGTATCTGCAATGGGGCGTACTACAACATACTGTGGCAAAAGCGTAATAGATAAAACAATTGGCTGAAAGCTTCTAGCTATAAGCTTCAAGTAGCTTGTAGCTTGTCACTTGAAAATATACCTCACTTTATCCACAGCTTCTGCTGACTCACATGATATCCCTGCCTGACGGTGACCATGTATATGCCACGGTGCAGCGACGTTGGCAGAGACACTTCGGGCAGCCCATGAGCAGGTACAAACGATTGCTGATAAACCGGCTTGCCCAGGATGTCGCAAACCTCTAGCCGGACTTGTATATCCGGCGTATCTGTGAGCACTTCCAGCCGGAAAGCTTCAGCCACCGACACGGGATTTGGCCCCATCTTCACCTGAAAAGGCGTGTGTGTGTCCGTATAAAAAGCTGCGATGGGCGAATAGGCAAACCGGCCATCATAGTCTACCTGCTTTAGCCGGTAATAACTCTGTCCGTACAGAGGATAGGTATCTGTGAAGCTGTAAGTTTTCAGATCGTTGCTGTTGCTACTGCCTGCTACCTGCGCTATGCCGGACCATTGCTCGGCATCTACGGAACGTTCTACGGTAAAGTAATGGTTGTTGCGTTCTGAAGCGGTTGACCATGTCAGGTATGCTCCACCCTGTGGGGTTGCCTTGGCCTGAAATGCTAGCAGCGCTACCGGCAGTGGTTTGGCTCCCTCAATATTGTTGCCACCGGAGAAAATGCCGAAGGAGTTGATGCCTTCGGCAGACAAGGTATTGGTACTGGCATTGACCTGCCCTCCCATTAGCCAGCCCAGTTCCCTGGAATATTTGATCACTTGTAGGTTTTTCTCCGATTGATCCTTGGTGGCATCGATGTCTTCTTCCAGGTACTGGTAAGACACATCATAGAGGTAGTCGCTAAGGCCTTGCTGCCGAAGATTCCACTGGCGGGAAAGCAGCAGATCGGTGGTACCGGCCTCTGCCGGTGGACCGTCAGACACAGCCATGCGCAGACTGGCATTACTGAGTGTGGCTGATTGTAAAGTGAGTGTGAAAGGTGTGTAGTGTAGTGCATCACCTACAGGAAAAACCAGGGCTTTGGTAAGCACATCGTTGCTCAGCTGATAGACCAGGTCACCCTGCCCGGTGGTCTGTACAAAAGCAGCAGCCGAACCACCTGTCAGCAGCAGAGGCTTTGCCAGGGTAAGGTGGTGCCCGCTGAGGTTGATGTTCCCTTTTGTCAGCTGTAAAGCAGCCGCAATGGTCAGATCGTTGCCCAGCGTAACTGTTCCGTCCGTTTTGTTGATGATCAGGTTTTTTATTGCAGTCAGTTTACCAAGCGGCATGTCCTCGCTGCCGGTAAGCACCAGGGTAGCCTGACTGGCGTTGAGTGCGCCCTGCATATCCCAGGGACAATCTATGGTAAGCTGGTAAGTTTTCAGATCAAGAGTGCTGCTGGCGGTCAGCTTCAAAGAGCGCGGACTGATATTCTGGTTGAGGCTGATTGTATTTCCTGCCGCGATGGTCACCAAAGCATCACTGCCCGGCACGGTTTTCAGGTTCCAGGTACCGGTACTATTGTAGTCGCCGCTTTTGACAGACGTATATAGCTGTGCAATACGCTCATAGACCAGTTTGCTTTTTACCTCTTCAAAAAACAAACGATGCCCTTCAGGTGTGACATGCACGCCGTCAATATTTAGAGCCTCTTTGATTTTAGGCTCACCATCTCTGTACTCTGTCACAGACGTCCAGAAATCCAGCGCATAGAGTCCATACTGCTCAAACACAGCATCGCGCACGGCTTCCTGGATGTCGTTCTGCGCACTGTTTAGTTTATCGCGGGGCTGCGTGGTGGTAATCCAGACCGGTATACCTGCGTCTTTTGCCGTCTGATACATCACCGCAAAATTGTCCATCTGTTCCTGCGCTGTATATTTCTTCGCTGCATCATTAGATGGCAGATTGATGATGATACCGTCCGGATTGAGGGAAACAGCTTTGGTGATATTGCGTTCGGTGTCGGGTGCTTCCCGGTTAGGTTTGCTAAAACCATTGGGCATCAGGTGATAGGTATTGTACCCACCCAGGGCCAGGTTTACTATTTCGTTGGCTGGATTAAGCGAAGTCAGGTAGGCTTTGTAACGGTTAACCCACGCCTCATTCTCTTTTACTTTGAATCCTGCTGCGGTGGAAGAGCCGAGGACCACGATCTTCACCGGATCGGCAGTGCCACAAGTGGCTGGCGCGGCAAGCTGCTGTGTACTATTTTTGGATGATAACAAGGAATATTTTTCACCAGAAGCCGGATAAGCATCATACAAATGTGCATCAACCGTTATTTTTTTTACATCATGAGAAGTCACATCGGCTGCGTAGCTCGTTGTAAACGTCCACAAACCGCATACAGACAGAAAAAAGCAAAGAAAGGAGTAAAGTAATTTATGCATAGGATTGAACTATTAGTAGCAAATATACTATATTAACGATATAAAGCCTTGAAATACAAATGTAAGAATATCTTTTATATAACACTTGTAATTGACACTGTTTTTTTCAAACCACCCCAACTGTATTATCAAAACGTTAAATAACCTATCTTCGCAGTAAGTATTTTTGACAGATTACTCGTATCGTATGCACCTTATTTTCTTTGACGATCCACAAACCAGAGCTTCCCTCAAGCCATTTACGCTTACCCGTCCGGTAGCCGATCTGCGTGTAGGCATATTAACTATAGCAGGAAAATGGCCCTATTATCTTTCCAAAGACCGGTCGCTGGTCACTTCCGGATTTCTAACAGAGAAATATCTGTCTGAGAAATTCAAGCTTTCCCTGCAAGCTGATAACCTGTTGATTGATGGAGCCATCTGTCCGAATGCACCACTGGCGGCAGCCATACAGCAACTACCTGCTGACAGCGTGTTGAAGCACGACCAAAAGATCATCGCTATCCGCATGAACCATGATCAGTTGCAAAATATGGCCGATCGCTTGCACGGCAGTTCCTTTGCGCTACTGACAGACATACTACAGGAGCAAACTGCCCGGTTTGCCTCGGTCACTTACCAGGCAACTTGCACACAGATTCGCCACAACTGGGACATATTCCAGCAAAACGGTCAGCAGATTGAGGCTGACTTTGCCCAGATCACGTCGGGGCGAACTTCGGCAGGCATACAAGATCCGCACACCATTGTATATCGTCCCGAAAATGTATTTGTGGAAGAAGGAGCCAGCCTGCGGGCCGCAGTGATCAATGCGGAAGGTGGACCGGTGTATATTGGCAAAAATGCAGCTGTACAAGAAAATGCTGTGGTCACCGGTCCGTTTGCCATACTGGACAATGCCCGCGTAAATATTGGCAGCAAAATACGGGAAGCTACGACTATTGGCCCTTATTGTAGCGTGGGTGGAGAAGTGAAGAACAGTGTTTTCTACGCCAACAGCAACAAAAGTCACGAAGGCTATATTGGCAATGCTGTGGTGGGCGAATGGTGCAACTTTGGTGCAGATACCAACTGCTCTAACCTGAAAAACAACTACAAAAATGTGCACATCTATGATTACGGGCAGAAAGATTACGTCTCTACCGGCGATATTTTCTGCGGACTGATGATGGGAGACCACAGCAAATGTGGAATCAATACGATGTTCAATACTGGCACGGTAGTGGGTGTAAGCTGTAATATCTTTGGCGCGGATTTCCCTCCCAAATTCATTCCTTCTTTCACCTGGGGCGGCATTCGGCAGGCGCAGGTCTATCAGTTGGACAAAGCACTGGAAGTGGCAAAAAATGTGCTGAAAAGACGGAAAATAAACCTAAAAGCGGAAGATGCCGCCATTTTGTCTTATATCTTTGAAAACATAGCATACGAGAAATAAACAGGAAATCTTGCTTTTTCTGATTACTGTAATATATTGACAGTATTTCAATCTAGTAAGTACAGATTCTTCTCTAAGTTGAGCCTTTGAAAATACGAAATTTTGACTAAAAGAATTAGCCAAAAGTCAATATTTATACTAAAAAAAGTACAAAACCTTAAAAAATATTGTTATGTGTGGAATAGTAGCATATGCAGGCCATCGTCAGGCTCATCCAGTGATCTTAAAAGGGTTGAAAAGACTAGAATACCGTGGATACGACAGTGCAGGTATTGCCCTGCTGAATGGCAGCCTACAGGTATATAAAAAGAAAGGAAAAGTAGAAGAACTGGAAAAGCATCTGGCAGAAGCTGCCACACCCGCCAACTTGAAGAGCCACATAGGCATAGGCCATACCCGATGGGCCACACATGGAGAACCTAATGATGTGAATGCGCACCCGCACTACTCACAGGATGGCAAACTGGCAATCATTCATAACGGCATCATCGAAAACTACGATGCGCTGAAAAAAGAGTTAATCCTGAACGGACATACTTTCAAGAGCGAGACAGACACGGAAGTGCTCATTCATTTTATCGAGTATATCCGGCAGCAAGACGATTATTCGCTGGAAGAGGCAGTACGCATTGCCCTGAAACGTGTGATAGGAGCTTATGCCATCGTCATCATTTCAGCAGATGAACCTGACATGCTCATTGCAGCCGCAAGGGAAGTCCGCTGGTGCTGGGCCTGGGCAAAGATGAGTTCTTTCTGGCCTCTGATGCCACACCGATCATCGAATACGCCAATGAAGTGGTGGTATCTGAACGATGATGAAGTATGTGTGATCCGCAACCATACCTTTGTGATCAAAGACCTGAATGATGTACCGACCAATCCGCACATCCAAACGCTGGACATTGAACTGGAGGCAATAGAGAAAGGCGGCTTCGATTCATTCATGCTCAAAGAGATCTACGAGCAGCCCAAATCCATCAGCGACTGTATGCGGGGCCGACTGAATGCCGATACACACACGATAATGCTGGGCGGTTTGCAGGAATACACAGAGCACCTGGTACAGGCCAACCGGATCATCATCATGCCTGTGGCACTTCCTGGCATGCCGGGCTGGTAGCCGAATACATCTTTGAAGACCTGTGCCGCACACCGGTAGAGGTAGAATACGCTTCGGAGTTCCGTTACCGCAACCCGATCATCCATCCGGGCGATATCGTATTGGCCATCTCACAGTCGGGAGAGAACAGCAGATACACTGGCAGCCATTGAGCTGGCCAAGAGCAAAGGAGCCATTGTGCTGGGCGTATGCAATGTGGTGGGTTCGTCTATCGCCCGTGCATCCCATGCCGGTGTCTATACCCATGCTGGTCCTGAGATCGGCGTTGCCAGCACTAAAGCCTTCACCGCGCAACTCACCGTGCTCAATATGATCGCGCTGATGGTCGCCAGAAAAAAAGAAACGATCAGTGAAGAAAAATACAATGCGCTATTGCTGAATAAGTGAGGATTCCCCAAAAGGTAGAAAAAGCACTGATGCTCAATGCCCATGTGGAGTATATTTCCGGCAGCTACAAAGACGCAACCAATGCTATTTACCTGGGCCGCGGTTATAACTTTCCAGTAGCCCTGGAAGGTGCCTGAAGTTGAAAGAGATTTCCTACATCCACGCAGAAGGGTATCCGGCAGCAGAAATGAAACACGGCCCTATTGCCCTGATTGATAAGGAAATGCCGGTAGTGATTATTGCCACCAAAGATAATTCCTACGAAAAGATCGTTTCCAATATTCAGGAAGTGAAAGCCAGGAAAGGGCAGGTGATAGCGATCGTAACAGAAGGTGACGAGTTGATCGCCAGCATGGCCGACCATGTGCTGGAAGTACCAGCCACCAGCCAGTTGCTCATGCCACTTGATCGCCGTTATTCCGCTGCAACTCTTGTCGTACCACATTGCTGTGATGCGCGGATGCAACGTCGACCAGCCCCGCAACTGGCGAAGTCCGTCACTGTTGAATAAGCACATAGAATAGCAATGTAGAGAGATGCATTGCTATTCTACTTGTTTAGAGACCTATTCTCATTTGTTCTCCTGTTTGTGATGTGTTCTTTTTTAGTACATCCGCTCTGAAAAGACAGCTTCAAAAAGCGAATCCAAATCCTATGCATGTTGCTTCCGGGTATCCCAGTCCGCAACGAAACATGAACTTACCTGAAGGCTATTTTGATTAATCTTCTCATGATGCGCCTGCTTTGAAAGCTGACCATAAGAGCATGTTTTGAATTGTAAAAAAGCGGGAGTCAAGCTAAACTTGTAGTTGACCAAAACTAAAGTTTATGCAAGAAAAGTTTCATGAACTCCTTGACTCCCAATGGGAAATTATAGAGAAAGTACTAGACGACCAAAGGGAAAGACAGCATAGTTTGCGCACCATTATAAATGCTATACTATGGATCAATTACACAGGATGCCAATGGAGGAATCTGGATAGTAAAATATCCACCTTGGCAAGTGTGTATTATTATTTCCGCAAGTGGAAGTTTAATGGCATGTGAGGAAGAAATTGTAGATGTCTTAATTGTGAAAGAACGTCGTAGACAGGAGCGTGAGGATAGCCCTAGTTTGTTGGCTTTTGATAGCCAAAGCAGTAAAAAGGTGGCTTTTATAGACTTAGATACAGGTATTGATGGGGGAAAGAAGGTGAATGGGACGCAAGCGACACTTAGCTGTAGATACACTGGGATTACCTTGGGCTATCTATGTATCAGCGGCCAATGTTTCAGATAACCAAGGTGGCTGTCAGTTGATAGATCAACTCAAAGGGAAAAGTGCCACGTATGCAAAAGATTGCTGCTGACCATGGCTATAAAGACACGTTCATTGATTTATCAATGAGCAGACCAACTGGGAAGTAGAAATTGTACAAAGACCAGAATCAACCAAAGGGTTTGTTCCTGAAAAGAACAGATGGATGGTAGAAAGAACCTACGGTTGGTTCAACTTTAGAAGGCGTTTGTGTCGTGATTATGAGAAAACCGCAGAATCTTCTGAAGCGATGATTAGAATAGCTACTATTCTTTTTTAATCAACAGATTAGCTTCATAATATTTTAAAACATGCTCTAAGCTTGTATTGTGAAAAATAAAGGTCAGCACCATTAAAGCGAAGGTCTTAAACATGTAAAGGTACTATAGATGTAGGGCTTGACAAGCTGATTTTCTGGTGTGTATGCTCTGGCAAAGCTATTTTATATTTTTAACATGCCAGTTGTTTATGTATTTGAAATATCACTCATTAAGTTTTCACCCGAAGGTTTTTAGCTATGATTTTACCTTCCGGATCGATCAGCAATGAAGTTGGGTATCCTGTTATTATATATTCTTCAACAATACCATCTTCGGCTTTTGTAAGGATTTGGGGCCCATTTTATTCCTTCTTTTTCAATGAGCTTACGCAGGCGTTCGGGATCATCTTGATAGGCAAAGCCCAGGAAGCTGATTTTTAACGAATCTAATTGGCTATAAGCTCGCTTAAGGTGAGGAAGTTCTTTGATACATGGGGCACACCAGCTTCCCCAGAACTCATATATAAGAACTTACCGGAAAAGTCCATCCAATCTGATAGATTTATTGCTTGTAAACTCTGTTCCTGAAAAGGAAGGTGCCTTGAATCCAATCTGTGGCAAAAATATGTCTATGTTTTCCTGTACCTTTTGCAGTTTTAATACCCTGGAACTTATGCTAACTCCTAAGTTTTTGTACTGCTGTTTATCCATAACAAATATTTCACCTTCGGCAATCAACTTAGGTTCATCCAAGTCCATTACCGCAATCGTACTATTGTCGTAAGAAGTACTGTTAAAAGCATCGGAGCAGATGCTTATTTCTTTGCCATTGTAAAGAGCCTTGGCATATTGAGGAATGTTGTGCATCAGCCAATCTTTTTTAAGCTTCATCACCAATACAGGCACTTCAACTTCTTCAACCCGTTCATTCATCATCCTCTCATAAGTTATCATCTTTGCTTCTGAGGCCAGTCTGGCAACATCGCTCCTTTTGTCAGCCTCAAAAAGTACCGGAACCTGCTCTACTTCATCACTAAAATCCAGATCATTATTAGTATCAACCATATACCTGATATCTCCATCGCGGGTTTTACCCATGATCAGATAAGCAAAACACCGTATAGGTTGATCTGAGTACTTACGTTTGCTCAGATCAATATTCCATTCCCGAATAAGCCTGTTAAAAAATTGTTCATCTATCTTTCCTGCTTTATAATTTTGATAAGCAAATTGTTTGCTATCAAATTCAATCCTCTGTTTTCTGATTTCGCTCCAATAATCAGGCAATCCATTTACTTTCAAATCTGTTTTTTCCCAAGGATTTCCAGGAGCAGGCTCATCCCAGGTATGTACCCAAAAAGAACGGATAGTATCAAATGGCCCATAGCCAGCAACGAACTCTATAGGAAGCTCTATGATGTCTTTAGTATCAGAACCTTGCTGAGCAGAGGCAAGGGAAGATAACAAAACAAAGAATAGAGTTTTCATAGCGCACAATGGTTTAGTTTGTTGGTTAAAGCAACTTTATCAAGGGTGTCCCTTGCTTTCTCTAGGCTGTATTGCACTAAATCCTCTCGATCCTCTTCCTTCATATCAACAGTCTTTTCTTACTGACATTATCATAAAAGTGAGTTTTACTGTGTTTGTTTTCCCATGCTTCCGGGGTTGCCTTGCTAACGCTTTCTTTTATTTGGTTCAACAGAGCTTTTTTATCTTTCATATTCCCGGATTTAACAATTGCATTAAAATAGACGACCGGGTTCTTGTTTATGGAATCAATAGAACCAGATCTTTTTCTATATATTCTTTTAGTTGTGGGTTTAGCGAACGAAGGGTGACTAAGGCTACTTTAGTACCAAGGGGTTCACTTAATTTTTGTTCTAATCCAACAACCTCCAAAAGATCAGGTGAGTGCTTAAAATCAATCAGCACATCCAGATCGCTATTCAGGCTATTCTCCCCACGAGTATAAGAATCAAATATGCCTACCATTTCAGGGTCAAATCTCGCCACAATGTTCACAATCAAGCTTTCCTGTTCTAAAGATATTATACCCTAAAGTATACTACGGTACATTTCCGGTTTGTGAGACACAAACCGGGGTATGGAAGCCGTGGGCTGTGGGACACAGCCCACTTTTGGGCAAATATACCGTAGTATAACCCTAAAGTTAAGCATTCTTTTCTGTGTATGGTGGCATATAACAACAGATGCGAATCTTTAGCTTATCTTTTAGTAGCATTCCATGCCGGGCATTCCATGCCGGGCATTCCTTGCCGGGCATTCCTTGCCGGGCATTCCTTGCCGGGCATTCCTTGCCGGGCATTATAAATGCCGTGTAAGATAAAGAACGCATGGATATGCGCTCAAGCAGGAGAATGCATTTAAATGCGCTCAAGTGAATGTTTTCGTTAGGCTAAGTCCGCATATAGGCTGGGTCGCATATTCATGCGACCTCATCTTTTCAGGCATTTATAATGCCCATCCATGCGGGAAGATGAAGAACGCATAGATATGCACTTAAGCGGGGGTTTTTACTAAGTAGAAGCTTTCTCTAGTTTCAGCCCTCTTTGAAAGTTTTAAAAAAGTGTTGTTTATCTTGTTCACTTTTTCCGATATCGCTTGACAATTATATATCTACAATCTACCAAAAATACACCTATTAATAGCATTTACCAGTGCAAACATTACTTTTTTATGAGGCAGTTGCGCTGTAGCATAAACGACAAGTTGATTGTATCAACTGTGTATTTATTATGCCTGCCAGTGCATATGCTGTCTGTTTCTTACATGCTGTCCTGTTTGGTGTTGTTGCTGGCAACAGGCTTTTTCTGCTAGAAGTACTTGTACTGCACAACTTCGTTTTGGAGCTAAAAACTCCGCTTGCCGAGTTAGGAACTCCAATGGCCAAGCTTTAAACTCCGCTTCCCGAGTTATGAACTCCAATGCCCGAGTTCAGAACTCCAATTTTCGGGTTATTAACTTCAATGGCCAGGTTCAGCACTCCAGTGTCCGAGTTCAAAACTTCAATGTTTGGGTTCAGCACTCCGGCATCCGGGTTTGGAGGGTGAATTTGTCTGTTGGGGGTTGATGATTGGGAATGGCTATAAAAAAAGCACCCTGATGATTGTCAGGGTGCCTTGGTGAACGTACATGTCGTATAATTTATCTTTCAAAACGTTTGCTGAGGTCTTCGTACACAGACTGAGCATTGGGCACGTTGTTTTTGGTGGCCTGTTTCACGGCATTATAATACGTCAGGGATGCGCGGTAGGCTTCGCTGCCAGACAGCATGATGGTGTCGTTGAGACCTGCGCACAACTGCTCCAGCTCCCGGTATAGCTGCGTAAGATCAGCAACGGCCTTGAGGTCAATTTCCAACTCATCAACCTGCATAAACGATGGCACAAACTCGGGACGCGACCGGGCGTATTCTGCTGTTTTTTCTACAAATGGCAGGCTTTTGTCTTTCATTTTGGGCAGTTTCTGGCGGTCTTTGGGTTGCAAGGCTACCAGGTGCGGCTTCAACAATGCTTTCAGTTCCTGTACTTTCTGGTGCATAGCACCCAGGTCATTTCCATCAATCTGGATAGAGACAAGGTTTTCTTTAGACATCTTTCAAATCGTGTTTTGGTTAAAAATTTATTTAAACAAACCTACCGGAAAGCTTATACAAATGTGATTGCTTGTGCTGCAAAAACTTACAAAGGAAATGCAATGAAGATTTTGTAAAAAATACGGCTATAGAGGTTAGGGTATATTCATTGAAGCTCAGAGGAGAATATCAATTTTACTTTTTCTTCTTTTTTTTCATTTTCTCAAGTTGCGCTGCATCTGCCAGGTCCTGGAGTCTACCTACTTTTCGTTTGGTTTTAATTAAGTTATCCAAACTTAAAAAGTTGACTTGTATTTCATCAACATTTATTACTTCTTTTCTGCTGAAACAATCTTGAAAATCTACCCCTTCTACTGCTTTCAATAAATCTATTCAATAAACTCTTTAAAGTCCTTGTCGAGTATCGTATATCTATTGATGATGTTCTTGTCGGATGTTTACTAATTCTTTTGACCGTTCTTCACCGCTTAAGGGTTAACCAATAATCTATATTGGCACTGTCCTCTCCTTTCTTTGTAATACGGATTACTTTTTCCATTTCTTCTTTTTTACAGTAATAGCAAGTTTGTTGACAAACCTCTTCGCTCGCCGGAGAAGATTTTTACATGGGCAAAATTTTCTGAAGCCGCTAATTACACAAAAAAAGCAATGCTCTTCTTTATGGAAGGCAAAAAATCTCGAGAAACATGTCCAGAAGAATTAGGATAAGCTGTTTAAATGTTTTCGTTAACATAAAACTTAGATTGCTTAAATTTCCAGTTTTGCTTTCGGATATATCTATGATTATTCATCTGCATCAAATTTTATTTTATATTTATGGGAAGTTTGTTCGAACAGTATCACATCCTGCTCCTATGAAAACCAACCCAACCAAAAACCTATTTGATCCGGAATACTGCCATATTGACTCGAGGCTGAAAGGCGCACCGCTGGCCTCATTCTCACGCCGGTTCATGGCCTATATTATCGATTGGGCCATTATCCTATTGTGTTCGGAAATATTGTGGCTGATCATTCCTTTGGCACTGGTCTTTCTGGCCTTCAAAAGAAAGCTCCGGCGTACGCTGGCACTGAGCCGACGGACAATCAGAAAAAATGTACTGGTTGCCGAACAGCGACTGGAAACACAGCATATCGACCGGAAGCTGCGCAGGCGTTTTTCCCGTTATATGACCGCCTACCTGTACATACTGATGTATGCACCCATTGTGGCTTCCATCATCATCGCTGTAGGATTGGCAACGAAGTCGTTCTTTCCGGAAGCGTATACGGCAACCAGTACCAGCACGGCTTCATTCTTCAGTACACTCTCCAAACCAGTCAGCAGCCTCAATGATGCGATGGAACTGCTGGCTACCTTCTTTGGGGCCTTCTGTTATTTCTCTCTTTTTCTCTGGAAATGGGAAGGACAAACACCCGGCAAACACCTGATGAATATCCGGGTGGTGAAACTCAACGGCAAGCACCTCAGCTTCTGGAACAGCCTGGAAAGAGCTTCCGGCTACACGGCCTCCGCTGCTATCTTCCTATTGGGCTTCCTGCAATATTTCTGGGAAAAGAACCACCAAACTACCCACGATAAGATCAGCGAAACGATTGTCGTTGCCGGAAGAGGAAAACCGGAAGTCCGGAATCAGGAGATGGAAGATCGAAGACGGGAGATGGAAGTAGAAAGGCAGGAAATTGGAGACGGAAGCTCAGAACTTCAAATTTTAAACTGAAACTCTGAACTCTGACCTTAAAACTTTGGTCTCCTGTCTTCGGACTCTGGTTTCCCCTACAGCAATTTTTGAATCATGAAGTCTATGCTGCCTTTGAGCTTGGGGGCCAGCGGAGGATAGAAGAAACGGGTAAGCTTGCTGCCAATCTCCTGCCGTAGCACCGACTTCTCATTGGAGAATGCCAGAAAGCCGTAGTGACCATTGCCTTTGCCTATCCCACTGTTGTTGACCCCTCCGAAAGGCAAGTCCAGGTTGACAAACTGTAAGATACAGTCGTTGACGCATACGCTGCCGGAGGATGTACTTTGCAGCATCAGTTGCACGGCATCATCATCTTCAGAAAACATATACAACGCCAGTGGTTTGGGTTTGCTGTTCACATAATCAGCCGCCTCCGCCATGCTGCTGATTGCTCTGACAGGCAGTATAGGACCAAAGATTTCTTCCTGCATCAGGGATGCCTCATTGGGCACTCTGGTAAGTACAGTAGGCGCAAAGTAGCGGTTCTCTGCCTCGTGCTGACCGCCAATTTCTACCACAGCATCCTGTGCTATGGCATCTTCCAGCCAGCCTGTCAGTCGATCAAAATGCTTATCGCTGATGATACCGGCATAGTGCGCTGCCTGCTGCGTATAGTTGCTGTCTGTATAATAAAAAGCTTCTATTTTTTCGCATAATTTATCTACCAATGCATCCTGTACTTCCTGATGTACCAGCACATAATCCGGGGCAATACAGGTTTGCCCGGCATTGAGAAACTTGCCCCATACGATCTTTTCGGCGGCAGCTTCCAGGTCTGCGTCTTTGTCTACAACAGCCGGTGACTTCCCTCCCAACTCCAGCGTAACCGAACTTAGGTGCTGCGCGGCGGCAGCCATCACCTTTTTTCCAATGGCAGGGCTACCTGTGAAATATATATGGTCAAAAGGCTTTTTCAATAATGCCTCTGCCACGGATGAACCTCCCTGAAACACAGCGGCTTCTTCCGGTTCAAAAAGATCTTCCACCATCCGGGCTATCAGGGCAGCCGTGTGGGGTGTCATTTCAGAAGGTTTGAGCACACAGCAGTTACCTGCCGCAATGGCCGATACCCACGGGCCTACCAACAACTGAAAAGGATAGTTCCACGGAGCCATGATCAGGCATACGCCTTTGGGTTCGTACTGTACGTAGGAAGAAGTGCCTATTAGGCTGGGCGGTGTGCCCACCCGTTTGGGTTTTGCCCAGGTTTTTAGGTGTTTCAATGCGTGCTGAATCTCCTGTACCACCATCATCACCTCAGAGGTGGCTGTCTCAAAAGGTGGCTTTCGGAAGTCCTGTACCAGGGCTGTTTCTATGTCCTGCTGATGGTTTTTGATCCACTGCTTGAGTACTTTAAGCTTTGCGACACGCGCAGCAATATGCTCGAACCTGAGCAGATGGCTCCTGTGCTTCATCTTTTGGAAAGTATCGTCAATGTCTACTGTGGGGGTTTGAGGTGTTATCATAGAGTATATACAAGTGGCCCTGACAGGTTGTTCTAAAAAAGTGAAGCATGGCGAATTAATATTATAGAATTGGTCATTGGCTATGTCTTTGTTTCAGTTTAGCATGAAGAACATATCCTACCAACTGTTTTTTTTACCTGCATAATAAAACATTCCGAATATTTACTATCTTTAATGTTAAGTAATTGTTAACAAACAATGACACGTTGTTAACATTCACGTAATCAACCGTCAGAAAGGAGGCGTATTATCTTGAAGCAGTTCTGTTACATATTACTTTTTACAGGCATTATACATACAGCATGGGCTTCGGACCATGACCAGCCTCCCATAGCAAAACAGCATTCGGTTTCTGTAGAGATGTTTTCTTTATTCATGGCCGTGCAAGACAAGCTTCCGGCAGACAGGGTGAAAGCGCACTGGCAGGAGTTTGATAATTTTGCCCGGGAGCTTTCTGTCAGAAAAAGCAGGTATAAGGATGACAAAGCATTTGTCAGATATTTGTTCTATAAAGTACACCGGAATTTCTTAAAAGAATATAGGAAGTACACCAACCTGTTTAATTTGTTTGAAGATGGCACCTACAACTGTGCAACTGGTACTGCCTTCTACGGGCTTTTGCTGGATGGCCTCAGCATAGATTATACCATACACGAAACGCCCTACCACGTTATATCTGATGGTGTATACAAATCACCATACAGACTCTGTATTGATAGAAAGCACTGATCCGCATGGATTTATTGACAACAAAATGGAGATGACTGCTACACTGGAAGCTTACCAGACACCAGCGCAAGACGTGGTAAGCCATACGTTTGATACTGTTGCCATTCAGCAATATATTGATCTGAAACAACTGGCAGGACTTAGTTATTTCAACCAGGCCATCGACCTTTATAATCACCACCAACTCGGCAAGGCTATACACTACCTGGATCAGGCCAGCATTCTGTATCCGGCAGAGCGCATGAAGGTGCTCCGTACCATCATCTATCAGGCAGCACAGCAGGTAAGTATGGTATCGCAGCAGTAAACATGCAGGTCCTGCGTGAGCGATCAACCCCTATTCCCGCATCAATGCGTTGCCAATAATATGATTGAGAAAACTAATAGCTCCGTAATATTGTAGTAGATTTACGACTGTATTGCGTCAATTAAGCCATATCTAATGCCTATGAATACCGAACTACTACGGCAACTGGCCGGTGAACTACAGGGTGAGTTATACGATGATCAGACGAGGCGCATCTTGTATGCCACCGACGCTTCGGCATACCAGGAAATGCCGCTGGCAGTAGCGATACCCGCATCGGAAGAAGACATCATCAGGCTGATAAAGTTTGCTGCCCAACATCAAACGTCGCTGATACCCCGCGCCGCAGGCACCTCGCTTGCCGGGCAGGTAGTAGGGCATGGTATTGTGGTAGATATATCCCAAACTTTTACCAACATCCTGGAGATCAATGCACAGGAAAAATGGGTGCGCGTGCAGCCCGGCGTGATCCGCGATGACCTCAACTATTACCTCAAAGAGCACGGCCTGTTCTTTGCCCCGGAAACCTCCACCGCCAACCGCGCCATGATCGGTGGCATGGTAGGCAACAACTCCTGCGGACTGCATTCGCCATTCTATGGCACTACGCGGCAGCATGTGCTCTCCGTCAGGGCCATTCTCAGCGATGGAAGCATCACAGAGTTCAAAGACCTCACGCCACAGGAGTTTGAAGATAAGTGCTTCGGACAGACTACCGTCAGCGAAAGAGAAACCGCCATTTACCAGCTACTCAAAACAAAGCTTTCCGACCCGCAGGTGCAGG
>CATQIH010000047.1 GCA_958296015.1 Cyclobacteriaceae bacterium
CACCCCTTGGCAAAATACGCTCTGCCAATGATACCGTCGTTGATATCTTTGACACAGGCGATAATATTAGGCCATGAACGTCTTTGGCTTCCCATTTGCACTACGCGATCGTATCTCCGGGCCGCTTCCACCATCATTTCCCCTTCGTAAGGATTGTGGCTACAAGGCTTCTCTACATACACGTGCTTGCCTGCCTGACAAGCCAAAATGGTAGCCGGTGCGTGCCAGTGGTCCGGTGTGGCGATATACACACCATCCAGTTCCTTATCATCCAGGATGGTACGAAAATCCTCTACGCCTTTGGGCTTCTTCTTAGATTTTTCTGCTACACCCGCTACGGTCTTAGCCAAGACATTCGCATCCACATCACTGATATAGGCTACCTCACAGTTCTTCTGACTGGCAAAGTTCTTAGCCATCCCATCTCCCCTGCCATGCACACCAATAGCTGCCATGCGCACTCTGTCGTTGGCTCCCATAATACTGGCATAGCTTTTTGCATTCATGGCAAAAGCCAGTCCTGCTGAGCCTAAACTGGCTTTCTTGATAAAATCTCTACGAGAATCGTTATTTTTGTTTTGCATCACGTTAGGTTTAAAGTTGTTCTTTTAGTTTTCGTTTTTTCAATGCCTCTTTGCTGAAGCTTGGATCAGGAATCTGCTAAGTTCTTGATCTTGATATTTTTATAGTGGACAGTATCTCCATGACCTTGCAAAAGAATATGGCCCACGGGCATTTCGCCAAAACCCTTGAGATCTTTGTATTTACTTGCCTCGACCAGTTTGCGGAACTGATCGCTACCTCGCTCATATTCAAGTACTTTGTGTCCATTCAGCCAATGCTCCACATGGTCACCTTTCACCATGATTTTTGCATGATTCCATTCACCCACCGGCTTCGCTTTTTTATTTTTGGCGGGTATCAGATCGTATAAAGAAGCGATGGTTCTGTTTCCATTGACACCCAACTTGGCATCGGGATGATTTTTATCGTCTATGATCTGATATTCCAGTCCCAGGTAATCGCCCTGATGACCAGGAAAATTGTTAACAACAAAATACTTGATCCCACTATTGGCTCCTTCGGGAATTTTAAAATCCAGCGATAGTTCAAAATCACCATACTGATTTTTGGTAATAATATCCCCGCCACTGGCATGATCATCTCCAGCAGAACCCAGCACGGTGAGCACGCCATCTTCTATCTGCCAGCCATTTTCTGGAAAACCCTGACCTTTGGTGCCTGTCCATGCATCGGTGGATGTTCCATCGAAGAGCAACTGCCAACCCTCCTTTTGCTCCTTCTGCGTGAGCGTATTGGGCTGGGTAGCCTTTTCCTTGTCTGACTGCGATGTGTTCGCATCTTGCCCCATCACTTTGCTGTTGAAGCCAACTGCTGCGATTGACAAAGTAAATGCAGTAAAAAATAGGTACCTGTGACTCAATTTCTTAGCTGTTGTTTTAATTTTCATATTTTTAGTTTTATAAATTTCTGATAGTCTTATTCTAATATCCTGTGTTTTGCTTGATCACGGCAGGATTATTCTCAACGGCCTGAAGAGGCACAGGAAAGAGCAATTGGTACGCTTGTATCTCTTCGGGAATATTCAACACATCTCTTTTTGAATTCATCACTTCCAAAGCCCTTCCTGTACGAACAAGATCAAACCATCGATGGTTTTCGAAAGCCAGTTCAACCCTCCTTTCCTGCTCTATGGACAACCTAAACGCTTGTTGATCTGCCACACGAAGCTTAGGATCAGCATTATTGGCTGTCTTAGGCACTAAACTTGCCCGCTCTCTGATCTGGTTGAGTAACTGAAAGGCTTGTCCATCCGGCGCAAATCCTAATTCATTGAGTACTTCCGCATACATCAATAACACATCCGCATATCTTAGTACAATCCAATTATTATTAGCATCTCCATCTTCAAATGGAACATCAAAATACTTTTTAATGTAGGCATAGGGAACAAAGTCGCCCGCATCATTCACGTATCCCGGTGCCAGTGATAGGTCTTTTCTCAGATCGCCCGGTTCATAGGCGTTTTCCATATCCACTGTCGGTGAATTGACCGATCCGGCCCCTCCTACCTGTACCACAATCTGGTTGGAGAATTTGGGAGCAAAAGCATTGGCAAAAGGACTACCTGTTCCTCTCCCTCCTTTTAAATACTGTACCTCAAAAAGAGATTCCATACTATTCTCATGCTGTAAATCCCACAAATCGGCATAGTTGGGAAGCAACTGGTAACTACTACTATTGATCACTTCTTCCAGTTTGGTTTTAGCTTCAGGATAATTTTTCATCGTGAGGTACACCTTACCCAAAATTCCTTTGGCCGCACCGCTCGTAGCTCTTCCTATATCTACTGACCCATAGGTAGGAGGAAGCGCATCTTCAGCGAATTGCAAATCCTCCATAATCTGCGCATAAACCTGCTGGGCAGGTGCTCTTCCCTGAGCATACGCTTCCTGAACCGTTATTTCGGTCAGGACAAGCGGCACATCTCCAAAAATCTGCACCAGATAAAAATACTCAAGTGCTCTCAAAAAGCGAACCTCACCTTTATACTGTTCTTTGAGCGTCTGGTCCATATCAACAGCGTCTATGCGATCCAACACAACATTGCATCTGAGAATAGCATTATATGCATCGTTCCATATTGTATTCAGGTACCGGTTAGAGGAAATGACCGTAAAATAATAAATACTTTCAGTATCATAAGAATCTCCCGACACCCATGAAGTAGCGGTATTATCAGATCTCATTTCTCCCACAAAATAAAGTCCCTGGTTAAACAAACCTGTGTTGCGCAGGCCGGCATAAGCAGCATTCACTGCGATTTCCATATCTTGTGGCGACTTGTAGAAATTCGTTTCACTGATATCGGAAATCGGATTTAGCGCAATAAAATCATCGTTACAAGCCATCAAAGAAAAGCTTGCCAGGACGGTTGTTAGTAGTATATTTTTCATCTTCATTGGTTTAAGCATTAACGGTCTTTAAAATCTGAGATTTACGCCTAAGGTGAATGTACGGGCGGTAGGATAGCCCGTGTAATCTCCTCCTCGCGTCAACCCATCGCCTGACGTGCTCACCTCCGGATCAAAACCAAAATAGTTGGTAAATGTGTAGAGGTTCTGTACACTGAAATAGAATCTGGAAGATTGGATAAAGCTATTTCCCAATACACTTTCCGGTAAGTTATATCCCAGCGTAACATTGCGAATGCGCAGGAAACTGGCATCCTGTATCCAGTAGCTGGAAGGTTCTTTCTGGAGTCCTAAGTAGTTTCGGTTTGCCCTGAAATACGCTCCGTCACCCGGTTGTTCAGGCGATCTCCAGCGATTAACAGCATCCACTCTGGCATTTCTTTCTCCATGAAAATACTTGGTGAACCTGGACGACATAGAAAACACTTCTCCTCCCTGCGAGCCTGTCAGTTGAACCCGCAGGTCAAAGTTTTTGTAAGAGAAATCATTGGTAAACCCATACATAAAGTCAGGTTGGTTATTGCCAATAACGGTACGATCATCAGCATTTAACTTTCCATCACCATTTACATCCCTGATGATCGGGTCGCCCGGAACATCGGTTGATAAATGCGTGTGCGCTTCAATCTGATCTTGCGTGGTATACACGCCATCGAAAACATAGCCATAGAAGTTGGCGATAGGTTGTCCTACTTCTGTCTTGAAACCATTGGTAACATTGGGCGCGCTTGCGTAAATAGGGTTGTCATCAGGCCCCAATGCCAACACTTTATTTCTGTTGACCGATATATTGAAGTTGGTGTTCCATTTCAAAGCATTAACCAGGTTTCTGGTGGTTGCCGAAAATTCTACACCCTGGTTTTGTACCTTTCCGATATTTTGGAGTTGGGTTGCGTAACCTGTGATTTGAGGGACAGGAACAAACAACAATAAGTCTTTGGTAGAACGGTAATAGTAATCCGCTTCCACAGAAATTCTATTGGCAAGCAGTCCCAGTTCCACCCCTACATCCAGTTGCCTTGTCATTTCCCAGCCAAGCTCAGGATTAGAAATCGTACTGGGGTATACCGCGTTCACCAGACTATTGCCCAGCACATATTGTTCTACACCCAGCAAACCCTGAGATCCATAATTAGGAATGGAGTTGTTGCCGGTATAACCATAACTTGTCCTGATTTTTAGGTCGCTGATCACACTGGACTGCTTGAGGAAATCTTCCTCTGAGACTCGCCACCCCAGGGACAAAGAAGGAAATACACCCCATTTGCTATCAGCACCAAACCGCGAAGAACCATCTGCACGGATGGTACCAGTAAATAAATATTTATCGTCGAAAGTGTAGTTTACTCTGGCCAAATAGGATACCAGTGCGTATTCGGATTCCGTAGAGCTTCCGTCCGTCACCTGTCCGTTGTTGAGCGTACGTACCCCTTCATAAGGAAAATTGGTTGCAAAGATATAATTATCCTCGTAGGTATCTTTCTGCTGCGTAAAGCCAATCAGGGCATTGACGGCATGTTTACCACCAAATACTTTATCATAGGTAAGGGTATTTTCCCATAGCCAGTTGGTTTGGTGTGTGGTGGTAGATTCAGCCTCTATTTGATTGGGTGCTTTATTAGAATCTCTGTTTACATAAGATGGCCGGTAATATTTTGCCCTGGATTCATGGAGTAAGCCGCCCAGGGAAACTTTGAAGGTGAGTCCGTCGAGAATCTGGTATTTACCAAACACCTGGCCTAAAGTGCGGTATTTATTTTTCGCATTATCAATCTGCGTGGCGATCTCTACCGGATTTGGATCATCTCCCTGGTGCAAACTGTAGGGACTGTTCAAAGGGCTGCTGAAACTACCATCGGCATTATACACAGGAAAGGTAGATGGCACAACCAACGACAACTGAACAGGACCATATTTACCGTTTTCTACAAGGTTAGCCTTGTCCATAGAAGCATCCAGGTTGAGCCCTATTTCCAGTTTATCGTTGACCTGGCTGCTCACATTTGAGCGCAGATTATATCTGCTATAATCGGTATTCAGGACAATACCCTGCTGATTTACATAATTTCCTGAGATCATGTAACGGGTATTTTCTGTTCCTCCCGAAACTGAAAGCTGGTAGCTTTGCATGGGTGCCGTCCGAAATATTTCGTCCTGCCAGTTGGTATTGGGTAGGTTTTCGGGCGTACGGTATTCTTCCGGTATCTGGTAGTTGATAGAAGGACGCGCTTCGTTGGGGTCGCTGGCGTTTCCACCCTCCTGCACCCAGGCATTGTTATGGCCATCTATAAACCACTGTACATATTGTTCTGAATTCATCATGTCCACTTTGCGAGCTACCTGCTGTAGTCCGACATAGGTGTTGAAAGCAACCTGAGGTTTGCCTACTACTCCTTTTTTGGTGGTAATCATCACCACCCCATTGCCCCCACGTGAACCATAGATAGCCGTGGCAGAGGCATCTTTGAGTACCTGGATAGATTCAATATCGTTCGGACTGATCATGCTGATGTCGCCTTCTATCGGGTAACCATCCACCACATACAAGGGAGAACTTCCTGCCGAGATAGAACCTATGCCCCTGACGCGAACCGAAAGGCCAGCCCCACCCGGCGCACCATCAATCTGTTGTACCTGTACCCCTGCCATCTGACCGGCCAGGGCTTCTGTAAAATTGGTCACGGGCCGGTCTTTGATCTGCTCGGCAGACACCGAAGCAATGGCTCCGGTCACATCGGCTTTCTTTTGCGTGCCATATCCTACCACCACCACTTCTTGCAGCGACTGCACATCAGTAGACAGAGTGACGTTGACCGTGCTTCTGCCGTCAACGTCGATCTCCTGGGTAACGTACCCGATGGATGAGAATAACAGCACTGCCGTGTCGCTCACATTGAGGCTGTAGCTTCCTTCAATATCGGTGACAGTTCCGTTTGAGGTTCCTTTCTCAATAATGTTCACCCCTGGCAACCCTTCTCCGGCTTCCTGGTCGGTGACTGTACCTTGTACCCGTAAGTTTATTTTGGTGATTTTGGAAACTCTTGGTTTTTCTTTTTTTTCTCTGGACTTGACATTGATAATATCGTTGAGCTGCCTAAAATCCAGGTTCAACTGCGTGGAAAAATCCAGGAGAATATTGTACAGCGACTGATGATTATAAGTGCCTTTCACTTTATGTTTTCCCAGATCGGTGATGTTATAAGAAAAGCTAAATCCTGTGGCATTTTCTATTTTTCTAAATGCCTCAATGACATCTATATTGTTAAAGTCCAGGGTGGTATAAACTTCTTTTATATTTTTCACCGGTTGTGCAGTTGCACTGGCAGTTGATCTCTCAGTGCTTATAAGTTGGAGCAGCACGAGGATGGCAAAAAGTTGCCATCCTCTGCTCATAGGTTGTTGTATTAGTGATAGCATACGTGTTAGGTTATGTGAGTGTATAAATAATGAATGGTTTGAGCAAAATCCTGGTATCAGCTACTGTTGTATTTTTTCATCATGGCACCTGCTTTTTTGAGTAATCAATATTGACTTCCTTATTTTTAATGGTATAGCGAAAGTCCATGATGTAACCGATGGACTTTAGTACTTCATGCAACTCTTTATCTTTGAATCTTCCTGAGTAATTCCACGCCTTTGGTATCTGGCCTTCTATGCTGATCTTTACGCCATACCAACGCTCCAGGGTATGCACCACTTCCTGCTCTCCGGCTCCTTCAAAATAAATAATACCATCCTTCCATACGATCACTGCTCCCGGGTTGAACCTTTCCTTTCTCAAATGAATACCTTGTAAATAAGCTTGCTCTCCTGGTATCAATAGGAGTTTTTCTCCTTTCTGTAAACTATCTGCCACGCTCACTGACACTTTACCCTCTACCAGTGCTACTTCTACCGTATTCCTGTCATACTTCACATTGAATTGTGTTCCCAAAGCTTCCGTTACTACAGCACCTGACTGGACTTTGAAAGGACGCAGGCTGTCTTTGGCTACTTCAAAGTAAGCTTCTCCGGTGATGTTAACCAGCCTTTCCTGCTCGGAAAAATGTGCCGGATAACGTATGGTACTCCCTGCGTTTAAGAACACTTGCGTACCATCAGGCAGATAAAACCTTGACTGATCCCCCCAGGGAATGGTTCTGGAAATGTAGTGTTCCGCCTGCCCTCCTTCCTGATACCCCAGATAGGCAGCAAGGCTCATACCGAGCACCAACAACACAGAAGCTGCTACGCTGCTGATCTTACGATAAGACCATCGCTTGCGGGGTTTTTCTTTAGCAGGACTGCCCAAAACAGCTTCCGCATGTATAGGAATGATTCTGGAAAAGATATTTTCATGCACGTTTTTTTGCTGTGTTTCATGGCTGATAGCCTGCCAAAGTGCCTCTTCCTGTTGCTCATTCCATCCGTAATTAATCTGAGGCATCTTTAGGAGGATAGTCCGCGCTTCCTGCAACAAACTTCTTTTTTCAGGATAGCGTTGCAGCCATTGATGCCAGAACAGACTGCTCTCTGTATCCGAAGCGAGTGCCCACTGCCTGAACTTCTTATCAAGCACAAAATCTTCTACCGTGTACTGACTATAATCCATGTTGATGGCCTTTCACTGTAACAGTGACATCAACAGGTTGAAGTTATCCTTCTTTGGGAAAAAAACTTGGAAAAAACAAAAATGGTTGTGTGCAAAGCAACAAGCCGTTATAGCTGTGTCAGCAAAAAGTAGGCGGAGGCAAGTAAGAAAATGAAATCGACAACAAGTTTTCGCAAAGCACTAATACCTTTCCAGGCCAGTGTATAGACCGATCTGACATTGATTTCCATGATCTCGGCCACTTCCTCATAGCTGGCTCCTACCTGAAAAAGAAGATGTAATACTTCCTTTTGCCGTGCAGACAGTTTTTCCATAGATTTGGCTATTTTCAACTTCTGCTCTTTGGATAGCTGGGCTGAGATCATCACACTCTCCAAAGGCAATTCCACTTCCATCTCTGGCAGCGTCTCATAATTGAGGTTGTGTACCCAGCGGTTCTCTCTGCCACGCTGACGCTGTAATTTATACTTGAATGCTCTAAAAAGATATGTTTTAATAGAAGAAACCTCGGCCAGCCTTTCGTGCTGCTTCCATAAATCTATAAACAACTCCTGCAGGCAATCTTCTATCCATTGTTGTTGACCATACAACTTCATACCGAAATTATATAAGCTTTTGCTGTAGGTGCGGTAAAAGTATTCCAAAGCCAAATGATTACCTCCCTTGAGCTGCTGCCAGATATCTTCTTCGTTGCGGGTATCAAAACCCTTCCATATACCTGGAGATAATGCCATGCTCTTATCGTTTTTTCAGAAAAAATATTTAACTTTTTTAAAACAAAAAGAAATTGTTTGTCTATTTTACTAAAATAATACCTAAATATGCCATGCATTCGTCATTTTTTTACTTTACTTGTAACAGATACTCTGATGTAAGGAGATTGATTTCATCAAAAGCTATATACAAAAAGTGATTCTTTCTTTGAAGCGTATCACCTGAATTTTTATGCTACACAACCGAAGACAATTTATCCATAAAGCCGCCGTGTTGCCTTTGCTCCCCGTAGCTGTAAAGGTGATAGATAGTACAACAGGTACCGCATCGCTGCGGGCTTCAGGCAAAGGTAACATCAAGCTGAGTTGCAACCTTTACTCTTTTAATGCTCTACTGGAGAAGGGAGAGATGACTTTAGAAGAAGTCATCCGATTTTGTGCAGACTTAGGTTTCGATGCGGTTGACCCGACGGGCTACTACTTTCCCGGTTATCCCAAACCGCCTGAAGATGCCTATATT
This sequence comes from Cyclobacteriaceae bacterium, assembly GCA_958296015.1. Classification (GTDB taxonomy): domain Bacteria; phylum Bacteroidota; class Bacteroidia; order Cytophagales; family Cyclobacteriaceae; genus JAJNNC01. Next base: position 8,821 of record CATQIH010000047.1, read on the forward strand.
TACAAAATCAAGCAGCAGGCTTTTCTTTCAGGACTCGATATCAGCGGAACAGGTGTACGCAATGACTTTACCTTGCCTGAAGGAAAGGAACGGCAGGCCAATATTACGTTGGTTCGGCAGTGGATTGAGGTAGCCGCCAAACTTGGAGCACCCGTTGTGCGCATTTTTGCCGGAAAAGAGATTCCTGAAGGTTATGCTGACCAAAAAATCCTTCAGCGTGTCATTGATGGCATCAAAACCTGCACAGATTACGGTAAACAAAAAGGCGTGATGCTGGTATTGCAGAACCACAATGAGTTTCTGAAAACAGCCGATCAGGTTTTGCACATTCGCAAGCAAATAGCCTCCGACTGGTTTGGCCTGAACGTAGACATTGGCAGCTTGCGCCAGGGCGATCCTTACCAGGAAATTGCCCGGCTGGCTCCTCATGCCTATACCTGGCAGATCAAAGAAAAGGTATACCGCAATGGCAAAGAAGAAAACGTTGACTTAGCCAACATGATGGCTATCTTAAAAAAGATCGGATACAGCGGGTACATCCCGCTGGAAACCCTGGGCGAAGGTGATCCAAAAACCAAGATTACTCATTTTTTAGAAGAAGTCAGACGTGCGCTGGCATGAATTTTTATCTTTTCACTATCTCTTATTCTATATGAAAAAACTACCTATATTACTCCTGATCAGTGTATGCTGCACTATAAAAATAACTGCCCAAAAACAACTTTTACCTTCTCATGCTTATGAATGGAAAACCATTCCTGTAGAAAAGACGGCAATTGGAGAGCAGAGAAAGATTTTAGAGGGTCCCACCAAGTCGTTAGATCACTTTGAAATCTATGCCACCAGCCTTGCCCCCGGAAAAACACCCCACAAAAGCCATGTCTATCAGGATATGGGAGCACTTATTCTGGTAAAAGCAGGAAAAGTAGGCATCACGATCAACAATAAAGAAAAGGTATTGGGTCGGGGCAGCATCGCATTGGCAGCTGCCGGTGATGAACATGGCGTGTATAATGCAGGCACTGACACAGCTTCTTATTATATGATCCGGTGGAAAGCAAAAATTCCGGTCGATATGGAAAGGTCTCGTAAAAACGGTGGCTCCGCATTCTTTGATTATACCGACATGAAATTCGAGGAAAATCCCAAAGGTGGAAGAAGAAATGTTACGCAAAGGCCAACGGCTACGCTCAAAGAGCTCGAGATGCATATGACAACCCTCAAAGAAGGAATGACCAGCCATCCGCCTCATACGCACTTCGATGAAGAAATCATTGTAGTTTTGAAGGGAGAAGTGGAGGAGATGATCAATGGATCTCCATATCATCTAAGCACCGGATCCGTGATCTTTTTAAGCTCCATGGACCCGCATGGTATCCGTAATGCTGGTAAGGGACAGTGTGAATACTATGCCATACGTTGGGTATCTACCCCTGAATGATTGTAGCTTTTATTTGTGCGAAAACATAATACTGTTATCTTTCCTGCTGCAACCTACATGATCTGCCCGCAACTGATGAAGGGTAAATCACACACTTTCCTATGGTAAATGTATCATAGTAAGTCAGATGGAATACGCACGATCACATTGTTTATTACTGGCAGTAAAATTTCGGAACTATAGCTGCTCACAAATCTATGCGCCATAAAGTATACATAAACAAATCTTTAGTTTTTACAGGTTCTTTTAAAATTGTTGTTATATTAACGAAACTATACACCATGAGAATATGAAATCATCAAGAAGAAACTTTTTAAAGAAAACCATCGGTGCCAGCTCCGTTGCCCTAGTAGCACCAACCATCATTTCATCCAGGGCTTTTGGGGCAAATGACCGGATTAACGCAGCGGTTCTAGGGGTACATGGCCGTGGCAAAAACCATATCCAAAGTCTGATGGTCCAGGATAACGTTCAGATCACAACACTGTGTGACCCGGATATGGACCTGCTTAAAGAGCGTCAAAAGGAATTTAAAGAAACCTACAACAAGAAAGTAGCCCTTGAGCAAGACCTTCGTCGCGTGATGGATGACAAAGATATTGATGTGGTAACTATTGCAACCCCCAACCACTGGCATGCACTTGCCACGATATGGGCTTGCCAGGCCGGCAAAGACGTCTATGTGGAAAAACCGGGTTCACATAATATCTGGGAAGGCCGTAAAATGGTCGAAGCAGCTTATAAGTATGATAGAATCGTGCAGCACGGTGTACAATTAAGGAGTTCGCCCGCCATTAATGAGGCTATTGGCCTGATGCGTGATGGATATATAGGCAGGGTGTATATGGCACGTGGCCTTGTCTTCCGTTGGAGAGAAGATATTGGTGATAAGGGGTTCTCTCCCGTTCCTGATGGCCTCGACTATGATTTATGGACCGGCCCTGCTCATAAACGTCCTTTTACCAGAAACCTTGTGCATTATAACTGGCACTGGCACTGGCCTTACGGAAATGGCGATGTAGGTAACCAGGGCATTCACGAAACAGACCTTTGTATGTGGGGATTGGACGTGGGCTTTCCTACAAAAATCACAGCTATGGGCGGCAAATTCCTTTGGGATGATAGCAAAGAGACACCAGAGGTGCTTTCCTCCGTCTATAAATATCCCGATGAAGATAAGATCATCCAGTTTGAAGTGCGCCCCTGGTGTACAAACACAGAACAAGACGTAACTGTGGGTAATATCTTTTATGGTGACAAAGGGATACTCGTGGTGGATGGCTACGATAAGTATAAGACGTATCTGGGCCAGGACAGAACCCCGGGGAAATCAGGACAAGATGGTGGAGAGTCGGCAACAGGCGTAGACCGAGGTGCCGGTGGCACGGATGGGCACTTTACCAATTTCATTGAGGCAGTTCGAAAACATGATAAAACAATCTTAAATGCCCCGGTGGAAACAGCACATCTTGCCTCCGGATTGGCGCATCTCGGCAACATTGCCTATCGGTTAGATCGTGTTCTGACATTTGATCCGAGTGCTGAAACTTTTGTGAATGATCCTGAAGCAGATGAAATGCTTACCCGAAATTATCGGGAAGGTTTCGTGGTTCCTGACAAGGTGTAGTTAAAATAACCAGATGAATAAAAGAAACTCACAATCTGATATGAACATGAACAAATCACGTCGCAATTTTATACAAAAAAGTATCGCTGCCAGTGTGGGTCTGTCGCTGATCAGTCCATTGATGGCAAACACTTTAGGCAAGTCAAACATGAAACTCGGCCTGGTTACCTACCAGTGGGGTAAAGACTGGGACTTGCCTACTTTGATTGCCAACTGCGAAAAAACAGGCTTGCTGGGTGTTGAATTGCGAACAGAACATGCACATGGCGTTGAGACCAACCTGACGGCCAGTCAGCGTGCCGATGTGAAACAGCGTTTTGCCGACAGCCGGGTGACGTGCATCGGATACGGTTCGAATTTTGCCTATCACTATCCTGATCAGGCTGAGCTTCGCCAAAATATTGAAGACACCAAAGCGTATCTCCAGCTATGCAAAGACATCGGAGCCACAGGCATTAAGGTAAAACCCAATGGCCTGCCAGCAGAAGTTGCCAAAGAAAAGACCATTGCCCAGATTGCCGCTTCATTGAATGAAGTGGGTAAATATGCCAGTGATCTGGGACAGAAAGTCCGTGTGGAAGTGCATGGCGAACTCACCCAGGAATTACCCAACATGAAGGCCATCTTTGAGCAGGTAACCTCGCCTAGTGTAAAAATGTGCTGGAATTCTAATGATGAGGACTTGTTGCCGCCCGGTCTGGTAGCCAATTTCAACTCAGTCAAGCAGTGGTTTGGCGATACAGTGCATGTGCGGGAATTAAATGTAGGAGATTATCCTTACCAACAGCTCATGGACTTATTCAAAGGAATAAACTACGATGGCTGGATCTTGCTGGAAGCCCGTACAGAACCCAATGACAGGATTGCCGCTATGAAAGAGCAAATGGATATTTTCAATAAGATGATTGGCTAACATAAAGGCAACGGATGTAGCTCAGCCTTACCCACCTTGTCGTTATGTTAGGTTTTTATATACGCCAATACCAGTAAACAGCCTGGGATGATTGTCTTTTGTCATATGTCGTTGCTGCTAACAATTGATGCATGTGTGTGTCGACTTGTTGGCTTTAATTCTTCCAAAGATCAATTATCGTGTTTGGCGCAACAAACTTTCTGGCTCATCATTGTTAGGCTCACATATGCATCTTGCTGTGGCTCGTATTCATTTTTTTAGGAATTCATCTGGTGAAATATCAGCTTGTTTTAGTATGGCACGTAAAGTTCCTTCTGGCATATCACCTGGATGATTAGGAATGGTAGTAAATTTCTTTGTCTCTTCATTATACCAAATTTCATGACTGCCTGCTGCCTGCCGGTAAAATGAAAAGCCAAACTTCTTTAGCTTCTTGATGATCTTTCGGTAACGAAATCCTGTTAATCTTCCCATCGCTAAACTCCGACAACTATAGGATAATCAAAATTATCATCTAAGTTTATTAATTTAGATTCCACTTCTTCATATTCTTGAGCTTCAAGTAATTTCTTAGCAATATCTCGGGCAATTTCTATCGTTTCATTGACAGTTCTTCCTTGCGCTACTAATCCTTGAATTGTGTCTGAAGTTGCCAGATAACATCCTTCTGGAAGTTTTTCTATATGTAAATTCAGTAATTTCTCCATCCTTTTTTTTCACTAAAGATAGGTTTTATTTCTATAAGCCACAACGACCCGGCTAGCTGATCGGGCAGCCTTGTTTGCATTTATCTTTCGTGTTTCAATGTCGCTACATTGGCGCAACTAACAAACGAGTCCATCATTTCTCTGCCTGACGGCTAGGTATTGTTACCGGCTTGCTTTTCAAACAGATATATCTCTCTATTCTTTTCAAGCTCATCTTCCACAAAGTATTTAAGTTTAAATAATCCATTTATTTGATCTAGGTCATCTCTTTGTATTTCGTACTCACCGATTTCAATGTTATAATTCGGGCATAAATTGAGAAAATGTTCTAATACACCTTTCTTTTTCGGGTTTCCCATCGGATTATTATACATTATTGCAAAGCTATTTTTCAAATTCCAATGGTCTACACATTTACCTGAGATTGCATTTTTATGTTTGAAATATAGATTTGTAAATACTACAAAATCAATACATTTATATTCTTCAGGATTACAAAAGCTATTGAAAGTAAATAGCCCGCTATTCCCTTCATTTCGAAGGTAGTTTATCCAAATCATAATTTCATCTGTGTCATCTAAACCAAGTAAAAGTATATTTGCCTCATTTTCAGAATTAAAATTTTCTGGGTCAAACTTCTTATTTGAATCAATTAGAAACTGTTTCAGTTTGTTATCAAAATTGAAGATTTGAGTTGTTCCTTCTTGAATATTTAATAATTCGTCAAATGCTTTAGGAATAGCATCAAACTGTCCATCAGGCAACCTGCCTAAAGAACGTCCTTTTAATCCGGGTGAAATATCTTGATCCTTTTTATCTAGTATAGGTGTTTTGACTTCAATATTAAACTTGAATCCTTTATCAGTGATACTACAGTCAACATCTGTATTGTTGTTTGGGTTAACTTTGTTTTCATACTTGAAACTGTTCCCAAATTCTTCGGCAAAGTATCTTAATACACTCATTTCAACTGCATATTGAATAAATTTATTTTTGTCAAACTTATTTTGCTTCAACAGCAGCTTATTCACAAGTAAATCGTTTAACTGTTTTTCGGTCAGGTGTGGCTTTAAAATGTTCAATGCCTCAATAAATTCATCATAATATATTGAGCCAGTAGCATTTGCATTCTTGAGATAATGCTCTGGATGTGTCTTATCAAAATTTATTTCCATTTATTCTATTAGCATTGCCGGTAACATCTGTATAGACGCATTGCGTCTATCTTTTATATAGCATCCAAAATAATCATTCCAGCCAATACTTTAAAAGGTTCTTCTGATTTATTTTTGAGTACACTCTTTACCCATCCGGTCATTCCGTAGCGATAGCGGCCACCGTGAATTCTAAGGTTAAAACAAGTTTTCTCTATATAATTTTTCAAAGAGAATGATTTTTATGGTGGGCCATTGAAATATGGATAACTCGATAGAGTTAACCACATTCCAACAGCTTAGTAGTAGCAACGAATCTTTGATAATAATTTCAAGCTGCTTTTCTGTATTGTCGCAAGTCTACATATTCGGTACCCCGGTTGATCGTAGCAAAGATGCGATTGATGAGTTTGGCTCTTACAGCATTAATGACGACCATTTTGGGTTTTCCTTCTGCTACTTTCCGATGAAAGTAGGTTTTTAGCTCTTCATCCGACTGAATGGCTGATGCCGCCCCGTTGCTTAGCAATGCTTTAATACGTTTGTTAGCTAGAGGGCTGGTTTTCGTTCTACCTCGGATGCTCGTACCGGATGTATGTTCAAAGGGGGCTACTCCGCAGTAGGAAGCAAACTTGCGGCTGTCGCTGAAAGCAGTGAAGTTGTTAGTCGCTAGGATTAAAGCAACGGCGGTAACTAAGCCAATGCCGGGAATAGAAGATAAAAGTTTCAGGCTGTTTTGCAACTGATCGTCTTCTTTGATGGCACTCTCAATCTGCTTCTCGGTTTGACTAACTTGTTCTTTGATTAGCTTTATCTGTTTTTCGGACTGTCTGATGATGAATTTGTTATCTACCAAATGAGCCGTGTCTTTCAGGTCTTTGATGGTCTGTTTAAGACTAGCTTGGTTCTTAACAAGCCGCTCTCGGAAGGCGAACAGATTTTTGAGCTTCAGTAGATTAGCCGAAGGTAGTACCGTAGGAGTAAGTTTATGGCGATGTAAAAAGGCGTAGTGAGCTATGCGCTGGGCATCCACCTGGTCATTCTTCCCTCTAGCCAGTCCCAGCGAACGCTTCAAATGCAAAGGAGAATACAGAGCAAAAGCTAATTGCTGATCTTGTAGAAAGCAGCACAACTCCAACGTGTACCACCCCGTGTGTTCCATCGCAAAGAAACACTGATCCAAGGCTATTTTGTGCTTTCTGAGCCAAGTGAGTAACTGGTTGCAACCGGTCGCTGAATTGGCAAACTTTTCGTGAACAAATCTGTCAGGTTGTTCTTCTGAACACAAGCAGACATCGAAACTATCTTTTGAGATGTCTATTCCGATAAAGTAAGTAAACTTCATAGTGAATAATAGATTAGATTAGGTGAAGAAAATGATTGAACAACTTATCCCTTTCATAAGCCTAAAAGCTTAATATTCTAATTGGTTCTAGTTCAATCAAACACAAGAATCAGGGACTAATTCACGGTACGGGCCTGGTAACCCTGGCGCGGCGATAGTTCACCCTAACTCTTGTCAAAACTAGCACTTTTCCAGTACTATGTCTATATTACAAATCTAAAGGGCACGGAGGAATCTTTACCGCGTTGCTAAGGAGCAAGCTTGCGAGCTAGCCGATTTTTAGGCGGTGGAACCACATAACGGAAAGATCCCTACGGGATGACTTAAGAATGGGTACAAGATTTGTTGTCTGTTGACTTGTTACGGCAAGATTTTCATGCATAAAACCTTCAAAGTTTCTTTGCTAATATTGGTCTTGATGCACTATATCTGCTGCAACTTTGAAGGTGTAAGAATTGTCAAGTACTTCCAACGCTTAAAAGTACGGCAATATCTTTCTTGAAGTACCTAACAAGCTTTGAAAGGGGTTTACAATTTGTCGTAAGGTACTGTTAAAGCTTTGATAGTGCTTTACGACGTTTTGTAAGCCATGAAAAAAGAAAAATATGATGGTTAACAACTTTTGTCATGTGCTTTATACGCTTTGTGAGGGTTCTACATTATTTTGTAAAGCACTTTATAAGCTTCTTTATGGGTCTACATTGTTTTGTAAAGTAATTTTAAAGCTTCTGTAGCACCTCAAGAAAGTTATTGGATTGCTTTTTAAGCTTACCCACTGGCTAAAGAACAATATGGACTAATATTGTGAGCTTGTCCAGGCTTACAATAGCAAAAAAAGAAGGCTGTACATGCATGTCCAGCCTTCTGCTTTGTGTAGGAAAATGCTTCCCCGGTTGCTTATGCTTCTGCCGCCGGGGCTTTGTCCGATTTGCTACCAACATTTAGCTTGGGAAACAAACGTTCGGCCAACACTTTGCCTAGTTGTTTACGGGCATCCAAATAGTTGTTTTCATACTGGCGGCGCAGTGCAGTACAAGCCATTTCACATTCGGTCTCGCATACCTTCAGTACCTGTAAAGCCTCCTGGTAAGCGCGAATGGCTTTGCGGGAATTGTTGATGCACAAGCGAAGTTCCTGGCCAGAGACATGCAAGGCATGTTTTTCGCCCAAATTTTCCAGTCGCATCGCCATTTTTTCTACTGCTGCCGGTTCGTCTTCCCGTTTCATGTTCAGGAAGCGTTTGTATCGTACTATTCTTTTGCTGCGGAAACCTTGGCACCCACTTCCCTGGCAAGCTGTTGCATATCAGCTCGTAGCTGCCTGACCACCTGCGGCTCTGTCTCGGCACGGTTGTACTTTTCACCCGAATCGGTTTGCAGATCAAACAATTGTGTCTCGCCATCTACTTCCCGCAGCTTCCATCGGCCAATGCGCAGGCCCTCCAGCTCATTGATGAAATACCCATATGCCTTGCGGGGCGACTGCCGGGTCTGACCAGTAAATAAAGGCATCACGTTGTATCCATCCACGGGATGATCCGGCAGCTTTCCCCCTGCCACTTCCAAAAAAGTGCGGTACATATCTAGGTTAGCCACCAGTGCATCTGATACTTGCCGGGGCGCAATGTGCCCAGGCCAGCGGATCATGGCCGGTACCCGCGTTCCGCCTTCGTAAGTGGTGGCTTTGTAGCCCCGCAACGGCCCGCTAGACCCTACATGCCAGGGTTTGTTGCCTATCCCTCGCTGCTTCCAGTTGCCGCCCTCCGGCGTGGTGGGTATCTCAAACATACGGGGCGGAGCGTTCTGCCACGGACCGTTATCAGAGGCAAAAAAGACGATGGTATTGTCTGCCAGCCCTTCCTCTTGCAGGGTTTGCAGTACCTGCCCCACGCTCCAGTCAATCGTCTCCACCACATCACCGTAAAGCCCTGCTTTTGATTTTCCCAGAAATTCTTTGGTTGTATGGATGGGCAGATGCGGCATATTGTAGGCCAGGTAAAAGAAAAAAGGCTGCTCACCTTGGCTGTGTGCCCGGATAAACCGGGTGGCTTCGGCGGTATATTTGACCGTTAGGGAATCCTGGTTCACCGGGTATTCTGCTACTGTAGTATCGAGGTACATCACCAGCGGCTCATCTGTCTGCACATAGGGCTTGATATAATCGTTGGAGTAAGGCAGGCCAAGCCAGCTATCAAAACCCTGATTGATCGGTAAAAACTTCTTCTGCTTGTAGCCCAGGTGCCACTTGCCCGCCATACCGGTGGCGTAGCCAGCCTGCTTGAGTCCTTCGGCCAGGGTGAGTTCGCTGTCGGGCAACCCACCGGTGCCATCTGCCCCGGTACCACCTCCAAGCTTCACGCGGGGCATGTAGCGACCGGTCAACAGTTCGGCGCGGGAGGGCACACACCAGGGAGCCGCCTCATAAGAGGTAAACCGGATGCCCTGTGCTGCCAGCGAGTCGATATGCGGCGTTCGGATCGTAGGATTTCCATAGCTGCTCAGATCGCCATAGCCCATATCATCGGCAAACAGGATGATGATATTAGGAGGATTGCTTGCAGGAGCATGGGTTGTAGCGGAAGATTGCTGCGCGTTGCTTTGCGTGCTTACAAACATATACAGCATCAGCAGGATAACCATTTGGAAACGTTGTGTGATTCTAAATTTCATAGTTTGTGAGGTTGGTGTGCTTTAAAAAGCTTTTGGATGTTTAGCGTGATGAATGTAGCATTTTATTATTAGTTTTGAAAACAGGAGCAACGGACTATACCGTGAAGCATTCATGTAATTGCTTACCTTTGAAGCTTTTAAACAAACGAGACAATGGATCATATTCCCGAAACCACCTACCAGGCAGCCAAAGCCATATCAGGCGCAGTAGAAGCCCACTTTGCCCGGCAAATCACGCTGGCTCAGCAACAGCAGGAGGATCATTTGGCCAGCCAGATACCCATGCAAACCATTGAGGCCATCATCGATGCTACTTTCTGGGCCAGTCTGCTGCGGGAAGAAGGACATTTCCCTAAAATATCGCTGGCTTATCTGCATCCCAGCCAAACAGCGTATCCCTTGTTGTTTGAACATAGATATTCTTTGAGTCCGGAGGTGCTCATCAAACTGGCTCCTGCCGTTGAGCGTCCGGGTATTCATATTGGTGTATGGAGCGATGCCGATGGTTTGTATATATGGGGGACTACCCGCATCATTCCCAATCTGTGCTTTGTGCTGGAAGTGGTAGAGCCAGGTATGCTGGTGATCAAACACAGAAATTTTCATGGGTTTGGCAAGTTTGTCAATGTCGCTGTACTGCATGGCGGACAGGTGAAGATGATCGATAAGCGCAGTGCCCGGCAGCCCGATTGCCCCTCACTACTTACTTCGCTCTTGGGTTTGAATGCATCCTGGAATGGCTCTGTCAACGTGTTGGTGCAACTGGCTGCCTCTATGCGTTCTCACCAGCGGGGCGGCTCGTTGCTGGTTGTGCCTGTGGGTACCCATACATGGAGCAACTCTGTTATTTACCCTATCAAGTATGCTATCAGCCCTGCGTTTTCGGGGCTTACCAGTGCTATTCCTGAGCACAGGAAACCACAGCCTTCAGAAGTAAATTTATTAGACAAGCAAGTGGAAAGTATGGCAGGACTCACCGCCGTAGATGGTGCCACACTGATCAATGATCACTATGAACTACTGGCCTTTGGCATAAAGATCAAACGCTCTGCCGCAGGCACACCAGTAGAACAGGTGCTGGTCACTGAACCCGTCGTGGGCAATGAGGCTACCGTGATACATCCTTCGCAGAGCGGTGGAACACGCCACCTTTCTGCTGCCCAGTTTGTACACGATCAACACGATGCCCTGGCCCTGGTGGCCTCACAAGACGGGCGTTTTACCGTCTTCACCTGGTCTGCTGATAAGCAAATGGTGCAGGCACACCGCATTGAGTCGCTGCTGATGTAGTGTGCAATCCTGTTTTTGGAGCTTGCTGATTGGCAGCGTGAAATTAGGGAGCATAGAAAAATAAACGTACCCAAGGTCTGTGTCCTCACAGACCTTGGGTAGGTTATTACTTCAATAGCCACTTACCTGTGGTACCGTTTATTTTGTATGTCAAATCAATTATTATTGTACAATACATCACATCAGCAACAACGACAATTACCTATATTTACCCTAGAAATAAATATCCCAACCATGAAAGTATTACTGGCTTTATTAACAGCGTTGTTTATGATCAATTTTGCTGCCTTAGCACAAACCACCGTTGTAGCAACGCACGGTCCGCTGCATGTTGATGGCACAAAGATCAAGGATAAGAACAACCGCGTGGTGGAGCTTCACGGCGTGAGCTACTTTTGGCATCAGTTCAGCAACAACACGGCTTACATGAACAGCGATGTGGTGCAATGGCTACGCGATGACTGGAAAGTACAGGTAATCCGTGTGCCTATTGGGGTAGGAGCCAGCTATGATTGCAGCGTATTGGGAACCCGCGTACTTTCTGAGGGTGAATGTGAAAAGGGCAACCCGGGAGGAATAACAGGCAAAGAGTGGGGCTACCAGGTAGCCCGTCGTGCCATTCAGGCCGCTATAGATAATGGCATCTACGTTATCATCGACTGGCACTCGCATGATATTCACCTTGAAGAAGCCAGAGATTTCTTCAAAACAATAGCCCGTGAGTTTGGCAAACAGCCTAACATCATTTACGAAATCTTCAACGAACCTGACTTCACCACCAACTCCGACGGAAGCACTGTGGTGGACGAAACATGGCCGGAAATTAAAGCTTACGCCGAAGATATGATCCGCGAAATCCGTCAGTATGATCCCAATAACATCATTGTGGTGGGCACACCTCACTGGGACCAGTGGCTGACCCAGGCGGCTGATGATCCTATTACCGGCAAGCTGGCTAAAAACGTGGCGTATACGGTACATATCTATGCAGGTTCACATGATAGTGTGGAGAAAGAAGTGGATTACGCCGTATCCAAAGGATTGTGCCTGATGGCTACTGAAAATGGTAGTACTGCTGCGCTGTTTAACCTGGATGCTGACGGCAATCCTTATCCCAACTACTGGGACAAATGGGCTAAATGGACTGATACCGGGGGCATTTATGACAAGTATGATATTAGCTGGACCATGTGGTCGTTAGGTACCAAATATGAACGAAATTCCATGCTACAACCCGGTGCCAGTACCTCGGGCCACTGGAGTGATGAGGACTTAACCGAAAACGGACAGAAGATTCGTGAGCAACTGCGCCGCATGAATGGTAATGCTGTCAAAGGAAAAAAATAATAGTTTATAAAATGAAAGGTACGTTGAAACCATCCTGTCTTGTCTTTTTTTATTTGCTATGTATCGTTTATCTGACCGGTTGCCAGACCGAAACAGAACAGCGTACTGAACGTCCTAACATCCTGATTGCTGTGGCCGATGATGCTTCCTTTCCTTACATGGGTGCCTACGGATGCACCTGGATCAATACGCCTGCTTTTGACCACGTTGCCAAAAACGGACTACTGTTTATGAACGCCTATACGCCCAATGCCAAGTGTGCGCCTTCCAGGGCCTGCATTCTGACCGGACGTAATTCCTGGCAACTGGAAGAGGCCGCCAACCATATGGCTTATTTCCCTGCCAAGTTCCAGACATTCATGGAAGCCCTGAAAGCACAAGGTTATTTTACCGGTCATGTACTAAAAGGCTGGGCACCGGGCAACCCCGGCATGGTCAATGGCAAACCACGTGAACTGACTGGCCCTGCCTTCAACGACATCAAAACCACGCCGCCTACTACAGGCATCAGCGAGGTAGATTATGCTGCCAACTTTGCCAGCTTCCTGGATACACGTGACAAAGACCAGCCGTTCTGCTTCTGGTATGGTTCCATAGAGCCTCACCGCAGTTACGAATACGGCACAGGTGCCCGCCTGGGCGGTAAGAAGACTGGTTCTATTGAGCGGGTGCCTGCATTCTGGCCAGACACAGATACGGTACGCAACGATATGCTAGACTTTGCCTATGAGCTAGAATACTTTGACCAGCAACTCATGAAGATGCTGGATATATTAGAACAGCGAGGCGAATTTGATAACACGCTCATTATTGTCACGGCAGACAATGGTATGCCTTTTCCGCGTGTCAAAGGGCAGGCGTATGAGATGTCGAACCACCTGCCACTGGCGATGATGTGGAAAAACGGCATCCGAAACCCCGGAAGAACTATTGAAGATTTTATCAGCTTTATTGATTTTGCGCCAACCATGCTCGACGTAGCGCAAGTTTCTAAAGATTCCATAGCCATGCAGCCTATCCAAGGACGCAGCCTTGTCAATATCTTTCAATCTGACCAGTCCGGGCAGGTTGACACTACGCGGGATCATGTGCTGATCGGAAAAGAAAGACATGATGTGGGCCGTCCGCACGACTGGGGGTACCCGATTCGTGGTATTGTCAGCAAAGATATGCTCTACCTGCGCAATTATAAAACCGACCGCTGGCCCGCGGGCAACCCTGAAACCGGTTACCTCAATACGGACGGCAGCCCTACCAAGACGCAGATATTACAAGCTAGAACAAAAGAAAGTACACGCCCCTACTGGCAGTGGTCTTTTGGCAAACGTCCGGCAGAAGAACTGTATCAGATCGGTGATGCCCCCGATTGCGTTGATAACCTGGCGAATGAGCCGGAGTTTGCAGGGCTTAAAGCTGAGTTGGAAGCACAAATGATCGAAGAACTCAAAGGGCAGGGCGACCCCAGGATGTTTAGCAAAGGCTACATCTTTGATGAATACAACGTGAGTTTTGATGAGCAACGCGGCTTTTATGAAAGATACATGAAAGGGGAAGATGTGAAAGCTTCCTGGGTCAATCCATCAGATTTTGAAGTGATAGACAATTGAAAATTGCGCACTCAATGGACATCATCTAACACCCGCCATATTAGCAAAAGCATCTGTATATCGTCCTTTGCTCGTCAACGATTTTATCTGATAACCACGTTTTGATTATGGCAAATCTTTCATACCTTTTCTATAAAGAAAAACACCAACAATCGTAATGATCATTGAACCGGATGCGATGATGATAAAAGCTGTTTCATTCATCTTTCAATAACTTTTTTGCGTCCCGGTCATCGTATTGCGTAATCAGTTTGCTGAGCTGTGATTTCAGGGTAGCGGTTATTTTCTCATCACCTTTTTTACCATACAGGTTGTGCATTTCGTTTGGATCCTTTTGCAGGTCGTACAACTCCCATTCATCTACCATATCGTAAAAACGGATCAGCTTGTACCGTTTTGTTTTGATGCCAAAGTGAGGAGATACGGAATGCTCACCATTTTCATAATAATGATAATAAAGCGCATCGCGTCCTTCAGCGTTTTTGCCAGTAAGCAAAGGCAGAAAAGATTCGCCCTGCATATCCTTGGGCACAGCCACACCGGCTGCCTCCAGCATCGTTGGGCCAATATCCACGTTCAGCACAAAGTCATCCGATACAGTGCCCGGTTTGACAACGCCCGGATAACGCATCACCATCGGGGTGCGGAAGGATTCTTCGTACATAAAACGTTTGTCAAACCAGCCGTGCTCTCCCAGGTAAAAACCCTGGTCGGAAAGGTAAATGACGATGGTGTTGTCCGTCAGGTCATGCTCATCCAGATAATCCAGTGTCCGGCCGATGTTGCGGTCCAGTGAAGCTGCCGTACTCAGGTAATCGCGCATGTAGTGCTGGTATTTCCACTCAGTGAGGGCTTTGCCAGATAGGTTCCTGGCTTCCAGATCGGCCTTGATGGGTTGGTAATACGCATCGAACTTAGCCTTCTGGTCGGCGTTCATCCGGGCAACATTATCGTCTTTGATATGGTCGAAGTCAGGGAACATTTTCAGGTCATAACCCATGATCATCGTTTTGGCGATGGACATATCCTGCACCTGGGCAGCTTTGCGGTGCTGGTAATCATCGTAAAAATTGTGAGCCAGCGGAAATGTCACCTCATCAAACATGCCCATGTCAGCGGTATCCGGCAGCCAGACACGGTGCGTAGCCTTATGGCCGATGACCAGGCAAAACGGTTTGCTGCTGTCGCGGTTGTCCAGCCAGTCTTCGGCAATATCTTCTGTGATATCCGATACATAGCCTTCTATCCTTTGCTGGCTGCCGTCCATCATCAAAAAATCAGGATTGTAGTAAGAACCTTGTCCGGGTAGGATCTGCCAAAAATCAAAGCCTTGCGGTTGCGTACCCAGGTGGTATTTGCCTATCCAGGCAGTCTGATACCCATTGCCTTGCAACTGTTTGGCAAAAGAGTCCTGACCGGCATCAAAATTAGAAGTTTCATTATCCTTGAACCCGTTTTTATGGCTGTACTTGCCCGTTAGAATGGCCGCTCGGCTGGGTCCGCAGATGGAGTTGGTGACATATGCTTTCTTAAAAATCACGCCTTCGTTGGCAATACGGTCGATGTTGGGCGTTTGCATCAGTTTGCTATCGTATGCACTGATGGCCTGGTAGGCATGGTCGTCTGAAATGATGATGACGATGTTGGGTAGCTGTTGTGCCCTGGCAAAAAGCGAAACACACAGCATTAAGGCTACAGATAAGATTCTCATATTGGTCACAAAGTTTGTTCTAATATATAAGTTTTTTGCAATCCAACGTTACATATCTTTGCTTCCATAAACTACCCGCTACTGATCCGGTAACAGAAACTCAACGAGCCGGGTCTTATTGTCTTGGCCTTTTTTTAATCCATACACCTACTTATATGTTACGTCAGTTTATAGCCATTCTCCTTATTTTGTTGTTGCTGGTCATCATAGCGGGTGCTTTGCTCAAGTGGCATGTGTTGGGAGAATTAGCATCCGAAGAACGTATAGGCCAGATATTATCGATATTCTTTAACGTACTTTATGGCCTGACCATCGCGGTAGTCATACTGGCGGTTGTACAGGAAAACGGGAACCCTTCCAAAACGCTCGCCTGGATACTCATCATCCTGGCGTTGCCACTGGTAGGTATGCTTTTGTATTCGTTCTTGGGTAAAAGCCTGCGCAAGCAAAAGCTCTTTATCAACAAACGCAACCGTGACCTACAATCGCTCGGTGAACTGGAAGAAAAGCAATTGCTTACCTTTGAGCGTGAGGCAACGACCAATTTAACATCAGTAAAGACCCATCGGCGGCTGGCCCGGTTGCAGTTGCGTAGTGGCAAGTTTCTGCTGTTTCCCGGTAACCGGGTGCATATATTACAGGATGGCCCGGCCACTTTTGAGGCGATATTTGCGGCTATGGAGCGTGCCCAATATTTCATTCATATTGAGTATTATATCTTCGAGGAAGGTGACCTGGCCGATAGGATAGCTGCCATTGCCACCCGCAAAGTGCAGCAAGGCGTGCAAGTGCGACTGGCATATGACGGCGTGGGTAGCTGGTCACTTAGCAATAAATACTGTCGCCAGTTAAAGGAGGCCGGTGTAGAAGTGTATCCTTTTATGCCCGTGCGCTTTGGTCCGCTGGCCAACCGGCTCAACTACCGCAACCACCGCAAGATTGTAGTGGTAGACGGAACGGTGGGCTTTACCGGGGGCATCAACGTGTCGGATAAGTATATCAAAGGTGATCCGAAGCTTGGGCACTGGCGCGATACGCATATGCAACTGGAAGGCCCGGCGGTGAGTTTCCTGCAATACATCTTCCTGACCGACTGGGAGTTTGTGAGCGGCCAGAACATGATCAGGCAGGAGCATTTTCCCAGACCCGATCCGGTGGGTAATATACCGGTGCAGATCACCGCCAGCGGCCCTGACTCTGACTATGCCAGCATTCACCAGACCTACGTTAGTATGCTCTACGAGGCCAAAGAGTACATCTACCTGTCTAATGCCTACCTGATACCTGACGAGAGCCTGATGATGGCCCTCACCTCGGCAGCGATGAGTGGCGTAGATGTGCGCATCCTCATTCCCGAAGCCTCCGACTCTTTTGTAGTAAAGTGGAGCATCCGTTCGTATTTGGAAGAACTGCTGGCTGCCGATGTGAAGGTATATATGTATCAAAAAGGCTTTCTGCATAGCAAAGTGATCGTAGCCGACGATTCCCTTGCATCGGTAGGCACAGCCAACCTGGACATTCGCAGCTTTGAGCAGAACCTGGAGATCAATGCCCTGCTGTATGATGCCGACAAGGCATGTATGCTTAAAGCGCAGTTTTTTACCGATCTACAGGACAGCACCGCCCTCAACCTGGATACCTACCGGCAGCGCCCCCGCTTCGATCGGGTAAAGGAATCGGTGCTCCGGGTATTGAGTCCGGTTTTATAAATATCTGGCTGAATGATAGTAGGAGAGCATGGTGATCTTATACCCCTTATTATTACTTTTTTTATGAGTTAGATAATTTTCTCTGGAATTCAACAGGTATCAAAGACTGAGGGATGCTGTAACTGGCCAATGTATAGTAGCCTTTTGGTCGGTTTGTTTCTGTATTATTTATCGTAAAACAGACTGATAATTTCCTTTTGATATCTTAATTAGCTTGCTTATCTAAGTAATTATCAAGCATTTCTTCTCCGCAGAAAAATTCTTTTTTTCTGTGACCCGAATGTAGATGTTCAGTCAGTTCGTTCATTTAGATAAATGTGCTTTATATTCGTTCGCAGCTTTCGTAAGATTTTTGTTCGTTTGCTTTTTCCTGTTTTGAATCTCTAGTTACCATCTTTTAGGTATTTATTTTTATTCAAATGTACGGTATAATACCATACTGTATAAGTCTTTGGATAGATCATGTCTGTTTGCCTAATACGATTACACAAAAAGCAATACCAGCGTCAGCACCATGCCTGCGAGGGCAAAATAAAGCCCTTTTTTGAAAGCCGGGGTGGCTGGTCTGAACATCCAGAAGGCTGACACGACAAAAAACAGAAGCGATAACCCGAAGAAGATATTCAGCCAGAACAATGGATGTCCGGTATTGGCTTTGTGCAGTTTGGTCATGCTGTCCAGCACCAGGGGCAAATTTTTGGTGGTATACACCGCTTGGCCGGTTTCCTGGTTATAAGTTCCCTGCGCAAAATAAAACATGCTGCCCTCTTTTTTGGTGACTTTCAGTCCTTTGATGCCTAATGCTTTGCCCAGTTTGCCAGGGGTGATACCGGCATCAACGACTTTTTCTTCATGCTTTTCCTGCTTTAAAAAGTCTGTATCCCGAAAAATTAAGACGACTCCGCTCAGGGCATACACGGCCATGATACCGGCCAAAAAGAAACCCAGATAGCGGTGGATGATTCGCATGTTGATGCCCGATGATTTTCTGTTATTCATGAAAGATAGATTGGTCATATGATAAGTTAAGATGAATGTTGCTGACCCTTGCCCTGATACGCACTGCTACCTTTGGGCGGATAATCAATAGTGTCTTTGAGTTTGCTGATTTTCGCTGCATCAAAAGCTGGAATCTGCAGATCGCCCTGCTCTCGCCAGTGTTGTACTTGTTGTTCTGCCTGCTGCGTTTTCTCTCCGGCCACACCGGCATCCCGGGCCATATAAACAGTTTGTGAAGGAAAGGCAAAGTCTGTCCCGCTGGTGGCCACCACATCCATGATGCGCAGCAACAAGTCTTCCTGTACTTCCAAAAATTCGCTGATGTCGCGAGCGTGTACATAAGAGAATATTTCAATGTTCTTTGAGTCGGAACCAATACCGGTAAAGCGTACCCGTGCCGGATCGGGGTCTACCCGTGGATGCGCGTATAATATGGCACGCAGTTCTACCAGCAGGTAGCGCATCTGGTCAGGGGTGGTCTCGAAGCGCAGCGTCAATGTGGGATGAAACCAAAAGCGGTCGCGGTAGGCATAGTTTTCAATCTTGAGGGCTGCCAGTTGTCCGTTGGGAATAAACACCACAGTACGGTCCAGCGTACGAATACGGGTGGAACGCATACCAATCCGTTCTATGGTGCCCGACGTATCGTCTACCTTACAAAAGTCTCCAACCCGCAGCGGCTGGTCTGTGATCAGTGTAATACTCCCCACCAGGTTTTCTACCGTCTTTTGAGCACCCAGGGCCAAGGCAATACCACCAATACCCAGGGCTGCCAGTCCTGCCGTTACGTCCACGCCCACGCTACCAAGCACCATGATGGCCCCGAATACAACCATCAACACTTTGACAGCACGACCAAAAAAGAGTACCGCAGAGATGCCGCCCGGATTATTTTGTCTCACCAGCCATCTTTTGCCAAGTTCGGTAAACACCTCCACCAGTTGCCACACCAGCATCAGGAAGGCCACCAGTCCTATGACAAAAATGATTTCGCTGAAGCTTTGCCGTGCTACAATAGAAATACCTGTATGCTGACTTAGAAATACAAAGATTTGCACGGCCAGAAAAAGCCGAAGCGGAAGCACAAACGCCTGAAGAACGGCAGCAGCACCCTCATTACGCGCCCTGCTCCAAAACGTGCGAAGAGCACCCATGACCAATGCCACCACGGCCAGGGCTACCAGGTAGGCAAGTGCTACAAACAGCAACATGGCCAGCCAATGCCCTATGGGAACGCCACTCCATTTATTATTTAGCAAAAAAGAGGGCAGCACCCGGTTGACAGATAGCCCGTCATCGGCAGCCGTCATGGTAGGCAACGTTTGCAGCGTTTCGGCAGAGATCAACCACAGCGGAGCTTTGGTGGCCTCCTGAGTTTGCTCTACATAAATATCAAAGGTCTCGTTGTCTGTGTCGATATCCCCCACTTTGTCCATATTGGGTGGCAGATCGTCGTTGCGGCGACCCTGATAGTCGTTGCTGATCAGGGAGCGGGAGACCAACTTACCGTGCAGGTCGACAAGGTTTTGTAAGGTGTGTGCCAGTTCGGGACCTTGCATGGAAGGGTCTTCCAGACCATGCAGATCCAGGTACTGTGCTGCCCGTTGGTAGTCTTCTTCTGCTACCGCATTGATAAAACCAACAACTGTCCCTCTGGGAGTACGGCGTCCTAATGAATCTTTTGGCCATTCGGCATCAGCCTTTGCCTTGGTTGTATCTGTGAGAAAGGATTGGGCAAAGGCCGTTGAAAAAAACAAATCGTGTGTTGCAGACAGGCAAGCAATACAAAAAAATAGTATATAACATTTTTTCATCATGCAATAGATGGTTTGGTATAAGATATGGCAGCTTACAATTGACAGGGCAAATAACTGATATAGTAGGACAAAACGGAAATATTTTGCACATTAGAAGCAGGATGTACTGAATTATTTACCTTGTAGGACACCTTACATGCACACCCAACCACAGGGTTATGAATAAATTTCAATCAGGACTACGCAAATTTATAAGGGCTTTAAAAGAAAAGTGATGGACTGCCCGTGGTCTGTTGCTCTTCACGCTGGGGTTGTCTTTTTATTGTGTGATGAGATACTTCACTCTGTGTATGGCCTTGCCAACTACAACTTCATTCATCCTGCTACCAGGAAATGAGTGTTTACAAGCCTCGGGTATTTTATTTCTTCAATGCTCTCTTATAGATATACAAGCAATTCTTTTATTAACTTAAACACTTGTGTGGTAGGATTTTGCTGTGCGGGAGAATGGCTTTCATAATCTCTGGGATAGTTGTTCAGCCCACTGTATAACTCTTTGAATGTCTCCCTGCTGTTGTAGTGTAGTGAAAATATCTTCATCATTTTCAGGTATGGACGGCCCAGGTGATTGGAAAGTAACGATTGATACTGAATTCGGGAGATTGCAGTTTAGTAAAACTCGAAATATAACAGATACCACAGTTCAAAAATTGGTAGTGTAGTAAAGACGTTTTTTAATCAGACACTACGATATGAGAGAAAAAAGCTGTCCTTACTACTTGAGTACGAATGTAGTTAAAAAAGGCTTTAATAAAAGGCACACCAAACGCGGTTATGCTTATAAAAGTTGTTCAAAACGTTATGTAGAAGGCGAAAAAGATTATTTTATTGATCAACAAACAAAAGGTAGCACTAATGGATAGGCTACTACTTGAGCGTATTTCATTGCCTGGCATTTGTTGGGCTGTGAAAGTATTCTTACGTTGGCTGATGAGCCATATTACTAAACTATACGATCAAGTAGCTGAAGACTTACATTTTGAAGTGATCATTAAAGCAAAACAAAAGCAGAAAAGTTGCTATATAGAGTTGATAAAGAGCGACCGGCGTCCCGGCCAATCAGATGAAATTAAGACCGCCGATGCGGTAAAGCTTTGTAGGCGAGCGTAAAAACAAACGGTGGATATGGCTGGCGCAGTGTAGGGAAACCCGTCAAATTATCGCTTTTCATGTGGGAAGTAGAGGAAGGGAGTCAGCCAAAAAGTTATGGAACAAAATACCCAAAGTAATACAAAACGCTGGTTTGTTTTACACTGATCACTGGGATGCTTACCAGCAGATACCGCGTCATTCCATACGAAATACTTCTGCCGGAATGGCTTGCCGGGTAATGCCAGGACCTTGCCATTCAAAGGTTAAGGACGGTTTTCCACTGTCTTCTTTCACTGCGTAACACAGCTGAAAAGGATGAAGTCCTTTCTCAAGTCTAATCATTGCCGTCTGCTCTTCGCCCTGGTAACCAAAATCAGCATCAATGACAGAAGCCTGATGGATACTCATATGCGCTTTCCCAGTTGTTTTCAAAAAGAAAGTATAGTTGCCATCAGTCGGAATATTCAGATAACCTCCAAAGTACAGCCCTTGCCCCTTTTCGGCATTAACCTGTAGGTCCAGGTTTTTGGCTGTGCCGGTAGCTGACGGTTGCAGGGAAGATACCTGAGGCACCCAGGGAAAGCTACCTTCATAAGCTTTCCATGTAACGCCTTGCTCAGTACGTTTTGTCTTTATGGCAGGTACCAAAGCATCATCGTAAGGCCGTGGTGCTGACGCATTGGGGCGACGCATCTGCAATACACTGTTTTTCATCCATTGCTGTAGCGTATCCATCCCCTGTTCGCCTACCAGATTGTGTGTTTCTTCAGGGTCTTCTACCACATCGTAAATCTCAAAATCATCGGCTGCTGACTGTACGTCGTACCGGATGCCTACCATCTCTCCCTGGCGGATCACCTGCATCTGGTTGCGTCTCCTGTTGCGATGCTGTGCCGCAAACTCTGGATAATCCGGCGTAGTATCTTCCTGGAAATATTCTACATACACTGCCCTGTCTGCTGGCTTGTCCTGCCCTGTGAGAGCAGGCAACAGGGAAATACCGTCCATGCGCACAGGTGCTGGCATACCGGCCGCCTCCAGAAAGGTAGGTGCCCAGTCGTAGAGCGCACCGGCACTGGTAATTTCCTGCGCTTTGGGCACATGGCCTGGCCATCGCACCAGTGTGGGCAAACGAATGCCTCCTTCCCAGCAGTCGCGCTTGATGCCATCAAAAGGCCCGAAGCTATTAAAGAAGTCTGGCATGTTGGGAAGGTAGTTTTCAGGCAGATAAGACTCTCTGCTAGGGCCATTATCCGAGGTAAATACCACCAGCGTATTGTCATCTATATGCAGGTCTTTGAGAAGCTGCATAATGTCTCCCACAGCATCGTCTATACGTCGGGTAGCAGTAGCATATCGCTGATACACCTCCGGCCAGGCTACTTCAGGAGTTGCAGGGTCTTTGTCATGATCCCACCTGGCGGTGTCATACGCAGGATGTATCCAGGAGTCTGGCCTACCGGCGGCAGTGCTGATCATTTGTCCTTTTTTGTCATACCACTGCATACCACCACTTAGCCCCTCTCCTTTCGGATAAGGTTGCGTGGGTAATTCCAATACGGCATGGGGCGTATCGTAGGCCAGGTACAAAAAGAAAGGTTTTTCAGCATCCTTGTCCTGCGTTTGAGCTACGATCCAACGTTTGGCGGCGGCAGTCCACAAATCAGCGGTATAGCATTTGTCCAGACCTGCGGCAATGTTGGTTTTGTTTTCCCACACCTGCTTTGCCCCTCTGTACAGCCCTTCTTTGGGGTAATGTTCATGTCCGTCTACATGCCGCATGTACCCCAGAAAATAGTCGAACCCACGGTTGAGCGGATGGGCTGGCCAGTCAGGTTCCTGATTGGCTTCCCCCTGTAATCCCCATTTGCCAATAGCTGCCGTGGTATAACCAATCTGCCGCAAGGTGGAGGCCATCGTGTGGTTGTCTTCCAGAGCTTTATCAAACTGATTATCCCGCACATTGGCATGTCCCTGACTAACGCCTAGCAAAAGAGAAGCCCGCGAGGGAGCACATACCGGAGCCGGAGCGTAATGCTGTGACAAGACAGCTCCCTGAGCGGCAAATGCATCCAGGTGCGGGGTATAAGCCCAGGGTTCGCTGCGGTCGCCGACCTGCCTTCTTTGGCTTTGATAGAGCACACCCAGATCACCCCAACCCATGTCATCTACCAGGATGAAGATAATGTTTGGCGAGTGGTTGCTTTTGTAGGGCGCACTTTCCAGAGAATCTTTACAAGTGCAGATCAGTAGTATTAAAATCAGGAAGTTATGCTTCATGGTGTCATTAAACATACGGAAATATCTGGTCTGTGCACGGAAATATCTAACATTCTCCTTAGAATAAAGTATTTCTATAGAAGTACTGTCAAATTGATTGCAAATATTCAGGCAATGCTACTTCTTTTTATAAGAAGTTATTTTACCTTTAGGCGTTGAAAAATTCATTCCAAACGATTAAAGAACCAACAAGCATGAACAAGTACAAAGAATTACAGCAGAAACTAGCCTCCGTAGAAGAGGATGCCAAGAAATTCTACGACAGTGGAAACAAAGCAGCAGGTACCCGGCTGCGCAAAGCCATGATGGAACTCAAGAACATGGCACAAGACATCCGCACCGAGGTGTCTGAACTTAAAAGAAAGAAGCTTAATGCTTCTTTTTCTTTTATAAAAAACTACCATGCAACGCTACTTTGTCACTCAGCTATTTTAATTCAAGTTGCAAATAGTACATCCTTTTATAAAAAACTAGCGTAAGCGTCCCGCTTGTGCGTCCAAAATGAAAGCATAAGCGGACGATTGCGCTAGTATAAGCTGTGGAAGCATGTCCAACACACACGTGTTGGGTACACTTCCATAGGGGAAACATGACCAACACGCGCGTATATGGTACATCACCACTGGTGAAACATGACCAACACGTGTGTGTTGGGTACCTTCCAACTGTGGAAGCACGGCTTACATGCACGTGTTAAGTACATTTCTACAGGGGAAATACGTCCAACGCACGTGTGTTGAGCATCCAATCAGCTGCCCATCCACGCTAAAACGGTGTGTTTGAGAGGCTGGTTATCGTGAAGAAACGACAATCTTGTAGGGGTTCTGCAAAAATCAGTAGCGAATCGTGTTGAAAGTTAGTAGATTATAGGTATTTTGAAGGCCAGACACAACTTTCAATACCTACATCATCATCATATTAATGCACTATTTCAACATCAACCGCCGCAATTTCCTCAAAGGTACTACGGCATCGCTGGCACTTTCTACATTCGGCTTCCAGGGTATCGACCTGATGAACCCTACCAAAACCATGCGTGTGGGCCTGATTGGCACTGGGTGGTACGGCAAAAGTGACTTGTTTCGCCTCATTCAGGTGGCTCCTGTAGAGGTGGTGGCACTTTGCGATGTAGACAAGCACCAGCTGGCAGAAGCAGCTTCACTGGTAAGCCAGCGACAAAAATCTAAAAAGAAGCCGCGCCTCTACCACGATTACCAAAAAATGCTTGCCGATACCGAAATGGATATCGTACTGATCGGCACACCCGACCATTGGCACGCCCTGCAGATGATAGATGCTGTAAAAGCAGGTGCCCACGTATATGTGCAAAAGCCCATCAGTGTGGATGTGATGGAAGGAGAAGCGATGATAGCGGCCGCCCGCAAATACAACCGCGTGGTGCAGGTAGGTACGCAGCGCAAAAGCACACCACACCTGATTGATGCCAAAAAAAATATTGTGGATGCAGGGCTGCTTGGCAAAGTGTCGCACGTAGAGATGTGCTGCTACTACCATATGCGGGCCAACGGCAACCCGCCCGTAGAACCTGTGCCTGATTTTCTGGATTATGACAGGTGGACAGGCCCTGCACCGTTGCGACCTTATGACGGATTGCCTCACACTCGCTGGTGGCGTACTTTTATGGCTTACAGCAACGGTATTATGGGAGATATGGGTGTGCACATGCTGGACACCGTACGGTGGATACTGGACCTGGGATGGCCCAAACGTGTCAGTTCCACAGGGGGTATTTATGTACAAAAAGACGGCAAATCCACTATTTCCGACACCCAGTCTGCCATCTTTGAGTATGATGAACTGAACTGTGTATGGCAGCACCGCTCATGGGGCACCCCAGCCAACCCGGACTATCCCTGGTCGTTTACGCTGTATGGCGAAAAAGGCACTTTGTGGGGTAGTGTGATGGCCTATGACTTTATTCCGATGGATGAAGATCAGCAAAAGATACATAAAGATGTGGTATATGAGAAAGAGAAGTACCCGGAAGACCTCACCGAAGATCGTATAGAACTACATGCCGCTCCTGCTACCCGGCTGCATATGCTCGACTTTCTGAAAGCCATCGACGACAACAGCAAACCCATCGCCGATATTGAAGAAGGACACATCTCTACGGCCAGTTGTATCATAGCCAACTTATCTATGAAACTGGGGCGACCTCTGGCCTATGATCCGCAAAAGCGGCAAATCGTTGGTGACCCTGAGGCCAATGCCCTGCTTGAGCGATCTTATCGCCAGCCCTGGGAGCACCCTGATCCTTCCCGCGTCTGAGGCAACCGGGAAACCCTTCCATCATCTTACAGCAACATGCGAAAAGATCCCGGAGGGTTGTCAGAAGCAGTACACAGTAACTAACCATACATCAACCAACACCAAGCCATGCTTACCCTTCTTGCTGTATTAGCTGCCTTTGCACTGATCATCATCGCCATCATCCGGTTTGATATTCATCCGTTTCTGGCTCTGTTTGTAGGAGCTATTGTGTATGGACTGCTGGCAGGGATGCCCGGTGAACTCATCATTCAAGCCATCTCTGAAGGATTTGGCGGTGTGCTGGGCAGCATCGGACTGCTGATCTTGCTGGGCGTAATCATCGGAACATTTCTGGAGAAATCCGGTGGTGCGTTTGTCATTGCTCAAAAGATACTGGCCTGGATCGGCCAGAAGTCCGTGATGCTTGCCATGATGGTGACAGGGTATATCTTATCGGTTCCCGTGTTTGCCGACAGCACGTTTATCATGCTCAACCCGATCAACAAGTCGTTGTCTGCCAAAGGCAAGCTGCCCTTTGCCGCTACCACAGTGGCACTGGCGTTAGGGGTTACGGCCTCTCACTCGATGGTACCGCCGACGCCAGGCCCGATTGCTGCTGCCGGTATCCTGGAAGCCGACCTGGGTATGGTCATTTTCTGGGGCATCATCATCAGTTCAATGGCACTGGTACCCTGTTTTTTCTTTGCCAAATACGTTGCCTCCAGGATTGATCTTGTGCCTCATTTTGCTGAAGTGGAGAAAACGACGGAGACCAAAAATACCCTGCTGTTGGAAAAGCTTTCCTACCTATTCTTATTCCGTTGCTGCTGATCGTACTGGCCTCTGTAGCAGCGTATCCCACCCAACCGTTCGGAGATAATGTCTTCACT
The DNA here is from genome assembly GCA_958296015.1 of Cyclobacteriaceae bacterium. Lineage (GTDB taxonomy): Bacteria > Bacteroidota > Bacteroidia > Cytophagales > Cyclobacteriaceae > JAJNNC01. The sequence goes on from CATQIH010000047.1 coordinate 35,693, forward strand.
TCGCTTCTTCTGTTTGTTGGCAGTCCGGTGATTGCCTTGCTGTTGGGCGCGTTTTTGTCATTCACGCTTCCTACCAAATTTGATAGAAAGCTTCTGTCGTCTTCAGGCTGGTTTGGAGAAGCTCTGCTCATTGCCGCCCCCGTGATTTTGATTACAGGGGCTGGTGGCGTATTCGGAAAAATGCTACAGCATTCCGGCATCGCTGCTCTGGTGAGCGGCAACATTCAGGCAGGTAGCCTGAGCCTGCTGCTGCCCTTTCTGATGGCCTCTGCTTTGAAAACCGCCCAGGGTTCTTCCACCGTAGCCCTGGTCACCACGGCTTCCATCGTAGCACCCTTGTTGCCTACCCTGGGACTGGATTCGGAGGTTTCCAAAGTGTTTACCGTGCTGGCCATCGGTGCCGGGGCCACGGCTGTCTCCCATGCCAACGACAGCTTTTTCTGGGCCATGACGCAACTCACAGGCATGAACGTGAAGCAGGGCTACCAATTGCAGAGCACCGGCACGCTGATTCTGGATGCACCGCCATCACGCTGATTCTGGTGATCAGTTCTTTTGTCTGATAGTAGATCACACAGTACAGTACAGGATGAATGCCGGTGATATTTTGCTGTCTTTTGCCGGTGAACAACATGACTATGAAACAATACATTACCCTAGTACTATTCCTGATGAGCCTCCAGTCTGTTCAGGCACAACTTCCCCCGGTCTTTGACTCAACGTACCAGGCAAAAGCCCGACGTTCTGAAATGGTCAAAACCTACCTGACACCCCAACGCGTCGTATGGCAGTCTGATTCCGACGGGCAATACATCCAAAACCCTGACAAGCTGCTGGAGCAGGGCAACGGACAGGTAGCCGTCAACGACGAAGGGCTGTGTCGGCTGTTGAGTTCCGAAGACCATCATCCGGGCCTGCTGCTGGACTATGGCAGGGAAATCCAGGGCGGCATTAAGCTGGCAATGGGCATCCGGCCCGATCAGACCCCAGCCAAGCTGCGGATACGTTTTGGTGAATCGGTGGGAGAAGCCATGTCAGATATCGGGGGCAGAACCAATGCCACCAACGAGCATTCGCTGCGGGATTTCATCATAGAAGTGCCCTGGCTGGGTACGGTGGAAGTGGGAGAAACCGGCTTTCGGTTTGTGCGAATAGATGTGGTAGGCGATTCAGCAGACATTCCGCTCAAAGCTGTGACAGCCGCCTTTGTGTACCGTGATCTCCTCTACTCCGGCTCTTTTACCAGTAGCGACGAGCGGCTGAATAAAATATGGGAAACCGGTGCCTACACCGTGCATCTCAACATGCAGGAGTATCTCTGGGATGGCATCAAGCGGGATCGCCTGGTGTGGGTAGGCGATATGCATCCTGAAGTGATGACCATCAATACGGTGTTTGGCCAGCACGATATTGTGCCCAAAAGTCTGGATCTGGCCCGCGACCAGCATCCGCTACCGGCCTGGATGAACGGCATCAGCTCATACTCCATGTGGTGGATTCTGATACATAAAAACTGGTATGATTACCACGGCGACCTGGCCTACCTCAAGGAGCAGGAAGCTTATATGACAGGCTTGCTGGACCAGTTGAGTACGTTCATCGATAGCAATAATAAAGAGGTGCTGGACGGGGGTCGCTTCCTAGACTGGCCCACCAGTGAGCTACCAACTGCCGTACACGCAGGTTTGCAAGCCATGATGATCATGGCCTTTGAGGCAGGCAGTTCTTTGATGCATACGCTGAAACGGCCCGAGCTGGAGAAAAAGTACCGGCAAGTGGCTGTCCGTCTGCGCAAACACCAACCACAGGGCAACACCACCAAGCAGGCTGCCGCCCTGATGGCACTGGCTGGTTTGCAACCGGCTGAACAGGTTGACCGAGAAGTGCTGAAACAGGATGGCGTACAGCGCATGTCTACCTTTTATGGCTACTACATACTGGAAGCAATGGCCCAGGCCGGAGATTACACCGGAGCCATGCAGGCGATCAGAGATTACTGGGGTGGTATGCTGGACCTGGGGGCTACCACTTTCTGGGAAGATTTTGACGTGCGCGACATTGTGAATAGCGGACGCATCGACGAGCTGATTCCCGCCAATAAAAAGGACATCCACGGTGACTTTGGTGAGTACTGTTACATAGGCTACCGCCATAGCCTGTGCCACGGCTGGGCCAGCGGGCCTACCTCCTGGCTTACTCAGTATGTGCTGGGAGTTAACGTGGCAGACGGTGGAGAAAAGATTATCCTAAAACCCCATCTGGGTGATCTGGC
>CATQIH010000048.1 GCA_958296015.1 Cyclobacteriaceae bacterium
TAAACTTAATACTTAATACTTAATACTTAATACTTAATACTTAATACTTAATACTTAATACTTAATACTTAATACTTAATACTTAATACTTAATACTTAATACTTAATACTTAATACTTAATACTTAATACTTAATACTTAATACTTAATACTTAATACTTAATACTTAATACTTAATACTTAATACTTAATACTTAATACTTAATACTTAATACTTAATACTTAATACTTAATACTTAATACTTAATACTTAATACTTAATACTTAATACTTAATACTTAATACTTAATACTTAATACTTAATACTTAATACTTAATACTTAATACTTAATACTTAATACTTAATACTTAATACTTAATACTTAATACTTAATACTTAATACTTAATACTTAATACTTAATACTTAATACTTAATACTTAATACTTAATACTTAATACTTAATACTTAATACTTAATACTTAATACTTAATACTTAATACTTAATACTTAATACATAAAAAGTATTAATTAGTATCTTTTATTTTATACATAATATATAAGATACAATAAATTTTTATTATTATAGATTAAGTAATAATTATTAAGTATGATTGTGAAAATTCTTTCTAACGCAGGTGGTTTTGCCGGTATCCATTACAATGAACGGAAAAACGACCAAGGTAGCAGTGAATTGCTCCTTGCTGAAAACTTTGATGCCCTGGGGCACAGTGAGAACGAAGTGTCAAAAATTGACTATGTAAATTATTTAAAGATGGTTTCATCACTGAATCCGAGAGTAGACAAAAAGCAATTTCATGCCATTATATCAACAAAAGGGCGAACTCATAGTCCTGAAGAACTTAAAGACATTGCTGTAGCATACTTGGAAAAAATGGGATATGGTGAGAATCCATATCTGATCTATAGTCACTCTGATACGGCTAACAATCACGTACACTTGGTAACGAGCCGGGTAAATAAGCAGGGAAAAAAGATAGATGATTCATACGAACGTGTAAGATCGCAGAAAGCAATTCAGGAAATATTAGAACAGAATCCAAAAGAGCAGCTTAAGACAATATTAAAAAGGGTATTTCAATACCAATACACAACAACTGCCCAATTTAAGCTATTGCTAGAACAACAAGGATATCGCATTCTGGAGAAAGGAGATACCTTGAAGATTATCAAACATGGTATTAAGCAGGGGACAATAGCAAAAGAATCTGTCATGCAAGAGATTGAATCCCATAAATCTATCGCGTGGAAGGCAAGAGAGCGTCAGTTACAGGCTATTTTTGATAGGTACAAGCCTGGTATGGATACTGACAAGTTTATGCAATTTGCTAAGCAGAAATTTGGTATAGACATCGTACTACATCAGCAAAAAGGACATGATGCACCTTATGGTTATACCGTCGTGGATCATAAAGAAAAATATGTCTTTAAGGGTAGTCAAGTCATGAGTTTGAAAACATTGATGGAGAACATTCCCTTTGAGGAGAAAATCAAGCATCTAGTTCTCATTATTAAAACTATTGCAGAAAATGAAACATTGGGTTTCCGCTCACTCAATAAGGAAGTACAATCTTTGGGTTTTCAAATGAATCATCAAGGCCAAATCTTTAAGGTAGGGCAGGAGGGAGAGGTGTTGGTTTCAGCAATCGATAACGAATTACTTAGGGAAAGCAAATACAGGGATCGTGTTCAAGAAGCTGGCAGTTATCACATAGCAAATGATCGCGCCCGGAAAGCTTTGGCAAAGCTGTTTTTTGTTAACCCGGATGCTATACACCCTACGTTGAAAGAGGCATCACTGACAAAAGAAAGACAGATTATAAAGGATAAACTGCAGGCCATTGCACAGGCTTTTACGATTAGTGAAGGATTGAAAGCACTAGATCTGGAGATTGTTAAGCATCAGGAAGCCTATTATGTCTTGGATAAAAAGAATAAGATACTACTGGACTACAGTGATGTAAGCAATGATAAGCTTTCGATTCATCAAGCAGATGTCGTCAATTTAGATAGACTGCCCATTTATAGCGATAGATTGAACTCTAATCTTAAAGTATACGAATCACGCCTCACGCACAAGCCTACAGACATTTTTAACATCATATCTATGCTATCTACTTACGAAGAGGAGGATGGCAGTTTGGAAACATCACAAAAAAATAAGAGAAAGAGATAACAAAATTATCATTCACTAAATGATCTAACTTATGAACATTATTTTCGCCAATCAGAAAGGGGGGTCGGGAAAAACTACCCACTGTAACTTGTTTGCAAATTATCTGGTCCTACAAAAAAAGCAAGAATTGCTGGTATTGGATATGGATTTTCAGTCGAGCATCAAAAGCCAGTGGGACGCTGACCGAGAAAATTATGATAACCCTTCATTATACGAGGTCATTGATATTGACCTTTCAGAAAGTGCCTCTTTAATGGACCAGCTTACCAATGTGGAAGGACATATTATCATTGATCTGCCTGGGAGAGTAGATGATGACCATCTTGTTCCAGTATTTCAAAAAGCAAACCTAGCTATTTGCCCTTTTGCTTATGATCAGAAGACCTTTGAGAGCACACTAGTCACCGCCCAGGTCATTCGGCATATCAATCCAAAAATACCCATTGTTTTTATCCCTAACCGGCTAAAAGCAGGTGCGAAATATAAGTTAACAGAGCAAGTCAATCAGACCCTTGCGCAATTTGGCGTTATTACACCTGCGCTTCCTGATAAGGTAGCATTTCAACGCATAGATACGCTCACTATTCCTGAAGATATTAGCCAGGAAGTTACGCAGACATATGATTTCATCTATGACCGCTATCTTATTTCTGAGAAAGTAAAATAATATTTAAATAAATTTTGTATAAAATTTTTGTTTTTATACTAAAAATGTATATCTGCTATGAGTACGGAAAAATTAGACATTAAAACACTTGCCAGAAACCTTAAAGATGGGGTAAAGTCTCCGGCTTTAGAAGAGCAAGTTCCAGATGAAGAAAAAACAACTGATAAGCCTGAACAAAAAGCCAAGGCTAATGCTGAAAAAGAATCAGTAAAAAAGAAGGTTAAAACGTCTGTTCAGGAAAAACAAGTTGCCTCATTTTATGCGATGATTGAAGAAATCAATGCTATTGAGGAATATGATCATGAGGGAATGGTTTATATTGATTCAGACATTCATGATGTGCTGAAAAAACTTAAAAATTCAACCAAACTAAAAATATACTCCCTGGCAAATCATCTATTTGCAACATGGATTGAACAGCACCAGGAAGCTATCAATGATGTAATCAATAAACCGAAGAAAAATAAATTTTTGAAGTAGGCTCGCCATATGCAAGCCTGCCCTGTTAACCTTGATCGTTTATGGAATGGCTTGCTTTTTTAAAATGCTATTTTGGCATCATGATACCCTATTATAGTATCATTATCCTATATGATTTATTTGTAGGGGCAAAAAAGATACGCCCTCTGGACGAAACTGAAATTTCTTATGATGTCAAAGATTTGTTGGAAGGTACAGAGCCAACACAACAGATTGGACCCAGGCAAGACGAGAAATTTCCAGAGGATAACAGCAATGCAAAAGAGCAACAAAACTTAGAAAAGCCTGTCCTTCATGAAGAGCAGCTGCCTAGTGATTCGGGTACATATAGTAAGGAAGGGTCTGATAGCCAAATTACCTTCAAGCAACCTCCTCAGGGGCAAGGAATTCCGTTGGCAGAATTCATTGAAACGGCAAAAGCCATCAGCAGGGGCATTGAATTTTAGTATTTAGTTACATCTATATTTCATATTTACTTTAATTTATTCTCTTATGAAAAAAGTCTCAGTTTTATGGCTAGTCACTTTAGCCGCAGTGAACAGCGTATTGGCACAAGGGGCTGCTGGAATTGATGCAGCATCCAGCGAGGTAGCTGCCTATTTTGATCCGGTTGATGGGTTGATCCTTTCTATTGCAGCCGTTGTAGCATTAGTAGGTGGTTGCGTCGTCTTTATCAGATGGCAAAGCAAATCAAGTAACAACGTGCCAGGCGAAATCCTTGGATGGGTAGGAGCCTGTGTTTTTGTACTCTTGATAGGGGTATTTGTCAAAGCACTATTCGGTTTATAAACCTGGAGCGTAATGATTAAATCTGAAAGAAACGAGTATGAAATCTACAGGGGACTGCAACGTCCCCTGGTGCTCTATATGTTTAAAGGAAGATTTATCTACACCGGTGTAGGAAGCATCTTTGCAGGATTGATCTGTACGCTAGTCGTCCTTTCTCAGGCTGGATTAATATGGGGGTTACTCACGCTGTGCCTTGTTTCCGGGGGAGGACTGGTATACACCGCATTAGGACAACGTCAGGGGTTGCACCGGAAGACACGCAGTAAAGGAATCTACATCATTGAAACCAGGATACATCGTCAGCATGGGACAAAAAGCTAAAGCTTTTAAAAGTCCGTATATAGGCACGGATACAGAAGAATACAGTTTGCTGTATACTAAAAACGGAGATTGTTCGGTTGTAATGCACATCCTAAATCCAGTATTGACCTATAGTGCTGATACCAAAGACTATTATGCGTTTCACGCTCTCATGGACAATATAATCAAATCACTGGGAGCCGGTCATACGGTTCAAAAGCAGGATGTATTCACCAAGAGACAATATAAAAGTAAAGCTTGCGATGATTTCCTAAGCCAAAAATTTCAAGAGCACTTTGATGGAAGGGAATATACACAAATTGATACTTATCTGGTGCTTACCAGGAACAATAATCGCGGCATGTTCTATCAGTATGATCGCAGAGAGTTTGAGCAATTTAAAAGAAACATCCAAAAGATTTATGGTCAACTGGAAGCTAAGAGAATGGAACCCAATGTCTTGTCAGAAACTGCGCTCAAGCAATATACCAGAAGGATGATGACACTTAATTTTACGGATAATGCCTTTTCACTAAGCAACATCAAAAGTAGCTATGAACATCTTAGTCTGGGCAGTGAAATTATTAAATGTATCAGTCTGGTGGATGTTGATGAAATGGCGTTGCCCGAACTAATAAAGCCATACAAAGACAGTCGGGAGACCAAGGCCACGCTTTATCCAATCCCCGCTGATCTAATGGGGTTTCTATATCATGTGCCTGAGTACCAGACTATGGTGTACAACCAGGTGCTGAGTTTACCGGATCAATCCGTTCAAATTGCTCGATTGAAGGCGAAAAGACGAAAGCATAGCAATGTGCCTGATCCGGCCAACGAAGTATGTATCAATGATATTGATGCCTTGCTAAAAAGTGTTGCCAACAGTTCACAGCTCATTGTTCAGACGCACTTTAATGTAATGCTTAAGGCCAGCTTGCATAAAGCCGATAAAGCAACTGACTTTATTGAAAACGCTCTGTTTGATCTTGGGATGATTACCTCTAAGAATACCTACAATCAAATGGAACTCTACCGCGCTTCTCTGCCTGGCAACACCGGTGAACTAAAAGATTACGATAAATTTCTGACAAGTTCAGACGCTGCTTTGTGTCTGTTTTTTAAAGAAAAGTCTCCCAAAGATGAACAATCAGACTTTCAGGTTTACTATACAGACCGTAAAGGCAAGCCTATTATCATTGATACATGCGATCTGCCCGTGGCCACGCAAAGAACCAACAACAGAAACTTCTTTGTATTAGGACCTTCGGGTTCTGGAAAATCCTTCAACATGAATCACCTGGTTCGTCAGTATGTACTCAATGGTATGGACGTGGTGATGGTAGATACAGGCCATAGTTACTGGGGACTTTGTGCCTACTATCAGGGACGATACATTACCTATACCGAAGAGCATCCTATCACGATGAATCCTTTCAGAATAGATGAAGCAGAATATAACGAAGAGAAAAGAGAATTTTTAGTGTCTTTGCTAGGTATCTGTTGGAAGGGGGCGGAAGGTTACCTAACCGGTGTAGAGCATACCGTACTTTCTTCGGTCATCAAACAGTATTATCACCAGTTCTTCACTGGTAAACATCCTGACAAGCAGCAACTCTCGTTCAATACGTTTTTTGAGTATAGCTTGGTAAAGATCAAAGAAATTATGGTATCAGAAGAGATTGAGTTTAACATCACAGAGTACCGCTACATTCTCAAGAAATTCTACCAGGGAGGACAATACGCCCAGATTCTCAACGACGAAACAGATAGATCGCTGTTTGATGAACCCTTTATTGTCTTTGAAATAGATGCCATCAAAGACCATAAGATACTTTCTCCTATCACCACGATTATCATCATGGATGTCTTTATCCAAAAGATGCGTAACAAAAATGGAAGAAAAGCCTTGGTCATTGAAGAGGCATGGAAAGCCATTGCCAGTCCACTGATGGCTGAATACATTTTATATCTGTACAAAACCGCCCGAAAGTTCTGGGGTATCATTGGCATTGTTACCCAGGACCTGGAAGACATCATCAATAGCGATATTGTTAAAAACAGCATCATCAGCAATTCCGGTACGCTGTTTTTGCTCGATCAGGAGAACTTGCAGGAAGACTATGAGCAGGTAGCCAAGCTGCTTAGCCTGGGGGAAATAGAGCAGCGAAAAATATTTACCATTAATAAGCTGGCCAACCAAGATGGGCGGGGCAGATTCAAGGAAGTATATATACGAAGGGGAAATACCGGAGAGGTGTATGGCGTGGAAAACTCTATCTACGAGTACTTGACCTTTACAACCGAAAAGGTTGAAAAGGATGCCGTTCAGGCATACATAAAGCAGTACGGTAGTTTGGAAGACGGACTAGAATGCTTCGTGAAAGATTTCAATCATTCCAGGTTAAGCCTTTTGGCATTCGCTAAGAAAGTAAATCAATCCTCTCATGACTTTCAGCTAGAAGTTATCACATGACAGACATACTTTAAGAACTATACGTGACTATGATATCTACAATGATTCATATACCCAAGCACACTTTTATTGCTATAGCTATCCTGCTATTTTGTACCTGTCATGCTACTGGACAGACGCTTGTTTTTGATCCTGCTGTAGTCTCTACCTTAGTGATAAACCATACAGCCCAACAGGAAGTGCTCAAAGATATTAAGGACAATGAGGGTAAGATTGCCGGTTATCAGCTTGCCATCACCGCGCAAATGGAGAAGATTCGGGAGATTAAAGACAAAATGTACACATCGCTTAAAACAGTTCAAGGTGTTGTGCAAAATGCCAAAGACATTGTATATGCTTCCCAGGTGGCCAGGGATATTGGCAAATATCAAAAAGAAATGATGGATCTGGCAGGGGAAGAACCTGCCCTAACGGTAGTTGCAGCCAAAACCGAACTGGCACTTGTCAACCGGACGGCAGATCTGTTCCTGTATATCTATAGCATTGCTATGGTGGGAGGTGATATTAATCTGATGGATAATGCTGAAAGACTAAAAATTATCCGGCATGTCATTGATGAACTACGAGTCATGCGGGGCCTGGCCTATAGTGTGGTGCGCCGGATGCGGGTAGCTCGTCGGGCAGGAATCATCCGTACCCTGAACCCTCTTGGCATTTACTATCCCAATAATGGGGCGGCTATTGCAAAATCACTGATAGACGAAATCAAAAGAAAATGAAAGGACGCCTATTAACTATAGTTATATCGCTGATGCTCATTGTATATCCTGTATCGGCACAGACAGTGATGCAAGTGAATGGACGCCCTGTCCGAAGGCAACTCGAAAGCATGGTCGTCATGCGATGGAATAAGAAATATTTCAGGCCACAGTGGTATTACAAGCTTTTTCATAACAAGTACCGAAAGGGAGAAGATAGGAGAACCTTATTACAGCTTCTGCCGACTGCCGGATTGTTACAAGTCAACGAAAACAAGGCTGATCAGCAAAAAGAGGATACTGATGAGGTAGGCCGCCAGGAACTGTGGAGCTATATCAATCATACATCCAATGCTCATTACTATCTTATTTTTCAAGCCAAATTTGATAAGCTGGAAAAAGACATCAAGGCATTGATAGGGCAGGGTAGGAGCTTGGGTATGGAAGCCTCTGTTGTTGAGCGTATGCACCAAGAACTGGATAGATTAAAGGATGAGATCAACATTATCAAAGACGGCTATCTTGATGAAGGAATTAAGAGTGAGGAATTTTTGCACATTGAGCAAGAAATGCAAGCACTCAAAGGGCTAATCAGCGAGTTGCTGCACGTCTATAGTATTCGTATTAGATACCAATAGCCGATAATCATGAGAGAACTTATCGACCGAAACATGATGAGCTTGCTGGATGGGCTATTTCTGTCTATGCGGGATTACATGGATGTGTTTATCGCTGATGCGCAGGCACTGATGGCTATTTTTATGCTCTTGTATTTTGGATTAAAGGCTTTCGGCATGATAGCCGGTGATGAGCGATGGGATATTATGCCTCTGCTACGTCCCTTTGCTTTAGCCTTTGTGGTCATCTATTGGGGACAATTTATAGATTTATTCAACGTGCTTACTGATAACGTCATTAATGAAACCAGTCAAAGCCTGTTCAATGATCGTATTGACCAGATTGATGCGGTGATGCTGCAACGACACGAACTACTGCAAAAGGTTGCTGAAGAACTCATTGCCCGCAGTGCAGAAATAGAAGAAGTACAGAATATCCAGCAGGAAAATAAATCAGTAGAAATTATGGGTGTTGACATCAGTAGTTTGTTTGATGGCCTGAAGGGTTATTACATCCTGATCATGAGTAAGCTAAAATACTGGTTGATTAATGTGGTGGAATATGTGATGGTTGCTATTTTCCAGGCTTGTGCCTACATTCCGTTTTTTCTACAAGTGATCTTCTCTGGTCTGCTTGTTGTCTTAGGGCCTTTTTCCTTTGCTTTCAGCATACTTCCTGTCTTTAGAAACGAATACGCGCATTGGATCGCCCGTTACTTCTCTGCCGCTATACTGGGAGGTATCGGATACATTGTACTATCCCTGGCCCTGGTGGTTTTACAGTATGGTCTGGAGCGGGAAATAGAAGTTCTCCAGTATGTCATGCAAGACGAAGCTGCCTTTTTAGTCTATGTGACTCAAAGCGATACTTCTACCTTGTTTTTAGCTTCCCTCGCCCTGGGTGCTTTTGCCATGCTGACTGTGCCCATCATTAGTACCTGGGTGCTGCATACCTACGGCGTAGGTGCTGCGGTCAGCACTTTGACCCGGGCTTCCTTATCGGCGGGAAGTCATATGACGAAATGATGATCATCAAAACATATCAGCTATGCTACTCAAGAATATAGAAAGTAAGATCAAATTAGCCTTTATAGTTTCTATTGGAAGCTTTGTCACATCAGCTATTATCGTAGGTGTGGGGTTGTATTTTGCTTTTCAGCTTGTCAAAGATAGCCGGGAATATATTTATGCGCTGGATGCCGGCATACCTGTACTACTCAGAAGGACTGACGTGGATTTTAATCGTCAGGCTGAGTACAAAGGACATATCAAACTGTTTCATACCCTCTTCTTTACCTTGGTTCCTGATGATGATTACATCGAGCGAAATATAGAACAGTCCATATACCTCATTGACAAAAGCGGCATTACAGAATTCAATAATCTGACAGAAAAGGGTTACTATAATGCGATCATTTCCAGTTCATCGGTGCTTTCTATTCAAACTGATTCTATTGACCTGGATATGGAAACACTAAAGTTTAGATTTTATGGAACCCAACGTATTGAACGGGAAACCAGCGTCACCAACCGGCAACTTATTAAAGAAGGTAGTCTGAAAGACCTTAATCCGCGGTCAGACAATAATCCATTCGGTGCACTAATTCTCAATTGGAGAACCGTATTAAACAAAGATATCAACCATGTCAAAAAGAGAACATTTTGAGCAGGTGCGCTACCAGTTAACGCAGCTTAAAAAAACATTAGGTCATACCTTTGCCCGAATAAAGCAGAAGGTTAATACATGGCGTTGTAACATGGAGCAACGCATTGACCGTCACTCGGGAAAGATTGTTCTATTGATGCTAATGGTTTTGGTCGCTGGAACAGTAGGAGTGACCTTTCAACGTAACGGTAATGACGAACAGGATCAAAATACCAGAAAGCAGCTATTGGATCAAGCCAGCAAAATTAGCAGCAAGCTTACCAAACCGATTATTTCAGGTATCGGACAGCAGCTTGATCTGCTAAACTTGGAACATCAATTGGAGCAGATCATCCGCAAAGACAGTCTCAACAACGAGGACAGTGTGTTCCTGTTGCAACTCAACAAATACTTGAACAAAGATTCCTTGTTTAAGGCGTATCCTAATAGAGTCTCATCAGACCGAGTCTCTTCAGACCGAAAGTCGCTGACTTGGATGTTGCCAGACCAGGCATATCTTCCGAAGGATGAAACTCACCTGACTAATGATTCAACCAATCAATTAAAGTAAACACCTAACTTTCAACGCTATGGAGACCATTAAACCCTCTGAAGAGTCCAATAGGAAAAACCAGCCTAAGTTAAACGCCACCAGCCACCGGGACGGTTTGCCACCCAATCAGCTGATATCAGCTGGATACCAGGTTTTGAATTATCTAAAAGAGAAGCGGCACTTTATCCATCAATCAGTCGGCAATCCGACTACTACCGTTTTAGAGATAGCCATTCAAAGCGCGTTGAATAAATCGCTGGGCGGCAACCCGCTGGGCGGCAACCCGCTGGGCGGCAACCCGCTGGGCGGCAACCCGCTTCATCCTTCAGGCAAGCGCGACGCGGAATGCCGCCCAGAAGTTTTGTATCAATCTATACAGAAAGGACTGATTGTGATGAAAGAAGATTACCATACAGCAAAAGCTGCATTGCAGCAAAAAAATGAGCAATATATCGCTCAGCAAAATTGTCTCTCTGAGGAAGGAAAAAAGCATATCCGACAGGAAGCTGATAAGGGAGAATTTAGGGTAGCTAATGGACAGCGAGGCTATATTGCTGCCTCTCGTATAGAAGCTATTCATAAAACGCTCTCTGAAAGTAAAGCAAAAGCTGTAGACTTCAAACCAACGCGATCTGTTCATGATACAACCCAGGTTAAGGATAAAGAAAGGTCTGTGGGCTGTGTCCAGCTTGAATCATTGGTTGCCAGGTCAAAACCTCAACATACTACACCAAAGGATATTTCTTCCGGGCAAATGCAAAAGGTAGAAAATTTTGAGAAACAAGGTGCTTCCCAGCGGAGTGCCGCTGAGCAGGATGCCGTCAGGAAGCAGGACATATCGTTTGGGTCAAGAATGAGACGTTAGTAGCTCTATAACTTTTGAATTAATTTCTTTCATCATGCGTATCCATTTCACTCAACCTAAGTATGTTCTTCCGCTTATCGCGACTCCTTTTATCTTTCTGTTATTTCACTTAAACAAAGATTTGTTCGCTGAAAAAGTGCAGGACCAAGAAGTGCTTGCCCTAGAGCAAAGAGAAGAAATCAACCCTGACATGTCTAGGGCCAATCTTGATAAAAGAGATATCAAAAGTAAGTTTGATTCTTTTAAAGATCGATTCAAAAGAAGAGATGACTATACTGCTATGTTGGGCTTAGAAGAGGAGGTAGCAGAAGAGAAAAAAGCTGAGAGCTTGTATTCGGAAGAAGAAAAGAGGATCATTGATAGCGTTAATGCTGCTATCATGGACGGAAAGCAGCAAGACTTTATGACCAATGTCAATGAGCGGAACAATTCAAAAGTGAATAACGCTGATAGGCATCCGAAGCGACAAACCACCTCAAGGCGCATCACAGAAAGCGATTATGATCGTGAGATGCGCATGTTTCGGGAACAGATGAAAGTTATGGATAGCCTTACCAAAACCCCCGAGCAGCAACAGGCTGAAACGCTGGATTCCTTGCAACAGCAACAAGCCCGGTTGGAAGCCGACCGGATACAAGCACTGGTTGATGTGCAAAAAGCCGGAAGCAATCGTATGACCGATCAATTCAATACTATCGTTGCTGATGTTAGAAAACAGTTTATCAGGGCTATCCTTGACGAAGGACTCAAAGTTTTTGAAGGTAGTAGGGTACGAATCAGACTAATGGATGATATTGAGGCAGGAGACTACCTGGTTGAAAAAGGCACCTATCTGTTTGGCACGGTACAGTCCTTCTCCCAGCAACGGGTCCATATTCAAGTCAGTAGTATGCAGGTGGATGGTAAGATACTGCCCGTCGTATTAACGCTCTACGACAACGATGGTTTGCCAGGTTTGTATGTACCAGGCTCAAAATTCAGGGACTTTACCAAAGAACTGGTCGGCAATGTAAGTAGCGGCAATAATATTCAACTAGGTGGGCAGGACCCTCAAAACCAAAGTCAATTTTTTTACGGCATTGCTCAACGGGCTTTACAAAGCACCACCAGAGCCGCAGGCAAAGCTACACGGCGTAACAAAGCTTTTCTTAAATATAATACGATCGTCTACCTGGTGGGTCCGGATGATCTTAAAGAACCTAAAAACGAAAGATGATGAAAAAATATATGCTTGCTGCTTTACTGGTTACCTGGAGCATTCGTATACTGTACGGACAGACAGAGACAGGCAGTGTCAATAAAGATATTCCTACGGTTCACGTCAATGAGATTGTATCAACCCATTTTATATTTTCTGAGCCTATCCGGTATGTTGATCTGAGTAGTAAAAGTGTCGTAGGGGACTTGCCAGTTGAGAACGTGCTGCGGGTCAAGCCTCTTCCAGGTAGTGGAGACAGTATTTCGTATTTGGGTATACTGACCATTGTAGGTCAAAAATTTATGATGCAGTATCATGTGCGTTATGTAGCAGCAGAAAAAGCCGATAAAAACATCACAGTATCCAGCCAGGAAGGTATCAGCCTGATCACACCGGAGATTACTTTATCTGAGCCGGAAATGAAAAGTTTTTGTCTTGATGTATTGGCTCAAAAGCGTTCCGCTCGTCGTGTGAAATCCAAAGTAAACCGCCTTGAAATAAGTCTCAACAATGTCTTTACTATCGGGAATTACTTTTTTGTGGATATTTCAGCCCACAATAAAACTAATATTCCTTACAGTGTGGACCAGTTACGGTTCAAAATTGAGGATAAGAAAATTGTCAAAGCAACCAATGCACAGTCCGTAGAGATCAGCCCGGTGTATGCACTTTATGATACAAAGAGCTTTAAAAGCAAATACCGGAATATTTTCGTCTTTGAAAAATTTACTTTCCCCAACGAGAAGATCTTCAGCATTGAGCTGGCTGAAAAACAAATCTCCGGTCGCCAGGTGGTTTTGCGAGTAGCCTACAAAGATATGCTGAATGCAGATAACTTATGAGCGAGACATCTGACCTTAATCTATATGGGTTCTTTCAGGGGACCATTTATTTCTCCTTACTGCTGGAAATAGTCGTGTTTATCTTGCCAGATGCCGGACTTGTTCCTTCAGCAGCTTTCACACTTGTCGAGCGGATAGCCTCTTTACCTGTTTATGAAAATATCCTGTACAGCAAGCTGTTTACGCTGAGCTTAGTTGTGCTATCTGCCATTGGTACCAGGGCAAAGAAAAATATAGCCTTTAGTGTAGTCAGGCACGTATTTGCCCCCCTTTTTGTCGGTTTAGTTTTTTTCTTTGGTGCCCTTGTTCTCTATACTCTTACCAGCACAATGCTGGTATATGCCCAGCTTACCCTCTCGGATGTTGCCTATATGTTTGTATCGCTAGTGGGGGTTATCTTTATCAACCTAGCCTTGGACAATATCAGCAAGCACGTGCAAACAGGTTTGATGAAAGACCGGTTCAACGTAGAAAATGAGAGTTTTCAGCAAAGTAAAGATAAAGAGGTCACTGAGTTTTCTTTGAATGTACCCATGTTGTTCTATCACCAAAAAAAGATTCAGCCAGGTTGGTTCAACATTCCTAATACCCGGCGGTCTGTCCTGATTTTCGGTACGCCAGGTTCAGGCAAAACATTCGGCTTTTTTACCCCCTGCATCAAGCAACATCTTGCCCGAGGGTACAGCGAACTGGTCTATGATTTTAAATATCCTGATCTGTCTCAGGTAGCTTACTACCACTATTTACTCAACAGGCAAAAAGGTGTTCTTGCTAACCACAAGTTTCATATGGTCAACCTCAACCAGCTTGAACATAGTCGCCGAGTCAACCCTTTAGATCCTGCTTACACCCAAACCTTGGGAGAAGCTTTTGAAACAGCTGAGGCAACGATTGAGGCCGTACGTAAAGACGAGCGGGCGCGGGGCAGCGATCAGTTTTTTACGCAATCAGCCATTAATTTTCTGGCAAGCTGTATCTATTTTTTTAGTCATTATCAGGAGGGTAAATATTCCACCCTACCGCATGTGCTGGCCTTTCTTAACAGAAGCTATGGAGAAATTTTTGACGTACTCTTTCAGGAACCAGAACTGGCTAGTGCCTTGAGTCCTTTTTACAGTGCCTATCGAAACCGGGCCTTTGACCAGCTGGAAGGGCAGTTAGGTACCCTGAAGATCAACTTAAGCCGTCTGGCCAATAAAGAAACCTTTTGGGTATTCTCAGGAAATGAAGTTAACTTAAAATTATCTGATAAAGCAGATCCGTCGGTAATGGTATTATGCAACGATCCAAGCACACAAAGTATTAATAGCACGTGCTATTCCATGCTACTGAACCGTATTGTCAAACAAGTCAATCAGAAAAATAATTTACCTATTACCATTATTGCCGACGAGTTTCCTACCATTTATTTTCATAAAATTGAAACACTCATTGCCACAGCACGCTCCAACGATGTCTCAGTGCTACTAGGCTTACAGGATCTGGCCCAACTCAGGCAAAACAATGGAAAGGAAACCGCCGATGCTATTTGCTCGGTGCCGGCGCACATTGTGAGCGGAGGAGTGAACAGCAAAGATACTCTGGAATGGCTGGAAAAGATCATCGGTAAAACAAGGCAACTGCGTCATGGTGTGAACGTTGATCGTCATCGCACCACCGTAAATATGAATGAGTACATGGACTTTATGATCCCTGCCTCAAAGATTGCCAACCTGAAATCAGGTGAATTTGTAGCAAAAATTTCGCAGGAAGCTAAAAAATATGACGGAAAATATACATCTAGTGTATATAATTGCAGAATAAATATTAATATTGACAAAATAAAAGCAGAAGAATCAAAGTACGTGGATTTACCAACCTATTACAATTTTGGTAGTGCACATAGGAAGAAAGAAGTGCTGTATAATAATCTGGAAAAAATATACGATGATATTGCACATATCGTCCATAATGTTACCACTTAAATGAAAATTTCACTAACCGTATTAGGGGAACGTCTTTACGAATTCAGAAAGGAACTCAACCTCAGCCAGGGTGAGGTTGCCAAATCTTTAGGGTGCCAACAAAATGCGGTTTCTAGAATTGAAAACGGCAGAGGAGGAAGCATTGATTTCCTGCTTGATATGATCAATTTTTATAAGCAGCATTTTATTATTGATCATCTCTTCTCTGCTTCTTTTCAAGTAATGCGACAAAATGAAGATGCCTCTGCCACGATGCATCATATTATCATAGAACGGATGAAAGTGCTTGGAGAGGACGTACGCACTGAAATGGATCAACTGATCAAATTGCTTGAGTGAGTGCTTTGTCCTATTTCTGACGCATCTACTTTTTTGTAATTTACCGCAGAACAAGGTCAGTAAATATTTATTCTTTATTTCTCTACCTTAATATACATTTTACGTATATATTAGTGGTATTAATACATATATGATATTAATTTAAAGAATATGGAATATCAAGCAACCAACCTACCCTATGGACTTTTTGAGAAAATTGGTATGAGCTAAAAAGATGTGCTCAGTTTACCTGCCAACGACTTAAAGTCTCTGTTACAGGGGCGCACCACAAAAATGATGGACCTTAATTTCAAGCTTGAAGGGCTTGATCTGAAAGAAAGAGCTAAAATCAGTTTGTACACTTTACCTGACAATTCCGTGGGTATCAAAATACATCCTTATCAAAAGGAGATGAAGAATGAATATGGCTTTTCTTCCTCAGAAATTGGTATGCTCAAGAGTGGTGAGGTACTGGCTAAAACTAAGGTTAGTCTGAACGGGGAAAAAGAAAAGTATCTTTTCCAATTAGACCGCGACATCAATGAAATCAAAAGTGTTCGGGTGAAGGATATTAATATCCCCAAGTTTATCGAAAGCAATGAGCTAACCCGCGGTCAAAAGGATGAATTACGAAAGGGAGCGAATGTTATGCTTAATCAGGAGAAAGTGATCCGTATTGACTTGCTCAATGCCGCTGGATATAGTGTTGGGCAAGCGAACACACGTGAGATATCCACCTCACTGCCTAAAGAAAAGACCTTCTCATCAGAGGAAGGAAAAACCCGAACTTTGGATAACCAGGTAGTGGTAAGTACAAAACAGGAAATAACCGCTGACCCGGCACAAATACGTACCAATGGAACACATCGCTGATGCATACTGATTTCCGATATTACCGGGAGCACGTCTCTATCGTACAGGTAGCGGAATCCTTGGGATATGTCCACAATCCCAAAGCCGGACGCGATCCTGTAGAGTATACGCATCCTACCTATGAGAATGTATTGATTTCCAATCCACTGGATTGCTCTCGCCAGGTATATTTTACCCGGAACCAAGACAATAACCGAGGCGATATTGTTGAGTTTGTCAAACATCGCCTTCCCCTTTTCAATGTTTCATACAACAACCCAATTCACGGCATCAAATAGGTACTTGACAGTTTTGCTAAAACCTCCTTTGATCTCGGCATAAGATTCAGCCTGAAGGCTTCTTCCTATGGCAGACCTGCGTCTTTTAGAGAGGATGATTACCAAATTGCAGCACCGACCCTGAATGATTTAAGCTACCTGTCACATGAGCGAAAACTAGACGACAAGACACTCACTGCTTTTCTTCCCTATATTAGCTTAGTGCAAAGTAAGCGCTATCAGTATAATTTTAGAAATATTGGATTTGCCTATCAAACTCCTGAGAAAGCAGATATTAGGACAACACCCGTTCAGGGATATGAACTGGTCAATTACAACTATAAACGGTTTGCGCCAGGTACAGACAAAAGCCATGATGTATGGCTTGCCTCACTGGCACCGGAAGGTACGTTGCCGTTGCACATTGTGTTTGCCGAATCTGCTATTGATGCGATGAGTTTTTATCAGCTGCATCGGCACCGACCAAATTTTGCGCAGGCACTATATGTTTCGGTAGGAGGGACCCTAACTAACGGGCAGGCCGAAGCGGTTGTAGATCGTTATCCGGATGCTAAGATACATGGATACATGCTGCTTTTGACAATGATCTGAATGGCAGCTTGTATACCATACGGCTCTCAGCAATCAAAGCACAGAAAGCCTTGACAGTCACGCGGCAGCTTGAGCGTAAAGAAATCCTTTTTGAATTGTCGAATAAGAAGTTTGCCATCCCTATAGATCAGCTTAGTTTGGAGAACTTCAAAAAGGAAAGCGGCTTACGTCCTTTGGTGCGAGAGCATAAAAGTCAAGGGAAAGATTTCAATGAAATGGTACAACAACGTTTTTACGCACAACACCATGAGAAAGTCTCCGATACCCCGGTGGCCAAAGTCCGAAATCTCTGGAAGCAGTAACAGATGTTTCGTCATTCGCCCTTCAGGAGGTTATGTACTATTGAAGGTGTTATTTCCTTTGACAATAGGGCTGATGATTGTTGTAGTAGCTATTTGGCTACAACAAAGCTATTGGGCTTTGTTGTCAGTGCTACCTTTGGGGTATGCCATGTACAAAGCTACTTACTTGATGCTCTTACGCTATGAAGTGAGCCAGGGTCAAATCAGGTATTACAGCGGTGTATTTAACCCTAGAGCTGACTTTTTAGAAATATACAGAATCAAGGATTTTGAAACTAGCCAACCGTTTGTATTACGCCTGCTAGGAATCATGCATTTTAGTATGACTACCTCAGATAAATCTCACCCTGTTTTCCGGATGGAAGGCATCCCCAAGAGCAATATTGCAGATACGATACGCCAGTTGGTAGAGCAAGCCCGTTTGGATAAGCGGGTTTATGAAGTTGATTAAAAACAAATTGAAGATGAAAAGAATTTATCTATTTTCTGCTTTGTCTCTCTTCCTTTTTAGCTGCCAGGACAAAGATAATCCTGTCCCAGATGAGCAACAGGCTGTTTTTCGCATTAGCTATACACAGAAGGGCGACCTGGAAGGGTTTACCAAGATGTTTACCTATGACACCAATCTAGCCAGCAGCGAAGATTTTGTATAGGTTGACAGCAAGCAAACAGTGCCTGCATATCTAAGCACAGACAGCCTTACTGATCCTAACTATGCTATAGAAACCAAAATGACGGTCAGAGAAGTGTCTATCAATATCACGCTGGGATGGATACCTACCCGGGCATGGCAAGATGGCTGGATAGGTCCCGATGAGTTGGTAGTGGAACTATCAGTTTGGAAGAATAATGAACTCCTGGATAAGGAGACTATTGAAGTTAAATCAGTGGATGAACCTGCATCAATTAACTTTCAAAAAGACTATACTGCAAAACCTTAAGATATCCGATGATGAAAAAAAGATTATTACCCGGATTACTGCCTATTAT
The DNA here is from genome assembly GCA_958296015.1 of Cyclobacteriaceae bacterium. Classification (GTDB taxonomy): domain Bacteria; phylum Bacteroidota; class Bacteroidia; order Cytophagales; family Cyclobacteriaceae; genus JAJNNC01. Next base: position 18,619 of record CATQIH010000048.1, read on the forward strand.
CTGCCTGATATGCTTAGGTATCTTTTATAGCGTTATTCATGAAATATACGATAGCAATCAAAGTAAACAGGCGTTGGTCAGCCTGTTGAAGCCAAGCAATTGGTTGTTAGCAGAACCGGCAATCTCCACATCGTATACTTTGGAGAAGGAAACTTTGAATAACGAGTCACTGGATCAAGCGATTGGTTACCTGTTAAAATTAGGTTACCTTCCGGAAAGTGTTGTCAATACCGATATCCAATATTGGAAGGTTACCAGTGATAGCACAGCAAATCTGGTTTACCAGAACGATACATTTCACATTGTATCAACCCAATATACATTGAAAACGCCATTCGGAATAACTTTGATAAGATAAATACTTGCTTTTTACTCACTTTCGTGGCATACATACAAAACGCAATTATTTTGTATCTTCTTTTTCTGACGACCTATTATTGGTGTGTACAGTTATTGAGATTACTCCAATTGGCCTACCACATTTATAATTTCATCCTTCTAAATAGCAAATTACACCCAATTACCAATAGCTACTTAACAGCATCCGGTTGAATCCAAATGGTCTTTCAGGTCATAGTGCTGGATAAAACCGGTGGCCAGCTTCTTGCTTCTGCCTTCGCTGTGAGAGATAAAGTCCAGTGCCCGTTGCTGGTACTGCATGCCCGAGACATAATCGGTCTCCGTCTGTGAGGTGTTGTATACTACTTTCTGTAGCTTATTGCCGGCAAGCATTATGAGCATAAATGAAAATGCATATATTATGCTTAAGCTAAACGCACGTTAGATAGAATAGACTTTTGGTGACATCAGAAGACGGCAACAAAAAAGCCCGCCCTCGGGGAGAGGATGGGCCTTAGGAAAACTGATACGTTTACTCAAGCTATATAGGCCGAACAGAATCAACTAAATCTTCAAAAGCACTTTCATTCTCTATAGATGGATTCGTCTTTAAACACTGTTCTGCAAAGTCTTTGGCCATTTTAAGCACTGCCTCTTTGAATTGGCTAAACGGCACATGAACTACAGTTTCAGATATAGCCAGTTCGAGAACATCCTGCCTACGAATCATTTCTATAACGGCACCATGATCTTCTCCTACCCATCGTTCTTTGCCTTTCTGAGTTGCACTGAGATTATTTAAATGACCTATTAAGGCTTCTAATGTTAGGAAGATCATACAGTATCCTTCACGAAAGAAGCATCCAGTAAATCCTTTTACCGATAACTCGAACCAGCCTAAGCTGAGACTAGCATCTTCTTCCAATAAATCCTGCTGTCGTTTTGCATGAACTCTGAATTCAATCATTGTTTACCTCCCATTTTAAAAAACGTTACTACCTCCTGGTTTTTCTGGTCTACTATCAAACGATAATTTCCAGTCTCGCCATTAATTTTAGTTCTTCTCTCAAATGTCTGAACAGCTTTTCCAGGGTCAGATACTCTAGTGCCTCTAGAATATACATCTCCTATAGCGTCAAAAATCTGATCGCTCGTTGTTCCTGTAGGAAACAAATCCCCTTTTGCAACATCTGTGAATTCATCAGCAGAATGTCGCTCTAAAATGTGCTGAAGTCCCTTCTTCGAGTTGCCTTCCAGTAGATTTACAGTACCACCTAAATCGCCGTCTCGTGAGAACTGCTTGAGAACATTCTTTACAGAATTACTCAACGAAGATGCAGCAGGAGTTTTCGCTAAGAAAGCATTCGGCCCACCACCCCTTCCAAAAGTACCTACACTCAACGCATCTAAGGCATACTTTCCGGCAGCGGTTAGGAAGTCGTCATTAGTTTTGACAAACCCTGTCTCATAGTTACCCGCCTCGTTCTGCGTGAAAGTAGCTTCGTAGCCAAACGGTCGGGCCAGCATGTTGTACAACGAATGCTTCACCGACAACACATCCGTAGCCAACGCATTAGCAAACTCGTCATTGGTAGGACATCCGGGACAGTTCGGGTCAAACGGTGCCTGTCCGTCTGGGTCGATAAACCGAATGGGATTGTTCAAAGCGTAATTATAGACCGAGTGACTAGGAAACTGATCACTCAAAGGGTCGGGTGACATCCAGCGTCCCAGTGCTGGGTCATACATCCTGGCCCCGAAGTCGTACCACCCGGTTTCTTCCTGTAGTTCCTTCCCATTATAGAGATACTTATTCTTCAGCACCCTGCCTGGCTGTTGCTGGAAACTCATGCCATAGGGGTAGAAGTCATCACTCTGCACCACAGTGGGTTGAGCAGCCACAGCTTGCACTTGCATCTGGTCAAAATGAACGTCTACGTCCCAGTTGCTCTCATTGGAGACATAAGTATAAAGATACCCACTTTCTGCAATATTCAAATCTATAGCAAGGGTTTCATGCTGTGCCTGTGGGGTATTTGACATTGCACCCGCTTCATCTTTCTTACGCTTACTTTTCTTTGTCTTGCCTTTGCTTACTTCGGCTGCCTGACTCACCTGCACAAAGCCCTGATCCAGGATTCTTTTGGCAGTGTCCATCACGATGTAGTTGAGGTAAGCTTTAGGTAAGCCATGCTGATCGTCATTAAGTAAGGGGGTTCACTCAGGAGAGAGACGTATGGCACACATTACGCCAAGCTAAACGAGTACCAAAGATTCATATTATTTCTTTTACTTCTCCTTCTCCTAAAGGTTCACTACCTTCTCCAAAAGTAAATTTTGTTCCTATTCCAAAATTGCTTCCCAAATAATCTTTATTTAAAAAGCCAATCTCTACTATACCTTCATCACCTGGAAAAAATTCATGCTTATCCTTTAATGTAATTTGGCCTGAGGTTTTCATTTCTGTTATGAAGTTGAACAACGGTTTGTATCCATTGGTAAATGACGTCTTCCGGCCTCTATCACTTCTATATAATTTTAGATTTGCTCTTACTCTAATCATGGTTATCGGATTAACGGGCTGTAATTTAATGACGTTCCTCTTAAAAATTGTAATTGATTAGCCGGGATTGATATTGCATTCATTCCGTCTGCCCCAAACTTATATGCTCCATCTAATACGCTATTAGGAACTTGCACTTTCATGATAGTATTAGGAATACCATCAAACATAAAATTAGCTTTGCCAAACTGTGTTGCTTCTTGAAGTGTTGGCGCGAATAATTTTCCTGTTTCGTAACCTCCTTCTTTTGTTCTAAATCCAAATTGTGCTATGTCATCCAACTCTGCTTTTGAAACCGCTCTATAAATTGTGTTATATCCCTCGCTAACGGCACCTTCCAATAAATCAGCTGCCGCATTTTTGATAGAAGCACCAGTTTTAACAAGCAAGTTTCCAGTAGAGCTACTGCCTCCACCTGTCAAAGAGCTAGCATTTAAAGCATCCACTACCGGCCCAGCTATTGCCTCTATAATCGTTTCCGGGTCTTGTCTTTCTACAATCTGTATGGCAATACCATCGGCTGAGTTATCAGCTTTCGTGTTATTGAGCCTTCCAATCGTCAAGTTGTATAATCCTGTTATCCCATCGCTCACTGTTGCAGCTACTGTGTTAGCCACCATTTCAGTTTCACTAATACAGTTACCATTTTCATCGTAAGCTACACACCCCCCATTCGGGTCTACAAACTTGATTGGGTTATTTACTACATAGTTATAAGGAGACCAACTAAAGTAACTCTCCGCGAATGGATCAGTACTTGAAAATCTACCTATTGCCGGGTCATAATTAGCTCTTAGTCCATAGTCATACCAATCCAATCCCAGCTCATCCTGAAGCTCTTTACCGTTGTAGAGGTATTTGTTCTTCAGCACTTTGTCTGGCTGTTGCTGGAAACTCATGCCATACGGGTAGAAGTCATCGCTTTGCACCACAGTGGGTTGAGCAGCCACAGCTTGCACTTGCATCTGGTCAAAATGAACGTCTACGTCCCAGTTGCTCTCATTGGAGACGTAGGTATAAAGATAACCACTTTCTGCAATATTCAAATCTACTGCTAAGGTTTCATGCTGCGCCTGTGGAGTATTTGACATTGCACCCGCTTCATCTTTCTTACGCTTACTTTTCTTTTGCTTGCCTTTGCCTACTTCGGCTGCCTGACTGACTTGCACAAAGCCTTGATCCAGGATTCGTTTGGCAGTATCCATGACAAGGTAGTCGAGGTAAGCTTTGGGCAAGCCATCCTGGTCATAGCTGAGTAGAGTAGAGGTATCTCAAGCACTATTGACCAGTATTGAACCTTAACATTAATCTTCAATTGTAGGATTGCAGGGAGATAATAGTTGATCCTTTTCAATTGTAATTTCACCTTTAGCCAGTTTATAGATAACAAACTCGTTGTTCTTTCCATTACTATTTTCGTCATCTCTTAGATATAAGGTGCCGTAAGAACCTTTTGCTATAGCTGATATTAGGTTAATTAAACTAAGGACTTCTTCTATATCTTCACTTCTATGGTTAGTATGTCCTGCTAAATGTAAGAAGTAAGTTCCATTTATGGGTTTGAAGATAAGTATCACGTTTTCAGAAGCGATTTCTGCAACTGCTTTTTTAATTTCATCTGCAATAGAAGTTATATTATCTTCATTATTTCCGTTAGTGCTTTGATTCACTGAAAACCAACCATGATATTCTACCATATTTAATTAGCATTATCTATTACTAAATCAACTCCGTATCTTTGAGAGTATTCGTTGAGTTTGTCTGTTATTTCTTGTGAAGGAGATCCTCCAGTAAATTCATAATAGACTTTCTTACCAGTTGCTTTTGCAGCTTCAAACGTTCCTTTTGCTTGATTTCTAAATGCTTTTCCAATCTGACTGATACTTTTAGTCTGACCTATGAACTCATCACTTACAACGTCGAATTCTCTCTTCAATGGATCAGTATCAAATGAAACTCTAGATTGTCCCCCTAATTTTTTTGCTAAAGCATCTGCTGCTTTATCAGCTTTATTATTTCTAACCAGACTACCAGAAAACTGCTCAATTATGTCCTTCGATAAATTAAATAATGTTGGTTTTGCTCCATTCTTAGCCAGAAAGCCAGTAACATTATTACCTGGATACAATGCAGAACCTTCCAGTACGCCTAATCCTGTGGCTACTAATTTATCCTGTATGAATGGAGCACTTTCCTGAATAGAAACATTACCGTTTTGGTCAGCTACTACTGTATGTTCTGTACGAACAATATAAGGTATACTACTGGATGAAGTTAAAAATCCCCCAATAATACTACGTAAATTTCTGCCAGCAGCAATTACATCTAAACCAAGTTTAGTTAATACTTGATCATCAGCTATATTACCTCCACCTCCTTTAACTCTATCACCTGGCCCTTCTCCATTCTTGTCTTCAAAACGAATAGGATTATTAACGGCATAACCATAGGGGCTATAGTTTGGATAAATATATGTCAGAGGATCAGTAACTGTAAATTTTCCAATATCCGGCATATACATCCTAGCCCCATAGTCATACCAATTCAATCCCAGCTCATCCTGAAGCTCCTTGCCATTAAACAAATACTTATTCTTCAGCATTCTGCCTGGCTGTTGCTGGAAACTCATGCCAAACGGGTAGAAATCATCGCTTTGCACCACAGTGGGTTGAGCCGAGGCTGCTTGTACTTGCATCTGGTCAAAATGAACGTCTACGTCCCAGTTGCTCTCATTGGAGACGTAAGTATAAAGATAACCACTTTCTGCAATATTCAAATCTACTGCTAAGGTTTCATGCTGCGCCTGTGGAGTATTTGACATTGCACCCGCTTCATCTTTCTTACGCTTACTTTTCTTTGTCTTGCCTTTGCTCACTTCGGCTGCCTGACTCACCTGCACAAAACCCTGATCCAGGATTCTTTTGGCAGTGTCCATCACGATGTAGTTGAGGTAAGCTTTGGGCAAGCCATGCTGGTCATCATTGAGCAAAGTGATCCCACTCAAAAGCTCAGAAAGCCCCTGTGAACTAGCCACCGCTTCTATGCCTGCCTGGGGAGCAGATGCACTGCCTGCCACAGCCGCGATGATACCGTCTACCCCTTGAATAGGCTTACGGCTGTGCTCTTCATAGCTTGCAAGTACTTCCACATGAATGCTGTCTCCCTGTTGTACAAGCATACTTTTGGCAGGGCCTTTCGTGCGGCCTTTGGCAGCATTCAGGGTGGCTACTTTGTTGGGATGCGGCTCTTGTTGATTGGCCTGCGTGGCATTGTGATAGGCTAATGTCTGGCGACTGTTGTCTATGTTGTCAAAAAACTCAGCCTCTCTGTCTGCGGTTTGTCCTCCGGTTTCCATACTGGCCGTAAAGGTGTTGACTACAGGTTCACTGCTAAAGGTCACACGTACATTGCCCAGGTGGTCTTTCAGGTCATAGTGCTGGGTAAAACTGGTGGCCAGCTTCTTGCTTCTGCCTTCGCTGTGAGAGATAAAGTCCAGTGCCCGTTGCTGGTATTGCATGCCAGAGACATAATCGGTCTCCGTCTGTGAGGAGTTGTATACTACTTTCTGTAGCTTATTTCCACCGGCATCATAGTAGTAGCGTATTTCCTTGCCACCGGTAAAGATGAGCTGCTCGGGCAGGTTGAGGTAGTTATAGGAGATAGTCTGTAGCTGCTTGTTCTCATCTTTGACCAGGTTGCCACTGCCATCATAGCCATAATCATCATTGGTGTTGGTGCCATCTTTAAAACCAGTGGCTTTGTCTGCTGCATCGGCTACTTGAGTGAGACGGTTGCCTTGATAACTATAAGCAAGATCATCCATCAAGCCTGCATCCTGGCCTCTTCTTTGCAAGGCAGTGATGTTGCCATTTTTGTCATAGCCAATAGCAGACACATCGTACTTAGGACTGGTTGACCAGGTGCCAGCGGTGGGCTGCTGCCAGTAATCTGCTCCGGTCAGACGGTTAACCTCGTCATAGCTGTAGGCATAGGCTTGGGGCGTACCTGCCGAAGCGGCAGCATCATCTTTGGCCCAACTGATAGCGCTGATGTTGCCATTAAACAAAGCACTGTTTGCAATAGTAGGCAGTGCTTGATCATACTGTAAGTCCATGCCAAACAGATCATCCGGGGCAGCAATAGTACTCCCTGCAATGGTTTGTTCGCTATCTACGGCTGTCTGGTTGATGGCCGAAAGCCAGCCCCGGATATTGTAGCGATAGTCTACCGACTGCAAATAATTGTCAGCACTCACCTGGTGCAAGCCTTTGTCTATCAACTGGCCCAGGGCATTGTATTCATAAAAAGCCAGGAGTTGTTCGGCGTTGGTGTCAATGGTTTGGTAGACATGGGTGAGCCGGTCGGCATGGTCGTACTCCTGGCGTGTGAGCACAGTAAAGTCTTCGCTGCCTCTGCTGGCATCGCTGCTGTGGTGGTGCCATTGCTGTTGCATCAGGCCATGGAAAGAATACCGGGTGGTGGTGATGTCTTTACCGCCTACATGATTGTCGCTTTGGGTCTGGATGAGCCGTCCCTTGTCATCATAAAAGTTAGCCGTGGTCAGCCACAACCCGGATTGCAGGACTTTTACTTTGGTGCCAGTGACCAGCCCGCGGGTTTGCGAGTATACTTTGATACTGGCATCGCCTTCGCTGTCTGAAAAGGTGTAGTCCGCCGTGTTATCATTGTCAAAGTCATAATCATCATAATAGGTGACCTGTAATACCTGGCAGTCTTGAAGGGCAGGATACGCCTGATTATCCGGTACGGTAACCGGATTATCTGCCAGCTTGAGGGTAATTACTTCGTCTGCCAGATTTTTGGCACTAAAGCCAGTTTGCAAAGTGATAGAATTAGAGGCCGTGATCAGCTTTTCTCCTTTGTATTGCGCCAGGGTGAGGTCTGCGATTGACCCGTGTTGGTTGTAATCCACATCATTCACTGGCTCAGCAACATTGTCGTTGCTGGCCAAATAAGTGTTTACTGCCGTGAGCATGTCTGCATAACTGGCAGTACTGTAGTGCAGGCCGCTGAGGATGGGGCGGTTCAGGGCATCATAGTGGGTGAATGACCATTCTCCGGCAGCCCGTTGCCTGCCATCCTGAGTCAGGATGAGTCTATCCCGCTGATCGTAGATCATGAACTGCCAGTCGGCACCCGGCACACGCTTATGGGTTATGCGTCCGCGACCGTCATACTGATATTGAAAAGCCCACTGGTTGAGCGTAGCCACTTCGGCAGAAGTTTCCTCTGTCGCAGTAGAACCAGCATAGCCATCACTGCCCAGGGGGGGCAGCACATAGCATAAACGATTGTAGTTGTCATAAACGTAATATGTATCATGGTAGACCGGGGTAACATCTTCTGCTTCTTCTACAATGACAGAACGCTTAAGCACCAGCTTACCTTCTTTATCGGTATATTCTCTGGTAACCTGGTCGTCTTCGTCGGTAGTTTGGGTAACATACAAACGGTTGGCACTATGGTTTCCGTCGTGGTAAGGGTAGCCATTGTTGTTGATACGCCACCGCTTTACTTCAGGACCCAGGTTAGATCGGTAAGCATACTTCATTCCGTGCCCCTGGTCGGGCTGCCAGGCTGCACCGGGTGCTCCCTGAATAGCCACCCTGTTGAGCGGAGAGGGTTCAAAGTCAGTTTCAGCATAAGGCTTGGTATCAATGGCGATACCAAGATTGGAGTTGTTTGCATCATTGTAGTAGGTTTCGGCAGCAGCAGCAGCACCGGTTCTGTAGTAGCCGTCATTGCCTGAGACATAGGGTAGGTATTGCCGCTCCTGTCTGCCCAGCGCATCGTAGGTGATGGGAGCCACATGGTCTGTCTTACCAGGACTTTGTTGCCAACCTACCTGTTGCACAGGCCGTCCTAGGCCGTCATAGTAGATAATGCCTTCCTGTTTCTGAGAGGAAGATAAAGACGATAAATCTGCTTCCTGGATGGCAGTATTATCTGCTTTTTTGTCTGTCTTAAGCATTCGGGTAATGATGTAGTTGTAGTTATTGGCTGCGGTCACCGTCACCGGACTTGACGTAGCACTACAACCGTTGGCAGTGATGGCAACGGTATAGCTTCCTGCACCGGAGGCTTTCAGGGAGGCTTGCGTAGCCCCTGTGATGGCTACATCATCTTGGTACCACTGGTACGTATAACCTGTTCCGGTGCTGGCCTCAAGGGTGACGCTCTCCTGCCCGAAACCAATCTCTGGCGAGGCAGGCGTAATGGATGCAGTAGGTTGCGCAATCACTTGAAGTGTCTGCGTTTGTGTGATTTTATTGTCTTCACAGCCATAAGCAACCATTTCAATCTGTGCTGTACCACTATAGGCTGCGTCCCAAATGATAGTTGCCTCAGAAGTTTCCAATTGCCCGGGGCCAGGATTATTATTTACAATACTGATAGCATAGTCATCTGGGTCTGCACCGGTAATTTCCCAGGTAAATGCATCCACATGGTAACCGCTTGCAGTGTATTTGGTAGTGCCTTCTCCCTGGCAGCGACTGTTGCCATCATTTGTAGTCAACGTAACACCACTCATAGAGGGTTTAAAGGTCAGCGGAATGGAATACTCAGGACAGGTAGGAGATGTTCTGAAATAGTAAAATCCTGATTGTGTAGCTGAAATAGCATTAGTTCCTGTAGCATAAGGATTACGCTCTGACGAGTTACTTCCAGCAGCACGGTAGTACCAATTGCCTACTTGGTTATCGCTGGCTCTTAGCGTAGCTGTTGTGCCTTGGCAAAGATCATAGGGTTGATAAGTGAAGTCTCTAATAATACCAGTCTCAGGACAAGAAGGCTCCGGCTCACAGCCGGTAGTTTTTTCAGTGATGATGGTTTGCCCGGTTACTGTACAGGGGCCGGTCGCTGTATAGGTGCCGGGGTTGGTAATGTTGTCCCAGCCTAAAAACAATTGATTACAATCATTGACAATGGTAGAACGAATTGCATTTCCATTTAAGTACAATGTATAGGTGCCTGTAGAGAGAGCCCCCTGGATGCCAACCGTCGTTGATTCTCCCAGACAAAGCTCCTTGCTGGAAGGATTCATTCCTACGGTTCCACTACAGCTGCAAGAAGCTGTATTGTAGCTTACCTGGCAGGAGTTTTCCATCATTTGCGTACATCCGGATTGTCTGGACATCACAGTGAAGGTGCCAGGGTCTATCACCGTCCAATCCAACTGTTCTCCGGTAGTTCCTGTCAATGTCTGGTGGGTGGAAACACCATCCCGGTAAAGCTCATATTCCACGCCAGCTTGGGCAGGATCGTCCAGCGTAACATGAGCCGTGTCTCCCTGTGGAATCCTATAAACGTGAGGCGTTACCTCCGATACGGTCAATGGGCATTGCCCGAACGCTGAGGTAAGCAGCAAAAAGTTCAAGATAGCTAGTAGACACAATGCAAGATAGCGCGACATAGTAGTTCTGTTTATGAAAGTGAATAACCGGTAGTAAGGTCCTGTTTATTGCTGGTAGTGATAGAAATAATTATTAGCAATTTTTTTATTATGATCACGGGTAAGTTTGAGTCTTCCCAGCCCATCGTATTCGTAGTAGGTGGTTTTGCCACTAGGATCGGTAGCAGAAGTCATCCCGTATAAAGGATCGTAGGTATAAGTAGTCATTAGAGCATCAGCAGGATGTACTCTAACTTCGTCTATAAGCTTGGCATTGCCTCCGATAGAGGTGGCGGCACTAATGGTTTGTTCGCGATAGGTCCAGTTACCTGTACCGGTTTTCTCCCAATAAGACAATAAATAAGTACCAGGTGTTGTAGGAAATGGTACAGGGAAGGCCGTCTGTGATTGATAAGAATTTCTACCGGTTTTGCTGTTTGTACTGATGATGGTAGCACCCACTTCTTGCTCAAAGCTATTATAGTAGATCTGTGATCTTGCAGCGTTGTTTACTTTAGCTATAAGAAACTCGTTATTATATCCCCACAAATACGTAGTAGTCATATCACTATCCTTTTGTACAGACTCTATATTGCCTTCATTCGTATGCGAATAATCTATCTTTATAGGATTACCCGTTCCTAAAGGATAGATATTAGTGTAATCTAGCACGGTATTGTTGTCAACTGCATCATAGAAGTTTTCTGTTTTAGTCGTTGCACCTCCAACCTTTTTGGTTTCTATCAACACTTGATTATGCATATGGTCTGCTTTTAACAGATCACTGTTGTATTCGTTGTTGCTGAAATCATCAGCATATTTAAATTCTGTGATAACTTCCCTGCCATAGCTGTCATAAGTAGTTGTTTTGTTGATTTGCCGATGCAGAAGATTGTTGTATTCATGGGTAAGAGTTTGTGAAAGAAAATTGCTACTCCCCTGGTCATAGGTAAGAGTGCTTTCTTTTTCTAGCTTGTAGGGATAGGTGTAGATTTTATATGAAGTACCCTCATAAATTCTCTGGTCGCCCTCTTCACATGTTCTGATGACAGATGCTTTGACAGCTCGTACAAACTCTTGATTCAATGCCTTATATTTGTAATTGCTTTGAGTAACGGGATCTCCTTCACCATTATAGGTAATCTTGGATAGTAGTTTGCCTCGTTCCAACGCTTTGCTATTGCAAGGTTCAAAAGGTGATCTTGTATCCTGAAGAGTATTGATAAAAGACTCATCCAAATGTCCAGGATCGTTTAAGTCAGTATGCTTGTCATATCCAGAAAACTTGTAATCTATTGTACTGTTATCGGAATATTTTTCCACTACTTCGCTGTATACTACGTGTGGTCCCATACTATTCTCACTCATGGGAAGGATGGACTGTGTAGAAAAGATAGTTTCCTTATAGGTCTGGGTACCATCGCTACTACTGGTGATGAACTTATCCCAATAATACTGGGCTTTTTGTCCTAAAGTGCCACTTGAAATACCCGTCAAGCCACTACTTGGCTTGTATGCTTTAATGTAAAAGTACTCTCTTTCTTTTTTGCTATCGGGATCAGAAGGATCATAGCTGGTAATCTTTTTGATGCGTAATCCACCGGCGGTTTGATCAGTAGTATGCGTTATCAATGGGTTGCTTCTAACTAAATCTACTTCCATGCTGTAAGTATGCGGCTCAAAAGTAAATTCAGTGATTCCACCCGTCGGGTAAATGATTTTATTGAGGACGCCAGCCTGCAAAAAAGCAGGGTCTGCATCTTTGAGATCTTCGTAGTCGTCATAATCATCAATAATAGCGTACCTACCGTTGTAAAATCCCCAATGGTCTGTTTGGTTGACTAAATAATCAGGTAGCGGTTTTGAAGTATCATAAAAAAACTTATAGCCAGGCAGTTGAACATAAGGGTCTATTGACTTTTCCCGCATCTCTTTTAGCATCAGTCGCTGGGAAGCATCATTGTTGTAGATAAAGTCAATTTGCTTGATTACTTTGCTTGTACTTTTTTCAACAATTTGTATATTATCCAGTTTCCTCCACTTTAGCTTGTCAAGGATATCTGGGTATCTTTCGTTACCAGGGTTTGGATTATTATGTAAAAAACAGAGGTAATCAGCACTTGTGAGGTATTGACTTCCATTAGGCCTGCTCTGTCCTAATTTCCATTCTTGGTATGTGTCGTAGATACTCTGCCGGTATGGTAGTTCTTTACTAGGAGAAGTATTGAATTGTAGTGTTGCCTGCATATTGCTGATTTGCTTAAGGTATACCGGAGATATAAGCTTTCCGGCAAAAAAACCATAAGGTTGAATTAGAGAATTAAACTGTTGACATCCAGGGGTCATGAAGGCATTGTTTCCTATCAGACCACCCGATAAAAAGAATAGGAAGTAATTTATATCGGGGGGTGAAGTTTCCTTCTTCCGCATTTGCAAAGAGATATACATTTGATTGATAAACTCTCTTTCTATCCGTTGGTAGTCAAAAGTTATTTCATGACCATTGGTGTCAGCTATTTTTGTCAGGTTCCAGGCACCGGCTATCCAAGTATCCGTATCTTGCTCAAAAAACCCCATACTATATTCAATAGCATCTGTGGTGCCGCCAAACTCATACCGAGTGCCATCTTCATCTGTCAAGATAAATCCGTGAAAACTGGGTAAATAGGTAGCCCATAAAGACCATCCTCCTGGTGTAAATGGGGGAGGCAATAGCGTAGTGGAACTTACTTCAACATCTACCTTTCGATCGCAAACTACCTGCCATGTTCTGTTTTTTTTTCCATCACCATTATCCTCATAGCTTATGTAGAACTTACCGGACAGCTTGCCTGGGATATTAAAAACAAATTCATCAGGTTCAGTATCATAAATATAATTTAAAGTACTGCCAATAGTTCTTATATAGCTCTTATCAGACCAATCATCTACTGTCAAGTTCTGATATTGAAAAAAGAATCCTGTTCGTTCTCCTGCATACGGTTCAATATTTTCGTCAGGCAAGTCATTAACTACCCGGGTAATAACGCCACCAGCATTTAAATTCCAGTTTAACCCTACCCATCCTGGATGTTGGTCAGGCTTTACTCCTGTAGCATAATAGGAAAGTGAAATAGCAGCCTCAGCTCCTTTTTCAGTTAATGAATACAAAGGTATATCTATTTGTGGTGTACCGGTAAACAACGAGACAGGAAGTTCGCCATATTGCCCTAGACTAGCAGCATTAGGGCTTTGTAAGTTAACTGGTGCTTTAGGTATTTGTCCTTGGGCATTTGTTAAACTACAAAATAGGAATATCCATAGAGAATGAAAGTAGTTCGTCAACATCAAGTTTGATCTCCTGTTCTGCATCGAAGTTTCGGTTAGAATAAAATATTTATGTTGTGCGTAAAACTATAAAGAGGTTTTAATAATCTCTATGCTTCAAACACCCTTTTTGGTTGATGTACCAACTTATCTAATTGTCAAAAATTCTATATGATTCTTTCAATTGACTAGATGAATATTTGCTATCAGCATGATGTGTTATTAAAATAATGCTAAACAATACGTTGTATGATTTTTTTAACAATTAATTTTTTAATACTTTGTTTAATCAAAATATACTAAATAATTACATGAGTTTGTTTTTAGCGTTTATTACTCTTTAGTTTACAGCAAAGTATTTCCAAAAAGCAATTTTTGGCCCCACTACTTATATCCTTCAATATATGCTGTACTTTTACATTTGTTCAAATAATGCCCATCAATGGCTCATATTAGCTTTTTTAAGCATTTTAATGAGTGTGACCGTCTATGGACAAGCACAAGTCCAGTCAAACCAGGAAGAACATCAATTGTTCAACAATAGCGGTGCACTTACTGATAGTATCTTTCATAAAAGAGACACCTTAAGGGATAAGGAGCAAAAAATTCAAGAAAAGTACTTACTTACCCTAGATACCTTACCTATTTTAAAGGTAGCCAGATTGCCATCTCACTTGCCCGGATATTCTATACAGCCTAAAATACAGAAAATACCCGATGTTCCTGCATATAAAGATAAACTTGACGCTTTATCAAAGGGAAAAGTGATTGATAGACTTGATAAAACTACCCTGGGTAAAAACCGTGCTATACTTACCAAAGACATCAAGCAAAAGAGCGGTAAAGTTAAACAGAGAGCTAATACGCTCAAGCAGCAGCGAGCGCAAAAAGCATCCAACTTGAAAAGGTCAAAGGAAAGGTTTGCTGATAAAAAACAAGCCTATGATAGTCTTAATGCAAGACAGATAGCAGATACCGCCCAACAAGTAGTTACCAGTAGCATAGAAAATGCAGTACAGAAACACCTGGCAAAGCAACAAGAATTACCAGAAGCACCTATGGCTCCGGATATAGCGCAAGATGCTATACGGGAGAGTCTCACGCATGAAGCCCAGGATTTCTTTGCGGCCAATACAGCACAGTTGCAATCGGCTCAGCAAAAGCTGTCATCTTTGAAACAAAAGTATAGCAAACTGCAACAGCATGATAGTGTGTTTGTCAAAGCAAGCTCACTACAAGATAAGCCTACAAAAGAGCGGTTCATCTACGGTTTCAATCTCAATCGTAAGACCTGGTCATCGCTAACAGCCTCACCCTATATAGGCTTTCATGTAAATAAAGTGCTGGTTGTTGGAGCAGGAACTTTAGTGAATGCTGGTTGGCAAACAACACCCTGGCAAATACATAGTACGCTATCCGGTACCAATGCTTTTTTGCAGTATTATCTGCCCAAAGATTTCTTAGTACAGGTGGAGTATGCTTTAGAAAAGCAGTCTTCTCGAACCAATGACCAAATTAGTACAGAATGGCAGCAAAAAATATATTTGGGAGCAGGCAAGCAAGTGAATTTTACTAAAAAGATTGCCTTACAAGTCTTATTCATGGTTAACGTGCTTCCTGATCATTCACCTGTAGCACAACAGCGATTTCAGGTACGGATAGGGCTGCTCAAAAATGCTTATTAATTAGAACCTTTAAAGCTTAAAATGTTATTTCTCATGAAAACTAAACTTCTTCTCCCAATAGTATTATTTAATCTGTTACTGAGTAACTTACTATTTGCACAAATATTTGCGCCTGAAATCAGTATTAAAAACACTAATGGAAAGGTAGGAATTGGTTCAGACTCATTTAGCGCAAAATTTGGTGTACTCGGCCAGGGTATACAATTCTATAGTAATACTCAACAAAACACATTGGAGATTGGGCGAAATAGCAATGAAAACTTTTTAATAAAAGTTGATGATAATCACGCACAATTAATCCTTTTTCAAGATTTAGATGAAAACGGCCCTCATATATTGAGAATAGAAAATCGTAGTTTAGGAACAAGCAATGATAATGATATACGCCTTGGAAATGAAGATGCATCAAGTACCAAACAACTGATCATAGAAAAAAATGGAAATGTAGGTATTGGTAAAAATAATGCCAATTATAAATTGCATGTTGAAGGAAATATTTACTACAAAGGAGGAGGATACTTAGGTTCTGACATTAAATTAAAGAGAAATGTCAATGACTATAAGAAAGGGCTTTCTTTAGTTAAACAAATGAGAACTGTTACATATGAATTAAAAACGGAGGCAGACAGCCTAGAACAGTACAATAAGAAACATATAGATAAAAAAGAAATCCCAAAATATATAAGTGTAGTTGCACAAGAATTACAGAAAATAGCACCTGAATTGGTAGATTATTATTTAGATGAAAATAATGAAGAAACCCTAGCTATTGATATAACTGGTCTTACTTTCGTAATGGTTAATTCTATTCAAGATTTAAATGCAAGTTTAGAAGAGCAACAAGCTATCATAGAGTCAATGCAGCGGGAAATAGCAAAACTCAAATCCTCAAAGAAGTAGTCTCTCATGGCTATAAGCCTGAAGATATCTCTTCTAAACCTCATTTGTTCATGGTCAACATCCTACGGGACCATGCTTCTGTCACACTGCAACGATTTCAAGTGCGGATAGGATTGCTCAAAAATGCTAATTGATAAACCTCAAATAAAATCTAAATACCCCTTCTAATGAACATGAAACATCTACTCTTGATAGTATTCTTGAATGTATTGTTAAGCCATTCACTACTTGCTCAACTTTATGCTCCTGAAGTTAAGATTCAGAATACAAATGGTAACATTGGGATTGACGAAACTAATCCGAAGGACAAATTACATGTCAATGGATCAATTCGTATACCGTTGGCTAGTAATGTAAATGGTCAGTCCCATGGAATCACTACTTGGCTTGGACATCAGAATTTTCTTTGGAAGGGTGTATATATCAACAGTTATGGTATTGGTTTTTATCCGCAAACCCTCACAGGCAGTAACGGTTATGTTTATGAAAAAGCTACAACTGCGTATATATCAAGTCATTTCGGTATTGATTTCTTTTCCAGGAACACCCATGTTATGAGAATAAGCTGGGAGGCACAAAATGTAGGAATAGGCACCTCTAATCCTCAGTATAAATTACATGTAAATGGATCTGCCTATTGTACAGGGGCACAGTGGGTAGGATCAGATGTTAAATTGAAAAAGAATATCACAGATTATAAAAAAGGTCTGGATCTAGTAGAAAGGTTAAATCCTATAGAATATGAACTGAAGTCTGAAGCTGACAGTATTGAGGTGTACAATAAAAAGAATTTAAAAAAGAAAAAGCCCCATAAATATGTAAGCGTTGTAGCCCAAGAACTACAAAAAGAAGCTCCTAACTTAGTTGATCAATATATTGATGATCAAAATGAAGAAACATTAGCCATCAATCAGACTGCTCTTACTTATGTTCTGATAAATGCTGTCAAAGAACTCCACGCAAAGTTAGAAGAACAGCAGCTTCTTATTGAGGATTTAAGAAAGAAAGACAAATAGGAGAGCATCTAAACAATATTATTTGTTCAATTTTGAAATTAACCTCTACACCATGAAAACAATTTTCCATGCTTTCTTTACTATCGGTTTATTCTTACAAAGCTATTCTTTGTTTGCGCAGCTTTATGCACCTGAGGTTAAAATTCAGAATACAAATGGAATGTTAGGTATCGGGCGGATACCTTCAGAGACTCTAGATGTCAATGGCTCTATAAAAATAAATGTAAATGAAAGAGAAACTAACTGGGCTAATATTCCTTACTCAACGACGCCAAGATCAGATTTAGGTCCTTATCCTATGAAATTAAGAAATGGGCAATTGATATACTACAAGTATAAACCAGCATATGGATTAGTATCAGTTTTTGGGGATCAAACTTTTATTTGGGATCAAGATGCATTTGGGTCTTCTTATCAGCCTGTTTTTTTGAAGGTTTATGGTATTGGCTTTTATACGACACAACGGCTTAATCAAGGAGTATCAGATGGTACTGCCGCCTATATTTCGGCGAACTATGGTATAGATTTCTTTGTCAGAGGACAACTAGCTATGCGGATAGATCATGAAAATCAGGCTGTAGGCATTGGAGTCGCTGATCCAGACTTTAACGACCGCGCTATAAAGCTTGATGTTGGAGGGAAGATAAAAGTGAACGGTACAGTAATAAATTCAGATCGTGAGCTTAAGCAAGACATTCAAGACTATCATCAGGGATTAAATATGATAAAGAAAGTGAATGTAGTTAAGTATAAACTTAAAAGTGAAATTGCTGATATAGAAAATTACAACAAAGATAAAAAAGACAAAAAACAAGCTTCTCCATATATTGGTTTGATCGCTCAGGAATTGCAACAGATTGCTCCTGATTTAGTTCATAGTCATATCAATGACCAAGGAGAAGAAACTTTATCCTATGACTTTACTTCTTTTACTTTTTTACTGGTAAATGCTATCAAATAGCAA
>CATQIH010000049.1 GCA_958296015.1 Cyclobacteriaceae bacterium
GTACATAGTCACTGTTTCTCAGGTAATAAGAGTTGTTACTAGAATAGTACTGGTTGCCACGATCGGCGATACGAGGATATTCACTGCTTGGGTTTTCTACCGTCCAGCGATGGTCGTAGTCGTATGTCAGATAATTACCAATACTGCCCGATTCGGTGATGACCGGAATCTGGGCACCAAACGCACCCTGGAAGAGGATAGAAAGATCAAAACTACCATACTGTGCGGTCAGGTTCACAACCACCCTGAAACAGCGGGTTGGAAGTTTTATTGTTTCTTACCTGATCATCGGGCGTGATTTTACCGTCAGGCACGCCGTCTGGTCCATACAGGTCTTTGAACTTCATATCGCCTGGGCGCAGTGTATTGGTGACCGAAGAGTAATCAATCTCATTGGCATCAATTTCTGCCTGATCTTTGAACACGCCGTCATACTGATAAATCTGATAGGTATACATAGGTCTGCCTGTAGTCCTTTGCCATGCAGGAGCACCGGGAGCTTCATCCCAGAAAAGAATCTTGTTCTGTGCATAGCCACCGTTGGCACTGATGCCATAGTTGAAATCACCTATTTGCCCATTGTAGCCCAGCAAAAACTCCCATCCCTGATTTTTCACTTTTCCAATGTTCTGCGGAGGCAGCGTCATACCGGTGCTTTGGGGTACGGAGCCATATTTTGGCCAGAGAATGTTGGTGCGTTTGGTTGATAAAGTAGTCAAAGCTGAAATTAACTTTACCCTGAAACAGTTGTCCTTCCAGACCAATATTGGCGTTGTTAGCTACCTCCCAGGTAATGTTAGGATTGGGTACGCGGGTTTCGTACAGCGTTTTCACCTGATTGTTGCCAATGACATAACTGCTGAAACCGTAGGTAGACAGGTACTGGTATTCCAGCAAAGGTTCATTGCCATCGATGCTTCCGTTTCTGTTGGCATCATAATATACCTGGTCATTACCCATTTGTCCCCACGAACCACGTAGTTTAAAGTAGTCCAATGAAGGTGATATTGTCTTTCCAGAAATTCTCTTCAGAAATGACCCATCCTGCCAGTACGCCAGGGGAAGAAGCCATAACGGGTATTTTCCGGAAAACATATACGAACCATCAAAACGCCATAAGAACTCAGCCAGGTATTTCTCCTGAAAGTTATAAGCTACCCGACCGAAATAGTTTAGTCGCGCTCTTTCAAAGGCACTACTTCCATTGTTTTTCTCCTCATCACCCCCGGCAAAAAGCTGGTCGATGTTGGGTGATATAAAATAACGGCGGTATGCATTGAAGCTACTGTTCTGAATAGTCTCCCGGTTGGTACCGGCCAGCACATTGATGTTGTGCGGCCCAAAGGTACGTTCATACGTAAAGATACCGCCCAGCAGAATATTGAGCTGGTCTTCATTGCCCTGGGTAAGGCGTGGTTCCGCAGGTCCACGTTGCCCTCCCACCAGCAGAGGTGTTGTACCGTCGTCTTCAAAACTCACCTTATCCCAGGTATAGAGCGTCCAGGGTGTTTGCCATCTTTTATTTTGCTTGATGTATTTATCCAAAGAAGCGGTTCCCTGAAACTTCAAGCCTTCTACACCCGGTATACTAATATCCAGTGTACCATTAGTCTGTATATAATAGCGGGTATCATTGTCATACCCTGTCTGGTTAGTGGTAATCACCACGGGATTTTCCCCGTTCTCAATATCCGGGCCAGGTCGGCCATCAGGCCAGTAAGCAGGCGAGGTAGGCAGGCCGCGCATCTGCATTCTGAAAATAGCACCAGCAGAACTGGTAGGATATCGACGGTCTTCCTGGCGAATCAAGGCACCCACTGTAGTTTTGATGTATTTGTTGATGGTTCCGTCCAGGTTGATACGCATATCATATTGCTTGTAGCCAGTAGCCGCATCTTTGTAGAAAGCATCCTGGTTTTGATACCCTAGCGAGGTAAAGTATTTGAATGACTCTGTGCCGCCAGACAGCTGCAAATTATGTTGTGATTGAGGAGACCAAGTCTTCAGAGTAGCGTCATACCAGTCGGAGTTGGGGTGCCCCCAAGGGTCGGAACCGTCTCTGAACTTCTGGAAGTCATCCGGGCCAAAAGGTGCCTCTACCAAGGTACCATCGGCTTTGGTGTAGCTTCCGGTAGTTTTGAAAGCTTCCGTAGCAGCACCCCATTCATTAGTAGGCAAGTTGTACACCTCCAGGTCGTTGCGCATTTCTGCAAACTGCACGTTATTGGCTAGTTTGGGAATAACCGTAGGTTGGGCAAACCCCTGATTGAAGTTGTAGGACAACTGCGGTTTGCCTGACTTGCCTCGTTTGGTGGTAATCAGGATAACACCGTTGGCTGCACGTGCCCCGTAGATAGCTGCCGAAGCATCTTTGAGCACCGACATACTTTCAATATCCGCCGGGTTCAGTCGGTCGATGCCCCCCTGGCGGGCAGGAATACCGTCAATGACGATCAGGGCAGAGTTATTACCGAGCGTGTTGGCACCACGGATGCGGATACTAGAGCCGTCAGCACCTGGTTCACCACTTCGGTTCACCGCAAATACACCAGGGATACGTCCGGCAACAGCATTGGAAAGGTTCACCGAAGGTGCTTTTTTCAGTTCCTCCCCATTCACCGCTGCCACCGAGCCGGTTACGGTTACTTTTTTCTGGGTACCATAGCCTACTACCACTACTTCAGAGAGTGATTGAATATCAGGGGCTAAATTAACATCGATGGTGGTTTTGCCATTGATGTTTATTTCCTCCGTAGTATAACCGATGGATGAAAAGATTAAAGTCGTTACATCATCGTCTACATTCAGGGTGTACTTGCCTTCAATATCTGTCACGGTACCATTGGTGGTACCCTTCGCCAGAATGTTGACACCGGGAAGTGTCTCTCCTGTTTCCAGGTCTGAGACAATACCGCTGATCTTTTGCGCCACTGCTTTTACTGTGGCAGGGTAAGTAGCGGGTGAGACCAAACTATTCCTGGCAGCCCTGGCATCTTCGGCCAGCAGGCGGTCATTGGGAAGTTTGTGCAGGGAGGCCATCTCCTGCGCTCCAGCTGTGGTGCACCAAAGCATGGTACAGCCCAACAGCACCGGCTGGATGTTGCGTAATGAGTATATCATAGATTGTTGTAATTGGTTGCATAGTTGTTTGCGTATTGCTGGTGATGATTACCTTATTGTTTGACCCACGAAAAATAGTGGTTTTACAATAAATGGGCATAGAAATATCATAAGTATCATATCAGCATTTATTCATGCGGTTAAATTATAAAATTTATTAGTTAGTCAAAGAGAGTTAACGTAAAAATTAATTAATTTTTCCTAAAAAAGACTGCTCAACAGTTGGAATGAATTGCTGCCATATCTGACAAACTGTATTCATCTTAAAAAGGCTCTTCTTACAATAGCTGTTAGGCAGTGGGAAAACGTACTACGTTGCACATCCGTGCACTTGTTTTGATGAGCAATACACGTGTGTTGCACGTCTGTGCACCAATTTTAACCTCCAACGCACATGTATTATACATCTGTGCATCTATTTTACCGCCCAACGTATGTGTGGTGTACGTCTGTACATTGATAATGGTGCCCAATACATCTATGTTGTGCATCTGTGCACACGTATTGGTGAGTAAAGTGCAAATGATGCACATCTGCACACTACTAGCTTCCACGCTCTAGGTCTGTGAGGACCGCGCCACGGCGGCACCTAGAGTATATACATATTTTAATTTACCGCCTGACTCCGTGGCCTTGTGTCTCACAGGCCACCTTAAAGGGAGATTTATTTTGACTGTCTTGTGAGGTATAGGCCGGGGTTTATACTTGTGTATATACTCTAGGTGAGGACACAGACCTGGGGGTTCGGGGTTGTCTTCTCAGGTCTGTGACTGAGGCGGGAGAGAAATAGAAGTAAAGCCAGTGATATTTCTCAATTAATCATCCCTGAGCTTCCAAATGGAAGCAAACTTACCTATTTTTCTGGCTGTCTTTTAATTGGATCGTCTCCACAGGCATGGCTCCAACCATTATCATACGAAACCTAACCGTCAATTTTATGAAACACGCTGTTATTTTCCTGCTCTTTACTATTATCTTTTCACCCCTCATGGCCCAGAAGCTAACCTTCAGCATGGACACTGCCGTGACCACGCAACATGAGGTGACCATCAAAGGCAAGCGCATCGCCTACTCGGCAGAGGCTGGGATGCAGCCGGTGTGGAATGAAAAGGGTGAACCCATTGCCGGTTTGTTCTATACGTATTATGAACGCTCAGGGGTGGAAGACCGTGCCAGCCGCCCGCTGGTATTTTCATTTAATGGTGGCCCCGGCTCGGCCTCTGTCTGGATGCACATTGCCTACACAGGACCGCGGCTGCTGCGCATTGATGACGAAGGATACCCGGTGCAGCCGTATGGCATCAAAGAAAACCCCAACTCTATCCTGGATATAGCCGACATTGTGTATATCAACCCCGTCAATACCGGCTACTCACGGGCTTCTGATACGCTCGATAAAAAGGAAGTGGCCGATAAGTTCTTTGGCGTAAATACCGACATTGCCTACCTGGCAGAGTGGCTGAACACGTTTGTGTCGCGCAAAGACCGGTGGCTGTCTCCCAAATACCTGATTGGTGAAAGCTACGGTACCACCCGTGTCTCCGGCCTGGCCCTGGAGCTACAGGAGTCACAGTGGATGTATCTGAACGGCGTGGTGCTGGTGTCTCCCACCTCGCTTGGCATCGAGCGGGAGGGACCGGTAGCCGAAGCCAGTGTACTACCTTATTTTGCGGCTACCGCCTGGTATCACAAAGCCTTGTCTGCTGAATTGCAAAAGAAAGACCTGAATGAACTTTTGCCCGAAGTAGAAGCCTTCACCATCAATAAGCTCATCCCCGTGCTCACAGAGGGGGGCTTTGTGAATGAGCAAGTAAAAAAAGACATCGCTGCACAGATGTCTGCTTACTCCGGGCTTTCTGAGAAAGTGATTTTACAACATAATCTGGTGGTACCCACTAACTTTTTCTGGAAAGAGTTACTCCGCGATAAAGGCTACACCATTGGCCGTCTGGATTCCCGCTACCTGGGCATAGACAAAGAGACTGCCGGAGAACGGCCTGATTACAATGCCGAACTTTCTTCCTGGCTGCATTCATTTACTCCAGCAATCAATCATTATCTCAGAGACGAACTCAAGTTCAAGACCGATCTCAAATACAATATGTTTGGTAAGGTATATCCGTGGGATCAGGAAGGTAGCAATAAAGATAACACCGCCGAAAACCTGCGTGAGGCAATGGCAGAAAACCCTTACCTACAGGTGATGATCCAGTCCGGCTACTACGATGGTGCCACCGACTATTTCAATGCCAAGTATAACTTGTGGCACATCGATCCCAGCGGCTTGCTCAAAGACCGGCTGTCGTGGAAAGGGTACCGCAGCGGACATATGATGTATCTGCGCAAAGAAGATCTGGCCACCGCTACCCAAGACATCAGAAACTTCATTGAAAAAACGCTGCCCAAAGCCGGTCAGCCAGCAGAGTATCAGCTTAAAGAAGCAGGACAGTAAGAAGATATTTTTTATCATCATCCGTATTAACGAGCAGCAGTCCCGGATACAGGAAAGTTCAATGTGCTCATTGTCTTTCGTGTAAGGGGGTGCTGCTATTTTTTTACGAATAGCTATTAATTGGGTAATATTCTAAGGTGAGTTTCGTGTATAAAATTTAATTTGCCTTTTATGTCAGAAAACTAATGCTTTATTTTGTATAAATACATATCTGCATTATATTGCCGCAGTGATATTCTAATTATTGATACAGCAATCTATTTTTTAAGATAAAGCCATTACGATTATTATTTCCGTGCCTGGCATGGATAAGTTAAGGTGCTATTACATAAATTTTAGTTTCATAACAAACACTACCATGAAAGAAACAATACTTTTAAGGGAAAGGTCTGCCCTTTCCGGTCTGCTTGCTTTGCTCAATGCTTGTTCCAAAACCCTTGTTTTGTTAGGGGTGCTCCAACTGGCAGTGTATAGCCTTAGTGCAGCTACCCTGATAGCACCCGGACCCCGTGCTAAGATCAAGGCTGGCAAAGTGGAAGCCATGAAAAAGCAAGTGGCAGCGTACATTGAAGATCATAAGAAAATGGCCCAGGTGATGAACGATAAGATTTTCAGCTTTGCCGAACTGGGTTTTCAAGAGTATGAAACCTCTAAATATCTCTGTAGCATTCTAAAAGAAAACGGCTTTGAGATTACAGAAGATATTTCTAATATCCCTACGGCATGGTTGGCCAAATGGGGGAGTGGTGAGCCTGTCATTGCCATTGGCAGCGATATTGACTGCATCCCGAAGGCATCCCAAAAGCCAGGCGTAGCCTACCACGATCCGATCATAGAAGGTGCGCCTGGTCATGGTGAAGGTCATAACTCAGGGCAGGTAGTAAATGTGCTGGCGGTGCTGGCCGTCAAAGAGATGATGGAGCAGGAAAATATGCCCGGAACGCTGATCCTCTGGCCAGGGGTGGCAGAAGAGCAGCTGGGTACCAAAGCTTTTTATGTACGCGACGGATACTTTAAAGACGTGGATGCCTGCATTTTCACCCACGTGGGTAGCGACCTGGGTACCGCTTATGGTGCAAGCTGGGGCAACGGCATGGTATCTATTCAGTACGATTTTGAGGGTGTTGCTGCGCATAGTGCGGGTGCCCCGTGGAGAGGGAAAAGTGCGCTGGACGCTGTAGAACTGATGAACATTGGCTGGAATTTTCGTAGAGAGCATCTGTATCCTACCCAGCGGTCGCACTACGTCATCAACGATGGAGGCGACCAGCCCAACGTGGTGCCGTCCAAGGCTTCCGTCTGGTACTATCTGCGGGAAAGAACGTACCCTGCTATCAAGAATCTGTACGATGTATCGATCAAGATTGCTGAAGGTGCTGCCATGATGACCGATACAAAAATGACATATAAGTACATGGGAAGCGCGTGGCCAGGGCATTTCAACAAACCAATGGCTGAAGCTGCTTACGAAAACATGAAAACAGTAGGTTTACCCACATGGAGCGATGATGATATTGCCCTGGCAAAAGCGGTGCAAAAGGAAGTGGATGCCGACCTGAAAGATGAGAAAGAAGGGTTGGTGACCGAGATAAAAGAGCTGAAGCCACCGGCTGAATTTTCGCTGGGCGGTGGTTCTGACGATATAGCAGATATCTCCTGGACGGTACCTACCATTGTGCTGCGTTATCCTTCCAATATTCCCGGTTTGCAGGGTCACCATTGGTCCAATGCCATCAGTATGGCCACACCCATTGCGCACAAAGGGGTGGTGACCGGGGCAAAAGTAGAAGCTATGACCCTGGTTGATATGCTCTCCAATCCAAAACTTATTCAGGAAGCCAAGACTTATTTTACCGATGTACAGAAAAAAGACACGGAATATACGCCTTTTGTCACCAAAAAAGACAAACCGGCTACGCACCTTAATAAGGAAATTATGGCAAAGTTTAGGGATGAGATGCGCAAATACTACTATGATGAAGCCAAGTACGATACGTATCTCGAGCAGTTGGGCATAGATTATCCTACGCTGAAACCGGAGAGTGAAAGTGTGAAAACCAAGCCGTCAGAGAAAAGCAATACGAGCAATGAATGAGCGGGTTCAATATTGAATCCGAACTAATGTATAGGGTGATGGTCGTTCGATAATACGAATTACGTTTCACATACAGTAACCGTTAGCTAATAAGTAGTCGGCTTGTATTCCTATGCATTTATTTAAGAATTCTTGCTAAAAGCAAGCACATCACGATATTCAATTATTTAACCAACCAAACTGATATGAAAAGATCTTTACTGATGCTATTCATGGTTTTGTGTCCCTTAATGCTGCTGGCACAGGAAAGGACTATCCAGGGAACCGTTATCTCGCTGGAAGACAATGAGCCGATTCCTGGTGTCAACGTGACGGTCAAAAATACCATGAACGGCACCATCACAGACATTGAAGGAAAGTACAGCCTGACTGTGCCTGAAGATGCACAAACGCTGATATTCTCTTTTATTGGTATGCTTACCAAAGAAATGCCTATCGGCAATCAATCTACCATCAACGTAGACCTCACCGATGAAACGACTCAGTTGAATGAACTGGTGGTGACAGCCATCGGCATCGAGCGGGAGAAGAAAGCCCTGGGCTACTCGGTGTCCAATATTGAAAGCAATGCGATCACCAACAAGGCGGAAGCTGATCCTATCCGGGCACTCACCGGTAAGGTGCCGGGAGTAAACATCCAGGGTGGCGGTGGAGCGGTTGGCTCCAATACCAATATCACCATTCGGGGCAACACGTCGCTCACGCAGAATACGCAGCCGCTGTTTGTGGTAGATGGCGTGCCGTTTGACAATTCTACCTTCACCACAGACGGTACCAGCGGCAACTTGTTCACCAACAGGGCTTTTGATATTGATCCGAACAGTATTGCTTCCATGACAGTGCTCAAAGGAGCTTCTGCTGCGGCACTATATGGATCAAGGGCAGCCAATGGGGCTATCATCATTACTACCAAAGCTGGAAGCGGTGGTGCTGGCAAAGGGCTGGAAGTGAGTTTCAATACTTCGTACGCTATAGAGCAGGCAGCCAAACTACCCAATTATCAAACCATGTATGGTTCCGGGCAGCACCAGTCGCTGGTGGTGGCTTTCAACGGAAGTGTTGGCCCGGCCTTTAGTGAGTATGATTCGGTGCAGCATGTCTATGATGCCTCTCACCTAAAAGGAACCGCGATCTATGACCAGTATGCCGGCACTAAAATGGCGTACCAGGCATATCCGGATAATGCTAAAAACTTTCTGCAAACCGGTGGTCTGCTGGAAACAGCCGTCAACATCAGCGCGGGCGATGAGAAAGCTTCGCTGGCTACCGGTGTATCCTATACCAACAATACAGGCATCATCCCCAATAGCTCTATCACCCGTAGCAATGTCAATATCGGTGGCAAAGTCAACCTGGAAAATGGTTTGTATATGAATGGAAGCATCAACTACGTGCAGACATCCCAGCAAACACCGCAGGTAGCCTCCAGCCTGGAATCTGCTCCCTCTGTCATTGAGCGGCTGCTGTATGTGCCAATCATGTACGACCTGACCAACCTGCCGTTTGAAGACCCCGTGACCCATGCCAATGTCTACAACCGGTCTGATGTGGACAATCCTTACTGGGTAGCCAAGTATGCTCCTTACACCAGCGACGTGGACCGGGCGTTTGGTAAAGTACAAATAGGCTACGATTTCACCAAATGGTTATCCGCTACCTATC
This sequence comes from Cyclobacteriaceae bacterium, assembly GCA_958296015.1. GTDB lineage: Bacteria > Bacteroidota > Bacteroidia > Cytophagales > Cyclobacteriaceae > JAJNNC01. The sequence goes on from CATQIH010000049.1 coordinate 9,330, forward strand.
AGCTAGGCTTCAATGCCTATACCGATCGCAGGAAAAGCGTCATCCAGAAAGGGTCTTACAATGTGCCGCTCGGCAGAGTCACTACAGACAACATTTACCGTGAAGAACTGGATGGTACCCTGCTGCTCACGATCAATCGTGACCTGAACTCTGACCTGAGTTTGAGAATGATCCTGGGGCATAACGTCAACCAGCGCCTTACCAAGCGGGAGATCAACGAAGGAAACGGGATCATTGTGTTTGGCAATAACAACTTCACCAATACCGCTTCTCAGCGTGTGCTTCGGGACGAAATGTTTCTCCAACGTTTCCAGGGTGTTTTTGGGGATATGTCGCTCTCCTACAAAGACACGTATTTCCTCAACCTGGTAGCCCGTAACGACTGGTCGTCTACACTTCCTGCACAAAACAGGAGTTATTTTTATCCTGGCGCGAGCGGTTCTGTGATCTTCACGGACGCTCTGAATATGTCCGGTGGTCTGCTTTCCTTTGGAAAACTCAGAATGGGCTTCACCCGCGTAGGTAACGAGGCAGAACCGTATAAAACCAATACGCCTTTTATCACCAACAGTGCGTTTAACGGCACGGAATTTCCCTTTACCCAAAACGGTGTCACCTACAATAGCCTGACTCTTTCGGATAATGCCGGTAATCCGAATCTGAGTCCGGAGTTTATCACGGAGTTTGAAGTGGGTACCGAACTGGGCCTCTTCAACAACCGGCTGAATGTGGATTTGACGTACTACGATAAAAAGACCACCAATAGTATTGCAGCGATTGTGCTGCCGGCTTCTTCCGGTTTTAGTACCAAGCTGGCCAATATCGGTACTTTGCGCAACCGGGGCATTGAACTAGGTATTGATTACACGCCTTTTGACCTTGCCAGTGGCTTTACCTGGAACATCTTTGCTTCCTTTACCCGCAACCGCAACAAGGTGCTGGATATGGGAGGCAAAGACCAGATTGTGGTAGGCGGACGTGCTTCCAGCAATATCCTGGTGGTACACCAGGTGGGCCAGCCGGTGGGGCAACTGTATGGCACTAAGATGCTGCGCGATGATGAAGGCAATATCCTGATCGGTAATAACCAGCTTGGCAGGCCGCTACCCGGCGGACTGGGCATCATTGGCGACCCTAATCCGGATTTCATTTTAGGCGTAACCAATACCGTGTCTTACAAAAACTTTACGCTCAACTTTTTGATAGACTATAAAAAAGGAGGCGATATGTGGTCGCAGACCGCCTCAGAACTGCTGGGCCGGGGTGTGGTAGATATTGGTGACCGGGAAGCCGGTCGGGTCATTCCCGGGGTGCTTGCCAACGCCGAAGGCACCGGGCCGCTGATCGTAGACGGTGAGAAAGTGCGGAACACTATTGTGATTGCCAACTACGACTGGTGGTTTACCGATAGCTTTGGTGTGACTAGCTTTCGGGATGTACACACGTTTGATGCATCAGTGGTGCGTCTGAGGGAAGTATCGTTGGGCTACAGGCTGCCGCAGGCCCTACTGGATAAAACTCCCTTTGGCAGTGCCTCTGTGTCATTTTCCGGCAGAAACCTCTGGTACAAAGCACCCAACTTTCCTGAGGTGCTCAACTTTGATCCTGAAACAGCGGCTTCCAGTGGCAGCAATGCGCAAGGGCTTGATTTTATCGGCGTACCTACCACTAAAAGGTATGGCGTGAACCTTAACTTTACTTTTTAAAGATTATTCATCATGCAACAAATGATACGATCACGAAAAAAAATAGCCTTAACGCTTGTATTATGCTTCGTGCTGGCTTCCTGCTCAGAATCTTTTCTGGATGTCAACACCGATCCGAATAACCCCTCTGAGGCTTCTCTGGATCTGGTAATGCCTGCTGTGCAGGTAGGATACGCGTCGGCCTTTCTGGGTGGCGTAGAGCGGGCATCGGCTGCGCTGGTAGATCAGGAGTGGAGCAGTACCTTTGGCCGGTGGCGACTCACAGAAGCTGACTTCAACAGTTCCTGGAAAGGTTTTTACACCCAGGCACTGGCCGATATAGAGGTGGTTATCGCGCAGTCTGAAGAAAACGATCAGCAGGCGTATGCAGGTATTGCCAAACTACAAAAAGCCTATATCTACAGCATGATGGTCGATTTGTGGGGAGACATTCCCTATAGCGAAGCCCTTGCCACCGAAAATCCGGTGTATGACGCAGGAGAAACCATCTATACCGATCTGTTTTTGCTCATCGACGAAGGCATGGCCAACCTGGCAGGCACCGATGTGATACAACCCGGTGCCGATATGATCTATGCAGGAGATAAAAGCAAGTGGCTCCAAATGGCCAACGCGCTCAAACTAAAGATGTATCTGCAAACCCGGCTGGTCAACCCGGAAGCATCAGCCAGCAATATCAGTGCGATACTCAGCCAGGGCGCGTTTATCAGCGACAATACCGATGATTTTCAGTTCCGCTTTGGTTCGGGCATTGCTCCCCAAAATGCACATCCGTATTGGATATCCGATTACAATACTTCCACGCGGGAAGGGTATCAGTCCAATGCGTTTTTCGTCAAACTGCGCGGTGGTAGCGAGCGTTATCCCAACGATTACAACAACCTAAGTGCCAACGTTCGCTACGGGGTAGCCGATCCCCGTCTTCGCTATTATTTTTACCGGCAGGTAGACGGTCTGCCGGATGGCAACCCCAGCATTCCGTGTGAGCTTAACCAGATTGGCTGCTATTTTTTCTATAGTGGCAATGGCTATCTGGGCCGTGATCGCGGCGACAACAGTGTAGTGCCAGCAGACGGAGCCGAATATACCACGTATGGCGTTTATCCGGTAGGTGGGCTGTTTGATGCCGACCAGTTCAAGCAAGCTACCGTTAACGATGGCACCGGGCAGGGCGTATTTCCTATGGTTACCAACTTTATGATGAAGTTTGCCATTGCAGAGTCTATCCTCACGCTGGGCGTGGCCGGTGATGCCAGAGCTTATCTGGAAGAGGGCGTACGTGCCTCTATTAGCAAAGTGATGGATTTTGGTGATATGATAGCCTCGCCCGGGGAATACAAACCAACCGAGGAGGCAGTCGATACTTATGTGAATACCGTGCTTGCCAAGTACGATGCCACAGATGCAGCCGGTAAGCTGGAGATCGTGATAGATCAGGCGTATGTGGCTACCTTCGGCAATGGCATAGAAGCTTACAATAATTACCGCCGTACCGGGTATCCAACGCTCACGCCGGTAGTGGATAACAACGAGGCTGGGCCCTTTCCCAACCGCTTGATCTATGTGGTGGACGAGGTAGGCTCCAATGCCAATATTCCTGAAAATTATTCGGTGACCGCTCCCGTATTCTGGGACAAATAACCTATGCAAGATGAAACATATGAGAACATTGAAAACGATAGGCTGGGTAGCCATGATCACTGTGCTGTTTGATGCCTGCAAAAATGAGGCACTGTATCCTATACCCGAGCCGGAATGGGCACCCGTAGCCGAGGTGCAGTGGACAGATCAGAACAAGACGTTCTTTGATTATGAAAACCTGGCGGAAGCAGCCTTTGAGTTTACGCTGGTTGGAGAAGATTTTGGCTATGAGGAAGCCAGGGTAGCCTCCATAGATGTATTCACTAGCTATAATGGCAGTGAATCTGTGCTGCTAGGCAACTATAATAGCCTGCCTGCAACCGTGTCTTTGTCTGCTTCACAAGCAGCTTCCTTGTTTGGCGTGAGTGCTGCCGATTTGGCACTGGGCGATACCTTTACGTTTAGCTTTGTCGTGTATGGCCAGGACGGTAGGGTTTTCAGGATATATAATAACAATATCTGCAATCTTATCCGCATTGCAGGCATATGCTCCATAGATGCCTATGTGCTTAATCCTACGGTGGCCCTCACCAGCGTGAGCGAAGAAAACAATGCTTTTGACATGAGTGAACTGGCTTCTTCCAGCGACGATTCCTTTGTTTTTACGATGGATAAAAGAGACTATACCAGCCTTGCTTCCAGTAGCGCGGAGGTGCAGTTGTTGTACAACAACGGTACGGATACTGCCGCCTGGAAAACGCTAACGTCTGTGACTACCTTCCCCTCGGAAGTAGCCGTCACCGCAAGTCAGGCAGCTTCTTTGTTTGGGATGACCACAGCGCAACTCTCTGCCGGAGATCAGTTCGACGTACGAATTGTCTTCTCCAATCCGGTGGGAAACTTTACCAACTATGGCTCCAAAGTGTGTGGCATGGACTTCCCTAGTAATATTGTCTATCCTCAGCACAGCAATGCCACAGGCGACATTTCTTCGCTGAGTTGGGTTAATCCTTATGGTGCTACTACTGCTCCGGAACCTACTCCACTCACTGGCACCTGCTCGTTGACCATTGCGGTGACAGATCAATAAAAGTGGGCGAGGCGTTGCAGCTTTGGTCGTATCAGCCGATATTAGCACAACATTCAAATAATATTTTACACAACACAGCTTCTACCTAACGATAACAACAATGTTTAGAACAGTAGCCGTATGGCTTATGATGGGTTTGTTTTTGTGCAGTTTTCAGCCGGGGTTTGCCCAAACCTCTATGGCAGAAAAGACGCAGGGCATGAAAAAATATGACGGACTTTTTCCTTTTTACTGGGATGCGGCTACCGGGAAAATATGGATGGAAATCAGCAAGTTTGATCAGGAGTTTTTGTTCTACACCTCGCTGGCCGCCGGTATGGGTTCCAACGATATTGGCCTCGACCGGGGAAAACTCGGGGCAGAATACGTGATAAAGTTTGTCAAATCAGGGCCAAAGGTACTGATGATGGCACCCAATATGGGCTACAGAGCCATTTCTGATAACCCACAGGAAGTACAGGCGGTGGAAGAAGCATTTGCCGAGTCAGTGCTGTGGGGTTTCAAGGTGGAAGCCACTACACAGCAAACCGTGCTGGTGGATATGACAGACTTCCTGCTACGCGATGCCTTCGGGGCAGCCAGCGACCTGAAGAAAACCGGGCAGGGCAACTACAAAGCAGACCCATCCCGTTCTGCTATCCATTTGGCCATGACTCGGAATTTCCCGAAAAATACTGAGTTCGAGGCGACCATCACCCTGACGACCGATGACGTGCCCGGCGATTACACGCGCAGTGTCACGCCAGACCCGCAGGCGATCACGGTGCGGGAACACTTCTCCTTCGTTGAACTGCCCGACGATGGCTATCAGCCCAGGGTTTACGATCCACGGTCAGGGCTTTACTCGATCAGTTTTTTTGATTATTCTACGCCGGTAGACCAGCCCATCGAAAAGCAATACATCGCAAGGCACCGGCTGGTGAAAAAGAATCCGCAGGCAGCCATGAGTGAGGCTGTGGAGCCGATCATTTACTACATGGACCCTGGTGCTCCCGAACCTATTCGTACTGCGCTGATGGAAGGTGCTTCGTGGTGGAACCAAGCGTTTGAGGCCGCCGGTTTCAGGAATGCTTTTCAGGTAAAGCTGCTGCCCGAAGATGCCGATCCGATGGATATTCGCTACAACCTCATCCAGTGGGTACACCGCTCTACCCGCGGCTGGTCTTACGGGGCCAGCATCACTGATCCGCGTACCGGAGAAATACTCAAAGGCAAAGTGACGCTCGGTTCGCTGCGTATCCGGCAGGATTTTCTGATTGCGCAGGGACTTATTGGAGATTATGAAACAGGCCAACCCGAACAGCCGGAGTTGCTCCAGATGGCCCTGGCCAGGATACGCCAACTGGCTGCACACGAAGTAGGACATACCCTGGGCTTACCACACAATTATGCAAGCAATTTCAACGACCGAGCTTCGGTGATGGATTATCCGCATCCGATGGTCACTATCAAAGCCGGTCAGCTTGATCTCTCGGATGCTTATGCCACCGGTATTGGCATCTGGGATAAGATCGCCATTGCTTATGGATACAGCCAGTTTGCCAAAGACAAAGAGAAACAGTCCCTGGACAGTATTGTCAATGATTATGTGAAAAAAGACATCCATTACCTGACTGATCAGGATGCACGTCCGGCGGGTAGTGCACACCCTTATGTACATTTATGGGACAATGGTAAAAGTGCAGCCAAGGAACTCAATCATGTGATGGAAGTCAGGAAAATAGCCCTGAATACTTTTTCAGAAAAGAGAATTCCTTTGGGGCAGCCTATGTCTACCCTGGAAGAAGTACTGGTGCCGGTGTATCTTTACCACCGATACCAAACCGAAGCAGCCTGTAAGGTAATCGGCGGGCTGTATTATAACTATGCGCTGCGAGGCGACGGGCAGGTGATCACCGAGATGGTGCCCGCTGGGGAACAGAGGGAAGCCCTGGATGCCATTATGAAAACGCTGGATGCTGAAAACCTGACGATTCCCGAGCATATCATCAAGCTGATCCCGCCACAGGCTTTTGGCTACACTAAAAACAAACGGGAAACCTTTGACAGCAAAAGTGGCCTGACCTTCGACCCTTTATCTGCTGCCGAAGCTGCTGCTGATATGACGCTCACCTTTTTGCTTCACCCTGAGCGCGCTGCCCGGCTGGTGCAATACCATGCCCGCGACAACAGCCAGCCCGGACTGGAGCAAGTACTCGACCGCGTCATAGACCAGACCTGGAAGCAGTCGCCACCCAATGGGCTGCCCGGTGAGGTTTACAGCATGGTAGGCGGACAGTCGCTGGCACATCTGATGAAGCTGATCAGCAACGAAGAAGCTTCCGGCGAAGTGCGCGCGATGGCAGCCCTGAAGCTGTCGGAACTCAAACAGTGGCTGGCTGATCAGACTGCGCATAAGAATAACTCAGCACAGCAAGCACACTATACTTTTGCGCTGTCAATTATCGATACATTCGACAAATCCTATCAGGCACCTGTGCCCAACGATCCATCAGCCATTCCCGATGGCTCACCAATTGGTAGTGACTGATAGTGTTGTTTTTCTTGTTATTGTAGAAAAATTGTTTAACAGGGCACCTTATCAAAGGTTACTGCATCTCTGAGGATTGGCCAATTGTGCAGGACATAGATAGATGATGAAATCACTGGTATTCTTATTGAGTTTGGTGCGGTATAAAAATTGGATGTTAGGTTGCCAATCCGTCAATTTCAGACAAAATCTGGAAGACAACTAATTGCTCGGGGGTGGGCTGGCCAACCGCATCGTCCTGTTTGTAACTTCTATGATGGAAGTCAAAAGCTCGATGGGTGTTATTGTGGCGGCTCCTACGGCTGACTCGTGTGGTGAGGTGCACGGAGCCATCATCGGCACAGCCGCTACGCTCGGACTGGGTGAAGACAAGGTAGTAAAGGCATTGCTTTTGGCAGGAATCATCGGCGTATTTATTGCGGCTCATGCCACCTTTGCTGCCGAAGTAGGTGGCTGCCAGGCAAAATGCGGATCAGGTTCCGGCATGGCCGCTGCTACCCTAGTGGGCATGGCCAATGGTACGCTGCATCAATCGCTGGGGGCAGCTTCCATTGCGCTGCAAAACTGCCTGGGCATGATCTGCGATCCGGTCGCTAATCGGGTGGAAGCACCCTGCCTGGGCAAAAACGTGATGGCGGCTACCAATGCACTCTCCTGTGCCAACATGGCTCTCGCCGGCTACGACCATCTGATTCCTTTGGACGAAGTGATTCATACCATGGACCAGGTTGGCCACAGCATACCCAACACGCTGAGGTGTACCTCGCTGGGTGGCTTGTCTATCACCAAAACGTCCAGTCCAAAGAAATAGAAGAAAGGCTTAACCACCCTGCGTTCAAGAGTTGTTAGCATCTACCGATCACGGTCAAGGACTTGCTGCATCAGCGCAGGCTGTGTAAGGTGACATTCTTGCTGATGCACGGTTTTGACAAGCGTTACCAAACACTTTACGCAAACTTTGCGAAGAACAGGTAAAGGAGCTTCTATTAGCACTTCCTTTCCCAACATGCCGCTGACCGTTGAATAAATACGCTTGTGGTTGGTACGTTACGCTGTAATAGCCTTTTAAAAGGAGTAAAGATTTGCATATTCAGTTAGAAGAGCGGTATAAAAAAATGCCTGAAAAGGTTTGGATATACAGCTTTGAGATATTTGTTTTCCCAGCACAAATTACATAGGTTTGGTTATTAAAACGTTGGGCATTATTAGAGAAAAAACCGAACATACAATAAACAGAATCGAGTAAATGAAGGCAAACGAAACGAAAGTAGAAGACTTTTTATCTTCAAATAAAACCCAATTTGTGATTCCTGTTTATCAGAGAAATTATGATTGGTCGACAAGCCAATGCAAACAGCTTTTAGATGATATTTTGGAAGTTGGTACAAGTAACAGAATGAATGCTCATTTCATTGGAAGCGTTGTTTATGTTCACGATGACGTTTACACTTCTTCAAGAATTAAGGAATTGACCGCAATTGACGGACAGCAACGTTTGACCACATTGACTTTAATTTATTTAGCACTGTATAGTTTAGCACTTGAAATAAATGACGAAGCACTTGTAAATGAAATAAGCGAAACCTATCTAATTAACAAATTTGCACCCGAAGAAGAAAAACTAAAACTTCGACCAACTGAAAACAACGACAAGGCAATTAAGTACCTTTTGAGAAGCGACAAAGATGAAGAATTTAGCGATTTTTCAAAGGTTATAGATAACTACAACTATTTCAAAAGTCGGATTAGTGAAGAAAATTTTGAGTATGTTCTCAAAGGACTTTCAAAGTTAATGTTTGTAGAAATTTCACTTGACCGCGAAAAAGACGACCCACAAAGAATATTTGAAAGTTTAAATTCAACAGGTCTTGAACTCTCACAAGCAGACCTAATTAGAAATTATATTTTAATGGGGCTTAATCGCAGAGACCAAAATAAAATTTACAATAACTATTGGGAAATAATAGAAAAACTTGCAAAGGATGAAACTTTAAACACAAGTAAAGTTTCCGATTTTATTAGAGATTATTTGACTTTGGCAAACAACAAAATCCCGAATAAAAACAAGGTTTATCTAGAGTTCAAAGCAAAATTTCCGACAACTGATTTACAGGAATTGGAAACAAAACTTTCACCAATTAAATCACTTGTTAAGTTTTATAACAGACTACTGAATCCAAAGAACGAATCTGATAAAGACATAAGATTACAACTTGAATACATTAATAAACTTGAAATAAATGTTGCGTATCCATTCTTAATGAAAGTCTATGAAGATTACTCTGAAGATATAATTGATAAATCCACTTTCATAGAAGTTTTAGATTTTATACAATCATTTGCTTGGAGAAGATTTATAGTTGGTTTACCTACAAATGTACTCAATAAAATATTTATGACACTTTACGAAAAAGTGGATAAAAACGAATACTTATTGTCCTTACAAAAATGGTTACTTAAATGACCAGGCTCACAACGTTTTCCTAAGAATAACGAAGTTATTGAAAGCCTGAAATTCAAAGACGTTTACAACATAAAATCCAAAAACAGAACTTATCTGCTTGAGCGAGTTGAAAATTTTGAAAATAAGGAACCTGTAATTATTGAAGGAAACACCGATATAACAATTGAACATATTTTTCCTCAAAATCCTGACCCAAGATGGAAAGTCGATTTAGGAACAGATGAATATAACTCAATCAAAGAAACATATCTGAACACAATCGGGAACTTGACATTGTCAGGTAACAATGGCAAACTTGGAAATAAGCCGTTTGTATTTAAAAGGGATTTGGAAAATGCCGGTTATAGAGACAGTCGCTTATGGCTTAATAAATACCTTTCGATATCAGAAAAATGGAATAAAGTAGAAATCGAAAGACGCTTTGACTTGCTCGCTGAACGATTTTTAAAAATTTGGCAATTACCAGCGATTGAATTAGAAGATAGAGATGAAAACAATGAAGTTAATATTTTTGAAGCAGAAGACCCAAAACATAAAAAATTAGAGTATGCGATTTTCTTCGACCAAAAAATAGAGGTTAATCAAGTTGCAAAGTTATACGTTGAAGTATTTAAACAACTTTTTGATTTACAACCAGAAACTTTTTTCACAACTGACTTGGCTGAAAAAGTTACACTTTAAACAGAAATCAAGAAAATAAAACCTTGAGCTGAAAAATCCGTATAAAACCCTCCATTACTTACAATTATACAAAACCGTTGGTGCGCCAAAAAGTCCAATTGAAAAAGAATTTACTTTCCCCGCCCTATGGCTCACAGGACGGTCAAATGACTCTCCGTTAAGGTGGCTTGTGAGACTATTCCACGGTGGCAATGTTACTTATCGGCTTCGTATGTCCCTAATATCAGCCACATCAACAGGCAACTTGTTGCTTAGTGCTTTGTATCCATTAGCAGTGATCAAGAAATCGTCTTCCAGGCGGATGCCGCCAAAGTCTTTATAAGATGCCACTTTATCATAACAGATGAATGCTGCATGTTTGTGGGTGCTTTGCCAATCGTAGATAAGCTCGGGAATCAGATAAATGCCCGGCTCTACAGTGATGACAAATCCAGCTTCCAGTGCTTTGCCCAGGCGCAGCGATCGTAAACCAAATTCCGTACTTTTAGGGCGTTCCGGTGTGTATCCCACATACTGTTCTCCCAGATTTTCCATATCGTATACATCCAGTCCCATCATATGCCCCAGCCCGATGTCTTTCAGCCCGTCCACCAGCGTTTCGCAGGCGAGTACATGAACATCTTTGTACAAAGCTCCGGACTTTAATGATTTGATAGCTGTTCGATGGGCATTGAGCACGATCTCATATACTTCTTTTTGACGGGTATCAAACCTTGAATCTATGGGAAAGGTACGAGTAAGATCGCTGGCGTAGCCCATGCTGGTTTCGGCTCCACAATCGCACAGCAACATCTGCCCTTCGGTAAGGGTATTGTCATAATGGTGGTTGTACAGAATCTGCCCCCTGACAGTAACAATCGGAGCAAACGAAATATTCCCCTCGGAAGCCAAGGCGGCCTGATACAATCGCCCTAGCAGTTCTGCTTCCTTCATTCCTGCTTTGATCGCTTGTAGCCTTAATAGCGTAATACTCCTTCTACCCCACATAGCCAGTTGGCTTTCCGGTAAGCCAGAAGGTATTGTTGCGCAGCCAGGTTTATCAGATATATTAAATTTATTTAATAAAAATATAAATAATAGAAGATATGTGGATTTACTGTTACTGGTTTTTTATGATATGGAAGGATTTACCACCTTAATTTTTTAACTTGTATTTTGCTTACGATCCGATGTGTACGGACCAATTTTTAAGTAGCAAACATAGACAAGGATAAAAAAGTGAATATCTAAGTAGAAATTTATTTTAATATCTTGTTTTTGGATGGTGTAATGATAGGAAGACTGCACTTGCTATCAATCACGATATATAAAACTACATTTTTAACTTAACCATATTATACCATGAAGAACAATTATCTGTGTAAAAGATGGGGCTACTACATGAGCCTCCTGGTTGTGGTCGGCAGCCTGACTTTTATTCACTACTCAGTAAGAGCAACAGCCATATCGTACTGGCAGGATCTGGCAGAAGTTCAGGTGAATGGCACCATTACCGATGAAGCCAACAATCCTTTGCCAGGCGTTTCTATTGCTGTGCAGGGCACCACTCGGGGCACTATTTCTGATGCGGATGGCCGCTATAGTTTGCAGGTTCCTACCTTCGAGTCAGTACTGGTTTTTTCTTACGTAGGTTATAAGCGTAAAGAAGTGACAACAGGTTCTTCCTCGCAAACCATCGATGTGCAACTAGAAGAAGATACAGGGTTGTTACAGGAACTCGTAGTGACTGGCTATAGCAAGCAGAAAAGAGAAAACTTAACAGGTTCGGTGGCAACCGTGAGTGCTGAGAAACTCACAGACGTCACCACACCCAATGTTGGTAACTTATTGCAGGGAAAAGTATCAGGCGTCAATGTTACCCAGAATACCGGCAGGCCAGGTGCGTTGCCTACCATCCGAATCCGGGGCAGAAACTCTATCAACTCTTCGGCAGAACCGCTGTGGGTAGTTGATGGGGTGATCGTGGCAGGTGTGCCTACCCTGAATCCTCAGGATATTGCCTCCGTATCCGTTCTTAAAGATGCTTCAGCCGCCGCCTTGTATGGCTCACGCGGAGCCAATGGCGTAGTGGTAGTCACTACCAAAGCCGGAGAGTCTGGCACCAGTACTGTCAATGTTTCTGCCAGGACTGGTGTGTCTATCTTAACGATGGGGAATTTTGATGTGATGAACAGCAACCAACTTTATGATTATTATCAGGGGTTCGGTAATCCGGATGCTATTCCCAACTGGTATACGAATGATCTGCTCAATACCAATACTGATTGGTTTAAACTGGGTACACAACCCGCACTTACCCAGGACTATAATCTTTCTTTCGGAGGCGGTAATGAGAACATGAAAGTTTATATGGCGGGCAATTATTACAACGAAGAGGGTACGGTTAAAGGATATGACTATGATCGGTTCACTGGCAGGATCAACTTGGAGTATAATGTCAACAGTTGGTTGATGCTGAAGCCGAAAATCATGGCAAGCTACACTTCTGTTAACGATCAGCAACACGAGCTGTACGATATGTACCGTAACCTTCCCTGGGATTATCCTTTCAATAAAGAGGGTCAGCCAATCAATCCTTACAATCCTGGAGTGAACTGGTACAGTCGTGATCAGAACAATTACTATTATGATCTACAGTGGAACTACAACACTACCAGCGAACTCCAACTCATGACCAATCTGGACTTTCAGATAGATCTGACCAAAGATTTGTCTTTTATTTCTACAAATAATGTTACCTATGGCAACAAAGATTCACTAAACTATCAGGACCCTCGGTCAATTTCCGGTGAGGCAGATCAGGGGCGTATTGCTAACGGAGAGAACCGCAGAATTACCCGGTTCACCAACCAGATGTTGAATTATCAGAAAAGTTTTGGGAATCATCAAATCAACGCATTGGCAGCTTATGAATTCAATGATTACCACTATAACAACGTTTTTGCACAGGGAAAAGGTGTGGTACCTGGTACGCAAGTGCTGAATGCTACCTCTGAAGCTGTGCAAACCCAGGGAACATTAAACGAATATGCGTTTCAATCCGTGCTGTTCAATGCCAACTATGCTTTTGCCGAACGGTATTCTCTTCAATTCTCTTTCCGTAGAGATGGAGCTTCCCGTTTTGGTTTGGAAAAGCAGTATGGAAACTTTTACTCTATTGGTGGTGCCTGGAATATACATAACGAAGCCTTTTTTAACGCCAGTGCTTTCACATATCTCAGGCTTAAAGGAAGCTATGGAGGCTTAGGCAATACGCCTGATGCGTACTATCCACAGTATGAAACGTATCGGTTGGATATCATGTACAATGGTCGGCCCGCTATCTTCCCCAATACTTTAGGCAACAACAATCTGACCTGGGAAAAAACTTATGAAACTAATTTGGCTATTGAGGCTGGTTTGTTCGACCGGCTGGATATCATCGTGGAAGCTTACAATAAGAATACAACTGACCTGTTGCATTATGTGCCTTTGCCGGATGTATCGGGCTTCTCAGGCTTTTGGGATAACATAGGTGGTGTGAAAAATACCGGAATTGAAGTAAGTCTGGGGAGTGATATATTAAAAACCGATAACCTCAATTGGAGACTGGATGTAAACCTGGGAGCCAACCGCAACCGGATTACCAACTTGTATGAAGGCAGTTCTCAGATCAACGGCAACAAGATCATTGAAGTGGGAGAAAACGTCGATACCTGGTACTTGCAACAGTGGGTTGGCGTGAATCCGGCAGATGGTACACCTCAGTGGAATATCGTAGACCCAGAGACGCAGGAAGTGACCCTGACCAGCAACTATGCACAAGCCACTTTGCAGAAAGTAGGCAACGCTACACCGGATTTCTATGGAGGGATCAATTCCTTGATACAATATAAAGGCATATCGCTGAGTGCCAACTTTGGCTTCTCTAAAGGAGCACAGGTGTATAATGCTGCCCGCGAAACTTACGACAGCGACGGTGCTTATCCCACCTACAATCAGATGAATTTGCAGGATGGATGGAGCCGTTGGAAGGCACCGGGCGATCAGGCAACGCACCCTCAGCTTATTTATGGCGGCAACAGTAATTCGCACAAGCCTTCTTCGCGCTTTCTGGAAGATGCCAGCTACTTGCGCCTGAGAAACGTCAGACTTGGATACGCACTGCCAACTGCATTGCTAAGCCAGCTCCCTGTCAAAAATCTGGATATATACCTATCTTCTGACAATCTGTTTACGCTGACCAAATTCTCTGGTCTGGATCCGGAAGCAGCCATCAATGGTAATACCAATACGTTGTATCCGATGCCCCGCCGATTTTTGGTAGGCTTAAACTTTTCATTCTGACACACGACAAAAATTTGACAAAAATGAAGATATTATCTAAAATAACAATGGCTATTTTCCTGCTTGGTATTGTAGCCTGTGAAGTAGAACGCTATCCGTACGACAGCATTGTAGCGGACAAACTGGACGAGTCGGGAGCTGGTATTGAAGCAGCCACCTTAGGCAACTATGCCATGCTTAAAAGCTGGACTGACAACTGGTACCGCCTTGTTGAGTATCCAGGGGACAATGTGGCTTTGAGTGGCACAACATCAGATGCTTTGTTTTTCAACTACAATTATCAGCACATCCCCAACAACTACCGGGTGGCTACTTATTGGCAAAATTCTTATCAGGTCATTGTAGGCACCAACAAAATCTTTGATACATTTGAAGAGGGCGTATCCGAAGAAAATGATCAGCTGTTGGGTGAGAACTATTACCTGCGGGCCATGACGTATTTCTACCTGACCAACATTTTTGGGAGACCTTATACCCAGAATCCGGCCAGCCTGGCTGTTCCGCTAAAACTGGATGCCGATGCCAAAGTATTTCCTGAAAGAGCTACCGTAGAGGCTGTTTACCAGCAAATTGAAGCGGATTTACTCAAAGCAGAAACACTGATGTCCAGCTTTAAAGAGAACGTATACGCATCTCCGGAAGCTGCCCAGGCATTGCTTTCCAGGGTATATCTGTATATGGAAGACAACCAGCAGGCTTTGGCGTATGCCGACAAGGTGCTTGCCTCTACGAATGTATCTTTACTGCCTACCGAAACATTGGCCAGCTATCCTACAATCGTGCCTGAAAGCAACGATGAGACTATTTTCGCCATCAAGTTCGTCAAAGATGCTGATAACCTGGAATGGTCGAGCATAGGTTCCATGTTTGCCAATATCCAGGGAGTTGGCTGGGGAGAAATGTATGCTTCTCAGCCTTATCTGGACCTGGTGCGTCAGTACCCAAGCGATCAGCGAAACGGATTTATTGACCCGGTGTATCTGCTTAATGATGCGGGCGAAAAGACGCTGTGGGCATTGTACGTAGACAACAAATATCAGTATGAATGGCTACCAGTAGAGGGAGCACCAGGCCAGTATACCTATACAGATGCCAATGGAAACATACAAAAGCTTGGCATTACTATGGCAGCAGATGATACAACCTACACAATCAAGCTGGCAGATAACACCCGGCAGGAGGTTGAGTTAGAATACCGGATGGCCGACAGAAACGGGTATCCCAAGTATTACATTACCAAATGCTCGGGCAGGAAGGACAGGCGCAGCTTTGGTCACCGGTTATTTCCAGGCTGGCAGAGATGTACCTCAACCGTGCCGAAGCAAATGCAAAGTTAGGCAATGACGCTGATGCTTTGGCAGACGTAAACATGATCCGCACACGGGCAGGTATACCCGACGCAGGGTTGTATACTACGGATAACCTGGGGGATATGAGCGTGCTGGATGTGGTATTGCAGGAAAGAAGGCTGGAACTGGCTTTTGAAGGACATCGTAAATTTGATGTTTATCGAAACAAGCAAGATATGAATCGCCGCTACCCAGGTACTCACCTTGTTGGTACTAATCCATATCTTGAAATTAGCTGGCAAGATGATCGTGTGGTGGAATATATCCCGCAAAATCAGCTTCTGATTCAGAATAATTTAACCCAGAATCCATAATTTTAATTACTTTGTCTCGCCTGGGTTTATGCCGGGGTCTTCCGGATAGCCTGGGTGAGAATTTGATGAAAAGTAACCGATACATTGAACGCTAATATTCAAACATAAATATTCAAAAGATGAACCGAAGAAATTTTGTCAGAAGCTCCGTTGCTTCAGGAATAGGTCTTTCCATGCTTTCTGTGCCGAACCTTGTTTTCGGTAAAGATGACCGAAAGGTCAATTTAGGCTTCATTGGGGTAGGTATGCGGGGCAGAAACCATGTGCGTGTAGCGGGTGCCAGGCCCGATGTGGTTATCAAAGCCATCTGCGATATTGATCCCAACTCTATTCAGGAAGCTCAGAAAGTACTTAAAGAAGTAGGCCAGACCAATGTTGCCACCTATACCCAGGGTGAAGATGATTACCTGAGAATGCTGGAACGTGATGATATTGATGCAGTGATCATTGCAACACCCTGGCTATGGCATACCCGCATGGCCTTAGCCTCTATGAAAGCTGGAAAATTTACCGGCGTGGAAGTGTCGGCAGCCAATACTATGGAAGAATGCTGGGATCTGGTGGATGTGCATGAAGCCACCAAAACGCCATTGATGATCCTGGAAAATGTATGTTACCGCCGTGATGTGATGGCGGTGCTCAACATGGTACGGGATGGCCTTTTTGGTGAACTCGTTCATTTGGAATGCGGTTACCAGCACGATCTGCGTAATGTCAAGTTCAACGATGGCAAGTCTGCCTATGGCAAAGGTGTGAAGTTTGGTGAGGAAGGATTTTCAGAAGCCAGATGGCGCACCGAATACTCCATACACCGCAATGGCGATATGTATCCCACCCACGGTATCGGACCGGTAGCACATATGGTCAATATCAATCGGGGCAATCGTTTTGATACCATCACCTCGGTGGCTTCCAAAGCCAGAGGACTACACAAATACATTGTAGATCAGGTAGGCGAAGACCATCCCAATGCTGATGTAGCGTTCAGAATGGGCGATGTGATTACTTCTCTGATCAAGACAGTGAACGGTGAAACCATCATGGTACAGCACGATACCAACCTGCCGCGTCCTTACTCTCTAGGATTTAGAGTACAAGGTACGGAAGGTATCTGGATGGATCTGAACCAGTCTATCATGATTGAAGGCGTTACCTCGCCGCCGGATGAGTGGCAAAAGGATACGGAGTTGATGGAAAAATACGACCATCCTTTGTGGAAGAAATACGGAGAAAAGGCGACCGGTGCCGGGCACGGTGGCATGGACTTCTTCCTAATCCAGGCTTTTGTAGAAGCTGTAAAAAACAATGAACCTGCTCCCATCGATGCCTATGATGCAGCCACCTGGAGTTCTATCACGCCACTTTCCGAACAGTCTATTGCTTTGGGTGGAGAGACGATGCAGTTCCCGGATTTCACCAGAGGAAGATGGATGAACAGTAAGCCACAATTCGCCCTCAGCAACGCTTGAAACTAAGTATCAGAAGGTGGAATGCATATGAAGCGTAGTGCTTTAAGAGGTGGTAAATACTTTATATCTGTCAATGCCACTGTTCGGTTTTGTACAGCTAATGATCGGTTTTGAACACCCTTGAGATAACATAATGGCCAAAATAGCCATTAGGAGCATTGGCCACTTCTTTGCGTTTATTAGACATATACGAAACAAACATGAAAGGAACCCATCTTGGTGAATTTGAAGAACTGGTGTTACTTACCGTTGGTATTCTGTATAATGATGCCTATGGCCTGGCCATTACCGATGAAATAGAGCAGCGCACGGGTCGGACGGTCACCATCAGTTCCGTACACAAAGCACTGATGCGGATGGAGCAAAAAGGCTTTTTACACTCCTATATGGGCGGTGCTACCGAAGAACGGGGTGGCCGGAAGAAACGCTTGTTTACGATCACCAACTCCGGTAAAGAAGCACTGCGGGAAGCTTATACTATGCGCAATGCACTCTGGCAGGCAATTCCTACAATAGTGTGGGATAAAGGAAGTATATAAGAAATGCATCAATCGCCAAGATATCGTCCTGTACCACCGAAATGGGCCACCCGCTTCCTGCGCTGGTACTGCCATGCGGATTTAGTAGATAAGGTAGAAGGTGATTTGTACGAGCTATTTCAACGCAGAGTAGAAACGCAAAGCTTATGGAAAGCGAAAGCGTTTTATTGGCTCAATGTGTTGATGTTTTTACACCCGTATTATATTGGAAAGAGAAAAAAGAATTACACGACAAACCATACGGCTATGTTTAAAAACCATTTTAAAGTTGCCCTTCGGAATCTTCTAAATAAGAAAGTTTACGCTACAATCAATATCTTGGGATTATCCATAGGCATTGCCTGTTGCCTACTTCCCATGGTGGATTTGCTACAGAAAAGTGCATTCAGCGACCCTTCTACAGGCTGGGGCTGGACCAACTTCATTACCTATGTTCAACTCTATGAAAACGCTGATCTGGCAACCGTTGCGCAAAAGTTCACCAAGATAGTAGTGCGAAACAGGGAGGAGGAATGGCGGCAAACCAACACAACCGGTCACGTCAATGTCCAGCCTCTGCAAGATGTTCACCTCAATGCGGATCTGGCTGCTCCAAGAGAGGTCACTGGCAACTACCAGACGGTGTATTTCTTCTCTGTCATCGGTCTGGTCATACTGCTTATTGCCCTGGTTAATTATACCAATCTTACGACAGCCCGTGCTTTTGATCGGGCGAGAGAGGTCGGTGTCCGCAAGGTCGTAGGTGCCAGGCGGGGGCAGCTTATGATGCAGTTTCTGACAGAATCTGCTCTTGTTATTCTGATAGCTTTTGCGCTGGCTGTAGCTATTGCCGATGTGTTTAGACCTGCATTGAACAAGTTAACCGGATTAACCATGATTAATGTGCTATGGATGAATTCGAGTTTCTGGGCATCTTTGTTGGCTTCACTATGCCTGACCACCCTGCTTGCCGGGCTGTATCCGGCTTTTGTGCTGTCTTCGTTTCAGCCTGTCGTCGTACTCAAAGGAAGAGTTAGCAAAACAGCTATGAGCAACTGGTTGCGGCGTGGGCTGGTGGTATTTCAGTTTACAGCTTCTATTGCATTGCTTATTGGTATCACAGTTTTATACACTCAGATCAGCCACATGCGCAATAGGGAGCTTGGTATGAACCTGGAGCAGATTCTTACGGTAGATGCCCCCCGCGTACTTCCGGAAGGTATTGATCATGTGAGTGCAGTGGAGACATTTACCCAGGAATTGAGCCGACTTTCTGCCGTGGGGCAGATCGCTACCTCAGCAGCGGTTCCAGGCAAAGGGTTTAACTATTATACCAACGATGTCCGAAAGGCAGCAGCAGACCCTTCTACCAGCGTTGCCGGAGTCGTCACTAACATTGACACCAGCTTTGCTGCGCTTTACGGTATGAAACTGGTTGCTGGCAACGGATTTAAAAACATGACAGCCCCGCCAGAAGGAGAGCCTCATCCTGTTATTATCAATGAGACCGCTGCCTTTGCGCTCGGTTTTGTTATCCCAGAAGATGCTATCAACCAAGAGGTAGATATAGAAGATAACCCGGCCAAAAACTTTGTGGGTACCATTGCGCTGTCGTTCCTGCTGGCTAGCCCCCTTGACTGGTATATCATGAACCAATGGCTACAAGATTTCGCCTATCGGATACATGTTGAATGGTGGATGTTTGCGATTTCTGGGACTTTAGTGCTGCTAATAGCTCTAATAACTGTCAGCTTCCAATCCATCAAAGCCGCGCTGGCCAACCCGGTAGATTCGCTGCGGAATGAATAAGGCAACCGTAAAAAGCAGTAGTTTTTGTCTGTCTATACCTGTATATGTACATTTTAAATCTGTAGACACTAAAAGGTTATTTTCAAAAGCAAATATACAAACGCGCAATAACTTTAGTTATGTTAAACAGTAATAAACATTTTTTATTAAGCCTGAATCCATTGCTTTAAGTGATACGGATAAAATAAAGTAACGAAGTTTCAGTTATCTTTGATTTGAATTAACAAAGGTAAAATAATGGTAAGATACAACCAAACTACTGAGCAGATGATGCTACGCTTCTACAGCGGCTTGCAAGAGAGAGGATGTCGTCACTACGCTGCACAAGAAGTAGAGAAGCTAGGCTATGGGGGGGGCAAGAGCTACATTAGTTGGCTGCTGAACATTAGCCCTAAGACGATTCGCAAAGGAAAAATTGAACTGCCAGAGGTTGACTTATATGCTCAGATTCCCGTGGGCAAACAACGACGTGATGGGGGTGGGCGGAAAAAATTTTGTTCAACATTTTGAGGTAGGTGAGTCGCTAAGTGCCTTTATTACTTGGCATCGGGCGGGCAGCCCCACCGATGAGAGCATTTACTGGCTTCATTTGAAGCCCAGAGAGATTGCCCAAGGCTTTGCGCGGCGACATAATATCGTAATTAGCTATGATATACAGCGCAACGAAGCTTATTTATCCATTGGTACCAATCATGGAACGGCTAATTTTATTGCCGACAACCTCTTGTGGTGGTGGGGGCCACCCCGTGGGATTACTTTGGTATTCACCATTCCCCCGAAGCACAAACTATACTGATTCTCTGCGATGCGGGCGGGGCTAATAGCTACCGCCACTACGCCTTCAAAAAGCAGATGCTCTGCCTCTCTCAACAGATAGGTATATACTTTGTTCATCTGCCACTATCCCCCCTATGCTTCCAAACATACCCCATTGAACATCGCCCCTTCCCTCATTTGCATCGGGCAATGAAGGGCGTAGTGTTTTCAGATTATCAACTCGTCAAGAAACTCATAGAGAAAACCGCCACCACTGGTTTGAAGGTAGAAGTCAGGATTAACGAGCAATACTATTCTACCAGCATCAAAACTACCCCACAAGAAGTAAATTTTCAACGCATTCAACCTCACCCGGTAGTACCGCAACTATCTTACAGAATATGTGCTTAGTTAGGTACTTTATTTTATTGCTATCCCTAATGCATTTTAAGGGTTGGAGTAGAAGAATAAATATGAATATTACCTTTAGCCTAGGGTTTTTCCAAACGGATATTTAGTTTTCAACACTTCGTAAATTAATATTTCCGAAATATGTTGAAAATTTTAACCATCATAAGCTTGCGTTGAATGTCGGATCGTTTTTAGAATTTTGTGGTTCCAGAAAAATACCGGAATGATCATCTTCACCCCGGCATCTTTTATTTCAAAAATTATAAGACAGAATTCATCTTAGTTTAAATATGAGCGAATCATCCAGGCCATTTTTTCATGTTGTTCCATTAGGCCGGTCACAAAGTCGCTGGTACCTGCATCCCGAAAGGCTTCTTCTTCTTTTTTCAGATCTTCGCGCATAATGCGAATGATAGTTTCATGGTCTTCCAATAAACTTTCCAACATACCTTTTGCATCACCTTCCCGATGGTCAGTTTCCAGCAGACTTGCCAGTTCCACAAAAGAACTCATAGAGCCTAGAGCAAAATGGCCCAATGATCGGATGCGCTCCGCAATGTCATCGATGATGATGGCCAGTTCTGTGTATTGCTCTTCAAAAAACTCGTGCAGACTGCGGAAGTGCATGCCTGTTACATTCCAGTGGTAATTACGTGTCTTAATGTACAGTACATGTTCATCCGCCAGGTTTTTATTCAACATGGTGGCTACTTTTTGACGATTCTCTTCATTAATTCCTATAGCTGCATTTCTCATGACTTTCAGTTATTTAAGCTTTACAATTAAAACAATGGGAAAAGACTACTCATGTAAATTTTACTATCCGACTCTAAACTTTCAATTCAATCTTTTTACCAGTTTGAGCAGCCTGATAGATAGCATCCATAATCTTGAGGTCTTTCACACCTTCTTCTCCATTAACTGGCACTTCAGGCTTTTTGTTATCTAAAATAATTTGTGCCATCTCATCCATTTGCTTGGTTTGGTGGGTAATATGTGGCTGTTTGAGCGGGCCTTTGTTCGTTTTACCTTCTATTGGCCCATAACCGGTCGCTGGTTGCAGTTCGGCAAATCCGTCTGTACCATCCAGAAAAAACCGGTCTAAGTTGTTCATAGCATACGTTGACAGACAGGAAGCAACAGCCCCACCCGGAAATCCTAGCTGAAACATAATGGTTTCGTCAATACCTTTTTTAAACTTTTCAGGATTGGTTTTATTTTCCTGCGCTGTCACCCATTCGGGTTCTTGGCCCACCATATATCTGGCTCCATTGACTGCATAAATGCCAATATCCATCAATGCACCTCCGCCTGAGAGTTTCTTGTCGAGCCTCCATTGGTTTGGATCACCGATCGTGAAGCCACATAACCCCTGAAAAAACATAATCTTACCAAAATCACCCGCCTTACGCATATGAATAATCTCCAGCGTCTTTGGTTCAAAATGCAACCTATAGCCTACCAATAGCTTCACATTTGCCTGCTTACAGGCATCTACCATCTCCTGCCCTTGCTGTGCATTGACGGCCATCGGCTTTTCGCAAATTACCTGCTTGCCGGCTTTGGCTACCCGTATCACCTGATCGTGGTGCAGAGCATTGGGTGTAATGACATACACTGCATCGATATCCGGATTGTCTTTAATCTGGTCAAAGTTTTCATAGTTGTAACAGTTTTTTTCTGCAATACCATATTTTTGTTGCCATTCTTTGACCTTAGCCGGAGTGCCACTGATCAAGCCTGTCAGCTTTGCTCTCTGACAGTCTTGCATGGCTGCTGCTACCCGGCTGCCATAACTTCCAAGACCCATGATAGCTACGTTGAGCATTTTTCCCTGGTATGGCTGACTAATAATTTTCTCTAAGCTATCAGCAGTATTTAGCTGTATCATAGGCCAGGCTAAAGCTGTAGCAGTAAACTTCTGCAAAAAATCTCTTCGTGAACGCATAGTATTAAGTTTGTGTGTGAATAGCATATAAGATATATAAGTTAGTTAACCTATTCTTTCTGTAAACTGTTTGTGTTTGTATGACAAGATAGTTATGCATACAATTAACAGGAACAAAAATAGATTGGGAAGAAGTAATCTGTTCTCGTCCGGCATAACCTAAACAAAACAGACTTGTAAGATAATAAATCCACAAATTTATTTTATTTAACATAATTTCAGTTATTTCCCTTATTTATCAGATTTATAATATAGTACAGAAAGAGTAGATCAGCCTCAGAAAGCCGTTGATTGATAGCCTTATCCAGATCATTGTCCAGCGAATATTTTACTTCTGAGCCATCGGTTTTACAAGAAATCAACAGGGTATACTTTTCTACTACTGCTTGATGTGAACTCTGTGCATTCCACAAGTAAACAGGCTGGCTATATATCTTACGGGTCATAGGGCCCTTACTGCCTTGTCGGAAAGTATAAGTTTTCCAGTCTTGCTACTTAACTTGGTTGAGCAGTTGGTTAACCTTAACCGGCTTTTGCTCACTGATACACTTAGTAGGTTTTCTGCCTATACCTGACCAAAAGGGAAGATAAGGATCAGGATGAGTTAGATACACGTTTTGGTCTTGGTGAATATCCAATATAAATAGCTTTCCATGCTTGTTTAGCCCTAAACGAAAACCTCGGGCATTCCCATAAAAGGCATCAGCGTTTACCCAATCATAGCCTACTACCCCTTCCATCTCATCAATCATATCCAAGGCTAACTCCCACTTGCTCTTATACACTTGGGCTTGTTGGGGTATGCCTGCCTTTTGACATCTTTTTTTATCCTTTACCCACTGCTCTGGTAAAAATAAACCTACATTGACCATGGGTGGGCTACATCATCTTGTTGGTTTAAGGCGGCAAGCACGCTTACCTGCCCGTTATCTACTTTGCCTATACTACCTAAGTACTGACGAGCGACTCCTGCTGACTTTGTTCCTTTCTTTACATGACCTTCTTCATCTATGATCAGACCGCGATAGCCTCCTTTACTTGTCAGTAGTTGACGTATATCCCTGCCTACCTCTTGTAATACCGGCTTATGATCCCAAGGAGAATCACTGATAAAGTGCTGTAATTGGTGATAAGTTGAATCGGCTACTTGCTCTACCATGCGATCTATATTATGCTTACCTTCTTGATACAAGCCTTATAAATACTCATTTACTCGCTGACCATTACAACGGCGATATACCTTGAATAAGGCTTTATACTTGCTTGTATACTTTTCTATTCCTGTTAATTTTAAGCTGCTCTCATTCTTGTTTTAATACCTTTTTCCCATTTCAGTTTAAACTGTTAAAGTAGTAGTAAGCCAATAACGTTTATAAATTTTACTTTTTGTTTAGATTGTATGGAGTATGTAGCACTCCATACACAAAGGTAATCAATCCTATGCTGACACCACCATCAGACTTGGTTCAACTATAGCGGTGCAGGCAGAAGTACTAATAAGATTACCGGGTTAAGAGAAGGCACTTACAGGCTTATCGTGACTGATAAAAATGGCTGTAGTGTAACCACCAGCGAATATATCTTGGCTGATCCGCAAGAACTTAGCATGGATGAGGTGGCTGTTCAACATGTCACCTGTAAAGGAGCCAATGATGGCAAAATCAAACTGGTAGTCAGTGGCGGATGGGGCAACTATATATTTACGTATCGCAAAGCTGGACAGGGCAGTTTTACTACCTTTACAGATACTACCCCTTTTGATGTGGGTACTTATACTATTCAGGTAACAGACAAGGAAGGTTGCAGTGTGACTTACGGGCAGACAGTGACAATTACTGAGCCGCAGGATGCACTTACCCTACAGTATGCACTGTCAGCGTATGACGGATACCAGGTATCTTGTTTTGACAGCAACGATGGCTGGATTGATGCTTCGGCTGCCGGTGGTAATAGTGCTCCCTTTGGCAATCAATACCTGTTTGCCCTGGGGGATGGAGCATTTAGCACCAATCCCCGTTTTGAAGGACTGTCAGCAGGCAGCTATACCCTGAAAGTAAAAGATGAGCGTGGTTGCATGGTCACAAGTACAGTAACTTTGTCTGCCCCTGCGGAATTGATACTCTCTACTTTA
The DNA here is from genome assembly GCA_958296015.1 of Cyclobacteriaceae bacterium. Taxonomy (GTDB): domain Bacteria; phylum Bacteroidota; class Bacteroidia; order Cytophagales; family Cyclobacteriaceae; genus JAJNNC01. Next base: position 34,413 of record CATQIH010000049.1, read on the forward strand.
GATAAGAATTACATCCAGTGCTTTGGTGACAGTACCGGCTATATCACTGTGCAGGCATCAGGGGGTGTTTCCCCTTATCGCTATCGCCTGGATTCGGGTATATGGCAGGATAATCCTGTCTTTGAGCAACTGCCTGCCGGTGGCCATGCTTTAACAGTCACAGATGCCCGAGGCTGTCAGACAGTGTTCCTTGAGTCTATGACAACCAATGACCTGCTGGTGATTTCTTTTGACAAGACTGATGTACGCTGTTATGGAGAAAACAACGGAGAGATCACAGCGAATGTCTCCGGGGGCAAAGCACCCTATGTGCTCAACTGGCAGCAGGTTTCTTCTTCCGGAGATCACTTAGAAGCCCTGGCTCCTGGATGGTATACCCTGACTATTGCCGATGCTGATGCCTGTGCGCTGACTGATAGCGTATTGATCAGGCAGCCAGAAACAGAGTTAGCTACCACTCCTGTTGTAACGCCGGTACGCTGCTATGGAGAAAACAGTGGCGTAATTGCCCTTGCCACAACTGGGGGAAACTTGCCCTATCGCTATTCTATGGATCAGTGAACTACTTTCCAGACGGACAGCCTGTTTACCAGCCTTGTGGCAGGCACTTATACAATTATGACCATAGATAGCAAAGGTTGCGGCTTCAGCATGGAAGCTGTAGTTACTCAACCTGAGCTACTGGAAATAGCCTTTGCATCCAAGTCAGATATTCTGTGTTATGGTGAGGCAACCGGTGCTATTACTGTTTCATCGGCCGGCGGTACGCTTCCCTACAGGTATTCTTTGGATGGGCAATCATGGCAGGATATGGCAGATTTTACCAACTTACTTGCTGGTAAATATCAGGTACTGCTACAAGATGCCCGCGGGTGTCAGGCGATGCTGGAAATAAGCTTGGTACAGCCTGAGCAGCCACTGGCACTTTCCTTCCAGGTAACACCTGTTCAATGTAAAGAAACAACCACAGGAGCTATCAAGACTACGGTTTCCGGTGGCACGTCACCCTATGTGTATCAATGGGAAAGTTTAGCAGATAAGAATCCGGAAAGTTTTCCGGATGGGCAGTATTCCGCTGCCGATGTATCTGGCTTGCCTGATGGTGATTATGTACTTACTGTTACCGATGCACATGGCTGCCAGTTGCGCGATACCATTGCTGTTACCGAGCCAGAAATCGCCTTGCAGGCCAGTATCACTATACAAAGAAATGTCAGTTGCTTCGGCCTGTCTGATGGTTTTGTACAGATAGAAGCACTGGGCGGATATCCTCCCTATCGATATGCATGGCAAGGGAGAAAGTTCTTAGATACATTGGCCTATGATGATCTGGCGGAAGGCCATTATCAGATGCTCGTCAAGGATACGATGAACTGCCAGGTAACGATAGAGGTTTACATATCCCAACCTGATGTGCTAGCAGTGAGTGCTGAAGTATTACAACATGTCAGCTGCTTTGCAGGCAGTGACGCCCGTTTTATAGCCAAAGTCACCGGGGGAACCCAAAGCTATCGTTATTCACTAGATGCAGGTCTGACCTTTCAGCCAGAGGCGATCTTTGCCGGTTACCCGAAAGGAGTATATAATATTCTGGTAGAAGATGCTCTAGGGTGCACAGTCAGTACGCAGGTCAATATCACGGAGCCTGTCTTGTTATCAGCAAGCATTGACAAAGTGGTTCCCTCTGCCTGTACGCAGGCCAATGGCGAAGCTCTGGTCGTTACCCAGGGAGGGACTCCGCCCTACCGCTATGCCTGGATCAACCAACAGGGAGAGACCGTCGCTACGAATGCTTATCCAAAGACACTGTATGCTGGTGTGTACGATGTGTACGTAATAGATGCTCAAGATTGCCAGGTGCATCTGAGCCAGATCATCAGCGATCTGGATGGGCCGGTAAGCTACATCTCTTCCTTTCAGGATGCCCGCTGCTTTACTTCCGCAGATGGTAGTGCCACTGTAGTAGCCGAAGGCGGGTCTGGTGGATACACCTATCTCTGGTCCCTCCAGACCGGGTCCCTCCAGACCGGGTCCCTCCAGACCGGGTCCCTCCAGACCGGGTCCCTCCAGACCGGGTCCCTCCAGACCGGGTCCCTCCAGACCGGGTCCCTCCAGACCGGGTCCCTCCAGACCGGGTCCCTCCAGACCGGGTCCCTCCAGACCGGGTCCCTCCAGACCCGGTCCCTCCAGACCGGGTCCCTCCAGACCGGGTCCCTCCAGACCGGGTCCCTCCAGACCGGGTCCCTCCAGACCCGGTCTGATAAGACCCATGCTAATATACAGGCACAGACAAGTGCAACAGCGACTAACCTGATGCGGGGGAATACTTTGTCACTGTCACTGACCAAAGGGGCTGTAAGAGTATCTCCTCGGTAACAATTAGCTCACCGGATGCCCTTGGGCTGGATACACTGCAATGGCAGCATCCAAGTTGCTTCCAGGCTTGTGACGGACAGATAAGCATGATGGCCAAAGGAGGCGTTGCCCCCTATACTTACCAGTGGGAAGGGCGCAGCGAAACCCTGCCTGCGCTGGAGCAGCTTTGCAGGGGGACGTATACGCTTACAGTCACCGATGCGGCGGGATGTAGCTTCTCTCAAAGCTTCTCCATGACACCTCCTGATCTGCTGCAACTTAATACTGTCTCTGTCAAAGCTCCCACCTGTTTTCAAGGATGTGATGGAAAAGCGCAAGTCACTGTGCAAGGAGGTACGGCCCCGTATCGCTATCAATGGAGTGAGCCTCACACCGATAATACGCTGTCTCAAACCACAGCCCAGGCAGATGGCCTATGCCCGGGAAGCTATACAGTCACCGTTACGGATGCACAAGGCTGTAGCGAGCAGCAGCAGGTTACTATACAGCAAACGCCTGCTATATCGTTACAGCTGCCCGATACGGTGAATCTATGCCTTGACCAGCAGGTAACACTTGACGCCACTGTTCCAATGGGACAATATCAGTGGACCCATAATGGTATTGCCTACAGTAAAAAGGCCAGCATCATCACAGACAAGGCAGGCACTTACCATGTGTCAGTGACCAATGCACAGGGATGCATGGAAACAGCCAGTACCCGGGTGAATACTTACGATACGCTCTTCGAGGTTAACTTCCTGCAATCCAGTGAAGCTTATACCGGTGATACCCTTACCTTAAGTGAGATATGCTACCCGCAGCCTGATAGCGTGCAGTGGAGATACTCACAAGGCATACAGATGCTGGATCTTCTCCTTTTGAGCCGCAGATCACTTATCAACAGGCAGGCACCTACCAGGTAACCCTAACCGGCTACTACAGTGCATGCAGTGATTCGGTGACCAAGACGGTGATCTTCTTCCCGGCTGAGCAAAACAAGACCACTAACAGCAGGCTGGCCACAGGGCCACAGGGAATCAAGTCTATTACCATCTATCCTAATCCTACTGATGGTCGCTTCCGGGTGGAGGTAGCCTTGTATGCACAGACTGATTTGTATGTTTTCCTGCATGATACAGGCGGACAGGAGCTAAGTCGCGGCAGCAAGCAAGGCAAGGATCTATATTCCTTTGACTTTGATATCAGCTCTTACGCCTCAGGTCAGTACTATCTAAGACTTGTCACCCAATACGATAAAAAAGTAGCCAGAATCCTACTGCGATGATAATTAGGATAAAGCAGATGCAAAAGACCGTACAGGATAGGGTTAAAATGAACAGGGCAACGATGATAAATTATATTAAGAGGATATTCAATACTTGTAGCAATACAACAGGCTTATATCTTCCTGTCTTCTCTTTGATATTGACCCTGTGTCTGCCGGTCACTGTTTATGCACAACGTGCTATCACCAGCACCTTGCAGCTGACACCGCCTTATTCAGTCTATCTCTCTGACTATGCCAGGCCGGGCAGTGAGCAAATGAAAGTGTACCTGCTGTTGCGTGACCTGAGAGAACCCCAGCACGATGTACGCCTGCGCCTCACGATTGAAGGGGCAGGTATCCGCTTGCAAACGAATCCTGCCTTTCTTCCTCCACCCATCACACTGGAAGGAGGCGTGCCTTTGATCATCTCAGGAGAAACACTGGCTCCTTACCTGGAAAGTGGCAACTTATTGTTTTCGGGTATCTCGCAGAGTGAGTATGAGCAACGGCGGGCGTTACCGGAAGGCTTTTACCGCTTTACAGTGGAAGTGACTGACTATCGCCGTGCTGATAGAGTCCTAAGCACCCCTGCCAGCTTCATGGCTTTGTTCACCCTGAACGAACCACCACGCATCACTGCCCCACGGTGTGGCGGCGAAATCAAGCTTCAGGAGCCTGTTAATATCATGTTCCAGTGGATGGATGGAGGTAATGTCTCACCGGGCAACGCCTTAAGTACCGAGTACGAATTTACTTTAGTAGAGGTATATCCACAAGATAGAAACCCTGAAGATGCTATTCGTTCATCCATTCCCCTTTTGCAGACAGTCACCACCGAGAAAAGCTTCTTGTATGGGATAACAGAATCGGCTTTGATTCCCGGACAAAAGTATGCCTACAGGGTCAGGGCCATAGATACAGAAGGCAGAAGCATGTTCAAAAACGAAGGCTATAGCCAGACCTGTACGTTTACCTATGGAGAAGGACTCATCCTGAATCCACCCGATGGCATTCGTGTATATGCCGAGAATGCCAGAAAAGCGTTGGTCAACTGGCACTTGTCTATTGACCCGGACAGCTATAGAATAGACTATAGGCGCAAAGCAGAGAAAGGAGAAGAAGAGCTTGCCTGGTTCAATATAGAGACACATGCAGACCAGATAGTGCTGCGTGACCTGGAACCAGAGACTACGTATGAAGTAAGAATCGCCAGCTTGTTTAACAACTATGTTTCCCGCTACAGCAGTATACAAACCTTTACTACCCCGGAAGTCATTGTCAATGCTTGCGGGGCAGCACCCGTCATTGCTGTCAATGGTTCCACCAAGCCTCTGATCACAGCGATGGCAGGACAATACTGGCAGGTAGGAGACTTCAGTATGCAAGTCAGGGGCGTGAGAGGTGGGGATGGGGTATTTAGTGGCTGGGGCGTGATGAGCATTCCTTACCTGTCCATGCAGGCAGCAGTGAGGTTTGACAACGTATGGATAGATGAAGATTATAACTTAGTCAGAGGGGAAGTCATTGCCCTAAGCGAAGGCATTGAAGCTTTCCAGAAGCGTTGGGAAGAAACCGCTCCTGAGCAGGAAGATGAGAAAGATGAGGTAGTAGCCCAACAGGGAGAACAAACCAGTCCGAAAGATGGTGAAAAGCCTACAAGATCATTCGCCGAAATATCAATAGAGAAGCACTAGCTACAGGCAGTGATTAGTCTGCCCAGTGGCGTGTTTAAGCCTTATGCAAGGATGAGTATTGCCATCTTGCTTTTTACTAGAACCAACGTCTGTTGATTCTGGCAAGGTAGGGTTCTATGGTATGGAAAAAGAGGGCTATACGCTGGGTGATAAACGTACATACAAACCGGAACAAAGCAGTAGTATCTTACAATGCTGGAAAATCCGGCTGCTCAGGCTGATCGCAAACGCACCGATCAGTCTTTCTTTGTGCCGGTACAGAAAGTCATTGACAACGACTGGAATCTGTCCTTTAACCGCTGCTGCGAGCGTATATGGAATGTGTAAACAACTGTATGATAGCGCAATTGCGCCAAGCCTGTGTCACAAATGTAGCTTAAAGATTTGGATGCTCTGTCAACTGTCGTTATATTTATGTCAAATGTCTGATACTGCTATGCAAAATACAAACACTTCGCCCCAAACAAAAGGTCTTACCCAGGATACGCTGCTCTCTTACTTTGGAGGAGCTTCTACTCTGGGTATTAAACCGATAGACAATGCCCTGGATTTGATCTATCTCACCAGGACTGGTATAGCTAAACTGGCATTGGCTGCGCTGGCTGAGAAGACTTCTCTTTCCATCAAAGAGATTGCACAGGCTGTTCATATTTCAGAAAGGACGCTACAGAGGTATGATGACCACCGCAAGCTGGACAAAGCCACTACCGAGAAAGCCATTGAACTGGCACAACTCTACCAGTATGGCATAGAAGTATTTGGCAGCCTGGACAAGTTCAACGGTTGGGTGCGGCATCCCAGCGTATACTTTAATGGTCAGCTTCCGGTAGAACTCCTGGATACCACCACGGGTATGTTGCTGATACGCGACGAACTTACCCGTATTGCGCACGGCGTATTTGCCTGACATGATGGAATTATACAGGGTTGGCAAGAAAAAGTATATTGAAGATATGTCAGGTACAGGAGCCAGGCTAACAGGCAATCGTTGGAACAGTAAGGGAACGGCTATGCTTTATACCAGTGGCACGCTTTCGCTATGCCTGCTGGAATGCCTGGTGCACTTCCCTCCTGCTTACATTCCTGATGATTATGCCTTTGTCAAACTCTTTTGTCCTGACGACAGCCTGACAGAAATCATGACGGATACGTTGCCCGGGCATTGGAAAGTGCAGGCAGATGATGAGCGTACTAAGCAGATGGGAGATGATTTTGTCAGAGCACAAAAGCATTTGTGCGTAAAGGTGCCATCGGCCATTGTGGCTACGGAATATAACTATCTACTGAACCCACATCATCCTCGCTTTTCGGAAGTGAAGCTACTTGAAGTGAAAGATTTTATATTTGATAACAGGCTGTTTTAAAAAAATACAAGCTATGGAAAACGCATTGTTAACTTCAAGGAAATACAAACTCGTTCAGGAAATTATTAATCTTGAGAATGAAAAAGGTATAGCAAAACTGGAAGAATAGGTAAATTTTTTGCACCAAAAAGATAAGTTTTAGGAAGCAATTAAACCTATTCGCCAGTATACATCAAACAGAACTTACTTTGGCTAACGCATTTCTACCATCATATTTCATCGGATGAAGGTACTAATTTAGCTTTAAGATCTGGGTTTTTCATGTCTTTATCCAAAGGAAACATAGGTCTTTTGATGCGGCTATACTCAAGACTTTCCAAGTCCTGATCCACACCACCGGGAGTAAGTGCCATGATCCAGTCTGCCCTCATGTCATAAAGCTCTGGGACTAAATAACCTATCTTTACCACAACTATGTCGGTAGTACGAGGATTAAGCCCTAGACTATTGAATTGAGATTCATAATGATAAGCATTACGCCCTTTAGTAACAATGATATGTAAGCTTCCTACCTTCACTACCACTGCTCTATCTTCTTCCATAGCTTCTACTGTTGCTGTAAGCCGTACAGGAGGAGCAAAACGTGCATCAACGGTTGCCCCTACATAGGCATCTACTTTTCCACCCACTCCTGCTGCTATCGCCTGTTTCACTAATTCCGGTCCTGGAATAGAGGCATAAATAAGAGAAGGACCATTTTCAGATTTAAATTCAGGGCAAGAAAGTATTTCCCGTAAAGTCCAGGTAACGTCACCGGCTCCTCCGGCAGTAGGATTATCGCCTGAATCACTGATAAAGAAAGGGTGCTTATTGCTTGCGATTGCCTTATCCAGGCTGCCATGTAAAGAATCTGTGGGAGCTACAAACTCAAATTCAGCTCTTACATTCCAAAAGCTGTTTGCCAGTTGCTCTGCTGTATTGGTTACTTTTGCTTTATCATCTCCGGTTACCATCACCACCGCATGGTTGCGTGGTTCATCGGCCCAGGCATAACCAATCCATATGGCCGCATCAATGACTCCTTCTTGTTTTGTAACAGGATCTACTTTAGCATATAAGCTCTTTCCTGGTTCCACCCTGGTACTTGTTTTTTCGCCTGGTAGTAATATAGGCACTGGAATCCAGGCTTTGTAGGCAGGTTTTCCTTTGCCTGTTTCAATCCTTTGCAACAGATTGTCTACGGCCCGCTGCTTGGTTTGCATACGATCTTCGTGAGGAGCCATGCGGAAACAGGTGATCAAATCGGTATTTTGTGCCAGGCGCCATGAAACATTGCCATGCAAATCCATAGAGGTTGAAATAATGGTTTTCTTACCTATTACTTCCCGAATTCTAACGATAAAGTCACCCTCAGGATCATCAAGACCTACCACACTCATAGCCCCATGAATATCAAAATAAAGGCCATCGTAGGGCAGATTTTTTTTGAGCAAATCAAGGGTTTGTTTGACCAAAGATTCGTATGCCTCACAGGTGACAGCACCTCCAGGTGAAGCCCCACCTACCAAAGTAGGAAACCAATTTGCCCGGCTCCGATCCAATGAATCTTGAGACAAAAACGGATAAGAGGTGAAAACCTCATCGCCCTGTCTGGCGTGAAAAGCTTCTTCATGCGTAAGTGCTGGAGAAAATGTACTTGATTCTGTGGATAGTCCGGCAATGGCAATACGAGGAAGCTCTTTTGGCTGCGGATTATTTTCCAACTCCTTCATTGGCTGACTATTGATCCGGATGTGTTTTTCTGAAAGGAGAAAGAAAGTTGAGAATGTGATCAAGTGAAAAGAGAGCGTCAGGAAAAGCGTGCGTTTCATAAGTAGGTTTGTGATTTAGCTTGGTAGAACATACTGCAAGTGTAAATTATTAAAAAGAATCTAATCTAAACCGTATCATAAAGAATATTCTTTAAGATATTCTGCTCTTAGATAAGATGTGTAGAGCAAGATGATGAACTTTACACCGGCAGGGTCATGGCTCACTTTTAAAAGCCTCTATACTATATCGTTTAATATAACTTTAGTTACATATATTTTGTATTGGCTCAAATACCAAAGGAATAGAACTAGCTGAGTAGCTTTTCGTATCTGGGTTAAAACGCCATTATCAAAGAATTCATCTAAATTCTCAATCAGAATAAAAAAATATTATGCAATAAATTATTGTTTTACAATAATTTATTGCTCTTTTGCAGAAACAAATCAAATTATTTAAAAATGAATAATGTCAAAGTAGTGGCTAAAGTCTTATTATATACCACCAGGTTTTTTGCTGCCTTTTATGGATTACTGACTCTCTATTCAGCGATTTGTTTGATGACTGGTTGGTTTTTGGCTTTTAAGGAAAACGGTCAATGTTTTTCTGTTCTGTTACCGCTCACACAAGAATCCATGCTAACCGGTGCCAATAATTTGCCCTACATCTTTTTTGATTTTTTACTTCCTTTGACGCTTTATAGCATTTTCTTTCTGCTGGTGAGTAACGTTTTTAAGGTTTTTACCCATACTAAGTTGTTTACCCAAAATGGTGTTAGGCATTTACAATGGTTTTACCTGAGCAACCTAATTATCCCATCAGTCGCTGTCTTGCTTGCCGCTATGTTTGGCATGGCGGATATAGAAGTAATGGTGCTGGTCATGTTACATTTTGTCCTTGGCGTATTTGTCTATTTTTTAGCGGCTATATTCAAACAAGGGCTGTATTTACAGAACGAACAAGATTTAATGATATAGCATATGCCAATTGTTGTCAATGTAGATGTGATGCTTGCTAAACGTAAAATGCCAAGCAAAGAATTGGCAGAAAAATTAGGAATCACCGCAGCTAATTTATCTATTTTAAAAACAGGAAAAGCCAAAGGTATCCGTTTTGATACTCTGGAAGGTATTTGTAAAATTCTTGATTGTCAACCCGGTGACGTTTTGGAGTACGTAGCATCAACGCGATAATATATCCATATGTAGTAGTGGCATCTTCAAAGTCTCTGAACAGAGATACAGGATGTATATTGCTTAAATACTAAAAAGATGGTAAATACATTATGCATTAAAAACTTAACGAAAACCTACCAAAATGGTGTAAAAGCAATTAACAACATTTCACTGGAGGTGAGCAATGGCATGTTTGGTTTACTCGGACCCAATGGTTCCGGGAAATCTTCGCTTATGAAAACCATTGTTGGGCTACAAAAGCCAGATAGCGGTCAAATCATTTTCAATAACAAGGATGTCATCAAAGAACCGGACATCATCAAAAGGCAGCTCGGGTTTTTACCGCAGGACTTTGGCGTTTACCCCAACGTTTCTGCCTATACTTTGCTGGAACATTTGGCCATGCTCAAAGGAATTGTCAATTACCGTGAAAGAAGAGCGCAACTGTTGACATTGCTGGATAAAGTCAATCTATACGCACACCGAAAAAAAGAGGTTCATACCTTTTCGGGGGGTATGCGACAACGGTTTGGTATTGCACAAGCGTTGCTCGGAAATCCGAAAATTGTGCTTGTCGATGAACCTACTGCCGGACTTGACCCCGAAGAACGAAACCGGTTCAACCGCTTACTGAGTGAAATAAGCGAAGAAATGATCATAATTCTATCCACCCATCTGGTGGAAGATGTCAATAATCTTTGCTCCAAAATGGCAATCATCTAGGCAGGAACTGTGCTGGCGTGTGGACGCCCAAAAGATTTTATGCAAGCACTAAGGGGCAAAATTTGGCAAAAGCAGTTAGCTACATCCGAATCGGAAAACGATCACCGCGGATATCAGGTACTATCCTCTCAATTTGCGGAGGGGAAAAGGCGCATTCGTATTCTTTCAGCAATACCGATAGCAGGTTCAAAAGCAGTAAAACCAACCTTGGAAGATGTGTACTTTACCACATTGAAATTCAGATGAGTGCTATATTTATCTTCGATGTCACCATATATTCCCGACGGTGGGGCTTTTATTGGCTGTTAGTGCTGCTCTCAATTTTGGGATTTGGTGCGGGAAGCGTGTCTAATTTTTCCCTAGGAGATGATATTTTAAAAAATTCGCCGTACCAACTTAGCTACGTAACTGGTCTTTTAAGCCTGACCACCATTTTTTTCAGTACCGCAATGGCATCTCAATTGATATTCAGAGAAGCAGATGCCCGATTCGATTCCTTGATTTTTAGCCTTCCTATCAAAAGAACTCACTTTGTTTTTGGTAGGTTTTTGGCCTTGATTACCCTCACTATTCTATACCTTCTCTTATTTACGATAAACTTTTTCATAGCACAGTCATTCAAGTATACGTCAGAAAAACTAATTGACTTTGATGCTTCATCCTATGTTTTTGCCTTCCTGATGTTTGGGTTTGTCAACACGCTATTTACTACTTCGGTGGTAAGTTTTATTGGCTGGTTTTCGAAGAACAAGCTTTTGGTGTATGTGGGCGGTCTGTTGCTTTATATTGCTTATATGGCCGCCCTGCTTTATTCCGGTTCACCGTTGATGGCCCAAAGTATGCCACAGTCAGCACATGCAAGAACCATTGCTGCTTTTGCAGATCCTTTTGGCTTGTCGGCCTTCTTTTACCAAACATCAGGTTGGTCAGTGCTGCAAAGAAACACACAATTGATCTCACTGAATGGCGTATTTTTAATCAATCGTGTCATAGTTTTATTGATTTCAACGGGCCTATTAATTGTAAGTGCTACTCGATCTTCATTCCGCTTAAATTCCAACACCGGGAATGCCAGAAATACCCACGGTTTAGATAAAATTACTCCAATTGGTGCTTATAGGCCGGTGAAAACAACCTACGGTTTTAAGGCGCATTGGCTCGCTTTTTTTTCATTGGTGAAAATTGATTTGACGTATACGTTTAAAAGTATCGCCTTTGTAATGACGGCCCTGGGGATGCTGTTCTATGTGGGTATGGAAATGTATGCTGCCATTGAGAAAGGTAGCAGGATTCCCCAGCAATATGCCAGCTCAGGGTTGATGGTACAGACGGTCATTCAAAGTTTTCATCCCCTCTGTTTGATCGCTGTGCTGTATTATGTTCAAGAAATTTTTTGGCGAAGTAAAAACACAAATTTTTATTTGATTGAACATTCGACCATCCATATCAAGGCAGGATTCTACGCAAAATGGGCCTCCTTGAGCCTGATTATTTTGCTGTTCAGTGGCTTCATGATTTTGGAAGGAATCGTTTTTCAACTGATATTTAAGTATCCAACCATTGAATGGCTGGTATATGCCAGCGTCTTTTTGTTCAATGCTATGCCGCTGATCGTGCTTAGTGGCGCGTTGCTGCTGATTCAAAAAGTAGTGAACCAAAGGGCAAGTGGATTGGCGGCTACCGCTTTATTTGCCCTACTGCTGGCCACTTCATTGGGTAAAACAGTAGTTTCCTTCCCCTTGCTGAAATTCTTCCAGCCGTTGAGTAACGATTATAGCGATATGAACGGTTTTGGCATCTATCAGAATGCTTTTGTCTGGCGATTGATATTTGGAATGACCGTGGTCATCATCCTGATGATCATTGTTGCTGTTTCTAAGAAAAATTTAAAGAAATGGAAGCCGACTTCTGTATTCGTTTTATTATGGATAATAGCTATATACTCTGGAGAAAAATCAATGAACGGCTACACCGTCAAAGACAAGGCAACAACGTTGCTAGCACAGGCCAGATACGAACAACAGTATAGAAAATTCCAGAATTTTCTGCAACCAACTGTCACCGACGTGCAAACTACCATTGATCTGTACCCTGACAAAAATGCTTATCATATTACCGGAACCTATGCTCTAGAGAACAAAACCCATCAACCGATCCATCAAATATTGGTCAATTTTGTCGATGATTTCACCATCCATCAAGCTGTGCTGATTAGTGGAAATGAAACGAAATCTATCAAAAAACAATACGAGGTCATCTCGCTAAATCAACCCCTATTACCCACCCATAAAGCACACTTCAGCTTTGATATGTCTTATGACTGGAAAGCCGTGAACGGACACGCGTCTTTCAATGCGATGGTAGAAAATGGCTCTTTTATGCGTATCAGTTGTTACTATCCTACATTTGGCTACTTAGCCGATAATGAGATACAAGGAGAAACCGTAAGGCAGCAGTATCACTTGGGCATCGCCACATCCATCACAGCATTCGATGCTCCCAGAAGCAAAAATGATGATTTCATCAGTTTGGATATGATTGTTTCTACCAGTGGCCAACAAACCGCTATCGGAATTGGAGAATTAATACGTCAGTGGCCATCAGACAACAGAAATTATTTTCACTATAAAACAACAACTTCTGTTCCCTTTCGCTTTGCCATTTCATCGGCAAACTACGCCATCAGAAAAGAAGCTTATCAGGGAAAAAGCTTTGAAATATACTATCATCCGGCTCATTACGAAAATGTGGATTATTTGCTGGAAAATGCAAAACGTACCATAGACTATTGCGAAGCAAATTTTGGTGCTTATCCTTTCAAGACCATTCGTTTTGCCGAAGTATCGGCCTTTACCAAAGGTTTTGCGGCCACTGCCTATCCGGAAACCATCTTTATGACTGAAAACAGAACGTTTCATGCCAATATCAAAGCCGATAAACAGCAGGATGTGATCAATGAACTGGCAGGACACGAGCTATCTCATGCATGGTGGGGAAACAGCCAAATCTCGCCCGATGACCGTGCCGGAGCCGCCCTGATGACCGAGACGCTAGCCATGTATACCGAAATGATGCTGATCAAAAAGATGTATGGAAAACAAAAGCTTATCGAGCATGTAAAAACGTACCTGGAGATGTATCAGAATGAGCGAGGATTTACCCAGGAACAACCCCTGTATCGTCTGCTGCCTGACAATACGCTATTGAGTTATTCCAAAGGAGCAGTAGTGATGTATTTGTTGAGTGAAATGATCGGCGAAGACCAAGTCAATCGTGCACTAAGAAATTTTCTGCAAAAATATAAGTACCCTCATCCAAAACCAACGTCAACCGATCTCTTACAGGAGATTTACCGGGTAAGCAATGAAGAAGCTTATCCTGCAATCAATGAATTGTTTAAAGAAGTAAAAGAAATAAAAGAAACTGATTTGTACGATAAATAAACACTTAAAAAATCAGGCAGGATACTTTTGTATATGACACGGTGACTCACTGTTCAAAATCCAAATTGCTTGGAACCTTAGGTATACCCTGAGGCATTTTGATAGAAGTTGTAGGAATATTAGTATTCACCACGTCAAAATTTACATCATCAATCCAAACAGCACCTGTACCACTTAACAATACACCATAGGCAATCGCTATGCTTTCTTGGCTTACGTCTAATACAATTTCATACTGCTGCCAATCTGTAGTTCCTTCGATAGGACGATCTTGCATATTATCAAAAGCCAGCTTTTTGTCACCAGCTCCATCTACTCTAAACCATAATCCACACCATCTCGTCACACCTTCTGTTTTAATTTTTGCACTTAGTTTTACGCGTTTTCCTTTGTATTCGTCGGGGGAAACCATCTGCATGACGGTGCCGAAACCTTCTATTTGTTTTTCTGACGATTTAAGGAAAGCTACCATTCCTCCATTCATTTTAGAGGTTCCAGTGTCGTAAGAAGCAGGATGGCTGCCAGTTTTATACCAGCCTTTTGGTACGTTAGATGATGATGTTTGTGCCTGAGCGGAAACATGCTGTAAAAATATATTTGCGAGAGGAAAAGCCATCCCTGCCAAAAAAACAACAATAATAACAATGCCCAGTTTGTGTCCAAACCAGATCAACGAGGATTTTGTGCGATGGATCATGATGATTCTGTTTTTGATGAGAGAATAATTAAAGCCGCTTCCTAAGAGCGGGTTGGTCAAAGCATTTGTATAGTCAAGAAGTTTTTGACAGTAGTCAGCAAAATGTCGTCTGTGCCTGACAATGCAATTATCAGCCGTATATTCGTGATTGGCTTTCAAGGCGATACGATACAGCCACAAAAACGGGTTGAACCAATAAAATATGAGCACCAATTCGATAAACATCACGTCGAGCGTATGATGTTGATTGATATGCGCTTTTTCATGCGCAACAATATCATCATCTATACAACCTTGGGTATAATCATGCTTGTTGACGAAAATATACCTGCCAAAGCTGAATGGATAAATGGCTGTCTTTACTAACACCCGCTTGACCTGTTGATAATCGCTAACCTCATTATCGTTAATAAGACTTTTGATAAGTAATACATTGCTTGCATAGCGATAAGCCATCAGTACCAAACCCATTAGATATATTCCTAGAAAGATAAATTCTATTGCGACATTGGGCGATTTATTAGAATCAACGCTATTTATTATTATTGAACTAGCATACTGCATCATAGAGCTTCCTTGTTCAATAAAACCCGTTGGTATTTGTGTTGCTATTCTGTGAGAACTCAAACTTGCAACGGCAGGTAAGATTACGGGTGAAAGCAGTGAGATTGTGACTGATGCTAACACAAGATTCTATTGAATATTAAGTATTTATCTCTACTGAACAGAAAAAGAAAGCACACACATAAGAGCGCAAGACTTGCCGTAGATACTATGATATAGACAATCATTTCCTCTTGGTTTCAATTTGTTGTTGTATGATCTTTTTTAGTTCCTCCAATTCCTCCAGCGACATATCCTTGCTAGAGGCAAAAAATGACGCAAATTGTGGGGTAGAGTTATTGAAAAAATTCTTGTGGAGAAGCAGCTTGATAGGAATAGCCAGTTGATGAGGAATTTAAGAGTTGGCAACTGCTCTACAATATAAGTTATAAAACCCCCAAATATGATAAACCAAGGGTTCTTTTTTACTTCTGCAAAACATAAATAGGAACGCCAGGAATTGATGCTTTAAGTGTTTTCGCTGTCTTACCGTTAAATGCTACACTTTCGTATTTACTATTCTTATTTACATCTACGTATAGAGTGTCTATATCTCCATGCGCTTCTAAGTAAAAATCTTTTGTCCCTTCCATACTTAAAAAAGCAATATTTCCGCCGTCAAGGAAGGACGAGTCTCCATAGGGATTTATTATTATATCTAAGGATTTTTTGCTATTGCCGTTGAAGTAATATAGCTCCACTGAATCACCGTATTGCTTTAGATAATTAGCGTTTTCTACTGTGAGCACTGTCGCTAAAAAAGGGTCAGGCCCTGGCTCACAACAAACAGGTTTTTCACAACCAGATACACCTAATATACTCACCGAGATTGAAAAAAAGAGCGTTAAGCGTTTCATAATAAAAATTTATCGTACTACAATTATTTTTTCCCTTAATCTTCCTCCCTTTGCTCTGATTTTTTCGCGCAGTTTCTACATCGTAGACACCAAGACTAAAGGAAGCATCGGTTAAACTCGCTATTTTTTCAGCTTAACTTATAATAAATGGTAACCTAAAAATATGCTTGATAAAAATTATAAGTTAAAGATTGAAAGGTAACTACTTAGTAAATGACAATGAAATTTTAATGTAAACCTACAGTTTACCTTGAGTTATTTTCCGTACAAATATACGTTTTTGATAGAATTGCTTTTTTCCGCAGACAGTTGCTTTTACGTTTACATTAGAAGTATTAGCTGTACTCTCAGCATTACCTTGCTTTTCGCAGCAACATCGGTAGAGACTAAATTAAGTGAAGTAGCCTGCTGCTGATTGCCTGTTGTTTTCTGAACTTTAGTATCTTTACACTAACGAAAAGTTTTAATATCACAAAGATGAGAAAAGTAACTGATGAAGAAGAAGACGGACTTTGCCAACACGACAAAGACGTGATACGAGAGAATGTTGACATCCAGATGGAAGAGATTGAGATCATTGCCGACCAATTGAAGGTAAGGCTGGGCGAAGATATTCCTAAAGCCAAACTTTATGCAATGGCCATCAGTATGCAGCAATGCCTGCTCATGACCGATCTGTTGAATGACATGGAATGAGAGTAATTATTGCAGAAAAGCCCTCTGTAGCCCGGGAATATGCCCGTGTGCTCAAGGTAAAGTCTCGTAAAGACGGTTACTTTGAGCGCGAAGGGGTATGCATTACCTGGGCTTTCGGCCATTTGGTAGAACTGGCTGACCCTAAAGAATATGGTTTTGAGAAATGGCGTCTTGCCGATCTGCCCATCGTGCCCGAGCGTTTCAAACTGGCAGTGAGCAGCAACGAGGGTGCCCGTAAACAGTTCAATACCATCAAAAGCTTGTTCGACCGGGCCACTGAAATCGTGGTGGGTACGGATGCCGGACGGGAAGGAGAACTGATCTTCCGCTATATCTACCAGATGTGTCAGTGTAAGGTGCCTTTCAAACGCCTCTGGATTTCTTCTCAAACAGACAAAGCCATCCTGGACGGCTTTCGCAACCTCAAACCGGGTACCGAATATAATCACCTGGCAGATGCCGCCCGCTCCCGTTCCGAAGCCGACTGGATGGTGGGTATCAATGCTACGCGCTGCCTCACGCTTTCGGCTTATTCCAAAACGGTACTGTCGCTTGGGCGGGTACAAACTCCCGTACTGGCCATGATCTGCTCCCGCTATATTGAGCACAGAGATTTTACACCGGAACCCTACTGGATGCTATTGAGCACAGAGATTTTACACCGGAACCCTACTGGATGCTGTATATTATGCTGGAAAAAGACAGCCAAGTGTTCCGGGCAACGTACGAAGCCTCATTTCGGGAGGAAGAAAAGGCACAGGCAGCTTTGCAGCAACTCACTACCCTGGCCACCTGCACCAAAGCAGAAACCAAAAAGGTGAACGAGTACGCG
The DNA here is from genome assembly GCA_958296015.1 of Cyclobacteriaceae bacterium. Classification (GTDB taxonomy): domain Bacteria; phylum Bacteroidota; class Bacteroidia; order Cytophagales; family Cyclobacteriaceae; genus JAJNNC01. The sequence goes on from CATQIH010000049.1 coordinate 51,871, forward strand.
CCGCTGCTTTTTGACCTGACCAGCCTGCAACAAGAAGCCAACAGAAAATTCAGCCTGTCGGCGCAAGACACGCTCAACATTGCCCAGGACCTGTACGAAAAGCACAAGCTTATCACCTACCCCCGCACCGGTTCGCGCTACCTCACCGAAGATATGTACGAAGGCATCCCGGCACTTGTGGATGTGGTAGCCAACATTCCAAGATTTGCGCCGTTTGTGCAGGAACTCAAAAAACATCCAATCTCTCGCAGGCCCATCAATGGCAAAAAAGTGACCGATCACCATGCCCTGCTACCTACCGAAACCGACCCAACAAAAGCACATTTGTCTGCTATAGAGAAAAAAGTGTATGCGCTGATCGTGACGCGCTTCCTGGCGGCTTTCTCACCGGTTTGTCAAAAGGAAGTCACCAAACTGGAGTTTATGTGCGGAGAGCTGCTATTCAAAGCCTCGGGAACGGTCATTGTAGTACCTGGCTGGCGCGAGGTGGAATATGAGTCCCGGCAAAAGGGCAATGAGAAGACTGACGATGATGAAGACCAGGAATTGCCTAAAGTAGCCAAAGGAGATATATTACCGGTCAGTGATCCTGCTGTGGTTAAAAAGATGACCAAAGCCAAGCCGATTCATGCAGAAGCATCTTTGCTGAAGCTCATGGAAACGGCAGGCAAAGACCTGGAAGACGAAGAACTCAAAGAAGCAATCAAAGAATGCGGACTAGGTACGCCTGCCACCCGCGCCAGCGTTATAGAAACCCTTTTTACCAGAGAGTATATCATCAGAGATAAAAAGAAGCTACTTCCCACTGAGAAGGGTTTGCAGGTGTATGAACTGGTGAAAGACCGCTCCATTGCAAGCGTTGATCTGACGGGGCGGTGGGAAAAGTCGCTCAACCTGATTGCCAGAGGAGAACGGGCATATGAGCAGTTTATAGAAGCCATTCATAAGTATACGCACGACATTGTGAAGAATCTATCAGAGGCAGGTGCACACTACCAGGGAGAAAAACGGGAGGTGGCAGACCAGACAGAGATCGGCTTATTTGAAGAACAGATGGTTAGAGCAGGCAAAGGACAGTTTGGTACGTATCTGCTGCACAAAGGTAAGTTTTATCACGTAGAAATCAAAGAACCGAACCAAGTCGAACTCCCCGAAGCCATCACTATCATAGAACAACGCAGAGCCTACGAAACAACACGGGATGCCGAGATGGAGAAGAATACCGTTGCCGTGGTAGGCAAACGATACACGATTCTTACCGGAAAATACGGCCTGTATGTCACCGATGGCCAGACCAATGCCTCACTTCCCAAACATATCAGCACCGATGAGGCCAAAACCTGGAACGCCCAGCAATGCCGCCAGACCATTACATCTTACAAGCAATGGAAAAAGAAGCAGATGAAAACCAAAAGAGCCTGATCTGGCTGTGTTTTATCTCATAAAAAGGTAAATAATACGCTAAGCGTGAAAACAATCTGAACAAAACCATACTTTCAATGTCAGAAAATTAGCGTATCTTTAAAAAAGTCGGGACATTTACTTTTTCTAGTATCTTTTCTGACAATATCTTTGCCAATAGCGTAACTACCCTATACTATGAGACAATTAAAGATCAGTAAACAAATAACCAACCGCGAGAGCCAGTCCCTCGACAAGTACTTACAAGAGATAGGCAAAGTGAGCCTCATCACCGCTGACGAGGAAGTGGAACTGGCCAAAAGGATCAGAGAAGGCGACCAAATTGCCCTCGAGAAGCTCACCAAAGCCAACCTCCGGTTTGTAGTTTCCGTAGCCAAGCAATACCAGAGTCCGGGACTTACGCTGGGCGACCTGATCAACGAAGGCAACCTGGGACTGATCAAAGCAGCCATGCGGTTTGACGAAACACGGGGTTTCAAATTTATTTCATATGCCGTATGGTGGATACGCCAGTCTATCATGCAAGCCATTGCCGAGCAGTCCAGAATCGTACGGTTACCGCTCAACCGGGTGGGTTCGCTCAACAAAATCTCTAAGTCGTTTTCTGAACTGGAGCAAAAGTTTCAGCGCGAGCCTTCCACAGAAGAGTTGGCAGAGATATTGGAAATGACTGAAGATGAGATCATCATCAACCTGAAAAACTCCGGACGGCATGTATCCATTGATGCGCCGTTTGTAAGCGGAGAGGAAAACGGCTTGCTCGATGTATTGGAAAGCAATACCGACCAGACACCTGACGCAGCCCTGATGTCAGATTCTCTGCGCGGCGAACTGGAAAGGGCGCTGGCCACCCTCACCCAAAGGGAAGCCGATATGCTCGGCTATTATTTTGGGCTTAACGGTGAGCAGGCTATGACCCTGGAAGAGATCGGCCAGAAATACAACATGACCCGTGAGCGCGTCCGTCAGATCAAAGAAAAAGCCACCCGAAGGCTCCGCCATAGCTCCCGTAGCCACCTGCTCCGTCCTTATTTAGGATAGATAGATAATTCCTTAAAGTTGCCCCTCTTCCCTCGCTTCGACCGCGGCGGCGCATCGCTTGTAACCAAAGCGAAGTCCGGGACGCGTAGTCCGGGACGCGTAGTCCGGGACGCGTAGTCCGGGACGCGTAGTCCGGGACGCGTAGTCCGGGACGCGTAGTTTTCAGATGCAAGCTGAAGCTAGTTACGCCTATGATATGACACCATCCTGCAAACTAGCCTGATGGATGATTTCATATGAGCTTTGTTTAGTAACAGTTTTACTAAGGAATGGCGAATAAATAACATATTCAACTTAACTCCTGGGTTTGTGCGGAGCACCCCCTGGCCACCGAGGCCCGGTCTAAACCCCTCAGACGGCCTGTGAGTACCGCGCCACGGCGGCACAAGGCCGTGGTTACGTTTATATTGTGGATTACTTTATTGTATCAACATTCCTAAAAACCAGAAAACGACGGACGAGAACAAAGGAAACCAAAGCGACAATCGATGGTACAACGAAATGCTGCAAATACTTGCAGAGGATATGCGCAAAACCAAAATGTTGGTGAAAGAAACCAGGAAGAAGATAGGCATACTCGGCACTATGAGTGCGCGGCAAACCGTAAGAATCTATGCTGGTGGAGCCTTGCTTTTCATCAAGGGTTTGTCTCTCCAGTAAGATGCCAGCATAGAACCTGTGATATTCATTACCGGGCCAAAGATTGCAGGTGCCAGTCCTACAGTAGCTACCCTGCCCATCTCATTGGCAAGGGCGGAGGCCAGTCCACCGTTTTGCATGCCTACCTCGAAGGCAATCGTGCGGCAATCCCGCTCGGGCAGGCTGCATAACCTGCCGCCCCAATACCCCAGAAAATAACCGGACACATTATGAAAGATACCAGCTACGATGAGCAACGCACCCACGTCCAGTAAGTTATCGCGGCCTGCGGCAGTAATGATAGTGATGATGTAGGCAATGCCAAACATAGAAATCAGTGGCATGGCATCATCGAGCCACTTGAAGCGGCCATGAGCAAAATAGTTGAACAACAGTCCTGCAAAAACTGGCAACACAATCATCTTGACCATGCTCCACATCATGTCCAGCACATCCACCTGCACAAACTCACCGGCAAGCCAGCCCATCAGCGTGGGTGTGATCAAGGGTGCCAGCAGCGTAGCAAAGGCGGTGAGTGTCACAGAAAGTGCCAGGTTGGCCCTAGACAGGTAGGCCATCACATTAGAGGCCAGTCCGCTGGGCGAAGCCCCGATGAGGATAATACCCGCAGCGATCTCCGGATCTACACCCAGCAGATTGGCCAGGGTAAAGCCAACAAAAGGCATGATGGTAAACTGACAGACTACGCCTACCAGCACGCCTTTGGGCATCTTCACCACTGCGGCAAAATCGCGCAGGCTCATGGCCGTACCCATACCAAACATGATGATTTGCAGCAAAGGCGTGATCAGGTTTTTCAGGTCAAACCCATTGATCTCCTGAAAATACGAAGGATAGAACATACTGATGGTGACCGCCGCAAAGATGATGACGGTGAAAGAGAAGCCTTGCAGCCTGGCATATCCTCTGAATCCTATTGCCAGACATACAAAAAAGCCCGTCAGCAACCAGCCTATTTCTTCTCCATATCCCAAAAGTAACAACACCAACACCGCCAAAGCACATACAGCAGCTAAGATCAATATTATCTGGTAGAGTTTCTTATATTTCATCAACTAAATGATCTGTCGTGTGAACGAATGTTATCCCACTCTTTGGTGGGAGCAAAATAGCTTTTATCCATTGGACTCAGATGTTGTTTTACCACTTCATCGTTGAGCTCAATGCCTAGCCCTGGGGCTTCCAGGGGCACGTTGGCAAACCCTTTTTCAAACAGCTTCCTGCCGTCTGTAGTCTTTACCATATCTGTCCACCAGGGTACATCTACAGAATGGTGTTCCAATGACAGAAAGTTTTGCGTTGCTGCTGCACAATGCACATTGGCCATGAATGAAATGGGCGTTCCGGCCTGGTGCAACGCCATTGCGATGCCGTGTTCTTCTGCATAATCACCGATCCGCTTGGTCTCCAAAAGCCCTCCGGAAGAAACCAGATCCGGATGCACGATATCCACGGCACGGGCTTCAATAAGCGGTTTAAAGCCTTCCAGCAAATAAATATCTTCGCCCGTGAGCATGGGCGTTTCCAAAGCGTCAGACAATTGTTTCCACTGCTCCGTATATTGCCAGGGCACCACGTCCTCTAACCAGGCCAGCCGGTATTTTTCCAGGGCTTTGCCCAGGCGAATACCATTGTTCACATCAAAGTGACCATAATGATCGGTAGAAAGCGGAATCTCATATCCTATCACATTTCTGATATTTTCTACGATGGAAGCCAGTTCCTCCAAACCTTTATCCGTGATCTGCACCTGTGTAAACGGATGCATGGTATTGGCATACGACATATAATCTCCCTGCCACTGCGAAAGATTGCCCTTGCTATCTTTCCAGTATTTGTCGTTCACCAGGGCACCGGGTATGTCTTTGAGTTCGGAGATGGAGACATCCATTTTCAGCCAGGTATAACCCTGGTCTTCTATCCGGTATTTGATAAGCTTTATCTGTTCTTCAGGAGAATCTGCCTCTGGCGTGTCAGCGTACATGCGCACTTTATCGCGATACCGGCCACCCAGCAACTGCCAGGCAGGTACGTCATAGGCTTTGCCGCACAAATCCCAGAGAGCCATTTCCACGCCGCATACCCCACCGGCCTGCCGACTGGGGCCACCAAACTGCTTGATACTTCTAAACAGCATTTCCACATTGCAGGGATTTTGCCCCAACAGGCGGCTTTTGAGCATCAGCGCGTAGCGTTCGTCTGCACCATCCCGCACTTCTCCCAGACCGTAAATACCCTGGTTGGTATCAATACGGATGATAGGCGTGCGCCCTACATTTTGTACAACTGCGTAGCGTAAATCTGTGATCTTAAGATCGGAAGGACTGGAAGCACGCTTGACTTTAGAGGTGGTTTGGGCCATCGTATCTTCAAAAGACAGTCCCATCAATGCGCTCAGGCTCATACCTCCCAAAGCTGTTTTTTTCAGAAAATTACGCCGTTTATTATCTGTGGCAGGATGCAGTATTTCCTGCTGCACCGCCTTTGCTGCTGCCTGTTCCCGCTGCTTATTATCAGCGGTGATTTGTTGTATGATACTTTTCATGAGATTTGAAGTGTTAGGTTGTTAAAAATATGATATATAAAAGGGTATTTATGATGATCACCAGGTTCTGTCTTTGAGAAAGGCATCCAGCTCCTGCCTTGACATGGGCAGCTTGTCCGGATTTTTGTCCAGCCAACCCATAAAGTTATTTTTGATCTCATCAGTCCATTGGGTGTCAATCTGACCGGGTGTGTATTTACCTTCGCGGAGCATCTGGTGGCCATACTGGTCTCTGAGTGCAATAAATTCGGCATTGATGAGCACCTCTTCTGCCAGGTAAGCCGGGATAAAAACCACGCCTTCCCGCTTGGCAAGCACCACATCGCCTGGCAACACGGTGGCACGGCCTATGCGGATAGGCGTATTCAGCCCGGTCAGCATCATGTCCCGGATATAAGAAGGGTCCCAGCCACGGACAAAAGCATTGAATCCTTTGATCTGTTCCAGCCCTGCAATGTCTCTAACCGAACCATCAAAGACCACCCCATTACCGGATTTGGCATAGATAGAGTTGCCCAGGTTGTCTCCGATCAGCGTGCCGTCCACGATTTTACCGTAGCCATCGGCCACATACACGTCGCCCTGCTTTAGCTCGTCGATAGGCCAGGAATTTGAACTGCCGATTCGTCCCTGCCCTTTCCCTTCTTTGCTGATCATTTCCTCCATATCGGGCCGTGAGGGCATATATTGTGCTGTGAGTGCTCGCCCTACGATAGGTTCTTCCTCATGCAACATCATCCAGTTGCCTTCAAACTGGTTTTGGTAGCCTTTGTTGCGCAGCACTCCCCAGGCTTCCTCGATGGAGATATTTTTGATTCTCTTCAGAACATTGTCCGGCACCTTCGGGCGGCCATCATCATACCGCTCCCCTTTCCATTGAGAAGTGAGGTGGGTCATTTGTGTTTGGGTTAAGGCGATAGACTGCGCCTGAAGTTCACTCTGCAAGAGGAGAATGAGAGAAAATAAACATAGGAATTGTTTCATGATCAGGTTGTTGTAAGTACACATTAAGATGCTATTGAAAAGCGATTGGAATGTTAACCAATCATTTTACTTTTTCAAAGAATTTTTTTTCAAATAAAGTAAACTGCCACAAGTTTACTGCTCTACATCCCACCACACCTGTGTATCCAGGTTATCTGGCCCCTGTCGGCTGATGGCTTCCCGGATATGGCCGGTATTAACGGCAAATTCTGCATCAGGATAGGTCAACCGGTGGATAAAATCACCCTGAATCTCACTGCCAGGAAAGGGATTGGGTGTTAGTATAGGATACCCAGTGCGCCGGAAATTAGCAAAAGCTTCGGGTCCATTCAGGAAAGAAGCCACCCAGTATTGGTTGTTGATCTGTTCCAACGCATTGGCGGTGTTGAGCGGATGCGCCTGGATATACGCTTCTATGGCTTCCGGGGGTACAGCCGTATCTTCACCATATTCAGCCAGTTGTTCCATATCGGCTCTGATACCTTCTTCAAATAAACCAGCCGCGTTGCCTTGCACCCATCCCCGAATGACTGCTTCTGCCAGCAACAGCTGTGTTTCAGCATAGGTAACCAGGTAAGCAGGCGCGTCACGTTTGCCCATCCGGGTGCGGTCCAGCTGAGAATAATCATAAAAACTGGCCAGCCCCTGGCTTTCTGCTACCGGAATGATGGTGGCGTTATCGAACCCCATCGGCATACCAACCTGATCGGCAGGGATTGTGGATACGTATACGTTTTCGGGTGGAGTACCGTCGATCGCACTATTCTGGTCCGGGCCACTGGTAGCTCCTACATACCGCACGGCAATGGATGCTAAACGGGGGTCGTTATTGCTACTCAGGTAATCTACAAAAGGCTTGGCCAAGTAAAAGTTATTGGCTTCCGTAGCGTTCAGAATATTTCCTACCGGATTAACATAATTGAAGTCATGCCGGATGGCGGCATTATCTGCATTGGCTTGCATCAGCCCTCCTGCTACAGCTTTGGCCACATACTCACTGGCCAGGTCTGTATCAACTTTGGATAGGCGCATAGCCGCTCTCAGCATCAGAGAATTACCGAACCTTTTCCATTTTTCCACGTCGCCGCCGTACAACACATCACCTGTTTCGATGCTTTTTGTATCGTCCAAATTAGCCGTCGCCTGCTCCAGCACCGTGAGCAAAGCCTGGTAAATTTGCTGTTGCGGATCGTACTGTGGTGTAGCGATACCTTCCAAATATCCAAGTCCTGCATCAAAATAGGGAACTTCACCATAAGTATCGGTGAGAATCATGGCTGCCAGTGAGTACCATATCCGGGCCATTTGATAAAGATTGGTTTTGCTTTCATCCTCCATCGTCATCTGCATCACATCGGTGGTATGCTTGATCACTTCCCGGTAATAATTGTTCCAGTTGCCCAGCGTCACCGGACGATTGTCCTGGTTGAAGTTGCCACCCGCCAGTACGCCTGAGTAAGGAGTAACCATCTGCTGTACGATGGCTAGTTCGTAAGGCAGCGTAGAACTGGGGAAGGAAGCCATGATGATAGCATAGTTCATTAGAAAGCCTGGGTTTAGAGAAGTTGGCTGTACAGGGTTTTTGTTGAGTTCATCAAATCCTTTATCGCAGGCGGTTATGCCGGTTAGCAGGGTGAGAGTGGTCAGGAAATATATGATTGATTTTTTCATTGTTTTTGTAGTTAAACTTATGTGTTCAAACTTTTAAAACTTAACATTCAGATTGAACCCGATGCTACGGGTAGTGGGTAGGCCAGGTGCTTCCAGCCCAATAAGGTTGTCAGAAGAAAAGCCAAACTGTTCGGGATCAATATTGGGTACCCATTTTTTCAGCAGTAAGACGTTGTTGGCTACTGCATTCAGGCGCACGGCCCTAATGAACTTATTTTCTGGCAGCAACCCGGTAAAATCGTAGCCAAAAGTAACCTGCCGCAACTTCCAGAATCCGGCGTTAGATACGAATTCTTCCTGTATCCTCAGAGAGCGCACCGTTTCGTAGTAAGCCTGCAAAGGCGATTGTACGGTATTGGGTTCGTAGCTGATCTCTGTTACCTCTCCGGCATCATTTCTTACTTCTTCCTGGATGATCACCCCGTTGCCAACAACGTATCCCTGCTCTCTTCCTACCAGCGTACCTTTGTGCAGGCCATGCCGCCAGGCATTAAAGTTGGTACCTGAGATTAGCTTATTGCCTAGCTTGAAGTCAACCAGGAAAGAAAAGTTGAATCCCTTATAGTTGAATGTATTGGTAATACCCCCTATCCATTTGGGAATAGCCGTTCCATAGGGAATCTGAGCAGGGGTTCGTAGCGGTCGGCCACTATTGGCATCAAATACCTGTTGCCCCAGATCGTTTCTGAGATAACCAAACCCATACAACTGGCCCAAAGGTTGTCCTACTACCTGGCGAAGTTCACCATCAAATTGCCCGGTGCCAACGGTGATGATCGTATCTGCAGGATTGGCACCTAACTTCAATACTTCTGAGTTGTTGTAGGAGCCGTTGAGGCTCAGGTCCCACTTAAAGTTTGAGGTTTGTACGGGTGTTGCGGTCAGCAAAAGTTCCACGCCACGGTTGACGCTCTCCCCCACATTAATGAGCTGTGTGATGTAACTGGAAGCATCAGAAATCTGTGCTGCCAATATCTGATCGGTGGTGAGCTTATGATAATAGGTAATATTAAACCCTATGCGATCCAAAAATCTTAGCTCAAGGCCGGCTTCCCATTCCGACACCCGCATAGGACGCAGGTTGGCATTGGGAACGGTGGTGGTATTGATAACCCCCACAGGTTGCTGCTGACCATCCGGATTGGGAAACAAGTTGTTGTTCACCCTATAGTAAAGATTGTCGGCATAAGGCTGCACATCGGTATCGCTACCCACCTCAGCATAGCCGGCGCGTAGTTTGCCGAAAGAAAACCAGTTGGGAAAATTCTCAAAAGCCTGGGTAAACACAAAACTGCCGGTGACAGAAGGATACAAAATGCTCCTGTTTGCAGCAGAAAGGGTAGAGAACCAGTCGTTGCGCGCTGTTGCATTCAAAAATAAGAACTCTTTATAAGACAATTCTGCCATGCCATACAAAGAATTGACCTGCCTTTCGGATATTTCATAGATAGGGTCTTTCAAGCGGCCATTCATCACCGTATATAGATCTCTCACCACAAAGTCGTCTACCACCACATTATCTCTGTCCATGCGGCGGTACATGCGGTTTCCACCCAGCGTCAGGGTTGCCCCAAAATTGCCAAAGCTACGGTCGGCACCCAGCAGAAAATCAGTGTTGACTTCACGAAAGCGACGAGTATCCTGCACATACTGGCCGTTGACAAACCCTTCGGGCGCATTGCCCAGCGAAGCCGTACCTGTAGGAAAATTGTAGTCCTGATCGCGGGCATAAAAATCCTGCCCTATCCTGCCTTGCAAATACAGCCAGTCTGTAAAATTGTATCGCGCCGTGATGTTTCCAAAAAGGCGGTCTCTTTTCACCTGATCAAATCGTTCGTATGCAGCCCAGTAGGGATTGGTGCGGTTTGTGAACCTGGAATATACAAACTCATCGCCGTTGGCATCTTTCATATTTTCTTTCAGCAGCTCCAGCGGCATGGAGTTGGCCAGCGAATAGATGGTAGTAGGCGTACTCATGTCCTGCTCGGCAATCTGTGGCGGGTTTTTGATACGCTCGTTGGAATAGTTAACATTCCCGGACACGTTTAGCTTATTGGCAATATTCTGAGTAAAACCCAGGTTAATAGTCTTGCGGTTGTAGTCCGAGTTAGGGACAATACTCGTGTTAGCCATGTTAGACAACGACAGGTTGAACCCTCCAAACTCACCACCGGACGATAGCGTAACGGTGTTTGTCCATGTTTGTCCGGTACGGTAAAATGCGCCAACATGGGATGGCTGCGGCACATACGGCACTTCTATGCCATCAAACAGGATTTGAGTCATCCCAGGCTCGAATTTCTCTCCAAAGCTCCATACGCCGGAGGTAGGATTCGGATCGGTGGGCCGGAGACCATTTTCTCCCTGGCCATACACATACTGATAATCCGTAAAATCCAACGGAGTGTCCACAGTAAAGTTGGTATTGTATTCTACACCAATGCCCTGCCCTTCGTTCCGCATCCTGGTAGTAATCATAATCACCCCATCTTTGGCACGGGCACCATACAGGGCAGAAGCCGCTGCCCCCCCGCAGTACTGTCATAGATTCAATATCATCCGGGTTGATACTGGTGAGGCCATCGCCACCATCAGAGGTGCGGCTTCTGCCCCGGTCGGTGTTGGCCGCATCAGAGCCCAGGTTACCCGTTGTTGCGCCATAATTGGTATTGTCAATGGGTACTCCGTTGACTACCACCAGCGGTTGGTTTTGCCCTCCGAAAGAAGACTGTCCTCTGATACGGATCTTGCTGGTGCCCGCCGGCCCTGTGCCCAACGAAGTGATATTGACACCGGGAACTTTGCCCTGCAAGGCATTCATGAAATTGGGTGTGCGGTTGACCGTGATTTCCTCCGGCTTTACGGTTGAGGTGGCATAACCAAGTTTCTTTGATTCTCTTTTGATACCCAAAGCAGTAACTACCACCTCTGAAAGTGACTGGACATCCTGTGAAAGCGTAACATTGAGCTTGCTTTGCCCATTGATGGCTATCTCTTTGGTAGTGTAACCCACTGACGAGAACACCAGCGTTGTTGCGTCATCAGGGGCATCAATAGTATAACGCCCGTCAATATCAGTGACAGTACCAAGCGTGGTACCTTTAACCAAGACGCTCACGCCGGGCAAGGCCTGGTCGTTATCCATATCGGTGACAATGCCGGTCAGGTTCCTTTCTATTTCTTTATCAGATGAAAAAGGCGCATGGGCATGTCGCATTAATAAGGACTGTAACGACCGGTTAGCAGTCTGAACCGATGAAGTACCTGTGTAGAGCGAGTTCTTTTTGATTTTTTCAATATCAGATGGACTTTTGTTTTCATCCGGAAAAATGATATAGGTACTTGCATCCATCTTTTCGTAAGACAAATGATATGGCGATAAAATCTTTGTCAGGTTTTCTTCGAGATTCATTTTGTCATTAACTTTTACGTTAACGGCCTTATCTTCCAGCGATTTTTTCTCGTAGAGAAACGAAATCCGGTATTGCTGCTGAAGTTGCTGTACGAGCTGGCTGAGCTTTTTTTCCTGATACAGGCTTTGCGGAATTTTAGCTTTCGGCAAATTTTCAAAGGAAGCCAGAGTTTGTGCCTCCGCTGATGCATACCATCCGGTGAACAGTAGAGCGTAGAGACAGCATAGCAATAGGTTGTTGTGTAGAGACTTTACCATACTTTAAGTATTTAATGGGTTGAAGTATACATGATTACCGGAACGCCTGACTTCTATACCAAAAAGTCTGGAGACGGCTTTTAAAAGAATCGTAATATTCTGTGATGAGATTTCTCCCGAGATGCGCTTATCAAGCAATGTTTTATCGCTAATAATTACCTGTAGTCCATAGTTATCTTCCAGTATTTGTACCAGTTCTGTTAAAGAAGTATCGTCAAATATTAGTTTTCGCTGTTTCCACGAACTATAAAATTCCGGGTTCACCTTCTCTAGGGTCAACGCCTGTTTACGGGTATCATAAGCTGCTTTTTCTCCAGGCTTCAAAGTGGCAAGCTCTTTTTCCGGCAGATTGAAACGAACTTTTCCTGAGGTGAGCACCACCTGCGTGGTACTCCGCCGGTGGTTGACATTAAACCTGGTTCCCAACACCTCCACCTGCGCATTATCGGTCACTACGACAAACCTGGCTGGAGCAGACTGTTGCTTTCTTACTACGTCAAAATAAGCCTCACCCTGCAAATGCACTACCCTGTCTGAGCTATGCAAAGATGCAGGATCGTAAGAAAGTGTGGAATTTGCATTCAAAACAACTTTTGATCCGTCAGGCAACTCCAACGTTTGAATCTCCCCAAAACCAGTTGTGATGGCAACGTGCCGGTTTTGTGAAAGAAACCAAATGCCAGCCAGAGCCATCAGCAGCAATGAAACGGAGGCAGCTACCCTGTAAGTGATAGCTAAAGGCCATTTGGGCTGAGCTTTACCGGCGTTCATACGTGCGTTCAAAGCGGTCCAACGGGCATCTATCACCTCATCCGGCAGAGAATGTTGTTTGAAAGCAATACCCCGAACCAGCATAGCAGCCTCATCAGCCAACTTCCGGTGTTGAGGATGTTGCTCTATCCATCTCTGCCAACGCTGCACGTCCTGCCGGTCATTCCGATATACCCATCGTTGAAAAGAAGGGTTCTCCAAAAGTTCTGTCAGCGTATAATCTTTCAAAGCCGGTTCGGTTTGTATATGAGGAAGAGACACCAACCAACTTTCTATACTCTTTTGTACTAACTTTTTTTCCAGACTACAGGCTAAACTCAAGCCTATCCTTTCAATAGAACAGCCATTCTGACATCAAGATTATTAATGAAGTGCCCTGTCTAATAAAACCCATGTTCAAATTGAGGGCAATTGATGATAAAATAATAAAATTACTTTTTACAGAAAATTCATCAAATAAGCTGCGCTTATACCACCGAACATCCAATGCAACAAGGTGGTGAGCTTTCGAATAGGTTCTTTCTTTCTGAGTGCCGTCATGGCTTTGAAAAGCAAGTTTACCACCGACTGGTAGTTGACACCCATGATAGAAGCAACTTCTTTGTAGGAGAGTTCTTCATAGTATCTGAGATATACAGCCTCCCGCTGACGTGCCGGGAGCAAGTTTAATGCCTGTAATAAGTGCTCGTGCAGAGATTGCCTGGTTTCATTTTCTACCATCAGGTCTTCGGGAGAAAAAACCGGAGATGGTTGCCAATCAGCTATATGGACTCTGCTATGATGCATGATCGAGCTCCTGGATAAACGGCTTAAATCTCGCCGCAACGCTTTGAAAAGATAGGGCTTGATGGTAGTGACAGGTGCCAGCGACTTTCTGCGGTTCCAGAGATTGAGAAAGAGGTTTTGGATACAATCTGAAGCAATATCATGGTTTTGGGTAGATTTCAGTGCGAAAAAATACAGGCTGCTATAATATTCTTTATATATATACCGGAAGGCATACCTATCTCCTTTTTGAAAGGATCGCCAGAGTTCAGTATCGTTTACATAGGTTTTGATAATGCTGGGTTTATCATTTGTTGCAGTAGTGCTGTAGTGAGTAATTGTCCGAAGAACCTAATTTAACAAATAATATCAGACAATCAATACAGTGCCGATAATATAAGAGCAGGTATGTGTTAATGCTAACAGCACTTCTTCATACAACTCATATTTTGATATAAATCCTTTTCTTATCCAGCCAATAGCCTGCCAGCCAGCAGATCATGGTGAAGGCAAGAGCACCCAGCAGCGAACCCACCGCACCGGGTGCAACGTTTTGAAAGATGACGATCCCAAACCATTCCCAGGCATTGTATTCCGATGTAACCCGAATCATCGATAATGTGATAATTAATACCTCTGACAAAAGGTAAATGAACAGCGGATTTTTGCCCAAAATAGTAAAAAACCGCATGCCAAAGCGGATATTTCTGATTTCTACAATATAGATGAGGCAGGAAATAACCATCAGGTCCAGGCCAACGGTGTATAGCACAAAAGAGCTTGTCCAAAGTTTTTTGCCTATCGGGAAGGCCATACCCCAGGTCAATGCAGTTGTCAATACGAGAGCACCAACGATCATCAGTTTGGCGATGGTTTCATAGGTTTTTCCTTTGCGCTGGATGAAGGCACCTGCCAGGTATCCACCAAGCACATTGACTATGGCAGGAAGTGTGCTCAGGATTCCTTCCGGATCAAACGGGTCGCCGCCATCACCATGATACAAATGGCTGTCGCCAAGCAACGCACGATCCAGTAGCGTACCTGCATTGCCCATTTTTGTCAGTTCCTGTCCGGATTCGCCAAAAATATACAGCAAAGCCCAATAGCCCAGCAGCAAGACTGCCGCAACCAGGATAATCTGCTGTTGCGACAGGTACCTGATGATCAGCGCGCCCAGCCCGTAGCACAGGGCAATGCGCTGTAGCACCCCCATGATGCGGGTATTGCCTATGGCATTGAGTGCCCAGGAACCATCGTCTGCCACATGAAAAAAAGGAAACCAGTACATCAGATAGCCGATCAGGAAGATCAGTAGCGTTCGTTTGAGTACTTTGCGGAGAAACGATTGCTCACTTTCGAGCTTTTTCATCGAAAAACTCATGGCATTGCCCACGGCAAATAGGAAAGAGGGAAAGACCAGGTCGGTGATGGTAAAACCAAACCATTGCGCATGAGTGAGGATATGGAAAGGATCAGCCCCAGCTCCCGGACTGTTGACCGTAATCATCAGGAAGATCGTTAAACCCCGAAATACATCCAGCGAAAGAAAGCGTTCCTTGGCAATAGGCATGGCAGTGTTATTTTACAACTTTCGCATAGTTACTAAAAATAACAATACCCGAAGTTTTATTTTACAATAAAATCTCGGGTAACCTTAAAAATGCCGGTGATTTTTCGTAACACAACTCATGGAGTTGTATTACTCAAGCTGTCTATGGATGATGGTCTGTCAAACCTGGAGTCAGATGGTGCTGCCATCGGAAAAAATGACTTCAAACATAAAAAAGTCGTTGCAGCCAACGCCGGTATCTATCACTTTGCTCTGACCTGGCAAAAGGTTGAGTTCTACGGTTTTCTGAAAGTGTTCGGCTTCCTCATCCTGTCCCTTCACCTCGTAGCCAATCTTGATCTCTTTGATCATCTTTTTATAGGGATTGGTGAACGCTGTTTTGCAAATTTTCTCATAATTCTCGCCAAAATCCAGTACTCTTTTGCTGGACCACTTAATTTCCCACAGCAGTGGGTGATAAGCCTCTTCCTCCGGCATATTCTCGGGAGCAACCGCCATATCGGGTATGTCCGATGAACTGGCGTAAGCATCCTTTGGTGCTTTGGTCTCTGGTCGGGAGCATGACATGGCGACGAAAAATAACAGGGCAACCTGCAACAGACAATAACGACGGCTCACAATTTTCTTCTTCATGGTATTTTTACAGTGGTTTGTTAATAGGCGATTTACTTACTGCAAAATGCGATCTAACGATCAGTTTGGCCACGTTAGTTGAAACATCTGCTTACATCTGTAAGGTTAGGGCAAAAGTGTGCATTTATCCTTTAGCATAGATGCAGGCGGGCTGCTATTGAGTAATCTATTAATTTTTCTAATATTAGCGAAATATTTCAGCAATAAACCAACTGCCAGGCTATCGTGATGGCTGGTGGAATGGTTTGACCGATTTTGCTGTTCAAACAATATGACTTTTCATCTATGTACCTTATACTCATGTACCTTTTGCCCCGTATATATACGTTGATTGGCTTGTTTGCTTTACTTTTTTCTTTGAACGCCTGCGAATCTATCGGTTCATATGGAAAAACAGCCTGGACCGTAGACAAGGAATTTTCTAACTACTGGTACCAGGGCAAAGCTGAAGTATCCAGTTATAAGCTCAACCAGGCTCGGTACGGTGCTATGTATCCTGGCCATGCTGTACTGATCTTTGTGACGGAAGATTTTTCTGAAGACAAACATGTCAAACTGGATGATCCTGCCCAGGCAGGCAGTGATGCCATCAAGGTGATGAAGCTCAACAAGACAAAGAAATTTGATACCGGCATTTATCCTTATGCCATGATGACCTCCGTATTCACGCCGCTGAATACCAAAGGTTACCCGCATTCTTTGAAGGCTACCACCAGTTCGCAGGAATGGTGCGGACAATCTTTTACACAGCTCAGCTTGGATGGCAGCAGTTATCAGGCACAGCTTTTTTCGTATTTCGAGGCAGAAGGCGACCAGGAAATGAAACTGGATGCCGTGTTACTGGAAGATGAAGTGTGGAATCAGATTCGTATCAATCCGGCAAGCCTGCCTAATGGAGAAATAGATATTATTCCCGGCACCATGTATCAGCGGCTAAGCCACGAGCCGCTCAAAGTGGTGAAAGCTAATGCCAACCTTACCCATGAGGCAGGGCAAAGTGCCTTTACCCTGGACTATCCTACCCTCAACCGCACCTTGATTATTCACTTTGATACAGATTTTCCTCATCAGATCACTGCCTGGGAAGAAACATTCATGAGCGGCTTCGGAGAAAAATCTCAGACGCTCACCACCACGGCTACCCTAGATAAAAGCATCATGACAGACTACTGGACAAAAAATACTCCCCAGGATTCTGTCTTCCGGCAAGAGTTGAATTTGCCTTGAGTTAATATGGAAAATATTGGTAGAGAGCTTCTACGTTTTATTAAAGACGGGCCAAACCTAGCCACAAAACAGGATGTTGAAGGCTTGGAAGCTACCATTAGTACATTAGCAACGCGTGAATATGTAGAAAAGGTAGTCGGTAATTTAGCCTGGAAAGTAGCAGGCTTTTTGGTAGCGCAGGCAGCTGTAATTGTAACTTTGATTAAGTCAAGTTACAGTAAGCCCTTCCTATCTATAATCTTCAAGCAGTTGCTGTATTTCCTCATCGGAAATAGTATCCTTTTCACCTTTATTATAAATGGAAAGCAATAGGACGGCTTCATCATTAATTTTTAAGCGGTATTTTTTGGTAAGCCGTTTGGCTTCCTTTCCGAAGTTATCTGAAAGGAGAATATTATAGCTCATTCAGAAAATCTTTAAGCGGAATTCCTTTGATCTTTCCTTCTTTATATAGTTGCATCTCCTTGAAGCCATCTTTGAGATTGGCAATTATCTCCTCCTTAGTATCTCCTCCGTCTGCCACCTGGACGAAATCCAGGCTTTTAACTAATTCCATAAAAAAGTGATACTTACCTTCTTTGATGTTGAGCGTTATCTGTTTCATAGTATAAGAAGTATTTATAAGGATATATTATTCAATAAAAATATAAAATATTTCTGTAGCATCAGGAGTTTAAAGAAAATAAACCTTTGATAACAAGATGAAAAAGAACAAGATATATTTTCCGCTATTGCTGGCGATATCACTGATTAGCCTGCTTTTTGGCTGCCACCGCGACGATGAACAGATACTGGACCCGGTGGCTACTCAGCCCAAAGACACGGTACAATCCACAACGGCTGTTGTCAACAACTGGATTTATGATGTGATGAGTCAGTTTTACTACTGGAATGAGGGTGTGAAAGCTCCCACTGATGTGCATGGCGACCCGAAAGCCTATTTCAAATCCCTGATCAATGAAAAAGATCGGTTTTCTTATATCACCGATGATTATACAGCACTAAACGAAGAACTTAGTGGTGTCTACACCAGTATGGGCTACGCGCCTACTTTCGGACGTATTTCAGGCACCAACGATGTTTTTATTGCCGTAGAGTACGTTTATCCTAATTCTCCTGCCGCAGTGGCGGGTCTCAAAAGAGGCGATATCATTCTGAAAATTGATGGTCAGCAACTCACAACAGATAATTATTTTGATCTGTACCAGAAGCCTCAGTATGCCGCAGGCTTAGGCACCTATGATGCTGAAGCTTCCGCCATCTCTAACTCCGACAAGATGCTTTCCCTGACATCCCAGGTCATTGCTACCAACCCGGTGTTGTATCATGAAGTGAAACAAATAGGCGGAAAAAAAGTCGGCTACCTGGTGTATACTTCTTTTATTACCGGTAAATCCGGCGAATGGCTCAATAGCTTGGGTGCTGCCATTGATACGCTGGCGCAGGCCGGTGCCACAGAGTTGATTGTGGACCTGCGGTACAATCCGGGTGGAGACATAGAAGCCGCGCAATACCTGGCAAGTGCTCTGGCACCTTCGGCAGCCGTGGCAAACAAAGATGTGCTGGTCAAGTATGAATACAATCCGCAGCTTGAGCAGTACTTTACTGGAAGTGAAGGCCCTAAAGGCAAGAGCCTGGTCAAAACATTAGAAAATAACAATCACCATCTTAACCTCAGCCGAATCTATTTCCTGACAGGCAGTGGTACGGCCTCCGCCAGCGAGTTGCTCATCAACGGACTCAAACCTTATATGGAAGTTACGACGGTAGGTGAAACAACGGTGGGTAAATACTACGCTTCTTGGGTGATTGATGATACTGAAAAACCAGTACGGCACAATTGGGCGGTGATGCCAATTGTACTCAAATATGCCAATGCTGATGGCCTCACTGATTTTGTAGACGGCCTACAACCTGACTACGCCGTGGATGATAACCTGCTGGATGCCAAGCCATTTGGCGATGAAGGTGATGCCGTGCTGGCAACCGCCCTAAACCTGATTGGTGGTGCTCCAAACGCGCGCAGCAGACAGCAAAACGTCCGCAAACCTTATCAGGAACTGGAGAATCCGATCAATACCAGAAAAAGTAATCTGCTGATCAAGCCTGACCTTAGCGGCGAAAGCCTGCAAACATTGTCCGGATTGTAAGATAAAATGAAGGGGTATCAACCTGGTTACTGTAGATCAGCAATCTGGTGAGTACCCCTTATCATGTTGGTGGTTCAAAAGTCGCGTCCCTTTTCAGATTGGACAGTGGCATCATCCAAAGGCTGTTGCTACGGAACCGCCATCTACTCTGTAGTTGCTGCCGTTGACAAAGCTTGCCAGTTCGGAGCACAGGAAAGCAATGACAGCAGCTACTTCTTCGGGCTTGCCCCTGCGCTGCACTTCTATATTGGGTCGTTTGTTTTTTAGGAACCACTGTACGGCTTCGTCAAAAGAAACACCTTTTTCTTTGGATAAGTCTTTCATCATAGCATCCGTCATGGGCGTGGCAATGTAGGCAGGCGATACACAGTTGATGAGCACCTGATCTTTGCCATAGGCTTTGGAAAGCCCTTTGGCCAGGTTGATCAAAGCAGCCTTGCAGGCATTGTAAGGAGTTTCTTCCTCATAGGGCTGAATAGCGTTTTCCGAAGAGATTAGTACGATTCTACCCCATTTTTTCTGGCGCATCTGTGGTATAAAAGCCCGGCACAAACGCACGGCAGCCATCAAATCTACCTGAATGGTTTTCATCCAGTCATCGTCGGTAAGCTCCAGAAAATCTCCAGCTGCACCACGGGCACCTGCGGCATTGACCAGGATGTTTGCCCCGCCAAATTTTTCTTCCACTGCCTCGCTTAGCTTCTGCACTTCCTGCTCGTTGGTAAGGTCGGCAGCAAACATATCTATCTGGGCACCTTCCACATGGTTTTTTATATCATCTACGGCTTTCTTCAGCTTTTTTTCTTCTATATCATTCAACATGATACGTACCCCCTTCAGCAGCCAGCATCTTAGCTGTTTCCAATCCTATGCCTGAGTCTGCTCCGGTAACAACCGCTGTTTTTCCTTGAATATCTAAGTTCATGCTCTTTATTTTGTGATACTAAATTTTATATCATGAACCCTACCCTGAAAGAAGTGTTTAACTTCTGATGGAAAAGTTTAAACTCTGTTATTGGATATTCTAGTTGTTCAAACAATATGTTGCCTTTACCAGCATAAGTTTTTAATGCTCATTTCCTTGGGTAGGTATGATCAACAGAGGTAGTGTACTTCTTTTGACTACTTTAACGGTAGTGTTGCCCATAAAAATATCTTCCAAAAACCGGCGGCTGTGCGATCCCATCACTATCAGGTTTGCCTGCCACTGGTCGGCCATCTCCAAAATATTGTGGGCCACATCACCACTGGCTACCTGTAGTTCAGCCGTAGTATCTCCCAGTTCTGCCTGGGTCTTTTTCAAAAATTTCATACTTTCCTCCGAAAAGATGCCGTCCCAATCCATATCAGTGGTGAAATCAGGAATTCCATAATCATCGTAGGCCATATTGCTATCCATCGCCACGCTCACAGGATAGACGTGCAGCAACATCGTTTTAGCATGTAGTCTGGCAGCCAGTGCCAGTCCAACCTGGGCAATCTTGTTGTTGGTCTCGTGGTTGTCCAGGGCAATGAGTATTTTATCCATTGTTGTTTTTTAATAGGTTAATAGCCTAAATATAGACTTTTAAAATATGCCTCCCTAAAAAGATACTGACTAAAAGGAAAAGTCACTGAATGGCTGGAAAACTTTTTTGATTTTTTCCGCGAAATAGCGTGACCTTTTCAAAAGCGATTATCTAATGGATACAAGTAATTCTTTAAACTTAAAACTTTCAAAACCATGAGAAAATTCACATCCCTATTTGTTATGAGCATGCTGGCAGGTAGTTTTGCTTACGCCCAGGCTCTTGATGTAAGTGATCCTGACGATGTAGATGTACCTGAAGCCGTTATTCAGGCTTTTCAGAAGGATTATCCCAATGTAGATGCCAAAGACTGGCAGGTATTACCTGCTGATAAGCTCAAAGATCAGGATTATATGCTCGAACTCGAAGAAGGCGATCTTGATCCGGCCCAGGTGCCTGACGATTATTACACCATCAACTTTTATGGAGATGACGAATCGGCTACTGTCACTTATGATACCAACGGCAAGCTCATTGCTTCCGATGAAACCCTCAAAGACACTGCCTTGCCTGATGCCGTTAGCAAAGCAATTGTGGAAAAGTATCCTGACTGGGAGATAGAAAAAGACAAAGAGACTATCAAAAATCTGGATAAAACTTTTTATAAAGTAAAAGTCAAAAAGGGAGACGATCATAAAACGCTGTATCTGAATGACCAGGGAGAAATGGTCGACAAAAAGTAAGGTTGATCTGATAGTCCAAATAACATTTTTTTGTCTCTGCTCACTATTATGTTCTTTCTGTGAGAATTTTTCATAGGGCGGTTAGATGATTGCACACCCAACAGCCATCTGACCGCTTTTCTCTCATAGGACAATTCTATACAGCCAACAATAAATATTTGCACTATGAATGATCCTGTTTTCACCATCGTTCACGACTTGAAAAACCCGATTAACAACGTCAAGTTGTGTATTTATCTGCTGGAATAAGAGCTTAGTATTAGTAACTGTTCAGAGGTTCGCCTTCAAAAGCTGCTTTCTTTACTTCAACAGTCGTGTTCAGAAGCTGACGAACTCCTTGAGCAGCTGATGGAAGTAGCGATTATGGAAGCAAAAACGCCTGCACTTAAGCTTGTGCCTACGAATGTTAATGCCTGTTTACATGAAATTAATCAGTATTATAATGAGCAATCAGCCAAACATAAAGTAACTTTTCAACTGCATATGGCAGAGGCAAAGGCGTTTGCTTTGGTAGATAAAAATTGCTTCCGTCGGGTGATCAACAACCTTTTTGAGAATGCGCTGAAGTTTACAAATCCTTTTGATGCCATACAAATTACTGTTGAAAACAAGCAGAAAGCTGTACAAATTATTATAATACGGGTGCAGGAATACCTGAGGCAGCCATTCCTACGCTCTTTGATAAGTTTACAACCGCATCTAGGCAGGGCCTACACGGAGAAAAGTCTTATTGCCTGGGGCTGTATAACGTTAAACAACTGGTTGAACTACACCCGGGCAACATTCAGGTATTCAGTGAAGTGAGCAAGGAAACAAGTTTTATAATCAACCTCCCGCAGTTTGAGGAGCCGCCCACTCTGGATGAGCAAAAAAAAACTGTAATCGGTTCGCATCGGAACTTCCGGTTTGAGCTACTCTCCGGAGGCTTCCTGACGAAAATACTTGGTCAAAAATCCAGGCAAATAAGTGTCTTTAGCCAGTTGATGATAAAAGCCATGTGATAAGCGTAATTTTCTGGCCCGTTGAAAAACATGATAAAAGGCATGATGCCTTGCATAACTGCCATAACCAGAGCTAGCGGGAAGATCAAAAATTGTGTTCGGCGAGAGATGAATATAAGAGTGTTTGTGAGTTTCCAGATAGCGGAAAAGCGGCAACTCAGCCGCAAAATGGTGAGAAAACACAGAAAGAGTATCAGGATGTTCAGACAAGTGGTTTTCTACTGCTTCAGGCAGTGGCTCCTGCCGAAGTACCGAGATATAGGTTGGCGCTGTGGTAGCTTTCGCTTCATCCCGATGCTTTTCCAGTAGTTTATGCAAATGCACTTGCAAACCATGCATTGATAAAAAATCTTTATAGCTACCTAAGATGGTGATTTTCGTATCCAACTTGCCAGCCAGTTCATATGTCCAGCCAAACGAAAGATGATTGTCTGAGCCAGGTACTAAAGCGTAAAGCATATTTTCCATATACGAAAACTTCGCAGGTTTAATAAAGCTATTACTAAGTAAGAATAAAATTTAGATACTATAGACAGGATTGGTCACTGCTCAGAGCTAATCAATTTTAAGGATTATATTAGGTCAATCTTAAAACCAACCGCTTGCTGCACAAGTTCATGAGTTGCAGACTGCTTTTATTAGATGATTCCCTGCCGAATGGCATACTTCACCAATCCTGCCGTGTTTTTAACCCTAAGCTTTTTAAGCAGATGTCGCCGGTGCGTATCTACCGTACTCAGGCTGATAAATAACTTACCGGCGATCTCAGAGTTTGTGTACTCTTTAGCAATGAGCCGGAGTACTTCTGTTTCGCGATTAGTAACAATATTGTCCTGATAGGTAGCCGTGTGATTTTCCGAAGAAGGGCTAAGCAGTTGTAATAACATCAGAGATACTTCATGGCATAGGTAACTATCGCCGGAGGCTACCGTGCGGATGGCTGTCAGCATATCTTCTTTGCCTGCACTTTTTAGTAAAAACCCATCAGAACCGGCTTTCAACAAATCAATGACCACTGCTTTTTCATCAAGACGGGTAAAAGCTACAATACAAATTTCTGGAAAATTAGCCTTGATGTCCACAATAATCTCAACACTGCGGTGGTTGTCAAACCCAACATCCATAAGAATCACATCTACTTGGGTACTATGTATTAAGGTCATCAATTCGGTAGTACTAGTAGCTTCCCCTGCTATCTCAATATCTTTTTCAGCAGCAATAAGGGCACAGACCCCGACCCTGGAAATAGTATGGTTATCAGCAACTAGAAGGCGAATCATAAGTGGTTGAGTTTATCAGCAAGAAAGTTGTAGCCTATTGGATATGTGTCTTACCACGTTTATCCAATGTTTAAAAAATAAGATTATTTCTTTAACAATCTTTGCTTGAATATTTGAGTAATGTTTATTTTTGTATAATAATAACATTATTCAAAAAAAACAAAATTTTTTGCTGGTTTTCAAATCCAAACAAACAAGTAACTACGTACGAACAAGTTATGTTCATAGAGAAAGTGGTTGGACTGCATTTATGGATGTTAAAAATTCTAAATGGACTATTTATCGTAAGAAGCCAGTAAAGCCGTGTCGAAATTCAGATGGACATACTTCAAGGGCCTTACCCTCGATGCGTATAGGTTGTGGGGTTCTGTCAGGTACAGAAGCCCTGGAGACAGATGGACATGCACACTGTGTGGTGGAAGGAAAAGTAATTCTAATTTGAAGTAAATACGAAAGATGCGTCAGGCATAAACTTCTTACATTGTAGCTGATACAAGCATAACAACCGTTTGCGAGAACGGTGTAATCGCATCTTTACGGCACTGGGCGTTGCCAGACCAAGGCTTTCCTGAATTTCTTTGGTAGACGCTTTTTGCCAGTATTTCATCAGCAACAGTTGTTGGTCTTCTTGGCTAAGTTGTTGCAGCGAGGCGGCAAACGCATTATCTTCCTGTGCTTGCTGCTGAGCTATTTGTTTTCCGCTTTCCACTGTTTCCAAATTATCAATGTCATTCAGTTTCATAGTGGGTTTATAACGTATTCTACGTAAGTATTGTAAACATTCGTTACGTGTGATGGCAAACAGCCAGGTAGCAAATGAGGATGCTCCATGAAAAGACCCAATGTTTTCATATGCTTTCAGCAAGCTATCCTGGGCCAGGTCATAGGCTGCATCTGAGTCTTTGATCATCGATGCGCACTTATGGTATACTTTATCGAAATAGCGTTGGTAGAGCAAGGCAAAACCCTCCTGGTCGCCCTGGCACCATTCAGCTACCAGTATCTGATCGGTTATGGGTTGGCAAGTCAAATCCATTATTGTAAGGTTAATGAGTAACAATGCAAATGTAGTAGGTTGTGTCCAAACTGGAAATAACAGAAAAAGATGATTTTTTGAGTACTCAATTCTGGTAAAGCCTACGGGAAACTTGTAAAGCCTCTCCTGGTTTTGCCTAGAAACCTGCTATAGATAAACAGATAAACACAAACATTTTACCTCTAAATATCATTTTGTCAATTAAAACAACTTTCAAACCACTATTACGAACTCTTTATGCAGACCTATTTTTTTGTGCAGCATACCCTATCCACCTGAAGCACCTTTTGCATAAAATGCACCAATCTTTGTAAATTTATGTTCTTATAGTAGCATTTTGACACTGCGTTTGGGTCTTATGCTTCACTTATAAATATTAAAGAAATGAAAAAGATAATGATAGGAATATTGGCCTTGTGGATGGCCGCTTCCCTGAATATAGCTTACGGCCAGTCAGGGCCGGATCGCAGAGCACAACGCCGTCAGGAGCGTCTGGAGAAAAAGCAACAAGCTGCTCTGAAACAGACTGAGAAGAATGAACAAGTGCAGGCAATGGTAAAAAACCAATCTTTTGTGCTGGAAGCCGATGCGCTGTACGATCGGTATATGAACCGTTATAACGCTGTGGCCAACAACTTTATCCTCGTCGATGGAGATGATATGGTATTACAAACATCTTCGCCACTTGGTATTGGCTACAACGGCTTAGGAGGCATCACCCTCAACGGGCGGTTGACAGACTATACGATCATCAACAACAAAGATGGCAAACCAGCGTCTATCCGCGCACAGGTGTCTACCAACTCATTAGAACAGGGTACGCTTTATATGAACGTGAGTGGTGATACAGGCCGGGCTACCTTCACGGATAACTGGGGACGGCGTATCACTTTTTCGGGGCGTATCAATAGCCCGGAAGATTCCCGTGTTTTTGAAGGAAGTACGATTGTTTAATTAAGTTTTTCCGGCGATGGGTGACTTTTCCTCAAAATGGTATCCAAAGGAAAAGTCGCCTTACGCTATTTTAAACCTATAATTTCTTGCAGCCATGCATAGATCAATCATTGTTTTGATAATAAGTCTATTCACCGTATCATGTGCTTTTGCTCAGAATGTGCAGGTAGTGGAAGAAGGAAAAGTGCCTACAGCTATTGTTCAGGCGTTCATAAGGATTTTCCAGGAACAGATGCCCAGAGCTGGCAGTCTTTGCCTGCTGCCGAGTTGCAGGATCAGGATTATATCGTAGACCTGGACGATAGTCAATTGAATATGACCGGCGATCCTTATGGCTATTATATTGTTGATTTCTACGAAGACGGCACAGATGCCACCGCCACCTATAGCAACAATGGAATACTCGTTGCCTCCCAAGTGACGATAGACGATGCCGATCTACCCCAAGCCGTGAGTAAAGCTATGCATGAGCAATATCCTGACTGGCAAATAACCAAGGAAAAAGAGGTCATTAAAAATCTGGATAAGACTTATTATAAAGTAACCATTCAGAAAGACAACGAGCACCAGACGCTTTACCTGAATGAACAAGGGGTGATGATTGATAAAAAATCCATGTAAACCTTTTTGTTCATTTATTCAATAGAATCAGACAGTTGTTCTGCTTTCTTTTTACACCTTTGCCTCCGGCGGGTCGGCTTGTCCTTCTTCAGGTAAGACATTTGGCAGGTCAAGGCGGGCTGCGCCAATGCGGTTGTCTGCCATGCCATAGTAGACATCGAAGCGATCTGGCAGACCAAGATCATCGCGCCGGTCGATGCCAGTCGGGAATACGACGTTGGCAATCGTTCCCTGGCGTTCCTGTGGTAGCTCCGGTGTCAGTACCGGCTCTTTGGAACGGTAGCGAATTACTTGTGGATGCTCTTTGGAAAGCACCATCATGCCGGCCGAGTAGCACATATGCCTACCATCATCATGGTTTGGATTTTTCGTTTCGCTTACCCCCATGATAGATCTCCATCCATCCATGTCGGGTGAGAACCGGGGGAGTGCCTCCGCCAATCTTAAGCCGCTCCCAGGGAGATACCGGAGTAGCCAGCCGGTGATGCGAATTGAAAATTCCTAAATGATCAGGCTGCTGATTATTACAACCCATAGGGCAGTAGGAAATCCAGATGCACTCATGATGGAGATGTACCAGACGCGACGTATCCTGGTGGGCTGTTTCTTCCGGATTAGTGCCAGGAAAAAGGGGGCGATGGATCATAGCCATCTGCATTTTGCCGCAGTGGTTGGGAATGGCAACCGGGAAAATACTGGCATCTTTGTTATCTACATGCTTAAAATCAATATCCTCATACGCTTCAAAAGTAGCCGGGCCCAGGCGCTCCCAATGAAACAAATCCTTTGATACGGCCAGGGCAATGCGCGGACCCTGGGAAGAGTTTGCAGTATAAGTCATCATGTAGCGTTGAAGTGGCTCTACAAACGTGACGCGCGGATCTTCGCAACCACCACCACCATTGGGCCGCAGTTCATAATCTGCTTCCGGCTCTAGGGCAATGCCGAGCCGCTCTACACCAGTTGGGTCACCTGCTTCGTTAAACTGAACCCGGGCGATACCGATACGCGAATAATTATTTTTGGCAACGAGCCGTGGAAACAGGTAAAGTGCACCATCAGGGCCACGAACGGCACCCGGATTCAGTACCCCTTCAACTTCCTGGGGGTTGCCCGGTTCCGGCTCCATGATCTGGCCCAGTCGCTTCATTTTAATGTTGCTCATACTTTGTTTTGTTTGTGGGAGTCATCTTCACCTTGGTTCAAACAGGCAATAATAGCTTGGGTCACGCTTTTTGTATCCGTGGGATCGCGCACCGGGATAGCAACCACGCCTGCTTCTTTGGCGGGGTAGTCGTTTCCCTCCTTTGAACAAAGCATCGCCGATAAATAGCATTTCTTTGAGTGAAATACCCAGGATGTCTTGCAACTTTCTGATGCCGTAGGCTTTATCGATCCCAGGCTTGGTTACATCAATAGAAGTTGCACCACCCAGACGCACGGAAAATCCGGGGATGAGTTTGTCAAGAATGGTTTTGATCTTCTTCCGCTTATCAAAGTGAGGGTCCCACGCTGTTTTTTCGGCCAGCGGTGCCTGCTGACCCAAACCGGAAAAGGTGATCTGGCTGCCCCGGTCTTCAATAATCTCTCCCCAGGTTTTGGCTTCCTGGTAGCCTGATTCTTTGAGTGCCTGATGAAGTGAAGCAGTGATCTTTTCTTTTTCTTCCGGGGTAAAATCTTCTGAATACAGTTTTTTCCAATCCTGCGTATACTGAAAGAACTTAGTACCACAGGTAGGAAGGAGCGATAGCTTCGCAAGCCGTGGGTCTTGGGGAAGGTTGGAGAGCAGTTGCTTTTCAAACTGCGACCAGGCTCCTCCCGAAATAACGGCTACTTTCGCCACACCCAAAAGATCGTGCAACAGGGCTGCCATTTCCGTATCCAGCGACGATTTGCTTGCGGCAAGTGTACCGTCCAGGTCATAAACGATGAGTTTGATCATGTTGCTTTTATCTATTATTACAATGGATACTTATGATATTTTTTAGTACAGTCAGCCATTGCTGTTGACTGGGTATGGCTTATTCCGGTAAGGCAATTTCTAGTAAGGTGACCGGCGTATTTGGTCGGAAAACGCACACGCCCACTGCTGCCGGAATGAGCAGCACGTCCCCTTTAGCAACGTCATCAGTTGTGTTATCATTTTCCAGCTGGCCGTTGCCATCGAGGCACACCAGCACCCGCGGCCTTGCAGGTGCCCCTACATTGAAAGAAGATTCTCCGAGAATGCGCCATAACCTGAAGTGCTCATCATCAAAAAGCCGCTCCCGCATCACCGGTGCTGTCGCTTCCACAACGGGTACAACCGGCCCTTTTTTGCCTTGTTCAAAGTTGATACACGCAATGGCCTGATCAACCTGCAAGGCTCTTGGTTTACCGGTTTTAGCATCCACGTGGTTCCAGTCGTAGAGGCGAAAAGTGACATCGCTGTTCTGCTGAATCTCAAATACGACAACATCATCGCCCAGCGAATGTACTGTGCCAGCGGGCAGAAAAACTGCGTCGCCGGGCTTTGGCGTAAAATAAGTCAATTGATCTGTCACCGATCCGTTGGCAAGTGCGCTGCGTAGGTTTTCAGCCGTTGTGACCGGTTGCAGGCCCGCATAAATACGGCTGTCTTTGCCTGCTTCCAGCACTACCCATGCTTCCGTCTTGCCTGTTTCGCCCGCAGGCAGCAGGTCAGTATGCGCATCGGTAGGATGTACCTGTACCGAAAGCAACTTTTGGGCGTCTAAGAACTTGAGCAGCAGGGGAAAACGTGGGAATTGCTGGTACAATTCGCCCATGATTTGCCTGGGAAACTGGCTGAGTATCTTGCCAAGAGTTTGCCCCCGGAGTGGCCCGTTGGTTACCTGACTCTGATGATCTTCCCGATCGCTGAGCAACCATGCTTCGCCGATAGGGTCTTCTTTCGGCAAGGGTTTGGTGAGTTCATCGGCCAGCCGCCTGCCACCCCATAGCCGATACTGATAGATTGGTTCGAATTTGAAAGGATATACCTGTGGTTGATCCATCATAGCATTGCTTACGGTAATGTATACATTTCTCAGTCTTTGACAACGACTCGCTTTTGCTTTTGTATAACATATAAGAACAGGCAGTGTTTAAGCGGCCTGTCTTTATCTTTTGTGAACTATGCTCTTCTAAGGCTGAATGACCTGTTCCAGGGCGGCGGGCAGTTCTACCAGATCTATCGGAGCCGTATACACGAAGTACATCATGGTCCATTCGGGATTAAATTTCTCTTTGAAATTGTGCAGGCTTTTGTAATGTCCGAAACGCTTGATATGCTCGTAGGCTAACTTGATGACCTGTTCCTGGAGATTTTCGGGCTTTTCAATCCCACTCATGGGTACCATCCCCAGGTTACAGCATTGGTAGCCCTGACCTTTGAGGTACTCAAACATCCTGACAAACAGAAAATCCATCGTACCGTTAGGCGCATCGGCAGTTTTTCGCATCAGGTCAAAGTTTGCCTC
>CATQIH010000050.1 GCA_958296015.1 Cyclobacteriaceae bacterium
CTTTAATAGCTGCGGCAGATAGTTGCGCTGTATTACTTTGCTGATAGGAAGGGTCATAAACTGTATATAATTCTCCTTCAAGAGCCGATTCTTTATAGATGTGTAGATTGATGCTGCTCAATATATTGGTTTCGTCTTTCTCGTCCACTACCTTTACCACAGCATCTCCAGATTGCCCCAGGTTAGCCGATATTTTAGCATAGATATTTTTTCCTTCATCCTCTCTTATAACTGTAGCAATAGGCGGATCGACAATGAACTTTATTCGTTTTACGTCATTTACTTTTTTCACTACCAGCCATGTTTCTTCCTCTAATTCTACATTCACATGATGCTGCTCTACCTGTCCACCCCGGTTCATGTTGTCGTAGCCATAAGCATTAATCTTTGTACCCTGTTCGGGAGCACGAGCAAATTTTGCTTTAATCTTCTCTACTGTGTAACTGGATTTCAAACCATTGGCCTCTATTTCAAAAACTTGCTTTTTATCCACAATAGCAGAAAAATCAATAGCCTTATGCTTTATGTCAACTGCTATACCCTTCCATTTGACTTCTTCAAAAGGAATGACATTACCTAAATTATCTTTGATCTGAATCTTTTCTCGGGCAAGTTTTTTGTTAACCGTAATAATAGCTGTTCCGGTTTCATATGTCTCTCCCTCATAGATAATTATCAATTGATTGGCAACTTTGTTTTCTTCTGCTAAGGCAATAACTTCTTTTTGATTTCTTGCATTTCTACTTTCCAGTATCTTCTCCCTCATAGCCCTCAGCCCTGCTGTCAAACCTTCTGTGTAAGCATCGGTAGGCACCATACTGCTGCGGAAATAGTATTCCATCAAATCAGCCTGTATTTGCTGGCGGTCTGCTGCGGGTAGCAGGGCTTCAACAGCTGGACTTACCGTAATCTCACACTTTTGGAAGGCTTTGGTGGAGGAGCCTGCTCTTAGAATAAGGGCGATGCCATAGCGTTGTGCGGTCAGCCACCGGGTAGACTGTGCTCTGTCATTTTTTTCATAGATGTCTTCTTCCAGAAGTGTGGTGACAGACAGGGTGATTTGTGTGCTGTCTATAGATTATCGCCATTGATAGTCAAAGTATCAAAAAAAGCGTGTTATCAATTCAACGACCTTTTAGCTTATAAGAATAATTTGAAACTTATGCAGTCATTTTAGACGAAGTTTAAATCGTAGAGGATTGGTTGGTATTGTCTTGTCATTAACTTTTATTCGGATGTTAAAGATCACATAGTATACTCCTTGAAACAATGGCTTAAAATATGGGTCATTGTTAACATCTGCCAGCACCTGTTCAAACAGATTCAGTTCATAGCGAATTTGCTGTTCCGGTTTGATTAACAGCGTATCTGTTTCCCAGTAATAAGGATATTGCGCTTTTGGTATTTCTTCCTCAGAAACAACTACCTCTTCCAAACGATAAGGTTTTATGTTTTCAGCATAATGCGGATAAGGCCAGCGGGGGTACTTCTTTCAGTTTGATTTGTTGCTTCGATGTAAGTTGCCAAAAACTCGGATTAATTCTTAATTGCGTATCGTAAAGAGGATTAGTTACCTCTAAAGTTTTGTTTCCCTGGTTAATTATTATTAGTGTGAATTTCACTCCGCTAGAGTCGCTCACTTGATATACACTATCAATATCTAGATAAAGCTTTAAACCATGTAACCGTGTGGAGTCCTCGGCGTCGGTAAGCTCATGATGAAAGTCTTGAGCATACATCTTTAAAGGAGCAACTGTTAGAAAGATAAACAACAAATATCTCATAGCTTTATTTCTTTATGCTAAAAGTCCACTGGGTTTGATAATTTGTTTTCGTATCATAGGTGATTAAACCATCCTGATAAGAAATGCTAATAATTTCCGGTGTGTCTTTTAGCTGGTCTTTTTTGAATATAATTTCCTGCATGCCATCCATTTGTTTCTCATCAAAGGTTAACTGCCAAGATACATCTTTAGCAACGACCATACTGTTTGCTATTCTAAAACGTAATCTAATCTCTTGTCTGTCATTCATTGCAATGCTTACATACTCATCCAAGTCATAACTTACTGGATTATCTAAATCAGTCACGTCAACAATATAGGGTATTTCAGCACCAAAAGGGATAGGACTGTTGCATATATCAGGTTCGCATGTTTTCCATTTACCTATCTTAGCATAGTTGCAGATTTGATCAATCATTGGGTCAATGACTACATATTCAGCTTGCTCTGCTGCACCTCCCGGATTATGATCTCTACCTGCGTATTTTAAAGCAATATCTAACCATCTTTCTATAAGCTCATTTTGAATTCGATCAATAGCATAATCTAAAATAACAAAATTTTCATTTTCTATCTCTGAAAAGCTCTTATGAGGTTGATCATCAAAGATAAGTTCCTTCTTCAAATACAAGGTTATACTATCTTTTAATCCTCCATTCAAGAAAGCATCGATAACATCGGGTTCATGCACTTTTTCATGTGCTCTGACAGCTTCCAGCATGTACCAGATGGGCTGACCTGCTGCCTTTTGCCTGTCGTAGTAGTTTCTGTAGTCCGGGCCATGATTGTACTTTGGAATGCTACCCATCACCATGATCTGCTCGCAGTAGTTATCTTCTGTAGTGTTTCCACCCGGGCCAGTCACTTCCTGCTGGCCTTCAATCAAGCGCCAATCAAAGAAATACTCTCCTTCTACCTTGTCAATATAAGGATACCATTTGTCTTCTTTCAAATAGAAGAAAGGCGGATTACTGATCTTGATTGCTTCCGGTGAGCAAAGGCCATTGAGACCACCACCACCAAGCTCAGTAAGTTTAATAATATTGTAGTTGATAGAAGTTAGTGATACATTTTCAAACTTCACACTGCTAATGGTAGGCATACTAAACTCAATGTCTGGTTCTTCAATGACTTTGATGGTACGCTGATAGAATACTGTCTTGCCTGCCTTGGCTGTCACCGTGGTTTCTCCTGGTTTACCTGCTGTAAGCTCTAGTATAGGATAACCTTCCGACAGGCTTAGTACCTGCTCATTCCCAGATTCAAAAGTGATCTTATCAGCAATACCTTCAGGAGAGATAATAGGGTATAAGTTGGCACGTACAGCCATTGTGACACTGCGAGGCAAAATTACTTCTGCTACCACCACATTTACAGTGACCTGCTCACTACCCCATAAAGCTGTTACAGTCTGTCCTGCTGCATCTGTGGACACTGTGCTGGCATCAACAGTGATGGATGTGCTGACATAGTTTTTATCCTTTACTGACCAGCTGAGTTTCGAGATCCTCTCATCATGCTGAAAAGCAGTAAGGATGACTTCTTTTTTGTGCTCTCGTTTGACAATAACTGTGTCTCCATCTTTGTATTGATTTCCATCCAGGCTGATAGACATACTATATGGTTTTTTTCCTCTTTCTCTTCTCTCCGCAATTTTCTTCCACATAGCCCTCAGCCCTGCTGTCAAACCTTCTGTGTAAGCATCGGTAGGCACCATACTGCTGCGGAAATAGTATTCCATCAAATCAGCCTGTATTTGCTGGCGGTCTGCTGCGGGTAGCAGGGCTTCAACAGCTGGACTTACCGTAATCTCACACTTTTGGAAGGCTTTGGTGCGGTTGTCTGTGGTGAGCACAACAGACAGGCCAAGTGCTTGCTGATGGAGCCAGGCTTGCGTCTGTTGCTGGCTGAGACTACTGTAAGGGTCTTGCACAGAGAGGGTGGTAACAGCTACGGTTACCTACGTGCTGTCATACAACTGCTGCATAGCAGCAATTACTTGCTGGCGGCTGGAAGTATCTTCTATGACGTAGGCCAGGTCGTCCAGCACCTACCCTGTTTGCCGGCCAAAAGCATAGTCTGTAACAAAACAGGGTAGTAGCCACATAAGCCAGCCGATGGTATGGATTTTCGCTTTATTCATACGTATATGGGGAGAGATGGGAGACCGGAGTGGTGCCCCACCGGGACCGAAGACCGGAGACCGAAGTTGGCAGCGTTGAAAAAAGCAGGCGTAATATTATACTTCCGTCTTCCATCTTCCAGCCTCCAACTTCCATCTTCCAGCCTCCAACCCCTAACTTCCAACCTCCATATTCCAACTTCCATCTTCCAACTCCAGGCTTCCGTCTTCTGTCAGCTCCTCGTCAGTGGCTTCCGTGTTGGCTTCCTGCGGTTTGCCCGCACTTCTTCTTCTGGTGGCTACTTTGTTGAAATGGCTGATGTTTTCGTTGAGGTGTTTGATAAGCAGGGTGTACCCTACCGATGGGGTAATCATGGCGTGGGCTTCTATGTGCTGCACCAGGGTGCGGTACGCTTCTGTAGTAAGCTGCATGAGTTTTGTACCGGATACGGACTCTACCAGGCTAAACTGTTCCAGCCTTTGTACAAACAGGGTATCAAATTCCGTATTGGTCTGTTGCATGATGTCTACCAAGTCTGTGAGTTGCAGCTCCTGCAAGGCAGCTACGCATTCAGTGTTGGTTTGCAGATCGTGGATAAGTTTATCCAGTGCCGCTGTTTCGGCGCTGTAATTCAGGTGGTATAGCCTGTTGCCGTGTTTGTTGATGCAGTTGGTTAGTTTCTTCCCGGCTGCTGCCTTTTTCTCATCAAAATGACGTGCATATCCTTTGCTGATACTATGCAGACAGATGATGGCCTGGTCGCGCTGCTCATCCAGCTGCGTCAGTTTTGGGGTAATATCGCTGCTGTTATCCTGCTTGTAGAGCCTGTCCAACTCCTGGTAATGCTGGCTGAGTGTATTGTGGAGTGCTTTCAGCTTCAGCTTTTCAGGGTTATGCTTGCTCACAATCATGAGCGTGTTGTGGATGAACTGTATACATTCTTTGATCCAGTAGTTTTTAAATGAGGCTGATTTGATCATGGTTTTGTGGGGTTTAAGATTTAGGCTACAAAGTAAGGGCGGCATGGAAATAGAAAAAAGCACAAAAGGAATTGAAGATTACAACGTATGTTTTGTGCTTTTTCTCGAGGAATTTCTGCCAACTTGGTTGAGAAGGTTTCCGCAGGCGGGGGGCAGCTTGCCAACCTGGTTGAGAAGGTTTCCGCCACGGAAGAAAGCTTGCCAACCTGGCTGAGACGCTTTCCGCAAAGGGGAGGAAGCCTGCCAACCTGGTTGAGATGGTTTCCGCAAAGGGAGAGAAGCTTGCCAACTTGGTTGAGATGGTATTTGCAGACAGCTTGGGAACATTAAATAAACAACCTACTCAACTTTCCGAGGTTTGTGCCCCCTAGCACGGTCTCCACAAACCTCTTCCGAGCGTCCTGTGTAGACACAGGCCGCGGGAGTTGGTTGCTTTATTTTATCATTATTCCTTATCAAGCTCGTAGGGAAAAGTTTAGGCGCAGAGGTGCCGATAAAAAATGAACTGGCAAACCTCAAATCAATAAATAATGAATCTCTGTGTGTTCCGGATGGAGGGGCTGATGCTGCGCATAAGATATACGCCTGCTGCATTGCCTGCCAGGTCTATGTCATAGGTTTGGTTGAGCGTATTGGGGAAGGTACGCTGCCAGATTAATGCTCCGCCTATATTATAGATCAATAGCTGCACGTCTTCCCGTGCCTGTAGATTGAAAACTACCTGTAAACGCCCGTCCGCAGAAGGATTAGGATAAAGCCGGAAGGTGTTCTCATTGAGGGCGACAGGCGTTCTGTCAGCCGATTGGAAGAACTCAATATTATCCAGGTAGATATGATTTCCATAGCCGTTCTTTGCCTCAAAGGCCAATCTTACGCCTGCCTTCCCTGTATACTCGCTCAGGTCAACAAAAAGCCGCTTCCAGTCGCCGGGCTGCGTGGGCACCCAGGCACTGTCTGTTTGCGGTACAGCCGACATTTCATCGCCCGACAATGCATAGATAGGATTGTAGGTCTGGCCGCTGTCCAGAGAAATCAGTACGCGGAGGGTATCGGAAAATTCTTTAGAAAACAGGCCATACGAGACATCAAAGAACACGCTGGCTTCCCGCAGGTACCGAAAGTCTAACAGAGGACTCACCAGCTGGTCGGTGCTGCCCGTATTGACGTTGTTGAAATTGCGGATCACGGCTACTTTGTTGCGCTTGCCATCGCGCTCCACGGCCACTGTATCCCAGGTGATATCGTCATCCGGGTTAGCCACCAGCCATTCCTGCTGGTTAGTGGGAGCCTCACCGTTGAGTACATCGGGAATATCCTGCTGCTCAAAGTCTAATAGCAGTGGAATGATATCCTGCTGGTTATCTATATAAAAAGTATAATCTTCCGCATTGTTATCAGGCAGCTGATCCTGTGCCGCATTAGGATTTGTAACAGACAGAGATAGCGTATGCAACCCCGGAGCGAGTGTAGGAGCTTCCAGCGGAAAATCCGTTCCTTCGCCGGTGGGTATGGGAAAAGCATTGTAGGCAAAGCTGTTGCCTGCTTGCGTATCTAGCTGATACGACACATCAAAACTATACAAGGTGGTTGTGCCTTCATTCTGTACGGTAAAAGCCGGAGAAGGTGTCTTGCTTGCTGTAATCCTGCCAGGCGATATGATGCGGCCAATGGCGGCATCCAGGGCCACTATCGGCATGATGCTGATATCATCCAGGTAGATATTGTTGCCATAATCATTGCTGCCAATAAAGGCCACCTGTACGTTTGGCTGCCCTGCATAGTCTTCCAGCGATAGGGTAATAGTACGCCAGTCGCGGCGGTCTGCCGGTGTAAACTCTTTGTTGATGCCTGCGGTTGTAGACAGGCTCTCGCCGCGCTCATCAAAGAGCAGGGTGTCGATGGTGGCACCGCAATCCAGTGATATACCCACGGCAAGTCCGTCTTGTTTAGGCCGTCCATTGTCTATATAAGCGGCATAGGCATAGCGAAACTGCAAGGTGGCAGAGGTTAGTTCGCTAAAGTTGTAGGTGGGAGTGAAGAGAATATCAGTGGCACCGGCAATGTCATAATTATAACTGCGAAGGTAGAGTGCCTGGTTGTTGTCGCCGTAGCCGGGTACGGCTATCAATTGCCATGTGATGCCATTGTCTTCGTTGAGCACAATGGCATCATTGAGCAGTGTTGTGGTATCTTCAAAGGTTTCTGTCAGCGGCAGCGTTCCTTCTTTTGGCACTACATATTCCATAGACTGGCTGTTGTTGCGCACGTTCTCATCCTCCGAGCCATTGGCTTTGTCAACGGTATAGGTGATTTTGTAAGAAGGTGCATTACCTGCCACCTGCCGGGTATCTACAGGAGAAAAGGCAACTTGCTGCGCTTCGCCCGTAGCCAAGGCCACATCAAATGTTTTCTGCTCTATCAATTGATCATTCAGCAGAACATTGATACTGGCCGATTGCAGGAGTTCATCGCCCACGTTGAGGATTGTTATTGCTGGAATAAACACCTCATTGCAGATGCTGCGGGCCGGCGCGATGATCCGGCTGATACTGATATCGTTGGCCAACGGCACAGGTTCTTCTTTGGCGGGTGAAGTGAGCAGGGAGTTTCTGCGGATGCTGTTTTCCAGCACAATGCGCATCCTGGCCTTTTGTTCTTTGGTGAAAATGTTCATACAGACATCACTGGTATAGTCCATGTAGTTCTGAAACATATTGACATTGCCGCAGGTCGTTTTTTCAGCAGGACAACCATCCGTTTG
Organism: Cyclobacteriaceae bacterium; assembly: GCA_958296015.1. Lineage (GTDB taxonomy): Bacteria > Bacteroidota > Bacteroidia > Cytophagales > Cyclobacteriaceae > JAJNNC01. The sequence goes on from CATQIH010000050.1 coordinate 7,649, forward strand.
CGATCCCTGCAAAGGCGTATCTTCTACATAGTCGTCTACTTCGCAGCCACCGTCTCCCCAGATATGGCGCAGGCCCAGAAAGTGTCCGATCTCATGGGTGGTAGTTCTGCCAGCGTTTTCTGTTACGCCATATGCTGCTGAACCGAAATACTGGTAATCAACCACTATGCCATCTGTGCTGGCATTGTCAATGTAGTCAATACCGGGGAGATCGGTTACCGGGTAGCTGGCAAATCCCAGGTAGTCGCCTGTTAGGTTGGTGACCCAGATGTTAAAGTATTCGTTGGAGTTCCAATAACTCAGGTCGCTGAGCAAAGAGGCATCTTCCTGGGCGTAAGTTCGCTGTGTGCCTTTTGCCCGCACCACGCCATTGGTCGGGAAGCCGTCGGGGTCTTGTTTGGCCAGTACAAATTCAATGCTGGGGTCGGCTGCTACGGGCAAAAACTCATTAGGGGTTTGCAGGGTATCCGGATTCCGGCGGCGGAAGTCTGCGTTGAGCACAGCTATCTGCGACCTGACCTGTTCCAGAGAGATGTTGCTGCCGGTGCCTTCATTCTCTCCATTGTGGATTATATGCACGACCACCGGAATGGTATAGACTTCTTCTGCCTGTAGCCTGCCTGACAGGGTTTTGGACTGTCGCTGCATCTTTTGCATGATCCAGCTTTCAAAAGCCGCTGCGTTTTGTTTGCCCGGTTTGTTGTTGAAGGGTACCGTAGCGCACTTGTCCTGCGCAAAAGCAGAAGTTGTCAGAAAAAACAAACATGCAACTGACAGAAGCGCCAGATAACAAATGAAATGAGCTTTCGTCATGGCAATGGAAGGATACGCAGCTGGAAATACGCAACGATGGGTTTAAACCCATCGCTGCCTACGATGCAAACTGAGGCAGTTTAGCCTCAGGGTCATCCGGGTCGGTCAGGTTGATGGCTTTTACATTTCTGATCTCGGGCACTTGCCTTTTGATGGTTTCCTCGATGCCTGCTTTCATCGTCATCACAGACATAGGGCAACTACCGCAGGCACCCAGAAGCTCCAGCGTGGCCACCATGTCTTCGTTTACATCCAGCACCTTCACGTTGCCGCCATCTGTTTGCAGGTAGGGCCGCACTTCTTCCAGGGCTTTTTCTACTTTGTTGATAAGGTCTTGGCGTGTTGTTTCCATGATATTATGCGTTCATTGCTACAGGGTTTGTTTTAGCCTGGTTGGCATTACGGATGGCTACCTGCTGGGCCAGGGCATGTGCCACCTTCTCGAAAGCCTGCTGCTCAGGTAGTGGCTCACCGTTTTCTCCTACTTTTAGCACTGCCGGATAGCCTGCGTCACCACTTTCGCGGATGCTCTGTACCAAGGGTATCTGTCCCAGATAAGGCACTTCTGCACTGTCGGCCAGTTGCTGTCCGCCGCCCTGCCCGAAGATGTAATACTTATTATCGGGCAATTCGGCAGGGGTGAAGTAGGCCATATTTTCTACCACACCCAACACAGGCACGTTGATCTGCTTCTGCCGGAACATCGCCAGTCCTTTTCTGGCATCAGCCAGGGCCACTTTCTGCGGTGTCGTCACAATTACCGCTCCGGTCACCGGCACCGACTGCACCAGGGTAAGGTGAATATCGCTGGTGCCGGGGGGCAGGTCGATGAGCAGATAATCCAGTTCTTCCCAGTCGGTATCGCCCAGAAACTGTTGCAGGGCTTTGCCAGCCATTGGTCCGCGCCACACCACGGCATGGTCGGCAGGCATCAGAAAGCCGATAGAGATCAGCTTGACACCATATTGGGTAAGGGGGACAATCACATTCTTGCCATCTATATCGCGCACGCCCGGCTGCTCATTTTCGCAGTTGAACATGGTGGGAATAGACGGACCGAAAATATCGGCATCTACCAGCCCCACGCTGGCCCCCATCTTAGCCAGCGAAACCGCCAGGTTAGAAGCCACGGTAGACTTACCCACGCCCCCTTTGCCGGAGGCTATGGCAATGATATTCTTGACTTTGGGCAGCATATGGGTACGCTGCCTAGCCGTGGTGACGTTGGAAGTCATATGAATGTGCACCACCAGCTCAGAAGATACCTGATTGTAGATAGCATCCAGGCAAGCATTTTTGATCATTTCTTTCATCGGACAGGCCGGGGTGGTAAGCTCCACCGTAAAGTTCACCTCGTTGCCTTCTACACTCAGATCTTTAATCATGTTGAGCGTTACCAGGTCTTGCTTCAAATCAGGGTCGTCAACGGTTTGTAGGGCTTGTAGTATGTGTTCTTTCGTTACGCTCATGTCTCTTGCTTCCAATTAAAAGGTAATACTAAAGAAAAATTAATGTATATCCAATATTTACTATCTGACAACAAATGATGACCTTCGTTGGTGCGGTTTTGGGATTTGGGTGTTGGATATACTTGTTAACGCATATTTGCCACATCTATAACTTCCATCACTAGCTTCAGTATCAGACTGAAGCTAGGCACCGGATTCCGGTCTTCCGACTCCCGTTTTCAACGAAAAATGTACTTGAGCGTTGTCTTATGGTTAGTAAAGAAATTATAGATGAAATTAAAGCCCGCACCGATGTGCTGGATGTGGTTAGCGACTATGTAGACCTGAAAAAAGCGGGAAGCAATTACCGGGGCATGAGTCCGTTCAACAACGAGCGTACGCCTTCGTTCTACGTAGTGCCTAGCAAGGGTTTCTTCAAAGACTTTAGCTCCGGCAAGGCAGGCGATGGCATCACCTTTCTGATGGAAGCCGAAGGCATGACCTACATGGAAGCCATCCAGCACCTTGCCAAGAAATATGGCATTGAACTGGAAGAAGACGAGCCTACCGAGGAAGAACTGCTGGCTAAAAACGAACGGGAAAGCCTGTTTATCGTCATGAAGTTTGCCGCGCAGTATTTTCAGGACATCCTCTGGAAAGATGACGAAGGCAAGTCGGTGGGACTGCCGTATTTCAAAGAAAGAGGCTTTAGCGAAGAAACCATCCGCACCTTCGATCTGGGCTACAGCCTTGACCTATGGGATGGCCTGATCAAAGAAGCAAAAAGCAAGTCTTACAGCACCGAACTGCTGGAGAAAGCCGGGCTGCTAGTGAGCAAAGATAATAAATCTTACGACCGCTTTCGGGGCCGGGTGATGTTTCCTATCCACAACATCACCGGCAGGGTGATTGCCTTTGGTGCGCGTATCCTGAGCAAAGGCAGTAGCCCTAAGTTTGACCAGCCCAAATACATCAACTCGCCGGAAACGGACATCTACCACAAAAGCAACGTGCTCTACGGCATCTTCCAGGCCAAGCAGGCCATCCGGCAGGAAGATTACTGCTTTCTGGTAGAAGGCTATACCGATGTGATCAGTATGCACCAGGCAGGTATCCAACATGTGGTGGCCTCTTCCGGCACCTCGCTCACCCATGAGCAGATCAAGCTCATCAGCCGCTATACCAAAAACATCACCGTGCTCTTTGATGGCGATGCTGCCGGTATCAAAGCTTCTATCCGTGGCATTGATATGATCCTGGAAGGTGGCCTGAACGTGAAGGCCGTGGTGCTACCCGAGGGCGAAGACCCCGACAGCCAGGCCCGCAGCCTGGGCGGAGCTGCCTTTGTGCGTTACACCAAAGACAACCAGCAGGACTTTATCCGCTTCAAAGTAGGGCTATACCAGGCAGAGGCCAAACAGGACCCGATGCGCAAGGCTGCCGTGATCCGGGAGATCGTGACCAGCATCTCCAAGATGCCCGACCCTATCCAGCGGCAGGTATACCTCAAAGAAACCAGCGAGCTGCTGGACATGGACGAGTCGGTGCTGATCACCGAACTCAACAAGATACACCTGCAACAGCAACGGTCGGTGCAGCAAAAGACTTACTTCGAGCAACAGGAAACGCACGATGAGCAGGTGCCCGACATTGAGCATGAGCCGGATGTAAAAGCACAGCGAGCCATTTATTATAAAGAAAAAGAAGTGACCCGCCTGCTGGTGCTCTACGGGCAGGTAGACATAGCAGAAAGCTTCAAAGTATACCAGTATATCTTTCAGGAACTGGAGGATGTGGAGATACAGACGGAGATTTATCAGAAGATACACACCCTATACCGGCAGCAGGCACACAACGGGCTGGTAGTGACAGAAACCGTGCTGGCCGAGGCAGGCATCCCTGAGATTACGCAGGAAGTGATAGACCTGGTGGTAGACCACTATGTGCTAAGCGAAAACTGGGAGCTAAAGTACAATATCATCGTCACGCGTGAAGAATCCATCCTGCACCGCGCCATCATGATCAGCATACAGGAGCTGAAGCTGATCTTTCTCAACACCATGATAGAGCAAACCCGGCGGCAGCTACAGGAAGCTACCGGTGAGGAAGAGCAAAACCAACTGCTTACCCGGCAGATGCTCTACAAACGCTCCCAGCAGGAGATAGCCAATGAACTCGGCAACGTGATCTATATGTATTGATGAGGCTAATCATTCATCTAAAAAATCCAGTGGGCTGGGCACTTTCATGATGTTACTGGTAGTGACGTGCGTGTAGATCATGGTGGTGCGGATAGAATTATGGCCGAGCAGTTGCTGAATGACTCGTACATCAGTTCCGGCCTCTAATAAGTGCGTAGCGTAAGCGTGGCGCAGACTATGTAGGGTTGCCCTTTTACGGATACCCGCCTTTTGGCAGGCTGCGTTAAAGACTTTGCGCAAGCTTTGCGGCGAGTAAGTGGCGCGGCGTTGTCCGTTGAACAAATATTCTTGAGGCTGATACTTCAGATAATATTCCCGCAGCAGGTCACGCAGATTGTCGGGTAGTGGCAACAAGCGATCTTGGTTACCCTTCGTTCCCTTTAGATGAACCGTTTTCCGGTCGCCGTCAATGTCAGCAATTTTTAAGTGAATCAGTTCACCGCTACGGAGTCCGAGGGCGTAGATCAGCGTGAGCATGGCTCGGTGCTTCAGATTATGGCTAGCCGCTAAGATGGCCTTTATCTCACGCACATTCAGAATTTCGGGCAAGGGTTGAGGGCGGCGCGTAGGATACACCGGACTGAAGTCTACCGGACGTCGGTGAACTTCTTTTAGAAACAATGCGATGGCACTGATAAGCTGTTTGTGAGAGGAGTAGGTATATTGTTTGGCTTCCACAATGCGAAGGACATGATTGAGCAGAGCCGAGGTGTCTAGCTCTTGAATAGGCATCGAGCCAACGAAATTTTGGAAGACGGTAAGCAGTCCGACGTAGGTTTTGATGGTGGCGGAACTATACCGTTTGATTGCCAGCAATCGCTGGAAGGAAGTAAAGGTTTGCATAACCCACAAGAAAGTTAGTTATACAAAGTTGCCTGAAAAGGTTTTGATATACAACTTTATTTGGTTTGTTTATCCGTAAGATATTGTATAGGTTTGTTTATCCGAGTGTTCGCGGCAATGCTACGCTGCGCTACGCATCGCCGCGAACGTGCGGGCGGCTATCGCCGTCAGTCCCCGGCCTTAGCTTCGCTTCGCTGCGCACAGCCGAGAACTGACGGCTACACGTCATACTTTGTCCAGATACTTCGTATCTTCCCAAAGCACGACGCGTAGCCGCCCGCACGTTGCCCGCAAGCTAAAAAAACAAAACACTATGAAAACAATATTTGGAATGCTTTTAGTAACACTTATGCTATTTTCCTGCAAGGGACAAACTAACAATAGAAATATTGACGAGGCAGAAGTTTCAAAAAATAAGGAATTAGTTGAGAATCTGTCGCACTTAATTGATAGTCTTTATGTCGTTGATCAAAAAGTTCAAACCGACATTGCGCAAGCATCGCAAAATGGAGAAAATGAAAAAGTCGAAAAATTATTTTTGGAAGAAAAAAAGATTTTTAATAGACATATTCCAATCCTAAAAACGATTTTTAAGAAAATAGGATATCCTACAAATGAAAAAGTTGGAAAACAAAGTTCCGGCAACTTTTTCATATTAGTACAACATTCTGATTCTGATGTAAATTTTCAGGAACAAATGCTAAAGGAAATAACAAAGGAATTGAACAAAAACAATGTTAGCAAAAGAAATTACGCCTATTTAACGGACAGGGTGCAACTCGCACAAGGGAAATCTCAAGTTTATGGAACGCAAGTCGATTATAATACAAATATTGCCCAAGCATTTCCCAAAAACTTAATGGACAGCATTAATGTTAACAAACGAAGAAAAGAAGTAGGACTTGAGCCTATTGAAGAATATTTGAATAAAGTTTCAGAGACGCACTTTGAAATGAACAAAGCCCATTATGATAAAATTGGGATAAAAGAACCTAAACTATACAAGACCGAATAAAGCCAGCTGGCAACACGGTATATAAGCTATGGCTTGTTCTATGCTTATTTAAAAAATTTATGGATTTCCAAAAGTTAATTTATATTTGGAGAGGTCGTGCTAAAACACGCCACAGCTCATATACATCAACGTTAGCCACAATTACAGAACGAAACATAATACAAGATGAAACATATACTTTTAAACAAAGCCTTTGAATACAGAAAACGCAAAGATATAAATCCTCCAAAGGACTATGCTTATAATTCTATTTTAGGAGCGTGGTTTAACATTACCAGCAAATTACCTTTGATTCTTGCAGATGACTTTAAAGCACAAGCGACAAAAAAATTGGATATTGAAACAGGCGAAGACAACAAAGGACAATAAATAGGTAATAATATGAAACACATTTTATTACAAAAAGCTTTGAAATACAAAAGGAGAAAAGAAGTTGAAGCTCCAAAAGGTTTTTCTTTTGACAGTTTGCTTGACGCATGGACAAACAACTCAGACAAAACTTTTTTAATTGAAGCAATAGGATTCAAAGCATTAGCTTCTAAAAAAGAAGACGTAGAAACGGGTGAAGACCAAAAAGGACAGTAATATGAAATATCCCGAAGTTTTGCTAATTTCTAATCGTTTTGATTTTTCTACTGATTTTATTGCGATAGAATTAGCAAATCAAGGTATTAATTTCATTAGAATAAACCGTGATGAATTAAAAGATTACTCAATTGAATTTGACCCAATCAAACCAGAAATAAAAGCTAAATACAAAGATTACTCTTTTATAATTTCAACTAAATATCTAAAATCAATTTACTATCGTGCCCCGACATTTTTAAGAGATATTTTTCAAGAAGGATTGTCAGAAGAAGAGCAGTTAATCAGAACACAATGGGCAGCTTTTGTTCGCTCATTATGTGTTTTTGAAAATGTCAAATGGTTAAACAATCCTACGGATATTTACAAAGCAGAAATCAAACCCTATCAGTTATTCATTGCAAATAAATTGGGAATTAAAATTCCTCAAACAATTGTTTCCAACGTTACCTTAAATTCAGATTTTGAATTTCAGGCAATAAAATCAATTGACACAGCCATTGTTAGCAATGGCGATAACGAGGGTTTTGTTTATACAGAGATTTACAAAAAAGATGAATTGGAAGAAGTGAAATATACTTCACCTTTTTTTATACAACAAGGTTTAGTTCCAAAAATTGACATAAGAGTTACCGTTGTAGAGAATGATGTAATTGCAATTAAAATCACAAGCGACAAAAAAATTGATGAAGATTGGAGAAGATTCAAAGATGAATTGACTTATACTATTTTTGAGTTACCTAAAACGGTTCACGACTTTTGTATTAACTACACAAAAAAACTCAACTTGAATTTTGGTGCGATTGATTTAGTATTTCACAAAAATGAATATTACTTCATTGAAATCAATCCAACAGGCGAATGGTCTTGGTTGCAAAAAAACACAGAATATAATTTTGATAAACTAATTGTGAAATCATTATCCAATGTCTAAGATAAAATACTTCATATTACAACATATTTTTCCAGGATTCTATGCTGCATACGCAAACGGTATTGTCTCTAAAAATCAGGAGAATCAACAGGGCTTTGATGTTGACTCAACAGCAATTACTTCGGAACAAGAAAAAGAATACATTGACCAAGTTAAAGCCGATTTAAAAGAACAACACGATAGAAAAAGAATAATTGAGGATAAGGCAAAATCTCTTCTTTTTATCATAGCTGTATCTATCACGGCAATTACATTTTCATTGACTTATCTTAAGTCACTTTATTTTAATATATATCAAATAGTCGCTTTGTTTTTTCTAGGCATTAGCATTTCATATTTAATTTCAGGAGTAATTAGAGCTTTACAAACGCTAAACATTAGACCGTTTAATGTAATTCAAGCAGAAGTAGAAATTACCGACAGTAATTACAAATTAATTGCAAAGAAAAACGACAATGATTTTTTAAAAGAACTCATTAAAAAAAAACAACTAAACGACTTGACAAATGTTTGTTTAGCGAACTATACTTACGCTTCTTTCAGTTTGATAAGAAACGGTATTATTTTCTTTGTCGTGTTCTTTGCTGCGACAGTATGCGGGAATTACTTTTCTCAAAAAGACAAAACCAAGGACACTTATCCAATAAGCAAGGAAATTCAAATAAAAATAAATGACTCAATTGACGTAAAAATACCTTACACTCTTGAGCTAAAATACGACATACAAAACTTAGAAATTGACAAGAAAGAAAAGAAATAACTGTGGCTAACAATATATATAAAAAATAGGCGAAATAGTAGTAAATTCAAGGCCTTTGGCTCGTTTCAAACTTTGTGCCTAACCGAAAGTTTAGTGCTTCGAAACCGCCTACTTTTCATATACAAAACGTTGTGCGTTATTTAAGAAAAAAGTGCATTTAATGAAATTCAGATTAATAATTTTAACATTTATCCTTTTAACCTCTTGCCAAACAAATGGACAGGAAAAAAAGGAAAATTACGCTAATTTGACCTCAAAAATCGACTCAATAGTTAGCGGAAGCAAATTCAACGGAGTTATTTTAGTTTCAACAGATTCAATCGAAATTTATAGTAAATCTTTTGGCTACTCTGATTTGGAAAATGAAATCCAAATGAAATCCAACGGCCAATTCGTTATTGGTTCAATTAGTAAACAAATTACTGCTGTTTTAATATTGCGTGAATTTGAAAAAGGCAATCTAAAATTAGACGATAGAATCAATCAATATCTAAAAGAAATTAATCAACCTTGGTCTGAGAAAGTGACTATTCATCATTTATTAACTCATACTCATGGAATTTCGGATTTGGAAAAACCACTTGAATTTGAACAAGGTTCACAATTCAAATATTCTCAATTGGGTTATGAATTACTTGCAGAAATTCTTGAAAAAGTATCGGGTAAAACATTTGAAAATTTATCTACTGAATTTTTTCTCAAATATGGGCTGAATAATACGTTTCATCCGAAATATAAAAAGTACAATCATCTTGTAAAAGGATATGAAGAAAATGAAAACGGAACTTTAGTTTTTGCAACCAATAGTTTGGACAATTTTGTTCCAGCAGGCGGTTTTATTTCAAATGCGGAGGACTTGAAAAAGTGGAATCAACTATTGCATTCGGAAAAATTAGTTTCAAAAAAAACCTTGGAACTTATGTCGACAAAATATGCTACAAGAATTCATCCGATTTTTGAAACGGTTGAATATGGATATGGATTGCTTTTTAAAGATGGCGAAGAGAATATCCAAATTGGAGCATTAGGATATTCGCCAGGTTTTGTTTCCGCTTGCTATTTTTATCCACAAAGTAAAATCAATGTAATCGTTTTAGAAAATACCGCTAAAGATTTAGACGAGTTCAAAAAGACTTTTGAAATCCACACGGAAATAATGGAAGCGGTAAAAAAAACAACGCACAACAACGGCTATAGCAAATAGGGCGATAAGTGCTAAATCCAAAGGCTTGTGTATATTTGCGAGGTCGCCAAATCTTTTAATTTGGTTTTTAGAGTAAAAAAGATAAAACAAAATGCAAAAGATTTTGCTTAGTGCAAGACCGAAAGTAAGTGCTTATCACCTGCCCTACTTGCCATAGCCCAACCGTTCGCGGCAATGCTACGCTGCGCTACGCATCGCCGCGAACGTGCGGGCGGCTATCGCCGTCAGTCCCCGGCCTTAGCTTCGCTTCGCTGCGCACAGCCGAGAACTGACGGCTACACGTCATACTTTGTCCAGATACTTCGTATCTTCCCAAAGCACGACGCGTAGCCGCCCGCACGTTATCTACAAGCAAAAAAATGAAATTTGAATTAGACAAAGCTGTTCCTTGGGGGCGAAATTTACAAGAATATAAGGAGATGTTTAATTTGCGTAATAGTGATTTAGATAAAGATATAATAAGTTTTGGAGATGGTCCAGCAAGTTTCAATTCTGAATTAAACTATCTGGGGAAAAAATGCATTTCTATTGATTTGATATATCAATTTACTGAATTAGAACTTAAAGAGCGTTTTGAGGTAGTAAAAAGTCAAGTAATGCAACAGGTGAGAAATAATGCTGATAATTTTATTTGGAAAAATATTAAAAGCCCCGATGAATTAGAAAATCTAAGAATTAACTCGATGTCTAATTTCTTAAAAGATTTTTCAAAAGGTAAAAAAGAAGGACGATATCTCTATCACTCTTTGCCTGATAAACTAGATTTTAAAGGACAAAAATTCGATTTAGGCTTAAGTTCTCATTTCTTACTATTATACCCTAATTTAGGTATTGATTTTCACATAAAATCAATAAATGAAATGTTGAGATTATGCAAAGAAGTAAGAATATTTCCAATACTTAATTTAAATGCTGAAAAATCTGAAATGCTTGATGACACAATTAAATACTTTGAAAAAGAATATTCTATAAGTATTGAAAAAGTAAATTATGAATTTCAAAAAAACGGAAATGAAATGCTCACAATAAAGCGAAAAAGCCAGTAGATAACACGGTGTATAAAACATAGCTAGTAAGTACTAAACCGAAAGGTTTGTGTTTTATTTGCTGAGACCGCCAAGTTTTTAATTTGGCTTTTAAACTGAGAAGTTAAATCAAAATATAAAAAATTGGCTCTGTGTTAAACCCAAATGTAGTGTCTTTTTACACGCTACATTTCATACACTGAGCCGTTGTGGTGCATTTAAGACAAATATCCTGATTTGATAAATTTCAATTTTGAAATCCAAAATTTCGACTATATTTGTATCTAAATGGATACACTTTTAAATGATTATTGTCGAAAAAACTTCTGAATTTGATAAGTGGATTAGAAAGCTCAAGGACATCAGGGCGAAATCAAAAATACTCTTCCGAGTACAGAAATTCGAAACCGATGAACATTTTGGAGACTGTAAGCCTGTCGGAGACGGAATTAGCGAAATGCGAATTAATTACGCCAAGGGTTACAGGGTGTACTTTAAAGAAAGAGACTACAAAATCGTGATTTTACTGATCGGCGGAGATAAATCCACCCAACAAAAGGACATCAGGAAAGCAAAAGAAATTTGGCAAAGATTGAATAAATAAAAACAATAATATGGCAACTACGAAATTCGACATAGCGGACTATTTGGACAGTAAGGAAATGATAGCCGAATACCTAAATACGGTACTTGAAGATGGCGATAGCTCTGATTTGATAGTGGCAATTGGACATATCGCAAAGGCAATCGGAATGACCAAAATTGCAGAGGAAACCGGAATGAGCAGGCCAAGCCTCTACAAAGCTCTATCCGATGGAGCGAAACCGCAATTCGGAACAATAATGAAAGTGCTAAAAGCTATAGGCGGACAAATCAACGTGAAACCAATATCAGCGTAAGAAAACGCAACACAACACTGTATAAGCGTAATGCAGGCTAAAAGACTAAATTTGAAATAATTGAATACTAACAAACATCAGTCTGAACCGAAAGCGAATCGCTTCTAATCCCGCACTACGCTTATACTTCACCGTTCGCGGCAATGCTACGCTGCGCTACGCATCGCCGCGAACGTGCGGGCGGCTATCGCCGTCAGTCCCCGGCCTTAGCTTCGCTTCGCTGCGCACAGCCGAGAACTGACGGCTACACGTCATACTTTGTCCAGATACTTCGTATCTTCCCAAAGCACGACGCGTAGCCGCCCGCACGTTGTGCGCAATTACCTAACCAATAAAATTAAAACATGAAAAGAAAAATACTTATTCTCATTAGCTTCCAGCTATCTATGTATAGCTTATTTGGGCAAAACATAACTGGTAAATGGTACGAAACTCAAAACCCAAATACAAGTTTAGAAATCACCATTGATAAAATCAACGACACCTATTCCGGAACTTTCAATTGGGAATGGAAAGGCGGATTACACACAGTTAATGCACCAATCGATCATATAATAGTGAAAAATGATTCACTTTTCTTTGAATTAACACAATTGAACTTTAAGCTTAATTATAAATTACAAAAGGATAGTGAAACGGACACTTACAAAGGTTTTTTCTATATAAATGGTCGCCAAATAGAACCCGTTACTTTGAGTCGAAGTCCTATTGAACGTGATATGACCATTGCCCCAATAGTCGAAAAAACATATACGAAGCAAGATACTTTAAGAGGGAAAATAACGGATGAAAGGGCTTGGTGGAATTTAACGCACTACGATTTAGATTTTGAATTAGATATAGAAAACAAGTTTATTAAAGGTGTTAATACCATCACATATACAGTATTAGAAGCCAAAAAGGCAATGCAAATAGACTTGCAAGAACCTTTGAAAATTACTAAAGTCGTTCAAGCGGGTGAATCGTTAGCATTTACACGGGAAGGGAATGCGTATTTCATCCAATTGAAAGAAAATCAACTGGTAGGGTCTTCAAAAAAGATTGAGGTGTACTATGAAGGAAACCCAAAGGTGGCACCAAGAGCTCCTTGGGATGGTGGATTTTCATGGGAAAAAGATGCGAATGGCAAACCCTTTGTCTTTACGTCATGTCAAGGTGAAGGTGCGAGTTTGTGGTGGCCAAACAAGGATCACATGTACGATGAGCCAGATAATGGGATGACAATAAGTATAACCGTCCCCGAAGAGCTTATGGCTGTTGCCAATGGTAAGCTAACAGCAACCAAAAAAAATACAAATGGCACGACAACCTATCAATGGACGGTAGCAAACCCTATCAACAGTTACGGAGTCGCTCTTAACGTGGCAGATTACGTCCATTTTTCAGACCCATACAAAGGGATGAAAGGAACACTGGCATGTGATTATTATGTGTTGCCCGAAAACCTTGAAAAAGCCAAGGTTCAGTTTAAACAGGCGCATTTAATGCTGGAAGCTTTTGAATATTGGTTTGGTCCTTATCCATTTTATGAAGACAGCTATAAGCTTGTAGAGGGTGTTGGCATGGAGCATCAAAGTTCTATTGGGTACGCTGGATACACTAATGGGTATGATGGTAGTGATATTTCAGGATCTGGTTGGGGATTAAAATTCGATTATTTGCTTATTCATGAATCTGGTCACGAATGGTTTGCAAATAATATCACCTATAAAGACATGGCAGACATGTGGGTGCATGAAGGATTCACAACCTATTCTGAAGCCTTGTATGTGGAATACCATTTTGGAAAAAAAGCTGGAGAAGAATATATGAAAGGTATTTCTCACAACATCGAAAATAAAATCCCAATTATTGGAGATTACGACGTTAACGACAAAGATATCACCCAAGATATTTATACTAAAGGTGCTACCCTTTTGCATACGTTAAGGCAAGTGATCAATGATGATGAAAAGTGGAGAGCTATTCTAACGGGTTTAAATACAACATTCTACCATAAAACAGTAACCACTGCAGAGATTGAAAATTACATTTCACAACAGTCAGGCTTGAGCTTAAAGACCTTTTTTGAACAGTACTTAAGAACCGTTCAGATCCCAACTTTAGAATACTATTTTGAAGATAACAAATTTGCCTACCGCTGGATAAATGCCGTACCGGGGTTTAATATGCCTTTAAGAGTAAAAATTGATGGCAAAGAGCAATGGATCAAACCAACCACCAATTGGACACATGAGTACACCAAAGACACTAAAAAAGAATTGACTATTGATGCTAATTTTTATGTGGCTGGTTTTAAGAACATGATAAATAAATAAAAGCGCACAACAATGGCTATAAGTAATTGCTTGTCCTCGCCTACATTGGAAATTCCTGTGGAATTTCCAACTCGGTGTGTACTTGCAAAGTTGAGTGCTAAACCACGCAACTACTCATAGCCGAGACCGTTGGCAACAAGCTAAAAAAAAAATGAAATCCAAACTAACAATTTACTTTTTTCTAATTATAACATTCATATTTTCCTGCAAGGAGGAACCCAATAATATAGAAACCAAAGTAGTAGAAAAGCCAAATAAAATTGTTTTAATTTCAATAAATGCACCAGCAAAATATACTCATTTAGTGAAACAAGACAGCATTGGGAAAAAAATGACGGATAGTTTAGGTCCAAAAACTTTCTACACTAAAAATGGTTTTACATATTTAGATTTTATGAACAACGAACAAACTTGGTTGCCCAAACCAAATGTGCGTGACACCATTGTTATTGAATGCTATTCTGACTATCTTGAATTTACTACAAACAACTTTTTCACTTCCATAAACGATACTTTTTTAGTGAAAAATGGAGACACAGTTGTTTTTAATTATAATAACAATATACCCAAAGCGGAAATAACTAATAGAAAGGTAAATGATGAAGAACTAAATTATAATAGTTACAGACATAAAAAATTATTCAATAACAAATACACAAGTCATCACCTGATTTTCGCAAGTCTTTTTATAGATAACGATATTAAAAACTATGAGGAAAATTCCATTGATTACTACAACAGAGCAAAAATTGACTACACCAGAGAAGTTAGACTGTTAGATTCTTTATTCAATTCAAATAAACTTTCAGAGACAAACTACAACTATCGAAAAGATGCTTTAAATATGTTAATGGAAAAATAGTACTGATGCGTTTGTTTGAATTCAATCGCTCTTATGTACAGTAGATATAGTATATAACAGTCGTTCTTTGATTTTTTGATTTGAATTGACGTTTAACTTTGGTGAAAACCAAAGTTATGAATAGAGGGAAATACATCTTTGCCCAAGTCCTTTCTTTTATCAACCGCTATGAATTTCAAAAGTGTGTTGATCGCTATAATGGCGATCATGCAACTGGCAGGCTCAACTGTTGGAACCAATTTGCTCAGCTGTTCTTCGGTCAATTGACCGGTAGGAACGGTCTGCGTGATATATGTATCTGTCTCAGGGCACATAGCAACCGTTTGTACCACTTGGGTATCAAACAAAGCGTCAACCAATCGACCCTGTCCCGCGCGAACGAAAACAGGGACTGGCGGATCTTTGGGGATTTTGGCCTGTACCTGATAGATGTCGTCGGTCCATTGTACAGCAATGGGCCAAGCTCTGTGAGCGGTGTTGACAGGGATATTTTTGCGATCGATTCCACTACTATATCAGTCAGCATAAATTTAATGGACTGGGCCCGCGGAAAGTATTCCAAAGGGGCGGTCAAAATGCACACGGTACTGAACCTACAAGGGAACATCCCAACGTTCATTCACGTAACGGACGGAAAATACCACGATGTAAATGCCCTTGATGAAATAAGCATCGTCAAGGATGCCATCTATGTCATGGACAAGGCCTACATAGATTTTGGCCGGTTGTACAAATTGCACAAGAGCGATTCATTTTTTGTTGTAAGGGCAAAGGGCAACCTGCGCTTTAAAGCGGTAAAGTCAAGAAAAGTGGACAAAACGACCGGGCTGCGGTGCGATCAACTGATACGGTTGACCGTGCCCAAAAGCAGAAGGCAATATCCGGAAAAAATAAGGCGTATCAAGTATTATGATCAGGAGAAGGATCTGACTTTCGTCTTTTTGACCAACGAGGTGGATCAGGACCCTTTGGATATCACCAAAATCTACAAAGAGCGCTGGCAAATAGAAGTGTTCTTTAAGTGGGTCAAGCAGAACCTTGAACTGAAAAAACTTTGGGGACACTCCGAGAATGCAGTGAAAACACAATTATGGATAGCTATATGTACATACCTGGTCGTAGCTGGTCTGAAGAAACAACTGAACAGCAAGTACTCAATTTATGAAATGACCCAGATTTTAAGCATTTCTACATTCGACAAAACACCTGTGAATGAGTTGTTTACAGAAAAAGAGATCAATCAAAAAATAAATGATCAGCCTAACTTATTCAATAACAGTGAATTATAAACGCATCAGTACTAATTTGATATTTACAATTTTTTAATATGAAAAGGACACTAACGCTTGAAGATTTTTACTTGGCTAAAGTGAATGATATTCCTGATAATTTGGCAAAAGGAATTGGGCATTTCAATGTATTTAAATTGGACGATTATGTCGGTAAGCACAGCAAACCGATCCCCTACAGTAGAAAAGATTTCTATAAGATAAGCCTAATAATAGGCCAAAACGATATTTACTACGCAGACAAATCAGTTGTAATAAAAGAACAGGCAGTTTTATTTGCTAATCCCCAAATTCCATACAGTTTTAAACAAATCGATGAGAATCAATCAGGTTACTTCTGTATTTTCACTGAAGATTTTTTTGAGCATTTTGGTGCGTTGAAAGAGTATCCAATGTTTCAACCTAACGGTAATCCGATTATAGATATTTCTAAAGAGCAAATCTGTTCTTTTGAAGCGATATTTCTGAAGATGTTTGAGGAACTAAATTCAGATTATGCTTTTAAATATGATGCATTACGTAATCTGGTTTTTGATCTTATTCATTTAAGTTTAAAAACACAACCAGACATTGTATCTTCTTATAGAGAATCAACAGCAACCTTAAGGGTTTCCTCGATGTTTATGGAGCTTTTGGAGCGACAATTTCCTATAGAATCTAAATCTCAACGGCTTACATTTCGCTCTGCTTCCGAATTTGCAAATCAGTTGAATGTCCACGTCAACCACTTGAACAAGGCATTGAAAGAGACAACAGGGAGAACGACTTCACAAATCATTGCAGATAGGATTATTCAAGAATCAAAAATTTTATTAAAACATACCAATTGGAACATCAAAGAAATCGCCTGGTCATTATACTTCGATGAATCCTCCTATTTCAGTAATTTTTTTAAAAAGCACCTCCAAATTACACCCAACAAATATAGAAGTCATCCAATTGATTGAAATTTATAATTTTTCATTTGATTTCTTTAACTAATATTCCTATGAACCAAAATAATTTTGCAATGGAATCTAAAATTAATTTTATGACTAGAAATAAAGTGTTCCTTGTTACAGGCGCATCAAAAGGTCTTGGTAGAATTCTTACCCAAAAAATTCTTGATCAAGTAGACAAAATTATTGTCTTTACGAGGAATTCAGAGAGTTTCAGTAAGCTTTCAAAGGACTATCCGGAACAACTTAAGGTATTAGAAGTTGACCTTAACGATTCTAAAAGTGTTATTGCCACGACTCAAAAGGCGATTGATATTTTTGGGGGAATAGATGTACTGATCAATAATGCAGGTTTCGGAATAACTGGTGCAACAGAAGCCTACACGGATTTAGAAGTAAGAAATCAACTGGAAACAAATCTTTACGCACCTATTGAAATAACCAGATTGGTAATACCAAAAATGCGTGAACAAGGTTCTGGAAGCATTATACAAATAAGTTCTTTGGGAGGAAGGGTCGGAAATCCTGGGCTTTCCATTTATATGGCTGCAAAATTTGGTCTATCAGGTTTTTCGGAATCAATCGCAAAAGAATTATCCCCTTTAGGAATTAAAGTAACCAGTGTTGAACCTGGTGGGCTTAAAACCAATTGGGCAGATAGTTCAATGACTTTTGCCAAACAGGTAGATGGATATTCTGAAACAGTTGATAAAAGAGTTGAACTCTATAAAAGCGGAAACTACAACCCGCCTGGAGATCCCAATAAGGTTGCGGAAATAATTTTAGACTTAATAGACCATCCAGCGCCTCCAGTACATTTGGTTTTAGGTACGGATGCCATTCCATTTTTGGAAAAGGCAGAGAAAGCCAAACAGGAAGAAATGGAAGATTGGAAAGAAATTGGATTGTCGATTGAGTCTGATAATAATAAAAACTGAATAAGTATGACCATTAGATATAAAGTATGGTTCGTGACAGGTGCTTCTAAAGGACTTGGTTTGGCACTTGTAAAAAAATTATTAAACGACGGTTACAAAGTTGTGGCTACTTCGCGCAACAAAAATTCACTTGTACGTTAGGTTGGAGACGTATCAGAAAATTTTCTTCCTATTGAGGTAGACCTATTATCTGAAACAAGTGTAACGGATGCTATTACAGTTGCAATTGAACACTTCAAAACCATTGATGTAGTTGTCAATAATGCTGGATATGCACAGTTTGGAGCACTTGAAGAACTCACAGATACGGAATCAAGAGAGAATTTCGATGTAAATGTTTTTGGTGTTTTAAATGTAATCCGAAATATAATGCCACATCTCCGGAATAATAAAAACGGTCATATCTTCAATATTTCTTCAATAGGCGGCTATTCTGCAAACTACGCTGGATGGGGAATTTACTGTGCTACCAAATTTGCCGTAGCTGCAATAACTGAAGCTTTAGCCGCAGAAGCCAAAGAATTCGGAATCAAAACGACACTTGTTTATCCTGGATATTTCAGAACAAATTTCTTGGAAGTAGGATCACTAAATCTTCCGAATAATGAAATATCAGATTATGAATCTGCGAGAACATCACAGAATTTTCATACTAATGAAATGAGCGGAAACCAAGATGGAGATCCAGAGAAAGCCGCAGAAGTATTAATTAAAATCAGCGAATTAGAAAATCCTGCGCTTCATCTGTTTTTAGGAAAAGATGCCTATGAAGGAGCTTATAAAAAAATAGAACAGGTTACTTCAGATTTAGAAAAATGGGATGAGATGGCAACCAGTACAAGTTTTTAGAGTTTCTAAACTTAAAAAGTTGATTCAAAACAATAGACAATGAAAAATATAGCCTTTTTTATTATAACCGCCTTATTTATCCAATCCTGTAACTCTTCAAAAAATTCATCTAAAAGTGTTATGAATGACATTAAAAACAATGAAAATAAGGAGCTTGTCAAATTGAAGTTTGATGAATGGAAAAATGATAAAGGAACCCTATTCGATATTCTGAATGACAATGTAACCTGGACCGTGTCAGGAAAAGGGGATTTTTCTGGAGTATATAAGGGCAAAAAAGATTTCATGGATAGAGCGGTTATTCCAATAAATGAACAGTTGACAACTAAAATTCAGCCTGAACTTGGCGAGATAATAGCCGAGGGAGATACTGTTTGGATTAATTGAAAAGGAGTTGCCACTACAATAACCGGAAGCCTTTATGAGAATAATTACGCTTGGAAACTCCAATTTAAAAATGGTAAAATAGTGGATGTTTTGGCATTTTTGGACACCAATGAATTGAATCTCTTAATGAAATTGGAAAAGTGATAATAGAATTGAAATTGTTTTTTTGAAAAATCATACTTATTGTGTAATTGAAAAAGATTTCAATTTTACCAAACCTACCTTTCAATTATTAATTTAAAAAATGATAATAGTAGTGATGCGTTAACTTTTTTATTTTCACAATAAACCTATTGTTCATAGGGTTTTGCAAGCGTTCTTTGATTTTTTGATTTGAAATGTATTTTAGCTTAGCAGTCTAAAACCAGATAGCTATGAATTCCGGAAAATATATTTTTGCCCAAACACTTGACTGTATAAATAAATACGAATTTGGGAAGTGTGTCAAGCGGTACAATGGCGATCACAGAACTCGTGATTTCAACTGTTGGAATCAGTTTGTCCAGTTGTTTTTTGGCCAACTGACCTCTCGCAATTCTCTTAGGGACATCGCTACCTGTCTGGGGGCACATAAAAGCAAGCTTTACCATTTAGGAATGAACGGTTATGTCAACCAGTCTTCATTGTCTCCTGCTAATGAGGGCAGGGACTGGAGGATATTTGCAGACTTCGGAGAATATCTGATCGGTATGGTACGCCCTATGTACGCCGATCATCCCATATCCAACATAAGGCTGGAGAATGAGGTTTTCGCATTGGACTCGACCACGATTTCTCTTAGCCTGGTGCTTTTTCAATGGGCTCCGGGAAAGTACTCTAGGGGAGCCGTGAAAATCCACACGCTGCTCGACCTCAGGGGAAGCATCCCTTCTTTTATATTGATCACAGATGGAAAATACCACGACAGTAACGTATTAGATGTAATAGTGCCAGTGCCAGGAGCAATCTATCTAGTGGATAAAGCCTATATAGACTTTAAAGCGCTCTACCGCATACATCTTGCAGGGGCGTTTTTCATCTCAAGGGCAAAGTCCAATATGGACTACACGGTCATTTGCCAGAATTACAATATAAATCCGGTGACAGGTTTGATAAGTGACAAGACCATACTGCTAAATGGATATAAGTCCAAAAAGTTATTTCCAGATCCACTCAGGTTGGTTGAATACCATGATAAAGAGAAGGATATTACATTGTACTTCTTGACAAATAATCAAGAAGTGTCTGCTCTAGAGGTAACAAAACTGTACAAAAACAGATGGCAGATAGAAACGTTCTTCAAATGGATAAAACAAAACCTAGCTATAAAAAAACTGTGGGGCCATTCTGAAAATGCTGTAAATATTCATATATGGGTAGCAATCTGTACTTACTTGATTGTAGCTCATATAAAACATTCCTTGAAAAGCAACCTATCTAACTATGAGATCATACAAATACTAAGTATATCGCCCATGGATAAAACGCTTATAAAAGAATTGCTTACGAATGAATTTTCAAATCAAAATTTCAATGAACAAACTAATTTATTCGATAACTAAATATTAACGCATCAGTACTAATGGAAAAACATAAAAAGCTCAAAACGATAAAGAAATGGATAAACCAAAATAAAACCCAAAAGGATAAAGAAATTATTGAGCAAAACTTTGGTTTCAATTTGGCAAAAACAGATTCTTTAATGACATTTTCATTCTTCCGTGACTATTTAAACAACATTTCTCAATACAATTTGGAATTTATAGAAGAAAACAATGGGAATTCTGGTGGCTTCTATATCGATTCAAGAATTCGTTTTGATTCTATTCTAAAAGATAAGCGATTTAACCAATTTGCTAAAAATTATTTACTGTTCGATGCTTATAACGGAATTGGTCAAAATTTCAGAATAAAAGACAAAGAAAAATACTTCAAAAAACTACAGGAAAACACTACAAACAAAGAGCAACTCGACAAGTTGGAGAGAGATTATAAATTGGATTTCAGCAAATCTGACAAACTTATATTAACCGACTTAAAATATGATACCATCACATTTTCTAATGTTATAAAAAACAACAAAGGAAAATGGCTTTATATTGATTTTTGGGCAAGTTGGTGTAAACCTTGTCGAGAAACAATGCCAGAATCCAAAAAGCTTGGAAAAGAGTTCAAAAAAGAAAATATTGAATTTATTTATGTAAGTTTAAATGACAAAAAAGAAAACTGGAAAAAAGCGATAAAATCTGATAGTATTTGGAATAGCCAAAATTACTTTACCGAAAATGGGAATGTCTCAATGGTTATTGAGGATTTAGGAATTAAAACTATTCCTCATTATTTAATTTATAATCCAAATGGAGAATTAGTGAATGGCTTTGCCGACCGACCTGGAAAAGGAGCAAAAGAACAGTTGAAAAAATTAATAAACGATAAGTAAAGCCAGTTGCCAACACCGTATATAAGCTATGGCTTAGGTCTGTGCCTACTTGGAAAATCTACGGATTTCCCAAAGTCAGTTTTATTTAGAGAGGTTCTTGCCATAATACGTTACAGCTCATATACAATTACGTTCGCGGCAATGCTACGCTGCGCTACGCATCGCCGCGAACGTACGGGCGGCTATCGCCGTCAGTCCCCGGCCTTAGCTTCGCTGCGCACAGCCGAGAACTGACGGCTACACGTCATACTTTGATCCAGATACTTCGTATCTTCCCAAAGCACGACGCGTAGACGCCCGCACGTTGTCGGCAATGCTAAAAAGATTGCGAATCAAGGAGAGAAACTTTAAATTTGACATCAAAAGGAAAGAATGCGAAAACTTAAATCAATTGAAATATGTGCAGGTGCAGGCGGACAAGCACTCGGTCTTGAAGAAGCCGGTTTTGAGCATATTGCATTAATTGAAATAGAGCCTTTAGCTTGTCAGACATTAAAGACAAATAGGCCTCAATGGAATGTAATTGAGGATGATTTGCGGAGATTTGACGCAACAATTTACAAAGGAGAGATTGATTTATTAGCTGGTGGAGTTCCTTGTCCGCCTTTTTCTATTGCAGGGAAACAACTTGGACAATTAGACGACAGGGATTTATTTCCCGAAGCATTAAGACTTATAAGAGAATGTGAGCCCAAAGCCATATTGCTTGAAAATGTAAAAGGGTTGCTTGACCCAAAATTTAAAGATTATAGAAACGATATTATAAATGAACTTGAAATTTTAGGCTATCAATGTGATTGGCAATTATTAAATTCTTCTGATTATGGTGTATCCCAATTAAGGCCAAGAGCCATTTTAGTCGCTCTCAAAAAAGAATTTTTCTCTTACTTTCAATGGCCAGAGAAAAATAGAAAACTACCAAAAACGATCGGAGACCTTTTGTATGAAGAAATGGCTGAATTAGGATGGGAGAATGTTGATGAATGGAGGGCAAAAGCAAATAGAATAGCACCTACTTTAGTTGGCGGCTCTAAAAAACACGGTGGTGCTGATCTTGGACCAACAAGAGCAAAAAAAGCTTGGGAAGATTTGTATGTTGACGGCAAAGGTTTGGCTAACCAACCACCTATCAATGGTTTTAAAGGTAATCCACGATTGACATTAAATATGACCGCATTGGTTCAGGGATTTCCGAGGGAATGGAAAATTGCAGGAAAAAAGACACCAGCATACAGACAAGTCGGTAACGCATTTCCCCCACCAGTAGCTAAAGCAGTAGGTAAATCATTAATTAAGGCGTTAAAATATGGCAGGTAGACCACCCAAAGGAAAAGGTTCTAGAGCAAAATTAAGAGAGTTCTTTTTAGCAAATGTTGGGATAGTTTTGGATTCTAATACTTTACGTGAAGTTGCGGGAACAAGTGAATGGGGAAGACGAGTTCGCGAATTAAGAAATGAAGAGGGTCTAAATATTGTGACACATAACGACAGAAGCGATTTAAAACCAGGTCAATATTTACTGATTGACATTAAACCATTACCTGCTTTTGAACGTGGGATTTCAAAGGAAACAAGAGCCTTTGTATTGGACAGAAATGGTTTTACCTGTCAAATGTGTGGTGCAGCAGCGGGTGAACCACATCCCTACGACAATGGCAGAAAAACACGATTGCATATTGGGCATATCATTGATAAATCGATGGGCGGAACTGATGAAGCTAATAACTTGAGAGCTATTTGCTCTGTTTGTAACGAAGGTGCTTCTAATCTTACTTTAAATAGGCCAGACACCATTAAATTAATTGCCCAAATAAGACGAGCACCTGCTAAAGATCAATTGGACGTTTTAAAATGGTTGATTCAAAAGTTTCCAAAACAGAGCGAAGAATTGACAAAGAAATAAAAGCACAGCCGACAACATTGTGTATAAGCAATAGCGGGTTGATTAGTAAATTCAAAATTTCTGCATTTAATAAACATCGATAGTGAAGGAAAGGTAATTGCTTTTAATTCCGCTACTGCTCATATACGAAACCGTTGTGCGCAAGCTAAAAAACAAATCGAACTTATAATTGAACTATGAGAGATTTTGATAAACCGAACGATATAAATACAGCGGAGGGATACCGCGATTTGGGAAATAAACTTGTAATCGGACAGAATGCAGGATATGATGCACTCGGTACCGCCTTAAAATTGGAACTGCCCGCAAAATCGGATTTATTAATTATTGGTGGCGGTGGCGGAAAGGAAATATCAACTTTGCAAAAATTTTCGGATAAATGGAATTTCAAAATTATCGACCCATCTGACAAAATGCTCAAGTTTGCGGAATATTGGATTGAAAAAGAAAATCTAAAAGAGCGGACAGAAATACTGCAG
>CATQIH010000051.1 GCA_958296015.1 Cyclobacteriaceae bacterium
AGGCGCTGAAAGGTAGCCTGAAACGGCTGAAGCTGGATCGTATTGACCTTTATCAATTGCACCGCTTCGACGATAAAGTGCCTTCGGAAGAGTTTCTAGGCAAACTCAAAGAGCTACAGCAACAAGGGCTGATCCGCCATTTGGGGCTTTCAAACGTAAGTGTTGAGCAAATTAAAGAAGCTCAGCAGTATTTTGAGGTAGTAAGCATCCAGAACAAGTTTAGTCTGACAGACCGGAAGTGGCAGCAGGAGGTAGAGTGGACACGCGAACAAGGAATCGGATTTATTCCGTGGTATCCGCTGGATGCCGGTGATGTAGATAACGCTACGCTGCAAGCTATTGCCAAGAAGCATGAAGCAACGGTTTACCAGGTTGCCCTAGCCTGGCTGCTGGCACACAGCGACAATATCCTGCCCATTCCCGGTACCAGTTCTGTTGCACACTTGAAGGATAATACCAAAGCTGCACAGATTAAACTGGACGAAGATGACATGGAACAACTCAATCGCTTGTCTTTATAGCCGTAGAAGTAGTTGCTATAATTTCAAAAATATATACTAAGCGTATGTTTCTCGGCTTCATATTGATAGGTTAGCTGCCACCGATACGTATCGCAGATTTTTTGCACCAGGGCAAGGCCGAGTCCGGGCGACTCGTTGCTGACGTTTTCTTTTTTGAAACGCTCAAACAACTTTTCCGGCGGATGGATAAGGACAGGGCCGGTGTTACTGATTTTCAGTTGCTGATTGTCTAAAAAGATATCAATCCATCCACCTGCCAGATTGTGCTTGATGGCATTACTGAGCAGGTTGTTGCACAGCATATCAACCAGTGTTGGATTCATGGATAACGTTTGATCGTAATGATACACATCGGTTTTGACGGTGAGCTGACGTGCGTGGGCTAATTCCTGAAAATTTTCCAGGCTAGTCAATAGTCTTTCTTTTAGATTGACCGGATGCTGGGTATTAAACTGTTGGTTTTCTATCTTGGAGAGCAGCAGCAAAGTCTGGTTGATCCTGGTTACCTGCTGGACTGCCCGATCTATTTTGGAAATAATCTCAAAAGACGATGCTTTCTGTAGCTCATTCGTCAGCAGTTCCAGATTGGTTCTGATCACGGCCAGCGGTGTCTGTATCTCGTGAGACGCATTCTCGGTAAATTCTTTCAGGTTTTGATAGTCAGCCTCTATCTTGCCGGTCATTTTCAAAAGCGCGCTATTCAGTTCATCAAACTCAGTAATATCTGAATCAATAGTTTTCATAAACCGGTTTTGCGTCACATCATATTGCCTAAGCTGTTGAAGGTTTTGGTAAAAAGGCTGCCATATACGCCGGGAGAGCCATCGGTTGACCAGCAGCAAACCCAACAGGATAGCCCCAAAGATGATTAGTAGCGAAACAAATACCGCGAAAATCATATCTTTCTGTTCCAGCAAAGACTCCCGCAGCACCAACTGGTAGGTTTGTCCTTTGATGTTTCGGTAGCTGGTGAGCTGGCGATACGGGATAAGTTCTTTCGTATCACCCAGTTCCGCCATCAGCGTGTCTTTGAAGGTATCTGCTCGCAGAGGTCCATCCGTAGGAACGATCATTTTTTCCATGCTGGAGTCATAATGAATAGTCCCCTGAGAAATTTTTATCTGTTGCAAGGTGTGATCACGCTCAAAAATAAGTACCTCTGAGGTTTCTTCCCGGATGATTTCTTTCAGAATAAAGTAAAAAGCAATACCACCCAACAGGAATACCAGGGAGGCATACAGCGCAAAATAACGGTTGATTTTGGTCAGTAACTTCAATCTTTCACAAATTTATAGCCTATCCCATAGACAGCGTGGAGGTACACATTCGTACTGTACTGGTTGAGTTTCTTCCTCAGGTTTTTGACCTGCGAGTAGATGAAATCGTAGGAATCGGCAGTATCCATAAAATCACCCCACAGGTGTTCGGCAAGCGCGTCTTTGGAAATTACCCGTCGGGTGTTTGCCAGAAAGTACAGCAGTAACTGATATTCTTTTGGGGTGAGTTCCAATCTATGGCCACCTACTGATACTTCTTTTCTATCTGGCAACACCTGGATGTCCCGGAAGATGATTTCATTACTTCCCTGAAATTGCTGTCTTCTTACCAGGGATTTAATCCGAGCATTCAGTTCTGATAAATGGAAAGGCTTGGCCAGGTAGTCATCAGCCCCAATATCCAAACCCATGATTTTGTCATCCAGAGAATTTCTGGCAGAAACGATGATGACTCCCGCCATCACATGATGTTTTTTTAGCTCCCGGATAATATCCAAGCCGTTACCATCAGGCAGGGTGATATCTACTAGAATACAATCGTATTGGTAGAGCCTGATTTTCTCTTCAGCAACCCGGTAATTTGCTGCCATTTCGCAGATATAATCTTCCTTCAAAAGAAAAGTAAGGATAGCCTCCGAAAGTGCTTTGTCGTCTTCAATCAGCAAAATTTTCATAGCGATAGTGCCTTTATTACCATCATAATTATACGAACTTTATTTTACATGCCTGCAAAAAATTTGCTTTCTTGTTTATGGAGGGGTGAGTTCCCTGATGGGTTGTCCTTCGCCACGCTGGGGGCAATGTAGTAAAGTGGCAATGGTAGGAGCAATATCAATCTGTCCATCGTGTTTTTTGATTATTTTGCCTAGCATAAGGTCAGGTCACAGTGTGAGCAAAGCAATGTGCTTATAGCCCTTGCAGTGGTTGCCATGATTTACAAGAAGGAAAACTATTAGAGTAAGTACAAAGCGTGAAGTAGACATGGTGTTATTTTTGGAATAACATTATGACTCAATTTTGCAGAAAATCCGGATGAGTTAAAATGCATCGACATAAACCTGGAAACGAACTTTACCAGAACAAAGGGTGGCTTTTGGGCAACCGTTTCATTTAACACCTTGTTGAATTATGCAAATACATGCAGCATGTTACCCTGCAACACTGTCTGGTAAGTAGTCAAACCTCTGGAACCATTGCTGTTTAGCCCATGACCTTTCGTATCATATCTGGCTCCGTGGGCTGTACAATAAAATTCTTCACTGGAAGCTTGAAAGGTTACCTGTTGCTGGCCTTCATGACTGCAAATTTGAGTGACAGCAGCAAAGGTATCTACGGCAGTCCTGGCGATGACTACTTTATGGGCAATAACAAATCCACCTGTTTGGTTCAGCACTGCATTCTCCTGACTACTCAAGTCAAGATTGAAATCAACATTACTATTGGGTGTAGGAACTGTCTGATCCTGCGCACAGCCTGAGAGTCCGCCCATGCAATATACTGCCATGATGGCACCTGTGCTTAAACCAAGTTTTTGAAAAAATTTTTTGCGATTCATGTGTATTACAATTGATAAAATATGAAATAATGGTTCGTAAGAAATGCTCATTTGATCTTAGTAGAAAATGTCAAAGGCAATTTTAATATCATCGTCAGTATCTATTCCTATGAGAGAAGGAGGCTCAATGTTGAATTGCGTCATGGTTACCTCAAGATTTCCTGTGATCTCAATTTCATCTTTCACAATTTTTTTGATAGCATTGAAAGATATCTCCTGATCTACACCATGAAAATTGAGCGTTCCCTTTACCGAAAGTTGATCACCCTGCTGTTTGATAGCAGTACTTTTAAAAGTGATGTTCGGATACTTTAGTGCCTCGGTCACCTCTATCATATGTGAGTCTCGGTTGGCATTTTGGCTGTCAAATGAAGCTACTTTAGCAGATACAGCTACCTGACTGATATTTTTCTTTTGATCATCGCACAAAATGATAGACATTACTTCCTTGCTCTCAGCGTTCCAGGAATGCAACGGATGGTGCATCGCATAAGTAATGACCGACTTTTTTTTGTCATTGAATACTTTGACTTGAGACTTGGTTTGAGCGTTGGTGACCAAGAATATAAATATACACACGAAAATCATGAGCAATTTTTTCATAGAGCATTAAGTTAAAATTTAATAACAATGACTGATGCGGCAAACGCACCAAAAGCTGTGAAAGCAGCCGCTCTGTGATAGGGTCTTAGCTCCGGGTGACTCTCAAGCTGACCTGCCAGTACGTTGGTGGCTATCATACCTGACAAATGTACAATAGCCAATATTTTGTGCAATTTGATACTGCTATAACCTTTTCTTTCGTCCAACACCTTGGGAGGTGCAAAAAGCGAAAGACCTGCTGTAGAAAAATAAGTGAAATTGACACCAACGGCCAATGCCTGGTGGGTTGCTAACAGGTTATAATCTCCATTGTACAATCGGGAACCCACAATCCCCTGAGCGATCATTGTACCCAGCGTGACAAATCCCATGATTTGGTGTGCTACTAGCATACCTCTGCGTAACTTGAGTTCTCGCTGTCTTTTTTCGGAAGTGAGTTCGAAGTAGTTGAAGTTTCTCATAAGCCCCTTCTTTCCCCAAAAAACTCGTTGTGTAAAGAGTATTTTATCGGGTAGTAGCGAAATACTATCATCTTCAGTAGCAGAAAGCTCCTCAAGAAGGTCATTCGTTACAGAGGTATCTGTTGTATCTACTTGCGCGTGTACGTGTAGGGATATCATTAGCAGCAGAATAGTATAAAAAACAGCTTTGCTCATTGGAATGCTGAATAGTTCAACTAATGTATGGACATCTTCAAATAGAGGTTCCACCTGTGGCTGTGTTATATATCTCATAATATTCAAACTATATGTTTATCTTGAAACCAATACGAGTAGAGAGACAAATATGGTTGGTTGCTTACTCAAACAAAATTTTAATACTTGTAAAAGCACAAATTATTATTTGATTTATCAAATAGCAGATTTGTCATCTTAATGTAAACCAATAAGCTGTACGTAAACCAAAATTAGAAGCTTTCATGTGTTCCACACTATTTTTCCCTAACCCATACTGATAATATAGAGAAAACTCTAAGCGTGCCTGGTGGTTCAATAGCATACTCGTACCTATAGCAACGTTGATCCATGCCAGGCTTAAACCGAGACTCAGATTGTTCTGAAGATGACATGATACTAAGGTATGCATCATCTCCAATTGTTGTTACTTGTATGATAGACATATTCCTGATACTGCCTGAGGTAGAAAAGCCATGTGTAACCAACACTCACAATCCCTTCGGTTTGGCGAAAAAGCGGAAAATAAAATTTTGCATTGAATGGGAATTGCAATATGTGAGAGCCTATATCAACATTGGCTAATTTCCCTAAACTCTCATCTACACCGGGTAATGTGTTGAGCTGCATTACTGGTATATTTTCTTCTCTGTATTCCCGGAAGGTATATATTGCGCCGGTTTCCAGGCTCAGTGCAGGCGATAATATCCAGTCTGTAATCAGTCCTCCTGCCAGGTTAGCTCCCCAGGAACTCTGCTGATACTTGATGCCCGAAACACCAGCAACTGGACCCACGCGTATACCGATGCCTTTTCTAAAATGCTTGTTGAGTTCCCGCATAGTGGCTGCTGACAAATGTTTGGCTTTGGTTTTATCACTTTTTACTGCCGCGTTGATCTTTTCCAAATGGAACAGCGTGCTATCATCAGCAGAACCAAGGTAAGAACTACTAGAAGTGAGAAAAAATGGAGAGCTTGTCGCAAAACGTTCTACCATTAGGGGGCGGGCCAGACGCTGATTTAGTGGATGAGACAAATATGGGCTTTTCGGACTTGAGCATCCCAGCCAGTTTGCTCAGGTAAACTTCAAAACGTATGTGATGCTTATCAGCTTCTTCCTGCAATTGATCATACATTTTGCTGATCTCCTCATTGCCAACAGGTGATAGTGTTGTTGCTTCAGCCATATTTTTAGCTGAATACCCTGTTTAGAGATTTTCAGCCAACTCAGTGCCTTGCAGGTGAGTGATAGTCTGCTGGCTCATTTTGAGAGAATCCATCAGGTTTAAAAACGACTGATTACGTTTTTCATCAGTATGTACTTGCCAGAACACATGGAAGAGTGTGAACAATAGTAGGGCAGATACCACCAGAAGCTCCGTACGGTAGCGTACATACCAGGGCAACAACGGTAATTGCCGCCATTGCGGTAACGAAGGTCCGCCAGGGCTGTAGGATCAAAATCCGTATCTTCGTAGTTTTCTAATTTGCTCCTGATTGATTTGTCAAAGTGTTGATCATCCATCTCTTTTTTTCAAGCTTGTACAATTTTACTACTAACCAGCATCTTTTGTAGTTTGGTACGGGCAATGGCTAGATTAGATTTGGCCACAGTTGCCCACACCCGATATCCAATTGCCTGGCGATTTCTTCGTGTTTATAACCCCTCTATCACAAATAAGTTAAATACGATACGATAAGAAGGAGGCAATGACTGGATGGCTTCCAAAATTTCTTTTTCTGACAATTGGTCGAGGGCAGTGGCACTTTCAGCAACATACTGGCTGGCAAAAGAGATTTCTACCTGATGGCTGTGCTTTGCCTGCTGCCGAAAATGGTCGATGGCCGTATGGATCATGATCTTGCGAAGCCAGCCCTTAAAGGATAAACCTGGTGTATAGTGTTGCAGTTTGGTAAAGATCTTCACAAAGCCATCATTGAGTATCTCCACCGCTTCTTCTCTGTGCTGCGAATACCGCAAACAAATACCCATCGCGTAGCCATAATACATCTTATATAGTCTGTCTTGACTACGTGCATTCCCTTTCTGACAGGAATCTAGCAGGTGGTATAGTGCTCTTCTCCTTCCTCTGACACAATTGCGTATATAACTCTCATAGTCCTACACGCCTCTGATTTGGAAAATGGTTGGTTGACACTTTTTTTAATGGCTAACCCACCCTTCAATAAGTAGCTGCGTACTGTTGTAGAGCCATCATAGATTTCGATAGAAACAAAATTTGATCGGGCACCAAATTATCCAGAATGTCTACAGAATTGAATCTTTAGTTTGTCTTAACATTTTAATCAAACCACATAACAGTCAATATTCATGTACACATTCTGGCTAAAAGATAAGTTTTTAATCCTTGTATTTTTTTGCCTAACAAGCTTCTCCGGGCGTTGCACAGTATTCAAAACCAACCGACGGTGACAGTGTGGCAATGTCGCCTGATACGAAATGGACACAAACGACTTTGTACAAAACAGTGGCTGCTCCGACAGTGCTGGTTGCCGCTGGCATGTTGGACCTTTTATTGATAACAAGGTATTTGACAAGTATGATGTCTATCAGAAACGCCAGGAGTTGATACCCGATTTTCGCACCCATGCCGATGATTATTTACAGTTTGCGCCCATTGGCGTGGTATATGGACTGGATCTACTGGGGTGTAAAAGCAAAACATCGTTTTATAAACAGAAGCCTGCGGCTATTGGCTGCCGAACTGTTATCCAATGGCATTGTATTTCCATTGAAGAAAATAACGCATGTAGCACGCCCGGATGGGAGTAATTTTATGTCTTTTCCTTCGGGTCATACCAACCAGGCATTTGTATCGGCCACCTTTATGCACAAAGAACTGGGCTACCTAAGTCCCTGGTATAGCATTGGTGCTTATACAACGGCTACAGCCGTAGGAATGCTACGCATGATGAACAACAGGCACTGGCTTTCTGATGTGTTGGTGGGTGCTGGCGTGGGCATATTGTCTACCAACATCGTCTACCTGGTTTTTCCGGAAGGAAACAGTCGTACCAAGCCCGACAAAACCTCCGATTTAATCATTGTACCCAGCTATAACCAGGGAAAATGTCGGCTTTCATATGCTGATGACACTAAAATGAAGTTTTGTTTCAACTATTCAACTAAAATAATACTGCGATGGCTCTTAACCTTTTTCTCATACAATTGTCTTTTGGCTTGATAGCCTTACTGTATAAGTTTGAATGCATTCCAACATTGTCTGCAACAATCAGGCAGAAAACCAACCTGCGTATGAGCCAGGCTCTGCCATCTTCTAATGATGGAAGAGAAAATAACTGGCATCTGCTCAAAGAAGAAGATTCTATCAAGGTTTTTGTGAAGGATAATCCTGGCGGGTACATGAGTGTTCGCATGGAACTGCACATTTATGGTAGCTTAAAGAGTCTTCAACAGCGGCTTCAGGATGTGGATGGCTACACCAACTGGGTGTATCGCTGTGCTTCAGCTACCCAGATATCAACACCGGATGATTCATCCCTGATTTATCGGATTGTTACGGACTTCCCCTTCCCTTTCAAAGACCGGGAACTCACCGTAAGGTCTGTGCAAAAAACAGATACAAACGGCATCTATTATTCCCGTTCCTCTGCTGTACAAACTACAGACAAAGATAGCCAGTATGCGGTTATTCATCATTTTGAATCGCTTTGGAAAGTAACACCCATTACACCGGATAACTTGAGCATCGTCTATGAAGTGACAACTGAGCCTGGAGGAGAAATTCCAGCCTGGCTCTACAACATGGCCGTAGATCAAGGCCCGCTGCATACCATGAAAAAGCTGAGGGAGCTGGTGGAGCAGGAAGTGTAATGCTATTCACAGTGTAACTCATTTCACAAAATTGAAAGACAATTTTTCAATCATCAATGACTATGAAAAATCCTTTTTGTATTACATTGACCACTGCCATGCTGCTCATGACATCTGTTCAGGCGTTTAGCCAGACCATCACCATCAGCGGATATATCAGAGATGCCGATACAAAAGAAGCGCTGATTGGTGCTGACATCTACGAGGCCGGTCTGAGAAAAGGGACTACTGCCAATGAATACGGTTTTTATTCTTTGACACTTCCCGAAGAGGATACCCTCAATGTGGTTATTTCCTATACAGGTTATAAACCTGCTGCCAGGAAAATAACCTCCAAAGCAAATATCCGCCTCGATGTTTTGCTGGTTTCTTCTAATGTGTTAGATGAGGTTGAAGTCACCGCTTCCCGCAACGACGATAACGTCAACAAAGTGCAAGTGGGCGTGATTGATGTGCCTATGCGCGAAATCAGGAACCTGCCTGTGTTGTTAGGCGAACGCGATATTTTTAAAGTCATCCAGCTATTGCCCGGCGTGCAGCAGGCGCAGGAAGGCACCACCGGCTTTCTGGTGCGTGGCGGCAATACCGACCAGAACCTGGTGCAACTGGATGAGGCCACCGTGTACAACCCCAATCATTTGTTCGGACTGGTCAGTACCTTCAATATCAACGCCATCAATCACGTTCATTTTATCAAGGGGGGCTTTCCGGCACAATATGGAGGTAGACTAAGTTCTATTTTAGACATCACCATGAAAGATGGGAACAAAGAAAACTACCAGGTGGAAGGCGGCATTGGCCTGGTTTCTACCAATCTGACCGTACAAGGGCCCATCATCAAAGACAAAGCTTCCTTCATTGTTTCGGTCCGGAGAAGCTACCTTGACCTGATAGAGAAAGCAGTAGTGCCGGCTGCTACGACGATTTATTCGTTTTATGATCTGAATGCCAAGATCAATTATGAATTAGGCAAAAACGACAAGATCATTGTAAGTGCTTTCAAAGGGCGGGACAATGGGCAGTATACTGGGGCAAACAGCTTGAATTATGGTATTGGTTTTGGCAATAGTACCGCCACGCTACGTTGGAATCACTTGTTCGGAGGTAATTTGTTTTCCAACACTTCGCTTATTTATAACAACTATGACCTTGGATTGAGCACTTCCCAGGGCAATTATTACTCATTGCTGTACACTGGTATCAAAGACATCAATGCCAAAAGCGACTTTACGTGGATACCCAGCACAAAGCATTTAATAAAATTTGGAGCTACGTATTTCTATCATACCCTTTCTCCTGCTTCGTTTTCTTCCAAAATTCCAAAGTCCGGCAAGGGCCGGTTAACGCTCGATTCTATCCGAATTGCCAAGAGGTATTCTAATGAGGCAGCCATTTATGCCAATCATGAATGGGATATCTCCGAAACATTCGGCCTTAACTATGGTCTGCGAGTTCCGTATTTTGTAGGTGACAGAAAAACTTATACACGGATAGAACCGCGTATTACAGCCAAGATAAATCTGGGTCCGACAACTTCAATCAAAGCTTCTTATACAGTGATGAACCAGTTTTTGCACCTGGTTCCCTACAGCACAGCCAGCCTGCCTACCGACCTTTGGGTAGCTTCAAGCAGCGTAGTCAAACCGGAAAATAGCCAGCAGTATTCGTTGGGGTTGTTTAAGAACTTACAAGAGAATCTGTACGAACTTAGTGTGGAGGGATATTATAAAGAAATGAAAAACCAAGTGCTTTTCAAACAAGGCACACAGCTAACGCCGGAGTCCAATATTGAAGATCAGCTAACCTTTGGCAGGGGTACTTCTTATGGTATAGAATTTTTTGCCAAGAAAAACACCGGCAGACTCACCGGCTGGGCCAGCTATACTTTGTCAAAAACTACACAAACCTTTGCCGAGCTGAATTTTGGTAATCCTTTTCCCTTTACTTACGACCGCAGACATAACCTGGCCCTCGTAGGTACTTACCAGTTTAATCAAAAATGGTCTATATCAGTCAATTTTGTATTGCGTTCCGGCAATGCTTATACGATTCCTCCAGGTCGTATTCCAGTGGCTGGCGATGGCACGTTGTATGACGGATATTATAACGATTATACTACCCGCAATAACGCACGGCTCAATGCCTACCACCGGCTCGACATCAGTTTATCCTACAAAAAGGAGCGAACCATATTCGGCAAAAAATACGATAGTGAATGGGTTTTTGGGGCATACAATATTTACAGCCGCCTGAATCCTTACTTCGTGTACCTGACGGTTGATCCGGTTACCAAGGATACACAGGCAATTCAGGTTTCTTTGTTACCCATTGTTCCCAGTGTGAGCTACAATTTTAAATTCTAAGTACATGAATAATCACAAACTGATAGTCCAGTGCACTATCTTATTTTCATTAGCCATGATGGTATTCAGTTGCCAGAAAGAAATTTTTGTTCCCCAGCCTCCTTACAAAAGTAAGGTGAGCATACAGGGGATCGTAGAGCCTGACTCAATGCCGGTGGTGTATTTTAACCGAACCGTTCCCTACCTGACTGGCAGCACCAAAACAACAGATTTGATCATCCGAAATGCAACGGTAACCGTCAGTAGCCCTGAACAAACCGATGTATTAACGCTGGATAGCATCTACAATAAAGTAGACTGCCGCTATGATTATTTTTACAAAGGAAGTATGCCGGCCAAAGCGAATACCACCTACACTCTGAAGATTACTGATGGGCAGAAAACCTATTCGGCCACAACCAACACGGCACTCTCAAAAGTTAATATTGATAGTGTATCTTATACTCCAGCGTTCAATGATTTGTATGGTGAACATGAGGGTGTGATCGTGTACTTCAATGACATTCCTAACGAAAGTGATTTTTATCGCTACGAGATGTACCGGGCCGTTGATTCCACGGTCAAGCGTGGCGAGAAAACATTGTATGGTTCCTGCCTGGAAAGTGATACGGTGATGTACCGGGAACTGGGCCGCTCTGTGTTTAGTGACGATAATCTCAACGGGCAACAAGTGAAGATTGTCGTAGAACCCGCCTTGTCTCATGCCCCGGACAGTGTGGCAGGTACATTTGTATCCGGCCTGGTGCGCATCGAAACCCTGGACAAAGCGACCTACGAATTTTATAACCAGACCGACCGGCAAAAACTGGGTATCAGCAACCCTTTTGTGGAGCCTGTTTTTCTGGTAGGAGGGCAATGATGCTTTCGGCTTTTTTGGCAGTAGGGTCAGAAGCGAACCGGTTGATTTTGTTTTTCCGGAATAGTGTGGCATCTTATGAGCGGCATTTCAGGTTTCACACCGGCATATTTGCTGGAGAAAGGCATACAAGAGACAATTGAGTGGTACAAAGCTCATGATTGGTTGTAGTCATGTCTCAATCCGCTTTGTTTGATGAAGGAGCATCAGCATCACTTCTTATTTCGCTGTGTCTGATTTCTCCTCCGCTGGTTCCTACATAAGCTGACATGATGCCACAGGCTATAGCCAGTACAAAGATCAGCAGATAGGCATACCTGATAAATTTTGATTGCTTGATCTGCATATACAAGGTGATCAAAGAAGATACGCCTAAAATCAGCATAAAAGCAAAGAAGTACCCTGCATAGTTCTGATGCACATGGATCAGTTTTTCGCTAATACCCGGAATATCTTCAACTACTTCTTCGGCTCCTTCTCCGGATGAATAAGAGGCTATTGCTGCCAATGCACTGAAAGCGAATATGCCCAAAGCAGTAGCCATTATTTGTTGTTTCTTCAAAAAGGTTCCTGCGAGTAATACCAAAAAGCCTATAATCACCCCTACGATGGGAAAATGATTCACCAGCAAATGAAAATGTGCACCGTTCATGATCATGTTGTTTTATTGATTAACTTGTGATAGTCCTGTTTTCCTTCCAACTAAATCCCAGACCTGCCAGTCCAAATATTCTTTTTTTGACGCAGATTTGCATGAGTGTTTTCTTAAAATTATCTTAAAAAGACTGACTTCTGTTAAGCCAATATGAAATATCCCCGTTTATTAAAAATATCAACGCTCATCTTGATATCATTTGTGTTTATTCCTGCTTACTGCCAAAGTTTATCTACCCAATCGACTAAAAAATACTGGAGCATAGACGCCTTCTATCAATTCGGAAAAGTGCTGCCCACCAATAAATTTGTGAAAGGAGTCAATGCAAATGCGGATGAAATTGATGATTTCCAGGCACTTTCTGTTCAGTTAACCTACCAGACCAACGGCAAACACTTGTGGGAGCGGGCATACAATTTTCCTAAGTGGGGTGGTGGTCTATATGTTGGTGACTTTTTTGACAAAGTAGAGATAGGCTACCCGATTGCCCTCTACGGATTCTTTGTAGCTCCCTTCAAACGCTGGCCAAAATCGTCGATCAACTACAAACTGGGATTTGGGTTTACCTTCAACTGGGAGGCATACAACGCCTCTGATAACCGCTATAATATTGCTACCGGAGCAGGTGAGACCGTGTATATAGACCTGGGCATGCACTACGAGTACAATTTCACCGGTAGGCTGAGTGCAGATGTTGGCTTCTCATTGAGTCACTTTTCCAATGGTGCATTGAAAAAGCCTAACTTCGGATTTAACACTTTAGCACCCCGGCTGCGGCTGCGGTATGATTTACAAGATGCCCGCCCTGTATCTTCCAGGCAAATGATCGCGGCTTACGACAAACATTTTGAGTATAACTTCTCGGTGTTTGTCGGCACCAAGCAGGTGTTTTTTGATACGGCCAATGTTGAACTGAAAAAGAAGTACTCCGGCGTGTATTTTCCCATCTTTGGTATTTCAGCCGTAGCCAACTACCAGGTTTCCTATAAGTCCAAGCTGGGAGCGGGTATAACCTTTGCCTATAATGGCACGGTCAATGCCCAATTGGATGTCCAGGATGGTGAGGTTGATGAAATAGAGGTGCCCTTTACAGATCATGTAGCCGTAAGCATTTATCCTTCCTATGAGTTGGTCGTCAACCGTATGTCACTGATCCTGCAACCCGGATTTTATGTCATCAGAAAAAGAATTCCCGGAAAAGACACATGGGTATATTATCGGATCGGGTTGAAATGCCATATATCAGAACAATTATTTGCCGGTATCAACCTGAGAGCCAACAGTCTGAAAGAATCTGATTTTATTGAGTGGAGCGTAGGATATCGGTTGATTAGAAAACATTGAATGGTCGTTTTAAAGTGCTGTTATTGGCTTTACTTCCCGACAGATACTTTCAAACGTAATGAGCGGCATCCTGATCATCATTCATAAACCTTATCGTACTAACGACAGTTGTATTCATTGGCTAAAGATTCAGGGAGTGGTCTTTATTTTTGTCAAAAAAAGCCATCCTTTTTGCAAACAACTGCTACGTGTATGCGTTCAGTCGTATATCTTACAACAGGTATTTATTTGATTGATTAAATCAGATTCCGTAACGTATACTACAGCATAGATCACATAAACATAGCTACTTTTCTCGTTTTTTAACTATTCAACTTTTTTTAAACGTATCAATTGTATGAAAGAGGAAAATAATGCCAACCAGCCTAATCAAGTCACTGGAAGCAACGGTCAGCAGCACAAGCAAGCTCAGTTTTCTGATCAGCAGGTGGAGATGGGCAAGGGTGGGGAAACTCACCAGATAGCAGAAAATGGTATACCCATACTTACTACGCAGCAGGGAATACCGGTTGCAGATGATCAGAACTCACTAAAGGTCGGCAGTCGCGGGCCAACAGTTTTAGAGGATTTTCACTTCAGGGAAAAGATTTTTCATTTCGATCATGAGCGTATTCCCGAACGGGTAGTTCATGCACGAGGATATGGTGCACATGGTTACTTTGAGACGTATGACGATTTGTCCGATATCACCGCAGCCGATATTTTTCAGCGGAAAGGGGAAAAAACGCCGGTGTTCACACGCTTCTCAACGGTAGCCGGCAATAAAGGCTCCGCTGACCTGGCACGGGATGTACGTGGTTTTGCCGTAAAATTCTATACCAAAGAAGGCAACTGGGATTTGGTAGGCAACAACATTCCCATATTCTTTATCCAGGATGCCATCAAGTTTCCCGACCTGATCCATGCCGCCAAACCTGAGCCGGACCGAGGCTTTCCTCAGGCACAAACGGCACATGACAATTTCTGGGATTTTATTTCGCTCACCCCCCGAAAGCATGAACATGATCATGTGGATCATGTCTGACCGTACCATTCCCCGGTCTTTCAGGTTCATGGAAGGGTTTGGTATCCACACTTTTCGGCTGGTGAATGTCGAAGGCAAGTCTACCTATGTCAAATTTCACTGGAAACCTAAGCAAGGGCTACAGTCAGTGGCCTGGAACGAAGCGTTGAAAATCAATGGGGCTGATCCTGACTTCCACCGCCGCGACCTGTGGAATGCCATTCAGATGGGCGATTATCCTGAGTGGGAACTAGGCTTTCAGCTCTTTGATGATGAATTTGCCGACAAATTTGACTTTGATATTCTGGATGCCACCAAGATCATCCCGGAAGAAGAAATTCCAGTCCGGATTGTAGGACGCATGGTGCTGGACCGCGTGGTAGACAATTTCTTTGCCGAAACAGAACAGGTGGCTTTCTGCACACAGAACGTGGTGCCTGGCATAGATTTCTCCAACGACCCGCTGTTGCAAGGCAGAAACTTCTCCTACCTGGATACACAGCTCAAGCGACTGGGTGGCCCTAATTTTACGCATATTCCGATCAATGCGCCTAAAACGCAGGTCAACAATTTTCAGCAGGATGGGCACATGGCCATGCACAATCCAAAAGGAAGGGCCAACTACGAACCCAACTCCTGGGGTGCACAGGGTGGTCCGCGTGAATCACCAAAAGGCTATCATTCTTATCCGGCACAGGAATCAGGCGTGAAGGTGCGTGTGAGGTCAGAAAGCTTTGCTGATCATTACAGCCAGGCGCGGCAGTTTTATATGAGCCAAACACCCGTTGAACAGCAGCATATGGCAATGGCGTTGATATTTGAACTCAGTAAAGTAGAAACACCAGCCATCAGAAAGCGCATCGTATCACACCTGCTCAACATCGATAAAGAACTTGCCGGCAAGTGGGTGAAGGACTTGGCTTTCAGGAAATGCCGCAGCCAGCAGATGCCGCCAAACCTACCCGTATGGATTTACCCGAATCCTCAGCCCTGAGTATCGTGAAAAACGGACCTGAAAGTTTCAAAGGACGTAAGATTGGGGTTTTACTCACCAATGGGTCGGACATGAACATGGTGGAAGCTCTTAAAAAAGCAGCCAAAGAAGAAGGCACTATGGTAGAAATCTTAGCTCCCAAAGTAGGAGGTGTAGAGGCCAGCGACGGTAGCTGGATTGAAGCCAAGCAGAGAATCAACGGCGGCCCTTCCGTGTTATACGATGCGGTGGTATTGCTGCCTTCCGGGCAAGGCGTTCAAACGCTGGTTCAGGAATCTACTGCCCGCGACTTTGTAGCTGATGCTTTTGCTCATGCCAAATTTATTGGCTACGCAGAGGCTGCCATGCCACTGATGGAGAAAGCAGGCATCGCCGAGCACCTGGATGAAGGATGTATTCAATTGGAGATGGCCGACGATTTCTCAAAGTTCATACAAGCCTGTCGCAACCTAAGGTTTTGGGAAAGAGAAAGCGAAGTACATGCTGTCTAAGAGATGTGGGGATAGAGAAATATCAAGCATTTTAAATATCAAAAGGGATAGCTTACGGCTGTCCTTTTTTTATATGAAGTTAGCCCTTATCTGAAATAAAAGATTGTGATTTGTGCAGTTTACCCGGTTGCTCAAGATTCAGGGCTGCTATGATACTCTTCAGCTACATGGTTTTGGAGCGGAGATTTTAATGCTTCAATAATATCAATGTATTCCTTTTCTTTTCGAACCATTTCTTCATGAGTTGCTTGCATCTCCTCCATGTTTTGTTTCATTTCTTCTTCTTGGGCCTTTAGTATTTCAGCGTTCTTATCAGACTCATCCAGCAATGTTCTTGTCATCTCACTGGTTTTTAGAGATGAAAGAGCCCCCGCAATAATTTCGGCGATTTTTTCAATAAATGCTATCTCATAAGATTGAAAAGTATTAAAGGATGCCAGCTCGATTACTCCCATGATGTTATCATTGTGTTTCAATGGCACGATGACAATAGAGGTAGGAACGGCCTTGCCCAGCCCCGAAGTAATGGTGATATAGTTTCCGGGAATTTCAGTGAGAAAAATGGTTTTCTTCTCGAACCACGTCTGTCCAAGCAATCCTTCTCCCAGGTTAATGCGCCGATCCAGATGTTTTTTCCTTTTCCAGGCATAGCAGGCTTTCATTTCTAAGTGCAGGTCTTCCGGTTCTTCATCGTTCAAAACAAATAACGCACCTTGATTGGCCGAGACATAGCCTACCATAGCCGTTAACAGTGAATCACTGATTTGTTCCAGAGAATGGCCCTCACTTCTTATAATATCCATAAATTGGGTATACCCCTCATTGGCCCAACGTCTTTTGGTTTCTTCCTGCGCTACTTCCTCCAGATTGTCTCGCATTTTAACGAGAGCATTTCCTAAAATATCGCGATCACCAAGCGGGGCAAAGGATGTTTGGTAGTTTCCCTGACCAATATTACCGGCAAAATCTGCCGTATCTTTCATAACCTGGGCTAGCTGGGTAACATTCTGTGCCATTTCAGCCACTTCTTTAGTTCGGAACGTTGTTATTTGATCCGGAATGCTTCCTTTTCCCATTTGTTTAACAATGTTTTTTAGCTCATCAATCGGCTGGATAATTCCTTTATAAAGAATATATACAATGATCAAGGCAAGCACCGC
This sequence comes from Cyclobacteriaceae bacterium, assembly GCA_958296015.1. GTDB lineage: Bacteria > Bacteroidota > Bacteroidia > Cytophagales > Cyclobacteriaceae > JAJNNC01. The sequence continues at coordinate 17,352 of CATQIH010000051.1, forward strand.
GGTAGTGAGAAAGATAACCACCAAACTTATCCATATTTCATTAACCCATCGGTTATAGGTCTTTGCTATTTTAGCTTGAGTCTCTCTCATAGCCGCCCGATCATCTATATCCTTCATCTGCTCGGATAAAGCTCCTTGTAACCCTTCGCCGGAATACATTCCCAGGATACTATCGGCTTCTACCAATTGATTGAATGATTCTTCGTATCTGACCAGTGCATCCAGCACTTCTTCTGCCTGTTCGTCCGTAATATACTTTTCCAATACTCTGGAGAAACGATAGGTAATAAACTTTGCATTGTCGATCACTTCTTCGTCACCCGTAAGTTGGTATTCTTTGACCAGTAATCGTAAGTTGAGCAGAACTTCGTTTTCCTGCCCAAAATCAAACCGGGTAATTTCACCTAGTGCTGTATCAAATTCACTAATGATCCCGTAGTTTCCTTTACCCCGGCTGCGTACTGTTTTCTGATAGTGCTGAAAGGTAGTATCAAACATTACTACTGCCAGGCGAAGTGCTTCCAACTCAACATGATCTGTAAAACCTGAATTTGCTAAGGCCACTTTAGTGTTATCCAGTGTCTGGTGAAAAGTAAGGTAAGCTTCATTGAAACGGCTTAGGTATATACTTTTACCTGTTTGCATGAATTCGTCATTAGTGCGATCTTTTAGGATAAATTCATTAGAAGCTCTACCCATATTGTCGACCACTTTTTGAAGGTTGTTAAAATCTTCTTTCAACGAATCCTTATTGAGTTGCCTTACTTGAAACAGCGCAAAGCTTTCCAGTACTCCAACGGCAATTATCATAACCAAGAAGGCCGTAATCACTTGAGACCGGATAGATCGGAGGTTAAACCTAGAAGGCAAGTTGCTCATAAGATTGAATTTATTGGGCTTGTAAATTTTCATTGAATAGATGATATTCACCTTTGGAATTGGGTGATAAGTCATGCTCAGACAATAGTAGTTGGGTTAGCTTGGGCAGACCAAAAACCGGGCGAGGGACTTCTATTAGCGCATTATCGTACAGATCAAGTTTTTTTAGAGTAGAAATGTCACCCATAGTTTCAGGTAGCTCCTTTAGGGCATTGCTGGCCAAATCCAGTACTTCCAGTTTTGGAAGAAGGTCCAGGCTATTGGGCAGGGTTGTGAGTTGATTACCGGATAGATATAACTCTTGCAGGTTGGGCAACTCGATGATCTCCGACGGTAATACAACAAACTTGTTTCTATTGAGGTTGAGTACTTTCAGATTAGATAGTTTGGCCAATTCCCCGGGCAATTCGGACAGCTCATTATTCTCTAAAACCAGTTCTTCCAGCTGCTGTAACTGTCCGATGGACTTGGGCAATTCAGTCAATGCATTGTTGCCCAAATTCAGCACCCTCAGATTCTGAAGGGTAGCAATGGATGCAGGCAGAGCTTCCAACGATTGATTTCTTATGGTCAGTATCTCGGCTCGTTCAGGGTTTTCCAGTGCTTCTTCCAATGTGTCATAATAGGTCTGCTGGTTTTTTACTTCGTATATCCACAAAATAGCATAGATTCCTGCTCCAAGCATTAGCGACAGAAAAACATAAAATACTAGGGTAATTTTCTTTTTCTTCATGATCTTTACTTTGAATTACTTCCTACGAGTTAATAAATTTTTCCTCCTTTTACTTCCGGAGCAAGCATAAACGATCTTAAGATTGTAAAGCCTATTCGTATATCTCCCTTTAGAAAATCATCGTCGGTGGTCGTTAGAAATTCTTTTTCAATCATTCCCAACGCGTTATTCAGATGCAGTTGAAACACATGCCCTCCCGCCACTATATCTATGCCTATTGCTAACGGGTTGGTCAGCTTCTGTTCAGAATGATGGTTAAATACATAAGCGTAGTCAGCCAGTAAATGCATTCGTCTGCTTACTTTCCACCTTCCCCCCAGCCCTAAAGAAAAAACGTCATTATTTTCTCCCGAGAATTTAACAATGTTTCTGTGAACCAGAGAGGGGGTGAGTTGTAATGAAAATTTACTAGAAAACTGGTGACTGATGAGTACTTGATGCGTATACACCAAACAATCTGAAAACCTACTTCCCTCATCCAGGAGGTTTCTGTTTCTTAGTTCAACGGAGGAAAAGGCAGCACTGCTGAACCATACCACAGAGAAGGGCATTTGGGGGTTGCTTCCTCGCGTTTGCGTGAGTAACCTGTATTTGAAAAAAGTATCAAAGTTTTTCCCTACCGAACTTCTGCCTAGCCCCACTGTCAACCGCTGGTTGATGCCATACTCAAACCCTAAACGCATCGCGCCATAGTCTAAACCGAAGAAATGAAAGGGACCCTGGTTTAACGTACCAAACCGATGGGATATCAGCATGTTCAACCGGCCCGGACTCAAGATGTTGGTAGATTGGGAATTGATAATGTAAGAACTGTTGAAAGCATTCCTTATAGGTATGTTTTCTTCTTCAAAATTTAAGTCATCAGTTACCTGAGCCCGTCCGATAGAAGATAAGCAGGCTAACAACAAAAAAAAGATTAACGGTTTCAATATATTAGCGGGTTAATGTTAAGGATATACTGGCTTGAAACTCTTCGGCCACTTTGAGAGCTACTAACCGGGGAATTTCTATGTCAAAATCCGAAAGGAAGATATTAAAGGTAGAACTAACCTCCATCGTACCGTCTTTGACTTGCACTTGAGCAGGAATTTTTAATTCTTTAACCACTCCATGCATTCTAAAGCTACCGATGGCTGTGACATCGTAAGTGCCATTTTTGCTCAGGTCAATGCTGTTGATGATTTTTCCCTGAAAATCGGCGTAGGGATATTTATCGGTTTGCCAATACATCTCCTCGGCATCCTTTTTTTGCATATCGCCTTGGGAAAAAGCAAACTGACTAAGATTTTGCCGAAAGTTAAACTCCCTGGAAGCAGCATCAAGCTTTCCCATCAAAGCCTTACTTTTGGCCGTAATTGTTTCTTTGGGAGCTTTGCCCAATAGATTGACGCTTCCGTTTTTACCACTATATACCTGACTGTATCCTTGAAGATAAAGGGTGGTTATTAGAAATACTAATACATATTTTTTCATAATTATTGATATTTAGTTTATTTAATTGTTAATACTTCCTCGACGAATCCATTGAAGGATGACCTTTTTTTCACAGTCTGTCAACACCTTGGGGCCATAGGTGTTGGTATGAGGCATTTGGTTTGTTTTGATGACCGATTCCAGTAAGCCATGTTCTGCTTTATCTTTGAGATCGCTGAAATTTGTGAAGTCTCCTTCTTCAAATCCACTGACGTGGCAGGAAGGCAGCGTACAAGAACTTCTTATGATTGGGGCCACATCCAAACCATAGCTCAACGCTCGGTCTAAATGATCACCTACGCATCGTTCAGGCTCCTGTACCTCATATGTACAAGCTCCCAATAACAGAGTAGCTGACAAGAATATTTTGTAGGGCAGAGTTCTCATAAATCAATGGCTATCAATGACCTCCGGGCGGCAATCCGCTAGGTACAGATGAGGGAATGGATTGATCAAAACTATCGTCAGTCAGTGATTCCATAAATCGGATGATGCTTGAAATCTCCTCTGGACTTAATTTTAAATTTTGAATTTTTGCGTCAATTTTTTCACTTTCAGGATTTTCAGACACTCCTTCATTGTAGTAGTTCATGACGTCTTCCAATGTTTTATGTACACCATTATGCATGTATGGAGCTGTAAGCGTGATATTTCTTAGGGTAGGCGTGCGAAATTTTCTTTGTTGCTGCAAGCCCAGGTCGGCTCCCACTTTCTCATTGTCGCCGATACCCAGGTTGTAGTAATTGTAATCGGAAAACATTGGTCCGGAATGGCAGGTAGCACAATTTGCTTTACCAAAGAAGAGTAATATTCCTTGTTGTTGCTCTACTGTGAGAGCTTCTTTTCTACCATTGACAAACTGATCGTAAGGACTGTTTCGGCTAATGATCGTTCTTTCGAAGGCGGCAATGGCTTTGCCAATATTTTCTTCATTGACCGAATGAATATCCCCATCAAAAGCATTCGCAAACATATCTGCGTACGCCTCAATCTTTCGCAATCGGCTAACCAGACTATCATAGGTGAGTGTTTCCTCGTAGGCATCGCCTCTCATCTCATTGAAGGCGGCTGGTGGACCTAAACTCTGAGATTCCAGGCTGGTACGTCTTCCATCCCAAAACATAGGAGCCAATTGCGGATCATACGACTGGTGGTAACTCAAAAGCCCATTGTAGGCGGCATTGATAATAGTAGGTGCGTTTCTTCCTACCCTGGGAATGCCTCTGCTATCTTTCTCTATCCGGGTGGTACCCAAACCTTTCCCTCTTACTCCGATAGATAAATCCAGTCTATCGCTGTAACCCAACGACGGATGGTGACAGGTAGCGCAGGTAATATCCTTTTCTCCGGAAAGAATAGGATCCCAAAAGAGCATTTTCCCAAGTTTTACTTTTGCCGGACTCGATAAGTTATCCGTGGGATCACCTACCGGCGGAAGGGTTTCCAAACGTAATAAGCTGATTTGATCTACGGGACTTTCATAATCAGTATCACACCCCCATAGTAGGATATACCCCACTAGAAAAACCAACCATATAAAATATTTTTTAGACAATTGCTTCATACATCCTTATGAACTAAAAAATGAATGAGCAATATTATAGAGATAAGACTTCAATAGTAGATCATTCTGGTTGTTGACCTTACAATTGTATTATATTTCTAAAAATGCCAGATAACACTGACCTGCTGCTTAAATACACCAACTGCACACATTTGAACTACCAGAGGATTTAAAAGTACGATCGCACAACAGCACCTACCTGCAAGCAGAGGTTTCGTGCTTTGTAGGACAGGAAAGTAATATATTTAAAGTTCATCTCTTCGTAGAAAGTTCAGTAGTTAAAATCCCTGCTTTCGGGTAGCTGAAACATTACGCAAGCTGAAGACTAGATCCCAAAATCTTTAATTCTCCTCTCTAAATTCTAAGATATCTCCAGGTTGACAATCCAATGTTTTGCAAATTGCCTCGAGTGTCCGAAACCGAATTGCTTTAGCCTTGCCAGTTTTCAAGATGGAAAGATTAGACAAAGTTAGTCCCACACTTTCTGAAAGCTCATTCAAGGACATTTTTCTCTTTGCCATCATGACATCTAAATTTACAATGATCGCCATGACTTAAATGGTTAGTTCGTTTTCAACTTGAATTTCTATTCCTCTCTTAAATACAAGGGCTATAATGAAAATTATTCCCGCTAGAAACAAATAATCCCAACTACCCCAATTTTGCTCAACCAGCACGCCTCGATGAAGCAGCCACTTGCTATAATTTTGGGCAACCAAAGCCACTACACCAATCTCCAAAGCTACATGGCTAATTTTACTGATTAACGAGATCGCTATGGCACTGAAAGGATGGTCAAAATCTACTTTTAGAAAAATCCTTACGACCAAATAAAAAATGTATGCCTTCAAACCAGATAGCATAATAACAAAAGACATCGTACTGACAAAATACCAAATATTTGATTTATATAGTTCTGATAAATCTAGTCCTAAGTAATGGTTTTGCGCTGCACCTGGGCTAATAAATAAAACGATTAAGAATGAAATAATTATTGCCCCGGTTTTAATACATGAGCCAATGAAAGTTATCCAAGATATGATATTCATCAAGCCTAAAATTTGCTTCGTTTTCATAGTTTCTTCTTTGATTTATTTAGCAATAATCAGTAATTATTTATTAATTAACAATAAAAATATAATTTTTTTTAATAAATACTAGAAAAGCTTGTGTACAATAATGCGTAAGCACAATGCGGGAGGGATTGCTAAAGTTGAGTATTTTGTCTTTTAATGCACGAGAACAAGTTATATCCTGTAAATTCCGCACTACGCTTATACTGGAATATTAGTAGTCAGCGATACAAATTCTGATTATAACAAAAGAATACTCGAAGCGTTTTCTTCTTAAAAAAACATTATGATCAAAATATCTCATCTATTTTTACTCTTGATTTTACTTGGTTGGAATAAGGCTCAGTCCCAAACTATTGACACTTTAATTGATGTTGGTGACCATTATTTGCATTTTAAAATAGTAAAAGGAAATGGTACACCCATTCTTTTTGAATCGGGAAATGGTGATGATGGAAGTGTTTGGGAAGATATTTTAGAACCAATCCAAGACTCAACTGGGGCGACCTTAATAACTTATGATAGAGCCGGGCTTGGCAAAAGTGAAATAGACACTATGTCTATTAACTTCAAGCAGGAAATAAAAGATTTAAAATACGCCCTGAAGAAGTTGGGGTTTAACAAAGATTTATTTATTGTGAGTCACTCATTTGGTGGCTTTTACTCCACCTTATTTTCTAATCAAAACAAAAACAGGGTAAAAGGAGCAGTCTATATTGATGTGACATTGCCCTGTAACACAACAAAAGAGTGGTCACGGAATTTCGTAGATACTATCTCAAATGAGAATTGGCAATTGATAAAGCAGTATAAGGTCGGGACTTATTATGTACTCAAGAACTTAGAAGAGATTTCTGCTTGCATGAGCGATAAGTCTTTAGCGAGTGATATACCCGTTACCGTCATTGCTGCGGAAGAACCACCAATTATGAAGCAAAATGAAGCAGACCAATGGACGGATTGTCTTAAAACTTTTGGGTCTTTGCCCAATCATAGATATGTTTTAGCTAAAGATACAGGGCATAAGGTATGGAAAGACGACCCTAAGATCGTCATCGATGAAGTGACAAAGTTGTATAAAAGAATAAACTAAAGCCGAACCGCTAACAAAATATATATATAGCACAAGGCTTCCGGTCACAGCAAATACCCTACGAAATGACTTCATCTTAATGGTCTTAAATATGTCTGACGAAGATCTTATTCTTACTACTTGAGCCTTTCCTTGAAAAAATCTATCGTTCGCTGCCATGCCAATGTGGCAGCGGCCTTGTCATAGCGGGGCGTGGTGTCGTTGTGGAAGCCGTGGTTCACATTTGGGTATATATAAGCCTGGTAGTCTTTGGCATATTTTTTAAGTGCAGCCTCGTAGGCTGGCCAGCCTTCGTTCACACGGGTATCCATTCCGGCGTAGTGCAAGAGTAAAGGAGCTTGAATGGCCGGAACCATATCGGCAGAAGGCTGCCCTCCGTAAAATGGCACCGCAGCCGACAAGTCAGGCAATGCAACTGCCATCATGTTGGCGATCCCGCCGCCAAAACAAAAACCTACAACTCCCACTTTGCCTGTACAATCTTTCCTTGCCTTTAGAACTTCATAGGCAGTGATAAAATCTTCCAGCATCTCATCCCGGTCTCTCTGACTCTGTAAGTCACGTCCTTCATCGTCATTACCAGGGTATCCTCCCAGGGGCGTGAGTGCATCCGGTACTATGGCAATGAACCCCGCCAGGGCTGCTCTTCTGCACACGTCTTCAATATGCGGATTCAGCCCCCTGTTCTCATGTACCACTACGATGCCGGGCAGTTTGCCGGAAGCATCAGCCGGTTTTGCCAGCAAAGCCTTGATCTCACCTCCGCCTTTGGGTGAGTTATAGGTAATATATTCCGCCTTCAGTCGTGGATCGTCCTGGCTTACCTGCATTTTATGCTCATAATCAGGCATGATGAAGCTGAGCAGCGAGGCCACAGTGATGCCACCTACGGCATACGTAGAAAGTTTGTCCATAAACTGTCTGCGCCCGATACGGCTGTGTGCATAATCGTCATAAAGGTCAAAGACTTCCTGACTGATATCTTCTTTGCTAAGTTTTTTCATAGTGTTTTTAATCTTTTTGGTTCTAGGATTGATTTTTTGCCATCTCCAGTCCTGGTTTTTAAAATCCAAAATTTAGGTGAGAACTGCTATCAAAGGATCAAATTAGCCAGTCTATTTTAGGTTCATTTTGTGAAGATGCATCAAAAACTTCTCACCCTATTGGCTGATAAAGATGCTTGATCTTCTTACGGTCTACAGCTTGCTCTGAGTACCAAAGATCATAATCCTTTTGCAACCCAGCCCAAAGCTCAGCAGAGGTGTTAAAAGCCTCTGAGAGGCGTACAGCCATATCAGCACTAATACCCATCTTGCCTTTTACAATGGCCGAAAGGTTCTTGCGAGCAATACCTAAGGCTTTAGCCGTATCTGTAATCGTTAAACCAATCGGATCAATGTACATTTCTTTTAATATTTCGCCCCGAATGCCCAGGCTGCATTCCCATTTTCAGCATATCAATTTTCCTTAACGATAATCTCACACTACGGTACATTTGCCCGAAAGTAGGCTGTGGGACCGGGCCACGGCGGCACGGGGTGCCCCGCACAGTCCCATACTCCGGTTTGTGGGACACAAATCGGAAATGTACCGTAGTATACGATAATCTATAAAACCCACATCATGAAAAGCCCCCTTATCAAACCGAAAGACAATCCGGTAATTTCAGCCTTTATGCTTGATACTTTCAATCATACGAAAATGTAACACGAAACGTTACGTGTGTCAAA
>CATQIH010000052.1 GCA_958296015.1 Cyclobacteriaceae bacterium
ACCACGGTTTCCGCTTTGGTATTGTTGATGCGCAGCAGGGGAGAAATGGCGTGGGTGCCGTTGAGCATCGGTGGAAAACCTTTCCAGTACTCTGCCCATCCTTCCATGCTCATATCCTGCATATGTGAACCTCGGACAAACTGAATACGCCCGAGTTTTCCGCTCTCTGCCAGTTGCAGTCCGTAGAGGAATTCCCGGGTATAGACGGCAGTTTCCATCATCATGTATACTTTGTTAGCTTTTCGTTTGGCTTCCACAATGGCGGTACAATCTTCTACCGTCATAGCCATAGGAATGGTACAGGCGGCGTGTTTGTTGGCATTGAGCGAAGCGAGGGTCATGCTGGCATGTTCGGGCACCGGTGTCACGATATGAATGGCATCCACATCTTCTCTCTTCGGCACGTCTTCAAAATTGGTAAAACAAAGGTCTTTATCCAGCTTAAATTTTGCTGCAAGCTCTTCGATCGTTTTCGGATTGCGGGTGCATATGCCTACTCTGTCAATGTTTGGATGACTTTGGTAAATAGGGATGAATTCTTTGCCAAATCCCATTCCTACAATAACTACGGTGATTTTTTTCTGACTCATGGTATGGTTGATTGTTGTTTTAAAAAGGAGCAAGGGGTAGGGAGCGAGGCGCAAGGAGCAAGGTGCGGGGAGCGGGATTTTTTTACTTCTTGCTTCTCGCTTCCTAATGCTGACTTCTTGCTTCCGACTTCTGTCTATTTATTTGCGACCCATTGAACGGCATTTCTCAGGATTGTCTGGTAAGCAGGCAGGTCGTGAGAGGATGCATCATGACCTAAAGCAATGCCTACGATCCGGGCTTTATCGTTTTTAACTACAAATACAGAGGGAAAGCTTTCATCTGTTCCTTCGGCACTGGCTGTTGCCAGCACTTCGATGCCGGATCCCTCCGCATCGGGTTTCAAATAGTATAGCTCATCGTCCAAACTAAATCCTTTGACGTTTTTGGTGACCGGATGCTTTGCCTTGTCGATGGTCACCTCGAAAGGACCATAGGCATTATGTCCACGGGAGCCGCCACTCACAAGCTCTCGGTTGTATTCCGGCCAGTCGCTCCAGTTATACCACAGGGCTGCATGTCCGAGTATAAGTCCGTGACCAGCCTCCACAAAATCAAAGATGGCCTGCCGCACTTTTGGGTCGCTGATCGGCTGGTTGTTGCTCAGGTACAGCACGTCCATGTCCGGCAGATAATCAATGATCGAATCTGTATTATCGGTATACGTGACGGTAGCCAAGCCTTTCTTCTTAAGGGTTTTGGCATCTTCCTGTTTATACCATCGGTCAAAATCATGAGAAGATCCGCCGCCTACGATCAGGGTGCGGATGCTTTTAGACTTTTTATCGGTAGTGGCAGATTTACCGCCATCCTGTGCCCACGCACCACTGCTGATGGCTGTGATCAGCAGGATCAGGCATATCTTTTTGACTATCTGAAAGTTAAGTTGGTGTTTCATATGATGGTTATTTTACTGTTACTGGAGCGCGTTTGCAACGCGTTCCATTACTGTTACTGGAGCGCGTTTGCAACGCGATCCATGCCGGGCAATCACGCTTCAAATATTGTACATTGATTACTTTTATGTTTTAAGTTATTTATTTCCCTGAAAGATCGTTGCCTTCTACTACTTTCATGATGCCGTTCATGCCGCGCCAGTGTCCGGGGAAAGTACAGACAAACGGATAATCGCCGGGCTTATCCGGGGCTATAAATTCCAGGGTGGTGCTTTCCTGAGGCATCAGCAGTTTGGTGGAAAACAAGACCTGTGGTATTTTGGGTACATAATTTTGCTGTGCTCCTTGGGGGTCCCGGGCAAGTGCATCTGCTGCGGCACCTACTTGCTGCAAAGTACCCGGCTGGATGATCAGCATATTGTGCTGCATCCCATCAGGATTATCCAGCCGGATGATGACTTTCTGACCGGCGGTTACGGTAATCTGTTCTTTGTTGTACTGCAACATATCCGGTACTACCTTGATGTCAATGGTAATCGCTTTTGAATCCTTGGATGTGGACTGGCTTTTTTTGGCAGATACTGGCTGCTTCACAGCTTTTTTAGCAGCTATAGGCATGGTCATGGGTGCTTTGAGTTCCAGAGAAACATTTTCCATGCGGGCATTCAAACGAAATTCATCTTCGTAATTTCCTACTTTTTTATCATCAAGATCACGGGAAGTACGTACCACGGAGCCTAGCGGCTTTTCAAATAATGACGCTGCTTTTGCTTTGGCCACCTGTTCACCGTCTATCTCAAGGCTCATCATGCCATGATGAGATAAGCGGCCTACCACGTCAAAATCATCCGGAAGCGGCTCATTGGAAGTTGCCTGATAGGTTTTACCATCTTGCTTTACTACCATATGGAGTTTACCTTCCTGTATATACAACACGTATCCATTCTGTGCATCGCCTTGCGCCATGATCACTCCCTGCAATGCTTCGTCTCTTTTGGCAATGGATGCTTTCATGATCACTTCTTTTCCACTCACATCAATGGGATACGCGCTACTGCCTCTCTCTGGAAGCTCATATTCTTCCTTACTAACGGCTTCCATGATCCGGGCACTCAGGCTATTTGGCTCAGGGGCTGTCTGTATCTTGTTGTTAGCTGCTGCCACAAAACCTTTTTGATGCGCAATGGCTGCGGCAAGCAAAGCTTTGGATATCCATGGGTCACCAGTGTTTTCAGGTGCAAGACTTGCCTGATAAACCATTTCACCCAATTTGTCTGAGGCAGGAAGCTCTGCCATCACCAGCAAAGCACTCATGCGCACATTCAGGTTAGGGTCACTGATAAGCTTACTCTTTTGCAAGGCATCTATGGTTGCCTGGTTTTTTGGTAACACTTCCACGGCTGCTTTTCTCACACCAGCCGCAGGATGCGACAGAGCTTTTACTACTGCCTGCATGGCTTCAGCGTTGCTACCATCCAAGGCACCCAGGCCGTTCAGCGTCCACAACGCATGTACTGCCGGACTGTTCAGCCCTATCTCATCCACTTCCTGATTGTTGATAAGCTTATACAGGCTAGGAATGGCTGCCTTATTTTTTGATTCTACCAGCAGACGCTGGGCCGTCATACGCCAGAACATATTGTCGTGCTTGAGCGCAGCCAGCAAACCGGGAAGATCATCTTTGGATAGTGTGATTGGCTCGTAAGGTTTGGCATCTTTGTATACCACCTTGTAGATGCGTCCGTGATTGGTATCGCGCAGCTCGCTGACAAGAGCACTGCCTTGTCCCTTAGGCTGTTCGGTGAAAGGCAATACCATGCGGGAAGGAGCCTGCTGCGGCACAAATACATTGTGTTGGATGATAAAGTTGTACCAGTCGGCTACCCAAACGGCTCCGTCAGGACCTACCTGTGCCTGCACGGGGCCAAACCATTCGTCGGAACTCGCCATCAGGTTCCAGTCGTCCTGTTCGGCAAAGCCTGCACCGTCCGGCTCAATAACAGCCTGATGCACCAGCCTGACGGTAGGCTCCGAAACGAAGGCAATACGGTTCCAGTAGGCTTTGGGAAAGCTTCTAGCCGTATACAAATGATGCCCGGCGGCGGCGGTAAACCCTCCTACCACATCTACCTGCCGTAGGTTGGGAGTCATGGTATGCACTTCGTAGTGTCCGTCAATTTTCTGAATAGGCTGCACAGCAACCATTTCATCTTGCAGTTCTTCTGTATTCGCTTGCGCTACAGGCGCAGGCAGCGATCTTTGCATATATCGGGCAGGCATAGAATAGAAAGCACTGTGGGTATTGTTGGCCGTAGAAATGAACACCTGATTGTCTTCCGAAAATCCCAGTCCCCAGGTATTGTTGCTGGAAGGTGCCAGAAATTCCAGGGCTGCACCATCGGCACTAAACCGGTAAATGCCCTGCGGAAACTGCATTGGCTGACCGCCTACTGTCCCGTCGAATCCTGAAAAGCCGAGCACTCCCCAGAGCTTGTTGTCGAAGCCATATTGCAGATTGGATGGGCCGGAGTGCGTATCGTTTTTCCCCCAGCCTGTGATGATATTCTTGCGAATATCAGCCTTATCGTCTCCGTCCGTATCTTTCATGTAGGTGAAGAACGGTGCCTGGGCTACAATGATGCCATCGTTGGCAAAGACAATGCTGGTGGGTATGTTGAGGCTATCGGCAAAAACGGTGAATTTATCTGCTTTTCCGTCGCCGTCAGTATCTTCACAGATTTTGATCCGGTCGTTGGCGGCTCCGTCGGTTTCGCGGAAGGTATTGGGGTAGTCTACGGACTCTACGATCCACAGCCGTCCTTTTTCATCCCAGGCCATGGCGATCGGATTGATGATATCCGGCTCGGCAGCAAAAAGCTGTATCTCAAAATCTACCGGCACCTGCATGAGTTTCTGCGATTCTTTTGCAGAAAGAGCTTCCTGCATTTTAGGCACTTCGTGGCGTTGGGTAAAGTCTGCAAAGGCAGAATCGTAAATATCCACATCGGGTATATCCAGTGCTGCGATCTGTTCTGTTACCTCGTCGCCAATGGCCCAGAGGACTCCATTTCTGACAAGGTTTAAAAACCCGATATTGGTCCAGGTACTATCATTGTGGCCGTAAGCGGTGTAGAATACCCTGCCCTTGCCCTGGTTGCGCACCCAGGTATAAGGCTCACGATGATCTCCTTCAGCACGCTCCATGAGCACGGTCATGTCGGGGTTAAGGCGTTGATGCACATAGGTTTCGTCCCAGGTGTCAAATTCAGACAAGCCCTGCATAACAGGGTGGGACGGATTAACAATTTTGGCGGTGAACGTACCGGTACCGTGCGATTTGAACTGGCCTCCAATAGTTTTGATGTACCAGTCTGAGTTGTTGAAGCATCCGATAGCTGAGTGCAGTGGAATCAGCCCTTTGCCGCCTTCTACAAATTGCTGCAACGCTGCCTCCTGGGAAGAAGTGATGGAATCATAATTGGCATAAATGATCAGTCCGTCATATTTGCCAAGATTTTCAGTGTTTAAGTCGTTGGGGTTTTCCGTGTAGGTCAGGTTGATACCACTTTTGAACAGATGGGTTGCCATCCAGGGCGCATACTTTCCCGAATCGTGGTGTTCGCTGGCATTTCCCAAAAACAGTACCTCTGCTCGCCGGGCATTGATTTGGCTGTTGGTGGTATCTGTGGTAACATCACTGCTTGCCGGTACCTTGTCCGCACAGCGTTGAAATAAAAATCCACAAAAAAGCATCAGCGGAACAAACCGCAAAAGAAACATATGCTTCATGTTCGTTGTATTAGTGGTTGTAGAAAAAACCTGGCAGGTTTTGAAAACCTGCCAGGTTTGATTCATTAAAAAGTGATCTTCTCAGTAGGAGAAAAAAGCAAATCATCGACTCCGGCAAATTTGACCCCGATGCTGGCAAAGACGTAGTTTTGCGTTGGTACCAATTCGGGTATCGCAGCACTTAGGCTAACGCTATTGATGTCTGTAATTGCTGCTCCTTCCAAAGTAGTGATGGCTACATTGGTTTGAGAGTTGGCAAACATGGTCTTGCTGATGTAGAGCGTCACGCTTTCTATGTTTTTAGCATTGGCATCCGTTACAATCTGCTCCAGGGCAAAGGTTCCTGTCACTTGGTTGCCACTGCCCGATAGCTGAGCGTTATTGATGATCCAGAAGGGAATTACCTCAAAATCCTGCTCTGTGTTTCCTGATACATTGATCGTAACAGTATCCGGCATGTCTGCTTCTTCGCCCCATAAGAACGGTCCCTGACCATTAGGTACGACCATTTTATAAGTACCGTCAAACAGCAACTGCGAAAAGGTGCCTTCCGGAGTAAATGTACTACCCAGTGGACCTGTTTTACCAAAACCATCCTGGTACAATTCGTAGCTTACCCTATTGAATTCGAGATATATAGGATTGCCTTGATATACAAGGCGTCCTGTAAGTTGTGAGGTAGGCTCATCGTAATTATCCAGTGCACAAGAAGCCAGCCCGAAGCCTACTGCTAATAATAGGATATAATGAAATTTAATTTTCATGTTTTTTCGTTTAGCGATTGAATACTTATTGAAGCGGCTGTCTGATTAGTTTGGGATTACTATTCAGAATATTGTTGTCAATACTGCTGTAATAGTTTCCTAGTTGCCAGTTATCAGAAGCCGTTACTCTACTTGATAAATTTTCCTTAAATATCCATTTACCATCGTTGGGAGAACCAGGCTCATAAATTTTGTAAGGCCACAAACCCCAGGGCTGCGTGCTTCTGTTGGTGGCTGTTCCGATACCGGCACGTAAATCTGCTACGTTCATAGCAACTCCATCAAAGATTTTATGTGCGATACGGAATCGTTTCAGGTCCATAAAATATTCTCCTTCCAACGCAAACTCTACCCTTCGCTCATGCACGATTCTGTCGAAGGTAATGTCTGCACCAGTTAAAGGAATGGTAAATCCTGCTCTGGCTCTAACTTCATTCATATAACCTGCCGCAATATCTGGCTGTCCTAATTCAAAAGCTGCTTCGGCAGCAATCAGTAAGATTCCAGCATAACGATACCTAATTCTCGGAACTTCACTTTGTGTTCCACGACGGCCTGAACCTGGCACTGGATCCAGATATTTACGAACATAAAAACCTGCCAGTGCATTTTGGTTGGTGGCTGCTACCGGACCATCAAACCCTACCACTTGCTGAGGGACGCTATTTCCTGGTAGTTCTCTTAGCTGACCTCGCTCACTGCCTGATATAATAGACCCATCAGCTAATTGAACACCAGCCCATATGTCTACCTGCCTGTTTTTAAATACAGTTCCTGGTAGAATAACCGTGCCCCCCAGTCTGGCATCCCGGTTGGCGAAGATATCTACTTGATTTTCATAATAGATAGGATTCCCATCAGCATCTACCGTAGGGATTGGGGCAAATGTATTGTCCAGCAACTCAAATTCCTGCACCAGGTTCAGTGAAGGATTGAGGGCACCGCCTTCTTCCTCTTCTGCGCCATAACGAGGCTGATTAGCCCCAGTAAAATAATGAAACTTAAATTTTAGCTGGTACTCTTCTTCGTAAATCACTTCAGGATTCGCATTTTTATCGTAGAATAATGCAGCAAAATTTTCAGAAAGATTATCGGGAATTTTCAGGTACAACCCATAGTTGCCTGCTGAACCACTGATGATTTCCTGAGAAGCGGCCAAAGCAGTTTCATAATAACCGGTTGCTCTCTCTACAGGTATACCGATTACACCTCCCGGTAAAGATACCGAAGGGGTAGTAGTATTATACTTCGCCAGTGAGCCTGCAAAGACTGCCGCCTGCGCCTTCATGGCAAGCGCAGCACCTGCACTTGCCCGCGATTTACCATCAGCGTTAATGGGCAGCAACGATTTAAGCGTATCTGCTTCAGCAATGATAAAATCATAAATCTCGGCTTCAGTAGACCGCGGTACCTGCAAATAAGTAGGGTCTCCGCTAAAGTCATACTCCTGCGATTGCAGAATAATAGGCACACCACCATACAGCTTGGCCAACTCGAAGTAATAATTAGCCCGCAAGAATCTGGCCTCTGCTGCGTAAGTTGCTTTGAGTTCTTCTGAAAATGTAGCGTCTCCTATCCTTTCAAGGAAAAGATTTAGTTCTCTGATATACGTATAGTTCCAGGTAGTCCAATAACCATTGATACCACCAAAGGGCCAGGTGTTATTGGTATGCCATAAGTTAGTTAAATTATCATCTGCTGTAACCAGTACTTCATTAAAATCAGCAAAGGTTTGCCAGTCACTGAGCCTATATACGGCGAATTGACGATCGTAGAGGTTTCCCAGAATAGACAACACTTGGGCAGGGTCACTAAAAGCCTGTTGGGTAGTCAGTGATTCTGCCGGTGGCCGGTCCAGAAACTCACTGTCTGATTCACAGGCCCAGCTAAATCCTAACAGAACGACAAATAATATAGTGCTTATTTTTTTCATTTCTTTCACTTTAAAGATTATAAAGAAAGGCTGACACCCAAACTTACCACCCTATGCTGTGGATACTGTAACCCGTTGGTATCACCAATTTCAGGGTCTACATTGTACCTCTTTACATTGTGCAGAGAGAACAAATTGTAGCCGTTGAAATAGATTCTGGCCTGTTGAATTTTCACTTTTTCCAGGATAGAACTTGGTAAGGTATAACCCAACTGGAAGGTTCTGGCACGGAGGGCTGTGACATTGCTTAGCCAAAAGTCGTTCCGTCTGTTCACAGAGCTTAGTCCACCCTGATTAAACCTATTCGGAGGAAAATAGCCGGAGATCCACTGACTGTTCAGGTCGTACGGGTCTTCCCGATGCCACGCATCTTCCAAGTGCTTGGCAATATTACCACCATTGGCGCGGAAAGCACGGCTCAGTTCATTCTCTGCGGTGAAGGAATAACCGGAAGCCAGTGAGAAGTCCAGTGCCAGGTCAAAGCCTTTCCAGCCTGCCACAAAGTTCAACCCACCGTTGATGAATGGAAGGTTGGTGCTATAGCCAATGGGCCTTTCATCGTACCCATCGATCTTATTATCTCCATTCACATCCTTATAGATCAGGTCACCTGGTAATAACGTCCTGTTACCTTCACCGTCTACATTGACCGTATAATTGTTGATCTGTTCCTGGTTTTCAAACTGCCCTACCACCTGGTAACCCCATTGAACAAAGCTGTACCTGTCTTCAATAGAACTACGGTACTGGTCGTAAGAATTGAAAAACAAAGGATTGTAAGAAGATCCAAATTTACTTCGTGCATAGGATATGTTTCCCCCAATCTGATAGGTAAATTCTCCTACATTGCCTCTATATGAGAGTGATGCTTCTCCACCAAATTGCCGATCACTGTTGGAATTCTGTTGAGGTAGGCTATAGCCTAGTTCAATTGGTACAACCACATCATTTCTATCTCCTCTAAGACCAGTACGGCGCCTTTTGAAGTAATCTATACTACCATTTACTTTCCCATCAAACAAGGTGAAATCAGCTCCTATATCAAGGATTCTACTTTCAAACCAGGAAATATTATTGATAACGGGTCCATTATCTCGTGTACCTACAACGGGAACCCCATTCAGTACGGCTCTTCCTTGATTGTAAGTATAACCTGGAAGGTAAGCATATGGGCCGACATATAGTGCGTCACCAGGCTCATAGTTGTCACTATCAACTATATCAAAATAATCTAAATTGATGTTATCATCTCCCAGAATACCATAAGAAGCACGGAGTTTTAAATTTGTCAGTATTTCGGATGTTCCTAACAGAGATTTCATAAATGCTTCTTCTGTAATTCTCCAACCTATGGATGCAGAAGGAAAATAACCTACACGCCTGTCAGGTGCAAAACGCCAGGAAGCATCGCGTCTGCCGGATATTTCCAGATAATATTTGCTGCCATAGCTGTAGTTGATGCGGGCAATATAACCGAGCCGGGCATTCTGATTGTCCTGATCGGTAAAATCAACCACATCATTGTAGTAAATCAGCGGAAGGATATTAGTCTTGGGCACTGAGCGTAAGAACGATTCCTGAAATCTTTCTTCGTAACGTTCTGCCAAGAATAAAGCTCCGATCTCATGGTCGCCAAAGTTGTTGGCATAGTTCAGACCGAGCTGGGTATTGGTCTTCTGAATTTTGGTCACGGTACGTTGTCTCCAAGGGTTGGAGCTACCGCCGGTTACTCTGTATTCTTCTTCGGATTCTTCCGTAGCCGGAAAATAAGTATAGGCATCATAGGTGTATTCATGCACATCGAGCTGACGTTCTTCATCGCTGTAAGAATACAAACCACGGGCACTCAAGCCTTCCACACCGGGAATCTGGTATTCTGCCGTACCGTTGATCTGTCCGAACCTTCGGATGTCGCGCAGGTACCCACCCAATTTGAAGTTGTTATACGCCCAGTTGGTCTCATTGTGTTTGATATCATTGAGATACTTGGGATTATCGTTGGCATACGGTCTTTCCCAGGGAGGATTACGCAGAATAGCATACTTGGGCAGAAAGTAATCATCGCCCCCCGGAATACCAGGGTTTTCTGTTTTCTCAGAATAGCCATTGATGCCCAAACCTACTTTGAGTCTGTCGGTGATATTGGCATCTACGTTACTGATGATGTTGGTACGGCCATAATCAAACTCGTCACCCAATACAGAGTTACTGTAGTTGCGGTTACCTGCCACATAATAGTTGATTTTGTCAGAACCACCGGAAGCACTCAGGTTGATCTGTGTGGTAGGGGAATTCCTTTTTACGATGAAATCCGCCCAGTCGAAGCTCTGGTAACCACGCTCGGTTCCCTGCCTGTATTTCTCCAAGTCTTCCGGGGTAATATTGGTGGTACCAAATCCATTCACATCTGCCTGAATTTTCTGCAATGCCCATTCATAAGAACTGGTTGCCACTTTAGGGTAAGCTACCCAGTTCTGGAAGCCCCGGTTCATATCCAAGCTTATTGTGTTCCGTCCATCTTTGCTTCCTCTTTTGGTGGTGACTACTACCACTCCGTTGGCAGCTCGTACTCCGTAGATGGCAGCCGAACCGTCTTTGAGGATGGTGATGCTTTCGATAGCAGAGGGAGCCAGTCGGTTAAACTGCCTCTCGTCCTGCTGAATGCCATCGATCACATACAATGGATTACCCATGTTACGGATCTGGATAGCCGCTCCTGCACCCGGACGACCGTCACGTTGACGGAAAGCCACGCCTGGTAGTTTACCTGCCAAACCGGTGCTGACAGAGGTTCCCCCACCCTTGACACGACCAATATCTTCGCTGCCAATCGTAGAGATAGCACCGGTAAGTGATTCTTTCTTCTGGGTGCCATAACCTACCACCACTACTTCACCCAGTGCCTGGACATCTTCTACCAGTACCACATCTATGTTGCTTCGGTTATTGATAGGGATATCTTCTGGTGTATAGCCAATATAGGAAAATAGCAGTGTGTCCGTACCATCTGCTGATATGGAGTACTTTCCGTCAATATCAGTAATAGTACCATTGGTGGTGCCTTTCACCAGTACGTTGACACCCGGAAGCGACTCGTTATTGTCCAGGCTCGTTACTCGTCCGGTAATTGTGATAGCGGGGGCTTCTTCTATCATGGTATTGGCAGCCTGAGCTTTGGCAACACTGACGGAAATCGTGTTGTTGATGCGTTTGAAATTCAGGCGGCCTTTTTGCCCAACAGTTTTCAACACTTCGCTTACATTGGTATTGCGGTAATCCAGTGTAAAGGTGGTTTTGAGCATTTTGATGTCTTCGCCATAGGCAAACACAAAGCCAGAGGCGTGCTCTATGGCTTTAAAAACTTCTTCAATAGAACTGTTCCTGAGTTTTATTGAAATCTTCACCTCGTCGACACCTTGTCGGCCTGACAACCCTGCCATTGCGGTGGCAGCAAAACCAAGTTGTATCAGAAAAACCAACATGACAGCCCGGAGGAGTGAGTGTATATTGTATGTCATATGTAAAACAGGTTGATGTAAGAATTTATGTAGCTGGAAAAAGCATTCCAGGGCAATCTTTATCTGTATATCCCATACAGACAAGTAGTTTAAGGGTCGCGGTTTTTTGTATTAGTTGATTTCATACGTTATTTTGTTTGCTCTAAATATGGCATCCTTCGCCACTGATGATAATGTCCCTGTCTCCTGCCACCTGGTATTTCACACCCAGGATATGCTTAAAACTTTCCATGATATTGATCAGGCTCTCGTTGATATATTTCCCACTGATTTTGCAATGCCTGGTTTTAGCATTTTTGATATCAATGGATACATCAAACCAACGTTCCAATATTACCGCAGCATCTTCCAGACTTACCTCATCAAATTGAAGCACTTTTTCTCGCCAGGCAATGTACTGCTCAACATCAGTATCTTTCTTGCTCAGTTGCCCATCATAGAAAGCTTGCTGGTAAGGAGCTAATAACACTTCATCCGGCTTGCCATTGCCTTCTCTGGCATCAGCCTTCACCTTCACCTTGCCGGTCACTACGGTTACCTGCTGTGGCTCGCCTTCAAAGGCTTTGACATTGAAAGAAGTACCCAGCACCATAGTGGTAAGGTCTCCGCTTTTGATGACGAAAGGCCGACGGGGATTTCTGGTTACCTCAAAAAAAGCTTCACCTTCCAGCACCACCTCCCTTTTGTCAGCAGCAAAATGCTCCGGAAACGAGAGCTTACTGTCTACGTTCAGATACACCCTGGTGCCGTCAGTTAACGTAATACTTGCTTTTTGGCCTTTCAAAGTGGCCTTTTCTATCCAGGCTACTTCCAGGACCGGCATGTCTCTATAGGCTATATAGCTACCAATACCCAGACTAACCACCAACAGCACCGAAGCTACGGCCTTTAGCAGCAAACGATTCCTGGCAGCCTTCCGGCGTTGCTCTTCGTATCTCTTTCGCTCATCCAACGTAATATGATGCCCTATATGCCTGCTGATCTTTGCCTCCGACAGCCACATATCAGGAACATCTAATCCCGCGCCCTGGTTATCCATCTGAAAAGAATCATAAAACTCATGCAGCAGCTTTTCTTCTTCAGTGGTGCATCTTTCCTGTAAGTACTTATCCAGTAAGTATCGGAATTGATTTTCATTCATAGCATACAGGACAACATATGTCTCTTTATATATAGGTAGTACCACAGAAAGCCACGATCCCCTATGCCA
This sequence comes from Cyclobacteriaceae bacterium, assembly GCA_958296015.1. Classification (GTDB taxonomy): domain Bacteria; phylum Bacteroidota; class Bacteroidia; order Cytophagales; family Cyclobacteriaceae; genus JAJNNC01. Next base: position 12,699 of record CATQIH010000052.1, read on the forward strand.
TCACAAAAAAAATGAATAATTTTTCTTTGTCCTTACATTCAGATATATTTATGCCCAACCTAAACACTTAACAATGAAATATTTACCACGACTTACCTGCCTTTTGCTGATTATCGTCTTATTTGCCGGTGCCTCACCCGATACCAGCCAGCGCTGGAGTGCCGACAAAGCCTGGAAGTGGTACAAAGAGCAGCCGTGGATTTGCGGATTCAACTACATTCCCGCCAATGCCATCAACTACACGGCCATGTGGGATAAGACCAGCTTCTCTCCTGATACCATTGACCGGGAGCTGGCACTGGCCGAAAAGACGGGGTTCAATACCGTTCGAGTGGTTTTGCAATACCTGGTCTGGAAAGATGATCCGGTGTATTTCAAAAAAACTTTCTCTGAGTTTCTGGCCATCTGCGATAAGCACCATATCAAAGTGATGCCCTGCTTTTTTGATGACTGCGTCTTTGGCGAAGAAACCGATCCGGTGCTGGGCAAACAGCGCGATCCGCGTCCGGGATGGTATGCCTGGGCATGGTCGCCCAGCCCGGGCCACAGCCGTGTGACAGACCCGTCTACCTACCCTATGCTGGGTAAATATGTCAAAGATATGCTGCAAACATACAAGGACGATGACCGGGTGCTGGTGTGGGACTTGTACAACGAACCCACCAATGGCGGACTAGGAAACAAGAGCCTGCCGCTGGTACGTAAAGTGTTTCAGTGGGCCGATGAAGTGAACCCTTCGCAGCCGGTGACTATTGCTTACTGGAATGAAGACAAAGCACTGAATGAACTGATCTATGACAACGTAGATGTGGTGAGTTTTCATAACTACAACGACAAACAGCAGCTAACAGAGACGATTGATACGTTGAAAAACCAGGAGCGGCCCATGATCTGCACAGAATGGCTCAACCGGCCCCGAAAATCTACTGTAACAGACAACCTGGCAGTGTTCTACAAAGAAGACGTAGGATGCCTGCACTGGGGACTGGTTAACGGGGCCACCCAAACTGATCTCCCCTGGGGCCACCGCCCGGACGATCCTGCCCCTACCGTCTGGCAACACGATCTGTATACGTCTGGCTTTAAGCCTTATGCTCCCAAAGAATTGAAACTATTCAGTCAGTACATCAAGGAAGCAAAACGAAAATAAACAAAGGATAACCATTATTCACTAGCTTCTCACACTAGCTTCAGTTCGGGACGCGTAGTCTGTAACTGAAGCACTGCTAGTACGCTTCACGCCGGACGCGTTTGTAACGCCAGCCGTCTGTAACTGAAGACACTACTAGTGCGCGTTTGTAACGCGTTACAAACGCGCACTAGCAATGTTTGTAACTGAAGCACTGCTAGTACTTAGTATGGGGCTTTCAAATACTCTATCGTTTGGGACGCATAGTCTTAGACGCAGCAGTATTTCTTTGCAATAGTGGCTTAATCAAAAAATTTAAAACTTTATACCTCTTTTTCTTTTTCAAATTAACAATTTCGTTAGATTGCCTCGGAATTTGATTTTATAGTGGTAAGGCAGGTGTTGAAGGTTCGGAAATATATCAACGTTTCGTTTTAATGTGCTTTTTCTTTTTCATACATATATAACCTATACTTTAATCTATGAGATTCTTTACACAATTCCCTTATTTCTGGATACTGAGCTTTGGGCTTTCTTTTGCCTGGAGTGAAGCTTCAGCACAACAACGGAGCGTATCAGGAACTGTTACTGATGCAGAACAAGGCGGTACTATTCCAGGTGTCAACGTAGTAAAGGCACCACCCAGGGTACCGTGACCGATATCGATGGAAAGTACAACCTTTCAGTACCCGGCGATGATGCCGTGCTGGTATTTAGCTACATCGGCTTTAAGACGCAGGAAATCCCGGCCAATGCACAGAGTACCCTTGATATTGCTCTTGCCCCAGACGTAAACTCTCTACAGGAAGTAGTGGTGGTGGGTTACGGTACGCAGAAGAAAAGCGACCTGACCAGTGCCATTGCAGTAGTAGACCCACAAGAGCTGCTATCTGTAAAAACTACGTCGGTAGCCCAGCAGCTACAGGGCAGAGCACCGGGCGTGACGGTAACCAGTAGCAACGTGCCCGGACAAGGGGCCAACGTGCGGGTACGGGGGTTTGGTACTTTGGGTAACAACGATCCGCTCTACGTGATAGACGGTGTGCCTACCAAAGATAACCTGGCCAACTTCAACCAAAACGATATTGAGTCTATCCAGATTCTGAAAGATGCCACCTCTGCTTCTATTTATGGAGCCAGGGCAGGCAACGGTGTGATCATCATCACCACCAAAAAAGGAGCGCAAGGTGCGCCTAAAGTGACGCTGGATACTTACTATGGCATCCAGACACCTCGCAAACTGCTCAGCCTGCTCAACACGCAGGAATACGGCCAATACCTGTGGAGAAGCAAACGCAACGCTGGCGTGGTAAGTCAAGATACGGGCAACCCCGCAAACGGGCAATACGGTAATGGTGCCGAGCCGGTCATACCGGATTATATCGTTCCCAGTGGTGCCTTTGAGGGTGACCCCAGGGTTGATCCTGCCAACTATAGCAACCAGCGGTTTTTTCCTGATGGGACCAACAACCCGGCTTTTGGCAGTGAGGTATTTCAGATTACCAGAGCCAATAAAGAAGGAACCGACTGGCTGAATGAGATTTTTAAGCCCGCTCCTATGCGAGAGATTCAGCTTGGTGTATCAGGTGGCTCAGAAACTGCCAGATATTCTTTCTCCACCGGTATATTCGACCAGCGTAGTATGCTGCAATACAATGGCTTCAAACGCTATTCGTTGCGGGCCAATACCGAATTTACCGTAAAGAAAAAGATAAGAATCGGAGAAAACCTACAGGTGCTCTATGCCAACCGTAATGGTTCGTTTGGCGACCAGGCAGAAGGAAACGAGGTATCTTTTGCCTACCGTATGCAGCCTATTGTGCCGGTATACGACATTGCCGGTAACTTTGCCGGTTCGCTGGGTAACAACCTGGGCAACGCCAAGAATCCATTGGCCCGTCTTTACCGTTTCAAAGACAATGGCTACCAGGATTTCAGGGTGTTTGGTAATGCCTACGCCGAAGTTGACCTGTTGCCTGGCCTGACTGCCAGAACCAGCCTCGGACTGGATGCCACAGTGGGCAGGGGCAAAACCGCCGAAGCACCAGACATTGAAAACTCAGAAGCCGGTCGTTTTTATAATTTCAGGGCAAACTTCAACTACCGCTATACCTGGACCTGGACCAATACGCTCAACTACACATTAGACCTGGGTGATATCCACCACTTTAACATTACAGCAGGAACCGAAGCCATCCAAGGCTACCAGGAATTCCAGGAAGGATTCCGCGACCGCTATATTATTTCAGATCCGGTAATACCCCAAAACTTGCGTTACCTGGAAGCGGGCAATCCGCAGTTTCAGTCCAACAATAGCTATGTACAAAGCGATTATGCCCTTTGGTCATATTTTGGCCAGGTCAACTATACTTTGATGGATAAGTATTTGCTGCAAGGCACCTTGCGTAGAGATGCTTCTTCGCGATTTTTGGGAGATAACCGCTCTGATGTTTTTCCGGCAATTAGCGCAGGATGGCGTATTTCTCAGGAAGAGTTTTTACAGGGAATCAGTGCCATCACTGACCTGAAAATCAGAGCGGGGTGGGGACAAACCGGTAACCAGGATGGTATCAATGATTATAACTCTTTTGAGACGTATGATACGGATATTTACCGGGCAGGCTACAGTGTCACAGGAAACCCTAATGGTTATAACCTGGCTTTTGCCTTGAGAAAATTCGGTAACCCTAGAGGAAAATGGGAAACCACTACCTCTACCAACGTCGGATTTGATCTGGGCCTGTTTCAGCAAAAAGTAGAAGTAAACTTTGACTGGTACAACCGCCTGACCGATGATATCTTATTACAGATTCAGCTTCCTTATGCTTTGGGTAATGGAGATTTTCCTTCTTTCAACGCGGCTAGTGTCAGAAACAGAGGGGTTGATCTGGGTATCAACTATTATGAGACGCTTCTCGATGGAAAGCTCAACCTGAGCATTGGCGGTGTTTTCTCTACTTATAAGAATGCGGTCACTGTCATTGACCCGCAAAATGATGAAGCCTTTATTCAGGGCTTTAGCCTGAGAACGCCTCCTGTGACGCGTTCCATCAAAGGAGAGCCTATTTCTTCCTTTTATGGCTACACCATTGATGGCATTATCCAGTCTAACACCGCCGCAACTGACGGGGCGGTTGATGGTGTTACTTTTCCTGGTTATTATGATGCTACGGTGTACATCGATGGCAAGCCTCAGCAAGGTACCGGCAAGTTTATTTACCGCGACCTGGACGGCGATAATGTGATCACTTCTGCCGACCAGGGTTATATCGGCAGTCCGCATCCGGATTTTACCTACGGGCTGAACCTGCGGGCAGAGTATAAGGGTTTGGAGCTTACCGCTTTTCTGCAAGGTGTACAGGGCAATGATGTCTTCAACTATGTACGCTACTGGACTGATTTTAACACGTTCCAGGGCAACCGTACCAAAGATGTGCTTTATAACTCATGGACTCCTACTAACACAAATTCCAAGTTGCCTATTCTGGATGAAAACGATGCTATCAGCAGCCGACCTTCCACCTATTTCGTAGAAGATGGTTCTTATGCCAGAATCAAAAATCTACAACTGGCTTACAGTCTGCCCGAGTCCGTACTAACTTCTATGGGGATAGGTATTACCAAAGTCAGGGTGTATGTACAGGCGCAGAACCTGGTGACGTTTACCAAATACTCCGGACTTGACCCTGAACTAAGCCTTCGTGATAACAACAACAACCAGATTGGTGTGGACGAAGGAGTTTTCCCAACCCCTAAAGTATTTTTGTTTGGACTGAACCTTGGCTTCTAAATAGCAGCGTGGCCTGGAAAAATGCATGATGCATCAGGCACTCGTTTTTTTACGATGACAAGTCACTAAAACAACTTTAAAATTTAGTATACAATGAAAAAATACAATTATATCATCATATTGCTGGCCCTGATCGGCACCTTTTTCACCAGTTCCTGTAGTGACGAATTTTTGGATAAACCTCCCCGCGGAAGGTACGGCTACAGTGATCTGCAAAGCAGTACGGGTATCGAGGGCTTATTGGTAGGTGCTTATGGTGCCCTGGATGGTATTCCGGTGCAAGGCTCCGAGTGGCACGGCTCTGTTCACGCCTGGGTATTTGGCGATATCGTGTCGGATGATTCCTACAAAGGCACTGATGCCGGCGATCAGCCTGAGCAGACCTTCCTGGAACGCTACGTGTGGTTACCCCTCAACAACCATGTGCGCGGCAAATGGGGAGCAGTGTACAACGGCGTAGCACGTACCAACAAGGTGATACAAGCCCTCAACCAGTTCCAGGAATCGGGTAACTCCACGATCTCCGAAGAACGGGCTACACAGATTCTGGCAGAAGCCAGATTTCTTCGCGGGGTCTACCATTTTGAAGCCAAAAGGATGTGGAACAACATTCCTTATTACGATGAGCAGATTTATGATTCTACCGATCCCAACAGCGTCAAGATTTCCAATACCGAAGATGTATGGCCGAAGATAGCAGCTGATTTTCAGGCAGCCATCGATGTGTTGCCCGAAACACAGGCAGACAAAGGCCGTCCTACCAGCTATGCTGCGATGGCCATGCTGGCACGCTGCTATATGTACCAGGGCTTTGATGTTACTAACGGTACGGCACGGATGGATATGCTTGCACAGGCAAAGCCGCTGCTGGACGAAGTGATCAACAGTGGTATGTATGCACTGGTAGATCAGTACAATAAGAACTGGTCGGCTGACCCGGAGAACCGCAATAACATTGAGTCTGTTTTTGAAGTACAGTATTCCGTGACGGCGGCAGCCGATGGCGGTGGAGGTGCAGGCTTAGACCTGGCCTGGCCATACAACAGCGGTCCTGGTGGTTGCTGCGGGTTTTATCAGCCCTCACAAAACCTAGTCAATGCTCATAAAACCCTGAACGGTTTGCCGTTGCTTGATAATTTTAACGACGTGGACGTGACAAGCGATGAAGGCATCAACTCGAACGAGCCTTTCACGCCTTATCAAGACCCACTGGACCCGCGCCTCGACTGGAGTGTAGGCCGCAGAGGCATCCCCTACCTGGACTGGGCTGATGAGCATCCTGGCCGCGACTGGGTACGTGATCAGGCTTATGCCGGACCGTATTCTCCTAAAAAGCACATTCCTGAAAAGAGAAACACTGGTGTGTCAGGTAACTTAAAGCGAAGTGCCAACGACTATCGTATGCTTCGCTTAGCCCACGTATTGCTGTGGAGAGCTGAGATCGCCGTAGAAGAGAACGACCTGGCTACAGCACTCAACCTGGTCAATCAGGTGCGGGCCAGAGCAGCCAATCCGGCAGGTATGGTACAAAAACCCGATGGTAGCGGCCCGGCAGCCAACTATGTGGTCAACGCATATCCGGCATTTCCCGATCAGATATATGCCCGAAAAGCCGTACGGTTTGAAGAACGCCTGGAGTTTGCCATGGAAGGCACCCGCTTCTTTGATTTGGTAAGGTGGGGCACTGCTGCTGAGACACTGAACAGTTATCTAACTAAAGAGAGGATCAAAAGGACATACCTCAATGGTGCTCAGTTCATCAAAGGTACCCATGAATACTATCCTATCCCTTTCCAAGAGATCGTTAACACTCTGGTGGATGGAAAGGCAACACTAACACAGAATGACGGCTATAACTAATGCCTTGCTAATCTCACAAGCTGTGGTCGGTATCCCACCAAATCCGTGGTCGGTATCTAATCCGTGATTGGTGTCTCACCACTTCCAACAAATTCGTGATTGGTGTCTCACCAAATCCGTGGTCGGTGTCTCACCGACCACCAAATCCGTGATCGGTGTCTCACCGACCACTTTGAAATCCTCTGCTGGTGTTTTTCACCAATAGGATAAACACAATAAAGCCTGCCCTTTATCAAAGTGGCAGGCTTTTTTTATGCAAAATAGCATTGGTTAACGCAATCCATCTCTTTTGTCTCCTTTAAAATCTGTAATCATCATTTCTGCAACATCCTGGCTCACAGTGATTTTTCGGGAAGATTGCGACAGGTACGTAGCACCATAATAAAATTCTATACGTTGCTTGCTGCCATCTTTGTAAACGATCTCAGCATAAAAATCATCAGGTTCAAGCTTGATCAGCCGACTGTCTTTTGCTTCCTGTTTGCCTCGGCTAAATACCAGCAAACTATCCTGGTTTTGGGTAGCTACCAGCAAATCTTTACCATTGGCATCCTGCACCAACGCCAGCCCTTTGGCATCACCCTTGACAAAAAAACCACTCTCTGCAATGGTTAAAGGCACAAAATTTCCTTTGCCATCGCCTTTCAGACACAAGCCGTTGAAGGCATCGTGTCGCCCGCTGATGGGTTCTATGCCATAATCGTTGCCTACCAGCAACAGGTCTGGCTTTCCGTCATCATCCATATCTTTGCTCACCATGCCATACACAGGTGCTATTTGTGCTTCCAGGGGCAAAGGTCTGATACTAAACTTTCCGTTGCCTTTGTTTTCAATGTAACTGGTATGAAGATCGTTGGCCTGCAACATAATGGCTCCTTCCCGGTCCTGTGTACTCCAGAGGCTATCCATAGTCGCTTGTCCAAACGACTTAAAGGTAGGATACCGCTTTCTGATAGCAATAAGCTGGCTGATCATATCATCCCTGGTGTGCATAGGAAATGGTTGCCTGGTGCCGTCTTCTGCCTTGATGTAGCAGAATACCATCGGGTCTATTTTGCCATTGTCGTCCAGGTCTTTGGCAAGGATAGTCATCGGTTCTTCCGGGGTGGCTTTGAAAGCTGAATTAAGTCCCAGGTTACCTGCTACATAATCTATATCGCCATCCTGATCAAAATCACCGGATACCAGGCTGTTCCACCAGCCTACATGCTTACTGATACCAGAGGTTTCATTGGCTGATACAAACGCATCACCCGTATTTTTGTAAAAAGTGATAGGCAGCCATTCTCCTGCCAACACCAGATCCACCTGACCATCCTGATCGAAGTCCGACCATAAAGCATCGGAAATCATGCCCAAAGTTTGCAATGACGGACATTTTTGCTGGGTGACATCCACAAATTTCCCGTCCTGGTTTTCCAGGATATAGCTTTGAGGTGCTGCCGGATACGCGCCCGACACGGAACGCCCGCCCACAAACAGATCAAGGTCTCCGTCCTGGTCATAATCTGCTGCCCGTACGCAGGAGCCATTGGTATACAATTCGGGAAGAGCCGTTTCGTCCAGCTCAAATTTCCCTCTACCGTCGTTGAGGTACAGCCGGTCCTGGTTGATAGGATGATCAGGAGGAAACTCATAACTTCCACTAACGACATACAAGTCTAGGTCGTCGTCGTGGTCTGCATCAAAAAGCAGTACGCCCATATCTTCATATGCTGCCTGTTGCGTATCGGCGATGCGGGTAGTATCTTCGGTAAAATTTCCCCGGGCATTTTGCATAAAAAACACACCGGTTTTTCCTGCGGCTCCGCCCACATAAAAGTCATCATACCCATTGCCGTCCACATCGCCCACAGCAATGCCAGGCCCATACTGGCTGAGCTTGTGTGGCAGAGTACGCTGGATGTTGTAGTCGATGGCGTCCCGCTCCTGATGGGTAAAATTGATGCCATGCTGAAGGGCAACATTGGTCAGCAGCGTATTGCCAGACGTTGGGTCTTCGATATAAAGGGGCAGTTCTGTATCTGGCAGCGCATTTTTATCAAATTCAGAGGCATCTTTGTGCAACAGCGTCAGGGTTTGATCAGTGGCAGGTGTAGTGATCAGCTGGCTTTTGCCATCGGGCCAGCGCACCCGCAGAGAGTCAATGTGCGCGGCACCGCCCAGTCCGAAATGTGCCCTGTCGTCTACACTCGACAGGTAACCCCGTGTAGGTTGGTGCTCATAGTATTGCTGTTTATTGCCTGCATAATACAGGCGCACCGAAGCTCCTATGCCTTCGGTATTTTCTTGATCACCCTTGAATGCCACCGTCAGATAATGTTGCTTATTGCCAGTGGCAGCGTTGTTCAGGGTATTTTCATACACAAAAGCTTCGTCATTGATATTATTAACCACCAGATCCAGGTCACCGTCGTTGTCCAGGTCTGCATATACGCCACCGTTGGAGAAAGAAGGTTTGTTCAGTCCCCAATTGTCGGTGCTATCGGCAAACATAAATCCTCCGGTATTTTTGAAGGCATAATTGGAAATCTTCACCACCGGAAAGTATTCTTCTACCATCGCCAGGGTGGCATTTACGGAGCCGCCATAATTGTCCTGTCCGTTTTCGTATACGATATAGTCCAGGTCTGTCACATCGCGGGGCAGGCCATTGGTGATGACCATATCACGAAAGCCGTCGTTGTCAAAATCAGCCAACAGCGGTGTCCAGCTCCAGTCAGTCTGAAATACGCCTGCCATCATGGCTATTTCGCTAAAGACAGGGTGGCCTTCCGGTGTCATACCCGAATTGAGCTGTAATACATTGCGCACATACTGATGCTCATAATCATACTTGCGGTTGTTGAAATAATTGAAATATTCATTGCCGCCCAGCATGGTTTTTTTACGCAGGTTGTTTTCCGGCAGCATCTCCAGTGAAATAAGGTCTACAAAGCCATCATTGTTGATATCT
>CATQIH010000053.1 GCA_958296015.1 Cyclobacteriaceae bacterium
GGAAGTCATATGGTAATGCAAAAAAAATAGGTGATTCAACGACTACTGTTCCAGTACCTAATCATAAAAAACTAAAAATAGGAACGCTAAGATCAATCATAAGGCAATCGGGGATTCCAAAACAAGAATTCGAGTGAGAAAACACTTCAAGCAACATCATACAGTGGGGCTGCCCTAGCCGCCTGAATTGATAACTTGAAAGTTTGGTTTCCCTAAGCCAGCTTATTGATGCCTAGAAGATTAAAATGGCTCAAAAACCGCAAAGATTGCAAATTAGAGTTTGGCGACATTTTGCACTATCATTTTGACTATGACAGCCAGCTTTATGAAATAAAGCTATACTACGGTACATTTCCGGTTCGTAAGTCCACGTCTCGGTAGGGAACCGAACGGTGGCACAAACCGGGGGCGCAGAAAAACAGGAAATATGGTGATGGGAAATAGCAATCATTAGCAGGTGTCAGTGTCTGGTATTGATGGAAGGAGCAACCATTGGGTCATATTAAGCTTGTAGACATTTGTATGATGACGTATACCTGTTTGTTTTGTGATATAGACGCTATATGTCGTTTAAGTACTGGCTCAGAATAAATTACAAACGCGTCCAGCGTGGAGCGCACTAGCAGTCGGTAATAGGTAGTTTTGCAATTAATTTTGATTGACTACTTATACACTCGTTGTATGTCACCTAAACAAAAAAATTCGTTTTATCGCACGAAGAATCATATAATATGGAAATAAACTTTGATAGCAGAGGCAATCTATGGCCATATGATAAAATAGAAATTTGCTACCGGGCCGCCGGGCGAAGGATTTATAGAAGTAGCCGCTTGAATAAAAAAAAGGCGGTATACAATATTGTTCAGCCGATAAGCCTAGCGATAATGAATTAGTCGCTCCAAAGCAACAATTTTGAAACACAAAGGAAAAATGCAAAAAAGCCCAGCCAGACGGTTGCACTAATCGTTGTACACAATTTAAAAACAAAAGGTGCAACTAAATGAAAATTTTATGGTCTATCCGTATAAACAATAAAATAATGGATAGAATAAATAGAATTATTAGATCGCGATTTTTAGTATTATTTTTACTAATAGCATTTTCTTGTAAAACAGATAGGGATTCTACATTTCAAAACACAAAAAAATTCCAAGAAGAGTACCCCAAATTTTCATTAAAATTTGAAAACCAACTAAGAGAAATCTATAAGGAAAGAATGCTGTTTGGGGACGTTATTTTTGCTGTAGTTGATGAAAATGGACTGGCTTATTCATTTGCCATTAACAGAGATATTTTAGATGGCAAAAAATCATCTCTTAGCAATAATTCCCCTATTTATATCGCATCCAGTACAAAATCATTTACAGGAACATTGCTCAAAATATTAGAGCAGAAAAAAATACTCGATTTAAATAAATCACTTCATGATTACCTTCCCCAACTAAATTATAATGACAGTGTAGACACAAAAAACATAACAATTAAAAATCTTTTAAATCATACTCACGGTACATTCAGCACAAGTATGACTTGGAAAACGGCTTTTTTAGGATATAGCGGTAATAACAAAGAATTAATCAATGATTTAAATACCGACTTCATATATGACCCATCACGTAAATTCCGATATTCAAATGTTGGCCCTATCATTGCCAGTATGGTTGTGGAAAATGTAACAAGAAAAACGTGGAAATCAGAAATGAAAGACTACATTTTCACGCCCTTAAAAATGGAAAATACAAGTACCAATTTTAGCGATTATAATCTAAAAGATATTCGTCCATCATTTACCGTTTCCAAAGAGAAAGGAGTCATTGAAAAGGGCTTTTATAAAGAAGACATCACAATGCATGCAGCAGGAGGAATAATTTCAACTGTAAATGACCTTTCTAAATGGCTAAGTGCAAACATTAGAGAAGACAGTATTTTACTTAATAAAACTTCTTGGTCCGAACTTCATACTCCGACCACTCCGCAGGACAAAGAGTATTTTACGTATCATCGCACAGGCTACAGTTTAGGTTGGGATGTTGCTGAGTATCAGAAAGAGAAAATCTTGACACGTTTTGGAAATTTGGCAGGAATGAGTTTCCATATTTCATTGATGCCAGATAAAAAAATTGGAATTATTGCATTCTCAAATGATAACAGAGATTATCTTTTGCCACATTTAATGGCAGATTATGCTTACAATCTAATAAACGCATTGCCAGCAGACAGTATTTTCAAGAGCGAAAAACCAAAATTTGACAAAAGTTTTGAAAGCGAAAATGAAATCATATATCCTAAAGATTCGGAAACTTTAACCGTAAGCGATAATTACGACAAGATAATTGGCACATATCAAAATACTGAAAATTGGCCGGCCATTTCCATTAACAAAAAGGATGATTATTATATATTTAATTGGGGCATATTAAATGGGAAAATCTATGAAAACGAAGAAGGCGGTTACTTTAGTAACTTGGGAGTTTTATCAAGGGACTTTAAAATAATAAAAGACACTCTTTTGACAGGTTCATTGATTTACGAAAAAACAGAGGAATAAAAACTGCATACAACAACGTATATAAGCTATGGCTTGGTCTGTCCTCACTTGGAAAATCTACAGGATTTTTCAACGTCAGTTTCTATTTGAAGAAGTTCGTGCTAAAACAAAACTGTGTGCATAGAACGAGTGGACAAGACACAATACAACCATGGACACAAAGCTCATAGAATACTTTTTAAGCATTATGCCGATTTCACAAGAAGAGATTGAAGCTATAGTTGAGACGATGAATATTCACCATTACAAAAAGGGCACTACTTTACTTAAAGAAGGACAAATATCGGCAGAAGCATATTTTGTCTTAGAAGGTTGCATTAGACAGTATTATTTAGTTGATGGAGAAGAAAGGACAAGTAATTTTTTTACAGAAGAACAATGGGTAATTTCACTAAGTAATTTTAATCAAAGTGTTCCTTCAAATCACTATCTGGTTTGCTGTGAAGATTCGGTTTTGGTTGTTGGTAACAGTAAAAAAGCGGAGGAGTTATATAAAAGATTTCCAAAACTTGAAACCGTTTCAAGAAAAGTAATGGAGAAAGTATTTGTCGAACAGCAAAAAATAATGAGAGATTACTTTACCGATACTCCTGAACAACGCTACTTGAAACTTTTAAGATCAAGACCGAATTTATTTCAAATAATACCTCAATATCAAATTGCCAGTTATATTGGGGTGAAGCCTGAATCATTGAGTAGAATTAGGAAAAGAATTTTGAAAAAACTGTGAGCTGCTTATCATCCTGATTCGATTCAAATTGTAACTGCCACATTACCTTTCTTATGCCCTTTCTCAACATATTCGTGAGCACCAACAATTTGCTCTAAACTATACGTTCTGTCAACTACGGGTTTAAAATTTCCTAGCTCAATTAGATTTTTCAAAAAAATAATATCTTCTTTGGTATGACTTATCACTCCAGTAAGAACTTTTTTATTACTAAATGTAGAAATGAAAAACCCTTTTATCATTTCAGACATTCCTGCTGCACTTAAAATCAATAAGCCTCCAGGACTCAAAACTTTTAAGCTATTTGACAATGAAGTTTTATTGACTGTATCAAAAATCACGTCATATATGACTCCTTTTTTTGTAAAATCTTCTTTTGTATAGTCAATCACTTTATCTACTCCAAGGGATTTTAGTAAATCCACATTTGAAGAACCACAAACCCCGGTTACTTGTGCACCATAATATTTTGCAAGTTGAATCGCAGCAGTTCCTACAGCACCGGAAGCACCATAAACAAGAACTTTTTGACCGTATGTGATTTTTGCTTTCTTGATAAAATACAATGCAGTTGTTCCTCCAAATGGAATTACCGCAGCGTCTTTGTAAGAAATATTGTCAGGTTTCAATGCAATAGTTTCATATTCAGGAAAACATAAATATTCGGCATAAGCCCCAAATCTCATATTAGTCTTACCAAAGATATCATCTCCCACTTTAAATAAAGTGACATCTTTTCCGACCTGTTGTACTTGTCCCGAAAAAACTCCACCAAGTATATTTATTTTTGGTTTAGTAAGTCCAAAAAATAGCCTCACAGCAAATGGGTCGGCTTTTCGCAAACGCCAATCTCCTGAATTAACAGCTGTTGCAAAAATTTTAATAAGAACTTCATCATCTTTTGGTAGAGGCTGTTCCACATTCTTAATTTGAATAACCTCTGGGCGACCATAATTTGTATAAACTGCTGCTTTCATTTTTTTTGATTATTTTGGAGTACAAAAGTATACCCTAACTTTTTGAATTTCGTTGACTTTGGTTAAGAAATGAAATACCTACACTTATAAAGTGAAAACCCAGCCTGACGGCTGCATTGAACGTTGTGCTTTATATTAAAGAAAATTCCGTCTACGGAAAAAATCACTCGGATTAAAAAAAATGTAACGATTACAAAAAAGCGATCAAACAAGCCGAAGGAATATTAGAAGAATACCTAAAAGAAAAATAATTATGGAAAAATCAATGAATGCAAAGGAACTGATTGCCAAGCGATACGGAAAAGAAGGAACCAAGGAACGTGAGAAATTCCGAGAAGATGCTTTTTCCTGTTATTTTGGCGAAATCATAAAAAATCGCAGAAAGGAATTACATAATTGACACTATAATAAAAGTGTTCAAGGCGTTGAAAGCTGAAATAAGCTTCAGCGTAAAACTTGAAGGCAACTTTGTTAAGCTCGCCTGATAAAATAGAAAACCGAATATTTGATGAAGATCCGCTAGGCCGCATATGTCATGCGGCTTTTCTTTTATGGCATTTTCAATGCCTATCAGTTATATGTTTGTTTACTTTCATCTGTGAGCATATCAGAAAACAACGGTTATTTATAGCATTGCCAATATGCCCTGACGGGATTTGCTGCCAACGTGGAGCTTTTTTCCGCACACATGGTGCTCGGAGCTGCATGGTTGGTGCAATTTGCTCCGTCGTTACAGCATTTTGCTCCATCGCTGCAGCATTTTGCTTCATCGCTGCAGCATTTTGCTCCGTCGTTGCAGTTTTTTGCTCCAAATGCGGAACTTTTTGGTGCTTGTTAAAGGCAAAGTACCTTCAAAAAAGCACAGATTTGTGTTATATTCAGGTCTTGCCAGGATATGAAAGTAGCCATTTTATGGTAGCCACTGTGGAGCAGCAGAACCAGGAAGATGTATACCCATGCCTTTATGGAATGATGAGCATTAGAGCGTTGAAGGACATACAAAGTTCACTGAATAGTCTTAACTTTGAATGGTAATACGTTAGAAATGAATCATAATACCTGTCGTGTGATCCATAAAATCTCAACTTTTGAGCACATTACAGTATGGTAGAGTGAACTACCATATGGCGTATATACAATTGTTGGGAACAAGTAAAGAAATGAAAAAAATACTATACACTTCAGCCTTAATTTTAACTGCGTCTTTTTGTTTAGCACAACAAACAGAAGTAACGATTATTGGAAATATTCACCAACCGGTTCCAAATTACAATGCAAATACATTGTATAACATTCTAACTAAAATTCATCCTGATTTTCTCCTCCAAGAGCTAGATTCCTCTTTCTTTGATTCAGATTTTCAATTCAAGGAAAATCCTACGGAAAATGAAGGTATAGCATCCGCCAGATATATAGCCCAATACCCAGCAACCAAAATGCGTCCTTTTGATTTTGAAGGCAGAAACGAATACAGAAAAGAAATTGGGTCAAGACCAACTGACGGATTAACGATTGACCTCTTGGATAGCTTATACAATCAAAATTTGCTTTCTAAGAGACAGTCAGAAATTTACAAGACATATGAAGGTCTTTTAGAGCCTTTAATGGTAGCGGCATCTAAATCTCTGGAACATTTCAATAACTCTAAAACTGATAGTATTTGTGCACAACGGCAATACTATCAGTATACGATGTTACCTAAAATAATAAATGTAAGAGAGGAATTTTCCAATCAGTTCCACACCAAACCGAATGGAGAAAAAATAAGTTACCAAGAAGGATTTCAACTAGCTTGTAATTTCTGGGATTTGAGGAATCAAACAATGGCAAAAAACATATTGAAAATTGCTAACAATAACAAAGGCAAACGGATTGTGGTCTTGATTGGATTCATGCATCGCTATTACATTATAAGCGAATTGAAGAGGTTGATAAGCCATAACAGGAACATAAAACTGAAAGAGTTTTATGAATATTAAAATTGTTGCCACCACCATGCGGCGGGTCACCTAGTCGGTCACACCGTGCCGCATGTTGCCCCACCGCCAGCCGGGTGAAGAGAAGGTGGGAAGTTTGGTTGCCCCAAATAAGCATATTGATCTTCAGAAGACCAAGGCCAATAAACCCTGGCTTGACGGCTGCACACGACCTGTTACTTGTCATTATAAACTCGCCCACTCTGCATGGAAATAATCAGCACAAACGCGCTTGTCAAATATTTCGGCACAACCCCTGCGTGTGACAATATGTCTATCCATGTGAAGGAGCGGGAAATTTATGGGTTTCTGGGACTGAATGGTGCTGGAAAAACGACGCTGATACGAATGATCCTGGGTATGATCAAACCCGATAGCGGAAAAATAGCGTTGTTTGGCCAACCGCTTGCCCCTCAATTTAATCAATGGAACGACATCGGTTACCTGGTGGAAACACCCTATGCATACCCTAATCTTTCAGTGACTGAAAACTTAAAAGTTTATTACAAACTGCGACAATTAACCAACCCGGCTTTGTTGGAGGACATTATTGAGAAACTGAAGCTGACCAAATACAAAGACAAAAAGGCGAAAGTGCTGTCGCTCGGGAACCAACAACGATTGGGCCTGGCAAAAGCACTCATGCACCAACCGAAACTTTTGATACTCGACGAACCCATCAACGGTTTAGACCCCGAAGGAATTGTAGAAGTAAGGGAATTACTTAAAGACCTGGCAAGCAAAGGTGCGACCATTTTTCTTTCGAGCCACATACTTGCTGAAATTTCCAGAATTGCCAATCGCATAGGCATCATTCACGAAGGCAAGTTAGTACAGGAACTCACCACCCACGAACTCACCGACCGGCTTATCAAAAAACTTGTCGTGAAAACATCCTACAATACACAAGCTGTTCAGGAATTATTGCGCGCAGGTTACAAAGCAGTGTTGACAGTGCATGATGAAATAGAAATTACAGATCATAACGCGATTGCAAACCCTGAGCATCTTGCTACATTGTTGGTTGAAAAGCACCTCCCACCTCAACAACTGTATCTGTTTACCGAAGATTTAGAAATGTTT
This sequence comes from Cyclobacteriaceae bacterium, assembly GCA_958296015.1. Classification (GTDB taxonomy): domain Bacteria; phylum Bacteroidota; class Bacteroidia; order Cytophagales; family Cyclobacteriaceae; genus JAJNNC01. Next base: position 7,315 of record CATQIH010000053.1, read on the forward strand.
TTCTTGCGAACAATCAGAACAAACAAGTCATGAACCAGCAGATACAAGCCTTACAAGTGGAGTTTATCAAAAACAAATACTCAAACATTCTATGGGTCACCTTCATCGCTTTTGGGTTGGCTCCGGTGATGGGTGGAGTATTTATTTTGATTGTTCAAGACCCTGAAGCATTGACGAAAGCAGGTGGACTTGCCACAAAAGCACAGGCCATGCATTTTGAGGCGAGTTGGACATCCTACTTTGGTGTATTGACACAGGCTATAGGCGTGGGTGGCGTGTTGGTTTTTGGCTTTGTGGCAAGCTGGATTTTCGGGCGCGAATATTCAGAGGGAACAGCCAAGGATATGTTAGCACTGCCCACTTCACGGACAAAAATACTGAACGCAAAATTTATAGTGTATGGCATTTGGTGTCTGGCACTTGCACTTTCTAACCTGTTGACCGCCCTTCTGATCGGAGCAATGTTACAACTGCCATCCATAGCATCACAGGTAGTTTTATTACTACTTACTGACTATTTGATCACAACGTTGCTCACTGTTTTGGTTGGCGTGCCTATTGCCTTTTTTGCCATTTGGGGCAAGGGTTATCTGGCTCCTTTGGGTTTTGTTGCCTTGACGTTGGTGTTCGCGCAAATCATTGCAGCCACTGGTTATGGGTCATATTTCCCGTGGTCAATTCCCGGATTGTATAGTGGTGCCGGTGGAGCATACAAAGAGATGCTGGACAATTACAGCTACGCAGTCTTGATACTAACTTGTATAACGGGCTATCTGGCAACAGTCATTTATTGGAAAACCGCAGACCAGACAAAATAAACAATCGCTAAGTCGTCACTTTCCTGTTGATCACTACCGGCCTGAAGGATAAGAAAGCCAGCAGCAGAAAGAGCAGAGCAGAGATGAAGAAAGTAGTGCCCCCGATCTGCTGGTAGATCAGTCCGCCACTGATCAGGCCCACGATGCTTGCCAGGCTACCGGCACTGCTGGCATAGCCCTGGATGACACCCTGCTCTTGTTTGCTGCCCAGTTTGGAGAGTATAGCCAGGAAAGATGGCCACATCAGTCCGTTGCCCAGGCCAAAGCCGATAGCGCCTACATAGGCCAGGGCCGGATTCTGCAACCCAAAACAGGCAAAGCCCAGGCAGAGAATGACGCTTCCGGTCACAACCAGCTTGCCTTCGGGAATGACTTTGGACACATAGCTTAGCACAGGACCTTGTACCAAAATCATCACGCCGCTCAATACGGAAAAGAAAATGCCTAACTGAAAAGTGTCCCATTGCAACACCTTCACGGCATGTACCGGAAAGGCGACATAAAAAAAATTGAAAGCCAGAAAAAACAGGAAGTTAAGCACGATCATAAACGTAACGTGGGGCTTTTTCATGGTACTCCAAAAACCAGTAGTTTGTCTGGGTGGAGCCTCTTGTGCTGTAGCTTCGGTAAAATCGTGATGGTGGTCGCATTTGATCAAAGAGGGGGGATTGTTGTGAGATTCGGGCAGCATAAAATAGATGACGGCAATAGCAGTGCCCGAGATGCCCATCGCCAGCAGCACGGGGAGCATGTCGCCCATCGCGGTATCACCCAGCAGCCCTGCCACCGCCGGGCCGATGATAAAACCCAGGCTGGCCGCTGCCCCCATTTTGCCAAAATTACTGTTCCTGGTGGCATCATCGCTGATATCAGAGAGGTAGGCATTGGCGACAGAGATGTTGCCACCAGTAATGCCATCTACCGCCCGGGCAACAAATATCAGCAGGAGCGGGAATGTGAGTAGAAACGAACCCAGGAGTCGGGAGTCAATATGGCTGATCGCTTTTTCCGGAATCAGCAGCGCGATGATGAAGATGGCCCAGGCGATAAAGGTGCCTGTCTGACTAACCAGCAGCACTTTACGCCTGCCGATGCGGTCAGACCAGTTGCCAAGCAAGGGGGCACCTACAAACTGAAAAGCAGAATAGGTAGCCCCAATCAGCCCATAAACTACTTCGTTGCCGCCAAACTTGAGCACCAGCACAATCAGGAAAGGAAGCACAATGCTGAAACCCAGCGAGCCAATAAAGTTGACCAGCAAGATAGGAAATAGCGGGGAACCCTGTGTTTTTACGACCATCTTTTCTTATTGCCTGTGAATATAGCTACTTAAATGATAAAGCAGCCACCTTTGGATTGGAAAAGCTGCAACTTTTAGAATAGACGCAACGTGTCTGTATAGACAATGTGGGAAATACTGAATGAAAGAAGTATATTTAACAATTGCTAGTGCACTCCACGCCGGACGCGTTTGTAACGCCAGCCGCGCTGCGCGTTACAAACGCACACTAGCAGTCGGTGAAATCAGCTTGAGCGCATATCCATGCGTTCAGCTTGAGCGCATATCCATGCGTTCAGCTTGAGCGCATATCCATGCGTTCTTCATCTTATACGGCATTTTATACTACGGTACATTTGGCTTAAAGTGGGCTGTGAGGACACAGCCCACGGCCTTCGCGCCTCGGTTTGTGTCTCCACAAACCGAAACTGTACCGTAGTATAACGGCATTTATAATGCCCCGCATGGAGTGCCCCGCATGGAGTGCCCCGCATTCCATGCTGGACATAGAGCGTGACCTAACAGAGTTTGAAATAAAAAAATCAACAATCCACCAAACCAACAACACGATGACTAATACCATGCTGAACGCGCAACGACGAGGTAGAAAGTACGTGATACAAGCCACCCTAGTTACTGAGTGCCATTCCTATATTCATTGCAGCAACCTGGTACAAAAGCCAACTCGAGAGGCATATCAATACAACTGTTAACTGACTATGTACAAATGAGAAAATATATATTTACGGTATTTATCGGATTCATTTCTTTAGCAGTGGCAGGGCAGGACATAACAGGGCAATGGAATGGGTTGTTGAAAGTTCAGGGTACGCAGCTACGTGTGGTATTTCATGTAAGCCAGGCAGATAACGGCTACAGTGCCACCATGGACAGCCCCGATCAGGGTGCAACAGATATTCCGGTAACTTCTACCAGCTTTGAAGATTCCACATTAAACCTGGTGGTGGCAAACGCAGGTATTGAATATGAAGGTGTGTTGGGCAAAGATAATGTGATCGTTGGAGACTTTAAGCAAGGCGGACAATCCTTTCCTATGAACCTGTCGAGGGAAGTGTTTGAAAAGGAAAAGCTTGTCAGGCCGCAGGAACCTACCAAACCCTATGCTTATTATTCGGAAGACGTTACTTTCGAGAATAAGAAAGCAGGCGTTGTGTTGGTGGGTACATTAACGTTACCAAAGAAAGAGGGCATCTTTCCGGCAGTTGTTTTGATCAGTGGCAGTGGCCCGCAAAACAGAGATGAAGAGTTGCTGGGCCATAAACCGTTTCTTGTATTATCAGATTATCTGACCCAAAACGGCATTGCAGTGCTACGGTTTGACGACAGAGGAACGGCTGCCTCATCAGGAGATTTTAGCACAGCCACCAGCGAAGATTTTGCCACTGACGTTGAGTCAGGCGTGAAATATCTGCAAACCAGAAAAGAGATCAACAACAAAGAAATAGGGTTGATCGGGCACAGCGAAGGCGGAATCATTGCACCTATGGTGGCTAGTCGCTCTAAAGATATTGCGTTCATCGTGCTGTTGGCAGGTACAGGTATTCCAGGCGATAGTTTACTTTTATTGCAACAGGGATTGATCGGGAAAGCATCAGGCGCGAGCGAAGAAGACTTGCAAAAAGTAAGGAAAATCAATCGAGGTGCTTTTAATATCATCTCCAGATCGACCAACCAGGAACAGCTAAAAACTCAACTGACAAATTACATCAGGCAAAGTTTGAAAGACCATGCTGATACGGAAATACCAAAGGGAATAAACGAGGAAGATTTTATAAAACTACAGGTTGATCAGTTGACGAGTCCCTGGATGCGGTTTTTTATACGATACAATCCGGCACCGACCCTGGAAAAAGTAACCTGTCCTGTGCTGGCCATCAACGGAGAAAAAGATTTGCAGGTGCCGCCAAAAGAAGATCTGGAAGCGATCAGAAATGCATTGGCAAAAGGTGGAAACAAAAACGTAACCATCAAAGAACTACCCAACTTAAACCATTTATTTCAGGAAAGTAAAACAGGTTCACCTTCCGAATATGCGGCCATAGAACAAACACTCTCACCCACAGCCCTGACAGAAATACTGAAGTGGATACAAACACAGACGAAGTAAGTGAATCAATAAAGGTTTATGTATTTAGGTATACTACGGTACATTTGGCTTAAAGTGGGCTGTGAGGACACAGCCCACGGCCTTCGCGCCTCGGTTTGTGTCTCCACAAACCGAAACTGTACCGTAGTATAGTATTTAGGTAAAAGCGATAGGAACTATGACAACTAAAGAACACATTTTAAATATACTGAAATTAAACAAGGCCAAACTTGAAAACCTTGGTGTTGAAAATGTAGGATTGTTTGGCTCATATCTACGGAATGAGCAGTCAAAAGATACGATATTGATATATTAATTGACTTCAATCCTGATAAAGAAAGCTTTGATAATTACATGGAAGCTTGTAACTTATTTGAAGCGTTATTTAGCAGTGAAAGAGTAGAGGTAGTCACCAAGAACGGATTAAGCTCCCATATAGGACCTAAAATATTAAACGAAGTAAAGTATGTCTAAGGACTATATTGAATATCTCAAACATATTCAAGATGAATGTTCATATATTTTATCCGTAAGTGGAGCTGGATTGACCAAAGACTCGTTTTTTCAGGACGAAACTTTAAAGCGAGCCATAGTAAGAAGCCTAGAAATAATTGGAGGAGCGACGAAGAAAGTTCCAGCAGATGCCAAAGTAAAATGGGATTCCATATGGAAAAATATGGCTGGTATGCGAGACAGACTTATACATGATTACATAGGAGTAAATTATGCTATTGTATGGGACGTGGTAAAGAACAAAATTCCTGAGTTATACCAGCAAATCTCTGAGGTAATAGAGCATGAATAAAGAAGCTACTAATAAACTTGACTTATCTCAAACACATAAGACTGTAAAGGGGCCAGTTCCATTGCAATGCCTTGCGGTCCTTCGCTGATGATTACATCTTTGGGGCGGAAGGTAGCCGTAGTATTCGTTTGGAAGATGTCTGTTAACTGATAGTCTTTTGTCTCTTCCATTCCCATCGCTTCTATAGCTGTTTTGGGTATCTTCAGATTAAACTTTTGTGGGTTTTTCGCATCAAAGTTCATCACCACCAGCAGGCGTTTATCCTGGGTGAATCTAAGAAAAGCATAGGCCAGTTCGCCAAACCCTTCTGCAAGGTGACGGTTGTGTGGGAAGAGGTCGTACAACATGCCGTGGCTGATGGCCTCATGGTGGCAAAGGTTCATCAACTGCTGATAGAACGTCCGTAGTTCGCGTTGCTGCGGACTTAAATCTGCCCCGTCAAATTTACCACCATTGCTCCACTTCTGAAATTCCGGCACGCCCCAGTAGTCAAAGATCGTGGTACGGCCATCGTCGCCGCTAAAGCCAGACGTGCCCAGCGCGGGTTCGCCTACTTCTTGTCCGAAATACACCATCAGCGGACCGGTATGCATCAGGGCACTTAGTACCATGCCGGGCTTGGCTTTTTCGGGTGCTCCGGCAAAGAAACGGGAGGCAATCCGTTGCTCATCGTGGTTTTCCAGGAAGCGGAGCATATGCTGATTTTTGCCATACAGGTATTTCCAGGTGTTTTCTACAGAAATGAGCGTACCGTGCCCTTCTATCACGCCGCGCAGCGTATCATAGGTCTGCACTTTGTCGTAGAGGAAGTCAAACCTGCCCACATCAATGTAGTTTCTGTATTGCTCCGGATTGTATATCTCTGCAATAAAAACAAGATTGGGATACTGCTCTTTCACTTTAGGAATGACCCATTGCCAGAACTCCACCGGCACCATTTCTGCCATATCGCAGCGAAAGCCATTTACTTGTTTGCCAGCCCAGTACCTCAGAACATGGTACATCTTCTGCCAGGTATCAGGAACAGGGTCAAAGTGATGTTGCCGGTTGTGCAGGTAGTCCACGCCATAGTTGAGCTTGACCGTCTCAAACCAGTCGTTGATGGTAGGGCGGGCTGAAAAGTTATCGTTGCCGGTGGCTTTGGCAGGATATTCGGCAAACTTACCGTCTTTGGTAGGAAAGGGGTGATCGCTCAGCGACACGTAATCCTGCGGCACCTGAAAATGTTCATCCGGGATGTAGTAGAAATTGTTGTGCGGGTCAAACGCTTTGCTGACATCATCATCCTCACCAAAGTCGAACACTCCTTCAGGTTTAACATCCGAGTGGTAGTGCCGGGCCACATGGTTGGGCACAAAATCTATGATCACTTTCAGTTCCTGTGCGTGTGTTCTTGCCACCAGTGCCTCAAACTCCTGCATACGGTTGGGCACTTCCACGGCCAGGTCCGGGTTCACATCATAATAATCTTTGATCGCATACGGAGAACCGGCACGGCCTTTCACCACATCGGCATCGTCCAGCGGTATATCATATTGCTGATAGTCGGTGAGTACAGCATGTTCTACCACACCAGTGTACCACACATGGGTGCTACCCATCGCCTTGATAGCCTTTAGGGCTGTTTCGGTGATGTCGTTGAACTTACCCACCCCGTTTTCTTCCAGTGTTCCATACAGGGCATTGGTGGCTTTGGTGTTGCCAAACAGGCGGGTAAATATCTGATAGATGACAAGCTTACGCTGGCCGGTGATCTCTTCTATCAGAAGATTAGGGTCTTGCTTAGCAATGGCTGTTAACTGATTTTTGTCCACAGGTTGATGGTGTTGAGATTAAATAAAAAGTTGAATGAAAAAAAATGTTATCAGAAACTAATAAAAAAATCAGAGAGACAGCAAGTCCTGGCCGATGTCTTTACGGTAATACAGGCCGTCCCACCGGATATTTTGCACACCTTCGTAGCAGATATCCAGGGCTGCCTGCATGGAGTCTGCCATACCGGTAACGGCCATCACGCGGCCTCCATTGGTGAGCGTATGGTTATTTTCGCTTTGGGTACCTGCGTGGAATATGAGAGCGGAAGTACGACCGGCATCAAGGGTGATTTTTCTGCCTTTTTGGTAAGCATCCGGATACCCCTCGGCAACCATCACCACGGTGGCAGCAGTTTTGGGTGAAATAACCAGCGTATACTGATCCAACTGCTGGTTGCCCAGCGCATGTAATAGAGGCACAATATCGCTTTCTATCCTTGGAATTATTACTTCGGTTTCCGGGTCGCCCAGCCGTACATTGTATTCAATAACGTAAGGCTCACCCTCCACGTTCATCAAGCCTATAAAGACAAAACCCCGGTAGTTGATACCATCCGCCGCCAGTCCCCGAATGGTGGGTTCCACCACCTGCGCTTTGACTTTCTGCATAAAAGCTCCGTCAGCAAAAGGCACCGGCGTAATGGCTCCCATGCCACCGGTGTTAGGACCGGTATCTCCTTCTCCTATGCGCTTGTAATCTTTGGCTTCCGGCAGTATTTTGTAGCTCTTGCCGTCGGTGAGGACAAACACAGAAAGCTCTATACCTTTCAGGTAATCCTCGATCACCACTTTTTCGCTGGCAGCACCAAATTTTCCGTTAAGCATCTCCCGCAGGGTGGCTCTGGCGTGTTCGTGTGTTTCGCTGATGATCACTCCTTTGCCGGCTGCCAGTCCATCGGCTTTCAGCACAATGGGCAGGGCTTGCTTATCGATGTACTGCAAACCTTCTTCCAGCTGCGCCTGCACAAAGGTGCGAGACTGTGCAGTAGGAATACGGTGGCGGTTCATAAAATCCTTGGCAAAATCTTTACTGCCTTCCAGCATGGCCCCCGCCTTGTCGGGACCCACCACGGTGATGTGCGATACATCCTTGCGGCTGTCAAAATAATCTTTGATGCCAGCCACCAAAGGAGCTTCAGGGCCTACAATAATGAGCGAGATGTGCTTGGATAAGGCAAAAGTAGCGATACTTTCAAAAGCGTGCTGGTCAAAGATGCCTTCAAAAAGCTGTATATTTTCTGCCATAGCTGCTGTACCGGCATTGCCAGGAGAGACATACAGGGCATCTGTGAGCGGGCTTTGTTTGATCTTCCAGGCAAGCGCATGTTCGCGGCCACCGGAGCCAAGCACTAAGATATTCATATCGGATGGTTTGAAGCGTTAAAGAGCGCAAAGCTAACAAAAAACGGCTCTAACCTGAAACCATCCAATAAGATTAATTGGCGTATTCAGACATGAACTTGACGCGCATCAGCCGGAGTTCTTCCTCGGAATAATCGTCGCCAAACTCTTCCAGTGCCTCTGTGATGCTATCGGTATGGGTGCCCAGAAAATAGTCGCGCAGCTCTTCCTGCTGGCTTCTTTCCAGCACCTGGTTGATGTAATAGTCCAGGTTGAGCTTGGTGCCCGAGTAGCAGATGTGCTCTATTTCCTCGATCAGTTCATTCATTTCCATCTCCTTCATCTCGGCAATATCTTCCAGGTCTACCTTTTTATCTATCTGCTGGATGATGAATATCTTGTTGCGCGATTTATTAACGGTACTTTTGATGACCACATCGGAAGCCGTAACAATGTCGTTTTCTTCTACATATTTATTGATCAGTTCCAGAAATGGCTTGCCAAATTTACCCACCTTGCCCATGCCCACACCATTGATGGCGGCCAGATCTTCCTTGGTGGTAGGGTAGGTGGTAGCCATTTCTTCTAGCGAAGGCTCCTGAAAAATGACGTAGGGCGGCAGGTTCTTCTTTTTGGCTGTTTCTTTTCTCAGTTTCTTGAGTGCCTCAAACAGAGTTTCATCATACGACTTTACATGAACGCCTGTATGTCCGCCGCCGTTGGTGATACCGGTTTCCGGCTCTTCTTCCTCACCCAGATCTGTGTAGTCGTGGTCTTTAGACAGGCTGATGGCAAAGGGGGCTTCCAAAAATTTCTTGCCTTTTTCGGTAATCTTTAGAATACCGGTATTTTCGATATCTTTTTTCAGAAAGCCTGCAATCAGCACCTGCCGGGCGATAGACTGCCACTTGGCTTCGCTTTCCTCACTGCCTTTACCAAAAACGGCCAGGTCGTTGTGGTCGTGGCTTTTGACATAATCTGAGAGCGTGCCGCGGATCACGTCTACCAGGTGGCTGATGCCAAACCGTTCGTTGGTTTGTAATGCGGCCTGTAGCACTATTTCTACAAAAGCTTCCCCTTCATAAGTCTCTTTAGGTTTGAGGCAATTGTCGCAGTTCTCACAGTTTTTGTGCAAAATTTCACCAAAGTAGTGCAGCAGCTGCTTTTTGCGGCAGATGGCAGATTCTGAGTAGGAGATCATTTCCTGTAACAGTACCCGCGCATTGTCTCTTTCGGTCACTGTTTTGTCTTTGTTAAACTTCTCTAGTTTCTGAATATCGTTGTAGCTATAAAACATGATGCATTTGCCTTCCAGCCCATCTCTGCCGGCCCGCCCAGTTTCCTGATAATAGCCTTCCAGCGATTTGGGTACGTTGTAGTGGATCACAAAGCGCACGTCAGGTTTATCGATGCCCATACCAAAAGCAATGGTAGCTACAATGACATCTACATCTTCGTTGAGAAAAGCATCCTGGTTTTGGATACGCACATTACTATCCAGCCCGGCATGGTAGGGCGCAGCTTTGATATCGTTGATCCTCAGAAACTCGGCAATCTCTTCCACTTTTTTCCGGCTCAGGCAGTAAATGATCCCGGATTTGCCTTTATGCTGTTTGATAAACTGAATAAGCTGCTTTTTGGCGTTTTTCTTGGGCCTTACCTCGTAGTACAGATTTGCGCGGTTGAAGGACGACATAAAAATATCGGCTCCTTCCATTTGCAGGTTCTTCTGAATATCGAGCTGCACTTTGGGCGTGGCCGTGGCCGTTAGGGCAATCACCGGTACATTGTCGCCAAGCTGTGCAATGATGGACTTGATTTTTCTGTATTCCGGCCTAAAATCGTGGCCCCATTCAGAGATACAATGTGCCTCGTCTACCGCTACAAATTGTATGTTGGCTTCCCGCAGGAACTTGATGTTATCTTCTTTGGTAAGCGACTCGGGGGCTACATAGAGGAGCTTGATGTTGCCCTCGATGGTTTCCTTCCTTACCCTATTGATTTCTGCTTTTGTCAGGGTAGAATTCAGAAACTGTGCATTGATATTGAACGCATTGAGCTGATCCACCTGGTTTTTCATTAGGGCAATCAGGGGCGAAATCACAATGGCCACACCAGGCTGTATGATTGCCGGCAACTGGTAACACAGTGATTTGCCTGCGCCGGTAGGCATAATGACAAAAGTGTTTCTTCTGTTAAGAATATTACGGATGATGGCTTCCTGGTTGCCTCTGAACTGGCCGTATCCAAAATTTTCTTTGAGTTGTGCTTTAAGATTTGCTTGCTGGTCTACTGTCATTTCTTCATTAGAATTTATCTTTTCGCTACTTTACAGATAAAAATTAAGATATTAATTTAATAAAATCCATTAAATCTGTTAATTGCTTTTATTGTACAAAGGATAGAACCACGTGGTTCCGAATTTAACAATGAATTTATGAAAATTTTTAAACTTTTTTAATAAAACGAAGTATTTTTTGATACTGCAATGTTATCAATTTTTGTTACTGATTACAAAACACAAGCTTTACCTTTTACCATATGACTCGTCAGGACACCTATGTGTTGATTACCATTGGAGCCAGTGCCAACATGCATCTGTGGCCGTATGGCAGAAAACAAAAGCCAAAACAGTTTCTGGACTTTTTTAATACGGGCAAATCGCTGCTGCAAACAGTTTTTGAACAATACAAAGGAGTTTGTCCGGAAGATCATATCTATATTGCCGTACCCCGTGAGCACGCGCATTGGGTGTACGAACAGTTGCCACTGAGCAAGCACCAGGTGCTCGTAGAGCCTGTCAGGCGCAATACGGCTCCCTGTGTGGCCTACGCCTGCTATAAGATCAGAACGAAAGACCCCAATGCTGTTATTGTGGTGTCTCCTGCCGAACATCTGATCATGGGGGAAGTAGCTTTTGTGCGGGATATTCGAAAAGCCGTAGAAGTGGCCTATGCCCACGCCGGTCAGTTGCTGGTGGTAGGCATCAGACCACATAAGCCGGAAGTAAAATACCGCTATATTCAGTATCACCTGGAAAGTAGCGGTGCTGTAAAAAAGGTGAAAACTTTTACGGAAAACCCGCAGCAGGAGTTGGCACAGCTTTTTCTGGACAGTGGAGACTTTGCCTGGAATACCGATATCTATGTGTGGCATGTCAGTGCCATGATCAACGCTTTTGAGCATTACTTGTCGGAGGTGGCTGAAATATTTGAGGAAGGAGAAAATATGTACTATACCGAAGAGGAAGAGTCTTTTATACAAAAAGCTTATTCTCAATGCAAAAGCGTATCTATTGCACATGGTATTTATGAGAAAGCCGATAATATGAACCTGCTCCTTGGTAATTTCGACTGGGCCAACATCATTTCCTGGAATAGCTTGTATGCGCTGAAACCCAAAGATGAATACCACAACACGCTGGATGCCAATGCGTTGGTGTATGACAGCAAAAATTGTTTTGTGCATGCAAACAATAAAGATAAGCTAATCGTGCTTGCCGGTCTGGAGGGTTACCTGGTGAGTGATACGGACGATGTGCTGCTTATCTGCCCGATGCAAATGGAAGATAAGATCAAAGAGTTTATCAAAGATGCCAGAACGCAAGGTGATCGTTATATTTAATGCCTCTGTTTGAAAGCCTCATACAAGGCGATGGCAGCCGATACGGATACATTCAGCGAGGCAATGTGGCCTGTCATGGGAATCATTACCTGTTCGTTGGCAAGCTTTAGGTATTCATCCGATATGCCGTCTTCTTCGGAGCCAAGCAATAGTGCCAGTGGTCCTTGCATATCTGCTTCGGCAAGGGGTGTTGCTGCTTTTTCTGTACAGGCAACAATCCGAAAACCATTAGCCTGCAAGTAGCGGATGGTCTTCTTCAGGTTATCTTCCCGGCAGACGGGCAAAAAGTTGAGCGCACCGGCAGAGGCTTTCATAGCATCGCCACTGATGCGGGCACTACCTTTGGAAGGAATGACAACAGCGTTTGCACCCATGCATTCTGCCGTGCGGGCAATGGCACCGAAGTTGCGCACATCGGTGATCCTGTCCAGCAAGATCACCAGCGGGTCTTTGCCCTGCTGATACGTTTCACTGATCACGTTATCCAGCGAGGCATAGGTGACGGCTGACAAAAAACCGATAACGCCCTGGTGGTTCTTTTTGGTGATGCGGTTGAGTTTTTCAACAGGCACTTTGGATATCGGAATGTTATGGTCATAAATGAGTGTCGATAGCTCCTGCGACAGCTCGTTTTTAAGCCCTTTTTGCAGAAAAAGTTTGTCAAACTCTTTGCCTGCGGTAATGGCTTCCATCACCGCACGGGTGCCGAAGATAATTTCCTGATCAGAAGATGGTTTCATAAGTCATTATTGGAGTGATTTCATTCCCTTACGCCACAAATCTATGTTTCTGAACCAGAATTTCTTGTAGTCCTCATCAGGAATCAAATTATAATGTTGGTTGGTGTAAATGTTTTTCACCTTGGCAAAGGTAAACGTCAGGTCTGTTAAATCTTGGTCGGCATTGTATACCCACACTTCCCGGTCGTTGTCTCTGAACACCTGGTTGGGCGTGCCATAAAGCACATAGACCATGCCCTGGCCTGTTTTCCATCCTTCCTTATACGTGGTAAACAAACGGTTGGCTTCCGTGACGTTCCTAAAATAGCTGCGCATCAGTGCTTTTGCTTTCTTCTGCGAACGGGTGATTTTCATCAGATAGCGATCCAGGGCTTCTTTTTTGTCTTGACTGGTTTCCAGTTCCTCCATTTCTTCGGATGTGCTGATATAACGTAAAGGAGCTATTACTTGATCTACAGCTACCAGCCGAGGAAAATACTGGTCTGTGATCCGAAAAGAAATGCCTGAAAGAGAAGTGGTGTCTGTCTGGATGAAATATAAACCTTTCTGCCCAAAACTTAATGAATCGTTGACGGGCACTGAAAAAAGGGAATCGATAGACATCGTTTCCGAAGCTTCGGCTCCTCTGACTGCCATTGGAGGCGGGTTAGGAGTGAAGTCGTAGCTGTAGTAGTACATATAAGCTTCTGTAGACTGCCGATAGATGGAGGCAATGCGGAAAGCTTTGGCAGAATCCAAGTAGTTACTGAAAATTGGAATATCCTCATCAGGGCGCATCATGATCAGATCAGTTGCCGGGAAAGTGTTTTCACCCTGTAGCGGAATATCATACCGAAAGCTCACCGGAGTATTGTTGATATTGAGTTGTGTAAAGACAAACAAGTAGCGTGATGCCTCTGTCACCGGTACCACAAACTTATAATACAGGTGATTATCTTGCTGCCCGATCAACTGCTGTATACCTACTTCACCCTGGTTGATGATATTTTCATCCTGATAGTTTTCCTTCACCTGATAGTTCACAGACAAAGATTGGCCCTGCTGGCTGTTGCGGATGTGCAGGAAAACAGTGGCTTCCGTATCGCTCATGGCTACCTGGCTCTCAAAACTCAACGGAGCTACCGGGTTATAGAGATACTGAAGGTTGGTCTGGGCCAGGTTGCTTTGCCCCAGCACCTGGCATGGTGCACCCATCGCAAATATACAGGTACTACAGATCAGAATATAATATAGTCTAGGTATCATGCTGCGTATTTAGTGCTAACGTATCAGCCGTTGTGCTATCAAATCATTTGATTGAGATTGGCTATTTACAACTATTACATCTTATTGAACTGGTTGTAATAACGCATCAGCGTGTCCTCATACTTCTTACCCAGTTCTGTAGCTCCTGCGTTGGTCAAAGCCCTGGATATTTCATTGAGGATGATCATCTGCTTTTGCCGCTCATACCCTGCATCTCCACCCTGCTCTGTCATATAAGCAAGCATGGCAACGGCCCGGTCGCCTACGGTCTGGGCAATCTCGGTGGCCTGCTCTTTTTTGCCAGCCTCAAACAGCAGCTTTATCGACTGTGCTGATACATAATCGTAGGGTATAGACTTATCAGGCATCACAGCAAGGCTTTTCTCCAGCACTTTGCCTGCCTGGGCCTTGTTACCCTCATCCAGCAGCGACTGGGCCAGGCTGTTGAAGCTGGAGCGGTGGTTGAGTGCAAAGTTGCGGTAGTCTTCATTGTAATATACATCCGGGTTATCCAGCTCTCTCCAGTAAAATTTGTCCATCATATTTTCATACATCACCGGCGTATTGACCAGCTCGTCGTTGGGGTCAGGATTTTCTATGGGCAACAGGCGGTAGGCATTGCCTTCCTGCACCACGTTGCCCTTGAAATCCAGATTGACACCCAGCAATGAAGTATTGTTGAAATAAATAGGACGCTCCCACTGGTTGGTCAAGATAAGGTCCAGAATCATCAGGTCCTTTTTCTCCAGCGCATTGCCCTTCAGGTTAATATATAGCCTGTCGGTATACAGATTACGCAAAGGAGTAGGAATCATTTTTTTGAAATTGGCCGGAAGTACTTTGGCTTCGTTTTCATTGCCTGACGATATCGTATCGGATGATAGGCTGCTTTCTCCCATTGGTTTGGACTTCACATCCAGATAAAAGGTTTTGGCAGGCACGGTATTGTATTTTGCCCGTGCGTTTGGCATTTGCAACGCAGGAGAGTTGCTCTTGATCAGTTTCATGTACTGATCCAGGCTGATGGCTCCTTTGATGTTGGGCCGCTCTACATACGGCAGATAATCGTTAGGGCCGCCCTGCTTGTAGTTTTCCTGTGTTAATGAAAAAGGCAGCGGGGTCAGATTCATAAGCCTGGTGTGTCATCTGATTAATGTACCAGTCAGTATTGAAATAGCTCAGCACAATAACGCGCACATCGGTGCGGAAGCCTTCTACCTCCTGCACATACCAGAGCGGAAATGTGTCATTGTCTCCACCGGTGAAAAGGATGGCATTAGGCGCACAGGAAGCCAGGAAATTGCGCGCAGAATCTACGGAGAAATACCGGTCAGACCGGTCGTGATCGTCCCAGTTTTGCACAGCCATGATGATGGGTACAATAAGACATACGACGGTGGCAGCTATACCGGCATTCCGCCTGTTTTCAGAAATTGTGTGGCAAACTGTGCAATAGCCATCACGCCAAAGCCAATCCATATGGCAAAGGCATAAAAGGCTCCCACATAGATATAGTCCCGTTCTCTTGGTTCTACCGGCGGCGAGTTTAGGTACACCACCAGCGCAATGCCGGTGAGCAAAAACAGCATGGCTACTACGGCAAAACCTTTCACATCGTTGCGATACTGAAAGAAGAAACCCAGCAGGCCCAGGATTAGCGGAAGCATAAAGTAGTTGTTTCTGGCTTTGTTATTTGCCAGTAGTTCGGGCACACCACTGTTACCTTCCCACGGCATCATCCAGCCTGCATCTTTGATATCGCTTTCCCTCCCTACAAAGTTCCACATAAAATAACGCATAAACATATGCCCTAGCTGGTAGCGAAAGAAGAACGAGAGGTTATCGCCAAAGCCAGGATTTTCGTTCGGTCCCAATCCCATCCAGCGACGATACAGTTCTGCATGATTATCCTGTGTGCTGTAGGCTCTCGGAAATATGGTAGACTGCTTGGGGTCGTAGGTGTTTTCCAGCTTATAGTCTGAAATGATATATTTATCTTTACCCTTCTCATAGACAGGGTCACCCTGCTCCTGGTCTACGAGATTGGCCGTAAAATACTGGCCATAGAGCAATGGGCGGCTGCCATACTGCTCCCGCTTTAGGTAAGATACAAAGCTGATGATGGTTTCAGGATTGTTCTCATCAATAGGAGGGTTGTAGTTGGAGCGGATCAGCACCAGCGCGTAAGAGGCATAACCAATCAGGATGAAAGTAAGTGCCAGCAGGCCGGTATTGAGCAGTATCTTGTGGTTTCTGATAGAATAATACAGCCCATAGAGCAGCCCGCCCAGCAGCAGTATGCTGAAGATGATCAGTCCGGAGCCAAAGGGCATACCCAGGCTGTTGACAAAAAATATCTCAAAGGAGCCGGCCAGCGATGGCAAGCCCGGAATAACCCCCACCATGATCAGGCCGATCAGCACCAGGCTAATGACCAGCGTCACGATAATGCCGGTGGTGGTGGTCTTGTATTTATGGAAATAGTAGATCAGCCCCAGTGCCGGAATGGTGACCAGGTTGAGCAGGTGTACACCAATGGAAAGACCCATCATATAGGCGATCAGGATCAGCCAGCGGTTGGCACCCGAAGGAGAATCAATGTGCTCCCACTTGAGAATAGCCCAGAAGACAAACGCCGTAAAAAACGAAGATAAGCCATAGACTTCCGCCTCTGTGGCAGAAAACCAGAACGAATCGGAAAACGTATAGGCCATTGCACCAATAATGCCGCTGCCAACCAGCCATATGGTTTGTTCCAGGGTTTCCTGCCCGCGCGTCACTTTCAGGACTTTCTTGCCCAGCAAGGTAATAGACCAGTAGAGAAACATGATGGTGGCACCGCTGCTGACTACGCTCACCATATTGACCCAGAAAGCAACCGTTTCGCGGTCGGCTGCCAAAAAAGAAAACATGCGGCCCAGCAGCAGAAACAGCGGTGCTCCAGGAGGGTGGGGGACTTCAAGCTTATAGGATACGGCAATGAACTCTCCACAATCCCAGAAACTGGCGGTTGGTTCTACAGTAAGCGCGTATACGGTGGTAGCGACGATAAAAATTAACCAGCCCGTTAAGTTGTTCAGATTTTTGTAACGCAACATGAATGATTCTTTTTCAGAAAACTTGCTTATTGACAGGATATTTAGTGTATGATTTGCAAGATTACCAAAATTTACGAAGAAATTATATGATTCAAGATCATAAATTCTGATACAAGCTTTGCTGTAAAACGTGTTTGATGGTATATTATGCGGGCAGCAAAAAAATAAACTATCTTTTATCCACCAGACCTGCCATGTGCAACTGCTGGCTGATATGCTCATAATCTTCGCCGATGCTGCTTTTGATCTTTTGCATAGCTTGTTTGAATAGCAAACCTTTTGTGTACGGTGCCGCGCCCAGCAAAATTATCTACCTGTCTTTATAACTTTCTGAGGCTGTCATTTCTTTATCTGGTAAATTTTAATAAATATTGAACCTATCCATGTTATCAGACGAACATACTATTATACAGGCAGACTTTTATCAGCGGTCAGAGGTACTGCAAATCAGTCGTGAGCTGCTGGGAAAATATCTCATCACAGAGATTGATGGAGAAGTAGCGGGAGGTATGATTGTAGAAACAGAAGCGTATTCGCATATCAACGACCGCGCCTGTCACTCGCACCTCAGCCGCCGCACCAACCGTACAGAGATTATGTTTCATGCCGGTGGCGTAGCCTACGTGTACAAAGTATACGGCTTTCATTTTCTTTTCAACATCATCACCAATGTAGCCGACAAGGCAGATGCTGTGCTCATCCGGGCTATCGAACCCGTGATCAATCCGGAAATAATGCAACAAAGGCGCAATCTTGCCGGTTTAACCTACAGACTAACTGCCGGGCCTGGTATGCTGACGCAGGCACTGGGCATTGGCAAGCAGCACTACGGTATTCCTGTCACCACTGGTGAACATATTTGGATAGAAGACCGAGGTGTGAAGATTGCCCCGGAAGAAATTGTAGCCAGTCCCAGGGTAGGCGTGGATTATGCCGGTGAGGATGCCTTGCTGCCGTGGCGGTTTCGTCTGAGAGAAAACAAGTGGACGAGCCGTGCCAAATAGCCAGTCAACATAGATGATAAAAAATAAAATAATGATGAAAAAAATTCTTTGTCCGGTAGATTTTTCAGCCAATTCTTTGAACGCTATTGAGTTTGCTGCCCGCATGGGTGAAGTGCATCAGGCCGAACTTACCCTGTTCCATGTCTTTACAGAAGACGAATTTGGAGAAGCCCTGTCACGAGGTCTGCTGGCAGAGCGTTACCGGCAAACCGACCTGAATAACCTGGTGAGTGTGGCCGAAGAACTGCTGAAAAACCTGACAGAGGAGGTGAACAGCATGAGCCAGCAACGTGGTCTGGCAGTGTGTAACTATCATTTTTCTTATGGTGCTTTGGAAAAACATATCTCTGAGTTTGCCAAAGACAACCAATATTCCCTGATTGTGATGGGAACCGCCGGTGTGAAAGACGTATTTGAAGAGTATACCGGAAGCCAGACCGTCAAAACGCTGAAGCGCGCCGAATGCCCGGTGCTTTGCATTCCTGAAAAGGTGAAATACAAAAAGTTTACGCAGGTAGTATATGCCACCGATTATCAGCAGGAAGATGACGATATGCTGCAACAACTGATCTCCTGGGTGCAGCCTTTTGATGCTGCCGTGCAGGTGCTGCATATATACTACAAAGATAACGATGCTGAAGAGGCTGTCTACCATGATTTTGTGATACAGATCAGAAAACGTATCACCTACCAAAACATCACCTTCAACCATATGAAGTTCTCAGATGCAGTACACGGTATCGACCGTTTCGCTATCGATCAAAAGGCCAATCTGGTGGCTTTGTACAATAAGAAAAGAAACCTGCTAGAAAGGATTTTTGATAGCAGTTCCACAGACAATCTTTCGTATTTCGCTACTTACCCGATCATCTATTTCAATGCCGAGTAGCGCATTATCATAAAATACAGTATCTATTTTGAGTTGTCTTTGCTGGCAGATAATGTCACATCTATTTGCTGCTGCATATGCTCTTCTTCATAGCGAGTCAGGCTTTCGTAAGCTTGCCTGAACCGCTTCCCTTTATCCCGGTCGGGCATACACAAAAAGGCCAGCAACACATGCGCAACTACAGGGAAAAATGTGCCTAACACAAACCATAGCCAGAAAGATCTACCATAGCAATGAGCGAAATATCCACTCACTAAAGGTATAGATAAGTAGAAAGCCAGCCCGATAAATGCTATGTCTATAAACATTCTTATGGTTTGAAATGAGGTGTAAATATAATAAAAGCAGTAGCTAACCGCTACATATCTATCGGTGTTTCTACCATAATTATCATCTCCCCAACTAAGTTCCTTTTAATCTTCCGGACATCCGTATGTCATATTTTATGCATCGTTCTGTTCTACTCTGATGTAAGTTGTTCAGGTTGATATAGGGCTGAATAATGGTTTGTATGACAGAAAGAACATAATTTCTATAGTATCAAAGTACTTTTTGAGCCGGTATGACCATCATTTGACAGAAACGTAGGCAACAGCAAAAATATATAATGAAGTAATATTAATAATTAATTGAATTTTTTTAATAAAGTATTTGAGCCAATCTTTGTGCTATACAAAAAGTAATATGTCTCAAAACACAAAATTATGAAAAGATTCAAGCTACTGTTATTTCTGATGTTGCTTTCTTTTGCTGTCAAAGCACAGGAGTATAAGTACCATCCGATCTTCATATATAATTTCAGCAAATATATTGAATGGCCTTCCACGGAGGGAGATTTTGTAATTAGTGTGGTGGGCAACTCAAGTGCGTATCAGGAAATGGTGAATATTTCCGAAAAGAAAAAGACTATCAAGAATCAGAATTTGGTGGTAAAGGAATGCAAATCCTTCTCTGATGTTGGAAAATGCAATATTGTTTTTGTGACCAAAGACAAAACGATCTCTGAAGAAGATATAAAAAGATTAAGCAGCAAGGGAGTGCTGGTTATTACCGAGCAAGACCATATGGCTGAGCGGGGAGCGCATATTAATTTTATAGCTACCCAGGATTCCAAGATTGGGTTTGAGCTAAATACAACCATGGCTCAGCAATCTGGCCTGAGAGTTTCCAGTTCGCTGGCAGGATTAGCTGCTAAGACTTATTGATGTAGTTTTTACTTTGTGGTTTGAGTTAAAGGCTTCGGCAGGGACTTTCGTCTTATTGCTGGAGTCTTTCTCATTATAGGGTAATAGCTTCTCTACAACTTCCGGTCAATATCAAAATTCTCCAGCAGGTCTGCTACTCTTTTGACAAACATACCTCCCAAAGCACCGTCCACCACCCGGTGATCATAGGAATGCGAAAGATACATTTTGTGTCGGATGGCAATGGCATCACCCGTGCTGGTTTCTATGACGCTGGGTTTTTTGATGATAGCACCCAACGCTAAAATAGCCACCTGGGGCTGCATGATCATCGGAGTGCCCAGAATATTGCCAAAAGAACCAATATTGGAAACCGTATAAGTACCTTCCGCAAGATCATCGGCAGTAAGTTTGTGCTGCCGTGCCCGCTCAGCCAGTTCATTCACTTTTTTGGATAACCCAAGCAGACTGAGCTGGTCAGCATCCCGCACTACCGGCACAATCAGGTTGCTGTTGGGCAGGGCTACAGCCATGCCAATATTGATGTGCTTTCGTTTGATGATATGGTGCCCGTCTACCGAGACGTTGATCATCGGAAAATCCTTGATGGCTTGCGCTACTGCTTCTATAAAAATAGGCGTAAAGGTAAAGTTTTCATTTTCTTTTTTGCGATAAGCATCTTTCACTTTGTTGCGCCATAGCACCAGGGTGGTGACATCTGCTTCCACAAAAGAGGTGACGTGGGCGGAAATGCGCTGAGAATCGAGCATGCGTTCGGCAATCATTTTACGCATCCTGCTCATTTCAATGATCTCATCGTGGGCACCTACGTTGACGGATACACTAGGGGGACTCCTTTCTGCTGTTGGTGCAGAAGTTGTGGCTGCTGGCTGTGCTTCTTTATGACGATCCTCGGAGTTTAGAAACTGCAATATGTCTTTCTTAGTCACTCTGCCTTCTTTACCACTGCCTGCAATAGTCTCCAATACTTGCATGGAAATGCCTTCTTCTCTGGCGATATTCATCACTAAGGGGGAATAAAACCTGCCGGATGGCTGCTCGTCAGGCTGGGTTCTGCCAACATCAGCTACCGGAATTTCAGACTCATGCTCGGGTGCTGCGGCGGCTTCTTCCGGTACGGCTGTTGCTTTTTTCTTCGGCTTTTCAGCTGTTTCTTTACCGTTGGAAACCAGGCCATTACCTTCCTGTGCAATAATGGCTATCGGATGACCAATCTGCACAACATCCCCTTCGTTTACCAGTATTTTTTGCAATACGCCGCTGTGTGTTGCCGGTACCTCTGTATCAACTTTGTCTGTGGCTACTTCCAGCACAGATTCATCCTGTTCAATTGGGTCGCCTTCTTTTTTGAGCCATTTCAAAATGGTGCCTTCCATAATACTCTCGCCCATACGGGGCATGACCATTTCTACTGTTGCCATAACGATAATATTTGTAATTTGATAGCTTTACAAAAAACGAGATCAGCTCTTAATATCCACCATACCTGTCAGTGCTAATCGCAGCAAATTTAAGATATTTATGGTAGTATGCTGAATGTTGAGTCCTCTATCTTGGGTCAGCGATAGCTTTTTGGTGTAAGTGTGCTGCGCATCAGCCACGGCAATCCATACGGTGCCTACGGGCTTTTGGGGGGCACCTCCATCCGGACCGGCAACACCGGTGGTAGCGATGCCATAGTCTGTCTGGTAAAGTGTGCGAATCTGCTGTGCCATCTCTGTAACCGTCTGCTCACTGACCGCGCCATGTGCGTCAATTGTTGCTTTTTTCACCCCTAAAATGCTGATTTTCAGCTCGTTGCTGTAAGGAATCATGCCGCCCTTAAAGTAGGCCGAGCTGCCTGCAATGCTGGTGATTGTGTGTGCCACATGCCCTCCGGTGCAACTCTCGGCAGTAGCCAGGGTCTGGTGGTTTTTTGAAAGTAGCTGTCCTATGGCCTCTTCCAGAGAAAGATCGCCAAAGCCATATACATACGGTTGAATAAGGGGTAGTAACTTTTCCACCTCCTCACCGACTTGTTTTTCCAGTGTCTGATAATTTTCACCAAAAGCCGTAAGGCGCAACCTCACCCGGCCATAATGTGGCAGATAAGCTAGCTTGATATGGGCTGGCAGGCTGGTTTCCCATTGTTCTATCTTATCCGATAGCCACGATTCGCCAATGCCTGCCGTTTGTATCATTTTGTGGTAAATGACAGGGAGTTTGAAGGTTTGCTTAAGCATCGGCACCACCGACTTTTCCATCATAGTCTTCATTTCATAGGGTACACCAGGCATAGATACATACACTTTGCCTTCCTGCTCAAACCACATACCGGGGGCGGTGCCCATGCTGTTGCTAATCATAGTGCATGACTGGGGCAACTCTGCCTGTTTGGCATTGGTGGGTGTGATACTGCGGTTTCTGCTGGCAAACAGAGCGGTTACCTCCTGCAATGCCTGTTCGTTCACCACCAAAGGTGTGTCAAAGTATGCTGCCAGTGTTTGTTTGGTAATATCGTCTTTGGTAGGACCCAGCCCGCCTGTGATCAGAATAATGTCAGCCCGCTGAGATGCTTCTCGTAGCGACTTGAGTATCTCTTCGCGCAAATCGCCCACGGTAGTTCTGCGGATAATAGAAATGCCTACGTTGCTGAGTTGGGTGCCAATCCACTGAGTATTGGTGTCTAAAGTCTGACCAAACAACAGTTCATCACCAATGGTAATCACTTCTGCCAAAACTTTTTCCATGTTAACCGTATTAATGTAAAGAACCGTTTATTTTATTGATAATGAATCTACACAACGCAACGTTAGGAAAAATAAAGAGAATATTTATTACACTCTGCTTCTTTTTTCCGCTTCTCATCGCTTCTTCCTGTGATGTACTCAATGGGGTACTCAAAGACTATACAGCTACCGGAGGGCTCACTAACACTGAAATTGTATCGGGCCTGAAAGAGGCACTAAAAGTAGGGGCCAACCTTGCGGCCAGCAGTGCTTCGCAGCAAAACGGGTATCTCAACAATCCTGTTGCCAATATCCGCATCCCGATGCCACCGGAGCTTCAGAAAATAGAGAAGAATATCAGAAAGATACCACTGGTAGGCAACAATGTAGCCGACAATTTTATAGAAGCTATGAACAGGGGTGCAGAAAAAGCGGCCAAAGAAGCGGCCCCTATTCTGGTAAATGCCATCACTTCTATGAATATTAGCGATGCGGTAGGCATCCTCAAAGGAGACAGTACGGCGGCTACTTCTTATCTGGAGAGGACAACCTCTTCTCAGCTTGCCGCTAAATTTCAGCCAATTATCAAAAAAGCATTGAATGATGTGGGTGCCGTCAAATATTACGATGCTCTCAAACAGGCTATTGCCACCTACAATAAGTCTCCCTTATCCAGTAATATCAACGTGAACTTGAAAAATTTGCCGGTACTGGACGAATATGCGACCGAGCAGGCACTGTCAGGTTTGTTCAAACTGGTAGCCAAAGAAGAGAAAGACATCAGGAAAGACCCGCTGGGGCAAAGCAAAGACATTATCAGAAAAGTCTTTGGCAGTGTACGGCCCCAACCAAGCATCGGAAAATAAAATTTTTGCTTGTTCGGTCTGCGATGTATAACTTACTGCGATCTTTAAACTTAATATCTTTAACCAAAAAACCTAACGTATGAAAAGTCCCATGATATCAGCAGCCTTGAGCGTCGCCCTGTTCTGCGGGGTAGCTTCCACTGCTTTTGCCCAGAATGTTGCCGTAATGCCTCCACCGGATAAAGTGACCGGCAAAGCTGCTGAGGCTAAACCAAGTCCTATGGCTGTGGCTTCCATGAAGTCTGACAAAGGCTATATTAAAGTAGTTTACAGCCAGCCGCATCTGAAAAACCGGAAAATGCTCGGCGATGTAGAACCTTACGGAAAAGTATGGCGACTGGGTGCCAACGAAGCGACAGAGATCACCCTGACAGAAGACACGAAGTTTGGTGGAAAAGAACTGGATGCTGGTACTTATAGCATGTTTGCCACTCCCGAAAAAGACAAGTGGACTGTTATCTTCAACAAAGCACTCGGGCAATGGGGTGCCTATTCTTATGACAAGAGCCAGGATGCACTCAAGGTAGATGCCAAGTTAGTGAAGGCAGAAAAAACCTTCGAGCCGTTTACGATCTGGTTTAGTGCCGATGGAAGTGCCATGCATATGGCCTGGGGCGATACGCAGGTAAACCTGCCGGTTGCCATTGACTAACGCAGCGACGCAAACCTATAGATATTCTATAGGAGGTAATAACACACAAAAGCATGGTATCTTAAAACATATCATGCTTTTTCTATACTTTTGAACTGACAACATACAACAACTTACTATGACTATAATTGCTCCCGTCTTACACCAAAAGGCCCTTAAATCGCTTTGCTTTTCTACTTCCCTGGCAGCCTTATTGCTTGCCGGATGCCAGCAAGAACCTACCGACAAAAGAATCAAACAGATAGATGCAACACAGGTAAGTATCATGGCTCAGTCTATAGAGTCATCGGTCAACCCCAAACTTGCTGACGGGCTTTCCCTGAAAATATGGGGCGTAGATTCTCTGGTGGCTGACCCAATCTCCATTGACATAGACGACAAGGGGCAGCTATACTACACCCGTACCAACCGCCAGAAAAATTCTGAATTTGATATCAGAGGGCATCAGGAATGGGAAATTGGTTCTATACAGCTAAAGAATGTAGAAGAAAAACAGGCGTTTCTGCACAAAACCCTCTCACCGGAAAACAGTGCTCACAATGAGTGGCTGGCCGATCTCAACGGTGACGGCTCTCACGACTGGAAAGATATGACCGTAGAAAAAGAAAACGTCTACCGCCTGGAAGATACCGATGGCGATGGCTTGGCAGACTTATCGCAGCTAGTCGTAGATGATTTTAACGATGAGACAACCGATGTGGCCGGAGCTGTGCTAAAGGCAGGCGATGATCTCTTTGTAGGCGTAGCCCCTGACCTATGGCGGATCAAAGATCAGAACGGAGACGGCCTTGCCGATGAAAAGACTTCCATTTCGCATGGCTTTGGTATCCATGTGGGCTTTGGTGGGCATGGCATGTCCGGCCTGGAAATGGGACCCGACGGGCGTATCTACTGGGGCATTGGTGATATTGGTTTTAGTGGCGAAGGGCCTGACGGCAAAAAATGGGAATATCCCAACCGTGGGGTGATCGTCAGAGCCAATCCTGATGGCAGCGACTTTGAGGTTTTTGCCATGGGGCTGCGCAACACACACGAGTTTGTGTTTGATGAATACGGCAACCTGATCAGCGAAGACAACGACGGAGACCACAGAGGAGAAAGTGAACGACTGGTGTATATAGTGAATGGTTCAGACACGGGCTGGCGCACCAACTGGCAGTTTGGAAAATACAACGACCCTAAAAATAACAGGTACAAGGTGTGGATGGACGAGGAAATGTACAAGCCTCGCTTTGAGGGGCAGGCGGCCTATTTTACACCAACCATTGCCAACTTTGTGAATGGCCCTACAGGCATGTTGTACAACCCTGGAACCGCGCTGAATCCTGACTGGAAAAACACGTTCTTCGTCGTAGAATTTGTGGGCAACCCTGCCCGCTCCGGAATACATTCCTTCAAACTGAAACCCAAAGGAGCTGGCTTCGAGTTGGGTGAGCACAATATGATCGTTGAAGGCTTACTGGCTACTGGCATAGACTTCGGCCCGGACGGTGCCATGTACGTAGCTGACTGGATTGAAGGGTGGAATACCAAAGATTATGGACGTATCTGGAAGCTGGATGCCGATGGTGGGGCTGCCTGGAAGCAACGTCAGCAAACAGAGAAGCTGCTGAAAGCAGATTTTAACGGTTATAATCCGGAGTACCTGGGCGAAATCTTAAAAAATCCTGATATGCGTGTCCGCCAGAAAGCACAGTTTGAGCTGGCAAAGCGCGGACAGGAGGGTGCCGATATTTTTAAGCAGATTTTAAACCAGCCCGATCATCAGCTGGCAAGAGTTCATGCCATCTGGGGCATCAGCCAGATGGCCCGAATGGAAGATCAGCAATATGCCGAACTCCTGATGCCACTGCTCAAAGACAGCGACCCTGAGATCAGGGCACAGGCTGCCAAGTGGCTGGGAGATGTGCGGTACCCACAAGCCGGAGACGCTTTGATCCCGTTGTTGCAAGATCAAAACAGCCGGGCACGATTTTTTGCTGCGGAAGCACTGGGCAGAATAGCCTATGAACCTGCCGTGCAGCCTGTCATCGAAATGCTCAAAGCCAATAATGATGAAGACGTCTACCTGCGCCATGCAGGCAGCCTGGCCCTGGCTCGCATAGGAAAAGCCGAGCCTGTAGTGGCCTTGGCCAACAGCCCGTCGCGGGCATTGCGCATAGCCGCTGTAGTAGCACTGCGTAGAATGCAAGAACCAGGCATTGCCAGGTTTCTTAACGATGAGGATGAGTATGTGGTCGCAGAAGCCGCCCGTGGCATCAACGATGATTTATCGATAGAAGCAGCCTTACCGGCCCTGGGCGATGTATTGCAGCATACCAGGTTTACCCATGAAGCCCTGATCAGACGTGCCATCAGTGCCAACCTGCGCATAGGCACCGAAGCGTCGATGCAAAACCTGATAGACTACTCCCTGGATAAAAACCATCCGGTAGCCATGCGCCGTGAGGCGATAGATGCTTTGAGCACCTGGACGCAGCCTTCTGTGCTTGATAGGGTGGATGGCCGGTACCGTGGTGAAGTGAAGCGTGACGCGGAGCCTGTACAGCAGGTGGTTGCCATGCCACTGATCGGGCTTTTGAAAGACCAAGAAACCACCATCCGTACCGGTGCTACAGAAGCGTTGGGTGCATTGAAAATCACCAAGAGCACTCCTCAACTCATGGCAGAACTCAAAAGTGACAGCCAGCCGGAAGTGCGGGAAGCTGCCCTAAGATCACTGGCTGCAATGGACTATCCACAGATGGGCCAGGCCATTAAGCAGGCTCTTGCTGATAAGGAAAAGAACGTGCGCGTAGCCGGACTTGATCTGCTAGCCACCATGGATATTGCGCCCGACCTGATGGTGTCCTTGCTGAGCAATGTCATTGATACCAAAACAACCGAAGAGAAGCAGGCTGCGTTGCTCACCCTGGGCACCTTACCGGCAGATCAAACCCAACAGGTATTTGACGGACTTCTCACCAAACTGGAACAGCATCAACTCCCTGAAGAGATTCACCTGGAACTTATAGAAGCCATCGACTCTACGCGTTCTTCCGAGCTAAAAGCGAAGCTGGAAAAAGTGCAGTCGGAGTCAGGTGGAGCTGACACAGATATGTATCAGGCCAGTCTGCTGGGTGGAGATTCGCAGCAGGGGCAACTGATTTTCTTTCAGCATACAACGGCGCAGTGTATGCGATGCCACTCTTACGATGATATGGGAGGCAACGCCGGTCCCAGGCTCAATGGCGTAGGCTCTAGGCTTACCCGTGAGCAGTTGCTGGAAGCTCTGATCAATCCGAGTGCGCGCCTGGCACCCGGCTTTGGTATCGTCACCCTTACGTTGAAGGATGGGAAAACTGTCAGCGGTATTCTGGAAAACGAAACCGATGACGGCCTTTTGATCAGATCCGGAAATCAACCGGAAGTGAACATTGAGAAGAAAGACATTGCCAAGCGCACCAACGCACCGTCCAGTATGCCCAACATGACCAACTTCCTTACCAAACGGGAGATTCGCGATCTGGTGAGCTTTCTGACGCAACTCAAAGAAGATGATGCATAGGCACTAAGAACAACATAGGAGCTATCGAATCTACTCAACAACCTATGAGCTACCTTTGGCTGTTATTCATAAGTATTTTTTCAAGTGCGATCTCCGGTTGCGCGCCCGGTGCCGAAACAGCACAATCCACCGATACACGCCCCAATATTGTCGTGATCATGGCTGACGATCTGGGGTACTCCGACCTGGGCTGTTATGGCGGAGAGGTGCAGACTCCCAACCTGGATGCGCTGGCCGCCGATGGACTTCGGTTCAGTCAGTTTTATAATACTTCCCGCTGCTGCCCGAGCCGTGCCTCGCTTCTCACCGGCCTGTATAATCATCAGGCCGGTATTGGTGGTATGACCACCGATGAGCACCAGCCGGGTTATCGGGGACATATCAACGATTCTTCCGTAACGCTGGCCGAAGTACTCAAAGAAGCAGGCTACCATACCGGCATGGTGGGCAAGTGGCACGTATCCAATACCATCGTGCAGGATGATCCGCAAGCGCAATTGGCTTGGTTGAATCATCAGGAATTTCATTCTGCATTCTCCCCACTGGAGCAATATCCTGTCAGCCGGGGGTTTGAAAAATACTACGGCAATATCTGGGGTGTGGTAGACTTCTTTGATCCTTTCAGTCTGTTGAATGGCAAGGAAGCTGTCAGGAGTGTTCCTAAAGGCTACTACCACACTGATGCCATCAACGACAGTAGTGCGGCGTATATCCGCCATTTTGCCCAGGACGATCAGCCCTTTTTTCTGTACGTAGCCCACACCGCTCCACACTGGCCATTGATGGCACTGCCCGAAGATATCGAAAAGTACAAAGACACGTATACTGTAGGCTGGGATGCCATCCGGGAAGCTCGTTACCAGCGAATGATCGAAAAAGGGATTATCGATCAGGAAAAATATCCGCTCTCCGAACGATGGCAAAGTGAGCTTGCCTGGGCAGATCATGCAGATTCCGTCTGGGATGCCAGGGCGATGGCAGTCCATGCAGCCATGATCGATCGGATGGATCAGGGCATCGGAAGGATTATCAAAGCACTGGAAGAAACCGGTGAAATGGACAACACCCTGATCGTCTTTCTCAGCGACAATGGTGCCAGCCCGGAAGACTGTATGCGCTATGGTCCTGGTTTTGATCGCCCCGGTCAGACCCGTTCCGGTGAAGAGATCAAATACCCGGTAGATAAAAGTCTGGACGTGCTTCCCGGACCGCAAACCAGCTTCACGTCCATCGGAGAACGCTGGGCTAATGTGGCCAACACGCCTTTCCGCTACTGGAAGATGGAGTCTTTTGAGGGAGGTGTGCATACCCCCATGATCGCTCACTGGCCCGCGGGCATCAAAGCGCAGAAGGGCAGTATCACCGATCAAATAGGGCACGTGATGGACTTTATGGCTACTTTTGTAGATTTAGCCAAAACGGATTATCCTTCCCAGTATCAAGGGCATGAGATTACGCCCTTACAAGGAATTAGCCTGGCACCTGTATTTGAGGGAAAGCAAAGGGCCGGAATGAGGTGTTGTTTAACGAACATGAAGGCGGGCGATATGTACGCCGTGGTGCGTGGAAGCAGGTAACCCTGGATGCCGCAGATTCCTGGAAACTGTACCACATTGCCGATGACCGTACAGAAACCAAAAACCTTGCAGCAAAGCATCCAGAGATAGTACAGGAACTGGACAGCCTCTGGCAGGAATGGGCAGCCAGCCATCAGGTGTGGAAAACAGCTAAAAAATAAGCAGGTGCGCACACCTCGGACTTAGTTTTCGTGCCATCACCTCCAATGAACGTATTTTACTTATCTTCGCTATCATCAAACTAAATCAACGTACTTAACCTATCACTTATCATGAGAAAATTACTATGGCTGGCATTCGTCTGCTCTTTTTTTTATGCAAATGCTCAGGAATTACGTGCTCCGGCATATCCTATTATTACCCACGACCCTTACTTTAGTTTATGGTCTTTTGGCGATACGCTGAATGCATCTTCCATAAAACACTGGACAGGCAAAGACCGTCCGTTGATCGGCATCCTGACGGTAGACGGAAAGCCTTATCAGTTTGTAGGCACCACTCCAAGCCAGTACAACGAGGTGCTTCCTACGGCAGAGAAGAAAGGCTATGAAGTGAAATATACCGAGCAACAACCTGCTTCCGGCTGGGAAAAGGCAGGGTTTGATGCTGCCCAATGGAAAACCGGTATGGCTCCGTTTGGCGATGGTGCCGGTAGTAACCCAGTCAAACCCAAAAACTCCTATACCAAAGATATATGGTATCGCCGAACTTTTGATCTGGCTAAAACAGACTGGAAAAACCTGCAACTAAATATCAGCCACGACGATGATGTGCAGGTGTATCTCAATGGGGTTAGCAATTTTTGAAGTTCTGATTTTATCCTGGATTATGCTACCAAGCCTATCCCGGAGAAAGCCATCAATACTTTGAAAAAAACCGGCAATGTGCTGGCGATTCATTGCCATAACAATACAGGAGGTGCCTACATCGATGCCGGACTGGTGGAAGAAGAGCACCTGGCAGACCTAACAGCCGCCAGCCAGCAATCAGTAGCCTTTAC
>CATQIH010000054.1 GCA_958296015.1 Cyclobacteriaceae bacterium
TTTTTACTGTTTCGGAGATGCCAGGCGAGCATCCAGTTACTATATCACCTGTCAATAACCGCCATTTTCGCTACGTCCGGTTTTTGATAAGTCAGGATACAATCAACAGTGTGGCTGAGGTTGCTTTCTATGGACAGAAAGATGAACTGCTACAAGGTAATCTTATTTATCAGGGAAACTTTTCTCTTGATGGACCGCCCAAAGCAGCAACAGATGGGAATCCTCTAACTTACGCCGAAGGGCTTTCGGGAAACAATTATATCGGATGGGATTTGCAACGGCCAACTTCTATCAAGAAGATAACCTATATAGCTCGCAACGACGGTAATGCTATTCAGCCTGGTGACCGCTACGAACTTTTGTACTGGAACCAAAAGTGGGTATCTTTGGGTAAAAAGAAAGCAGATACTACTTTCCTTACCTATTCAGGCGTTCCAAAAAATGCCTTGTTTTGGCTGCGCAATCTGAGTAATGGACGAGAAGAACGTATTTTTACTTATGAAGGCAACAAGCAGATATGGTGGTAGGAAACAGACCTTCATTTTCAAAGCCGCAAAGATGGCTTCCGAAGAAGCAGGCAGTGCCGCCATTTGCTCTCACATTGCTGCCAAAGATTTTGACGTACCCATCCTCTTTGAAAACATAGAAGACTCGTCTGACAACCAAACCCGGTTTTTGATCATCAGCAAGAATTTTGTCAACCAGCGTAGTAACAATGACAAAACCTCCATCCTGGTAAAGTTGGCGCATTCGGATGAACCCGGAAGCCTGGCAAATTTCTTACAGGAGTTCAACAAGCGCGAGGTAAACATGACCAAGATAGAAAGCCGCCCGGCCAAGCGAGGCAAAAGCTTCAAATACTGGTTCTTCATTGACTTTGTAGGCCATTTTGAAGATGAAAACGTGCAGGAAATCATGAGCCAATATAAAAAGGAAGTAAAGTGGCTAGGTAGCTATGTGAAGTTGTGTTGATAAAAAGCGAGATAACTTCATGCTCTATTAATACCAAATATCAGGCTTTCCATCAAGTACATCTGTCAAGACTTGGAACTGCATTCCTTTTTGATCTATCATTCAAAAAAGCAGTCAAATGATGAGTTGACTTTGTCTGTTACTCCTCCGAGCTGGTAAATCTTCCTTCTATAGCATATGAGTTGCTAAACCTGTCAAATTCTTGCCCTTTCCATGCTTTTAAACCTACTTTTTTTAGTTGATCAAATATCCTGGGTTCGCTTTCTTTTCCTATGTGAAAATGTAAGTTGCCGTATTTGCATAGCGTTATAAAGTAGTCAGCACTTTCAGGAAAGATCAGAATATACTCCGGAACAGTAGCATCATAGCGAACTATCCAAAACAAAGCCTGGATAATCTCTTCAAAAGAAACGCTATCTACCTTGTAAGCCTCGTCATA
This sequence comes from Cyclobacteriaceae bacterium, assembly GCA_958296015.1. GTDB lineage: Bacteria > Bacteroidota > Bacteroidia > Cytophagales > Cyclobacteriaceae > JAJNNC01. The sequence continues at coordinate 1,412 of CATQIH010000054.1, forward strand.
ATGTCTATCGTGAGTGGCGTTGAGTAATATCTGTTGGGCGCGTTGTAAGGGAAGAATATCCTGATCTTCTATGCCAACAATGCTTAGTTTGAGATGAGGAAGCACAAAAAAAGAATCAACACTCATACCTGCAAAAAAAAGGCTCAAAGCATTGCTTAGCAAAGTTGGGTATAGCATAAGGTCATCTTCCGGATGAAAGAAAACCCTTTCTTCTACATCGTTAGCATTTTCCTCCCACTGAGCAGCCATATCATAAATATCTCTAATTTTTTTTTCTTCCTCATGGGAAGAGATAAAATCAAGTGCATGGCCTATCTGATGCCTTTGAACCATCGCCACAAAGTGAGCAGGTATCGCGTATTGCAAGGCTTGTTTTCTGTTGACTGGATTGATCATCAAAAGATGGCTAGTTGAGCCACGAAATATATCCTACTGTCCTGATGATTCCAACTGTTTGATCTGTTCTTCTGCCAGCCTAAGCAAAGTTCCATCCCTGTCCCAGATCAAATAACTTTCTCCGTCATAGGCAGCCTGAACGATGCCTTGTACAGAAGTGGCTAACAAAGCTATATCTTCTTTATTCAGATAAGTCTTTGCTTGATTCAAACGCTTTTGCTGGGCGGTATCTAAGGAAAGCAAAGCAAAAAACGAATAATACATAGCATTAGATGCTCTTAAATTAGCTACTACTTTAGTAGCATCATCTTCATGACTGTTAAACAAGTAAACTTCTCCACCCAATACTAAATATGACCATCGCTCATCTCTTTGTTTGCCAATCTCATTCGCATAAGTCAATATATCTTCAGACACGGCGCAGTAATTTTCAGAAATGTTAAGAAACAACTCGATGATACGCTTAACCGTAGGAGTTATCTCTACAGATATAGGTGTCATTTTTGTGCCTTGTTGCTCCATCATAAGCCCTCCAGTCTTAAACTTATACAAGTGATCTTCGGAGGTAGAGGCGGGTATGATAGTAAAACAGGTTCCTTCGTTCAAATCTACAGTTTGTAACATAGTCTTGGATAGTGTATTACCACAATCAGCTATTGTTCCGATAAGATAAGTAATTGCTTCCCGTTGTAATATTTTCAAAGATAGACTCATGGTAAATTCTTTCTGGTGAATGCAATGTAGCTTTATTTATTAATATCTAACAGTTGACATTGAGACATTATCTTAATTTTTAGGAACCACAGAACTGTCTGTAAATAGACGCCACTTTCTACCATCTGGCTCTACATAATCCCAAGTTGGGTACTAACGATTGTAGATGGCTAAAACCAATGTGCGAAGCGTCATCAGCCCAATTCGCGTGAATTACGCTAATATATCAGCCCAATTTGCGCGAATTGGGCTAACTTACAAATTCATATTGCGTTAGGTCATCAAAAGGACACTACTTATGCTTGTCAAAAGATCGTTGTTCAGTAATATTAAAGACAAACTGCTGGAATCAAGTAAAATTATTGTTTTATATGGACCCCGGCAGGTAGGAAAGACTACGCTCACGAAACTAATTTTACAGGAAATACCGCTAAAGAAGCTTGAAATTAATGCTGATGAGCAAAGGTATATAGAGGTACTGTCCAGCCGCAATCTGGATAAAATGAAACTCCTAGTAGAGGGATATGATCTCTTGTTTATAGACGAAGCCCAGCGCATCCCTGATATAGGCATCAATCTGAAAATCTTGCATGATTCTCTACCTGCTTTAAAGATTATTGCTACAGGATCGTCTTCTTTTGATCTGGCCAACCAAACCAAAGAACCCCTTACAGGTAGAACCCGGACATTTACGCTGTTTCCTATCGCTTTGTGTGAGCTAAAAGAAGATTATAATGCTTTTGAAATACAATCAAAGCTGGAAGAATATCTTATCTACGGGATGTATCCAGAGTTGCTTTCGCTCTCTAATGCAAAAGATAAGGGGATATACCTGCGAGAACTGTGCTCATCGTATCTCTACAAAGATATTTTGGAAATCTCCTCTATCAGGCACCCCTCAAAGATCAACGACTTACTTCGCTTGCTGGCATTTCAGGTAGGTTCACAGGTATCTCTTTCGGAAATAGGATCGTCGCTGGGTATGAGCAAAGATACGGTAGCTTCGTATATTACCCTGCTTGAGCAGTCATTTGTAGTGTTTCGCTTACCTGGTTTTAGCAAAAATCTTAGGAAAGAAGTGACGAAGATGGACAAGATTTACTTCTACGATCTGGGCATCCGCAATGCTATTATCAATAATTTAAGTCCGGTTCGTAGCAGAAATGATATAGGGCAACTGTGGGAAAACTTTCTGATTGCAGAAAGGATGAAGCTACTGAATTACCAGTCCGCTTTTACCAATACCTATTTTTGGAGAACCTACACAGGGGCAGAACTGGATTATGTGGAGGAAAGAGAAGGCAGATTGCATGGGTTTGAATTCAAATATGGTGAGCGGCCCGGAAAGCCGCCACGTGCCTGGCTGGAAAGCTATCCTGACGCTTCCTACGAGCGCATCAATCAAAACAATTTCTATAATTTTACGACAGAAGAGCTATAAACGAACATTGGCTTGGTAACAGACGTTGTCAATAAAACACGACACATCTCTGGTTATTTATGAAGACAAATCAAGCGAAGAAAGGCGTTTTACTGGTAAACCTGGGGACTCCCGATAGTCCTTCTACTCCTGATGTGAGAAAATATCTGCGCGAGTTTCTGATGGACAAGCGGGTGGTAGATTATCCGCTGGTTACCCGGTGGACTGTGGTTAACCTGATCATTGCTCCCTTTCGGGCACCTAAGTCGGCCAAAGAATACCGGAAGCTCTGGGAAGATCGGGGTTCGCCGCTCAAGTTTTATGGAGAGGATGTCCGCCACCTTTTGCAGGAAAGCCTGGGCAGCGAATATACGGTCAAACTAGCGATGCGGTATCAAAGCCCTAGTATTGCCAGTGCTTTGAAAGAGCTACAGCAGGAGTGCGTTGGCGAGATCATCTGCATCCCCTTATTTCCGCAGTATGCATCGGCCAGCACTGGTTCTGTCATCGACAAAGTGATGGAAATTACCCGCTTGTGGCAGGTGATTCCTACTGTGAGGTTTATCAGCAACTTTCCGGATCATCCACTTTTCATTGAGGCACATGCAGAGAGAGCCAGAAAATACATGCAGCACCATGAAGATTATGATCATTACCTGTTTAGTTATCATGGCCTGCCTGTGAGGCAAATAGAAAAAGCTTCGGTAGATAATTATTGCAAAGTAGGCGACTGTTGCAATGTATACCACAAAAAGAACCAGTATTGCTACCGTGCACAGTGTTTTCAGACCACACGCATGATTGCCGAAAAGCTAGGCATTCCACAGGAAAAATATACTGTTACGTTTCAATCACGTCTGGGACCTGTGCCATGGGTGCGGCCCTTCACAGATGTAGTGTTGGAGGACCTGGCCCAAAAAGGCATCAAACGTGTATTGGCTTTCTCCCCTGCATTTGTAGCAGATTGCTTGGAAACTACCGTAGAAGTAGGAGACACATACAAGGAGCAATTCAAGGAAGCCGGTGGTGATACCTGGCAACTGGTAGACAGCCTCAACGACCATCCGCTATGGATAGCCTGCCTGAAAAATATGGTCATTCAGCATGGTGATACGATGCCTCGGAAAGAAGATTCAGAAGCCATAGATATAGATAGCGTACAGACACCATATATGGTGTCTCAACCAGATCGTATGGTGTCTCAACCAGATCGTATGGTGTCTCAACCAGATCGTACAGCGTCTCAACGACCAACTACAAATCCTTCATGATCTTATACAACGTAACGGTAAACGTAGAACAAGCGATAGAACGGGAATGGCTCGGGTGGATGAAATCCGAGCACATACTGGACATCATCAATACCGGGATGATCAGGAACGCTAAGATCTTCCGGCTGCTCCACGTAGATCAATCACCGGGAACGGTTACCTATGCCGTACAGTATTTTGCAGACACCATGCATCACTTTCAGACCTATCAGCAGCAACATAGCAACGAAATGGATGCTATACACGATGCGAAATTTGGCAACAGAGCCATCAGCTTCTGCACCCTGATGCAAGAGGTTTGATTTCAGAATTTCAACACCTAACTCCCATACTGCTGTATCTGCTCTCTGGTGAGTCGGCAGGTGATCCACTCTTTGGGCATGGCAGCTCCCAGCGACTCATAAAATCTGATGGCTGGCTCGTTCCAGTCCAGCACCTGCCATACCACGCGGTGCGCATCTGCGGCTTTTGCTTGCAGCATGATCTTGTCAAACAATAGCTTGCCGATGCCTTTGCCTCTCTGAGATTGCGTCACAATGAGGTCTTCCAGGTACAGGCATTTGCCTTTCCAGGTGGAATAGCTATAAAAATAAAGTGCAAGCCCTACGATATGCTCGCCTTCGGCTACAAAAAATTCAAAGACCGGTTGCTCTCCGAAGCCGTCTTTCTCCATTTGGGCAACGGTGGTCTCCACTGCGTGAGGTTCCCGCTCAAAGGCTGCCAACTCCTGAATGAGTTTTATCACCTGCGGCAGGTCTTCTTTATCTCCTTTCCTGATGGTCATATCCTTCCGGTGTTTCGTTCATATTATAATAAGTAAACGCAAATTTATCGGCTGCTTCTTCAATTTGTTTGGAAGTAGGCTTACCAGCACCATGTCCGGCTTTGGTCTCAATGCGGATCAGCACTGGATTCTCACCACCATTTTTCTCTTGTAGTGTAGCTGCAAACTTGAAAGAATGCGCAGGCACCACCCTGTCGTCATGGTCTGCGGTGGTGACCAAAGTGGCAGGGTAATTTACGCCTTCTTTGATATTGTGCAAGGGAGAGTAGCTATACAAATAGTCAAACATGGCCTTGCTGCTATCGGCAATGCCGTAGTCGTAGGCCCAGCCAGCACCGGCCGTAAACTGATGGTAACGTAGCATATCCATCACGCCCACCGCTGGCAAGGCCACCTGGCAAAGGTCAGGTCGCTGTGTCATGGTAGCACCTACCAGCAACCCGCCGTTAGAGCCACCGGCAATCGCCAGTTTTTCTTTGGAAGTATAGCCTTCGTGCTGCAAATATTCTCCTGCTGCAATAAAATCATCAAACACATTCTGCTTGTGCATCTGAGTGCCTGCTTGGTGCCAGGCTTCCCCGTATTCTCCCCCTCCACGCAAATTGGGCATTGCATAGACACCACCATTGCTGAGCCAATACAAATTGGTCACGCTAAAAGCAGGTGTCAGGCTAATATTGAAACCGCCGTAGGCATACATGTACGTAGGATGGGTGCCATCCAGTGCTAAGCCTTTGCGGTGTACGATGAACATAGGGATACGTGTGCCATCTTTGCTGTTGTAAAATACCTGTTTGGTTTCGTAGTCTTCCGGGTTGAAGCTAACTTTTGGTTCACGAAAAACGGTAGACTCTCCTGTTTCAATATTGTAAGCATAGATGGTGGTAGGATAAGTAAAAGATGTGAACGCATAAAAAGTAAGTTTATCTTCCTTATTGCCCTCAAAACCTCCGGCAGAACCCAGCGCAGGCAGTTCAATTTCTTTTTCCTGCTTACCCTGCAAATCGCACTGGTAGATATGGGTAGCTGCATCTTGTAAATACTCCAGAAACATGTTGCCTCCTACAAAAGAAGCGTTGGAGAGTACATTTTTTTGCTCATCTACCAGTGTCTGCCAATTTTCAAGCTGCGGCTTGTCGGCATCTACTGTGGCGATGCGTTGATTAGGAGCCTCAAAGTCAGTGAGAATATATAGCTCGCTTCCTTCGTTGTGGATTACCTGGTGGTTTTGCTCAAAGTTATCCACCATCTGCACAATCTTACTGTCAGCTTTGCCCAGGTCTTTGAGATAAAGTTCATTGCCACTGGTGCTCATGGCAGCAGAAATAGAAAGGTAGCGGCCATCTTCGGTGACGCTGGCACCTACGTACCTTCGCGGTTGTGTATCACCTCCAAAGATCAATTGATCATCCTGTTGTGGTGTGCCCAGTTTGTGGTAGTACAGCTTGTGGTTCATGTTGATGGCAGAAAGCTCACTGCCTTCTGCGGATTTTTCGTAGCTGCTGTAGAAAAATCCTTCGTTGCCTTTCCAGGCCAATCCACTGAACTTGACATCGCGCAGCGTATCTTCTACCAGTTGCTGCGAGGCAACATCCATTACGAGCACTTTGCGCCAGTCAGACCCAGACTCTGAGATCATGTATCCCATCAGAGAGCCATCATGCGTAAAACTAATATTTGCCAGAGCTACGGTGCCATCTTCCGAGAATTTGTTGGGGTCCAGAAAAACTTCAGGTTCACTATCCAGCTTATCCAGCTTGTACAAAACACTTTGGTTTTGCAGGCCATTGTTCTTAAAGAAAAAATAGTGATCACCCTTCTTCATAGGTGTTCCGTACTTTTCGTAATTCCATAGGTCGGTCAGGTCTTTTTTGATATCCTCACGGAATGGAATGTTGCTCAGATACGCTTCGGTCACTTTGTTTTCATCGGCTACCCACGCTTCGGTTTCGGCAGAGCGGTCATCTTCCAGCCAGCGGTAAGGGTCGGGCACTTCAGTGGTAAAGAAAGTATCCACCAGGGCAACCTTTTTGGTGGTAGGATATTGAATGTTCATCGTATGATTGGATTCTTTTGGAGAGTTACAGGCAAACAGCAAGGCTGATACCATATAAAGGCTTATTTTATTGACTGTATGCATATGGAAAAACGGGTTGTAGAGAAAATTTAGATTTAGTATAGCACAAAATTTTATAATTTAGCAGCTTACAGGCCATTGATTACGTTGTTTATGTCAAGCTGTACAGATATATTGATTTGTTTTCAAAACCTATGATAATTCCTTTTTATATTACATCCGAAGAATTTTAACGTAATTTCAATTCATATAGAGTGAAAATATCTCAAAATTACATTTTATATGGAAAAGCAAAGAACTAAAGAAGAGATCATTCAGGCATTTACCAGTGGTGAAAGAGAATTTTCATATGAGGAGATGAAAATAGTGTTTGGCGAAGACTATACGTTGGAAGAACACTATGATTTTCACCCCGAACAGCATCCTTATGCCAGATATATAGAACAGTTGGTAGAAGATATCCAGGCATTGATCAAGGATGGGCCTGCTCATTATTTTGAGAATGACTACGACCTCGACGATGACTTCGATGATCTTGAGGATACAGACGAGCTTTGGACACAAGATAGCCCGGAGCTTTCGGAAAATGTCAGAAAAATAACGCTGGAAGAACTTTTTGGTATAGAACAAATCAATTTTCCTCCACCGGATGGCTTGCCTGCGGATCTGATCTGGAAGCTGTCTTATGCCTTTGAGGAGTTATTGTACAGCCAGGAAATCCACATGGTTTATCCGGATGATGACCTGTCGGAGCTTCTATACTACTGGATACATGCGGCCTGGAACACCAAACCAATTGTGTATGATGAACTGGGTAGTGCTAGCGTAGAAATTTGCGACAAGAATCCTGTGCAATGTAGCCTGAAAGAATACTGCTCATGCCTGGAGAAATCCGATCTGGACGAACCCGGTGGAAGGCCACCCGGTTTGGACGAACCCGGTTTGGACGAACCCGGTTTGGATGGTTCTACTGAAGACAAGGAAACACACGAATAAGCCTTGGATATGCGGCCCTGCTGAAAAAGCAAAAGACACTAAAATGCCTGTAGAGATAGAAAGAAAATTCCTGGTAGACCGGGAGTTATGGAATCAGGAAGCTCCTGAAGGACACACACATATCCGGCAGGGCTACCTGCTGTCGCAACCTGGCAAATCCGTTCGGGTAAGAGTAGCGGGCAGCCAAGGATTTATCACCATCAAAGGCAAAGGGCAAGGGTTGAGCAGACCCGAATACGAGTATGAAATCCCTCTTGAGGAAGCCCAGGAGCTGATCGATCATTTTGCAGACCATGTGGTAGAGAAAGTCAGACATTATGTGCATTACCGAGATAAAGTATGGGAAGTAGACCAGTTTGAAGGAGAGAATGCCGGACTGATGGTTGCTGAAATAGAACTAAGCAGCGAAGGCGAGACCTTTGAGAAACCTGCTTGGGTAGACAAAGAAGTAACCCACGATCCAAAATACCTGAATGCACAACTATCGCAAAAGCCTTACAATCAGTGGTAGACACTTGTGAACCGGATGTTTGTGAGTTTTGTAGGAGAATAAGTACAATTTAGCCCCTGTACATGCCTGTCGTATCCAGGTTTTTCTTAACTTCCACGCTACAACAATGTAACACTATATCTAACTAATTATGAAGCATTTATTGCGTTTTCTCCCGCATGTGGTTCTCACCATGCTATTTTTACCTTTTGTTCATACAGCTTATGCCAGCGATGTACTCCGGAGCCAGGCAGACCAATCTTTTTACCAAATTGAAATATATCATCTGCAAGACAAAGCGCAGGAAAAGCGGCTGGACCAGTTTCTGGAAAAAGCTTACCTGCCAGCGATGCATCAGGCAGATATTCAACAGGTAGGTGTTTTCAAACCGGTAGAAAGTGATACTGCTGCCGGAAAACGTGTGTATGTGCTTATCCCCCTGCAATCGCTGGAACAGCTCGTTGCCCTTTCTCAAAAGTTGGACAAAGACAAAAATTACACGCAAAACGGTAAGGATTATCTGGAGGCTGCATACGATAACCCGCCCTACACACGTATGGAGTCTATCATTTTGCAGGCTTTTCCGGGTATGCCTTCGCTAAAAGCACCTAACCTGAAATCTAAGGCCAGCCAGCAGGTTTATGAACTACGCAGCTATGAAGGGCCTACGGAAAGGCTGCATCAGAATAAAATACAGATGTTCAACGAGGGTGGAGAAATAGACATCTTCAGCCGCCTGGAGTTTAATGCCGTTTTTTATGCCAGAGTGCTGTCGGGCAGTCATATGCCCAACCTAATGTATATGACTAGCTTTGAGGATATGGCCTCGCGCGACAAACACTGGGAAGCCTTCACCTCTGATTCTGTCTGGGAAAAGCTGTCTGCGAAGAAAGAGTATCAGAACAATGTGAGCCATGCGGATATTTTCCTGCTGCATCCTACTTCATATTCTGATATCTGATGTGCTGACAGGCCATATATCTTGTTTGTGCATCTGGGGAATGATACCACCCGCTATCAGTCACTATCTACCATAAAAACAATGATAGAAATAGAAAATCTTTGGTACAAAAACACCATTATTTACAGCCTGGACTTAAAAACTTTTATGGATGCCAACGGCGACGGCATTGGCGACTTTGAAGGGCTGATGCAGCGGCTAGATTACCTCAATTCGGTAGGCATAGACACTATCTGAATGGCTCCTTTTTATCCTACACCCGACAAAGACAATGGCTACGATATTGCTGATTACTACGGTGTAGACCCACACCACGCACGGCTCCAGTGGCGACTTTGTAGAATTTATGCAGCAGGCCAAGCAGCGAGGCATTAAAGTGATCATAGACCTAGTGGTCAATCATACTTCAGATACGCACCCGTGGTTTCAGGCCGCCCGCAGCGATGAGAACTCCAAATACCATCACTATTATGTATGGTCTAAAAAACGCCCCGCCGACTGGAATAAGGGCATGGTTTTTCCTGGGGTGCAAAAAGCTACCTGGACCTATGATAAGAAAGCCAAGAAATATTATTTTCACCGGTTTTATGATTTTCAGCCTGACCTTAACATGGGAAAATCCGGAGGTGAGGGCAGAAATCAGGCGGATTGTGGGCTACTGGATCGAACTGGGCATCGCAGGCTTCAGGGTAGATGCAGTGCCGTTTATCATCGCCATAGAAGACCCGGAAAAGAAAAAGGACGAGATGAAGTTTGAATATCTCTCAGAAATATACCGGTTTCTTCAATGGCGAAGAGGTGACTCCATGCTGCTGGGAGAAGCCTATGTGATGCCGGAAGAAAACAAAAAATACTTTGGCGACAACGGCAGCGGTATCCATTTAACTTTTATGTAAACCAGCACCTGTTCTATGCCCTTGCCTCCGGCGATGTTGAACCACTGGCCAAAGCCCTGATCGATACCAAAGACCTTTCTCCTACTTCACAATGGGCGCAGTTTCTTCGCAACCACGACGAGCTGGACCTGGGAAGGCTCACAGAAGAGCAGCGCAACGCCGTCTTTGAAAGTTTTGCGCCCGATGATATGCAACTGTATGGTCGGGGTATCCGCCGCCGCCTGGCTCCTATGCTGAGAAATCTGCCACAGATAAAACTAGCCTATAGCCTGCTTTTTTCTCTGCCTGGCACACCCGTCATGCGCTACGGAGACGAAATTGGTATGGGCGATGACCTGGACTTGAAAGAAAGAGAAGCAGTGCGCACACCCATGCAATGGTCGAATGATGCACAGGCTGGATTTTCTGCCAGTAAGAAGACCATCC
>CATQIH010000055.1 GCA_958296015.1 Cyclobacteriaceae bacterium
ATAGCCGCTTTGGAGGCTGCGTAAGCCGATTGACCGGGGTTGCCCGACTGGCTGACAAGTGAGGTGATATTGATAATGGTGCCTCGCTTTTGATTAATCATGACAGGAATAGCCAACCGGCACGTATTCATCACTCCGGAAACGTTGTTCTTCAGTACCGCCCACCAATCTTCGTCTGAGGTAAACATAAACGGTTTGACATGGCCCCGTATACCGGCATTGTTGACTACTACGTCGATACGTCCGTATTGACTTTTCATCTGCTTAAATAGGGCGTTGACCGCTACATGCTCACTCATATCACACTGCACGGCCAGCGGCGTTTGCTCCGGGTATTGTGCTGTGATTTCCTGGTATAACTCCTGAGCAGCTTTTTCGCTATCGCGGTAGGTAAAGATGACGTCATACCCACTTTGGGCTAAGCGTAGGGTGATGGCTTTTCCGATTCCTCGGGTGCCCCCGGTGACCAGCGCTACTCTGTTGCGTGTTTCCATAGTAAGAAAATTTGAGAAGTTAGGGTTACTTAACCACCTGGCTGGTGGCATACTGTTGTAAGATGCTCTTCACCGTTGCTTGTCCCCAGTGAGGTACAATAGTAGCTGTGACATCCGCCGGTTGATGCGCGAAGATCGCTTGCGCCTTTTCAAATAGCTTGCGAGCGTTGGCCGCACCTCCTCCGAATCCTTCGGGGGTACCGGCAATATTTTGACCTAGCAGTAAATAAGCTCTCGGATTTTCCTGGTCAATGCCAATAGCCTCCTTGAGCAACTGATTAGACTGAGTCACTTGCTTCATGCCTCTTTCCATAAAGTCTACCCGAATACGCGCCGTTGCAATCATTGCTTTTACACAGTAGATTTCCGTATTTTTCGGCGACAATATCTCTGCTTGTTCTATGTACTGAGCCGCCCTGTTACACAAAGGATCGATCTTCTCCACGTCTTTCTCGGCAAACGCTTGTCGCACTTGCGTGTAGGCGGCGTAGTAATATGGAAGCCACTCTTTTTGTTCCTTGGCAGCGATCCGTTCAAACGTATTGGTTAGTTTGACCAGATTAGACGGATTAGCGACCGTGTCTAATGTTTGTACCGTTTGCTCCATCACTTTCTGGTAGTCAGGTGACTGGGCGAACGTTTCTTGAACTGTAATTAAGGTAATGCAGGCAATAACTAACAAATTTTTCATTGTAAACTGTTTAGTGAATAATACATAAATTAAATAAAGGGTTAGATAGTCATCCCGGCACATGCTGCCCGAATAAACCGTTAGATTAAAGTCTTCGCAGCACTACACTGGTGATGTTGCCACCAATATGACTGGTGTTGACGATGGCGCAACTTCTATCGTTGATCAGCGAATAGTTGCTTGCGTTTTCTGGTAGAACAACGTGGTTACTTTCTTTAAAATGTTGCGCTGAAAAGCCCGTGCCAGGCACTATCTGGTGGGTTAGGCTAAGTGCGCCTACGGCTAAGGAGGTGACGGATGATCCGCCAAAAGTTTCTCCTATCTTACCTTTTATCGTGGTATAAAGTATATTTTCATCGCTCCAAATTTCGCGTAAGGCAGGTAATTCATAAGAAGCTATTTGCCACGGTAGGCAAGAAGTCCCCACCACTAACCCTACTTCTTGGTAAGAACAATGACCATCACGCAGGGCATCGGTCATGGTGCTTCGCAAATCGTCCGGAGTACGCTCAAAAATAAGATGATTGCCTACGTGGTCGCAGCGGGTAGCAGCTCCGGCCACTTCGGCGTAGATAGTAGACCCTCGCTGTTGAGCGTGCTCTAGTCTTTCCAATACTACGAAGGCAGACGCTTCTCCTAAAATAATTTTTCCGGTATCATCTATATTGGTTAAGCTTTCTGATAGCGTTAACCCCGACTGGACCGGCAACAGATGCCCTTGTTTTGCGTAAGGTCTCACGAATATACTGCGGGTTTCATCAAATCCTCCGCAGACCATCACGTCCGCTCTTTTGTCTCTGAGTAGATCCAGGCCGTAGCATACGCTATCTTCCCCGACCAGCATAGAACTAGGACCTTTTAAGTTAAACATCCGGGCGGTATCACCCAGGGCGCAGTTATTAACGGTCTTGGTAAAGAGCATCGGACTTACCCCGGCAGCTCCCCGCCGAAAGAGACTACCCAGATAACGCTCTACAGCATCGCTGGCTCCGAAATTGGTATTCATGATGAGTCCCACTCTATCCGCTGCCAGGTTTTCTGTACTTACATCAGCATCATCCAGGGCTAGTTTGCAGCCCAACAGGGCCAACTGCGAATAACGCAGGGGCGGCGGCACACTTACTTTCTCAAAGTAGTTTTTCATCGAGAACGAGCAACTACCGAAGTACTGGGTGCCGATGCCTTCCAGATCCCATTCGCTCTTCTTGGTGATGGCTGTTTTGCCAGCAATAGCATTTTCCCAAAAAGCATCTTTGCCAACTCCTAATCCTGATACTACTCCGATGCCGGTGATAACAATTTTATCTGACTGCTCCATGATCATGATCGTTAAAAGGTTACGATAGCGTGGCGGTGATAATGGCGTTGGCCACCAACTCTTTTCCTGATAGAACTTCAGCCTTGTATACCGAAAAGTTCATCAATTTGTGCTGAAAATAAACATGTATGTTTAGTACTGTACCAGGTACTACTTCCTTGCGGAAGGAGGCTTCTGTGATCTTAATTGCCCGTCCTGATTTACCTTCGCCTACCGGGCTATCCATTCTGCCATACAGGCCACATGCCTGGAACATCATCTCCACTAAGATGACGCCCGGCAGTATAGGATTTCCGGGGAAGTGTCCCTGAAAGAAAGGTTCTTCTTCTCTAACCCGGCGGGTAGCAATCAACAATTTGCCAGGACAAAAGTCTAGTATTTCATCGATCAAAAGCATCGGCGGCTGGTGAGGCAACAGGGCAGCGGGAGCAGGATATTGGGTTTGCAGTAGTGTGTTCATAGTTACTGGTTTTCTCGTTGGGTTAGTGGTACATACTCATGCTGAGCAGGAGTTCGGTTACCGGAACGTACTTCGTAGTAATCGTTTGAATCTTTTGGTCGCTGGCGATAAAGCAGGCATACCCCGGTGATAAAAAAACCTCTTGGGTACGAATAGTATATTTGCCATTGAATGAGTACTGATCTTGGTCAAGGTAGATATTGCCAAACGACAGGCTTAGCCCGTCGCCGGTAGTCTTGGTAATTGCTTCTTTCTTAGCCCACATCTTAATGAGTTGCTCATCTGTGAATGTCTTGCTAACTCCTTTCCACTCTTTTTTACTCAGAAACAGTTGAGCAAGCCGGGGGTCAACGCGTACTACTTGTTGTACGTCCACTCCCAGGTGGCCCGGTCCTGTAATAGCACAAACCACTATGTTGCCGGAGTGCGATATATTAAAGTCAGCGGCCATTCCACCTGTCAAGTAAGGCCGTCCTTTGGGGGTATACTGCAACTTCTTGAGATAGTCGGTATCAGGCGTATTTCTCCACTGATTAAATCCCCGTTGCAGTAGTAGTTTACCACACAGCGATTGATAGCGGTCCTGTAGCGTTGGGTATTTAGTCAATCGCTCGGCTAGCGGTTCAGGAAGCTGCGCTAAATAGACCTTCCATACCTCCGGGGAAGGCAATTCTTCCACCTTGGTCCAATAGAGGCGACACACGTTTTTCATCTATTTTACGATATTGATGGTGCTGTTGCCTATAATAGTAATTTCAAAACTACTCCATGCATCCACGTGAAAGTTTTCGCACAAGATAAGTGCAATGGCTTCTTCGGTGATCGTGCATCGGGCGATAGGAATAGCTTCTATATGAATCTTATCATCCTTGCGGGTAAGAGTCAGTTTTAAAATCTGTCCGGTAGAGTAGATGACATCAGCTATCTGATTGAACCAAATAACGTTGCCATTCATCGTCAGCGCATCGCCTTTTCTTCCTAGCAGCGACAGGTTGCCTGAGGCCGATAGGTATCCTATATCTTTGGTCAGTATTTCCTGGTGGGGGACAATCTCGTTCGGAGTGTCCGCATTGAGGTAACCAATGGTCACCGAAGGACTTTTCACGAGTACCTTGCCAGTTTGTCCGGCTGCCAACTCATGGCCAGCATCATCGACAATGCTGATACTTACTCCCTCAATGGCTTTTCCTACGCTTTCAATCTCCTGGCTCACAACCGAATCAATGATATTCGTACACACCCGGGGACCGGCCTCAGCCAGGCCGTAGGTCTTCACGAAGGGGCAGTTGAATATCTTCATGGCTTTGATTAGCGAGCTACGCTCAATATGGTTGCCTCCTACCGTGACGAATCGCAGTGACGAAAAATCTCCACGGTAAAATCCTTTACTATACCAGTAGTTGATCTGTCGGATCATCGGGGGCACGGTAAACAAAGAGGTGACCTGGTGCTGCGGTATCAATTTAGGAATTTGCGTGATCGCAAACTTAGTTTCCGTCAGTACGATGGTACTTCCTACCAGCAGATGGCTCAAGAATTGCCCGATCAGCCCGTAGGAGTAGTTCATCGGCAAGGCAATTACCGTTACATCGGTAGGCCGAATACCAAGCGACGCAACGTTAGCGGCTACGTTCTTCATAATGCCTTCAGTAGTGAGCTGCACTACTTTGCTGTTGCTGGTACTTCCTGAACTCGTCAGTAGCAATGCCGCAGCAACCGTTGGGCCACCATAGTAGTGTTCATTTGGTAAGAAAAGGAAGTCGGTAAGGTGATTTTCTCCCGGCCGAAACGCCTGTTTGTAAAAGACCGAATGCGTACTCTTCTTGTGTATCAGGAATCCGTACACATTGAGCGCACTAAAATCAATGGTTGCTTCCTGCACGTCGTTAACAATCAGTGGAACCGCGCCCACACTCACGATGGCCAGAAACGACACACACAAGTCGATAGTATTAGGAAACGATAGTACGATGATCTTATCAGTTCCCAACCCTTGTTCTCGGAACAGGGCAGCGCATCGATCTACTTCCGCCCATAACTGCTGAAACGTAATTTGCTTGGCCTCATCAATGAGTGCCGTTTTGCTCAGGTATCCACTATGAGTTACTCTGAGTTGATGCGTAATCTTGTTGGTCATGTCGGGGACGATTGTTGGCTGTTTTTTTAATGTGATATTTATGCCAGATGATTTACCAAAATCTCACGCGCTACCAGGTCTTTCATCACTGACCCACCAAGCGAACTCGGGAGTATGCTCTGGTGATCCGGATGGTTGAGCAACGCAAAAAGCGGGGCTGGTAGCTTGATAGAGGTATATCTTCTCTTGTCGAAGAGATAGCTATCCTCATTTATTTTAAATAATCCGTAGCGGGTTTTATTCAAGACTAAAGGGGCATCTACCGAAGTATCCACTTTCTTCTCATCAACTGCTGTTGCTTCTAGGTACGCAAAATCCAGGTATTTATGAACGTACGCCCAACCTTCCCACTGATCGTAATACTTCTCCAGGGCCTTGGCTAGTATGTCATAAATCTGGATGGTGGCACGCACAAAATAGTGACTCCGATCACTCCTTGACACAGGAGGGTGAATGGGGGCATAAAACTGTAAGTTTGTTGTAATATCCTCGGAAGAATTGGCTTTCAAGTAATATGAAATAGCAGGAACTAAGGGCCTTTTTGTCAGGAAAGAGAGCACTGAAAGTCCTTTTCGGGAGTAAATAGGTTTTCCCAGAAAGTTTAATCTGAGCATGCTATCGTCTCGCTGATATACCCCCCCCATCCCGGTATTACCATCTACATAGGCAACCACCGATCTTTTTTTCATCAGATGGGTTGTAAGCTCTAAGGTAGCGTTCGCGGTAGTCACATCCACCGCATCAAAGAAAGCCTCTCTTCCGTAGGCTTTCCGAAAAGCACTTACCTGTTCCATAATTTGATCTCGTTGCTTTTGATACATATTACCTCCCATGGCCAAGACGAAGTCCACGCCAGATTTGGCCAAAAAACCAATCAATGCCCGGTAGGAACCTAAGTGATATGTGCAAAATATGACCGGAAGCTTCTGCGGTTCTCTCAGGAAGTCAGTATATCCTTTTACCTTTAACCTCTCAATCAACTGAGGCTTATCGGACTCTAACCGCAGACGTTCGGTCATTGAGCAAATGTTGAGATAGACTTGCTCGTGCTCGTCTGATGGTAGCTGGGGTAAAAAGTTGAGTAAATTGGCCGAAACAAAGTGAAAGTCTTTTTGCTGCTGAACCTGCTTTTTCTCTTGCTCACGAGCTTCTACCACTGTCCGGGCCTGGGCCAATTTAGATAAGTGTTGTTGGTAATAGGCAGTTTCCATAGTAAGATGATTAGGTCTATCCGGGATGATTCGTTTAGTTACAGGACGCTAGATAATCCGCTGCGATATCAATAGATATCGTTTGTTTCAACGCTTCAATCTGAACGATGAGCCGGCTCTTGTGTCCTTGCTTTCTGACTACGATTCCCTCGGTACCGGCAAATTGTCCGTACATTATTTTTACTCGCTTACCACTAATACCTTCAGCTCTCTGATGTAGTTCTACGTTTTCTTGAGTCATCATCTTCTTAATTACATCAATCTCCTTTTCGGGAATAGCTACTGGTTTTCCCTCGAAAGCTACAAACCGAACCAGTCCTTTGATATGAAAGAGAGCAAACCGGTGTTGAGGGGCAGTTTTCACAAATACGTAATTAGGAAATAGCGGCTGTTCTACCTTCTTCTTTCGGTCACTCCATTGCTTTACCACCTTCTGTAGTGGCAAGTATGATTCCACTCCCATTTCCACTATTTTTGCGTATACATTTTTTTCTACATTAGGATACGTGTAAACAGCGTACCATTCGGGGGCAGATTGCGGTTTCGTGTTCATGGTTATTTACGTTAGGGTGAAGTAACTTTATTAAGATGAAGTATCTATGCTAGGTAAGTTATTTTGTCGGTCGCTGGTATGGCTTCGCCACCGGAGTCCCACACTCAGTTTGTTTGATATGGCTTCGCCCTCCGGAGTCCCATTGCTCTGCTTCTGCTCACTTGAATAGTGCTTTGCTTACGCACTATTGGCGCGGCAAAACTGCTTGTTCGGATAGTGCTTTATTAGATTAATAAATGACTATCCTTTGGCGACCAGATATTTGTTGTTGCTTTTGGACTGGCCTTATTTTTAAATCTTAAGTAAAGATGGTAATAACTTTTTTTCTGGTAAAACTTATTATGTGAATCCGGCTTTTAGACATGTGAGTCATTTCTGGTTACCTTTTTCCTGCTTTGCTGCCGATATCAAGAAAGTATTTCAGGATCGGCTTATTTTTTAATCTTGAGTAAAGGTGCTCACAAATTCATGGATGGTAAAACTTATTATGCGAGATTGGCTTTAAGACATGTAAACACCCGCTTATCATCTTTTTACTTACTATTCTTGCTATGCCTTCTTCATTGCGTTGCTTTCCTTCTCTTGTTTTACGCCTCCCCCGCCTCCCTTTTCTTCCGAGTAGTTCTGCCCGTATGGCCGAGCTATTTTTATCAGACGATATTTGCCAGGAGGCACTGTTTGTCTCATCCCCCAGCCTCTACGAAACCAGCAAACGTCTACAGACGGAACCTCAGGGTTCGCTGGGGTCTGATAAAGTAGCCTTGTCGCTATCTAAGTACCTGAGCCGCATGCGTAGCCGCTGCACGCCTTTCGGGCTTATGGCAGGTTGTACGGTGGTTCCGTGGGGAGAAGAAGCCTCTCTTATGGTAGACAGCAGCCAAGCCAATCGGCGTACGAGCCTGGATATGCAGTACGTATACGAACTAGCCCACACCTTGGCGCAGCAACCATTCATTAAACCAAAACTCCGCTACTTTACCAACAATAGCGTGTATGCCCTTGGCGACGAAGTTCGCTATGTGGAGCGCGTTACGGAGGAAGGCCAGGCTGCTTATCAGCTCAGTTCAGTCACTACGTCAGATATCCTCACGGCTACGTTATCTCTGGGGCACTCCGGAGCTACCGTAGACCAACTGATACGTTGGTTAACTGACCAGCACATTGACGAAGCTGCCGCTGCGGTTTTCATAGCAGAACTGATAGATGCGCAACTACTGATCAGCGAATTACATCTGGGGATCACCCATGAGCGCAGTGTTTCCTCGGTCGTTGATATTCTTCAACTGATTCCCGCGAAGACAGATGCCATTGATCAAAAAACAGATGAATGGATCAAGCTGTTACAAGAAGTAGATATTGACCTCAGACAGTTGGACGCTACCCCTCCTAATGTTCCGGAGCAGTACCAAGCCATCGCTAATAAACTAACGACTCTTCCGGTTGCCGTAGGCCATCGCCCAATGTTCAAAGTAGATTGGTTTCCCTCCGCCTCCGGAATGCTTGGACAACGTGCAGTACCGCAGCTGTTAGCCGCTGTTGACTTCTTATCTCGAGTCGTGGTTCATTCGCCTCATCCGCGGTTAGAAAAATTCAGACAATCTTTTCATCAGCGTTACGAAGGTGCTGTCGTACCCCTTTCGGTCGCCCTGGATACCGAAACCGGTATTGGCTATGGTCATACCGATCATTCGGGACACACCCCCCTGACCGATGGCTTGGTATTCTCCGAGGTGGTTCAGCACGATCCTGCCACGCCGGTCTATCCGCCGTGGCTACAGCAACGTATCCAACAGGCAGTGCAGGAGAAGCTGTCTATCATTCAGCTCAATGAAGAAGACCTAGTCCATCTACCGAAAGAAACCTTAACGTATCCTCCCTCGATGTCAGCGGTCTTCCGAATGCCAGACAAGGAAACCCTGTTTCTGGAAGGAGTAAGCGGTCCGAGTGCGGTCAACCTACTGAGCCGGTTTGCCTATGGCGACGAACGTATGTCCCAATTGACCCAACAAGTCTGTCAGCATGAGCAAAAAGAAAACCCCGCAGTGGTATTCGCTGAGATCATACACGTGCCAGAATACCGGGTAGGCAATATTTTGAATCGCCCTGCTCTACGAAGCTATGAGATTCCCTACCTGACCCCCTCTTCATTAGACAGTGAGCATCAGATACCGCTGAGGGAACTCAGTTTGTTTGTTTGGAACGACCGCCTTGTGCTGTGGTGCCAACGGTTAAATAAAGAAGTGATCCCCCGGCATAGCACCGCGCATAACTACGAAGCGCAGTCACTACCAGTGTACCGCTTTCTTTGTGATCTACAGAATCAAGGGAGTATCAGGAGTTTGAGGCTTCACTGGCATCCACAGTCGTTTCAAACCCGTTTTCTTCCTCGATTTATGTATCAGGATACCCTCTTGGGAGTAGCTACCTGGTACTTGTCACGAACTGATCTTTCTGATCTGCTGAACAGCCACCCGCCGGACTTGCTCAGTGCAGTAGAGCACTTCCGGCGGCGATGGCAGTTGCCTCTTCACTTTGTACTGGCCGACGAAGACCGCGAACTACTGGTCGACAGTACGAATGAGTTGAGTTTGCTAACCTGGCTGGATACGATCAAGGACCGAGATACCGTTCTTTTGAAAGAATTCTTGTTCGATACCGCCTCCGCACTGGTAGTAGATCAGCAGGGCGATCCCTACGTCAATCAGTGGGTGGCCCCTCTACTATCGGATCAGCCTACTTACCACGCGGTTGACTACCACCACATCACTACGCACTATGTCGGCCCACAGGCGTTCATGCTGGGTTCGGAATGGCTTTACTACAAACTTTATTGTGGGGTACAGTCTTCTGATATCATCTTGCTGCAAGTTATTTATCCGTTGACCCAATCGCTGTTTCAAGAAAAGAAAATAGACCGATGGTTCTTTATACGATACACCGACCCGGATGCTCATCTACGGGTTCGTTTCCGGGTGACTGATCGCGCCTTACTGGGAGAGGTTATTCAGGCTATGCATGAGCATATTCAGACCTACGAGACCAGTCAGCACATCTGGAAGAGCCAGACAGATACTTACCGCAGAGAAATAGCCCGCTACGGAGGAGAAAAAGCTATCGAACTAGCAGAACAACTATTCTACTACGACAGCCTGTCTGTGCTGACTTTACTTGATAAGGTGCCCGATCATGAAAGAGCCGACCAACGTTGGCTGTGGAGCCTAAAAGCAGTGGATGAGATGCTGACCTTATTTGGTTATGACGTGGTTCAGAAGAAGGATGCAGTGGGCCAGTACCGGGAAGCTTTTGCCCGGGAGTTTGCTATGGACAAATCACTTCAGCGTCAGATAGATCAAAAGTATCGGCTTCACCAAGAAACTATCTATGAGATGCTTACGTCCACCGAGTGCGTTTTTTATCATCCGGATACCCATCACGTTGTTGATCAGATTTTAGCCTTGGAAAGTCAGCAAGAACTATCGGTACCCATTAATCGCTTGATTGGAAGTTATCTTCACATGCACGTTAACCGGATGATTACCACCAGCCAGCGGCTGCACGAACTCATTCTGTACGATTTTCTATCCCGATACTACCGTTCTCACCTGGCTCGTCAAAAGTAACTGTTGATTTACTTTCTTCCACCCATGGTTTTTTCCTGAAGGAATCTAAAAAACGAAGCCCGATAGGATTCGCCAAGAGGCACATGGGCCTTCATACCCTCAATAAAGATTTGATTTCCGTCTACTGCTCGTACGTAGTCCATAGAAACAATATACGACTTTTGCACGCGCATAAACCTCGGGGGTAGTTTCTCTTCTAGCTCTTTAAAGCTAACATAGACCACGATGCTGTCCTTCGCCGTATGGATGGTTACGTAATTTCCCAGCCCTTCAATGTAGAGGATATCTTTGATACTTATCTTGAGCATCTTCCCCTTAGTCTCTGTTTTGACAAATATATAGTCATCATCCGAAGCAGTGGGTTGCCATTCGGGAGCAGAGAAAGCAGAAACACTTACGGCCCGTTGAGCCGCTTTTAGAAACCTTTCAAAAGAGATAGGTTTCAGTAAATAATCTATCGCTTCTTGTTCGAAGCCATCGACGGCAAATTCGCTATAGGCTGTGGTAAGTATGACCTGGGTCTTCCCTTTTACTATCTTCATCAATTCAATGCCAGAAAAATGAGGCATCTGTATATCTAAAAACAGAAGGTCAATCTTCTTGTTCTGAATAATTTTCAGCGCATCCAATGGATCAAATGCGGTAGCCGCAAGCTCCAAGAAGGGGGTTTTTTCTACGTAGTCTTTCAGCACATTAATAGCACTAAGTTCGTCATCTACAATAAGGCATGAAGTCATGGTATTTAGAGTTTAATGATTAATCTTGTCGCGTAGGACTTTAGAGTGTCATCTATGTTCAGGGTATATCGGCAACCGTATATGATGTCCAAACGTTTTACCGTATTGGTCAGGCCGATCCCGCTAGAGTGTTCTACCGGACCTGATTTCTTATGATTATTAGTGCAAAAAAACAGTTGGTCATCATCTACTTTAATAGTGATCAACAAGGGGTTTTTCGGGTCGAACAGATCCCCGTGTTTGAAACAGTTTTCCACAAAAGTAATAAGCACCAGTGGAATAATCATCCTAAACCTGAGATCCCCCTGGATATCTAGATTTACCTGTAATCGGTGGCTAAAACGCATCTGATTAATTGCAATGTAGTTTTCAAGATGTTCTACTTCCTCACTCAACATCGCTTTGGCATTGATATCATTCTCTTTTAGGGCATAGCGCATAATACCTGACAGTATCAGAATACCCTTCGCGGCTATTTCTGAGTGAGGCTGAATCTGCTCGTAGAAGAAATTAAGCGTGTTAAAAAGAAAGTGAGGGTTGATCTGATTTTTGAGATAGGCAATCTCAGTTTCTCTAAGGTTTTTTTCAGCAGCGTGTAGCTGCTGTAGGTTCTTACGCTCCTGCTGTTCAAGCTTTCTCTTTTCTCGCTCCGACCTGATCATACGAATGGCAAACCAGTAGCCAAAACTAAGTATAGTGAAGTGACTACCCCGCCAGATCGCCTGCGCCATGAATGCCTGAAAAGACGTATAGGGGTAGGCTAAGTCCTGATCGATCAAGAGAACAACATAAATTTTGAGGACATACTTGATGGCAACAAACATGCCTAGTAGCACAAGTAGAGATCCAAGATACCGCAGGTAATGTCGTTTGGCAAAAAAAAGGGGTAACAGCACCAGTGCGTTTAGATAAAAAAGGCCTGCGTTGATCGTTAAGTTAGGAAAAGCTTCCCACAGATTGACTTCTTCCTGTGCGAAGAATAAAATTAATATCTCATAAGAAGTATATAATATCCACACTGCTACATGAATAGCGACTGTAGTACTTGGTTTTTGATACGTATCCCGTGAGACTTTAGAAGACACAATGATACAGGTTAATGGTTTGACATGCCGTAACAGCCAATTGACATAAAAAAATTTTTCCTCTGTGCATAGACCATGATATTTGAATCATTAATAAATTATTCACCTTTATAAACCGATCAGAATATGAAAACTGCTATTGAATCACACACAATTTCATTCAAAAAAATTACAATCGCCAAATTATCTTCCACTGTAGGTAAAAATAAAGCTAATTCAACTTTTCCTACTACAATATGGCTATAAATTCAAAAATTGTCAAATCTAAATGAAGTATGTTCGCGATCATATAGACTTTTTGCAAAGCCAACTCAATTGTGCAACAGCCAGTGTCAGTGACTCTACTGACCGGCTGTTGTACTATTATACGCTGTGTCAGATCGAATACAATCAACAGCATGTTAAGTTGGCAACCTTCTACCTTGAAAAACTTATTTCAAAAATTATTGATGGTAAACAAGATTCACTAAGAGCACTGTTTCTCATCGAAGAGTTTAAAAAAGAAGGTATTTTAACCTCGAAAATGGAAAATCAATTACTTGCTGTTGACTACTATTTATACCGGCAAGCGAAAGAACTTATTAGTCAAGATAATTTTGAAGATATCTATAGAGCTACTGAAATTAGTTATTATTTCACTAAACGGCAGTCAGACACCTATGCAAGGCAGTACTTGCAGAGCTTACTATCAATGATGTTTCCCAAGGCCAAAAAACACTATACCAGTAGGTTTATCGCCAACAACGTATCTGTAGGTATGAATGGGCTGTCGGGGTGTTTGTTGATGCTTGTGTATATCGCTTTGTCAACAAACAATGCTGCGCTCAAGTCTGAGATAAAGGAAGAACTTCGCTTTCTGATTTCTCTAAGACGTGAAGTAGATTTTTCTAAAAAGATTTACTTCTATTTCCCTTCCAATACTCAAGACGAAAGATTCGCGGAGGATAGGCTTGCCTGGAATGATAGTGATTTAGCCCCAACTATCCTACTTTATCAAGCTGCTCTACTATATCATGATGTAAAGCTGGCAAATATGGCTGAACTAACTGGACTAAACACATTACTAAGAAAAAATGATGTTTGTGATTCAGTGAATAATCCTGACTTTTATCAGGGGACAGCGGGTATCGCGCATACTTATCAAACCCTTTATCGGATAAGCTCGCAGTATGCTTATAAGGAAGGATGCACATTCTGGACTCAACGCACAATTTCTTTATTGGAGAGGCATGTTTACAATAGTACAGAAAGCAACTTACTATTTGGTATAACGGGAATTTTACTTCCTCTTCTTTCTACCATTACCGATAAAGAATTATTGTGGGATAAGTCCGTTTTACTGAGAAATTGAACTGGTAAGAAGTTACAGCAAACAAGGTAATATTTTGTTCCGCCTTCTGGTTCCACCAGGTGGCGTTGGTAGTACTCTACAAACGCTTGGCATAGTAAGGCATAATTTTGCTATTGTTTTCAAACAGCAATAGTGTCATCAGTCTGTTTAAATATTCCAATAGCTTTGTGTTTTTCAAACTGCGATGCAGTATAAGCTCCTAAGTTAGTAATCTTTCTGTCAGACAAAGCCATATCGATGGCATAGAGCACTTTTCCTATTTCTTGTCCGTCAAAATTTTTAATGATTTTAGTCACTTGCCAAGGTGCCAGACGATAGGCTGGAAGACGTACTTCCGGAGTAGCGCCGGGCGGATAGGAGAATTTGGTGTGACCTACTGCTACGTTAGCCAAGCTTTCTTCTTCATCAAACGAAATAGTTTCTTGGTTAGGGCAGTGTTTGATATGAAACTGATAAGCAGTAGTTTTCTTACCGGTTTTTAGTGGCTTGTAGCTAATTTGCATATCAGTAGTTGTGTTTATATCATCACAGGCTTTATCTAATACGCGCTGTTGAAACTTGCCCGTTATGGGATAGTGATCTATCCATTCTCCTGTTCTGTAATCTTGATACAGCACGCCAATGCGTTCTTTTAGTTCCTCCAAACCAACTATCATAACGCCGGTGCTTCGAAACTGACAAATCATCTGATAGATTCTCTTACTGTACTTACTAGCAAGCTTTAGTATCATTGACAGCTGGTAGTATGTGAAATATTTATCAAGGCTGATAAACCAAGGTTTGATGTCAGGATGCATTTCCAACTGAAGCTGGCGGCATTCTTCATCCAATTCGGAGGAAATAACTAAATTAAACCTCTTTCTCTTTCCGCTATATTCTACAATTGCTGTTCTGGTATGAAGCATTATACATGCCTGGTCATAATCATGCAGCTTATGCCGTTTCCCAGACAAAGTCTCTATATCGCTAATTTTGATATTGACTTTTTGTCTTTCCTCCATTTGCAAATCTGTCATTGCTATGAGGCAGGAAAATAGATTAAGCTCCAGACTCGTCATTTGATATTTAGCCTGGGTGATGGCATTATGCTGTTTGGTTATTTTATCACGCATAGGTTTGGCTTTAGTTGAAGCAAAGTAGCAAAAGAATTATATCAAAAGCAATGGATGTGAAAAAAGTATTGAGGATTTTGGGTATAGTTGGTGCGGATTTTGGGTATAGTTGGTGCGGATTTTGGGTATAGTTGGTGCGGATTTTGGGTATAGTTGGTGCGGATTTTGGGTATAGTTGGTGCGGATTTTGGGTATAGTTGGTGCATTTACTCCTTATAGAGTTTCAAAAGTATATTTCAAAAATAAATTAAAAGTTTTAATGTCCTTCGAGGATTTTGGGTATAGTTAAAAATTTATTTTTGATTTTTTTATTTCTCAAAATACACAATACATAAATATGAATACTTTATCTTTAAAAAATTAATTTACCTGCTCGAGGATTTTGGGTATAGATAATATAATTACAAACGATTTCCATGAGAATCGCGCATCGGCTAAAAGCTTGAGAAGTACTTTTAGCCAGTTGACGTCCACAATCCTGGCAACAACATGTCTTCCTTTCCGGAGAGTTTGGTTTCTTTGGACAAACCACTCTCTGGGTGGTCAAGCTTTATGCCTTCCGCTTTCTTCCTGGCCAGGGCCTCTTCGGTACGTTGGCTGATCAGCTGGCATTCAATATCCGTAGGCAAGCTAAAAGCAAAATAAAGAAAGTCTGAGTTTACGTTAGTCTATGCTTTTGGTGCTGCTTATCATTTCTTCAGTTCACTGACCACTGTCCAAATTTTTAGTATCTGCATATTTTAAAATTCATAACATTAGTTTTTTAAAAGATAGTTTTTGGAAATTATCTTTATAAAAAAATAAATTATAATGTAAAAAGTTTAATATTATTATAAGCTCGTTAAAACAGCTAATTTATAAATATGTATAAAAATTTAATCGTATACATACTATTGTAAACTTTTGTTTTCGCTATGCATACTATGTAGTAATACACTATTTTGTGTTTTCAATGAATCAAATTTTTGTGTTGTGTACCAAATACATAAATCCGGTGGATAAGGTCAACCGGCATTTGTACCAGCTGGTACGTGATCGCTTCCAGGTAGGGGAAAAGTACACCCCGGCACAGATCAGAGACTGCATCGATGCAGTCTTTGAAAACTATCACCACAAGAAACCAGGTAAGAACCAGACGCATCTCTTCCGAATGCTTTTTGATACAGGAAGAAGGGATCGGGAAGGCAGGTATCAGATTAGAGAGGCCATGAGCTTTCAGCAATATTGCAGCCGGTGTGACACCTCTCCATTATATATTAATAGAGTGTAGTTGTGACGAGGCATTACATTAAGTTCTTTTAAATATTGGAGGCTAAAATATATTACTACTTGTTTAGGCAACAGGTTCGGCCAACGAAAAATATTTAATATCTGTTGCATTTGTGTATAGGGATGCGGAATACAGACTAAACGTCCTATGCTTGCCTATAAAGGCAAAGAAAATGAACGTTATGAAAAGCTTCAACAAAAAAGATTTCACTACCCAGCTTCAATTCACAGACAAGCAGCAAAAAGCTGCCGAGACAATGTCTTTAGCTAAGAAAAAAGTGACTATCGAGGAAATTGTTGCCAGGGAAAAAGTAAGACGTTAAGTCTGCGGCGTTACTTTGTTAAGTCTGCGGCTTTCTACAAACTGCGTCACCGTCAACCGATTGACACCCATAATTCGGGCAATGGCACTGTGGCTTACCTTTTTAGAAAGCAGTTCTCTGATCTGATCTTCCTTTCCTGAAAGCTTAGTATTTTTAGACAAACTTCCTTTAGGCCGGCCAAGCTTCATACCTTCCGCTTTCTTTCGGGCCAGGGCTTCTTTGGTGCGCTGGCTGATCAGTTGACGTTCAATGTCCGCAGACAGGCTGAAAGCAAAAGCCAGTACTTTAGAGTTGATGTTGTTGCCCAGTTCATACTTTTCCTTGATCGTGAATACCTTCACTTCTTTTTCCATGCAGGTATGCAGGATGCTCATAACCTCCATCAGGTTCCGCCCCAGGCGGGACAGTTCGGAGACAATGAGCATATCAGCGTTTTGCATGGCCTGTAAAGAAGGTCCAAGTTTGCGCTGGTCTATGCTTTTAGTGCCACTGACTGTTTCTTCAATCCATTGGTCAATGACCAGCTTTTTTGAATCGGCATACTTCAGGATTTCATAGTGTTGGTTCTCTACCGACTGTTTGTCGGAACTGACCCGCAGATAAGCATAAATCATAGTGTTAGATAGTCAATGTTAGTATAAACCTATTGAAGTAGTTAATACATATAAATATAGTTAAATTTAATAGGCTATTGATATAAACACTTTTTGACTATTGTAAACGCCCTTTTTTAATATACAAATATTAGTATTCCATACTCTACCTTCCAGACCAAAATATGACGAATATGGTCAGTATGTTGGTGCTAGGAGAGCATCAGGACGAAGGCGTAAAAACCTTAATGAAGTTCGAGGTGAAAGGTAGAATATCAGAAAGCACAGAGATGTATTTTGTGTGTCTGCAATTCAGAGAGTATGAGGAGAAGTATAAAATTGGGCGATTGAGCCATGAAGAAGCAGAGCAGTAGGAAGGAATTGTTGTGGAAGAGAAGAAAGGGAATACACCTTCCTGATTGAATTATACTTAATGATTAGTAACTTAGGTTATGTTAAACTGTATACTATTTTATTTCCATATAACATTTTCTTTACATATACTTTTGAATGTATATGTTTATTTAGATACTTGATAAGTATATGCTTACGGTTGTTCACCCTTGTTGACCCCTAGTAAGTGTTATACAGAGTTTTTTTAACATAACTTTAATTATATAATTAATAAAAAGCGAATTTTTATTAACTATCAGGTTATTGTTATAGCCAGCTCTTAATATGCTACATAAGCAGTTTATCAAAATATAAAAGCTATTCTTAACCTACACTCACGGCTGTTTTGTTCTCATTACGCAATAATTTGGCTGTAGATGAAAATGACGACGTTTTTGAGTAGGAGCACTTTTTATTCTCAATTGCCTTACGAGAGTATATTTTGATAGAGCAAGACCGCCGGGCAGTTGAAACCAGGTAAAGCAGCTCATTAGACAAGTAATTGGATAATGGCTTATTTCAAGGGAGAAAATACGGATGTCAATCTACAATTATACAACTGTTTTTGAAACAAATATATCTTGATATGGAAGGGCTTTAAAAGGATTATTGAACATAACATAGTAGCTAACTCAAGTTGCGGATCATTTATGACCGAAAAAAGCGAATCAGGTAAAATAACCCTGTACACCTATTACCGCCGTAGTTGTACACAATCGAACCAAAAGGAAGTACGGATAAAAATAGTTAACAAACATTTGGTAAGTGATACGTAACACGTTATATTTACGTTATATTAACTAATATAGGCCGAAAGGCAAAGCTGGCTGGCTGTTAAAACAGACGCAAGGACCATTACATTCATAATTTTGAAAAATGTTGATTTCATTCAACCACAAAGGATTAAAGTTGATGTTCGAGCGAGGAGATGTGTCAAAAGTGAGAGCCGATCATGTAGGTAAATTAAGAAGAATTTTAGCCCGCCTGCACGGTGCTTCTGAGTTGAAAGATGTAAAAACCCCCGGAGATGGTTTTCATCCATTGATTGGTGATTTACAAGGTCACTTTGCTGTTAAAGTTAGTGGTAATTGGCGTGTTACATTCCGTATGGAAAACGGAGATGTATACGATGTGGATTACGATGATTATCATTAGCATTTGACTGTTTAGCTAGCGTTGTAATCTTATAAAAAATTATTCAATTAAAACCTCTGTCTATGATTACTATGTTCAATCCCCCTCATCCGGGAGAGATGTTGAAGGAAGATTATCTTATCCCTTTGAATTTAACAGTAACTCAAACAGCCGAAGCACTAGGAGTTTCTCGGAAAAATTTATCTGAAGTGATCAACGGCCATACAGGCATTAGTCCTGAAATGGCATTGCGCTTGGCAAAAGCTTTTGATACTACCGCTCGGTTATGGCTCAATCTTCAGTTACAGTATGACCTTTGGAATGCTGAGCAGAATAAAGCTAAATACAATCAGGTGAAGCAGCTTTATAGTCAAAGGGAAATCTAAACTTTAACAGAGCCAGGCCAACACCTGGCTTTTGTGTTGATGTGCTATACTCATAATGTATACATTATAATGTATAAAAAATAATATATATACTATATTTTGTAAGATATAAGCGTATGTTTATATTGCCATTAACTAACCCAACCTATGGCAAAGATCATTTCATTCATGACCGAGAAAGGCGGATCAGGCAAAACCACCCTTTGCACCATCACCGCCGTGGCCGTGCATCACCGTACCAAAAAGAAAGTACTGGTCATTGATGGAGACAAGCAGGGAAGTCTGCGGGATCTGCGGGAGATGGAAGGCTATCCGGAAAAAGGCTATCCGGTGGTCTGGTACGACTGGAGCCAGAAGGATAACCAGAAGCGGTTTATTGAACTGATAGAGAAATCAGAAAACGAATATGATGTGATCTTTATAGACAGCCCTGGCCGGATAGACGAAACCGAAACCAACCTGATCGTAGGGGCCTCGGATATCATCGCTGTTCCACTGGTCGCCAGCCCTTTTGATGTGAAATCAGCCCGTCATTTTTTAGACATCATTAAGCCCATTGTGGAGAAATATAACAAACAGGTAATCGGTATCATTAATAAGCGGGATCGTACCGTAGAGCATAGCCTGTTGGGTAATCTGGATGGCTACAATGGATTGGAACTGATGACTGCCTATATCAGCAACCTAGCGCGCTACAAGCGGGATGTTTCTACGGTCACGGAGATCGTACCCAAGACAGATCCGACCGACGAGTATAACCAATACATCAAAGAATTTATCAAGCTTCTAAAATAGTAAACGTATGAGCACCAAAGAAACCAAAGCCAAGGCCAAACCAAAATCAAGATCCGAATTGATGATGGGTTCGCTGGATATGAATAAGCAGGCTTCTGCCAAATCAGTGAATGATGCCTATGATGTAAAAGATGTGCTGGATAGTGTGAAGGATGCACCGAAGGAAAAGCCATATACGACGCTGCGGGTAAAGACAGAAATGTTAAACCGATTCAAGAAAGTGGCCAATGAGAATGGGAAAGACTCACCCACAGACATCATCATGCAAGTGTTGGAAAGGTGGTTGCAGGCTTATGAGAATGGCGATAAATGATTATAATTTATAGATTATAATATATATTGTATAATATAAACAATGAAAAAGAGGGAACAAGAGAGGTTAAAAGATATTTTGATTGATCATATTTATGATTTTTGTTTTAATGAAGTTGTGAAGAAAATTGAAGGTGATGATGACAAGCTAACTCTTGATGTAGGAATGAAGATTGAAGAC
>CATQIH010000056.1 GCA_958296015.1 Cyclobacteriaceae bacterium
AGGAAGCGGATACGGCAACATATTCCGCATAGGCACCACCTTTATCAGCTTCTAGCATACCAAACACAGCATCGCCTATGTCAAACTGATTGACATCTTCGGCCTTCTCTGAGATTTCACCGGAAATATCCCATCCCAGAATTACTGGTCTTTCTTCTCCCAAAAACTGGGTCAGCAATGTGTCGTCAGCTCGAGCTATTACATCCAGAGGATTAATGCTTATGGCTTTGACCTTTACCAGCACCTCGCCTTTTTTCAAGGTGGGTTGATCTGTATCCTGATATTTCAGGTTTTCTACGTCACCTGTTTTGTTCAACAAAATCGCTTTCATAATACTTTATTTTTAATTTTAAAGATGTTTTACTCTTATTGAGATTGTATGCTTGCAATAACATAGTATCTCTATCCTTGTTTGTAAGCAGCCGCAAAGTCCTTGGCAAAATCGGTCATCTTTACCTTACCCATCACGGCTGGTTGATGGCGGTAATAATCTTCTCCTAATAATCCGCTATGCTGGCTGGCATACATTTCTACCAAACCGGCAGCAATATCAGGTTTCATACCGACTGCCTCCAAACCACTTCGCATTTGTTCGCTAGGAATAATGTTCCATGTTAAATTGGGCTTTCCAATAGCTTCTCCCAAAATACGGGCTGTTTCATTGCCGGTAAGTTCGTCGCTTGCCACATAACGCACTTTCCGACCGGTAAATGGTGTGACGAGTTCTTCAGCAACTGCCGCTGCTATATCTTCGGGAGAAACCCATGTCAAACGGTCATCTCCCCCATAATTGGCAGCCATAACGCCCTGCTTTTTGATCATATCTACAAAGCCATATAGATTGTAGTAGAAACCAAGGGGGCGCATGTGCACAATGGTTACCTCAGGCGGTAGTTCATTCAGTATGTTCTCTACCTGGTGAGCACCAAGTAGAATCCCATTGCCCTTATCCAGATGAGCACCAATACTACTCAAGTTGACCACCCGCTTTACCCCTGATTGCCTGATGGCTTGTGCATAGTGATGGCCAAGTCTGCGAAAATACGCCAGCAAGTCGAGGTTTTGATCAAAGTAATTGCCCGGTGGAATCATACAATACACGGCATCTGCACCGGTGAATGTGTCGGTAATAAAGTCAACGTTTTCTAATGAGCCAATGGCAGCATGCGCACCCAAGGCTTCAATGGCTGATTGCCTGTCCGGGGTGCTGCTGAGCACCGTCACGGTATGGCCTTTTTCTATCAATGCTTTGGTCAGCGGCTGGCTGATGTGTCCTAACGAACCTGTTATGGTAATTTTCATCATCATTGTTTTTTTGTATCTGTATTGTTTAATGTTATAAAATTATACGCTGTCACAAACCAATAGATACAGCCAAACAGGCCATAGATGTAGCCTAATCTACGCTTGTTGTAGTCAAAAGTAATAAAACCATAAAAGAAGGTGCAATCTAAAATTGGATACAACATCCAGGGATTTGGCTACATTCATAAGCCTCTAATACGCTATATTTATCCAACTATACTTCATGGCGCATAGATTCGTGAGTTGTCAAAGGTTTGGAATTTAAGAGTGAGCAGGGATTTGAGCTGCTCCTGGTGCTGGTCTATCTGCTCGAAGAAATCATAGATAGTCTTGTGAAACTGCTCAGAGCGTTCGTAGTACTTTCCATACAAGACCTTTTTTTTAGCAAATTTCCAGAGCCTTTCAATGATGTTAAGATTGGGGGAGTAAGGGGGCAAGAACAACAGCTTAATCTGTAAGTTTTCAGCAAAAGCGATGACGGCTTTACAGTGCTGGTAGCGGGCGTTGTCCAAAACGATGGTGATGGGCAAGAGCGGATACTCTTTTCTAAGCTTTAAGAGAAAGTCCTGGAGAACCCTTGCATTGACATAACTGGTATTGATAAGGGCGGCCGCCGCGCGGTAGTGACTTGCTGGCTGATGGCGTTTAGGGCCCCCAGCACGTTGATGCGATTCCGACCCGCTCCAGATCGTAAGAAGAGCCGCTTAACACACCACATCATACAGCAGAACTGAGAGAGCACGAAATGAGCCGCATCTACAAAAAGCAAGACCTTTTCCCCTTTCTGAGCAACTTGTAGTTCGCTTTGAAAAGATTCCTCTAGCCACTGCTGCTGCTGTTCGGGGTCTGCTTTGCCCGGCACATAACCGCACTTGCGGTAGACAAAGCCATGCCTTTTGAGAAAAGCTTCTACGCGGCTGATATCTCTTTCAATGCCCGTTAGCTCAATGATGCGATGGCGCGCCTCAGCTAGACTCAATGGAGGACGTGTAATGAAATCGTCGACCAGCAATTTAGCATGATCTTCCAGAACACTACGATTCCTACCATAAGCAGTAGTGGATAGTGCCGCTATTCCCTCTTGCTCATAGCACCTGACATACTTCCCCACTTGATTAGGGTGCACCTGCATACACAGCCCGATCACCTGGTTACTCAATGAGGTATTAGCTTTTAGATATACACAATGCAAACGGCGCTGCACTAAAACTTGTGGATGTGAGAATCTTTCTGTATCTAGCTTTTGCATTTCAGTCTTGCTGATCTGTAGAGTAGGCATAGGTTTTTAGTTTCGTTACTTCAAATCTGCCTACTTTTTTTCGCTTTATCAACTTACCGATTCATCCGCCATAAAGTATAAATACTGCTAATTTCAATTCCACTATGGTGCGATTATGAGCTTCTGCTGCTGGTGATCTTTCTGATAATCAAGCTAATTTCAATTCCACTATGGTGCGATTATGAGTAGGCCATTATGGTACGAGTTATCGCACAATAGGGAATTTCAATCCCACTATGGTGCGATTATGAGAATCCTGCAAATACATCATCTCTGTTGAATGATGTGCATTTCAATTCCACTATGGTGCGATTATGAGGTTCTGCCCACGTACAAAATCAATGTCTGCATATAAATTTCAATTCCACTATGGTGCGATTATGAGTCTTTATTCCTTAATAGCTCAAGGCAATCTACCCATATTTCAATTCCACTATGGTGCGATTATGAGAGATAGCCCAGATCATTGCCAATGGCATCCAGGAAGATTTCAATTCCACTATGGTGCGATTATGAGAACGACCCCTTGCCAACCTCTCTATTGCCGAGTCGCATTTCAATTCCACTATGGTGCGATTATGAGAACGTCTCCGCAGGACTGCCGCCATACACCTTCCAGATTTCAATTCCACTATGGTGCGATTATGAGGCAAAATCAAAAACAAAAAACTCGCTGATCTTGACTATTACAATTCCACTATGGTGCGATTATGAGACCCAACGTTTTTTTGAGGACTTCCAAGTTTTCTTTATTTCAATTCCACTATGGTGCGATTATGAGAAAATCAACGAAGAGTATTACCACCTTGTTCACGCAATTTCAATTCCACTATGGTGCGATTATGAGCACAGGACTAGCGTTTAATAGCAATGGGCAAGTAGATTTCAATTCCACTATGGTGCGATTATGAGTTTTGCAGGTGGTATTTTCAACAAATTACCCAAAATTATTTCAATTCCACTATGGTGCGATTATGAGGTTCTGTGCTTTAGTAATCCTTATTACACCATTTTTTATTTCAATTCCACTATGGTGCGATTATGAGAGTGATAGCATGCAACTGTATCCAGGTGCAAATTATTATTTCAATTCCACTATGGTGAGATTATGAGAATCCATGTCCTGGTACAATGCCAGCTTTTTCATTTATTTCAATTCCACTATGGTGCGATTATGAGGGGGGTTAATTATGAACTCTGATTCTGCGCAAACAATTTCAATTCCACTATGGTGCGATTATGAGATTGGTGAAGTAAGGATTATCCGGGCCCCGCAGTCTGATTTCAATTCCACTATGGTGCGATTATGAGTACCAGTTTAACAAAAGCCCTCAAATTAGGTTCCAAATTTCAATTCCACTATGGTGCGATTATGAGAGGGGGTTAATTATGAACTCTGATTCTGCGCAAAACAATTTCAATTCCACTATGGTGCGATTATGAGAAGCAGATCAAACCTGTAACAGATAGCTGGGAGAACAATTTCAATTCCACTATGGTGCGATTATGAGTTTACAGGGTCGGTAGCGAATGTCGTAGGCTCAAGCATTTCAATTCCACTATGGTGCGATTATGAGTAATGTTGAACAGGTTATACATGCCTCCTTTTTAATATTTCAATTCCACTATGGTGCGATTATGAGATTAACGATGATGGTTTGTCTTTTAAGCCTGATTTATATTTCAATTCCACTATGGTGCGATTATGAGATTAACGATGATGGTTTGTCTTTTAAGCCTGATTTATATTTCAATTCCACTATGGTGCGATTATGAGCAAATGTTGAACAGGTTATACATGCCTCTTTTTTGATATTTCAATTCCACTATGGTGCGATTATGAGGATCTGCAAGGATTCAAACTACTGTCAGACAACCCGTATTTCAATTCCACTATGGTGCGATTATGAGTCTATGCTAAACTTTCGCTGTGCCCTGATGAGAAAAATTTCAATTCCACTATGGTGCGATTATGAGTACGCTAACATTCACGCTATCCTCATCTATTGTCTAATTTCAATTCCACTATGGTGCGATTATGAGTATCGCCCACATTAAAAGGCTTATGCAACCAACCACATTTCAATTCCACTATGGTGCGATTATGAGGATAATGTGAGGGTGGTTCATTGTAGATACAGATGCATTTCAATTCCACTATGGTGCGATTATGAGTGACTGTAATCAGTTTGAATTAGATAACATAGAAATATTTCAATTCCACTATGGTGCGATTATGAGTTCGTAGTCAGTCCATTTTGCTAGAACTTTTTAAGTATTTCAATTCCACTATGGTGCGATTATGAGTTATATGATTGATTTACTTAACGATGTTCGAGCATTATTTCAATTCCACTATGGTGCGATTATGAGAGACAGCTTACGCACAAGGGGAGGCGAACAAAGCAGATTTCAATTCCACTATGGTGCGATTATGAGACTGATGACAAATTGATATATATCACCAATACCGTTATTTCAATTCCACTATGGTGCGATTATGAGTTTTTCAAACAAAATCAAATCAAAGCCATTGTAAATATTTCAATTCCACTATGGTGCGATTATGAGGCTGGAGCGATCACTAAACTGGGGGCTGCTTAATGAATTTCAATTCCACTATGGTGCGATTATGAGATCGTTTTTTCGATTAATTAGTAACCCCAATATCCCTATTTCAATTCCACTATGGTGCGATTATGAGGTAGAAATTATGCGTCGGTATCGGTCTCTGCTGAATATTTCAATTCCACTATGGTGCGATTATGAGGTTAGGAATGAACCCGCCATCAGGCTGATTAGCTTTATTTCAATTCCACTATGGTGCGATTATGAGTACCGCCATTTCCTATACCTGAAGCCTCCATTGTTATTTCAATTCCACTATGGTGCGATTATGAGGCTGTGTCTTCTTCCAGATTCGTGCTGTTATCAAACATTTCAATTCCACTATGGTGCGATTATGAGCCCCTATTGCTTTTTGTTTTTCCGTTCTTATTTCCTTATTTCAATTCCACTATGGTGCGATTATGAGTCCATTGTAAGAATCAGGCACGAATTTATCATCCAAATTTCAATTCCACTATGGTGCGATTATGAGTGAAAGTATTTCTGTTCTTGCAATAAGCAATGCTCTATTTCAATTCCACTATGGTGCGATTATGAGGATGTTCCATTTGACCCATTAGTTATTGTTCTTGCCGATTTCAATTCCACTATGGTGCGATTATGAGAATCAGCATGAGTGTCACTGTCCGCATCGTTCTGATATTTCAATTCCACTATGGTGCGATTATGAGTATTTAAACATTAAAAAGTATTCTTCAATTAAAGATATTTCAATTCCACTTATGGTGCGATTATGAGCTAGAAACCATTAACCTTTCTGGTATTGAAAACTGCATTTCAATTCCACTATGGTGCGATTATGAGAAGCTACCATGTTAGTGATCATTGAAACCCCTGTAAGATTTCAATTCCACTATGGTGCGATTATGAGTTCACGAATAAAAAGCAAATCTTTGTTGCCAATCATATTTCAATTCCACTATGGTGCGATTATGAGAATGAGTTTCTGTATTTGTTCTTCTTCCATCATCTGCATTTCAATTCCACTATGGTGCGATTATGAGTTCAACTTCAACGCAACAGCGCAATCAGTTACTGATATTTCAATTCCACTATGGTGCGATTATGAGGAAGGTGGAAACTATTAGAAAACAGACTTTTACATAATTTCAATTCCACTATGGTGCGATTATGAGGAGAGTGCGCAGACCTGCATATTAGACGGTAAGCCTATTTCAATTCCACTATGGTGCGATTATGAGAAGGTGGGTTCTAGATATTATACACGAACTACGCACATTTCAATTCCACTATGGTGCGATTATGAGCGATCAGCTCATCGCTGGAATGCCCGATACCACTTCATTTCAATTCCACTATGGTGCGATTATGAGAATTCATAATCATTGTGATAAACCTTGTATCGGTCTATTTCAATTCCACTATGGTGCGATTATGAGAATCACTTCCTTTAAAATATCCCTTAAATGATTTTGATTTCAATTCCACTATGGTGCGATTATGAGCAAATTATGTTTTGCAAATGGTTATTTCCTCAATTTATTTCAATTCCACTATGGTGCGATTATGAGCGGCCATCGACCAGTACCAAGACCGATACAAAATCGAATTTCAATTCCACTATGGTGCGATTATGAGACACATCACGCAGGTTCCTCTAGCCGATTCCTATATATTTCAATTCCACTATGGTGCGATTATGAGGAACAGAGTATTGCACGTTCTTATATGGTCCAGTTAATTTCAATTCCACTATGGTGCGATTATGAGACACATCCCATCGGTTCCTTTAGCCAATTCCTATATATTTCAATTCCACTATGGTGCGATTATGAGTTTGCTCTGAAAATCAGATATATAGCCTAACCTTTCTATTTCAATTCCACTATGGTGCGATTATGAGAACCATCTATGACCATATCCGCAGGTTGGTTAGCGTATTTCAATTCCACTATGGTGCGATTATGAGCTACCAATGCATGTGTTAAAAGCACAACACCTATTATATTTCAATTCCACTATGGTGCGATTATGAGTACGAGCAGATCGAAGGACTCGACGGCGAGGAAGCAAATTTCAATTCCACTATGGTGCGATTATGAGAACCACAGCCGACCACTTCATCGAAGTGCGCCTGATATTTCAATTCCACTATGGTGCGATTATGAGGAGCTGGACACCCTTCCGGAACACGCCAGGTTGCCGGATTTCAATTCCACTATGGTGCGATTATGAGTTCACAGGGTCGGTAGCGAATGTCGTAGGCTCGAGTATTTCAATTCCACTATGGTGCGATTATGAGATTTGGTGCAACAGCCTCCACCTCGGGGCTTGCTGTATTTCAATTCCACTATGGTGCGATTATGAGCTTTCGGCTGTGTCTTTTAGGGTTTGTATGGTCTGTATTTCAATTCCACTATGGTGCGATTATGAGATCACATCGTTGATCTGCATTTTCACAACCCCTAAAATTTCAATTCCACTATGGTGCGATTATGAGGGGCCTTCATACAGCAATGTGAGCTTGTTAAGTAAATTTCAATTCCACTATGGTGCGATTATGAGTTGCAGGTATGGGTGAGACGGGGAACGGCCAATACATATTTCAATTCCACTATGGTGCGATTATGAGCATTGCAGTAATTGCTGCATCCACTGCTGCAACTCTATTTCAATTCCACTATGGTGCGATTATGAGCGTATGAATTTGCGCAAAAGTAGATTTGCTAATGAAATTTCAATTCCACTATGGTGCGATTATGAGCCTTCTCGAATCCAGATGTTGTTGCAATATCTATTTTATTTCAATTCCACTATGGTGCGATTATGAGGAAGCTGGTATTATCTGTTTGCAAGAAACTCAAAATATTTCAATTCCACTATGGTGCGATTATGAGGAAGCCCTCCATTGTGAGTAGTTCAAGAATTTCTTTATTTCAATTCCACTATGGTGCGATTATGAGCCGTATCATTATATGCCCTGATTGTAGTACGTCCCTATTTCAATTCCACTATGGTGCGATTATGAGAAGCAACGAAGTTCTTACACTTCGTTGCTTTTTTTTATTTCAATTCCACTATGGTGCGATTATGAGACTCCTTATACACATATGTACGAGTGTAATCAATGAATTTCAATTCCACTATGGTGCGATTATGAGTTGTACTTACTGCTATTAGCTCTTACGTCGCTGGGGGATTTCAATTCCACTATGGTGCGATTATGAGCCGGGGGCCTTGGACATAAAAATAGGCTTTAAAATGATGCATAGCAACATTTCAGTGGCTTTCTGACAACTTACAGTCGTCTACCTGCAATCATACGATTTGGCTCGGCCTACGACGACTTCATAATGTGCTGAAAATCATAGGATTATACGTCCTATGCAATTAAAAGCAACAGAATCAGTCAGACAAGGCACTGCAACGACGACGAAAACGTCGCATAGTACTCAAAGAAACTGGTCAGTAGAAGCTCTTTCTTCTCCAATCACTTCTTTTTCTAGCCAGCGTTCTTCTCTACTTTTGAAAATGATCAGACTGTCTTGTTTTTCCATCAACCCATTTGCCTCAGCTTTCAATTGTTTGAGCTGTACTTCCGTAAGCTCACCTTCAAAAACAGAGTTTTGTATCCAATTGAGGTAACGCCTACAGAGCTTAAGCATTTTCCCTACCCGCTTTTCTCCGATATCATACACTAAAATTACATACATTGCTTCTTGTTTTTATAAACCAATATATCAAAGAACTTGCTGTCACAGATACCTTTTGCCCAACCTTACCACCAGCTTTAAAGGGTTCGTACACTTGAATGTCCAGTAAGTGTTTGGACAGTTTATAGCATTCCAGCTTGACCAGATGCTTATAACTAACATTGCGCTTGAGGCTACGATGTTTAATGGTTTCCTTCAAACGATCTTTCCAGGCTTTGGTAAATTTTTGTTTGCCATTTTCTTTCAGCACCACCCGGTTCAGCTTATCGTCAAAATCTTTGGCTTGCAACACTTTCTTGTTTAACAAACTGAAGATCGTCCTGTCCACCAGCAAAGGTTTGAAAATTTCAGCTAGATCCAAAGCCAGAGAGAAACGTCGGGTACCAGGTTCATGCAAAAAGCTAATGGTCGGATTCAATTGGGTATGATAAATCTGATCCAGACAAGTGGTATAGCACAGCATGTTGCCAAAAGATATCAGGGCGTTGACTTCATTCTGTGGAGGTTGCTTGCTGCGTCCATTCATCTGAAAATCATGAAGAATCTCATCAAATCCCCGGTAGTACAACTGCCGGACGTTGCCTTCAATGCCCATCAGCATCGGAATGTCCGCAGCCGCACTGATGCTTGCCTGCAAAGCGGCAATATCCGTGATAAGATGATCTACCGCCCTGCCCCTGCCCTGGTAATACTTTAGGTTGCGCAGCATATTGTAGCTGGCCCCTTCTATCAGACTTTTTGCAATCTGCATGCGCTTCTGATGATCGGCATAGTGCAGCGTTTGGCACACTTGCATTTTTCCAGCTTGCAGGTATTCTTTGGGATAAAAAGAACCAGTGTAGTGCTCATAATAATCAAAGAAGTGCAGACTGATCTGGTGCTTACCCAGAAAATTGTACAAAGCACTGTTGGTATCCAGGCTGCCAAAGACAAATAATTGTCCCACCTGCTCTACAGGAAGATACCGTGGCGTTCCTTCTTTGCCTGATTCATCTACCGGCACAAATTTTAAGGTGTTGTCTTTCCGGCTGAGTCGTCCGGGATTGAATAGATAGTAGGTCTTTTTCATAGAAGGATTGAAGGACTGATGGGAAATATATTTTTTATGTTGTATTATTTTGAAGCATTTTTGCGGGCGGTGGCAACAATTTTTAGTATTTCTATAGCTTCGGTGATTAAAGGTTGTAGTTTGTTGGTATCCACTATGGCTGCTTCCACAAGCATTTCCAGCCAAAATAAAGACTCGTCGGCTTCTTCCACAACAATGCTTAATTTACTAAAAAATTCTTTTTGTGAACGTGCTCGGCAGGCAGCGCGATAATTTGCCGCAACAGACGTAGCAGAGCGCAACAGTTGGTTTCCCATCACCCGGGCCTAACCTGTTTTAGGCAAAGCCTGATAGAGCTTAACCACACGCAAAGCAAACAGCTTCGTTCGCTGCTTAAACTCCTCCCGAAATAATATCCTGTCGTCCATATCCAATATGTCATGTTATATTAACATCAATCCCTCAGTCCTTCAATCCCTCCTCTACATAACAAAAATCATAGTAACTGCAACGTTTACAAATCTTACTACGCAGCAAGGGTGGTGCGGTAGGCAACGTAACAATACGGTTGATATCCTCTATCCATTCCTGAATCGCCTTTCTGTCATCTGCTGTCAAAGTAACTTCTTCGGTTTGCCGTAGCCTGGGATACTCAATCAGCCCTTTGGGATGCTCTACCCCTGCTTCTTCCAGCAAATACAGATAGTATTTTACCTGCGCGATATGGGCAACTTCTATTTTGTTAGACTTCTTCACTTCATGCACCGTCTTGGTTTTGGCATCGTAAAAATCAATCTTTGCTCCGGGTAACTCCAATTCTGTATACTTAGCCGCACGTTGTGGATAGCTGGTTTCATGGATTAACTTCCCCTCTGTCACCGTATCAGAGGTATGTTCCATGCGAATGCCATGATGAAACAGCCAAAGCTTCCGCTGGCATACATAGTAGTAGTTGATATGTGTGGGGGTGAGATACAGCATCAAGCATTGATGATTATATTTTCGATAAGACGGATAAACTGCTCCGCTTGCGGAAACAAATGCCGAAAATCATTTTCTGTAAAATTTGAAAATTCTCCATAGTCGCTTTCAAACCTGTCGCCAAACAATTCATTGTAAAACTTTAGTTCTTCCGGCTGTATTATCTTGTTTTTTCCAAAATGCAGGTTCATCTGGTGTTTTGTGCCTGCATGTGTTTTTGTGACTTATCTTGTGTGATATCAGCAGAGCATCCGCTATATAAAAACAGGCATAATAAAGCCGGTTGATAGCACCGATAGCACCATTCCATAATGCACTGTCACCCAGCGTCTGCGCCTCCTTTAAGGCTTCTTTAGCCCTAGCAATACGGTAGTTAACTAAATCATTTAAAGAACTCATAGCGGTATACCATCCCTGTCAATATTTTGATGGATAGGCCATGCTGCAACCTCTTTCCAAGCATCTGAAAACACTATCAAGCTACTTATAATAGCGTCCTGCACTATTTCAATATCCCAAAGTGCATCTCTTATTTCTTTTTTCAGAGGTCGGGTTACTTCTTGAGACGTAAGGATCAGAAAATCCCAGTCGGATTCCTCATGACTATCGCCTCTTGCCTGAGAACCAAAAAGCACCACTTCAGCATCAGGATCTATCTGCCGTACAGCCTGGCCGACCAGTTGGGAGATATGTTTAGTTTTGTTCATGACTACAATTTAAGTAAACTACGTTTATTTCCAAATTAGCAGCATTTCCTGAAAATTTATCATTTCTCTGTATCAGCAGCGTATGCCAGGCAGACCAATATGTCCTCTCTGGTGAGCCTGGGAAAATCATCCAGAACCTTCTCTATCGTATCTCCGGCAGCCAGATAACTCAACACATCATACACCATGATACGCATCCCCCGGATGTAAGGCTTTCCACTGCGTTGGGCAGGATTGATGGTGATGTGTTGGGTGTAGTCGGTCATATGAACTTTAATCTTTTTAAATTTATAGAAAAATTCCACCATTTTCTACCTTGTTTATATCTAAACCATTCTCGTAGCTATATATTTCTTGCCACATGGAAAGATAATATATACCATACTGCTTATAAGTTGACTGTTCTTCATTGTAATCAGAAAATTCTTTTAGACTTTCAGCTTGTTGAGAAAAAACTGAAAACATAAACTTAGAAAGTAATCCGTAAATTTGTTTTAACTGTGTTTGATTCTCAAAATAAGTCTTTTTTTTGTCGTGAGATTCTGTCACAATATCTACATATCTCAGCCAAACATCCTTTCCTGAAAAACAAAGTTTATCCTTTACTGAATATTCAGAAATATGGATGCTTTTGAAAGTTTTGAGGTCTTCTTCCGAGAAATCTTCTTTTGGAATAGGCAAAGGAACAAACACACTTTCATTGTCCTGCTCAATTAATTGAAATCCCTGGTTTATCGCTTTAAAATTGAACCTTTTGAATGCCCGAAGATATTCGGATAAATTATTCACAGCCTCATTTCGATTATCTTTTGTAATTTTATCCTGTACAAGGTTGTAAAAATCCGAATCAAAATCTTTAGTCTGAAGGATGTTTTTGTATGTATCTCTTTTCTTGAGATCATCAATTTTCAATCTAGGATCCCCGCGATAGACAAATGCTTCTTGATCATAATCAAACATAAAAATTTTACAATGATCTTTGCTAGCATTACGATTAACTCTTCCGGCTAATTGTTCGTCACTATCAATCAATGAACGATCTTTGAATCCTAAATCCATATCAATATCTACCCCAGCTTCAATGACCTGTGTTGTTACTAGAATTACTTTACGATCCTTATTATCCTTGATAGCATTGATAATATGTCTTCTTCTAGGATCTAATATCTCTCCAGAAATTAAATAGAGTTTATAATCTTTAAACTGATCATTTTCTTGAATTTTTCTAAAAAACTGGGAAGCAGACTTTTTTGTGATAAATTCTATTAAAGTTCTAACCGCTCCTCTTTTCTTAGAAACATCGCGAGCGTACATTTCACTTTCATCATAAACCTTTTGTGCCAACTCCTCTAAGTATCTCTTCCTGGCTTCATCACCTCTCGGGCTTTGCCAGTTCCATTTATCAAGTAAGCTAAAATCAAATTCAACCCGGCCTGCGAAATTTTTATTCCTGAAATACAAAGGCTTACTTTCCCAACTAATCAAATACTTGATTTCTTTAGCCAAATCTTGATCTGATAGCAATCTACCAATTTTAGGCAGTGTCGCCGACATCAAAATGATCTTCATATTGAAAAGCTTGGCATATTTGCTCAAAAAGTAGATTGTTTTATCCCAGTGTTTGGGATTATAAGTCTGAAGTTCATCAATGATCACTATAGAGTTAGCCAGGCGGTGGAAGATATAGTTGTTTTCTTTGCTGTTGCCTTTTAAGACATCAAAGAATTTGATGTGTGTTAGTAGTGTAATAGGATAATTGACAAAATGATTATTGATAAAATTTAACCTATTTTCGCCGTAATTGCCATCATTTTCTTTTTCATTTTGCTGATGAAAGCCTGATTTTGAGTGTAGTTGGATGATATGCTCATTGTTTGTCTTTAGTATGTTCTTTATACTATCAAAAGTTTGGGTTACCAGGGTAGTAAATGGAAATACATAGAAAACCTTATTG
The DNA here is from genome assembly GCA_958296015.1 of Cyclobacteriaceae bacterium. Lineage (GTDB taxonomy): Bacteria > Bacteroidota > Bacteroidia > Cytophagales > Cyclobacteriaceae > JAJNNC01. Next base: position 13,577 of record CATQIH010000056.1, read on the forward strand.
AGTACTGAATCTTTCTCTAGTAATTCTATAGCAATTGCTAAAGAAACATTTGTTTTTCCAGCACCGGTAGGAGCTTCCAGATAAAATAAATTGCTATCCGAATATTTACGAATGTTAGTCAGCGCTTCAGCAGCCAGCTTTTTCCTTAGGGAGTTTAGGTTATCTTCATTTCTTTCATTCAATTGCTCAAAAGGAATATTTATGAGCTTATCTGTATCAGCAAACAGTTCTTCATTGTAACTCTTAGTAGTTTTGAAACTGTCGATAATATCATCTCTGAACTTTCCAGCTATTAACCCGAAATCATCTACTTTCAAGTTCTGGGCGTATTCTCCGGTAGCATAGTAATCAGATGCAGTGAGCAGAGAAAAGTTGAGTTTTAGCAGTGCATAAATAGGAAAATGGTCGACCTCCAAATTATCAAATTGTCGAAATGTAGTTTCTATCTTTGTAGCTATCTCATGAAGCAAATCTATATTTTGAGGCTTTTCACACTCGAAAAGCTCCAGGTACTCTACAAAAAAGTTTGTTTGCTCATTAAAGTCAGTATCTACTACAGAATCCAAATATTTTGCATGATGTTTTACTATTGGATAGGCAAAACTAGAAACGATAGTATCAATAAATACTTGTTCCAGCTCGTTAAATGCTAATATTTCACTGTCCAGCAAATGCATGAGATATATATAAGCACTAATAATTGAGTGCTGAGAATCAACTTTATGCCTGACAATTTTAAAGTCACTCCTTAAATTTTGCATCTTTTTTTCCTGAAAAAGATGATTTATTTTCCCAAAATCGTGATACAGTATTGTTTTGAAAAATGACTCCTTGATGAAATTACCCATCTTTACCTTATCAGAAAAACCCTCTGGAATACTTTTAACAATAAGATTATCTACTATTTTTTCTAGATAATGCTCTTTAACAAGTTTGAGGAAGTATGCAGTTACAAGTTTTAAATGTTGATCAAGCGTTTCTTTAGACTTGTTTTTATGGGTATGCGCAAAGTATTTATCCCTATCCTTTAATATCTTCAATAGAGGTTCATTTTCCTTCAAATCTACTATCTCGGAGAAGGATTTAAAACAAATGGATGGTTTCATTCTGGTTAATCTGAAAGAGGTTATCTAGTCTATACTCTTGTGCTAAAGTTGCGTTTGTAAAAGCAAAATCGGCTAACTCGTATTGCATCAAGTCAGTTCTATAAGCAATTGGAAGCCGCTCAAAGAAAGTAAACTCAATCTCTGTTTGGTTTCTTGCTGCTCTACCCATTGCCTGCACAATTGCTTTGGTAAGTGTTTCTGATTTTTTAACTAATGAGGATACTTTGAAACTACTAGAAAAATCGAATTGCTTAACTATATAGTCTTCTTTAAAGCTTTTCCACCAGACTGAGAAGTCATTTTTACCTAAATAAGGCAGATACTCAGCTTTGTTGTTTTTAAGATATTGGTATAGCTTTTCATGCAATGCCTGATCCATATCCAATAATAAGAAGCACCGATAGCTTGGCTTCACTAATGTCTGTTCGTCCACGATTAAAGTACCGCCGTCTTTATTTGCATAACCGACACTATTATTATAACGAACGACTGTTTTAGTAAAATTTCCCCTTTCATCGTTCAAGGGCTTTATGCCAACTTTTAAGTCTTTTAATTTCTCGTAGTATTCGGGTATGTATCTTCTCTTTTTTTTCCGGCTTGTTTCCAGCACTATCTTAAAACCGCTTAAACCTATTATTGCACCCAAAATACCTAACAGAGCAGGCTTATGAAGCATATTGTAGGTAATATAAACCGGCTCATTAGTATCTGGTTTTTTGAGAAAACCAAAGTCTGCTTCTATGTCAAATGAAATAAGCTTTTGCATAGTCTTTATTTAGCTTCCGCACTTTTGATTTCCTTTCCTGAGATAATATTAAACTTTTTGCAATTTTCAGGAGCGTTGCTAATTTCAACACTATTTTTTAAGTAGTACAGTTCAACGGATTGTATATCTTCCTGATTTTCATTGATGATAGACTTGACCTCTGACAAATCGATAATGACTTTGTCTTCCTTTTTAGTTATCTTAATCAGGTTAGAAAAAGATGGCAATACTTTTTTGGAATCAGGTTTTAACTGTACCCATAGTAACAATTCGTTATCTATACCCGCTTTGGCAGCCGAATCAAAATAAGTAGCACCAAGACGAAACGCTGTTTTGAGTTTAGTAATATCTTCATCTGATAGATTCCGGCTACCTTCTCCTGCCAAGCTTACAATTTCTTCAAGATTCTTAGGATTGATAGAAAAGTGATGCAAGTAATGTCCCTCCTGTAATTTAGATTGACGCCCAAGTGTAGTTGCCGCTTTGTCTTTCTCGTCATCGGATTTCTTTTCTTTAGGATTTACAAAAGGTGACATGATTTGTTCTGAAAAGATGTTGTTCTCACTCCAGATGTTTATCCCATGATTTACTTGGACAGGGCCATGTATGGAGATAGCTACATTGTTTCCTTCTTTTGCCTTCATAGCAAATGTTGCCCCGAAACAGCGAATATCCAGGCAGCTTAACAAGTTTTGCGCAAACTCTGTTTTTGATTTCCTTTCTGATTTTGGAAACCGGAAATCATATGTTTCCTCTAAGCTTCGTGGATTAAAATCTGCTTTCTGACTTTTAAAGTAGAAGATTGTTTCTTCAGGATATAAGTCTTTGATATAGTTCTTCACCAAGTACTTAAAAGCTTTATCTGTAGCGTATACTTTTCCATCAGGTAAGGTACGGGGCTGATGGCTGAAATCAGCATTGTAATTAGCATTGATAGCGCGCACAACAGCGCATCCGAAAACTCTGTTTTTGAAGTTCATGTTGATAACATTATAATTTGAATAGATTAATTTTCGTTTGGATTAGAATCGTTTTCAGATTTTTTATCTGCATAGAGCATATTATCAGAAAAAAAGCCTGCTAAAATCGTTGGTAATAATTCTTTAACATTCGTATTAGTTTCACACATTAATGCTTGGTCATAAGGATGTTTAAATTTGCGGGAAAAAGTCTTATGCATATACATTTCAAAAACCCTCACCAACGCTTTTTTGAATTCTTCATAATTTGTCTTTTGCAAAAAAGGAATCAAACGAGAATAACTCTTATCAGAACTTTCACTTTTATCCAGCAAATAGTAAATTACTTGACCTACAGTAAAAGCAAGTTCTTTATCGTTGTTTATATTTCTTGAACCAAGAATTAATTCATTCATAAAATCTTTGAGTTCTTCAGTTTGATTTACCATATTATTTCTATTTTTTTGGGTTGTATCTGTAAAAAATTTGTAAAGGCTGAACCATATATTCAGTTTTTCTTTGATAGCGTATCCTTTGTCGTGGTTTCCATCCTTAACTTCATCATGCCTAATATCGTCTAAAATTCCTTGTGCCATCATATCATCAAACATATTGGCTGTAATAGCCTGCCTTTTAGATTTGTAAACGAAGTCATAAATAGGTTGGCGATACCTCAATAGTTGGTTGTAGCATGTGTCTGTTGTATATTTTGGATCATATTTAATTTCACCAAAATATTTCAACCATGTATCTGTTCTTAACTGCCCGTTGAAGATTCTATTGAACACATGATTTTCTAAATCAAAGACAGTTTCTATTTTATTAGCGACTTGTTTTCCTCCCAAAGCAAACATTTCTTCAATCTTAGCACCTCTTTCCTCATATCTAAGTACAGGGATAAAGTCTATATCAGCTACTCGACTTCCCTTTGTACCTGAGAAGTAAATCAGGTAATAATTTTGCAAATTTTCCTGACCTGAACGGCTCAGAATTTTCTTAATCATTTCTGCATGGCCGATCTTCTTCTCTTCAGTATTGAAAATACTGATCATCTTCTCGTTTAATTTCTTCTCCTGATCATCCACAAAAATGGGAACCGGATTAGGAATTTGCTTATTCTGTTGCAGTTGGAAAAAACGCCATAACTGCATGGCTGTTTCACCACTTATCCGGTAATTATATTCCAAAGGTGCTGAGTGATGCTTTAGGAACATCTTTTTGTTGTTAAATCCACTCAGACTGTCACTGACTCCAAAAGTTCCTTCTGTAGTTTCTACATTGAACTTATCCTTATTGAATACTTTTTCTGCTAAATAAGCTTGATGCGTTTGAACAAAATCTTCTAAGCCTGGCTTTTTAAGAAAAATGTAAATGCTGGTATTTGTCTTTGCTTTTTGATACTCCGGTAAACGTTCCAGGAAAGAAAGAAGATGATTCAAACAGTAGGCTTTAAAGTCATAAAACCATATCTGGTGTTGCGGTTCAGTAGCATACCTTTCGGCACTTTGAAAATACTGACTAAGCTCTTTGATTAATATTTTCTGCGGCTTACCGGCAAAATTCTTTTTATTGAATGCTAAAGCGAAGGGTGAACAAGAAGCATTATATATTTTTTTATTAGGATTAAAGGTCTTTGCCGGTGAAGCAGGTTTTATGTTTACTAACAAGCTCAAAAACAAATTTTCGTCTTCAATTTTGTTTTTCTCATCGTACACAGCAATATCTTCTTGAGTTTGAAAAATTTCATTTTCATTTTTCAGAATATATTCTTCTCCTTTCTTTTCTATATCTATGAGGATATAAATACCTTCTTTGAGCTTTAGATTTCTTGAAAAATCTTCTTCTTTTAGATTGACTACAAAATTTTTTAATTCATGAATCATATGAGAAAGATTTAGTAAGTTAGAGACTGCTAAAGCTTTGGACACCTTAGCAAGATAAGAACAACAGTTAACATAAGTTTTGGAAACATATGTTAGGTCACCCTGTTCTAACTTACCTTTACCTCTATGGCAAAAGTAAGTTTTATAAATTAAAATACCAATATAGTTAAGGGTTAGCAAATTTTAATCTATTTTTGCTCAATAGAAAATCCATTAATGGAATTGAAATATATATTTAAGAGCTATGAGATAGCTTTATAATCGCACCAATTTGATGGATTTTTTATAGAATCACGTAATACACTTTAACTTCGTCTGGTGCTATGAAAAACATAAGCTTTGCATTTGACCATTCATCTTTATCTTCACCAGCGTTACAAGCTATTGGTATTCGCTCCTTAAAGTGGGTCGAAGAATCATTTTTTGATGATAATAGTGCTCTTCGGGAAATTACTGAAACTGGTGATAAATTTCGGGTATTTGTCAGTATTGGGTTCTGTAAAGCCATGATTCCTCTACTATATGTTTTTGAAGTTGATGATAAAATAAACTCTATACTGGTTAGAAAGGCCACACAAATAGAACTAAAAAAATACTATTGCTAAATATGCAGATACTTATGTAGCGATCTCTTCGTTTTATTAGTACATTTGATATGTTAGTTATTTATCTGATAAATTATGAGTACTAAGCCTACATTTACCGAAGAAGAATTGAAAAAACGTCTTGAGAAGAGCCGTCCGGTGCAAAGAGAAGAATTCTTTAAGCATTTGACAGATACGCTAGATCAAACTAATAAAAAGGCGTCTACGCAGCGGACCGCTCCTGATAAGGGAACGTCCTCCCGCCATAAACCATAGGTCTGAATTTACTGTTTTAACAATCTTGTGGCTATCAATCATGTCACCGAAAGAATATCAAGCCTATGATGTTCTTCTTTTATTTGAAAATATCAGCTATCCCAAACCCCAGACTATTCTTTTCTCCAAATCCAGCATAATAGGCCATTTCGTGTATTTCTATAGGAGCAGTCAATTCAAAATCATACTGGTAGCCAATCACCTGTGTGTGCTGTGCCGTATGCTGCTTGATATGCACTCCCTTTTTCCTGGTTTTGCCAAGCAGCCGAAATACTGCGCGTGTCTGCTGCCAACCTTCGGTAGCTTGATAGTCAGCAAACTGTGGGACTGCCTTTTGCTTCTCTGCCAGGTGCTGCACAAAATGCTCTGCATAACTGCTGTCTTCCGGGTGCAGGTATTGGGCGTGTGGGCGGCGCTCCGCATGTTTGCCTTTCCGATTGGCACTCAATACTACTGGCGACAAACAGCGGTATCGCATGGATTCTGAAAATACTGGTCTGGGCTGCGCTTCTATCCGCACCACTTCAAAACTGACTTGCGAGATTTGATCACCTAGCGTAAATTGTTGACCGTTGAATAACCCTATGATAAACTTCTCGGCAGCCTGATCCATCAGAAAACTGATCTGTAGCCGTACTTCTTCTCCATAAAAGCCAATGCGCTGTTCCTGCGGACCTTGTCCACGGTAGATACCACCCAGCGGGTTGCCGCCCAGCTGAAATACTTTAAAGGGCTTAGACGTTAGCGGAGAGAAAGTAAATAGCTTAAAGTTCTTATAACCGGTAGCATAGCCTTCTTCATGTAGAAAACGGCTGAATTGTGCATCCGCTGATTCTATTACTTTGTAGATCCAACTATGCAAGGGGTATTGATAGTTGATGGGTAGCACTCGGTTTCGGCTGGTAATATGTAGGGTTATATTGAATCTCATAGCGTTACAAAGTCATGATAAGTCAAAAATAAGATCGCTCATTCTCAAATAATGAGAATGCGGAATTTTTTCACAATTTTTTTTTCTTCCATATATTTTGTAGGTGATCTTTCAATGATGAAGGTTGTAGGATGATAATTTCATCACAGTAGCTAAGTAAAAACCGATCCATGATTTTGAAACCAGCATTGACCTCACCTTCAAAGTAACATTCTTTGCCATCTTTCCTGATGAAAGAGGCGCAGTCTTGAAATCTTTCCAGGAGCCTATGCCTGGCCAACTCGCTTAGTTGCAACACTACCTGAACGCGTTGTGCATCAACTATCCCAAAAGGATCAATAGGAGTACCATCTCCATGCTTTCTGGTATATTTGAAAGCTGCATTTAGAAGGTTTACTTCCTCTATTCTATCTAGTTTAAAGTGCTTGGATTTCTGTGCGCCTATCTCATATGCGATCAGTAACATCTTTTCATTGTCTAACTGGATTGGTTCTACCTTTCGGTCTTTCGTTTCTTTACTATTCTCTGAAAAATACTGTCTGAGTACTACTTGTTTTTGTGCTGTAATAGCATGAGACAATTGCTTGTAGTTTTGAGCAATACGTGCTTTCACTATGCTATAAACATTTTCAGCCAGCTCTGAGCCAGCATATATCTTATTAAGCAAAGATTGTTGCAGAGGAGAAGAAAAACTTTTGACCATGATCTGTAACTCCTGGGCTTCCTCGACAGTAAAATGGAGTGCAGAACGAGTACTGTCACCAGGTTTCAGCAGATAATGACAATGATGCTCATCTTTTTGAATATCAAATCCCGCATCTCTCAATAGATTAAGGTGACGGTGTATGGTAGCTAAACTAATCTCAAACTTATCAGCGTATTCTCTAGCGGTTCTTTTGCGGGTAGAGCCAAGCAGCGTAATAAGTTTAAGTAAGCGAAGTAGTTTCTGTTGATCTGTCATATAATGGCTCTAACAATCTTTTAAACCAATCCAGTATACTGAAGACCATTTTTGATCTATAAGGGAAAGAAACCTTTATATTGAAATTTATACGGTCCTTTTGCTTATGTAGTATAAATTCAATGTATCACTAAAGTACGATATTACAAACTTCGTGGTTCAACTTTTAGTGCTATGCCTTAGTATTCAATAAAACCGATCTTATAACTTGTTAGTTACTCAGTCTTTTTACATCAATTCAATTTAGCAGCATTTGTCTATACTCCTCTTTCGGCCATCTCAGCTGTTGCTTGTAAAGCCACTGATAAAGCCGACGGTCAGGCAAGTTGAGGTGGTCATAGGCTTTGTAGAATTTTTCTACCTCCCTAAAGTTTTCTAGCCATTGCTGGTCGCGTTTGGATTGTTTGGTGGTGCTAAATTCAAAATGGATGTCTTTGAGATTTTTCAGGTGCTCTTTGGAGAGCGTGACCTTACTCATTCGCTGGGTTCTCACCTAGTTGTAAAGCTTCTTGTTTTTATAGTGTGGCGGCACATTGGTGTGTCCATGTTCTTTGCTGAAAAGCAGCAGCTGGTTATAGCGGTACTCCAGCTGAGAGCACGTTGTTTTTGTATGTCAAAGACGAAGCCCAGCTGTTCTAGTTTTGCGACCTGCTCTGGTGACAGCTTTTCTTTTCCCTTTCGTTGTCTGGCAGCCCATTGCGCCAGCGCATTGTCTACGTAGCTGCTGGGTACCATGTTGTGGTGGTGCTGGGCATGGAATGCTTTAAGTTTGGCGTACATGGTCTCCCATCGCTTTTGGTAAAGATCCTCTGCGGTATCAACATCTTCTGTTTGCCAAGTGACATTCAACTGCCCAAGAAGGGCCACTTGCTGGTCAGTCAGTTTGTGCTTTAGCTTCTTCTGCCTGTTTACCCAAGCGCCTAGGAGTCTGTCGGATTTGAAATTTGATTTTTTAGGATTTTGAGTTCATTGTCAGTTATTCTACCCGGGATTACTTTAAAGGCTGAACCATTTCTCTGTCTGAGGGGCTAATGCTTCAATTTTTTCTCTTACAAAACCCTCTTTTCCTTCTTTTTAAGCTAAGGAGAGGGTGAAAAGCCGCTTTAGGTTATAAGCAAGGCACACCAGTGACCACTCCCCATCGGTTTGTTGCTCTCCCCGCAGGGAAAATCGTCCGCATCGGCCTTTAGATTAGCATCATATAAAAAAATCAAGAAAGCTATTACTACCACTAAAGTGTGCAAATGTGTGTAACTCGATAGAGTTATGCATATTTACACACTCAAAAAAGAGTCAATACCAGCAGAGACACCTTATCGCTTCGGCAAGGATTAAAGACCTATGGATCGATCGCCCGGCGACCCGGTTAATTCTCTGCTGGATTGCTTGGCCTTGGACTTCAACCGGGTGGCCGGAGCCATAGAAATTTAGGCTTTAGACCTACTAGCAAGGTATTGAAGGTGGACAAGCTCATTGACTCTACATGTAAAACTCTTATACATAAAGCTATGAATTTTAAGTATTTTATTGGCATTGATGTGTCTAAAAAGACTCTGGATTTTTGTTTGCTTTTAACAGGCAAAACTATACTGCATCTGCAAACAGAAAACAATAGCAAAGGCATTGAAAGCTTTATTGACCAATGTAAACAGCAGTTTGATCTTAAACTTGAAGAAAGTCTTTTTTGTATGGAACATACTGGTATTTACAACTATCCATTACTGGATTACTTATCTGGAAAACTGACATCTATCTGGCTAGAATCAGCACTACATATTAAGCATTCTTCGGGCTTACAACGAGGAAAAAATGATAAAATAGATGCTGAGCGCATCGCCTTATATGCTTTTAGAAACCAGGATGATGTTAAGCTTTGGCACCCTACCAGGCAAGTAATTAAGGAGTTAAAAACACTGACAGCGTTACGTCTCAGATTGATCAATGCCAAAAAGCAACTCAAGTCCTCTCTGCAAGAAGGTAAAGAATTTTTAGACAAAGCTTTACAGAAGAAAATGCAACAGTGCTGCCAACAGTCTATAAAAGCATTAGATCAGGACTTAGCTAAAGTTGATAAGCAATTAGATAAACTAATAGCCTCAGACGAAGAATTAAATAGGCTTTTTAATTTAGTCACCAGCGTGCAAGGCATTGGTGCGGTAACAGCCAGAGAAATACTCATTACTACCGCCCGGCGGCCCGGCAATGAATTTAAAGACTTTACGGAAGCTAAAAAGTATGCTTGTTATGCAGGTGTAGTTCCTTTCCAGCACCAATCTGGCACGAGCGTCAGAGGAAAAACTAGGGTAAGCCATTTAGCTAATAAAACTGTTAAAACCCTACTACATATGTCAGCTTTGTCAGCTATCCGGAACTGTGAGGAACTACGTGATTATTACCAGCGGAAAGTAGCTGAGGGTAAAAACAAAATGTCGGTAATTAATGCCGTAAGAAATAAACTTGTCTTACGTATTTTTGCAGTAGTGAGGAGCAATCAGAAATATGAAAAAAACTATGACTACTCACTTGCATGAATCATAGAAATCGGTCTGATGAAGCCCATCACCTCTTTAATGATGCCAAAGACAGGTTCCACAGTCTGCTTGCGCTTCTTGTATATGCCCCCGCCCTCTTTGCTGCTTAGCCGCTGTTTCATCTTTCCAGCCACCGTTTGGGCTGGCTGCTGATTTAAAACTGTCTTTAGAAAGCTGTTGTGTTGCTCTCTGGCCACAGCTATGATGGGCTCTATTCCTGCTTCCTGCACTGTCTTTATGTTCTGTTCGCTGAAGTATCCTGTATCGACCACTGCTGCAGTAATGACACCAAGTTCTTGTGGAACTGAGGCTACTGCCGCGCCAAATTCCTTCTTGTCATTACCATGGGCGTTGCTATAGCCTCCTACAATAATCATATCCTCGTTTACCACTGCCTGCCCGTTATAGCACTGCTCAAAACCTCGACAGGTCTTCATGATGCGCGATTCAGGGTCAGTGAAGCGGAATGCCGCCCAATTGTACTGATCACGCTCTTTTGGGGCGCTATCCGGTGCTTGGGGTGCTTTCCCTCTGGGTTTTTTACCTGTATCCTCTTCCTTTTTTCGGCCCCTCTCCAGTTTCTGTTCATATTCCTGCTTTTCCTCCTGATAGCGTGCTTGGGTACGTGCTTCCACTACTGCTTGGGCCTGCTTTATTTTCTCCAGCCGATCCTTACGCCGCCTGAGTTTCTCAGGTACATCCAGTTGCAGTTCTTTCTCCTGCTCGTCATGGGCAGCAGCCAGTTCCAGAAGTTTGTCTATCTCTGCCTCCAGTTGCTCCTCCAAGCACTTCATATATTCATAGCTCATGGCTTTGTGACGCGAGGCAGAGGCCTGTATTTTGGTACCGTCAACAAAGATATTGCCCAGCCTGACCAGGTTCATCTCCTTACCCAGGAGCAGAATATCCTTAAACCAGCCCTTAATCTGGGGAAGGAAGCACTTGCGAAAAGCAGCAATGGTGCCACCGTGGCGCGGTCGTGGTCCGGGTGCAGATTGCCGGCTATGAAGCGCAAGGCTACCGAATCATAAGTGGCCGCCTCCAGCTTACGGGAACTGAAAATGCTCGTGGCATAACCATAGAAGAGCAGGCTTGTCAGCAACCGGGGGTCATAGGCTGCTTTGCCTCTGCCCTGATATTGATGACATCGTCTAAATCAAGCTGATCTACAATATCTACCACGAAGCGCGCCAGATGATCCTCTGGCAACCAATCCATTAAATCATAGGGCATCAGAAGCCCTTGTTCACGCATTGCTCCCTGAAAGTGTTTCATGTCTAAATTTAACTGTTTTTTTTCGCTACTGCTAAATCCGACAGGCTCCTAGAAAAGTGTGATTTGCGGCATTATGGGCAAGCGTTAAAACGAACGGTACTCCCCCTCCAGATATTTGTTAGCCTCTTCTTCAGCGAACTTAGCAGAGCTGGCATCCCAGTGCAGCGTCTGATCGGGAAAACGACCGGCAATAACGCCTAAAAGAATTGTTTCGGTCAATTTAGCGGCATAAGAAAACGGAGCACTCGTTTCTGCTTTGCCCAAACAGGCATCCACAAATTGATGATAGTGCTTTTTACCTTCACTTTCATAATCACGCACAGGTTCACCCAGGTTATACTTGGAAACATCCACATCTTGGTATTCTCCATGAACAATGAGTCGGGGAAGTATCTGAAAATGAGGTAGATACAATCTTCCTTTCTCCCCAATAAACATAGCTCCCTGATCGTGTAATGCCTCGCCACCAGGTAGCATGAGGTCTTCACGCTGCTGGTCAGCACCGGCCCCATCATACCAAACCCATTTTAGCGTATCGGCAGTATATTTTGTACCCGGAAACTCATAGGTAACCATATTTTTTTCAGGGTAGCCAAAGCCGTTTGGTTTCCTGCAATTAGTCGTGATAGTATTGGGCACATCGAGTGCCAATGCATTGTAAGGTGTATCAAAAATATGAACGCCCATATCGCCTAGCGTTCCACAACCATAATCTACCAACTTGCGCCAGTTTCCCGGATGGTAAAACCCTTCTTTGTAGGGTCTTTCCGCCGAGGTTCCCAGCCATAAGTTCCAGTCTAAGTATGCTGGTACGGGGTCTTTCCCCTGAGGAATTGGCCCGTCGTATCCCCAATTCTTCGGCGACCAGGCCCGCACGGTATGCACTTTCCCCACAATGCCCGACTGTATCATTTGCGTTGCCAGCTTATAGTCATAAAAGGAATGTACCTGAATGCCCATTTGGGTTACCAGCTTCTTATCTGCGGCCAGTTTCTTCATCGCCCTTGCTTCGCTTACATGATGGGTCAAAGGCTTTTGACAGTAGATGGGTTTATCCATTTGCATGGCCATCATAGAGGCGGGGGCATGCGTATGGTCGGGCGTTGATACAATCACTGCATCTATGTTTTTACCCATTTCTTTCAATAAAATCCGGTAGTCGGAGTAGGTCTTAGCCTGCGGGTGTTCTTTGTGAGCAGCCGCCAGATTGTTAGCATCAACATCGCACAGGGCAACAACATCTACCAGATTGTGGGAAGAAATAGCTTTCAGGTCTGCTGTACCCATAATGCCCACTCCGATATGGGCGGTACGAAGGCGTTTTTCCTTCGCAAAAGCCCAGGCTCCTAAAGGTAAGAAAGCGATTGAAGATAAGGTTGAAGCACTTTTTAGAAATTCTCTTTTATTCATCTTGACAGGTTTCAGTTAAAGTTTTCTGATTTTAATATTTCTGAACCAGATGGGGCTGGAGTGGTCTTGCAGGCCGATATATCCGGTTTTAAATTTTCCGTAATCAGGGCTATTCTTCCATTTATCTGAGTTCTTTTTCTCCTCCCAGGCTTTGTTCCAGGGAACAAAAGATAGTAATTTTTTGCCATTGAGCCAGTGTTCTACTTTCTTGGGGGTAAAAATAATCCTTGAAGAATTCCACTCGCCGGTGGGGTGTAGCACCTTTTGGGTAGAATTGGCGGGATGCATGGCGTAGTCTGACCCGGTTCGTTGCAGAGGCTTCAGTTCTTCAGGTTTTTCGGTATAGCCCAGGCTCAAATTATAGGCAGTCAGGTCGTGTATCTTTGCGTAATTTTCATCATCAGTAAGCTGATATTCGGGTGCTACCTGGGGCGGGCTATCGTAGTCTTCTTTCAGGTGATAGAAAATACCGCTATTACCTCCCGCAGGAAGTTTCCACTCCAGATAAAGCTCAAAGTTATCAAACTCTTCTGCACCATAGATGATGTCTTTTCCACCTTTATAATCTTGTTTTAAGGCTAATAGCGTATCAAAAGTAAGTTCTCCATTCCTGACAACCCAGCCGGGGGGTAGAGCATCGCCATTGTATGTACGCCAACCTTCAGTACTGCTACCATCAAACAGGTAAATCCAATCGTCAGCATCGGGGGTGGCCTCAGCAGTTGTTTCAGATTGATCTCCATTTTTTTCTGTCGTGCAGGCAACAACCATCAACAATAGCAGTGGCAAGGTCAGAATTTTTTTCATGTTTACAGTGTATGAATAAATAGCTAGTAAAGGTGTGATTTGATCATCGCTGTTGTATTTTACTCCTAAAGTAGGCCAACCATTAGGTAGAGTAAGCTACTGCTTATCAGAAAGATAAAGTTTATTTTAATGAAAGCAACCCTTAAAAAGGCAGTATAAAGCTGATTTTTAATGGTTTTTTTGCATTGTCCAAAACACAAAAAACCTATGCAAAAGAGCGAAGATTTTACTAAAGAAGCAAACGATGCCACAGGGTATTCTTTTAAGAATAGCCAATGGTGGTGCTTATGGACGCTCCTTTCTTGGGATGCACTGGAAGCATGCTTGCCGGAAAGGCATCATGGGCCATAATCTTATTTTAGCGGGAAAGGAACAATTGATAAAGAGCGTAGGAAAAAATCAAAGTGTACGTCGTAAAGGTGGGGGCTGCCCCGCGGAGTGCTGGGCCTCCGAAGGCAAACGTACTATCTTTGCAGTCAGGGTATTGCTGGAACCATAAGCGGGTTTATCGAGTATGAAAACAGCAAGAACTTCATCTGCGCAAATTACCCAAGCGAGCTAAGCTCAAAAGGGTTTATCAAGATTTACTTGCCTCTGAACAGGTCACCGAAGAATGAGTAATGGATTTCTTGAGCGAATAGATTGCAGGGAAGAGTACCAGAAAGTGCGATTCATCAACATCATGGATGAGTGTTCACGCAAGGCTCTGTGGACGGAAGCTATGGAAAGTCTACCAGCCAAAGCTTTGATTGACATACTGGACAGATAACGGCTTGGCGGGGAGTTTCTGCTTATATGCGTTGTGATAGTGGTGCAGAATTTGTTTCTGATAGATTGGCTGAAGGGGGTTAAAAATATTAATGTTGAACCACACTTTATTCAGTGGTATCGGCCATTCGATAGGTTAGGCCTACCCAGAATGGACTAATCGAGCGGCTCAACGCTATCTTACGAATTGAATGTCTAAACTTAGACCGGGTCGTTGGGCGATATAATCCCATTGAAACGCTGGCAGCAGAAGAAGACCAGTTATGCTCAAAGCTACCAGTATGGAGACAGCCAGCCTCATGCCCCCATTCACATAGGCGAGCAAAAGTATAGCTATGACAAGAATGGCAACCAGACAGGCCGGGGCGCGTAGCCTGGACGCATGATGTAAGCGGATAGGCTTTACCTTTTCTCTATTCAGAGATATTCTTAGCAATTTCTTTAGTTCTTTATCTGTAATATTTTCACGCTCTGACTTGTCGTAGAGGGTGAGCAGGAACACCTCCTTATCTATCACCTTCACACAGCTAATGACCCTGGCACCCCCAGATTTCCCCTTTCCCTTAGATTTTACAGCCACCCTTATTTTGTAGCAATCATTGCCAAGCGAAGTGCCCTGAACCGGGTTTTCCTTCTAAAGAAAC
>CATQIH010000057.1 GCA_958296015.1 Cyclobacteriaceae bacterium
TCATAGATAACAGAAGCGGCAGGCGGTTTTCCTATATCGTGCATCACAATATCTTCGCCGGTAGCTTCACATCTTACCTGATAGAAGACATCATCCGCAACATAGACACCAATTTTGAGCAGAACAACTTTCTGGCGAGCAATCCGAAGTTGCAGGAGCTGCCCAGGCTTTCGGAAGACGAAGGCAACCTGTATGTGAACATGCGTAAAATTCCGCTGCTGCTGTCGATGTTTGTCGGCAAATCCTTTCAGCAAATTATCAAGCCGCTGGAATTTCTGGCACAGTCTGCTTTTTTGGATGTAGACATCACCAAGCAGCAGATACTGCTCAATGGTTTTAGTACGCTGCCAGATGAAGCGAAGAAACGCACTCTACTGCATACTTTCAGCAAACAAGCACCCCAGGAACTGGGCATGAAGTCGCTCATACCGGAAAGAACAGCGATTTTACTGCACATGACATTCTCTGACCCTAAGCAGTGGCAGCAGGCACTGTATCAATACCAGGCAAACTATGAGCGCGAACTTTCGCTTCAGCCGCTGGCCTCCCGAAAGCAGATCGCCGATGCAGGATATGACTTGTCGCTCTTCTTCCGGTCATTTGAGAAAGAAGCCGGTGTGCTGACGCTGGAATCGGTGGACGTTGACCGCCCCGACAAACTATTGATCGTAGGGATCAAAGATTCTGCTGAGGTAAAAAAGGCCGTGCAAAGTTTACACGACTTGCATATAGCAGCGCAGGGACAGGCATATGAGGAAAATTTTGGTGCCTACCATATTCGCGAAGTACAGCAAAGCGAGTTTCCGGCGGCCCTTTTAGGACCGGTAGCCCAGGGGTTTGAGCAGTGTTTTTATGTGTTTATTGATGGCTACTGGGTGATGGCCAGCAATGTGCGGGCACTCAAGCGCATGTTGCTCGACCGGGAAGCAGAAAATACCTGGAACAGGTCGGTGGCCTGGAATCGTTTTTTGGAGACCACCGTAGACCAGGCCAACCTGAGTATGATGGTCAACACCTTACGGGCATGGCCCCTGGTGCTCAATGACTTGTCTGTCGAGTGGCAGCAATACGCCCGCAAATATGCAGAGCAGTTCAAGAATTTTGAGCGGTTTGCCGTGCAGTTCAGCAACAACGACGATGAGTTCTATACCAGTTTGGAAGTAGACTATGCCTCCGGTGAGCTGGCAGCAGCCAAAAGCCGTCAGTTTCAAACCCAGCAACAGGTATTTCTTGATAATCCAGCGGCTACCAGGCCTTTTGTGGTCAAAGACCAGCAGAATCAGCAGTGGGAAATGCTGGTGCAGGACGATTCCAATTACTTGTACCTGGCATCTTCTTCCGGTCGGATATTGTGGAAGGATTCTCTGCCGGGTCCGCTGGTGGGAGAGGTGCAACAGATAGACTTTTTCAAAGATGGCAACAAGCAATATGTATTTGCCACCGAGAAGGCTTTGCACATCATCGACCGCAATGGAGCTGCCTTAGAAGGCTATCCGCTGTACATGGCCGAAGATGTAGCCATACAGTACCTGTCGGTGATAGACTATGACAACAGCAAAAACTACCGCTTTCTGCTGGTAGATCGTACGGGCAAGCTGTGGATGTACAACCAGGACCGGGAGAACCTGGAGGGGTGGAACCCACGTTTGCTGGACATGCCGCTGGCAACCAACCCAACGCATGTGCGCATACGCGATCAGGATTTTATCATCGCTGTACAACAGGATGGCACCCTCAACCTGCTCAACCGAAAGGGAAAACCGTACGGCGGCTTTCCTGTCAGGCTAAAGACCGATATTCAAAGTCCTTTGTACGTTACACAAAACAGCACACCCGGCAATTCCACCATCACTACGGTGACTGTGCAGGGAGAACTGGTTACGTTTAACTTTCTGGGCAACACCTTGCGCCGCGAACAATTGTACCGGCCTACTGCCAATACCCGGTTTAGCCTATGCCCGGATGCTTTGGGCAAAACCTTTCTGATTGTCAGAAAAGATGCCGACAGGCTGGGAATACTGGATCGGGAAGGAAAGACCCTGCTGGAGAAATCGTACATCAGTGCGGCTGCGCTGACCTCTGATATGCTCGATGTGCAGTACTACGATTTTGGGGCGGGCAATATGCTGTTTGCGATCACCGATAAGGTGCAGGAGTTTGCCTACCTGTTCGATGGCAAAGCCAACCTGATCAAAGACCGTCCGGTAGAGAGCACATTTGGCGTAGGGGTGTTGTTTTTTGAAAACGAAGGGGTCTATCATATCTACCGCAGCTATGCCAACGAATGCTCTGTCATTTCTTTTGAAAAATAGCGCAGCAAGCTTGTTGGGCAAATACTTGGATAGCCTGTGTGTTTGCTTATCTGACAGCACATTTTTTAACAAAGCAGTATCAGGTTTTGGAAAACACCGCTTCCAGCAACTGCCGGGCAGCCTGTGTGGCAGGGAGGATACCTTGCCGTACCTGTTGCTCGATGGCTGGAAGCATCGACTGCATATTTTCCTGTTGGCTGAGTGCTTTTACCATCAATGAATGCAGGGTTTTGTGAAACCATTGCAGATTTTGTTGTTCCCGTAGTTTCTGTAGGTAATGGTTCCGGGTTGTAGTCTGCTCAAAAGCTTTGATAAACTGCCATATGTCTTCGATGCCCTGGTTTTCTGTAGCAGAGCTAAGAAATACCGCCGGTACCACACCACTTTCGGCAGGAGGCAGCAGATGCAGGGCCTGTGTATAATTCTGTCGGGCCTCTTTGGCATTTTTGGTATTATCTCCATCAGCTTTATTGATCACCAGCGCGTCTGCCATCTCTATGATGCCCTTTTTGATGCCCTGCAATTCATCTCCGGCACCGGCAAGCATCAGTAACAAAAAAAAGTCTACCATATCCCGTACTTCCGTTTCCGACTGGCCCACGCCTACCGTTTCCACAATCATTACCTGGTAGCCTGCGGCCTCACAAAGGAGCATGGCTTCTCTGGTTTTGCGGGCCACCCCTCCCAGGTAGGTACCCGTAGCAGAGGGTCGTATAAAAGCCATCGGATGTTGCGATAGCATCGTCATGCGCGTCTTGTCACCCATAATACTGCCCCTTGTCTTCTGGCTGCTTGGGTCAACCGTTAATACAGCTACTGAAATCCCTGATGTCACCAGGTAATTGCCCAGTGCTTCAATAAAAGTGCTTTTTCCCACGCCGGGTACACCTGTAATGCCCAACCGTATGGCTTTATCTTTGGCCCCGAAAGCATTCGGAGTGACAGGCATCACCTGCTGCAAAACCTGATCGGCTATAGAGGCATCAGCGGAAAGCTCGCTTTCTATGAGCGTAATTGCTTTGCTCAGTATAAAACGGTTTCCCGATTGTATGCCCGCCACATATTCATTGACGGATAAACGTGGTTTTTGCGAAGAGAAAGCCATGTCAGGAGTTTGTGAGTGATATACGTTATTTGAATGTTTATGTAATTTTTACACGAATGAATAAATATTGACCAATAGTATGGTGGATTAGCATAAAACCAGCTTTGGTGAGCCTTTGGTTATATGTAATTTTTAAAGCAAAATAGTAATTTATACCTAGGTATTCGCGCAAATGATGCATACAACTTGCTGATCTTTTACATAAATTGCACAAAAACTATAAATATTTCGTTTATAAGAGTCTTTCGGTTTCTAATATATTGTTGGGAAGCTACTTGCCGATGGGCATATAAGGCAAGTATGGGCCTATTCCTGTATATAAAATTAACAGTTTGAAAATATATTTGCATTTTTCATATTTTGTATGATATTTTAATATGATTATTTAATAGTTATTTTATATTCTGTATTGAATTAGCTATTTTCAAGTAAATTTAACTATTCAAATGACAAAATAAATCATTTACGTATATGTAAAGCTTTATTACTAAAGTAATATATGGCTTTTATATTCTCTTAAGTTATCATGCAAAGTTTATACTTTAGCAACATAAAATGTTAAACTTTATTTGGCCGTCAGCGCACAGCCGATGATTATACAGCAATTTGTCCATGATGAAAACTAAAACTTTGAAATACTATTTGCTCGTCCTTTGTTTTCTGACACACTTTTTATCTTTCGGAGCAGACCAGGGTTATACTTTTAAAGTACTGGCCGAAAACGGTAATGTGATGATTAAGGCAGGCGAAGAGTGGATGCCATTGTCTACCGGCACTTCTCTTACAGACAAAGATATTATTAAGCTGGATAAAGGAGCCTATCTGGGGCTTATCCATAACTCCGGCAAAACTACTTCTATTGCAAGTGAAGGCACCTATGAAATAGCTCGTCTGGGAACGAGGCTGGGCAAGAGAAAGTCCGATAAGGTTTCCAAGTATGCGGACTTATACTTGCAGAGCGTGCAAAGCGGAGGTATGCAGAACCAAAAGACGATTGCCCCTACCGTGGATTTAGCAGAAAGAAGCATACAAAGCAGCAAACTTAGAGTACTACTGCCTAATTCAGTAGATGTATTCAGCCCGAAAGTCATGCTGAAATGGCACGATAAAGATACCGTAGCCAGAAGTTATGAGGTGGTTTTCAAGAATATGTTCGATGAGGTTATTATGACCAAGGAAACAGATAATACCAAACTAATGGTGGACCTTGACGAACAAAAAATCGCCCGAGAACGCCTGGTCATTGTCAGCGTGAATGCCAAACAGCATAAAGAAATACAGTCCAGCAACTACGGCATCAAGCAGCTCTCTCCTGAAAAATCTCAACAGATTAAAAAAGAGCTGACAGAACTGAAGCTGGAAATACCAGGCAAAGAAACTGCATTGGATAAGCTGATCTTGGCCTCTTTCTACGAGCAAAACAACCTGCTGGCAGATGCCCTTACCAACTATGAATATGCCATCGCGATGGAACCGAAAGTACAGGCCTTCAAGACGGCCTACGACCAGTTTATCTTTCGCAACGGACTGGATTACTAATGTTGTGCAAAGTCATTCATCAGGTCCGGTCTGATTACCTCAGTCCACAGTGCATACCCCTTTTTGTTCATATGCAGACTGTCCTGCTCAAAGATGTCAGGTTTGATGGTACCATCATTCTGTAGCATGGTGGCCGCTGCATCCACATAATGTACACCGTCCTCTTTGGCCGCATACGCTTTTATCAACTGGTTGGCTTCCTGCATTTGCGACCACAGATTGCGCCGTGCAATAGATGGTTTAATAGAGATAAAGTAAATGCTTTCTGTCTCAGGCAGTTTTTCTCTCACCGTATTGACAAATACCTGGAAGGTTTCCAGAATCTTTTCGGGGTTTATATTCAATTCTGCCATCGCCAGATCGTTGTCGCCTTCGTATACGTAGATACTCCTGGGCTGATAAGGCAACACCAATTCATCAAAATAATACAGCAGTTCAGGAAAAGTACTGCCGCCAAACCCCCGGTTGATCACCGGCAACGGCTCCATATCTGCCTGCAGGCTCGTCCACTTACGTATGCTCGAGCTGCCTACAAACAGAGCAGCATCTTTGGGAGCAGGCGTAAGGCTATCCTGCCGGGCAAAGTCTTCAATTTCTCCTTCAAATCTATTGAGCAGCGTATCCGGAAAGTAGTCAGTGAGTTGGATGGAGTCAACTGTGGGTAGAGATGCCTGCCCGGTAGCTATAGCCTGCTCTTCGCGGTTGGCCGTCTGGCAGGCTGTGATGTATAAAGTAAGCATAAAGAATGCGGCAAATTGGTTTTTCATACAGTGAGGTGGCGTAGATGCGTATCAAATAAAACTGAAAGATAACTTTACGGCACATATTTGTCCATACTTCTCACCAGTTTTTGTAATAAACCTGTGTATCATGGCATAAGATGCCGCATAAGGTTAATTTTGTGTACGACAACAAAACGCATCGAGTCTAACAAACCAGGAATTTTTTATGATTGATACGCTTCGGGAACTTGACCAACACATCTTTATATTCTTCAACGGTTTCCATAATGAGTTCTTCGATGTGCTCATGTACTGGATCACCTACAAGTATACCTGGTTTCCTTTCTACCTGGTGCTCATCCTGGTGGTTGTCCGCCGGTATGGCTGGCAAGGTGCCCTTATGATGCTGGCCGTCTTGATAGCCGTAGGACTGGCAGATCAGGCTACTTCCGGCTTTATGAAGCCTTACTTCGGACGGCTCAGGCCATGCTATAATCCTGACCTGACTGGCCTGGTGCATGTGGTGGCAGGCTGCGGCGGCAGGTTTGGGTTTGCCTCAGCCCATGCCGCTACTACTTTTGCTTTGGCTACTTCGCTGTACCTGATGATGAGGGGATGGACGCACAATTTTGTTTACTTATATATCTGGTCGTTTATCGTTTCCTATAGCCGTATTTACGTTGGCGTACATTATCCGGCAGATCTTTTGGTAGGGGCAGCCATTGGGTCGGCCATCGGCTGGCTTGTGTACCTGCTGTATGTATGGATCACTAACAAAGTATTTGGCTACCCGGTGCAAACCCGGTATATCGAAGACAAACGCAAAGGTATTTAGTGTTGCTTACTTTGCCGGGCCATAATTTTGCTGATATATTTTCCCAGAATATCAAACTCCAAATTGACCTGCGACCCTTCCCGTAGCTGATGGAAGTTGGTGTGCTCATACGTATAAGGAATAATGGCTACGGTAAAGCCGGTATCAGAAGAGTTAAAGCACGTCAGGCTTACGCCATTGATGGTGATGGAGCCTTTTTCTACCGTCATATACTCATCGGCTGTAGATTCATACGTAAAATCAAACAGCCAGCTGCCATCCTGCCCGGTAACCTTGCGGCAAGTGCCGGTCTGGTCTACATGCCCCTGCACGATGTGCCCATCGAAACGCCCGTTGGCAGGCATGCATCGTTCCAGGTTTACCTTGCTGCCCGGTACCAGATCATTCAGATTGGTTTTGTCCAGGGTTTCCCGGATGGCCGTCACCTGATAAGTATGGCCGGTTATTTCAGTTACGGTAAGGCACACCCCGTTGTGGCATACACTCTGGTCGATCTTCAGTTCGCTGGCGATATGGCTGGCAATCTCAAAATGCTTGTTGCTGCCTTCCTCTGCCACATGCACCACTTCCCCAATAGACTCTATAATTCCTGTAAACATAGGCTGATACTTTAGTTAGGTACCAAAGTTAGTGCTATGTTCTGGTAACCTCAAAGAGAAAACACGATGGGTAAGATCATTTTTGTGGGGACTTTCTTTTCTAGTTTTGTGCTGTACCCTGGTGTCCATTGCGGACGGCCTTTTACTAGCCGCATAGCTTCTTGGTTGCAGGAAGCGGAGATACCTTTGATGACTTCCACTTCGTTTGGTCTGATCAGCCCGGTGGTGTCGACGACGAATGAAACAAATACTTTTCCTTCTATACCCTGGCTTTTGGCATCTTCGGGGTATTGCATGTTTTTAGATACATACTTATAGAACTTCTCCATGCCCCTGGGAAAATCCGGTCGTTTGTCAGTAAGATAAAACTTCTCCTGCACCTTCTGCCCGGTGGTATCACGGTTTTTTGTTGCCTGCCCGAAGCATAACGTACTCAAAGCAACATTTGCGATCAATATTCCAATAATTTTTGCCATGGTCTTCTGCTTTAAAGTGAAAGTAATGAAAATCTGTCAGGTAAGTTAGTCAATTGGTAGCGGATGGTCAACTCTTCTCATGGGTATACGGCAATTCATAGGCAACGATGGACTCGAACCGCATCGGCATCCGGCCCATCGTTGCTAACGCTACGGCTCATGGCGTGCTTTGTGCGCCTGCATGAGCTGCTGGTAGCGTTCGTTTGCCTTGGCTTCTTCCCACTTTGCTTTGAAGATGCGGGCAGAGGCTGCTTTCATGGGGTCTTCTTCGCGGGGCAATACTTGCTGGCGGGCGGCTTTCCCGCTGGCAGTGTCAGGGGCTTTCTGCGGATTGCTGGCGTATTTGCGGCCACTTTTGTGGTTGGCATACCTGCGCGACCGGGTATAACCCATCTGCAAAAACTTGCGGGCCATGTCTGCTCCTACAAAATCATCCTGCGACAGGTAGTCCAGAAACATGCTGAAAATTCTTTCTGAAGACGCTTGCGCTAGCTCAGGGGACTTGAATCGCCAGTGCGGCAGTATTTCAGACTTGTAGGGTTCTACCATCAGCACGCCCTGTTCTCCCTTGCCGATCTGGTAAAGTTCCGGGTGCTGGCGAAAATCTATCTGCGCATAGTCGCGTGCGTAATCAAATGACATAGTAACTTTGGTTGGCTATACGCTTAAACCATTGCAACAGGCAGATGGTTTATGCAGGGTGTGCTGCAAAGTTGTTGGTTGCTTCTTTGCCGCAAGCAAAATATTACCAACCATCAACAACAGTTAAATATCGATTGTATGGCTTCTGTATTGACGCTTATGATTATTGTCACTTTATCCATTCTTACCACTCGGGTAGCTACCCTGGCACTGATACATACGGGGTTATCCGGACAAGTGGCAAAGTTTCAGGCTCGCTCTGCCCTTACCGGGGTTGGGTTTGCCACCCGCGAGTCGGAGAAGGTGGTGACCCACCCGGTGCGCAGGAGGATCATTATGGTACTAATGCTGCTGGGCAACGTAGGGATCATCTCTGTGCTGGCCTCACTGGTGCTCACTTTCCTGGACGAACAGGCAAGTACCCTGGAGTGGACTTACCGTTTGGCTGCATTGACGGTGGGCCTGGGGCTGCTTTGGTGGGTATCCAGCAGTGCCATTGTAGACCAGTGGCTCTCACGGTGGGTAAATCATTTGCTGAAGAAGTACACCGAGATTGATGTCAAGGATTTCTCCGGACTGCTGCATCTTTCCAATGGTTATAAGATTTCTGAAATGATGGTGGAGAAAGACCATTGGATGACAGGCAAAACCCTGACCGAGCTGAAACTCCGGCAGGAAGGACTTAACCTGCTAGGCATAGAAAAGAACAACGGCAATTATATTGGCCTGCCGCATGGTGATATGACTATCTCCGATGGCGATCTGCTCATTCTGTACGGTAAAGATGAAGCTCTAAGCAGCCTCAACAAGCGTCGAAGAGGTATGGCAGGCCGCCGTGAGCACCGCAAGGCCATAGCAGAACAACAAAAAAGAGAGAAGGAAGACGAGATAGCAGCCCGGGGAGTTGTTGAAGACACAAAAGATGCAACGACAGAAGACGTAAGGTGATTACATCTCTTTGCAATACTGTACAGCCATTATAATACGCTTTGTGCCGTAGGATTACAGGTAAAAAAAGGCCGTTTACCGTTTTTAATGCAACCCAAAGTCTGTGCTCGCACCTAATAGACTTGTTAGATTCTGACTATCAGCGTTTTAACGCTAGTTGATAGCTAGCAAGTCCGGCACAAAGTCCTACTATTTGATCTTTGAGTTCATTGCATTTCAGTCTACACCTGTTTTTTAAGATTCTGTATTTCTTCATCCTTTCAATAGCGTGCTCTACAAATATGCGCTCTTTGCTCACAGCCCTGTTTCTTTCTTTCTGCTTGCCACCCAGTTACGGTGATGGGTTTTTCTTTGACTTCCTTGGCTTCTTCTGGCCGATGATCAATTCTGCGAACTCGTAGTGCTTACCCACCTCCACAAATCCCAGGTCAAAGAGCACTTTATGGTTTTTAAACCATCCCTCACCGGGGGTGAACTCACTTTTGAGAATTCCCATATCCACATTGCTTCCTGCATACAGATGGCTCACGTAGTAGATATACTGACGCTTGTCCGAGATCATTAAGGCAATATTAGTATGGGTAGACTTCTTTCCACTATAGGTAACTTTCTGGTTTTCATAGCCTTGCGGCCGATCAGTCAGCTTCTCAAACCCATCAACAATGAGCTGTTCGGCATCCCCTAAGCAGACATCAAACTCCTAGCTATTGCTGAATTCCCTTTTCGGCATGAGCTTTTTTTTCCAGCGTCAACTCCAGCAACCCCGAGAAGAATTGGTATCTCTGGTGAGCACTAGCCGGTGACATCCCAAAGACTAACCCTTGGCAACCCCAGATTAGACCGTTTTTCTTGTAGAACAACACGAAGAAAAGACCGTCACCAATGGTTCTGAGGGTGGGCAGATTCTCTACGTTCTCCTCCAAATACTCTTGATACGTCTGCCCGTTCTGCTCATGATACGTGCGCTCCATGTCCGAAAGTAGACAGTCAAAATCCTCTCTGCTAAAACCGGTTGAGTCTTTGAATTGACGTTTGGATGTTATTTCCCGATAGTTCATGAATATAAACCCAGCAATTCTCACTTTGCAAATTCAGAAGTAGTCAGCTAGCTTTGGGGAATGAAAACAAGATTACTGGAAGAGCTAGGCAGCTTTGATAGTTTGTACGCTTTAGTCTGCGGAATCTTCAACTAAGTGAAAGACGCCCGGTGCGAGAATGCCTCCTATGCGTTGTCAGATCTACTTAAAATGGGCTTTGCGATGTTTTCTTTGAAAAGTGCTTCGTTGCTCAACTTTGTCGGTCGCACTAAAGCCGAAGAGAGCAATCTAAGTAGCATCTATAAGATTGGGGCCTTCGCCTCAGAGAACGGGCTACGCAAAGGATTAGATAGCGTAGCCCCCGAATCATTGCAAGCAGGCTTTTGGCAGTTATGGAAACGCATACGCAAGCTGGAGATTTTAGATAAGTACCGCTATTTTGGGCGGCACCTCACCGTAAGTATGGATGGGGTAGAACACTTCTGTTCAGAGAGTATTCATTGCCCTTGCTGTTTAGAGAGAAAACATAGAGACGGCAAGACCGGCTATCATGATGCTATGCTCAGTGCGGTGCTGGCGCATCCGGCGGAAAAAGAAGTCTTTGTGATGGACAACGAGCCTATCATAGCACAAGAGGGAACCAGCAAGAATGATTGCGAGCGCAATGCGGCTAAACGCTTGCTGGAAAACATGCAGGCTACTCATGGTAAAGAATGGCTGGTTTGGGTGATGGATGCGCTGTATAGTTGTGGCCCTATCATCCGGCAGATTATGCAGAACGAGAACCGGGTCGCCGGGCAATGGCAATATGTGATTGGGATTAAGCCTGATGGTAACAAGACACTTTTCACTCAGTTTGAAGGGCGCGACCGCCGCGGACAAGTTAAATGGTGTGAATGGGAACAGGACGGTAGCCTCCATCGCTTTGGCTATACCAACGGCTTGGCCCTCAATAGTAGCAACAGTGATCTACGAGTCAATATGCTCTATTATGAACAGGTCTCTGCCAAGGGAAAGCAACAGACTTTTACTTGGGTAACTAGCATCCGTTTGACTAAAGTAGAGAAAGTGATGCGCATGGGACGCGCTCGCTGGAAGATAGAGAATGAAACCTTCAATACGCTCAAGAACCAAGGCTACAATTTTGAGCACAATTATGGACATGGCAAACAACACCTTTGCTCAGTATTCGCCTTGCTGATGATGTTAGCCTTCACCGTAGACCAAATTCAACAGCACGCCTGTACATTTTTCCGAAGGCTCTGGCAAAATCTGAAAACCAAAGCCAAGCTGTGGGAAAACATCCGGGCTGCTTTCAAGATTTTAACCTTCCTCTCAATGAAAAATCTGCTCTTTCATATTGCCGAACTGAACCGAATTCAGCTTGAATAGCCAAAGTGAGAATTGCTGATATAAATTCATACCCAGCTACAATCTACTGATAGTCAGACGTTTAGCTGGTATACTACGATACGGTACATTTGCCTGAAGGTGGGCTGTGGGACCGAGCCACGGTGGCACGGGCCGACCGTCCGGCAGGGGGTGCCCCGCACAGCCTACGGATTCTGTACCCCGGTTTGTATCTCACAAACCGAAAATGCGGCATACTCCGGTTTGTATCTCACAAACCGAAAATGTGCCGTAGTATACTGATATACAAAAAAAGCCCGACGCTATGGACGGGCTTTTTTAACAAAATATACTAATAAGTAATTATTATACTCGGTCTCTATCTCCAGAGCGTCTTTCTTCTTCCTGAAGTTTTCTCTGCTCGTCAGTCAGATTACCGTCTACATCTACTTCGGTATGACGCACCTTATCTTTAATAACTTCGTCTCTTTCATCAACATCAGTATGGACATCTACTTCTTCCACTACCCATGCTTCTTTGTTGACTACTGGTACTTCTTCATGCTCGGTTACATCTATAGAGCCTTCTTTGAAGTTAGAGAGGTCAGCATCTGTTGCACGACGTTCAACTTTGTTACGGTCTACGTATACATGCTCAGACCTAAGGCGTATATGTTCTTCCACAGGGCGTTCTACAATTCTGCTGCGTACGCTTACGTGTCCTGATTCTTTGGTACGTTTGCCTACTTCCAGTTTTTCTTCAATCACCTGAATGCTGGCTTCTGTGTTTTTATCACTAACATCACCAGTTGTAGTGCCTGTAGCAGCAGTACCTGTGCGATATGACTCATCGTTGACATCCATTGCGCCATACTCATCCAATATTTCAGAGGCACGCTCGGCTTCTTCTCTGGTTTGAGCATGTACGGTTACCAATGTACCACTTTTGGTAGCCTCAGTATGCCTATGCTTATCGTCAGAATCACCAAATAGTGAGCTAAAGAATCCGCCGATGCCATCATCGTGGTCATCATCTTTCACATTTTCCTTATCATTATAGTTAGCAGATACATCTACGTCGTTTTGGCTAAAACCAATTTCCATTAGTTGCTGTGCTGCCTGGTTGGCATCAGCTACATTTCTAAATACTCCAATTACTGTTTGTGCCATGATTGTGTGTTTTTGAATTAAAAAATTATAGTTAGAAAAAAATGCTTTTATAATATTTCCGAATTCTTGCCATCCGCTTCGCGTTTGATCCGGTTAACAGTAACTTCTTCCTTTCGTAAAGTTACCTTTTCATGCACGGTATCTTTGACCTTGCGCTTGGTAACGCGCAGTTCTTCTACCAGCATCAGTCGCTTTTCTGTCACTGTTACTTCTTTGAGTACCGAAATTATCATTGTATCACCTTCGTATCGCATAGCGGGCGGTGCTGTTTGTACATACTGATTAATTTCTACACGCTTTACTTCCATTTCCTCATGCTCCACAGGTATATCTAACACGACATCCTCTTTGTGTACTTTTTTTTCAATCCGTACCGTACCCGATTCAACCAAATGTTTTTCTACCTTTGCTCTTTCCTCAATTACCGGAATGGAGACACTGCTAACCTGTTTTTCAGCACTGTCTGCCTTATCGTTATAACTAGGTATTAAAGCTTGACTGCTCTTTTTCATTTTACTTGGTATTTAGTGAGTTGCATAACCCACACTATTATATCACGATTATCGGGCAAATTGTTTAGCAGTTATGTGTTTTTTTTAGATAATATAATAATGCATAGGCGTATTTGCTATATGGCAAGAGAAAACTACCTGATGTT
The DNA here is from genome assembly GCA_958296015.1 of Cyclobacteriaceae bacterium. Taxonomy (GTDB): domain Bacteria; phylum Bacteroidota; class Bacteroidia; order Cytophagales; family Cyclobacteriaceae; genus JAJNNC01. The sequence continues at coordinate 13,394 of CATQIH010000057.1, forward strand.
TTTTAAAAAGTTTTCTAGACAAGGCATTTCAATAGCATGATTGTTCTTCTCAACTCCTTATTTATAAACCAAATAATCTCATGATTAGTGTACTCTTTGTTTGTCTGGGCAACATCTGCCGCTCTCCACTTGCCGAAGCGATTTTCAACAAACTCCTGGCAGAAAATAACTTGCAGTATCAAATCACCTGCGACTCTGCCGGCACGTCAGATTATCATATAGGAGAAAAGCCCGACCTGCGTAGTATAGACATTGCTGCGAAAAACAATCTTGTGATTGATCATCTGGGAAGGCAGCTGACCATCGATGATTTTTCACATTGCGATTATATCATTGCTATGGATAAAAGCAATGAGCAAAACATTAGAAAACTACTTGACAGCCGCAAGCATACTCATATTTACCTGATGCGAAAATTTGATGACCAGCCAGGTGATGGAGAAGTGCCAGACCCTTACTGGAGTGCGGAAGATGGCTTCGTACTGGTGCATGATATGTTGCTTAGAAGCTGCAAAAACCTACTGAAAACAATCATCCGGGAACATCACCTGGCATAAATCTTTCTTTTCTGTAGACCACACTATGTATGAGCTGCCCATAAAAATATGCCGTGGATGTTTTTCGGAGTTGAAGCTTACTAAAGGCTCGCTCATAATCCGGCACCTGTTTGTGAGCAAGATGACAGGTTAGCCAAAAAAACCAGAACATGAGCTTGACCAGTGCTTTATGCCACCAGCAATTCTGCGGTTTGAAGTCGGCAAATAACCAAAGCCCGGATGGTTTCAAGTGGGTATGTAATGTGTGCATCATCTTATATAAAGTATCGTCATCTGGCTGAACATCCAGTACAAAGAAAGTGAGCACTACATCATATTGTGCCCGTGCAGGTATGCTGCACTCCGTACCGCTAATGAAGTGCACTGTTGCCTGATGATGACCAGCCATAGCCTGGTATTTCTTCTGTGCCAGTTGCAGCATGGCTTCGGAAGCTTCCACATAATCTACACGATTTGCCTGTTTGCGGCGCAGTACTTCTTCAAGAACCCAGCCTGTGCCGCCACCGATGATCAACACAGAAGCTGCTGTGGGAATCTGGTCTAAAAAGCAGGTCTGGGCTTTTGTGATGGCTTTTCCGAATACCAGTCTGGCCAGAAGGTCATAAAAAGGTGCTACACGATTGAAAGAAACAGCTTTCATAAAAATAACAAAGCAAGTACAGGAAATAGAAAAACGGCATCGCCTATGATACGGTAGCGTTCCTTTTGCTGAAAAAATACAGGGAACAACATGATCAGCAGCAAGGTAATGGCCATCAACAGGAAGATACCCTGCGTGAGCAACAACGGCTGCTGTGCATGCCATACTGTCACCACTATTATAACAATAAGAATAATGATAACCAGACAGCCATAAACAACCCAACCGGCTTTTTTGGTGCCAGCCAGCAGTACAAAAGATAGGTGACCATCTTTTTCATCCAGGTTTTTTTCATAAAGGGCAAAAATCATCAGGTTGGCTAAAGCAAGAAGCACAAACTGTAAGAAAACAAGTACAATATCCATAGACCACGCAAATGGATACAGGCTCATTGGAGAAAGAAAGACACCAACTGCGTATAGTAGGGCAGACATGCCTTCTTTGTAATAATTTTTGGAGCGGGGCAATAGTCTGATACTTAGAAAATAGATACCCACCAAAGCTACCAGCAGCAATCCCCAGCTAATAAGCCTAGCAGGTAGGTAAAATAGCAACACCATGCCGCCAGACAGCAGGCCCAGGAAAATAATACTCAGTGTGCAAAAATGCTGCTGATGGTATAAATGTCTGTTGGAGTTTGCCGTATGCTTTACCTGGTAGGCATCCGCCAGATGATCGGCTGTGTAGATCAGCCAAACGCTTAGTGCCAGTGCCGCAAGGTGCAGCACAGGGATACAAACCTGCAAATAGCTGGCAATGAACATACTACTGATGCATGCGCCCACCACTACGTCCAGACTAAGAATACGGATAAGAGTAAAAAAACTTTTCACTTGTATAACAGCTTTCCGAAAGAAAACAAAAAACCCGCAAATGAAGCGGGTTTTTATAATAATTTTGCTGTACAAAACGGAATGCTTTACTTCAGTGCTTCAGCACCTGCCACAATCTCCAGGATTTCTGTGGTAATGGCGGCTTGCCGTGTGCGGTTGTATGTGAGGCGCAATTGCTTGAGCAACTCTCCTGCATTGTCTGTTGCCTGATCCATAGCGGTCATCCTGGACCCCTGTTCGGCAGCGGCTGACTCCAGCGTGGCTCGGTAAAACTGGATTTTTAAAGACTGAGGAATCAGTTCATCCACAATATATTCCTCGGAAGGCTCATAGATATAATCAATACGATCATTCTGTGCATTTTGTGGAGTTTCCTTTGCGGGTTCTTCCTGCTCTTTTTTGATCGGTAGGAAAGGGTCTGCAACCGGTATTTGGGTGGCTACATTTTTAAACTCATTGTAAACAAGTACTACTCTGTCGAATTCACCACGGGTAAAACTGTGCATAATATATTCAGCAGCTTCCCTGGCATGCTCGAAATCGTGTTCAGAAAACAGGTGCGCATGGTCATCTACTACCTGGTACCCTCTTTTGCTAAAATGATCATAGGCTTTGGTGCCTATCGGCATGATATACAAGCGTTCGTTGCGCTCATAAAAGCTATATTCGTTAGCAATCAGTTGTTTGGCATAACGAAAGATACTGGCATTGAAGGCACCACAAAGTCCTTTATCAGAAGAAATGACAACCAGTAATACATTCCTGGTATCGCGTTCAGTAGCATAGTCGCTTACGGTTTCCTCACTCAGGTTGGCAGATACATTGGTAAGTATTTGGTTGAGCTTGTTGGCGTATGGGCGCATCTGCATGAGGCGGTCTTGTGCCCGTCTGAGTTTAGAGGCAGCTACCATTTTCATGGCTCTGGTAATTTGCTGCGTAGACTTTACAGACCCTATTCTATTCTTTAAATTCTTTAAACTTGGCATATGGTTATATTAAGCTGGAAGATCAAAGCTCCTTCCGTTCCCGATCTTCGATCTTCTGTCTATTTAAAGCTGCTGGCAAGTTCTTTTGCTACTTTTTCCAAAGTTCCGGTAGTGTTGTCATCCAGTTTGCCTGCTCTAAGGGTATCTAGTGTGTCGCGGTGCTGCGAACGCATAATGGTGAGATATTCCTTCTGGAAATCCTGCACACGCTCGATAGGCACATTTTTAAGAAAACCTTTGGTAGAAGCAAAGATGATCGCCACCTGTTCTTCTACCGGCATTGGAGAAAACTGTGGTTGCTTCAGGATTTCCTGGTTCTTTCTTCCTCTGTCGATAGTGCCTTGCGTGGCAGCATCCAGGTCGGAACCAAACTTAGCAAAAGCTTCCAGTTCCCTAAACTGTGCCTGATCGAGCTTCAGCGTACCGGCAATCTTTTTCATCGGCTTGATCTGTGCCGATCCACCCACCCGCGATACCGAGATACCTACGTTGATGGCAGGGCGCATACCTGCGTTAAACAGGCCGGTTTCCAGAAATATCTGTCCGTCGGTAATAGAGATCACGTTGGTAGGAATGTATGCCGAAACATCGCCGGCCTGTGTCTCGATGATTGGAAGAGCTGTCAGCGAACCACCGCCTTTTACCAGTGGCTTGATTGCTTCCGGCAGGTCATTCATTTGCCGTACGATCTCGGTATTCTCACTAAGCTTGGCGGCTCTTTCCAGCAGGCGTGAGTGCAGGTAGAATACATCTCCGGGATAGGCTTCACGTCCAGGCGGTCTTCTTAGCAGCAACGATACTTCGCGGTAGGCCACGGCTTGTTTCGACAAGTCATCGTACACCACAAGGGCAGGACGGCCCGTATCTCTGAAATATTCTCCGATTACCGCACCTGTAAATGGTGCAAAGTATTGCATAGGAGCAGGGTCAGAAGCCGTGGCAGCTACTACGGTGGTGTAAGCCATCGCACCGTTCTTCTCCAGAGAAGCTACAATGTTGGCAATAGTAGACGCTTTTTGTCCGCAGGCTACGTAAATACAGTAAACAGGCTCTCCTTTTTCATAAAACTCCCGTTGGTTGATGATTGTATCGATGGCCACAGCGGTTTTTCCTGTCTGTCGGTCACCAATAATCAACTCCCGTTGCCCTCTTCCGATGGGAATCATCGCATCAATGGATTTAATCCCTGTTTGTAGCGGTTCATCTACCGGCTGGCGATAAATTACACCAGGTGCTCTTCTTTCCAAAGGAAGCTCAATCAGGTCTCCTTCTATAGGGCCTTTGCCATCAATAGGTACGCCCAGCGTGTTGACAACGCGCCCGGCCAGGCCATCACCCACTTTGATAGAAGCGATTTTTCCTACGCGTTTCACTATATCTCCTTCTCGGATATGTCCTTGCTCACCGAGCAATACAGCTCCTACATTATCTTCCTCGAGGTTAAGCACCAGCGCGTTCAGCCCGTTTTCAAATTCTAACAGTTCTCCGGCCTGTGCATGAGTAAGCCCGTAAATTCGTGCCACACCATCGCCAATTTGTAGCACCGTGCCTATTTCTTCCAGTTCAGCTTCAGTCTTAAAATTAGAGAGCTGCTCTCTTAATATTGCTGAAACTTCATCAGGTCTAACTTCTGCCATTATAGATGTATTTTATTTGAAGTAAATATTGTGAGTTTAAGTTTATATCGCCCTGACATAACTATTGTCCGACAGGTCGTATTCCAGCGACTGGAGTTTATACCTGACAGAGTTATCCATTTGCCGGTCGCCGATCGTCAGCACAAAGCCACCGATAATAGCAGGATCAACTTTGGCTGTCAGCTCTATCTTCTTGCCTACTTTCTGTGTGATCTGCTCTTTGAATACCTTTTTTAGCTCTTCATTCATAGGGATAGCAGTCGTAATCACTGCTTTAGCAATGCCTTCATGTTTGCGATACATGTCAATGAAAACTTCGGCAATATCAGGCAGATAAGCTTCTCTATTTTTTCGGGTAACGATATCAAAAAAAGACATCGTCATGCTATTTACCTTTCCTTTGAAGATAGCGTGCAGCACTGCGTTTTTTTTGGCATGGTTGATAATAGGATTACGGAGCATCAAAACGAAGTCACGATTTTTGTGACTCACGTTGTCAAACATCAGTATGTCCTGGTATATGTCTTTCAGCACTCCTTTTTCCAGCGCAAGGTCAATCAGCGATTTGGCGTAGCGAGAAGCTACTTTTATATCCGTCATATTATTTATAGGCTAATGTATGATACAACTTCTTTTAGCGTCTGGCAGTCAAGGTGGTTGCAGATGCAGGGTAAGCAGGGTTTAGTTTACGCTCAGATCGCTTACCAGTTTGGCAACGTATTCTTTCTGCGACTTATCATCGCTAAGCTTTTCTCTTAAAATTCTTTCTGCAATCTGCACCGAAAGTTCGGCTACTTGTTGCTTAATATCTGCCAGAGCGGCCTTTTTCTCTGTGTCAATAGCGATTTTGGCATCAGCAATGATGCGGGAAGCTTCTTTGGAAGCCTGTCCTTTTGCTTCTTCGCGCAGGTCGCTGGCTGCTTTGCTGGCTTCTTTGAGCATATTGTCCCGTTCTTTTCTGGCTTCTATCAGCAGTTTTTCATTATCAGATTTGAGCCGTGCCATTTCTGTTTTAGCATGTTCAGCAGCAGCCAGTGCTTCTTCTATAGAAACTTCTCTTTCCTGCAGGGCATTGAGAATGGGTTTCCAGGCAAATTTTCCCAGCAAAAAAAGCAGCAGCAGAAAACCTATTAGCTGCCAGAATATCAAGCCTAAACCCGGTGATAGTAACTCCATGTATTGTATAGTTTATTGTGCGTTTACATTTAAAAAAGCTCCAGGATTCCTAGCGAACGCCTGAAGCTTTTGGATTAAAGGTTATAATCACCCGTAGCAATCAAAAGACAAACTACTACTCCAAAGAGTGCGATTACTTCAATCAGTGCTGCGATAATAAGCATGGCAGTTTGAATTCTTCCGGCAGCTTCCGGCTGTCTTGCCATCCCCTCCATTGCCGATCCTCCAATCCTACCGATGCCAATGCCTGCGCCTATTGCTGCAATGCCCGCACCGATACCTGCTCCCATTAATGCAACTCCTGCATCTAATAAAATAGCTAATAACATAAACAAAATAAATTATGGTTAGAATTAAATAAGACTCTCATCAACTGCCTCTCCATGATGATGTTCCGCGACGGCAGCACCTATATACATAGAAGAGAACAAAGTAAAAATATAGGCCTGAATTGTGGCCACCAGCAACTCAATGACACCAATAAATACTACGAAAATAGTACTTCCGATGCCTACCAGGTAAGAATTAAATATAAATGCCAAGCCAATAAGGCTCAAAATGACGATATGCCCGGCTGTGATGCTCACAAACAAACGAATCATCAGAGAAAAAGGCTTGGTAAATAAGCCTAAAATTTCTACCGGGACTAAGATAGGGAGAATTGCTTTGGGAATGCCGGGCGTGGCAAAAATATGTCTCCAATAATCTTTGTTACCACTTAAGTTTGTATAAAGAAAGGTGATCACCGCTAAAATCATGGTGACAGCAATATTACCTGTTAGGTTGGCTGCTCCCGGCAGCAAGCCTAATATGTTGTTGAACCAGATGAAGAAAAACAAAGTGAGCAGATATGGCATATACCGGCGATACTTTTTTATGCCAATATTGGGAATGGCAATTTCGTCGCGGACAAACATGATGATAGGTTCAAAAAAAGATTGAATTCCTTTAGGAGCTAACTTAGGTGCTTTTTTGTATCGATTAGCAATTGAAACAAAGATGATAAGCAAAAGTGCCATACTAAAAAAGAGCGAAGCCACGTTTTTGGTGACTGAGAAATCGTAAACTTTGCTACTTCTCTCTACCGATTCAATATGGTCATGTTCATTGAGAGCATAGCCTTTATAAGCTACTTTCTCGTGGGTTTCATTATAAAAGTTTTTGGAAGAAAACATCTCAAAACCTCTGTCGGAAGCATAGAGAATCACAGGGAGCCAGATGGTGAGTTCAGTATGACCAACTGTGGCAAAGTGCCACTGGTGTGAATCCTGCACATGGTGCATGATAAAGCTGGTCTCCGCCTCAGATTCTTCCCCAGGTTCAGATGCTGCCAAAGATGGCACTGCGTAGATAAATAATACAAATAAAATTATTGAATATAAAAAATTGTGTGGCTTTTGGGTCTTACCTCGCATTTTCAACGCTTTATTTAGAATTTGCCCGCAAGTTAGCCAATAAGCTGATTAATTCAAAAATCAAAAATATAAAATAAGTGATCAAAAAGTTTAGCACAAAACTCAGGCGATGGTTTATACCTAATTGCAACGCTACAAAGATAATCAAGAGGCTTAAGGTTAGCCTGATTATGGTAGCTGTCATGGTATATTTAATAAAGGACTCTTGCGATTTTTGGATGCCAAGGCCGATGATCCAAAATGAGAAAAGGGTCTGAAACAAAACATACAACAGTATATACCATATCGTATCGTGTATAAAGGATACTTGTAGTATGTATTTTAGCAAAAATATACTAATAGCCACCAGCGTGGTAAACAAGAATAACTGCCCTGCATACCTGCCATTTCTAATTTCTTCAGGCATCAACAGTATTGATAAAAAGTATGTGCTTATTTAGGAAGTTGCCTGACCAGCAATATCATAGAACCTGCCAGGGCCAATAATACCAGAAGCACAGTGAAAAAAGGAAAACGGGTACCCGTCATTTGATCCAGCTTAAAACCTACCCATACTGCCACGCCAATAGTAGCCAGCAACTGAAAAGCTAACCCCGAATACTTGGCGTAGGTATTAAACTGATCTAGATTCCGATTCTTCTGATTCTTCGGAGGTTGCTCCTTCGGATTCTTCTGATTCTTCGGAGAGTTCTGCGGGTCGGGTGGTGATTGGTCTTGACTCATTTTCAAAAGTAATTTCGCTGATAGTAACGCCCATACGGCACGATCCGTTAAAAGTAGCCCCGGATTCAACCACCAGTTTGTTAGTAATAATGTCTCCGTGTATCACCGCAGTAGGACGCAGGATCAACAGCTCGGATACTTCAATAGATCCTTGGATTTCACCGGCGATCTCTGCATTCTGAGCGGCAACAATTCCTTCTATATAGGAAGATTCTCCCAATACGGTTTTGGCTTTGCACGTTACATTGCCCTTTACGTTGCCTTCTATCCTGATGTTGCCTACCGTCTCCACGTTACCTTCTACCGAGGTGCCTCTGCCGATGCTGCTGCTGACGTTGGAGAAGTCTTCCACTTTTGTCTTTTTTTCCTGATTGTTGCTGCTGAACATGATATAAAATTAATAGTTAAAATGAAACAAATTCTTCTGGATTGACCGGATTGCCGTTATACCAAAGCTCAAAGTGTAAATGCGGGCCACTGGTCAGTTCTCCTGTATTGCCGATGATGGCAATGACATCGCCTGCATTCACAAATTCTCCTTCTTTTTTCAGAAGGCTTGAGTTGTGTTTATAGATTGAGATCACATTGCTACGATGTTGAATAGCAATCACGTAACCCGCATCCTGCGTCCAGGACGACATAATTACAGACCCATCTGCTACACTTTTGATAGGTTCGTTTTTCTTAGATACCACATCCACCCCATAATGTTCTATCCGGGGGTTGTAAGTAGCAGAAATTATTCCAGACAATGGCGCAAAAAAGAATATTTCATCCAGTTGGCTGCCGGTAGCCGTGCTGCTAACCGTCAGCATTTCTACGCCTTCCTCTTCAAACTCTTGCCGAAACTGCGCGTCTACTTCGGAGATACCTGTCGTTTTCACCTCATTGGGGGCTATTGCCTTGCCTTTGGTATTGGCCAGGTAATAAGACTCCGTATCTGTAAGTGTATCTCCTTTGACAATGGTCTGAAACGAGTTGATAAATACCTTCTCCTGCTCCACTCTTTTTTCCAGAGAGTCTACCACCAGCGACAACTCTATGAGCTTGCGGTTGGACTCTGCCTGCGCGTATCTCGGATCAAACCACTGCTTGAGCAGGGTGTTGACCAAAAACAAACTACCAACGAACATGACAAGCATCACAGTTACCGCGAAAAAAACTATCTTTGCGTAAGTGAAAGTGAAGGTTGATTTTTCAGCAAAGTCTTCCTCATTGCGGACGATCAACAAATACCGGGTCGTTAACCTACTGGAAAAAGTTTTTTTAGCTTTCAAAATTTCATGTTTATTTGCGAGAGATAAGCAAAACTAAACATTAAAATAACTTTGTCTGCAAGCAAGGTATCATAATACTTGCTGTGTGTCGTTAGCTTTGGTATAAATCTAAAAATTAATTGTTTGAAGATAAAAGTTTTTTCTAAATATTACATGGCAGTTTTCCCTGTGCTGCTACTGATGATCTATGCCTGTGCCCCCGAGCGAAAAGGGGCAGTGGCTTCGTTGTATCATAATACAACGGCGCACTACAACTCCTATTTTTATGCACAGCAACGCATGGACGAGATACAGAAGGCGGTGCAAGAGAGCCAGGATAACAACTTCAATAGGATTTTAGCTATTCTTCCCAAGACAGATACGGCCATAATCAGTGGCCTCAATGAGCAGATAGAAGACTGCATCAAAAAGGCTTCTGTGGCGGTAGAGCGGCACCCACACAGCAAATGGGCCGATGATAGCTACATTCTGATAGGGCAATGCCGCATGTATACCCAGAATTACGAAGATGCTATCAAAACCTTTAAGTTCGTCAATACGCAAAGCAAAAGCGACGAGGCACGGCATCACGCCCTGATCAAACTGATGCGGACTTTCATCGCGGCAAAAGAGTTTAACAATGCCGTGGCTGTTTCTGACTACATGAAGAAGGAAAAGCTGGATCGTGAGAACAAAGTGCAGCTTGCCCTTACCCGCGCTTATCTTTACCAGCTCAACGGCGACTATAGCAATGTGATTACCAACTTGCTCACTGCTGCCCCCCTGATGAAAAATTCGGAGGGGAAAGCACGAATTTATTACATCATCGGCCAAATCTATCAGGAGTTGAATTATGCCCCGCAGGCTTACGAAAATTATGAGCAGGTACTCAAAAGCAATCCTGAATATGAGATGTATTTCTATGCGCGGCTCAATATGGCGCAGGTATCCGACTTATCTAAAGAGAAAGATGCCAAAAAGATCAGAAAATATTTTAGAAAGTTGCTCAAAGACAGCAAAAACGAGGAATACAGAGACAAGATATACTACGAAATGGCTGCTTTTGAGCAGAAACAGCACCATATGAGCGAAGCCATAGATTTCTACAAAAAATCTGTGCAGGCCAGTGTATCCAACAACCGCCAGAAGGCTTACAGCTACCTGGCCCTGGGGAAAATCTACTACGATACCAGCAAATACGAACTGGCAAAGGCATATTACGACAGCACAGTGAGCGCGTTGCCGCAGGAGGAACCGGAATACCCGCAGATAGCACAAAGGCAAAAGGTGCTGACCAACTTTGTGGAGCAACTCAATACTATTGAAGAGCAAGACAGCCTGCTGGCCCTGGCATCTATGGATTCCCTCAAGCTCAGTGCCTACCTGGATGATGTGGTGCGCGAAACGCAGAAAGCCAAAAAAGCAGAGGAAAAACAGCAAAGGAAAAAACAGACCAGATCATCGCGTAATGGTAATTTTCAGGAATTTCAGAGTCCTTTTGCCACGCAAAACCAGCAACCTGCCAATGAAGGGGATCAGCAAACCTGGTATTTCTACAACGCGGCAGCAGTGAGTATGGGCCGCTCAGCTTTTACCCGCAAATGGGGTGACCGTCCGCTGGAAGATAACTGGCGAAGAGCCAAAAAGGGCATCGATGAAACCATTGCGCAAAACAATACCAGTCCTGACAGTACGCAGGCAGCAGCCACCGGCAACCAGCCAGCGTTAGAAGAAAGTGCTTCGCCGGAAGCACTGGCAGATCAGCAAAAACAGCAGTTGTATGCCTCCATTCCTTTTTTGCCGGAGCAGCAGCAGGCAGCACTGGCCAAGGTAGAAACCGCCTACTACAAACTAGGAGGTATCTATGATTTTGACCTGAAAGAAAAGCAAAATGCCATAGAAACCTTCAAAACCATGCTGTCGCGCTTTCCTGAGTCGGAACACGAACCGGAAGTGCTGTATCAGCTATACCTGATCTACAAAGAGCTGAACGATGAGACGTACATCACGTATAAAAACCGGCTGATCGAGAAGTTTCCGGAAAGCTTGTACGCCAAAATACTGATCAACCCCAACTACCGGCAGGAGAGCAACCTGGCCAGCGAGCAGATGAAGCGCGTATACAAAGAAGCTTACCAGCTCTTTGAAGACGGGCAGTATGTGAAAGCCGAGCAACTGGTGAGTGCCAGCTTGCTAGAAAATCCTGATAATGACTTCACCGACAATATGGCACTGCTCAGAGCGATGATCACGGGCAGAAGAGAAAATAAAGACCAGTATCAGCTGGCACTACAGCAATTTATAGAAAAGTACCCTGAAAGCGAACTGCTGGAATATGCCAACAAACTACTGGATAATGTGCGTAACTTTGATGCCAATAAGGCAGCGAAATACATCGCCGAATTTGATGAAAAGCATTCGTTTATGGTAGTTTACAAAGATGCTAAAAGTGTCACTTCCGATCTGCCCAATGCCATTGAGAAGTTCAACAAGCAATATTTCTCCAAGCAAAAGCTTACCACTTCCAATCTGATGCTGGACAACGGCAAGGTGATGGTATTGGTGGATCATTTTCCTGATATGAAAGTAGCCAAAGCCTATTTTGATAAATTTAACAGTAGCGATGTGTCTCCCCTGAACAACGTGCCGGATAAAGTGAAAAATAATATCAGGCAAAATTTCGTCATCACAGAGGACAACCTTAACATCCTTCTGAAAACAAAAGATATAGAAAATTACATGCGATTTTTCAAAAACAATTACATCTGATCTTAAAGGTTGTGTTTTTGTATAGGTTAGTCTGATTTTTGCGTGCAGCCCACTTTGGGAAGCACAGGCAGCCGCCAGATGATTTATAAGGCGACAACAGAAACTCACTTTCATAGATTTAAGTTACTACGTAGATAAAAGGTCAAACCACAATGGCAGAACAAGACGCTCAAGAACAGCATAAAGATTACAGCAAGCTATACACCGTCATTATACGCGGGCTGTGGATTGTATTCATAAGTATGTTTATTCTATTCCCGCTCTATATCCTTACTGTTCGGGCAGATTTTATGGGACTGTATGGAGGGCTACCCAGCCTAAAAGCTTTGGAAAACCCCAAGAACGACCTTTCTTCCGAACTTTATTCCACCGACAATGTGCTGCTTGGCAAATACTACCGTGAAAACCGCAGCCCGGTCACCTACGAAGATCTGTCGCCCAACCTGGTCAACGCACTGGTGGCTACGGAAGACATCCGGTTTACCGAGCATAGCGGCATCGATTTACAGGGCATGGCCCGCGTGGGGTGGGGTGTCATCAAATACATCCTCACCTTTGGCAGTAGCGACCTGGAAGGTGGTGGCAGTACGCTCTCGCAGCAAACAGCCAAAAACCTGTATAATACCCGTACCGGTGACAAAGAAGGGCCTTTGATGAAAGTTCCTGGTTTGCGTATGCTCATTATCAAAACCAAAGAGTGGATCGTGGCGGTGCAATTGGAGAGATTTTACACAAAAAAGGAAATTTTGGCCATGTACCTCAACACTGCAGCGTTCAGCAGCAACTCCTATGGTATTAAGGTAGCCGCTAAAACTTTCTTCAACAAACCTACCTACGACCTTGGTGTACAAGAAGCTGCCACCCTGGTAGGTATGCTCAAGGCTGCTACTTATTACAATCCCGCCCGGAATCCTGAAAACTCACGTCGCAGACGAAACGTGGTGATGGCGCAGATGCACAAGTATGGCTTCGTGTCTGACCAGCAACTGGATTCACTCTCGCAACTGCCTATGGCACTAGATTTTAAAGTGGACAGCCACGACGAAGGGTCAGCTACTTATTTTCGCACTGTGGTAAGAAATTGGCTGCTTACCTGGGCCGACGAGCATGGATACGATCTTTTTGAAGATGGCCTCAAAATTTATACAACCATTGATAGCCGGATGCAGGAACATGCTGAAGAAGCTGTGAGAGATCATATGAAAACGTTGCAGGGCCGGTTTGACGACGAATGGGGAAAAGAAAATCCCTGGCGCGATGAAGAAGGAAACGAGATCAAGGGTTTTGTAGATAATCTTGCCAGACGATCAAAACGCTACAGAAGTCTGGAAAAATTTTATGGAAAAGGAGACGATTCAATCAAAATAGTGATGAACAAGCCTGTTCCGATGAAAATATTTACCTGGAAAAACGAAGCACGGGAAAAAGATACGGTCATGAGTCCTATCGATTCTATTAAATATACGCAGCGGTTTCTACACACCGGCTTTATGTCTATGGACCCGCACAATGGCTACATCAAAGCATGGGTAGGAGGTATCGATTATAAGCATTTTAAATATGACCATGTGAAGCAGGGAAGACGGCAGCCGGGTTCCACATTCAAACCGTTTGTGTATACCGCAGCCATCGATAATGGCTATTCGCCATGCTACGAAGTGGTAGATGCTCCTGTGACGTTTACGGTGTATAAAGACAAAGAAGAAACCACCTGGACACCCAAAAACACGATGGGCGATTACTCCGGGGAAAGTATGACGATCCGCGAGGCATTGGCAAAGTCTATGAACTCCATCACGGCTTTCATCATGAAGCGCATCGGGCCAAGCACGGTGGTGGACTATGCTCACAGGATGGGGATCACCAGCCCTATTGAAGCCGTGCCTGCACTGGCACTGGGTGGTGGTGGCGATGTATCCGTCTACGAAATGGTAGGTGCCTACAGCACTTTTGTGAATCATGGTACCTGGACACAGCCTGTATTTGTTACCAGAATTGAAGACAAAGACGGTAATACGGTATATGAACATCCTTCCAACACAAGGGAGGCACTCAGTGAGGAAACCGCCTACCTGATGCTGTATATGCTGCGGGGAGCTACCGAGTATTCGGATGGTACAGGAGCCGGTATTCCCGGAGAACTTAAAGACGGCAATGAGATTGGTGCTAAAACAGGTACCACACAAAACTATTCTGATGGTTGGTTTATGGGCGTTACCGAAGACCTGGTGTCAGGTGCATGGGTAGGAGGAGACAGCCGTAGCGTACATTTTAAGTCTATCAGATGGGGACAGGGCGCACGGATGGCTATGCCTATCTGGATAGAATACATGAAGAAAGTATATGCGGACGACCGGCTGGATTATAAGAAAAAACCCTTTTCCCGTCCATCTACCAGTCTGTCTATTGAAATCGACTGCGACAGGTACAAAACAGGGGATGAGACCGAAGAGACAGACTCGCTGATGCAGCAACAAGATAGTTTGGAAATGAGTGAAGATGATATCCTTTAATATTCGCTAGTTTTGTTTATTATTGATTGATCATATATCCATCTCTCACAGAAATGTTATCAAACGTGGAGCAAACGTATCTGGAAGACCAGCAACTTATTGAAAGCATCAGGAAAGGAGATGAAAAAAGTGTGGTGCAGCTCTATCAGCTACACAAAGAAGGATTTGTACACTGGGCACAGGTACATTATCAGGTAGAAGAAGATGTGGCCCTGGATGCTTTTCAGGATGCTGTGGTTTGCCTCTACAAAAATATTGTAACAGGTAAGCTGGAAAGTCTCACCAGTTCGCTCAAAACCTACCTGTACGCCATCGGCAAAAATATTGTCAGAAAAAAATTGCAGCAACCTGTCATGATGGATAATGATGACCTGTGGATGCTGGAAAACCTCAGAGCGGAGCCTGTAGATGCGTTTGCCAGCAACGACCGCCAGCGGTTTGTAGCCAGGCTGATGACGACCATAGGAGAACCCTGCCAGACTATCCTGCGGCTCTTCTATTTCAATAATTTCTCTATGGAGTCTATCGCGCAGACAATGAACTATAAAAACGAAAATGTTGTCAAAACACAGAAGCTTCGGTGCCTTACGACGCTAAAAGATATGGTAAGGGGCAAATTTAGCGGAGAAGATTTTTAGCCTACTAATATGGAATTCAGCGGAGAATCAAAACGTAACCAGATAGACCGGTATGTGTCTGGCCAAATGGATGAGCACGAACTCACCGCATTTGAGCAGCGCATGCGTGAACATGCAGGATTGGCAGAAAGTGTACACATGCATCGGGATATACTGGAAGGCATAGAGTTCCATTTCGCTCAGGAACTCAAGCAGACTCTGATTCAATCCGATCAGCAAAAGCCCAAAAGCAGACGTACGCTATACCTGGCCATTGCCGCCAGCGTCCTGCTGGTAATCGGTGCCGGGCTGGCCTATTATTTTATGGCGATGCCGCAAAACAACAGTGATTTGTTCACCGCTTATTTTGAGCCTTATCCAAACATCCTGGCACCTATTACCCGCTCTGCCAGCGATTCACCTTATGCAGATGTGATGCAGGCATACGAGGCAGGGCAGTATCAGGCTGCCATTACCGGATTCGATGAGTTGCTTAGTAAGGAGCCGGGCAACCATCAACTGCTATTCTATCGGGGAGTGTCCTTGCTGGCTGCCGGACAGGCTGAAAAAGCCACCAGTGATTTTCAGACCGTCATTGATGCCAGTGACCCCAAACTCTCTACGCCTGCTTACTGGTATCTTGGGCTCAGCCAGTTGAAAATAGGCAACACAGACCAGGCAAAAGCCACTTTTCAGAAGATCGCTCCGGCACAGGGAAGGCTGAATGACCAGGCAAAAGAGGTGTTTCAGAAAATAAAGTAATTCTTTTTAGCAATCTAACAATATCAATAGTAGAACCTTATTGTATTAGTTGATAGATTTGCGCTACACAAGTCTGGCAGAAAAACTACACTATACCCTACACTATATGGAAGATACACTATTTGATGTGGCTGATAAAGTGGTTGTCATTACCGGCGGCGGAGGCGCGTTGGGAGGGTCTATGGCTCATTACCTGGCAACCAAAGGATGCAAGATCGTCGTCCTAAGCCTGCACGAAGCTTCTTCAGCTATCAGGGCCGAGGAGATCACTACAGCAGGTGGCGAAGCCATAGGCATAGCTGCCGACGTAACCTCAGAAGAACACCTGCATCAGGTGAAAGACACTATCCTGAAAAAATGGGACCGCATCGATGTGCTGATCAATGCAGCCGGAGGCAATCTGCCAGGTGCCACCATTAGTCCCGAACAAACCGTCTTTGATGTTTCTACAGATGCGATAAGAAAAGTGCTGGACCTCAACCTGATGGGTTCTGTGCTGCCTACGCTTGTGTTTGGCAAAGTGATGGCCGATCAGCAAACAGGCAGTATCATCAATATCTCTTCTATGGCGGCCTCTCAGGCCATTACCCGTGTACTGGGCTATTCGATAGCAAAAGCAGGCATCGATATGTTTACCAGGTGGATGGCCACAGAAATGGCCCTGAAGTTTGGCGATGGCATCCGCGTGAATGCCATCGCTCCCGGCTTTTTTATAGGCAAGCAAAACGAACGGCTACTCACGCAGGAAGACGGCTCACTGACTGCCAGAGGCGAAACGATTGTCCGTAATACACCTATGAAGCGCTTTGGCGAGGCTGACGAACTGGTAGGCATTGTGCATTATCTGTGCAGTGATGCTTCAAAATTTGTAACAGGCACCATCATCCCGGTTGATGGCGGATTCAGTGCATTTAGTGGCGTATAAATCATATGAAAGATATACAAGACACCTACCTCAATCACACCTGGCGATGGTTTGGCCCGGATGACCCTGTAAGACTCAGCGAGATCAAGCAAACCGGTGTTAAAGGAATCGTATCGGCATTGCACCATATTCCGTGTGGGGAAGCCTGGCCGGAAGAAGAAATCCGGCGTAGAAAAAAGACCATTGAAAATGCCGGGTTCAGTTGGGATATCATAGAAAGTGTGAACGTGCATGAAAGCATCAAAACTGCCGCCCCCGACCGCGAAGCATATATAGAAAATTACTGTACGTCGCTGCGCAACCTTGCGCAGTGTGATATCAGGACGGTTTGCTACAACTTTATGCCGGTACTGGACTGGACACGTACGCATCTTTCGTACAAAGTGGCAGATGGTACCTTTGCCCTGCGGTATGATCCGGTGGCACTGGCGGGCTTTGAACTTTTTATTCTCAAGCGCAAAGATGCTGAAGCCTCTTATACGGAAGCTCAGATTGAAGCTGCTCAGGCATACGTCAAAGCATTGCGTCCTAAAGACAAAAATACACTGCAACAAACCATCATGGCAGGCTTGCCAGGTACGGATGAGATATTTACGCTCGAGGAATTTAGCTACTACCTGGAGGAATACAAGGATATTAATGCACAGCAGCTAAAAGAAAACCTAATCTATTTTCTGCAAAAGGTAATTCCTGTAGCCGAAGAATACGACATCAAGATGTGTATACATCCGGATGATCCGCCATTTCCTATCCTTGGGCTACCCCGCGTAGTAAGTATTGAGCAGGATTTGCAGGATATCGTCAGTGCCGTACCTTCACCGCACAATGGTATCACCTTTTGCACAGGCTCGCTTGGTGCCCGGGCCGATAACGACCTGCCCAATATGATCCGGCGGCTGGGCGATAAGATCCATTTTTTGCACCTAAGAAACGTGCAGCGCAACGATGACGGCAGCTTCTTTGAGGCAGACCATCTGGAAGGGAGCAACGATATGTTTGCTGTCATGAAAGCCGTGATAGACCAACAGCACCAGCGTTTGCAAAAAGGCCAGGGTAACCCATCCATTCCTATGCGCCCCGACCATGGGCACCAGATGGATTTTGATGCCGGTCGTCCTTACTATCCGGGCTACTCAGCCGTAGGGCGAATGCGTGGTCTGGCCGAGTTGCGTGGCCTGGAAATGGGCATCCGGAAAGCCATGTTTCAGCAATAGCCAGGTTTGTTGACGCATTTGTTTTTATATTTTTACCCATTATTTGTATGAATAGCTAATGCTGTCTGGTATTTGGAAACATTTGACAGATTACGTAAAAAGTAATACAATCGGTTGCATAACGCTGATATTTTTTCATATTTGTAACAATTACACCCTATGCTCATTTATAAAGCAATGATATACTACTTCAATCATGGCCTATAACTTCCATACTTTTGCTCTTATCTGCCTTTTGCTGGCAGAGATAACCATATTTCCTTCTAAATCCGATGCGCAATCGGTTGCCCTAGCAAAAATTACCAGCAACCAAGAAAAGGAGTTGCCTGTGCAGCTTAATATGGCCCATGAGCCAGCCAAAGCACCAGCTGCCAAAGTAGGCTTACACAATGATAGTAAAAAAAACGGGTTCTCTAATTTGAGTCCTGTTGAGGTGAACGTACAGGCTATGCCTGATCTGAAAGGAAAAAAAATTCTGGTATACACCAAAAATGGAAAAGGGTTTGTACATGATAATATCCCTGCCAGCATCGAGGCCCTTCAGAAGCTAGGCAAAGAACATGGCTTTCAGGTAGATACTTCAGCAAATTCTTCGGTATTTACAGCAGAAAACCTCAAACAATACGATGCTCTGGTCTTCTCTAATACCAACAACGAAACTATTGACACGGAAGAACAGAAAAAAGCCTTTCAGCAGTACATACAACATGGGGGAGGTTTTGTAGCCATTCATTCTGCCAGTGGCTCAGAGCGTGAATGGCCCTGGTATTGGCAGGTGTTGTGGTGGTAGCTTTTATCGCCATGCGCCCCGGCAAGATTTTGATGTGCTGGTGATAGACAAAAAACATCCTTCTACCTCATTTTTGCCCGACATATGGAAAATCAAAGAGGACGAGTGCTATTACCTGAAACAACTCAACCCTGATATTCATGTGTTGCTGGCAGCCGATATGCGTACGGTGGAAGATGAAAAGAAAAGCGAATACCCTAACAATGTGTTTGGTGAAACCTATCCGTTGGCCTGGTACCATGAATTTGATGGCGGACGCGAGTGGTATACCTCACTGGGGCACCGACCAGAGCATTATTCAGACCCCGAATTTATGAAACATATCCTAGGCGGTATTTCCTGGGTGATAGGAAAATAGCCAACTATACATCAACGCAACCTAACATTCTTATGAAAAAAGAGATAAAAGAAAAAAACGGCATCAACAGGAGAGATTATCTGAAAAAGGCAGCTCTGGGCGTGGCAGGAGCAGTTTTCATGCCTACCATTGTGCCTTCCAACGTTTTTGGCAAGGATGCACCCAGCAACAAGATCAACATTGGGCAGATCGGGTTTGGCCGTATTGCACAGACCCACGATCTGCCGGAAACTTTAAAATATGATGTGGCCAGGGTGATGGCAGTCAGTGACCTGGATAGCAACAGAAAACAGCAGGGCAAGCAGTTTATTGAGCAATGGTATGCAGAGAAGAAGGGCAAAAAAAACTACATGGACGTAAAAACGTATGACGACTTTCGGCAAATGCTCAAAAACCCGGATATAGATGCGGTCATCATCAGTACCCCTGACCACTGGCATGCGCAACCTGCCGTAGAAGCTGCCCTGGCTGGTAAACATATCTACCTGCAAAAACCGGCTTCACTCACCATCGCAGAGGGGCGAATGATGAGCGACATCGTGCACCGCACAGGAGTTACCTTTCAGATAGGTAGCCAGCAACGTTCTATAGACCCCTGGCCACAATTTAAAAGAGCCTGCGAACTGGTACGCAACGGACGTATCGGCAAGGTGCATACCGTAAAGATTGGCCTGCCTGGCGATCCGCCCGGTGGAAATCCACAGGAAATGCCGGTGCCCAAAAACCTCAACTACGATATGTGGCTGGGTTCTACACCTTATGTCTACTACACGCTCGACAGGGTACATCCTCAAACAGACTTTTCTCGTCCGGGCTGGCTGCGCTGCGAGCAGTTTGGGGCTGGCATGATCACCGGCTGGGGTGCGCACCACATTGATACGGCACACTGGGGCATGGGTACCGAATACACAGGCCCTATAGAGGTTGAGGCCACCGCAGAATTCCCGACAGAAGGGCTGTGGACAGTACATGGCGACTTTAATGTGCAGGCAAAATATGAAAACGGGGTCAATATGCAGATTAGTGGCGACAATCCTAATGGCGTTCGTTTTGAGGGTGACGAAGGCTGGATATTCGTTTCCAGAGGCGATGTGGGTGTCACGGCCAGCGACCCTGGCAAAGAGGGTGGCGAAAGCGAAGCCTTCAAAGCCAGCAATCCGAAGATACTATCGTCAAAAATTGGTGAAGATGAAATCCATTTGTATGAAAGCCCGGAACAACATGGCAACTGGCTGGATTGTATCCAGTCCGGAAAGCAGACGGTAGCACCTGTAGAGGTAGCTCACCGTTCGTGCAGTGCCTGCCTGGTAGCGCATACGGCCATGAAACTTCCCCGCAAGCTATATTGGGACCCCATGAATGAAAAATTCAAAAATGATGATGAAGCCAACAGTATGCTGGCACGTTCGCAGCGTTATCCGTGGGGCATCCACAACATCAAAGGTCTGCGTGAGTTATAATAAATGATTCTATCAACATCTAACCAAAACCCTATGCGCTACAGCGTACTTGCCTACCTGCTACCCATACTTTTGTGTAGTTGCACTACCACATCCTCCGAAAACAAGATGTCAGAAGCCAATGGAAACCATTTCACAGGAGCCAAAGGCGAAGTGAAACTCATAACGGTAGACCCCGGCCACTTTCATGCCGCACTCGTGCAAAAGTTTATGTACGATCAGGTAGACTCCGTAGTGAACGTCTATGCTCCGGCAGGGGAAGACCTGAAACTGCACCTGGATAGGATCGCCTCTTTCAACAAAAGAGCCGATGACCCAACGCACTGGGTAGAAGAGATTCATACAGGGCCGGACTTCTTCGAGCAGATGATCAAAGAAAAGCCGGGCAATGTGGTGGTGCTGGCAGGCAACAATGCCAAGAAGACCGAATATATCAAACGCTCGGTAGACGCAGGGTTGAACGTGCTGGCCGATAAGCCGATGGTGATCACACCCGCAGCATATCCGCTATTGAAGGAAGCCTTTGATATTGCCGACGAAAAAGAGGTGCTGCTTTACGATATCATGACGGAGCGGTTTGAAATTACCTCTATTCTGCAAAAAGAACTGGCGCAGTTTCCGGATGTATTTGGTAAGCTGGAGAAAGGCTCACCCAACGCACCTGCTATTTCCAAAGAAAGCGTCCATCATTTCTTCAAAGAGGTAGCAGGCAAACCTTTGATACGTCCTGCCTGGTTTTTTGATGTCAATCAGCAGGGAGAAGGCATTGTGGATGTATCCACGCACCTGGTAGACCTGATCCTCTGGGAGTGCTTTCCCGATGAAGGCATCGACAGCACGGAAGTGGAAGTACTGTCGGCACGGCATTGGCCTACCACCCTTACGCCTGCTCAGTTCAAAAAAGCTACTGCCGGGCAAACCTATCCTGACTACCTGCAAAGCAATATTGTCAAAGATTCGTTGCTGGATGTGTATTCCAATGGCGAATTTGTCTTTACTACCCGTGGAGTGCATGGCAAAGTATCGGTAATCTGGAACTTTGAAGCACCCGAAGGAGCCGCCGATACGCATTATTCCATCATGCGGGGCAGCAAAGCCAACCTGATCATCCGCCAGGACAAAGCACAAAACTATCAACCTACGCTGTACGTAGAACCTCTGAATTTTACAGATAAGCAGGCTGCTGAAACGGCTCTAAAGCAAGCACTAGAGAAGATAGATACAAAATATCCGGGCATCGACATGAAGCCATCAGAAGCTGGCTGGGAGATTATCATTCCGGAGAAATACAAAAACGGACACGAAGCACACTTTGCACAGGTGACAGAAAACTACCTGAAGTACCTCACCGAAGGAGCCATTCCCGACTGGGAAAAGCAGAACATGCTCACCAAATACTACATCACCATGCAGGCATACCAGAAGAGCCAGTAGATATAAAATAGATGAGAAATAATCCCCTCTGGCTTCAGATTGTATCTGAAGCTAGTAAATTAGATAGCAAGGTGAGACCATCTCCAACTTTTAGTTCATACACAAAAGTCAGCCGTTGTAGCTTTCCAACATCTCCTTCCTGGTTTGTTTAATCATGGCTATCAACCCGTCTGTTACTTTCTTCAAACTCTCCTGCACCTGCTCGTCTATTGCTTTGCCGTCTTTATCAAACTTCCCTTTGGCTCCCTGAATAAGCAGCGAAGCATCATCACTGATCTTTGCCTCTATAGTAGACATGATCAGCTTCAGTGCTTCAAAAGCTTTCTCTCCTGAGGCGGAAGCTACGATCAGGGCAACGGGTTTGTGAGAAAAGACGGTGGTAGACACGGTCCATTCAATGGCATTCTTCAAAGACCCCGGCAGGCTGAAGACATACTCCGGCGTACAGATGATCACGCCATCTGCCTGATCTACCAGCGTCCGGAATTCTTTGACAGCAGCAGGCAGTGCATCATCAGCTATATCAGGATTGAAATGGGGCAGGTTGGCGATGCCCTGATAAACCCGTACGTCAAGTACATCAGCATACCATGCGGCAATGACTTGTAGCACGCTTTCGTTGGTAGACTTGCTCCGGGTGCTGCCAGAGATCGCTAGTATTTTCTTCCTGTTTTTTTTCATAGAAAGATATACGTACTTATCAAAAGAAAGGTCTGCTAAATCCATAGTCTGTGGCTCACAGGATGGTTAAAGGATTTCTCTCATTAAGATGGCCTGTGAGAACACAAGGCCACGAAGTTTGATCAGTAGTATCCCCTTGTTTTCTTGAACCAAACCCCCAGCTAAAGTATCAACTCATCCACACATCAATTCATCTACAAAAAGCTTAGCACCTGCTCTCCCATGGCTTCCGTGCCTAGTATTTTGTCGTTAGGCGTGGTGGTATCGGCAATATCATGGGTGCGGAACCCTGCTTTCAGTACCTGATCTACGGCATGGATCACGGCTTCGGATTCTTCCTTTAACTCAAAAGAAATATCCAGCAACAGGGCCGCCGAAAGGATGGATGCCAGGGGATTGGCTACGCCTTTTCCGGCAATATCATGGGCAGAACCGTGGATAGGTTCGTACACGCCGGTGCCATCGCCCACAGAAGCAGAGGCCAGCATCCCCATTGAGCCTGCAATCTGCGAGGCTTCGTCGGTGAGGATGTCGCCAAACAGGTTGGCCGTCACTACCACATCGAAGCGACGTGGGTCTTTGATGAGCAACATGGCGGTGGCATCTACAAACTGGTGTTCTACGGTTACATCAGGATATTCCGGCGTAAGCTGCTGGATCACCTCGCGCCACAGGCGGCTGGTTTCAAGCACATTGGCCTTGTCTACCGAGCACAGCTTTTTGCGGCGTGTCCGGGCAGCTTCAAAGGCTTTGCGGGCAATGCGCTCTACCTCCATTTTGCTGTATTCGGCCATATCATAGGCAGTGTCGCCATTATTCTTACGGCCTTTCTCCCCAAAGTAAATGTCACCGGTCAGTTCCCTGAAGAACAGGATGTCAGCTCCTTTCAGCACTTCGGGTTTGATGCTGGATGCGCCTAGTAGTTCATCAAACAACTTGATAGGCCGCAGGTTGGCATACAGGCCCAGCTCTTTCCGCATCTTCAGCAAGCCCTGCTCCGGACGCACCTTGGCCGACGGATCATTGTCGTACTTAGGATGTCCTACAGCACCAAAGAGTACAGCATCCGAGTTTCTCATCTTTGCCAGCGTTTCATCAGGCAGCGGATTACCCGTAGTCTCAATGGCAGCATGGCCCATCAACGCTTCATCGTACGTAAATTCGTGTTGGAATTTCTCTGCAATCCTGTCCAGTACTTTTTTACCGACGGCAGTTACTTCCTGCCCTATCCCATCTCCGGGAACAATTAGAATGTGTTTTTTAGACATTGGTTTTTAGTTTGAAGTCAGAAGACCGAAGTCAGAAGTGGTGCCCCACCGGGACCGAAGTTTCTTTACTTCCGACTCCGGTCTTCGGTCTCCTTCATATTAAGTTTAACATTTTTTCTGTTGCTTTGATGGCCGCTACCGTTTGGTCGCTGTCCAGGCCACGGGTTTTAAACTCTCGCTGATCAAACTTCCAGGTGATGATGGTTTCGCACAAGGCATCAGACTTACCTCCCGGCGGGATGCGCACGGCATAGTCTACCAGACTGGGCAGGGTGATCTTTTTCTTTTTGTAGGCTTTCTTCAAAGCATTCACAAAAGCATCATACTGCCCGTCGCCCTGGGCATGTTCTTCAAAGGGTTCACCATCAATGCAGAGGTTCAGCGTAACAGAGGGCCTAAGGTCTTTTGAGTGCGTCAGTACGTA
The DNA here is from genome assembly GCA_958296015.1 of Cyclobacteriaceae bacterium. Taxonomy (GTDB): domain Bacteria; phylum Bacteroidota; class Bacteroidia; order Cytophagales; family Cyclobacteriaceae; genus JAJNNC01. Next base: position 37,832 of record CATQIH010000057.1, read on the forward strand.
GTTTTTAATCTGCACTTTCTGCTCGCTGGTGGCATTGCTGTCTAGTATATCAGAAATGATGTAGGGCAGGTCGGCAGGCGTGACTACCTCTTTGCGGTCGCCCAGCAGAATGACGCGCTGTGTCACTTTTTTCAGCTCTTCATCAGACAGTTGGATGCCCAACTGTTGCAGGTTGTTTTCTATATTAGCTTTGCCGCTGGTTTTACCCAAGGCATACATACGCTGCCTGCCAAAACGCTCCGGCATCAGGTCATTATAGTACAGCTTATTCTTTTTATCACCATCGGCATGGATGCCAGCCGTTTGCGTGAATACATTTTCTCCGATCACTGGTTTATTCACCGGAATGCGAAAACCGGAAAATGTTTCCACCAGCTTACTGACGGCATACAACGATTTCTCACTGACCGACGTTCTCACATCGGTCATATAATCGTTCAGCACGGCGATGGCGCTGGACAGAGGCGCGTTGCCTGCCCGCTCGCCCATGCCGTTGATGGTGAGATGCAATCCGTGCACACCGGCTTTGGTAGCTTCCAGCACATTGGCGATGCTCAGGTCATAGTCGTTGTGGGCATGAAAGTCAAAATGCAGTTGCGGATACCGTGCTACCAGCTCGAAGGTGTAGGCAAAAGTTTCCGAAGGTTGCAGCACGCCTAACGTATCAGGCAGCATCACTCGCTTGACGGGCTGATGTTGCAAAAAATCAAGGTATTGCAGCACGTAGTCTTTGGAGCTACGCATACCATTGCTCCAGTCTTCCAGATAGACATTGCACTCGATGCCTTTTTTGTTGGCTGCTGTGAGCATATCAGCGACATCAGCAAAATGCTCTTCCGGCTTCTTCTTGAGTTGGTAGGTCAGGTGGTTGAGGGAACCTTTGGTCAGCAGGTTCATCACACGGGCACCGGTATCCAGCATCCATTTGATGGATATTTCTTTATCCAGGAACGTAAGTACTTCTATCTTATCAAGATAGCCATTGGCTGCCGCCCAATCGGCAATCTTTTTGACAGCTTGAAACTCTCCTTCCGATACCCTGGCAGAAGCCACTTCTATCCGGTCTACTTTCACT
>CATQIH010000058.1 GCA_958296015.1 Cyclobacteriaceae bacterium
AGTTTTTCTATCAGTTCATCCTGCTGAATTGCTTTTATAGCTTCTTTGACGTTTCGCTGCGCTGTATGGGTGTAGATCATGGTTGTCTCTGACTTACTATGCCCCAGCAGTTGCTGTATGAATGTCTGTACTTACGCCTTTTTCTGCCAAATCCGTTGCCCTGGTGTGGCGAAGCATATGCGGGGTAAGGTCGCTGCGGATTCCAGCTTCCTGCGCAATTTGTTTGACAATCTGCTGAATCCGGCGTGATGTATACTTATCATGTCGCTGCGTCTCAAAGATATATATCCCTGCCGCCTACCGGATAAGTGAATCAGGATAGCCCTGATCAGGCCCGCATCAACGGGCACCTCCCTGCGCTTGCCCCCTTTGCCTTCGGCAATGATAATCACTTCCTCTCTTACATAAATATCTTCTGGTGTGAGATTGACAAACTCGTTCACCCTGGCAGCAGTGGTATACATGGTAAGCATCATCAGGCCGGTAGTGGGTGAGTGTTTGAAAGCTGCATTAGTGAAAGCCTCGAGTTCCTTCCTGGCTCAATCGCTTCACAGTCCCGGAACGCTTTTTTTTTGGTGGATGGATGCCTACAAGTTTGAGTTTGCGTGCTTGCTTGAAGATATATTTGCTGTTGTAGTAGTCTACGTGTTCTTTGCGTAGTTCTCTGGCTATTCGCTTAATTAATTCCTGGTACATAGGGTACTTCGCATTTGCATTATGGAGAGCGAAATATAAGCAATAACCCGATGATATTACTATACAAAGCAGGGTTATCTGGCTACATCATTGCGCTTTCTGGCTATTATGCGAAATCCGTATCTCACGGAGTTGAAAAAATTTCTACAAAGACTTGATCATGGCCGGGTCGAGTACTTTGAGGTTTTTGCTGTACCCGATGGCAGCAAATTTGTCGTAATGCCTGTTAATCCACCTCACCAATGTTTTGATGTCTACCTGGTAGGCACTGGCCAGCTCCGACTTGGTATAAGCCCGAATCTTGACGGGGTTTCATCGCCGTAGTCTTCCGGAAAGTCCAAAGCCTTCAGATACCGTCTTTGACTTTCTTTCTTAGCAGGTTGATAGGCGTATTCTGTCATAGTCCTTTAGTTAAGCACTGAATAGAGTACCACACCACCAACCAGCAATCCACCACCGATGAGAAGCATCTGCATACTGGCTGCTTGCCTGGCGGCTTCCATTCTGGCTTGCTGCTGCATTAATTCCTGTTGCTGTTTGGCTTTACTATTTCCTCCAAACAGACTTAAAACACCTGAAGCAACTGTACCGATTACGGGTAAAAGAACTGGTAAAAGGGGAGCAATTCCTAAGTCCGGATTGATGAGTATACTCAATGTTTTTTCACTACCATATATTTTACCGGTATCCGGGTCACCCAGAAAGAAGATGCCGTTGCTCCCATCATTGAGCTGAATTAGTTTGGTAAGGTCTACTTGCTCATACATCATATATATGGTATGTTATGCCACGTTCTTGTCCGCAGCTTGTTTGACAAAATCATCATGAGTAAAAGGCTCGTCCTCTTTGACTAGCTTGTCGGCCAATAGACCAAACAACAAGCTGCCAGCACTGACAGCATAGAAGTCCTTTGTCTTATTTTTAGCGTTGCCACGGCGGCCGTTGCCACGGTGGCCGCTGCCACGGTGGCCCATTTGGCGATTGACCTGGTAACCGGCAGCAGCTCCCAGGGCAGATGCCAGGCTTATGATGTTTTTCTTTTTCATGCTAAATTTTTCATGTCTAAAATTTGTCCTGATTTTTCATGAGAACAGTTTTGTGTATAGATCAATCGCCCCCGGTTAATGAATACCTCGCAGTAATGCGTTTCGCTGAAGCTGGAATTGATAGCCGGATACACAGTTGGGCAAAGCAGCTGGTTGTTCCACTGGTAAGCTCCACTGGCTATAAAGTAGTGAAACTGGTTGCAGGCCGGGCACCAGAACTCATACACATCCGGCAGAAGCTGGCGGACTTTGATTCCGTACTTAGGTTTAGGTTCACACATCTCATTCCTTTCTCAAATAGCAGATAAGCCACCGTGGAGACGGCCAGGCGCGTTGTCCATAGCTCATCGGTAGTACATATAATATATCAAACCTACAGGTTCTTATGAGAATAATAACCTATAGTAGTCAGCCCGGCCAATGCCAGGCCACCTGCCAGCCACGAGGTGTTACGCACCTTGGCTGCATCTCTGAAATCAATCATTGTTAAAGTGAAGGCATTGCCGTAGATACGGGCATGATCTGCCACCATTTTCATAAAGTGCGCATGGTCGGCTGCATGGGCAAAGACAATGCATCCGGCACTGGCATTGAACATACTGCCTTTCATATCATGTATGTTGTTGCCAAAGGTGCCGGTTTGCTCACTGCCGGTTACTTTGCGAAATAGCCCTTTAGTATCATAATTACGCACAACGGTGATGGGTTTGACCTGCACCAAAGCCGGTCTGCCTTTATGGTAGCCCTTCTGATAAGCTCCTACATATTGGCCTTTTCTGATAAATCCATAGCCTTGTGGCACAATGGGGTTATCAATGTAATAGGCACTCGGGTCAGTAGTGACCAGGTAGCTGTACAGGGTGAACTTTCCGTTCTGGTCTGCATAGAAAATATGTAAGGTATCATCCATCACCTCACTTCTCACCGTTGCCGATCGCTCGGCTACGATGTTGAGCTGGAAGGGCAGGGTGTATATCTGGTACCCCTTCTGGCGTAGTGTCGTGAGTAGGCTGTTGAGCTTCATGACAAATGTTTTCCTTCCACATTTCGTGCAACTCTGTCTCTTTTACGCTTTTCTAACCACATCAAGGTTTCTTCCACAACTCTGTCTCTGGTACGCTTTTCTAACCACATCAAGCTTTCTTCCAGCTTAGTTATAACTATAGCATTTTCTCTACAAGGAATTTGCTTTGTAAATACTGCATACGGTCAATGAGCATGGCTAATACATCCTCGTTGGTTGTTCCATCTGAAACAGTGTTTAGCGTTCCTTTCCCATCATTGGCGGATTCCTTCTCTATAAATTGAATTTCCTGACCTTTTTGATCATTCTGTTCAAAATTAGAAAGTTCGTATTTGTGTCCTGGAGTTAGTATTTTCATAAGAATATTTTAAATTTTGCCCTGACATACCATAAAGCTGCTATAGCTCCGGCAATGGCAATAATGATCCACCAAGGCAGGCCACTATGAGTTTTCTGCACCGTTTTTTCTACTGTCTTAATTTTCCTGGGTGCATTGTTTGATCTGTCACGGTTATAGCTATCCTGGTAGTTTCTTGACTTGTCTATATGTTTGACAGCGATGACCTGATTGTGGTATTCTGTGAGCCTTTCCCTGCGAACAGGGGTTTTGATAAGCAGTTCATTGTGTGAAATGCGTATGATTTTCATATTCATCTCTGGCATACTCAATGAATCTCCGAGTTCAGGAATAGTGCCTGAAACTTTGTGACCGGCACTATTGACAGCATAAACTATCCTGCACTACAGTTTCGCTATAGGATTCAGAGACAGTAGGTTTGAAAAGACCACACCCAAACAGCATGGCCACACACATACAGATGATGAGTTTGCCCATTAAGCTATGTCTTTAAATGAATCCACCCTGGCCATCCAGCCGTTTAAAAATCTCCCTTGATGCTTTGCCCGTGACCTGTGCAGCAAAAACACCCTTCTTTTCTCTCGTAGCACATCATACATCAAATGCTGATCCACGTTTTTTACGCCTTGCAGCGTTTTAGGCCCGTAGGCACCGTCCACCACGAGTACAGGATAATAGCCCGAAGCGTTGACAGCTTCCTGTATAAGCATAACGCCAGAGGTGCCTGAATGAACGTACGTATCAAACATGAGATTAGCCAACTCCTGTAGGGTTACCTCTCATCCAGCGATAGGCTCATCCAGTATTTTTCTTTGTATATCTGCTCGATGAAATAAGTCAGATCATCATCCTCTATCTTATAGTTTTTTGTAAGCTTACCCCCATTTTGTCGTTTTTCGCGGTCCACAATGCTCCATCCAAGCCAACCCGGATTCCACTTGCGGCTAACGCCCCGGTAGGTTTCCCCGCCCAAATCGCCTTCTACGTTTGAGTAATAGCCTTCGTGCTGCAAAGTAATCCCTATAGCTTTACTAAAATTTGCCATATCAGACGATTGTTATCTTGTTGGTGTCTCTATACTGCCTTAATCATGGAAGAATTGGTATAGTAAATCTTACCGTCTCTACCCAGAATCTGCGATAAGCCGTTTTTTTCATTGAGCAGCGTACCTAGCAGTACATTGGCTTTCACTGGAAAAGCACGGGGATCTTCGTTGTTGAGCAAGTCTTTATGCAGCATATAGGTTTGGGCCGTGGAATAAGCCAGCTTTGCCAGTTGGCTCTGATCCAGTGCGCCTAATCCTTTGCTGGCTTCTATGATCTTGCTGTATTCTTCAAAGGTTACCTTGGTACCACCCATAAAGAGATTACTCATTTGGTTCTCAAACCCAGCATCAAACAGTGCCTGACGAGTACCTTCGCCAAATACACCATCAGCACCCCCACTGCTTTTAATGAGTTCAGCAGCCTTACCACCATGCTTAATCAATGCCTGCTGCATCCGCTGTACCCACAGGTTCTTGTCACCAGGACTTAGCGGAAAAGCAATCGTCACCGGCGGTTCCTGCAAACCCGAAGTAGAAGGCCCGGATGATGCAGCAGGTAGCAAAGCGGATTGCCGCCCAGCGGATTGCCGCCCAGCGGATTGCCGCCCAGCTGGTGTGGCCTTGTCAGGCAAGCTTTTATTGGCAAAATGGTTGTATGCCAGGTAGCCGGTACCTGCCACCGTGCCAACTCCGGCACCAATAAGCACCATTTTGCTCAATGAGGTAGTGTTGGAGCTAACGCGGCGGGAAGCGGATTGCCGCCCACGGGTTCCCGTCTGACTTTTTCTTTTTGTTCTAGCCATTGTAATGTACAATTGATAAGATTTTTCTAAACTCATCCGGTTGCAGCTTGTCTTCTAGTTCATCTACCAAAGACTTGTTGTACCGGCTTTTGAAAGCCTGCTGCACATCCGGAAATTTTTCGGCAGGCATTTCCCGGAAGATTCTGTATAGATCTTCCCGGCTGGCATGAATGAGATTACCGTACCAGCTGTCTGTATACAACGTAGTGCCGATCAGCGTAGCGTAGTAGGAGGCATTGCCTTGCTGCAACGCTTTTTTGTCAGCACCGCTATCCCTTACCTCCCGAAACAGGTGACGTACCAGAAAGAAAGTGCCACCCAATGCAGCCAGGGCAAAGGTGCCTTTCAGGGCTGTATCAAAAGATTCATCCAATAGATTAGCACCGGGAACGGCCTTCAAGGCCAGTTTTGCAGCAGGCAGTGGCATATCAGGCTTGGGCGTTTAGTTTGCGGTACTTATTGGTATAAGCTTTTCCTACCATGCTTTGTGAATCGGCTTGCATGGCTTTCATACCAGCCAGGCCAAACTCTGCATAGATATTGGATAGGTAAGCTTTGATCTCCCTTGCTTCATTCTCGCTACTGGCCTCTATTGGGATTTCCAGGATAAACATTTGTTTTGGCATCTTACTTAGATTTTGGGTGCGTTAGGAAATTGCTCTGCTGCCTCGGCTCCTACTTTGGGTGCCGATTTCATTTTCTTCTCCAGCATCGTTTGCACGGTATACAGCGCGTTATCCAGCATCTCACGGTGTGCATACACGATGTTGATCAAGTTGCGTAGTTTGACAAAATCTTCATCATGAAAGTTGTTGACAATCAAGTTTCCGATCTCCAATGCCGGCGTGGCGACGCCCGAAGAATCTATGCCAGAAAGCTGCGCAGGGGCGGCAGTTCCGCTACCCAGCAGGCGTTGGGCAATGGCCGGGTTAATAGAGCCAATGACACCATAGAGCAACTCTTTGTGCTTATCGAGCATTTCCACCACTTCCTTGGCAAACTCAAAATCCTTGCGCTTGAGCTGAAGCTCCTCTAGCTGGGGCACGATCTTGTCATAGTCTTTTTGCAGCGTATCGTAGCTTGTCTTAAGTGTGGCATGATCACGCTGCAAAAACTTGTAATCAGTGCGCTCATCAATACCGCCTAACCCCTCGTTTTTGACTTCTGCAAGCTTACTTTCTCTATCAGCAAGCTTCTCTTTGAGGTATCGCAATTCAGCCCGGAGTTCTGCATTTTCAATGAGTGCCTCGAGATTTGATTGCGGGGCGGCCGCCGCTGCGGTGCCGCCCACAGGTTTGCGGAAATGCGCTTCTTCTTGCCTGGCCTGTGGATACATGGTAGTGGAATATTGCTCATCGGTACCGGATAGATTAGCACGCTGTTGGGCGGCATTCCGCTGCGCTGAGTTGTTATTTTGAGCTTGCTCTTTATTGATTTGCCGTAGCTGCTGCACCAGGGCAACATCCAGCTTTTGTGGCCTGCCATCGATGACGTATTTCTTTCTTAGCAACTGCTCATTGCTTCTATGCTTCTTGATGTCGGCGATTACGGGCTGGTACCTGGTAAAAGCTTCAGTAACTGTGACATTCATATTGTTGTAGTCTTATTTAATCAAAAAAACCTGGTAAAAGGCCACGCTTACCGGTTTGCGCGTATAGTTCTGAATTTCTATCTGGTCGGCATGTTCATGCTGTAGCTCGTTTGCTGTGAAGTTGCTCTTATCGTATTCTCCATAGCTGCTGGAAATACGCACACCTTCTACGCTACCTACAACAAACCAGAGCTGGTTGTATGCCTGAATATGCCGGGTTTGCTTGCCGCCAATCATGATTTCCCGGTAGTCTGCATACGATTTATCGGCATTGAAACCACGTTGGGCAACACGCTGCCGGGCAAAGTCTTTGATGATTTGTGCATCCATATTATTGAGCTTCTTCTACCAAAAAGTAAACAATCACGTCGTACTGCGAGTTTTGCGCTCCAGCATCTTTGTAAATGGCTTTGATGGTTTGGTTGCCTTCTTCCAGTTCCAAAGGTATTAGCCCTTGCTGCGGCATATCTTCTACTAAAGAACTGTCTTTACCACCGCTGAAACCGTTGATGTAAGCCGGATCATTGAGTAGCTTTTTTTGCAGATCATTGTTTACTGTAGCATTCAAAATGGGAAGCTGAAAAAACTGATCTGAATTGTCAGCACTTTTAAGAATCAATTCGCCGTGTAGCGTAGCCATATTAAGATATTTCTAGTGTGGTTTCTCCTAAATTCTCATTCACAGATTCGTACAGATAGTAATCGCTCTGCGCTCCTGTATCCGGATTTGTAAGGGAAATGATCTTTGGGCTGTAAAACCCACCTTCAAACCCGTTATACTCAATAATTGGTTGTCCTGCCTCTACTGGTTGGGCAACGTATATTTTCTTACCTGCACCGGCATTGACGGTTACTTCTCCATAGCGGGAAAATATAGGCTCACTGTTCAGGGAGAGAATAAACGCCTGGCTTTGCTGCCCTGAAGCACCACTGCCGTAATAGCGCATGTGCGAAATTATGGCCTTGTCGGCATAAGTTTTCTGCCGGATATAGACACCTACCACTTTTCTGCCATTGATAGGAATATCCAGCGTCTGATAAGCATTTTTATGACTTATCCGAAAGCTTGCCCCTACCAATCTGCGTTTGACTAGCCTGGTAGCGCGGCCTTCCGGAGAAAAGTCTGTAGCGGTATTGCGCATGGCTACTTTTGTTTAGCGATAAGATATTCCACCGTAAGCCACACCTGGTAACCACCGGAAAATGGCTGCAACGCATTGTTTTCGTCTTTGTAGATCACCTCAACCTTGCCATTACCAGGTACTACTTCTCCCAGCGGGTACTTTCTGCCTTCCACCTCAACTGAGGAAGCCGTGACAAACAACTGTGCGGGTATGTCTTGAAAAATTACGTCTCCGCCAATGGTAAGCGACAGTGTGCCTCTGAAATAGACCGCAGCGGGATTGTTACTGCCTAGCTGGAAGCCAGTGATGTAAACAGCGTTTTTATCAACATCAAACCCGGTATTGGTTGTAATACCATTTTCTGTTGCATCGAACTTGAAACGGGTAATCTTCTTTTTGTAGCTTTCTGCTATCTGCTCTTGTGTCATAAACATTGAGAATATAAAGATGAAAGAATCGCATAGCTAGTGGCAGAAACTGCCGGCGGTATGCCGCCCAACTTAAATGTTATTCGGCAGTTTCTGTGGTAGCCATCCGGGCATTAACCTGGGATAGCCACTGTTCCAACCAAAACCAGCTTCAGGGCAGTCTTGGCAGGTGCAGCTATTTTGGTTCTTACCACAAAATCAATGGCCACGTTATCCTCAATCATTTTCGGATTAGAGATCGCATACAATCCTTTTGGCACATTCAGCCCGGTGGTGACAAACAACTGGTTGCTTGATCGTGGGATGAGGAGTTGCTGGTTGACTGTGAAAGAGAACTCACCATTGGCAAGGCCGGGTATTTTGTCAATCACGTCAAAGTCGATAGCACTCATAGCATCTGCATCATAAGTAGCAGCCGTAGAGGTACCTGCCAGCAGAATCAGCCCGGTCGGCATGAATACTTCACCTTTTTCCAGTCTGGACTGTGCAATGTTCTTTAGACCGATTTCTTCTTTGTCCTGAGACTCGAACAGCTGAACATATTGCTTGCCAGACACGTCTACGATGCTCTGATAGGCTACATCGGCCAGTCTTCGCTGACCATTGCTTACCATCATTGCAATTTTTTTGATGTCTTCATTTTCAGAGACAGAAGCCTGCTCTAACCAATGTTGACGGGAATTTTTGATTTGAGAAACGAAACCCATAAGTGATAAAATTTAGATTTGATAATTGATAATTGTTTATAAAACTGTTTGCTATATAGCCTATGACATATAAGTAGACATCATGCCTGCATTTTGAAGATCCATCGCGTCTATGCCTTGCATACTTGTTGGCGGCAATCCGTTGCCATAGGCCCTGATAGCATAAGCGTCAATGTTACCCATTGTGGAAGCTGGCAGGCTTGCGCTGCTTTCCATATCAGCTATCAGCCTGTTGAGCTCGGCCTGAGAGGCTGCCGGAAGGTTCACACGTGTGGATTGCCGGGCGGCAAAGTCTACCTGGGGGAGGCCCCCCGCATCAATGCCTGCCAGCCCCAGGGCTTTGTTGACCACCGGCACTTTGTCCAGATAGGTGTTCATCATCATGTTGCCCAGGTACTGCTTGCCGCGATCCATGAACGTATCGGGAATCAGCATAAAACCTTGCAGTTGTCCGTTGCTATCCACAGTAACTTCGGCTGCCGGTGCTGCCTGTGTGGTAGCGAGTGGCTGTGTGGTGGCCACACCGTTGACAGCCATGCCAATGGCAGCAGTTTTTACCCAATCCGGCCAGTCTTTCTGGTTAGCAAAGGTCAGCAGTGCACCACCGGCCAGCAGAGAATTTCTGCCCAGACCGGCACCGGCTGCACCGCCCAGCACAGCAGGAAGGAGTAAGAATACCGTGTTGATCAGTCTGCCTCCTGCTTGTTTAGCAGTCTTCACGGGGTTTGCACCTTTTTTTTTCATAAAGTTTGAGATTTGTTAATAATTAATTGTTTTACATAAGCTCTACAAAGCCCAGGCTCTGCCTATGCTTTTGATGTAGAGTCTTTTTTTTATTGGCCCGGCCTGGATTGGCCCGGCCTGGATTGGCCCGGCCTGGATTGGTGTTGGTCTTTTTAACTGGTTTACTGTGCCCAGCCAGGCCCGTTCTTTTGACTGCTTTTTTATACTTCTTTAGATCTTCTTTGGGCATTTTGAACTGCGTAACGGCCATACCTGCCAGTAGCAGTAGTCCACCGGCAGTAACGGCTTTGTTATTTGACATCCAGTCTGCTATACCAGCCTTTTGCGGTGGGGTATTAATATCTGCCTGCGGTGCTGGCGTAGAAGAACTGCCTACGCTGCTTGCCAGACCATTGCTGATAGTGGCGATATTTTGAGCAATACCACCAATTTTTGACAGTGTATCAGATGCTTTGTTTACGCTCTGTGCGGAGTTGTCCAGGCTGCCTAAACCTGCTGTCTGCGATTTGATCGCTTTCAGCAGGGCATAAGGGGTTGATTGCAGTATTTGCTCCTGGAAGCTGACAGCTATGTTGCCCAGCGTCTGGTAATCTACTTTTACCAGTCCATCCATGTTGCCGGCTCCTTCCAGAATTGCCCTGGCAAACTGTAGCCTGCTGCCGTTTTGGTCTTCATAGAGTTCTTCAGCTTTGCGCAAAGCGGTTTTCAGGCTTTTGATCTGTTCTTCAGATAGCCCATATCCTTTCAGTGTAGCATCAGGCAGGTAACCCCAGCGAAGCAGCCTGCTGATCTGGAACATATCTATTTTTGCACCGATAAGCACACCGGCGCGTTTGAGTTCTTGGTCACTTTCAGCTACGAGCACATATTCTCTCATATATGCAGGGTTATCTATGCCGGAAAGTAGTTGAATCTGCATATACTTACTTTTTGTTATTGTTTATCATTACCAGAGCCACAAGACCAGCACCAACGCCTGCCACCGGCAACCAGGGAAACGATGACGCACCGGAGGGTGCAGCAGGTGCCGCAGGGTTGCCAGATGAACGGTACTTACTGAACAAATCGGCACCTACGGATAGGGATTTGTTGAGCGTGTCCAACCAATCTGTTTTACCACCACTGTTGCTATTTTCAGCAGCAGCTTCAGTAACAGCCTGGTTGCCTGCTGCCTGTATGCCTGCGTTGAAGTCGGTCCAGTCCAGTGCTACTTTAGGTGTATCTCCCAAGGTAGCAGGTAGAGGCCACTGTTGGTTCTTAACCATATTAGGTGTTGCTCTGGGAGCAACCATAAGCTGCTGTATTTCTTTTGCATCAATTCCTTTCATTTTCACTTATTTTAGAAGCGCATAAACAAGTCCAGCAGCAGCCACTGCACCTACACCATACATCAGAGGTTTGTTATTGAACAGGTCATCTCCAAAGCCCGCTTGCTTTGCTGGGGTTTGTAAAGGAACTACTGTTGTCAAGGTAGGCTTACGATTGAATGTACCTCTCTCTTCATGAAAAGCACGTGCATCTTGAGCCAATTTGGTTCTTTGTTCAATGTTCTCAGGAGTATCAAATAAATAAATCGCCCACTTGGTAATGTCTTCTTTTAATTTAGCATTACCAGCTACTTGCCCCTCTGACTTGATCACCTTTGCGTAGCTCCACAGTGGATGTGCTCTCTGTTCGTTATCTCCTACCCATTTAGCTGAGCTTCCCAACTGATGAGTTAGTTTATCAATAGTATCAAGTTTTTCATTAGCTACACGGGTTTTCATGTAGGCAATGATTTCATGTTCAGAAGCCAGACGTATGATTGTATTGTCTTCTGGCTTTGTTATACCTGTACTCGTATTATTGGTGCTTGAAGATGTTCCAAACAACTGTGATGCCCACTTGGTAATATCTGATTTCAGAGCAGCATCAGCGGCTGATTGGCCTTTTGCTTTGTTAACAGCCGCGTATTTCCACAATGGGTGGCTGGTTTGGTTGTTATCCAAAGCCCATTTGGCACCACTTCCTAGCTTATTAGACAGTTTATCAATCGTATTCAATCCTTCGCTGGCTATGCGGGTTCTCATATAAGCAATAATCTCGGCATCACCTGTTGTGCTTGTTGTAGTAGTGCGTGTACTATCATTGGAGTTGTAGCTATCCCGTGTGCTGCCGGTAGAACCTAATACCGCCCTGCCGCCGTTATTGAGTATTTGCTGTAATTCAAAAGCATCTATGTTCATGACCAATCTTATTTTAGGAGTACATAGGCTAGTCCTACAGCAGCTGCCGCACCTACGCCATACACCAAAGGTTTGTTCTCCAATAATTTGGAAAATCCACTATCTACCGTCTCTCCGGAAGGAGTATTTATTGGAATAGTTGGCACCTGTGTTTGCATCGTTGTGCCTGGATTGACCGTTGTCGTTAAATTGCTTGAAGCAGGTGCAGGTGTACCAAACAACTGTGATGACCAGGCGGTAATGTCTGCTTTCAGTGCTGCATTGGCTACTGACTGTCCCTGAGCTTTGATGATCTCAGCATATTTCCAGAGCGGATGCGTAGTTTGGTTGTTGTCCAACGCCCATTTGGCACCACTTCCTAATTTAATGCGGAGCTTATCAATGGTGTTGAGTCCTTCGTTGGCTATGCGGGTTCTCATATAGGCAATAATCTCGGCATCACTTGTTCCTGATAGACCTGTGGCCCGCCGGGACAGATTTTGTGAAATGGCCATGAGTTCCATAGCGTCTATTCCTTTGGCGTTATTCATCATTTTTGGATTTGAACAGCATAATGTATTAGGAATGCCTTTAGGCAATCCGGTGGCCGGCAACCCGGCTAGTCCAGCTTTTTGCATAGAGTTTACAGGCATAGAGAAGTCTTTTTTGGCTGAATAAGGCACTTCAAAGTTAAATTGCTGGTCATAGACCGGGTCAATGGTAACAATGCGGCCTTGCTCATGCGGACTGCCGCCCACCGGCATGATCACATAAATGTGCTGCCAGTTGGGTTTGTTGTTGTACTTAGCAATGCGCAGGCTGTGGGGAATGCCCAGGTTCATCAGGATGGATGAAATGAAGACGGAATAATCTTCACAGTCAGCCCCAATTTGTCGGTCTGCCCAGGTGCGGGCGGGTGTACGCACTCGTTCTATGGCATCAATGTCGCCATTGCGGTAGTCGTACTGGTACTGGATATAGGCAAGAATAAAATTGTAGATGTTCCTGGCTGTCTCTATGCGTGTGCTGCCCTGAAGCACCGCTGCAATCTTTTTGGTTTGATCAAGCGTAGAAAGTATGGTTTTCTGACACAACGATACGGTGTCCTCTACGCCACCGTCTTTAAGCACAATCTCATCAAAAGCTTTGGCTTTTGGAAAATAGGCATCATACTGTCTGCCGTGCTGTATTTTTCTTTTCGGTGAAGTCATAGTTAAAATGCGTTCAGCTTTAAGCTTGCCAGTGACATAGTTTGTACTTCTTCTTTTTCGTAGGGCAACGCAAAGTTGACTGTTGCACTTGTGCTCTGCACGATAGGAATGCCTGTGGTAAGGAATCGCTTATAGTTATCCTGACCGATCGCGGAGGCTAAAGCGTCAATTTTAGCGGAATCCAGCACAATGGTAAATGAACTGCTTTTTTTGGCCGGAACTACAACCGGGGTGGATAGTGGTCTGCTCTTGAGCATTTCAATTCTCTTTCCACCAGCCGTCTGGTACTCAATTTTTACTTTGATATTGCTCAACCGCAGCGAGGCATTGCCTTTGTTGATCATGATTACAGCTACTTTCAGCGAAATATCCCTGGCAGAAAATGATTCGATACCGGGTTTGGTGACTGTTTCTAAGGTTTGCCCGGTATCGTAGAGTTGCTTGAGATACCAGCCACTGCCTAGCACCGCAGCCGAGCCAATAAGTAATCCCGAATTAATTTTCATACATGATCATCATTCTGTTTGCAAGAAAAATTCATAATGGCGGGGTGAAATCAAAATAGATTGTGGATTAACCGATGTTTTTGTGGATGATGTAACATTTGAGTGGATTATGCATCAAAAAGATGCGCGATATGCAGTAATTTTCAGTTTATAATACATGTAATAGAAAGTAAAACTTACATCAACCCACACGATTATGCTGATCATGTTAAAGCGGTTCATCACTCGCAAAGAGCTGGCTGATAAATTACAGATTCATCCCAATACGCTGGCAAATAAAATGAAGGAAGTGCCCGAGCTGAAAGAATCCGCACAGAGTTGCAGCAAGCAGATGTTGGATAGCAACCAGGTGACATACTTTTTCAGGTATTTTAGGCTATATCCTTATATCATTTGCGATCTGGCTGAAATTGTAGACTGGCCCGGTATGCCCGCCAACGGAAGGCAAGCTATCATGGAAAACAGTGCAATGCATTCAGGTGGCTATAATGTCAATCATAGCAACCACACCGGCACCGCATCGGCGGACCGTCAAAAACATTTAATTCAACGCATATGATTGATCAGATAGAAATGCAGCGTATTGCCCGGATACTGGCAAAAAAAGCACCCAATAATGTATTAGGTAATACTTATGCACCTTCCACACGAGGGGGAGGCACTACTACTCCAGAATCTGGTACAGATACTCCTACAAGTACCAGGGGTGGAAAAATGATGACCGCAGAGGAAGCGGCCAAAACAGGAAGAGTGAAAACCGATAAACCAAATATAACAGCCAGCGAAAAATGCCCTGAAGGCTCCACCTGGGTGAGAGGTTCGGGATGCATAAAAGGATATGGAGAAGGGCCACAGAAAGTCTTTGTTGGCCCTGCTAACGTTTATGTTTTGAATGAGAATGTGGCTAATAACCCCAATTACATCGAAGAGCATATGTATGTGAATGTGGGTGGCGAGCTTGTGCCGGAAGCAGTGTATAAAGCATCTACTCAAAATCCATTAGCTCCTATTCAGGCAATGTTCGGAGATATTGACTGGAAAGTTGCGGGTGCTATTGCAGGGGGGTTGGTGCTTGTGGCAGCCATCAAAAAGAAAAAGGAGAAACCAGCGAAGCCACTGGCAAAGAAAAAGAGGCTGCCCGCTGGAAAGAAAAAATAAAGTTTTTGTTTTTGTGTGCAGAAAAAAAGGCACTCCGATAGCACGGAATGCCTTTACATACGAAATCAAATTTGTCTATAATTGGAAAAGTGCCCCGAAATATCGGGGTATTTTTTTTGCCCTCACGGCGTGATTTGCAGTAAACTTTACATCACAAGATAAACATAAAAAGTGAGTTTTCTGTGCGCTTTTTATGCTTTAGGTTTACGCAAAAAAATGATAGACAGTATGAAAAACTTATTATTTATGATGATCGTCGCGGTCAATACCGTTGCTCTTGTTGGTTGCTCCAAAGACAATCCGGCACCCATGCCCCAATCCGGTTTTGTAGTCAGTAAGACCTTAATAGAATCCGGAGAAGTAGTGTCCTTTACTAATAACTCGCAAAATGCTATTCGGTATGAGTGGGATTTTGGCAATGGACAATCTGCTACCATTCAAAATCCTACCATGCAGTACAACCAGCCTGGCTCCTATGTGGTTTCGTTATCAGCTTTTAATGAGGATAACCAGGCGCAGGTATCTACTATCATTGTGAAGGTGGGTGAGCGGTATTTGAAAAGTTTTACTATTAAACAAATATCATTCTTAGATCAATCCGGCTTGGCTCATGATTCTGATGGAAGTGGGCCAGATATATTTTTTTATGCAGGTAAGGCATATAATCCTAAAGAATATTATACATTCTATTTTGAGAATTTAAAGCCTGATGATTTGCCTATCACATTAAACATGGAACAAACTAACGTAAAATTGTCTGATGAAGACTGGCGTTTTGAACTATATGATTTAGACCCATTAAATGAGGCACTTATGGTTTATTGGTCGTTTAATCCTAAACAATATAGTAGGAACAATAAAATAGAAATGTCTGGTCTGGGATATTTGATCGATCTCAACTATGAAATCAGATAAAAACAAAAGGGTGAAGACTTCTATCTTCACCTTTTTCTCTCCTCGATAAACCTGTATTTGCAGGTTATTTCAACTCTAAAAAACGGGAATTCCCGTTTTACATCTCAATTATTCAGGAGGATTCTCCTTTTTCTTCATGCTTATCTGTCTGACTTATAAAGTCTTGATCCCAAAGGCTTTTCTGATTGGTGACAATGCTTTGGTCAATTTTCCTTAAGGTTTTACCCATTCGCATCTCTTCAGCTTTTAAGTTGATGTAATTCTGGTAGTCAGCGTTTTGTTTTAATCGTTCCTCGGCAGCTGCTATTTTCAAGCTCAACTCTGTTTTTTCTATCAATACACTTTTTCTTTGTGCTACAGAGCCAAAAAAATGCTGAAATAGCACTTCATCACATTCATCCTGATACATCTCCAGGATAGGCCGTACTTCTGGTTTTACCCTTGATGCGCTTATAGAATAAAGCCATGCTGCTACCTTTCGGATAGGCAAAGATACATATTTATATCCCTTAACCTGTGAAAAAATATCCTCCCACTGACTGCTATTTAAGGCTGAAAACTCGAGTTTTTCACCGTTTTTTTCAAAACTAATCTGCCTTAAGGCAGACTGGTTTTGTGCTTTTTTCACCTTTTTCATCTGCAAATAAGCTATCCATCTGTCAAACCGTGAATTTTTGATGGTGTCCAGTGTTGTTTTATAGTTAAGCCCGATGCTGTCAATAATGGAATTAACCACTACATAAGGCTCACCCTGAATGACAGGACAAGCAAATTTGTCTTCGTGAAAGTAAACCACTTCAATTCTGATTAAAGATTCCATGATAATAGTATTTTGAAGTTAACAATAAAATTCACCCGGGATAATCCACACCTCCACTTCAAGGCCGGAAAAGCGAGAATTCTCGCTTTTTTCTTCCTCAATAAAACGCTTATTGGCGTTTTTTAAGTAGGCTTGAATGAACTCTTTTGTTTGTTCTATCCGAGTGAAATTCTCCACCTTCTTCCCAAAGACTTTAGCCATTTCAGTGGCATTTACCATAACGGTATTGCTGGTCAGGTCAAATTCAATATCCTGACCTTCGTAATTATAAATCTGAATTGATTCCATGATAATAGTATTTTGAAGTTAACAATAAAATTCACCCGGGATAATCCACACCTCCGCCTTGATTGCGGGGAGGATTGCAACGGAACATATCGTTTAAGGCATCTTTGGTGAGATAGAGTGGCAAGAGCAACCTGCTGATCTCTAAGGCTTCCATCTCTGAGTTGGGTACCAGGCTGATATGCCGGATTACCTGGTCCAGGCTGCTGATCCAGCGTTCATAATCATCCTGGTAATACTCCTGAAGGGTGGTGAAGATGGGAGAAAGATTGATGTACTGCGACCTGCCTGGCCACTGTACCATGTGGGGTTCATTACTGAGGTGTTTTGACATTTTAAAAATATTAGTAAGTGATATAAAAGCGAGAAAGCCTCGCTACCTGCTGTCAAAACACCTCAGGGCGTTTGGTATGACCATTACAACCATACCACAGGGCGAGGCCATATCAATTAGATACCTGCAAAAGGTAACTGCATAGGCATAAAAAAAGCCCAATTGCTAATACAATGGGCATCGCTGCCCTGAGGAATGTTTTGACAAAACAAAGATAGGGGAAAGAAATGAGAGTTGCTACTGAGGGAAAGAGAATAAAAAAAGGGTGAAGAAATTCACCCTTTGCTATTTTTTAATAATCCTGCTCTTTTAAGCTTTTTTCTTCATGTGAGCCTTCTTTGGCTTCAATGCTTTTGAAGTACTTTTTTTGCATCTTTGATCTTACTTTCCTTAACCAGTTCATCAAGTGCCAATTTATTTTTAGTTTTTTTTGGATAAGTTTCCAGTCTCTCTTTTTCCTGTTCTGAAAGGTTATCAATCAAACCAAATTCCTTTTTTATATTATTCTTCGCCATAACGATACTTTTTAAGTTTTGAACCTTTTGTTTTCCAGGCATTAAATGGCCTTATTTTACCATTCCTTAGCGTAAAGACTATCGTTACCACTCTATTTTTTACGCTTTTACCAACACAAAGATAACGTTTTTCTCCATTATCGCCCGTATATGTTGGTTCCAGGTAATGTTTAGAATCACCAAAGACGCTTTCAATTTCATCAATAGAAAAACCTCTTTCTTTATTAACAATATTTATTTTGTGAAGATTACCTAAATCCCAATCAAACTCATATTTCATAAGTCCATTTTAATTTGTTGCTGCCAGTGGTATTTACCGTAGCGTCTGGAATACACATGCTGTGCTGCATCGTGTGCCAGGTGGCAACGCTGGCACCACAAATACAGGTTTTCATCCTCGTTATTGTTGATGTCTCCGTCAAAATGGCAAAGAGCCAAAATAACTTTACTGCCAGTGATCGGGTGCGGATAGTATTGCTTTGCCCTGCAATCCGGGAATCGTGGGCTGCCCTGGCAAGCATGATGATGCATGAACAGCTTGCGCTGCCGCCTTTGGTGCCAGTCGGCAGGGTACAATTTGTAGTTTATCGGCAAAGCAGTTATAGATTAAGGCCGGGCTGCATGACTTTTTTGATGTGCTCATCCACACGGTATTCCAGATCGACAATCTGTTGAAATGTCTTAGCCCGTTTGGTTTCTTTGTAGCGGTTTTGGCTGTATCTCATGTCGCTTACCAGCTTGACAAAGGAGTGATAGGCTTGCTCTGTGTTTGGTTCCTTGTCGTGCATAGGTGTTTGGTTTGGTTAAAAAGGATCAATGTTTATGTCCAGCAACAGATCATACATATGCTTCAGCTCTTCTTTTGTGTTTGCCTCAGCCAATGCGGTTAGATAGTCGTCCGGAACTTGATGAAATGGCGGAGCCATACACCATTGCAGTATGTACTCTTTCAGTACTATAAAGTCCTGATCTGAAAGCGTAGCACTTTGTTCAAAGAAACGTTGAACAATATCTTTCATTTGCCCACTTGTTTCATCCATCCAGAAGACCGGACGAATGAAAGGCTTTTCAAATATTATGAAGTTATATACCATCTATTCGCTTTTTTTTCTGAAAATCCGGATTAGTCCCAAATAGGTCTAAAACCCATTTTTTTTAATATAAATCTTTCTACATCATCATAATAGTAGATGGCTTTGCCTTGATCACAACTATAAGTTTGACCAATCATCCATTCTAAGAAATCATTCCAAGCCAGATCATATTTTGCTAATTCAGACTTTACTTCTTGTTCATTCATCTATCGCTCGGTTATTGGGATTCTACTTCAATTTTTCTCCACTTAATGCCTATTAAATTCGGATCTTCATGTTCTGTATATTCGCCCATGATCCAAACAGGCTCATTGCCTTTAGTGCAATGAACGTTTTGATCGCGCTTCCATCTTTTGCCTATTCTTTGACCTGTAGGTAATGTAAGGGAATACTCCAACAGATCGTCAAATTCTTTTTGAGTAAGATTAATGGTTTCCATCTACATCTCAATTTATTGTACTTCTTCCATCCCAAGGTTTTTCGGCTTTTAAAATATACTCTCCTGCATATTTTCTGACTTTACCACCCAATAAAGGCAGGAATGATTCTACAAATTCTTTACGAGTAGCACGTACCTCGCTGAGCATTTCTTTATGGTTGACTGTATAGCTATAGCTAAACTTACTATCTAGGAATTGACTGTGATGTGCTTTCATGAGTTCGTTAACTTTCTGGTGTATTGTATCCATATATTCCCTAGGTTATTGGTTAACTTTTACTCGCTTTAACGTAGTTGGCACATCCCATCCTACTCTTTGCCCTGTTGAATGCACGTAGTTGTAGCTATCTACATTACCACATCTGCATTGCCACTGATCTGATGCAATCCTAATACTACCTCTGTATACTGCACCTCTGAAAAAATATCCGGAAGTTCTATCTTCACCACAATTTGGGCATTCACGATTAAGCTTATACTTACCGTGTTTTTCGCCTGCAATATTTACTATTATCGTGTCCATAATACGTGCGTTTATTGGTCAAATTAGCAATATTTAAAATATATCAGCAATTCATTACAAACTTTATGGCTGTTTCAAAAAAGGACAATGTTACCTTTTTTGAAACAGCACAGGAGTTAATTTATATGTTCACGATAGTGAATGAACGCGTCTAATTCCTCTTGCGAAAAACGCGCACTTTCTATATAATTTCTACAATACCAGACTTTCCCTAGCATTGAAAAACGCATGTGGTCCTCCAGTGCGTCTATATTCCAGATCGTCGGCTGAAATGCTTCTG
>CATQIH010000059.1 GCA_958296015.1 Cyclobacteriaceae bacterium
AAAGAAATATCACTTTAAATGCTCTTCAATAACTTGAGGATTCTTCCGTATTCATCCATCCAACTGGTAGGCTCCACAAAGCCATGTTCTTCTAACCGGGTAAACAGCCAACTCCAGTTTTTTTTTCTTCAACTCAATAAGACGCTGCGTCAGGCGCACCACATCCTGAAAATGCACGTTGGTATCTACCATGCCGTGGCAAATGAGCAAGGCACCTTTTAAACCTTCCGCATAATAAATAGGAGAGCTTTTGATAAGGCTGTACTGTCTGCTACCCGCGTATTTAGGATGTTGGAGGTATATCCCTGAATGTAATGTGCCCAATCGGTCACCGAGCGGAGTGCCGCCCGGCAGCAAACACATCAGGTTGGGTAAACATGGCCATCAGCGTGATAAATCCGCCATAAGAACCACCATAGATACCAATCCTATCAGGGTCAATATCCAGGCTGTCAGCCAGCAGGCTTGCTCCGTCTATCTGGTCGCTCAGGTCTTTGCCGCCCATATAACGGTAGATGCCGGTGCGCCAGTCGCGGCCATAGCCAGCACTGCCACGGTAGTCGATGTCTAGCACGGTATAGCCTTTGTCGGCCAGCAGGTTATGAAACATATACTCGCGGAAGTAGCTGCTCCACCAGTGATGCGCGTTTTTGCAGATACCCTGCACCGTGTACGAAGATGACTGCCGGTCCTTGCTTTGTAGGATTTTCCGGGCGATAGAGGCGGGCATGTACGTGGCACTGTCTGTTGCCTGAAAGGTGATGTACTCGGGCGTTCTCCACGGGTAAGCTTCAAAAGTATCGGTGGTAGAGCGCGTAAGCTGTTGGGGTTTGGCTTCGCCTGGTTGTCCATCACATACAGCTCCCAGGGCTGGTGGCTGTGGCAAACAGGAAAGCAATCTTCTTTTCATCGGGCGAGAGTGCCACCGACTGGTAGCCACCCTCATGGCTGTAAGCTGCGCCATCTCACCGCCTGGCAGGCATCTTATATATCTGAAGAATGCCGGGTCTTGCTGGTTGGCTTCAAAATACCACCAATTCTTGTCGCGTGACAATTGCGGATTGTATACTTCAAAGGAGCCTTTGGTGAGTGCTTTTTTCTCTTTGGTCTGGGTATTGAGCAGGTACAAATGTGAGTAACCTGTGGCTTCCGACTGAAACCATATGTTTTTATTGTCTGGCATCCAGCAATGTCGCCACTGGTGACGGAATAGCCAATGCCCGGCCGGCAATCCAGGCTTCATCGCGCTGCCTGTCCAGAGATGTCACGGTACCCGTAGCAAGGTCTAGCAAGCAATCCACCGGTCTTTGTTGTCCGCCGATTTAAACGTAATAATGGCCTGCCTGCCATCCTGTGACCAGATGGGCGGGTGGCTGAAGATGTCTCTGGTAGTTGTCTCTGTTGTCGTATCTTGCGCTACCGTATCGGTGGGTGCATAGTCTGTAGCATCTGCAAGGCAGGAAGTTTGCTGGTAGCTATCTGATAAGTTGTATCTTTTTGGGTATCAAACACCAGGCGGTGAGCACATCTGCCGGACTGCCTACTTTAGACCGCGCATCAATATCTTCTGTGTAGCCTGATTCTGTCACATAGTTGGGTACAATGGTATTTTCCTCCTCAGCCGGAGTAAGCAACGCATAGGTAATATACTGCCCGTTGCTACTGCTCTGAAGCCCAACTACACGTCGCTTGTCACCAATATAGATAGGCTCAGGACGTTTTGGCTTGCTATATTCCTTATAAGCCTCTTTGGCATCTTTGTCTTCCTTTCTTTCGCGCAGTACCTCAATCAACCCAAGCTGTTGCTCATTGAGCCAGGCATCCTGCGAACTTTTATCAGGTTCTTCCTCTTTTTCTTCGTGGCGAAAATCCGTCAGCTGTTCTGTAAGTCCGCTGGCTTTGTTCCAGGCGTACAGGTTCTCTTCTGCCGTGTAGCGTATCCACTGGTCGTCAACCGAAAAAACAGGGTCGCTTCTTCTGCCAGCGTCTGCGTAACGGGCCGGTGGTGCCAGTTTTGACTATATATAACAAGATGTCTCCATTTTGGCTAAACACCTTTTCTACTAAAGCTGGTGTTGTAGGTGCCGTCTTGCGGCAGGTCTTGCTGCACAGCAAACGATACCTGCTCAGGGCTGCCTTCCTTTGCAGAAATGCGGTAAAGCGAATCAGACACTTTGGCTTCCGGGTTCCAGTTGAAATAAATGTGTTTGCTGTCTTCAGACCAGAAGATGCTACTGGGAGAAGTGCCTACGGAAATTTTAGAGTCTTGCATGATGCCCTCCACGGTAAGCTCCGGCTTTTGCTGGCCATAGCTGTTGATGATGAGTACCTGAAGGATGCCATAAATAATCAGTCGTGTAGTCATAGTCATATTTGTGAGCAGAAAGGTATGCACAAATACCCAGACTTTGCAAATATGCATCTACTTACGTGTATCTTTTAACATTATCCTGCTTAGTGGGGTTTATCATCTCGTAGAGCAGTTTCAATTTGTTAAAACAATAATATATGCAAAACCCGATACCTTTTCCGGTACTAAAGAATAAAATACCCTTATCTGTGGTAGCACCGGGCGTAGAGTGCCTGCAAGTGATCATGGTCAATGTTTTTTTTATCAGCCATACGGAAGATAATGTTACCCGTTGGTTTTTGGTAGATGCCGGTCTGGGCTATTGTGCCGCACGGATTAAAAAAGCATCTGTATATCTGTTTGGAGAAGACAATCCTCCACAGGCTATCTTGCTGACGCACGGCCATGCCGACCATGTTGGTGCTGTGGCTGATCTGGCAGCCGCCTGGAATGTGCCTGTCTATGCGCACCCGATGGAGATGCCTTACTTAATAGGTAAGTCATATTACCCGCCGCCCGATCCTACGGTAGGAGGGGGAGCTATGACATGGTTATCTTCTACTTTTCCTAGCAAACCCATTGATATATCGGGCAGCGTAAAGCCCTTCCCTGAAGATGGCACCGTGCCCGGACTACCCGGCTGGCAGGTGATTCATACGCCAGGACATACACCAGGACACGTTTCTTTCTTCCGTGAAAGTGATCGCACACTGTTGGCAGGTGATGCTTTCACTACGGTGAAGCAGGAATCATTTTTTGCTGTGCTGAGCCAGGAGCAGGAGGTGAACGGGCCACCCGCTTATTTCACCAGCGACTGGCAGGCTGCGCAACAGTCGGTGCAGGTATTGGCTGATTTGAAGCCCGGTGCGTCTGGCTGCGGGCACGGCAAGCCTATGCATGGTGTCGACTTGCAGTATGGGTTGGAGACATTGGCCCTGCACTTTGACGAATTGGCTGTGCCAAAGCATGGGAGGTATGTCAGCCAGCCTGCTTTAACTGATGAGCAAGGTGTTATTAGTTTGCCGCCTCCGGCAGATGATACACCGGAGATAATATTAGGCAAACTTGGCATAGGTGCCCTGGCAGGTGTGCTGGCAGGCTATTGGGGAAAAGAGCTATGGAACGATCGTCAATGATTGGCGAAAAGCGTTGCCAGGGCTTTGCATAGCACCACAGGCGCAGTGTCGTCATCGTAGTAGTCAGTAAAGCCGCGATTTATGGCGGCTCCAATGCATAGCACCTCCAATGCACTACGCTTATGATATGAGTATAATCTATTAAACACTACCACTAATACATAAATAACAAAAAAGATGAGCTATAGAAAACTAGGAAAGACCAATTTTGAGATCTCAGAAGTATCTTTGGGCACCTGGCAGGCTGGCGGCAAATGGGGGGAGACGTTTGACCAAAAAAATGCTGAAACCATCATCAATGAAGCCATAGACGCAGGTGTCAATTTTATAGATACAGCAGACGTGTATTCTGACAGGTTTGAGCGAAGCGGCGGTGGCAAAAGTGGTGAAAGCAAGAAAAGAACAGGTCTATATTGCCACCAAGTGCGGCAGGCGCGTGCAGCCACATCAGGCAGATCAGTTTTCGCCGCAGAAGCTGGTTGGCTACGTAGAAGACAGCCTGAAAAATACCGGGCTGAATACCTTGGACCTGATACAGTGGCATTGTCCGCCAACGGTCATTTATGAACAGGACGAATACTATACGGCTTTTGACAAACTCAAAGAACAAGGAAAAATCCGGTACATGGGTGTGAGTGTAGAGAAAGTAGCAGAAGCCAAAATGGCCATTGCACACCCACAGGTGAGCACGGTGCAAATTATTTTTAACATGTTTCGTTTCAAGCCGGAAGAAGAATTTTTCTCTCTGGCCAAAGAGCATAATGTGGGTATTATTGCCAGAGTTCCGCTTGCCAGTGGCTTGCTGACGGGTAAATTTTCCCAAGACAGTGCATTTGGTAAAGAAGACCACCGCAACTTCAACCGCCAGGGTGAAGCATTTGACAAAGGGGAGACCTTTTCAGGCGTGGATTATGAGCAGGGACTGGAAGCTGTAGAAAAGCTCAAGCAGATTTTTAGTGGCCGTCCGGAAGAACTGGTACAGCTTGCTTTGCGCTGGGTACTCATGTTTCCGGAGGTAAGTACTGTCATTGCCGGTGCTTCCAGACCGTTGCAAATATCTGAAAACGTAAAAGCAAGCCAGATACCCGCGTTGAGTAACCAGGAGATGGAACAAGTAAAAGGAGTGTATGACCAGTATTTCAGGAAGGAGATACAGCCTCAGTGGTAACAAATTCTATGACATAGGCATATTTGTGTGTAAAAAGCTGGTCGATGCGATCAGCTTTACTCATTATCAACCACATGCCAAAAATTTTTAGGTAGGTCGTAAAGCACTTTGCATTTTTCAAAAAGTAGTTTTTATGCATCGACAGCTTGTTTTTCTTTGTACACTATCTTCGCAAATGAATAGATTATAGTGAGGATTTTCCAAAAATGGGAGAAAAAGCTGCTAAACAAGCAAAATATTACATGCTTCTTTTCGGTAAAGAAAAAGATACTTTATCATAGCAGGGTAACAGCCGTTGGCAAAGGAATATTTATTCTCCAAAACGGTGCATAATACTTTAATACCTTTCATATAAAGAAACCTACTGATTATGCGGTTTACATCATGCATAGGAACTTCTAATTTAGCCGAACAAATAATTAATAAATCTTTAAATACAATTGTATGATAGCTACTAGTAAAACCCTGTTCAAGGAAAAATTTTGTGAGATCACGTATGACGATGACAATAAGATCATTGTGGCCAAATGGATTGGTTTTTTAAAGCCTGACGATGTAGTAAAAGGCTGTGATGTATTGGTTAAATTTTTAAAAAACAATAAAGTCAGCAATCACCTCAGCGATCAGACGCAACTAAAAGTATTGTCGAGAGAAGTGCAGGAGTATCTGGTCACACAGTTTTTTCCTGCGGCAGCCAATGAAGGTATTAAAAAGACAGCAGTGCTGGTTTCTGACGATATTTTTGCTAAAGCTACAGTAGATAACGTGAATATCAACGCAACGACGAAAGTAGGAAAGATTGCCTTCAAGACGTTTAATGCAAGGCCCGATTGTATTAGTTGGCTGAAAGAATAATTCTCTGTGAGTAAAACCGGAAATGATTCATTTCTGGTTTTTTTTATACAATCATTTTTGCCAAACCACCAATATCATGAACCTGGGAATAAAAACCGCTGGCCGCTATATCTCTATAGAGGAGCAGATCAAAGAAGACCTTTATATAAGCAGTCTGGACCCGCTATATGCTGATGAGCTCCTGCAAAAAGTACCTGCGCTTAACGAAAAACGAGACACCATCGCGCTTGTGCTCATGCTGGTAGACATACTTCCTTCAATGACGCAAGCAGCCGCGTTCAGCGTTTATGAGGCCTGTGCTGCCATGCGTGATCTGGGTATCCTGCTCGGTTCGCTCAAACGGCATGGTGTGGAACCGGTACATGTTATTCCGCAACTGGAAGACAAGCTCAACCTGCTGGGAGACATCAGTGGTTTGCCGCCCCGCGATACGCTTATCCATTATGTACGCTGGAACCCAGAAGACAAGCGGGAACGCACCTACACAGCAACAGCAGATGAAAGGCAACTGATCGCCAGTGTGAGGGTGGCCATGCCTGCCCTGCACAAAGCTATTCTGCGCATCGACCAGCTGTACAGTATGCCACTGGATGCACCGCAGTTTGTGCCGTTGTGCGAAGAAGTAACAGACAACTTCAATGGCATGGTGATAGGCGTGGTCAATGCCAGAAGGAATGTGAATCCTAAATATTTTGCAGAAGAACTCAGGTTTTACTTTGATCCTATTATCCTCAACAATCGGGAGTACCTGGGACCCGGAGCCGTAGAGATGCCCGTTTTTCTGTTTGATCATATCCTTTGGAACTGCGACCTGCACGACGAAAAATATGTGGAGTTCAAAGAGACGTATTTGCCCTATAACCAGGAATTTGTCCGTGAGTTGTACGATAAGTACCGGCAATTACCCAGTTTGTCGACCCGGATCATCGCAGAAATGGCGATGAGCGCAGATTATTCAGAAGAAGTGATGGCATCTGTGAAAGCATTCAACAAGCTGTTCAACTGTCTGAAAAGCTTTAGGGCACCTCACAAAAAACTGGCAGACGAAGCCTATGTACATACCGGTAAAGATGAATACCGCGAGAAGGGCAGCGGTGGTTATGATCCGGGTATCCTACACTATATCATTCATCTCAACGCAGAGCTACATGAAAAGCTGAAGGTAAGCACTAAAGAATATATGGAGCTGTGTGTGGGGCCGGAACTGGCGATGCTGATGAAACTGCATCAGATAAACAAGAACTGACACAAACTCCCTGGAAGTACAATTCAGGGAGTTTTTTTATGAGAATATCCCATTCGCTTTGTATGCAAATACATTGGCAGGGTTATATTTATTGCCTACCTTTGCAGCCAATATACGTTACACAAGAATACACACTCCTACACTACCCTGGTTTTTCCAATATTCACTTCCTGTTTTACTCGTTAGCCGTACACATCCGGTACAGTTTATTCTATTTGCCTAAACATAGCATTTTACATGACGTTTGTCGATCAACTCAGAGCCAAGGGTTTTAACCCTAAAAATGAAATTTTGTCTGGCCTTACCGTGGCATTGGCTTTGGTGCCCGAAGCAGTAGCCTTTTCTATTATTGCCCAGGTGAGTCCGCTTATCGGCTTGTATACTGCCTTTTTTCTGGGCCTGATCACCGCTGTGCTGGGTGGTCGCCCGGGCATGATCTCCGGTGCCACGGGAGCTATTGCTGTGGTGATCGTAAGCCTGGTGGTGCGGCATGGGGTGGAGTACCTCTTTGCAGCCGTGGTACTGATGGGACTGATACAGGTGATCATAGGATTGCTTCGCCTGGGTAAATTCATCCGGCTGGTACCACACGCTGTAATGTTTGGCTTTGTCAACGGACTAGCCATTGTTATTTTTATAGCGCAACTCAGCCAGTTCAAAACCCTGGATCCTACTACCGGCGGCGAGGTGTGGATGCAGGGGCAGGCACTGTGGATCATGCTGGGCTTTGTATTACTGACCATGGCGATCATCCACTTTCTGCCCAAGCTGACCAAAGCCGTGCCCTCGACGCTGGCTGCTATTCTTACGGTTTCGGCTGTCATCATCTACTTTGGTATTCCTACCCGCACGGTAGGAGATATTGCCTCCATCGCAGGTGGTTTGCCGGAGTTTCATCTGCCGGATGTTCCTTTCAATCTGGAAACCCTCAGCATCGTACTTCCTTATTCGTTGGTTATGGCATTGGTAGGATTGATAGAAAGCCTGCTTACCCTCACGGTGATCGACGAGATGACAGAAACGCGGGGGCGCGGCAACAAAGAGGCGGTGGCACAAGGTATTGCCAACGTCACCACCGGATTTTTTAGCGGTATGGGTGGCTGTGCCATGATCGGGCAAAGTATCATCAACGTAAGTTCCGGCGGTCGCTATCGCCTGTCGGGTATTGTGGCATCCGTGAGTCTGCTCACTTTTGTGCTGGTAGGAGCACCCCTGATCGAGAAGATACCCATGGCTGCCCTGGTAGGGCTGATGTTTATGGTAGCGATTGGCACCTTTGAATGGGCCAGCCTGAAAATATTTCGCAAAGTACCCACCACCGATGTAGTGGTGATGATCCTGGTGGCAGGCGTTACGGTGATCTTCCACAATCTGGCAGTAGCTGTGATCATTGGTGTGGTTATTTCGGCACTGGCTTTTGCCTGGGAGAATGCCAAGCGTATCAGAGCCAGAAAATATGTAGATGAGCAAGGCTACAAGCACTACGAAATCTACGGTCCGCTGTTCTTCGGCTCCGTGGCTGCCTTCAACAGTAAGTTTGATATCCTCAACGACCCGGAGCATGTGGTGATAGACTTTGAAGAATCCAGAGTGGTAGACCATTCTGCCATCGAGGCACTCAACAAGATCACCGAACGGTATGCCAGGCAGCATAAGAAAGTACACCTGCGGCACCTAAGCCAGGACTGCCGCAAGATGTTAGACAATGCTGCCGCCATCATAGAGGTCAACTACTACGAAGACCCACATTATAAAGTGGTGGCTGATTGAGAGCGAGCCGTTTGATCACGAAAAGGGAGTTTCACTAAAGCAATAGAATGACCCATTAGTAAATTTGCTGTCCAACGGTACGTAGTCTCAGATGCAGGGGTAGAAGATTCCGAGATGATTTGTATTACCAAAAAGAGTTGCACAAACCGCGCCAAGCTACCTTAAAAAGCTTGAATTTTGGCGCACCAAAGATTCTAATTGAAAAAACCTTAACGAGTAACGGATTTTGTGATCGCAAAAAATATTCAATATTTGCTTTCTAAAATTAGAAAAACATGGAAAATGAAATCTTAGTTACAGGGCGCAACCGGAAAATTTGGAACAATGGAAACACAGGAGCAATTCAATTACAATCGTATTGCAAAGGCTTTGGATTATATCAAAACAAACTTTAGGTCACAGCCGAATTTGGATGAGGTGGCTGAAAAAGTACATTTAAGCCCCTTTCATTTTCAACGACTTTTTAGCGATTGGGCAGGAACAAGTCCGAAAAAATTTTTGCAGTACATCAGTATTGCACATTGCCAAAAAAATGTTGGTAGAAAACCACGCAACGCTTTTTGATACGCTTATGAAACTGGCTTTTCCAGTACAAGTCGACTGCACGATCTGTTCATCAATATGGAAGGAATGACACCTGCCGAATATAAAAATGGTGGAAAAAGCCTGACCATAGATTACAGTTTTGCAGAAAGTCCTTTTGGAAACATCATTGTGGCCTCCACAGCGAAAGGTATTTGCCATATGGTGTTCAATGATGATGAATCCCAGGCTTTGAGAGATTTAAAATCCAGGTTCCAAACGCCACCTTTCATCACAAATCAAATGCTATCCAACAACATGCCTTATACATTTTTCACAATGACTGGAGCAAATTACCTGAAATAAAATTACATTTGAGAGGAACGGATTTTCAATTAAAGGTTTGGGAGGTATTGCTTAGAATCCCAGTAGGAAAACTCTCTACGTATGGAAAGATCGCTCAACAAATTAAAAAGCCAAACGCCTCAAGGGCAGTAGGCACAGCGATCGGCAGTAATCCTGTGGCCTTTTTGATTCCTTGCCACCGGGTGATACAGGCTTCAGGAGAAATTGGCGGTTACCATTGGGGAACTACCCGCAAAACGGCCATTATTGGTTGGGAAAACGCATGGGTTGATGCTACAAGAAACCTGCTTCCAAAAAACGGAACGGTATATTATTATGGTAAGATATTGCACCAAACCGAAGCTGATCAATATTTAGAAAGTCTATTAAACAATATTAAATGGCGAAACGATGAAGCCATAATGTTTGGCAAGAAAATAATTACCAAAAGAAAAGTGGCCTGGTATGGTGAAAAACCTTTTGCGTATACCTACTCTAAGACCACCAAATTGGCCTTGCCCTGGACTGAGGAATTGATGGCATTAAAAACCAAAATAGAACACAAGACTGGCGAAACATTTAACTCTTGCCTATTGAATCTGTATCACGATGGCAGTGAAGGAATGGCCTGGCATAGCGATGCTGAGAAAGACTTGAGAAAGAACGGTGCCATAGCCTCTTTGAGTGTGGGAGCAGAACGAAAATTTGCTTTTAGACACAGAGATACCAAAGAAAAAGTGGAATTGGTTTTAGAGCATGGCAGTTTACTGATTATGAAAGATGAAACGCAAACCCATTGGCTACATCGCTTACCACCAACCAAAGTGATACAGGTATCTAGAATAAATCTGACATTCAGAACAATAGAGGAAAACAAAGCATTGATTCAATAAGACCTGCTGTCGTTCATAAAATAAACAGGTTTGGTGCAGCAGATATAGTGCTAAGTGCTGCCGAATATGCTAACATTGACAGTGAACTTAAAAAAATCGCGGTCTACGGTAACCAAACCGATGAGGATATCACTAAATTAAGGAACCTCAAATAAAGAAACTTCGCTGTCTATGCTTGAATATTTCCCGTTTTACTTAGGTATAGTTATGGCTATCGTATTGCTGGTTATACTGGCCAAAAAAATAAAAGTTGCATATCCTATATTACTTGTATTAGCGGGATTAACTATAGGTTTTACTCCCGGTGTCCCGGTGGTTCATATTGATCCAGCATTGATTTTTGTTATTTTTTTGCCGCCATTACTCTATGAGGCTTCATGGGCCATTTCGTGGAAGCAATTGCTGCGTTTTAGACGGGTTATTTGTAGTTTTGCTTTTATAGTGGTCTTCCTTACGGCAATGTCTGTTGCGTTTGTAGCCAATCATTTTATACCGGGTTTCTCGCTGGCCATGGGGTTTCTTTTAGGAGCTATTGTTTCGCCGCCCGATGCCGTAAGTGCAGGGGCCATTCTGCAATTTGTTAAGGTTCCAAAAACGATGTCGGCTATATTGGAAGGCGAGAGTCTGCTAAACGATGCTTCATCTCTGATCATTTTCCGATTTGCCCTGATAGCTGTTGCGACCGGACAATTTATATGGTACCAGGCAGCGTTCAGTTTCGGCTGGATGTTAATTGGTGGCGTTGGTATTGGTCTTATCATCGGCTGGATCTTTTTGCAAATTCACGAAAGGTTGCCAACAGATGCCAACACCGATATTATTCTCACTTTAATTGCACCTTATGTCATGTATATTACAGGAGAAGCAGTACATAGTTCTGGTATATTGGCAGTGGTGACTGGTGGTTTGTTTTTGTCTAGCAAACGTCAGATCATCCTAAGCAGTACTTCCCGTATACGAGGCGTGAACGTATGGCAAAGTCTTAGTTTTGTACTTAATGGATTGATTTTTATGCTTATAGGTTTGGCTCTGCCGGATATTGCCGCCGGGCTGGATGGGGTGAGCATTACTTCTGCAATTGGCTATGGCGCAGGGATCACTTTTGTATTGATTGTATTCCGCATACTGTCTGCTTATGCCGGAGTGTACGTTACCCAAATTGCTAAACATTTTGTATCTGTTGCAGATGACAGAAATCCGGGATATAAAATACCGCTTGTATTTGGCTGGACCGGAATGAGAGGTGTAATATCACTTGCGGCGGCATTATCTATTCCCGTCCAATTATCAAACGGTACCGCTTTCCCACAGCGTAACCTTATTTTGTTTATCACTTTTACAGTCATTCTCTTAACGCTTATGCTTCAGGGACTTACCCTGCCTTACCTGATCAGGAAAATACGACTGCCCGATATGGACGCAATAATGACTGAGGAGGAAACTTATAGCCTGATACAAAAACAACTCGCTGCATTTTCATTAGCGCATCTAAAAACCCAGTATAGCGAACAGTTAAAAGATCAAGTTGTATTACAGCAGATTGCCAAAAAATGGCAAAACGTCAGCGATTCGACAAATGATCTTTTTGTAACCAACGAATATAAAGTCATCTATACCGATATCCTGAATCAGCAAAGAAATTGGCTTTTGAAAAAAAATGCAGAAGACAAATTAATGGATGAGGATATCATTCGTAAACATTTGCTCAATATTGATATAGAGGAAGAAAAGCTAAAGTTTGTTTGAAGACACCAGCATTATAATAAAGAGCATATTTTACCGCAAGAATTCACTTGTTTTGGTATGAAAAATCTTTTTTATGGTTTAGTAGCAAGGCAGATAGGTTAGCCTACAAATACCAAAAAGGGGGTAACAAAGTGCTTAAAAAATTTACCGAATTCAGATCAGTCCCAGCCTTTTAAAGAAAAACCATTCAAAGGAGGTCATGGCAGTCCAGAAGGTTACTTCCGGAAAATCGTTCATGTAAAGTTCTATGGTAGCAATGAATAAACCTAGAAGAATATGAAACCAGAGGATGTTAGTTTTTGCCATTTCAATGTAATAGTTTTGAATAAACAGTACGATAAGTTATATGGTATTTGCAAATAACATGCTTCTTGCTGCCATTATTTTACTAAAAAGTGCGTTTTCATACATTTTACATGATATCTTATATAAAGTCAATGGCTTGTTATAATAATGAAATATCAGAAAGTAATAGGGTAATGTCTCTGGTATAAATAGTCAAATCATGACAAATAATCTCTCTCCATTTTTGTCAAAACAGATGATTTAGTAAAAATGACCTATTGGCATAACGCATCAAATCGCTTTTTTACTAAGGCAAGGCAAAAGCTACACGGGCATCACTTTTCTATGTGGTTAGCTTTCCACCACCAGCGGCAATCGCCTGGTGTTTGGATAAAAAAAGCCCTGTATTTACCATACAGAGCTTGAATAATGGGGGGAGTGCTTGATTAGTCCCGGCCAAATTCCTGGTAAGCAAAGCGACTAGCCTGGCTTTCCACGCGATAGGCCACCGCCCGGGTCACGTTGATATGATCGTTCAGGTAATTATCTACAATTTCGGCAATATCATCTTCTCCATTATTTTTCAGTTTTTGGGGATCGATGTAATATGCATCTGTCATTTTGTTGTCATCGAAAAACTCTATGGTGTTATAGGGAAACTGCTGCCCTGCTACAGGTTCGCTTGATAAATAATCTTTATAATTCATATCGTTGGTTTTTTTAGTGATACATTAGGCTCATAAAACTATAAAACAAACAAGATGTTTTCTGATAATAGCTTTCTTATTATCTTGAAGCGAGTTCAACCCGTGATTCAACGAAAGCTATTCTATTAATACAACGCTTCAAGAGAGATATGTTCGGTGTATTTCTGGAATACTGCTTTTTCGGGCAGGCTGGCGATGCCAATGATGCTGCGGTGCGCATTGTTGTATAGCACTTCCACGAAGTAACCATTCAGGTGATACAGTTCTGTTTTATAATCCTTAAATAATCTTTCCAGCACGAAAGTGCCATGAATAAGGGTGTGATCTGTTTTTTCAGAAAATGCCAGTCGGTCAAATGCATAAAGGTTAACCATAGAAAAATACTTTGGGGGTTTTGTTAAATTTCTTGCCTAAATATGAGCGGAACTTTACATATTAACCATGTACATATGATCAATATCTTACCAGGTAAGGTTGAGAGAAATAGTTACAAAAGAATTCTTGGGTGATTATAGCAAAATTGATGGGCTGCGCTTGTTTATCTTGTTAATTTTGGTGGTATGAAGATGTATATAGAAGCTAAAGCCATGAGTGTCAGGCTGGGCAATGATGTGGTGCTGCAGGACATGACATTCAATATCCGGCAGGGTGAGGCATGGGCTATAGTGGGTCCGTCAGGAAGTGGTAAGAGCGTGTTGCTCGATACTTTGCTGCACAGGCGTATGCCAGATCAGGGTGTCCTAAACTCCCACTATCCCCGCAATACCCGTGTGCAGTATGTAAGTCAGCAGCACTTTTTTAAACATTATGACCGGCTTTTTTACCAGGCCCGTTTCAACAGCAGCGATTCGGAAAATTCTCCGCTGGTGCAGGAAGTATTGGTGCAAGGACTAACAGAAGATCAGCAGCACCAGAAGCAGGTGATGGCGGTACTCAAGCTGTTGAAGATAGAGCATCTGTACCCGTCGCGGGTAGGGAAACTTTCCAACGGAGAACATAAGCGGTTGCAGCTTGCGCAGGCACTGCTACACCAGCCGGAGATACTGATGCTGGACAATCCCTTTACCGGCCTTGATACCGCAAGTAGAACCACCCTGCACGAGGTGCTCAACCACCTGATTGCTGAAGGTACCCTGGTGCTGCTCATCACGTCTGCCACCGAAATTCCTACAAGTATTACACACGTAATGTCGCTGGAGGCAGGCAGCGTCAGGAAGATTGTCCGCAGACAGGACTTTGTACAGCTGGCTGCCACAAAAAGCTTCAAGAGTGCTGCAAAGCTACCTGAGCGGCACATGCCAGCCACTGAATTGCCTTTTACTACTGCTATCAAAATGCAGCAGGTATCGGTGAGGTATGGCGACAGGAAGGTTTTAGACAACATCAACTGGGAAGTAAAGAAAGGAGAGAAGTGGGCTTTGCTGGGCCACAATGGGGCAGGCAAGTCTACGCTGCTAAGCCTGGTGACGGGTGACAACCCGCAAGCCTATGCCAACAACCTATGGCTATTCGACAGAAAGCGGGGTTCTGGTGAGAGTATCTGGGATATTAAACGGCAGATAGGATACGTCTCCCCGGAACTGCACGTCTACTTTCAGCGTACGATGCGCTGCGAAGATGCCATTTCCTCCGGCTTTGCCGACAGGATGATTCCAGGCAGACACTGACAGACGACCAAGCATGAGCAGATCAAAGATTGGATGCGGTATCTGAATATCGAGCATTTGCAGGGAAAAATGATGGGCAGCCTGGCTACGGGAGAGCAGCGACTGGTGCTGCTGTCGCGGGCATTGGTCAAAAATCCGGCCATGCTGATACTAGACGAACCCTGCCAGGGACTGGACGATGACCAGAAAGCAAACTACCTGGCCCTACTGGAAAATATTTGTCAGCATGGTGAAAAGACGCTGATCTACGTGTCGCACTATGCTACAGATATTCCTGCTTGTGTCAACCAACTACTCAGGCTGGAAAATGGACATGTGGTTTAGGAGGGAGACCGGAGACGGAAGTCCGAAGCTTAGAGCTGTCTCCGGTCTCCCGTTTCCCTTCTACCCTTTCAAATAGATATGGAAGGTGGTGCCTGTCATTTCCTGGCTGGCGACTTCTATACGGCCACCGCGGTTTTCTATCATACGTTTGACCATGTACAGACCATGCCTGTGCCTTCCACATGCGTATGGAAACGCCTGAACATGCTGAACAGTTTCTTTACCTGGTTATCGCTCATCCCCAGTCCGTTGTCCTGAAAGCTCAGGCAAATATATCCGTCCAGCTTTCTGCTTTTGATATGAATCACCGGCTGACGCTTTGGATGCCTGTATTTGATGGCATTGCTGAGCATGTTATAAAAGATACTACGCAGGTTGATTTTTGCATAGTGAAGCTTCGACAGCTGAAAGTCAGTTTCGATGATGGCGTTGTTCTGCTCGATCATCTTTTTGATATCAGAACCTCACATCTTCCAGGATATTGTCAAAGTAAAGCACCTCACTGCTTTCGTCAGCATCTTTCTGAGCTTTGGTAATTTCTGTCAGTGCTGTCACGGTGCTGTTGAGCTTGGTGATGGAGCTTCCTAGCATATCTACCACCCTTTTTTGCTTTGGGCTTTGTATTGCCGTCTGTTTGTTGCTGTAGTAAACTAATCAACCCTTCCAGGTTAGCAATGGGCGACTTTAAGTCGTGAGAGGCGGGTATAGACAAAGTTATCCAAGTCGGTGTTGATCCTGATCAGGTTGGTATTGCTCTTCTTGAGTTCTTCTGGGTCTTCTTCAGGTTGGTCATATCTACTACAGAGCCCAGCATACGGTAGGGAATGCCATTCTCATCCTGAAGCACATAGGCCCGGTTATAGACGTAGATGTAGTGGCCGGAGGCATGTTGGAAACGGTATTCTCCCACCCACTTTTTCTTACCATAGTTGATCACACCATTTACTTCGCCAGTTACCCGCTCACGGTCATCAACATGTATTCTGTTGAACCAGGATTCTACGCCGGCGGAATATCTTCTTCTTTATAACCAAAGATTTCCTTGTAAGCTTCGTTCCACCAAAGCTCATTGGTCACCAGGTTCCAGTCCCAGATGGGCATCGTTGGTAGCCAGCGAGACAAGGCGAAAGCGTTCTTCACTTTCAGACAGTTTGCGGGTGCGTTCGGCTACATGCTTCTCGAGTTCTTTGTTGAGCTTAATAAGCCTTTCTTTGGGTTTTTTTCACTTCATCGTATGCTTCAAGCAGTTCTTCCGCCGCCTTTTTCTTCTCGGTGATATCGGAAAAGGTGACGGCGATACGTTTTCTGTCCTGACAGCCACAATCTCCAGCCAGGCATCGATGCCATTCGTGTTGGTAGTGTGTCTCCTGGTGGTACGTGTTGCCTGTCTGCGCTACCTGCACAAACTGATCAAAAATGCCTGTGTCTTTCATGCCGGGTAGCACAGTGAGCAGGTGCTTGCCTCTCAGGTGCTCTTTGCTTTTGCACAGGATTTTTTCCGTAGCATTACTGACCAGCACCCACTCAAAGTTGGTGATATTGTCTGCCTCGTCTTTCACAAAGTAAAAGCTGCAATGCCGCTCAGCGAACTCTCCAGCACACCCGAGAGCATGTTGTTGAGGTTTTTGATGGAAGTAATGTCAAAAAAAGTAACTACTACGCCATCCATCGTATTATCGCGGCGAATGTAGGGCAGCACCCGCATCTGGTAGAACTGTCCGTTTTGTAGCTCAATCTCGTGCGCTACCACTTCCCGCGTCTTGAATACCCGCCTGATATCTTCTACCAGGCCCGGTATATTGATGTTG
The DNA here is from genome assembly GCA_958296015.1 of Cyclobacteriaceae bacterium. Taxonomy (GTDB): domain Bacteria; phylum Bacteroidota; class Bacteroidia; order Cytophagales; family Cyclobacteriaceae; genus JAJNNC01. Next base: position 16,823 of record CATQIH010000059.1, read on the forward strand.
AGTGAAAAATGGTTGATGGGCCTGCCTACATCAGCGTCGATGATATTGATCTGTTTGGCTACGGCAGGCGTATATTTTCTGATCAGCAGGTTTTGTCTACAAACAGCTGCCCGATCTCTGTGCTTTTGAAGTAGTTATTCAGGTCGTCGTTTAGCTCAGAAAGCTCCCGGATCTTCATCTCATGCTCAGCATTAACCGTATGTAGCTCTTCGTTTGAGCGACTGCAACTCTTCGTTGGTGCTTTGCAGTTCTTCGTTGGCAGAGATTAGTTCCTCATTACTGGACTGCATCTCTTCGTTGAGGTATCAAGTTTCCTCCACGGTGGTTTGCCAGATGCTGTTTGGTTTCTCTTAGTTCGGCTTCCAGTTCCGAAAACCTGCTGACGTTTACCTGGTTTTCAAATATTTCATCGTCTGCTTCAGTACTTTTGCGGGTAACCGAGTTTTGCTCTTTCAGTAGTACAAAACAAAAACTTCTCTGCAAACATGTTATGGTTGAGGTAAGGCTTTACCACCACATCTATCGTACGGGTTTCCTGATCGTAGTTGACCCTGATGCCCCTGCTGATAATCTTTTCCTGTGTGTTGCAGGCCCTTCGAAGGGCTGCGCTCATTGCCACGGAAAGCTGTCCGGGCAAACATTTTGAGCAGGTTCATTTCCAGCTTCTTGTCTGGTAGCATCAGAAAGCGTTTGTAATCTCCCAGGGCTTGCAAAAAGGTGTAATCTTCATTAACGAAAAAAGCCACATGCCCTAATTCATCCAGAATGGCTTCATTAAAAATCTTATCAGTCTTTTGATGAAAAGAGCGACTGGAGGCTTTTTTAGGGAACTACCCGCTGAATATTAGCCATATGGTTTCTGGCCTGGTTGGGCATGAGTCATCATAAAATGGTTGTTGACCGTGTTGGTCTGGTAAATATTCCACTTTTTGCTAAGTGTAGTAAAAGTATCTGCATTGGGTGGCCGCTTTCACTGGACCCAGAAATAGATAGCCACCAAGTTTGAGAGAAAAGTGAAAGGCGGTGAGTATTCTCTTTTGCAGGTCGGGCTGCATATAGATCAGCATGTTGCGGCAGCTCACCATATCTATTTTACTAAAAGGAGGATCCTTTAATAAGTTGTGCTGTGCAAAGATGACCATTTTGCGGATGTGTTTGTCTACACGTACCGGTCGCCTTCTTTGTAAAAATGTTTTTGCAGTCTCTCTTCTGTTACATCCTGCTCTATGTGCGCAGCATACACGCCTTTGGATGCTTTTTCTATGGCTCTGGCATCCATATCTGTAGCAAATATCTTGACATTCAAATCGATACCCTGCTTATCCATATACTCCTGAAACAGTATAGCCATTGAATAGGCTTCCTCTCCAGTGCTACAGGCGGCACCCATGCTTTTACCTGCGTGTTGTCGGGTTTGTTGGCCAGGATGTTAGGAACTATTTCTTCCTCTACAAACTGAAAGGCGGCAGCATCGCGGAAAAACCGGGTGACACCTATCAGAAACTCGTTGGCAAGTATTCGGGCTTCCTCGGGATGTTCTTGCAGAAGCGACAAGTAATCCTGCAAGTCTTCTATCTTCTTCTCAGCCATCCGCCGGGTGATGCGCCTGATAATGGTTTGCTTCTTGTAGGCAGTAAAATCGTTGGTGGTGACCTTTTTTACTACGTTGAGCACAGCATTGATCGCTTGTGCCTGTTCTTCAGAAATCATATCGCTGTTTTCAGCAGCCAGATCTTCTTTAGGGTGTTGCACCAGCTTTTCACCCATCATCTCAGGGGGCAACACAAAAGTCTACCATGCCGGCATAAATGGCACTTTTGGCATGCCGTCAAACTTGGCAGATGTAGGGTCTTGCACCATCACCAGGCCCGCCCCGTTCTTTGATGGCCGCCAGACCCTTGGTGCATCTGTGCCGGTGCCAGAAAGGATGATGCCAATGGCTTTGTTGGTTTTGTCAATAGCGAGCGACTCAAAAAACCTGTCAATAGCATAATTGGGCTGGTGGCTGCTGTTCTTCTCATCCAGGTGCAGCCTATTGTGCCGGATGGTCAGCACTTTTTTGGTGGGTATAGGTAGACACAGTTCGGCGAAACCAACATGCCTTCCTCGGCAATAGATATTTTCATGTTGGTATGCTTGGCCAGCAACTCATTCATCAGACTCTTATGGTCTGGCGACAGGTGCTGCACCACTACAAAGGAAAAGTTGGTGCCCTGGGGAATGTTGTCAAAAAGCTCGTTGATCGCATCCAGCCCTCCTGCTGATGCGCCTACTCCTACAACATAATGTTCTTTAATAAAACCGGTCTTTGCCGGATTATTCTTTTTTTCAACTTTGTGCATACTTAATTCACAGACTTCGGTTCAACAAGGTTTTTCTGTCAGGGCAGTATAGAGGTGGTCGGCAGCTTTTATTTCCTCTTCTCCCCAGGTGTCAGAAGTATAGCTTACCGTTTCCTGCCATACTTTAAAGGAGTTTCTGGGGTGGTACGTCTTTCCATCGGCTTCAAAGTTGATCGCTTCGTTAGGGTTTCCGCCCCAGTCTACCGTCTTGATCACTTCGGGCCGGTAAATGAGAAAGTAGTTTTCTTTTTGCCGGGTAATATCTGAGTGCAATCAGCCCGCTGGAAATGTCTTTGTATGCTTGCGCGGGTTCATACATTTCGGGCAGTGCTTTGGTAAAAAAACATTTTCTCACCCTTATAACGCTTCAGCCACACCACCAGGTTGTTGATTTGCCTGTCGTTGGGCACCTCCCCACTGCTGCTGATTTTGCCATCTAACACCAGTGAAAAACCTGTAGCTTTGAACAACTGCATCACGTCATCTGCGTTGGAGAGAACGCTACCCGCCGGGTCATTCTCTGTGTATAGCTTCTCGAGTAAGCTTATCTTCAAATTGTCAACCTCACTCTTATGTCTTAACTTTTCTCCATTTTCTTTTGGAAGCAATGTTGGAAGAGATCAGGGCGGCCAGCAAATCCAGTTTAGTAAGCATCTCTACATTGGGGTGGTTAGATACCTTATGATGGCACGAGATTCAGTCCCCATAGCTTGTTTTCAGAATAATGGGCACAGACATAGAAGCCTCCACGCCCATATTGCCAAGGTATTCCAAATGCACCTTTGCACGGCCCGCAGGTTGCAAGCACTCAGGTCGGTGAAGCTTCGGGTGAGCGGATTGATGATAGGAATAAGCCTGGCGGGCTTGTAATGAATGTCCGGTATCATACGGTAAGGATTGTGCAGGTACAACTCCCGCGACTGACGCGGAACGTCGGATGCCGGAAAACGCAGCCCCAGGTAAGGCACCATTTCTTCGGCACTTGCTTCGGCAATGACAGTGCCATTCCACTGTTTGTCAAATCTGTAGAGCATCACTTTGTCGAAGCCCGTCAGTTCCCTGATCTGATCGACGGCAATTTCTCCGATCCGGGTGACATTTTCGGCTTCCTGTAGCGCAAGGAATACCTTTTTGACCTTCTGGCTTGATTCCAGCAAAGAAGGAACTGCCTCCTGCGCGCTGGCTTCCTGTAGTTCTACCAAATAGTACTTATCATAGGTGTGAACTACTGCGGAGAACTGTGTCGACTTTTCGTGGCAGCGTAGCTTCAGGCTTAGCAGCATTCTTTCGGTAGAAGGCCAGTCTGCCAGCCGGGTCTGTAGCCTCTCCAGCTGGTCTTTATCGGCCAGCATAGGTATCAAATGGCTGGGTCAAAGGAGCTGTTCCGGCGAGATGTCCAGCACGTCTGTTACATTTTCGCTTACCTGTATCACCTTCCAGGTATCTTTCTGTATACCCATGAGCAGTCCATGCGGCTGAATAGAATTGATAAAGTTGATGGGAATACTCCCACAAAGTCGGAATCGTAATTTTTACTGCTGCTAACGGTATCTAAAGCCATCGTTATTTTTTGTTTTACCCAACGCTCAAGTTTTTCAAAGGTATCATTTGCCGCCTGAATAATAATCTGGTCGTTGTTGAAATTTTCGCTAAAGGTTTGCAGGGCCAGTTGAAAGGTCTTCCAGCGTTTGCCCGTATCGCTGCCATAGCCACTAAAGAAACAAGCCCCATGCTCTTCGTCCAGGTTCAGGTGTTTTTTGAGGTTTTTGGCAATAAACCTGCCCCCCAGGGTAGATCCTTCCAGCACATACATGGCACCAAATGCCTGCTCCGGATTGGTTACCTCCGGCAGGTTCTTACATAGTTCAATATCTGAAACATGATAGGTGTCATTAATGTGTTCCATGTCTTTCAACATGCTTCTCACTTTTCGCCTGGATTCAAAATCGGGCAGATACTGTTTGAAGCCTGTGATTTTGTTGATATTTTCTTCCAGTGGTTGGAAGAAGCCATAAAAGGCACGCAATACCTTCAGATAATGTTCCTGCGTGATCGTGTCGCGGTAAGTGGAGGAGAGCAACGGGCTGCTTTCCAGGTGCTGGTGACTGGCAGCAGTAGCATGTTTGATGTTTTCTAAGATCATAATATCAATAATAAATAGCTTCGGAATCATCAACGCTTTTTCCTCAGCAAATTCGAAAAAGTACGGAATGACAAAGGTAACTTATGCCAGAACATACGTAAGTATTCTAAAAAAGATAGCCATTCTATTGCTCGTAACAAAAATAATGCAGTTCTAAAGCTTAGCATATATTTATGTAACTTTTTAGGAGCCATCCTGCCTTCTACTTCCTCCTGACACCCTTTATGGCCATCGTTGCACAGCCTGTGACGCCCGCATAAGTAGTCAATCAAAATTAATTACAAAACTTACCTATTACCGGCTGCTAGTGCGCGTTTGTAACACGTTACAAACGCGTCCGGCGTGGAGCGCACTAGCAATTGTAATTTATTCTGAGCCAGTACTTAAGTTGCTCGATGCACGTGCGCTGGGCATCTCTACCCCTGTGGTGAGGTACGCTACACACGCGTTTTGGTCGTTCCTCCCCTGTGGTGGGGGTGCTCAACTCGAGCGTGTTGGTCGTTCCTCTACTGTGGTGAGGTACGCTACACACGCGTTTTGGTCGTTCCTCCCCTGTGGGTGGGGGTGCTCAACTCGAGCGTGTTGGTCGTTCCTCTACCATCTTCATATTGCATTACGCTACTAGCTCACTACTAGCTTCAGATTGTATCTGAAGCTAGAGGATCGCCCCCTACCTCTGAGGATATTGTGACCCATAGATAAGCTAAGAGTACGCTATTTGCATGATCAAAGTATGGGGCTTGTGGCCCACCATAAAGTCTATATATTGGCATACGCTGCCGTTGGTTACCTGAGCGTTGGTGCTACAATGCCGCAATCATTGCTGCCAGAGCTTCCAGCCACTGCTGGTCTATAACATCAAAGCTATTTAGCCGGTCGCTGTCTATGTCCAGCACATTTGCACACGTTGGTTTTTGATTATAGGCACCACAATCTCCGACTGTGAGGGCTGCGCTACAGGCAATATGCCCCGGAAACTGGTTGACATCAGGTACAATAACAGTGACTGCTTCGGCAAAAGCCTTCCCGCATACGCCCTTGCCATACCGGATGCGGGTGCAGGCCACAGGTCCCTGAAACGGCCCGAGTACCAGTTCTTCGTTTTCCACAAAGTAAAAACCTACCCAAAAGAACCCGAAAGCCTCTTTGAGTGCTGCGGCAATATTGGCCAGGTTGGCAATCAGGTTAGGTTCGTCCTGAATCAATACCCTGATCTGGGGCAACACCGCCTGGTATATTTCATTTTTTTCTCGCGTCTGTGGAATAGTATAACGCTTCTGCCATTGATATTCTTTTGTAAGTGAAAGTTTTGCGTCTGAATCACATTATACGTTTCTGCACATTTGTTGGTTTTTAATTCAGAAGGTAACTTCAAGCTTCCGATTTCTAAAGTTGGTCAGAGATAAAAAGACATTACTCTTAATATTTTTAAGCATTGGGGTTCACAGAGCAAACCTCTGAAAACATTCATCAGGTAACTTTGTTTAATGTTTTTTCACGTATTATAAGGTCTAGGCTTACTTAAAAGGCTATCCACAGTTTCTTTAGTTTATTAACATAACCAATTTATGCGTACAAATTTCTTTTTAAACACCACACATCGAAAGCTGCTGACTACATCGCTTATCGCAATAAGCGCACTCCAGTTTTCTTGTAGTAATACTTCCGAACAGGCTTCAGAAGATCAGCCTATGTCTTCAAAGCTTACAGCGGCACCCGATAACGGTTCCATTACATTACCCGACGGCTTTAGCGCAGCCTTGGTGGCTGATGACCTGGGAAAAGCGCGGCACATTGCTGTGAACGACAATGGAGATATTTACATCAAGATGGGCGATGCCAGTCTGGAAAGTGATAGCAGTATCGTAGCACTAAGAGACACAACCGGAGATGGAAAGGCGGATATCAAGACCTTTTTTGGTAGCAAAGGTGGCGGTACCGGTATGGCTATCCATGACAATTACCTGTACTTTTCGTCAGATACGGCTGTCTACCGGCTGGCATTAAATAACAACGAACTTGTGCCATCCGGTGAACCTGAAACAGTGATCGGCGGTTTTCCTGAGCAGTCTCAGCATGCTTCCAAGCCTGTTACCTTTGATAATGACGGGCACATTTACGTTACCATCGGGGCACCTGCCAATGCCTGCCAGGAAGAGATCAGAACACCCGGTTCCCCCGGCCAAGACCCCTGTCCGCTGCTGGAAGATTATGCCGGCATCTGGCAGTTTGATGCCAATAAGCTCAACCAAAAACCTTCCGATGGCACCCGCTACGCTACCGGTATCAGAAATGCTGTGGCCCTGGACTGGGACAATAGCGTAGACATGCTGTATGCTTTACAACACGGGCGTGATCAGTTGAATACTTTGTGGCCTAAATATTTTGATGACAAAGCCAGTGCCGAATTACCTGCCGAGGAGTTCTTCCAGATACAGCAGGGCGATGATTTCGGATGGCCTTATTGCTTCTACAATCCCGAGAAAAAGCAAAAGCTCCTGAACCCTGAATACGGAGGAGACGGCGAAAAAGTAGGCAGATGCGAAGATGCCAAAGATCCTATCATGGCTTTCCCT
>CATQIH010000060.1 GCA_958296015.1 Cyclobacteriaceae bacterium
GTCCACAGGAAATAGCTGATATCTTTGGCCTGGATATTATCCAGTTGCAGATACAACTCCTGTTGCGTAACCGGATTCGGATAGATTTTCACCTTAGGTTGCAACGCAGGGTCTACACCCGTCACATTATTTGCTATGGTTAGGGTGAATGCCTGACTGGCTGTGGCTCCTGCCAGATCAGAGACTGTCACTGTGATGTTCAGTGTGTCTGATTCAGGCGGAGTGCCCGATATTGTTCTGGTTTGCGCGTCAAACTTCAGCCAGGAAGGTAACGTATCTGCTTCTGCCATTGAGATAGTATAAGACAACACATCCCCGGCATCTTCGTCTGAGAAGGTATTTTCAGGAATTACTAACGTAAATGCTTCTCCTGCTGTAGCCGCTTGTGCCTGGATAGGTGTGCCAGCTACCGGCGCGTGGTTGTTGGCTATCTGCTCATGAACAGAAATAGCAAACGTATCGCTGGCAGTTCCACCCTTTTGATCAGACACCGCCACAATGATCTGCACAGTATCTACTTCAACAGGCGTGCCTGATAAGGTACGCATGGCAGGATCAAAGCGCAGCCAGGCAGGCAAAGGCCCATCACTCATAGATACCGTGTAGGTGAGTGTATCTTCATCTACATTCGTAAATGTGCTGTCGGGAATGGTGAACGAATACGCTTCTCCAACCACAATGGCCTGATCGCTGATAGGCTGCCGTAGCACAGGCGGCTGCTGTGTTTCGCCGGTTGCCCGGATGACAAACAGTTGCTGATAGGTGGTACCCTGTGCATCAGTAGCCTCTACATAAATGTTATAACTCTCTTTTCCGGCATCCAAAGCAGCGGCAACAGATAGCTGTCCGTCTTTGATGTCGAAGAGATAGTTATCGCTGCTTTCCTGTCCTTCTATCAACTCATAGGTCAGCGGACCGGTAATATTCAGGCCGATAAGATCGCCGATAATGGTACCCACGGCACTACTCTTTTCTACCACCCGGTTGCTTAGCAGGATGCTTTCTCCTTTGCAGCCAGCCCCACCCAAATCTGTAGGAAGCGTATCGGCGGCAGTCAGGTGTATTTTGTCCACGGCAAAGCCATCATCGGCATAAGCAATCTGTAAGAGGTGATTGCCCTGGCTGAGAGTAACAGGATTGTCTTGAAGTCTTTGCCACTGGAACATATCATCTGCCGATGGCATTACTTCCTGCAACACCCAATCACTGCTATCTATTTTCAGCCAGTAGGCATTATCATCTTCTGTAGCTGCTTTTGTTCTTCCAAGTATATGATAATCAGCAGCCCGCATCACCTCCAGGCTAAAGCTCAGGATGCCTGCCTCATCTGTAGGCGGTGCTACTGTACTGGTAAATCCTGCCTTGATTGTGGCATAGTATCCGGCAGAGGCCATAGAATCCTGTACGAAGTTCCAATAGCTACCGGCACTGGCACATTCTGCCTCCAGCCATAGGGTAGAGTCTATTGCTGCCGTACTGTCTGTGAGGATACTAAATACTGTTGAATCCTGATCAAACACCTGGATGCCGTTGAGGTCTATCGCCATCACTTTAATGTCAAAAGCATTCACGGCATCTTCCGGCATCCTTCCGCTCAATATGCCTGTGGTAGTATCCATAGTTAACCAATCGGGCAGCAGGTTGCCGTTGTTCAGGCTGGCCGAGTAGGTCAGCTTATTGCCTGCATACCCCTGGTTGAATACTGTAGACACATTGTAACTGAGCGAAGTATTTCTATTGACCAGCGTATCTGCCAGCGCACCTGCTATGAAAGGATCTTGCAGCGGTTTGATATTCATAAAGTAATACAAGCCATCGTTCCAGTCGCAGTTGGCTGTGCCTGCGCCGCACCCGTTGCGCACATAGTCCTGAAGGAAAATGTAGTGGTAAGGGATCAGGTTACCATCTCTGTCGTATACTTTGTATACCCTAACACCTGTGACTTCGCCTACTTTCTGCCCAAGATCATTTCCGCCGCTGCTCAGGTATCCGTCCAGCAGCATCCTGAACGGCCTGTCAATCAGGGCTGCCGAATCACCGGCGATACTGAAAATTGAATCACCTTCTGCCATCGGAAAGATACTCTGATGCCAGGTACTATCTATCTGGAACTCGAAGTCTGCAACGGTGGCTTCGCTATCCTGCTCAACCAGCCTGGCTACCTGCGAACCCGGACCTTTGAATGAAGCCAGTTGAAATGCTCTTACAGGCTGCGTACTGTCTGCCTGTTCAAATACGGGCGATAAGATCAGATCGCCATGATAGCCAATATTTACTTCACGTTCTGAAGGGGGCTTGGAGCCAGGCTTTGGCCGGTTGTTCATAGAGGTAGCAATGCCCATTACGCGCATCAGCTCGATAGCATTCACCTCGTTGCTACTTTCTGTTTTCCGCATGTATGTACCATTTAGCAAAGCAGTTTGTGCAGGGGCATTGCCTGCATTGGAGTGGATCACCAAAGTCTCTTTTCGTACGCCTTTGGCACCATTGCTTTCTACAAACCTGATGGTGGCATCCGCGTAAGCCCCTACATCTATCACAAGCGGGAGCTGGCTTGTGTCAAAAGGCTGACCATTAATAGCCACCACCTGAAATCTGGTTGAATCAGAAATCTCAAAACGGCTGATCGTGAGAGGGCCTATTCCGGTATTGGATATCCGCATCACATTGGTGTCATAAAACTTAGTGATCTTTCCTCTCGAATTGCGTGGGTCTTGGCTCTTATGAAAGGAATACCAGTCATCTGCCGGAAACCCTATCTTGGTGCCGGGTATTTTTGTCATATTCTCCAGCGCAATCTGGCCTCCTGCAGCCGTAAGAATACTGAATGCATTGGTGACAGAGGTTGTATTCTGATAGGTGGTATTATCTGTCGCTGTCAGGGTAAGCGTATAGGCTCCGGGCTGGTCAAGCGCAATCACCTCTGTATAAGGCTGTTGCAGCGCGATCGTATCTGCATTCTGTACAAGTGTATAGGTCAGGGTCACCTGGTCGGCCACCGGAGATTTCACGTAAGCCTGCGCAGATACTGCTACACGGTTGATATAGCTACCGGTGTTGGGGGCATAATTCAAACGCACTTCCAGATCAGGTGCCACCCTTGCAGGGTCGCCCGGCTCAATGGTGAGCGCATTGATCTTGGTATTCTTTCCTCCAAACGCATCTATATTGAGCACGCCATCGGCTACGGTGACTGTGGCAGAATCGGTATAGAATTTATAAGGCGTGGCTCTAGGATCAAAGTGGTTGATAACACTTACGCCTTCTGCATTGATCTGATAATTGATATTACCCAGGTTGATACTGTCTCCTACCGACACAACGACTTTATACACGCCATTGGGCAGGGCAATTCCCCAGGTACCTTCTTCTCCTACGCCGTTGCCCCCATCGTTGATGTCTGCGCCCTGCATATGCATAAAAGTACTCAGCAGGCTGTTGTTTTCCGGCAGGCTGCGTGCTCGTCCGTTGCCTGGTTCGGTAAGGTTTAAAGGGGTTGCTTTGTCTTTTTTCAGCCAACCATAGGTGAGGGTAGTATCCAGGGCTGGTTTTTCTCCATAAGGTTCGCCAAAATCTTTTAGCCAACCTTCAGGCGTAGCAGTTGCTTCATCCTGAAAGTTCACATTGATCACCCTGCTAAGTGCCCTCTGGCTGGCTGGTATACTAGGTTTGATCAGTGTGATCTTACCTTCTCCACCCCTGGTTTGTGACTGATATTCTGAAATATACAGGTTGCCATTAACGGTATCTTCTATCACATCCAGCGGCCTGTTGTAGCCACTAAAGCCCGGAATGCCTTTTGTAACCGTTGCAATATCGTGCTCTCCTTCTGCGGAGGGTTCCATCACCACCACATCGCCGGTTGTGAACCATACGTTGATCAGCTTGCCACGCAATGCGCCACTGAAGGCATCGCTTTTGTATTCTATCACCCCGTTGGCTGATTTATTAGCTCCCAGGCTTGCCGAGTAGCCTTTGTAATTGGCATCAGGCTCAGTACCTTCCGGATATTGCTCCACTACGGCTTCCGGCCACGCCGGATTCACAGGATTGCCTCCGTTGAGTACATACTGTGCTCTTTTGGGGTTGGGATGTCCGTAATACCCCCCCTGCGTGATCCTGAACACAAAGTCGTTTTGCGAGGGGATGAGGGTAGCATAAGGTATTTCTGGCCCATTGTAACTTTGATACTGAGGTTCCCGATAGTTTTTGCTTGTTGGACTGGAACCTGGTGCATTGGCATAGCCGGCAGATCCGTTGGTGGGCATATACAGCTGCCCGTTGCTATGCCATACCATGTCATAGGCATTGCGTATGCCGGTGGCGTACAACGTCAGGGGTGCGTCAGGAGCATAAGGATTGTAGGTGCCGCCGTCTTCTGTTTTGGCATCTATGGGTAGAACAGTGCCTTCTGTAGCAATCTTTGCCACATCCAGGCGAAGCAAAGCTGCTGAAAGCAATACATCATCGCGTTGCCAGGCGTTGTCATATGTGCCCATAGCCGTGTTGGCTCCCTGCGAGATATACAAAGCACCGTCCGGGCCAAAACTTAGGGCATTGGTAGCATGGTCTTTTTTGGAGCGTGGCAGATGCACCACATAGTCCTGCACGGTTGAGAAATCGCTACCACTCAGGCGCGTTACTTTGCCCTGAAAGTCGGGCTGTGCGGCAAAGCCATAAGAAGTGTGGCTTACCCACAGAATAAGATTGTCTGCTGTGGAAGCGGGGTCAAAGCACATACCAATAGCCAGACGGTCGCCTCCTTCTGCATTTTGAATGCTATTGAACCCCTGCTCTTCGGTGAGTAAGCCAGTGCTATGGTCTATCTGCCATCTTTTGAGGTAGCCGTTGGAGGTTAGTGCATAGAATTTACCATCCGGCCCGATCAGCAGGCTGGTGTATCCATTGCCCCCGCTGGCTACGGTAGTAGGGTCTACAAAGGCAATGGGTCCGTTGTAGGCAGCTCCGCCAGCATTGGTTGTAAAAGAAGAAGAAAAAGGCAGAAAGGCAATACCATCCTGGTCTTTCAGTGCTTCGGTAACCACAAAACGATAAGTTGTATTGGGAAGCAAGTCTTCGTTGGGTGTAAGATTGATCACATCAAAACCACCGGAGGTGCTTATTTCTGAAGGAACATCAATCAGCTGGTCTCCATCAACCTGGTAGAGTTTCACGCTATTGTTGGTCAGCGTCTCAGCATCTATACCGGCATTGGGTAAATAGACATTGGAACTGCTGATCGTTAGTTGTAAATCCACCTCAGAGGCCCCTTCTGCTATGTTGATACCTGCTACCTGAGGGTTTGAGGCAGCTTCTTTCAAAAATAATGATATATTTTTACCTCCTGCTGACACGCTATTAACGGAAAGAAGAGCAAAAATAACCACTAAAAACATCAAAACATTACCTGATCGTTTGTAGCTTTCTTTCATCAGTCTTTAGAATAACTTATTATTATTTTTGGAAAAATTTTACTTAAAGTTACTAATAATTATATATATTTTGTAATGCACCCACATAGAAGCGTTCGTTTTTTTCAGATACGAAGATTAACTTACACGGTGATCATACAAAAATCTATAAAATTTAGCTAATAAACTAACGTATTGCGTTGGCAAGCAGATGTGTCAGGGACAGATTTTATGTTGTGTTGCCTGTAAACTAAAAATACAAACCCCGAACCTTACGTAATTACTTATCCTGATGCGTATTAATATATGTGCTAAGGTCGGTGATGGTGACGATTTTTAACTCTTCAGCTTCTGCATTACGCATCATCAGAGCTGTGGTATTGTTAAAGCCTAGAGGACGCAGCCAGACCAGTCTATACTGCTCTTTCGAAAGCTTTTTTACATAATCATACACCTTTTGCTTGTCTGCGATCAGGCTATCGATCACGGGTTTTTCAGGTTGTAGCAATACCAGTAAACCCGTACCGGTATATTCCGGATATACATCGATACCGCCAGTCTTGATCGCATCCATGAGCAGCTTGGTGCCACCAAAACCTAGCTTCATGCCTGTGGTGAGAGTTGTATTGGCTTCTATCACAGCCGCAAATATCTCTGCCAGGATAAGGTTCTCCGAAAAGTTTTTTGATCCGATGATAATATCTGCGGCTCCTTCTTTTTTGGGCACTACCTTAAATCCTGCTTGTTTTAGAAAGGCTCGGGCTACTTCTCTGCTACCTTCTTTCTTCTGGTCTACGGCATAATTCATCTGCATCATCTGGTCTTCGGATATTTTGCCGTCAAGCATTCCAAGCGCGTCACTGATGGCAGGAAATCTGTCCAGTGTCTTTTGCCTGACGAGTGGTGCGGCAAAATAGGGCGGGAAATAGTGCTTATCATCTTCCAGCACTCGCAGATTATACGCCCGAATCCTGCCATCGGTAGAAAAACCACTGATCACATCTACTTTTTTGTTATGCAATGCTGCATACATCAGCCCGATATCCATTTCCCTAGTCTCTATTGTAAAGTCATACGCTTTTGTCAGTCCCCGGTAACCATCTTCTCTTTCCATGAATTCCGAGTTGAAACCCGCGAAAAGCTGTGTGTCTTTGGCCGAAAAAAATAATGTTGAAAGCTGATAACCTATCAACAGCAGGCACGCAGCCCCTACCCCAATGAGCACGTATTTGCCGATTTTTTGAATATGTTTCTGAATAATACTAAGGATAGCATCCAGAATAATAGCCAACAGAGAGGCTGGCACTGCCCCTGCCAGAATCATATTTACGTTGTTGACAGCGATACCACGGAATATATACTCGCCCAAGCCCCCTGCTGCAATGAGCGCACACAGCGTAGCCACACCTATATTGATGACCATAGCCGTGCGGATACCGGCAAAAATGATCGGCATCGCCAGCGGCAGTTCTACTTTACGCAAAATCTGCCTGCCCGACATCCCCAGCCCTTTGGCAGCTTCTACAATAGCTTTATCCACACCAGCGATGCCTGTGTATGTGTTCCTAACAATGGGCAGCAGGGCATACAAAAAGAGGGCAATAATGGCGGGCGTAACGCCGATACCAAAGAAAGGCAGCAAAAAGCCCAACAGTGCCACACTGGGAATGGTCTGGATGACATTGACAAACCCAAGCGCAGGCCGTGAAAACTGCTGGTAACGAGTGAGCAGCATCCCAATTGTTACGCCTATAATAATGGCAATGAGCAGTGCGATGGAAGTGATCCAGATATGCTGGTACGTCTGGGTGAGCATCTCCTGCCGATGGGACTGTACAAAGGAAACAAACTGTGCCAGACCAGTCACTATCCTTCTTCGTTAATCATTCTGTAAAACAGGCGCGTCAGTCTGGGTTCTGCCTCACCGGCAATGCGAATAATTTCTGCTACGCTTACCGGCTCCAGATGGTCAGGGTCGCATACATCTGTGATGATAGACACGGCAAGCACCCGCATATTCATATGCCTGGCCACAATGACTTCAGGCACGGTAGACATACCCACCATGTCGGCTCCTATGGTTCTCAGGTAGCGGTATTCTGCTTTGGTCTCCAAGTTAGGCCCTGTTACGGCTGCGTATACGCCTTTGTGAATATAGAATCTTTCTTCTTTGGCAATATGCCAGGCCATGTGCATAAGTTTTGGATCATATGGCTCGCTCATATCAGGGAAGCGGGGGCCAAACTCATCCATATTAGGCCCGGTCAAGGGGTTGGTGGGTTGCAGGTTGATATGGTCTTCTATGATCACCAGATCACCTTTGTTGTATTTAGTGTTGATGCCGCCTGCCGCATTGGAGATATACAGCGTATCAATGCCCATCATTTTCATGATCCGCACAGGCAAGGTGATCTGCTGCATGTCATATCCTTCGTAGCAGTGAAAGCGTCCCTGCATGGCAAGCACTTTTTTGTTGCCCAGCCTGCCATAGATCAGTTTCCCGTGGTGTGTTTCTATGGTACTTACCGGAAAATGAGGAATGTCAGCATAAGACAGTTCATGTACTGCCTCGATATGCTGCGCCAGTCCGCCAAGTCCTGTACCCAATACAATTCCTACGTCAGGCTTTTCAGTAATAATTTCACGAATGTATCGGTAGGTTTCCTGTAGTTGATCTGTAGACATAATATTTAGGGAAATTGATGGAAACTGCATTGAAATTATTTTTGACGTTCCGTAATTGTTTTTTCAATAATATCGCAGCATTCGTGTAGCTGATCTTCTGTAATCACGAGTGGGGGCGCAAACCGGATAATGTTGCCATGTGTAGGTTTAGCCAGCAGTCCGTTTTCTTTAAGCTGCATACAAATATTCCAGGCCGTATCACTTTCTTCCGAATCATTGATCACAATGGCATTGAGCAGCCCTTTACCGCGCACAAGCGTCACCAGTTCAGTACGATCGATCATCTGCTGCATTCTCTGACGAAATACTTTGCCCAGTGCCTGTGCCTTTTCGGCTAGATTTTCTTCTTCCACCACCTGTAGTGCAGCCATTGCCACGGCACAAGCCAGCGGATTGCCGCCAAAAGTAGACCCATGCTCACCGGGTTTGAGCGTCAGCATCACCTCATCGTTGGCCAGCACGGCAGATACCGGCAGTACACCACCGGATAGGGCTTTGCCCAGGATGAGTATGTCTGGCTTCACAGATTCGTGCTGGCAGGCAAACAGTTTCCCGGTACGGGCAATACCCGTTTGCACCTCATCGGCTATAAAAAGCACGTTGTTTTCTTTGCAGAGCGCATTTGCTTTTTGCAGATAGCCTTCATCGGGCACCACCACACCCGCTTCGCCCTGGATGGGTTCTACCATAAACCCGGCAACATTGGAATCTTTCAGTGCTTCTTCCAGCGCAGCTATATCATTATAAGGAATAATCTCAAAACCCGGCATATAAGGGCCAAACCCATTGCGGCTAAGTGAGTCGGTAGAAGAAGATATAGCTCCCAGGGTACGTCCCCAGAAATTGCCTGATGCAAAAATGATCTTAGCCTGATTGGCAGGTACGCCCTTTACAGTATAAGCCCATTTGCGGCAAAGTTTCACGGCTGTTTCTCCACCTTCCACGCCCGTATTCATCGGCAATACTTTGTCGTAACCAAACAATTGCGTGATGTAATGCTCATATGTTCCCAGCACATCGTTATAAAAAGCCCTGGAAGTAAGGGTGAGCTTTTGCGCCTGCGTTATCAGTGCTTGTAGTATCTTCGGATGGCAATGTCCTTGGTTTACAGCACTATAAGCCGACAGAAAATCAAAATACCGCTTGCCTTCTGTGTCCCAGAGAAACACGCCTTCTCCTCTAGAAAGCACCACCGGCAGCGGATGATAGTTGTGCGCGCCATATTGATCTTCCAGTTCGATAGCTTGCTGGTCTGATATCACTGATACTGTCATGTTAAAAACTATTTTAAATTTCTAAACCTTTCTCACATAAAACAATTCAACATACCATTGTTCAAATGTAGAAAAATTAATCCGCATACGCCCATACGACAGGTGAAAGTAAGCCACAGGAACGCGGATAGCGGCCAAAATGTTATTGCCACACGCCTGTCACTCCCCTATGTAAAAAAAGTGTGACAAAGCTTAGTAAAAAGATTTTTTTTGCAGATATTTGCATCCTTAATTCAACTTGAAGAGCAATCATCTATATCATGGCTAAAGTTTGTGAGATATCAGGAAAAAGACCTGTATCAGGAAATAACGTATCAAAGGCTAATAACAGGACCAAGCGAAAGTTTTATCCTAACCTACAGAAGAAGCGGTTCTACCTGCCTGAAGAAGATCGTTGGGTATCTATCAAGGTTTCTACGTCTACGCTGAGGACGATCAATAAAAACGGAATAACAGCAGTGCTCAAAGAAGCCCGGGCTAAAGGAACAGCACTTATCTAGGGGTTAGCGATTGGGTGTTAGATATCGGAAAACAACCTAAATCCAAAAACCTGATTTTTAAAATTAAATTCTAGCACAAAATGGCAAAAAAAGGAAAAGGTAATCGTATACAAGTAATATTGGAGTGCACGGAGCACAAAACAAGCGGTGTTGCCGGTACTTCTCGATATATCACCACCAAGAATAGAAAGAACACGCCTGAGCGATTGGAAAGGAAAAAATACAATCCTGTTCTAAAAAAATATACTGTCCACCGAGAAATTAAATAACTATGGCAAAGAAAGTAGTTGCATCATTAAGAAATGTAAACACCAGAAACTTCGCTAAAGTGATCAAAGCAGTGAAGTCTGAAAAGACGGGTGCTTACACTTTTAAAGAGGAGATGGTTCCTGTTGAACTTGTAAAGGATCATCTTAATAAATAAGCGAATAACAAATCACACAAATCTTTTAAGCCCTCATAGGGCTTTTTTTTGTTTATCTGCTAAATTACAACACACAAGCACAAAGCAAATACCAACCTGTAATTTTTTCACTTATGGCACTTTTCGGTCTGTTTTCAAAAGAAAAGAAAGAAACCTTAGACAAAGGTCTGGAAAAGTCAAAAGATAGCTTTTTTTCAAAAATGAGCAAGGCTATTGCTGGCAAATCAACGGTAGACGAAGAGGTGCTGGATGAATTGGAAATCATTTTGGCTTCCAGCGATGTGGGCGTAGATACGATCATCAAAATCATCGACCGCATTGAGGCCCGCGTGGCCCGCGACAAGTACGTAAGTACCAGCGAACTCGATAAGCTTCTGAGAGAAGAAATTGCTGCATTACTAGCAGAACATGATGATGCCTCCGCTACTCACAAAGCCGATGACTTCTATATCCCGGAAGGACACAAACCGCATGTTATCCTGGTGGTGGGCGTCAATGGTGTAGGCAAGACTACTACCATTGGCAAACTGGCTGCCCAGTTTAAAAAGCAACACAAAAAAGTAGTGCTCGGAGCAGCCGACACCTTCCGGGCTGCCGCTGTCGACCAGATCAAACTCTGGGGAGAACGTGTGGGCGTACCCGTAGTGTCTCATGGCATGAACACCGACCCAGCCTCAGTGGCTTTTGATGCTGTAAAACAAGGCGTAGAGCAAGATGCAGACCTGGTTATTGTCGACACTGCCGGGCGGCTGCATAACAAGGTCAACCTGATGAATGAACTCTCTAAAATCAAACGGGTGATGCAAAAAGTTATTCCCGATGCGCCTCACGAAGTATTACTTGTATTAGATGGCAGCACAGGCCAGAATGCTTTTTTGCAGGCAAAAGAATTTACCAGAGCCACAGAAGTCACTTCGCTGGCAGTGACTAAACTGGATGGCACGGCCAAAGGAGGCGTAGTAATTGGTATTTCTGATCAGTTTCAGATTCCCGTCAAATACATCGGCGTAGGAGAACGGGTAGATGACCTCCAGGTATTCAATAGAATGGAGTTTGTAGATTCGTTGTTTAAGAAGTAGGTGTTGGGGTTTGGGGCCTAAACTACTAAGGAATGTTGATACAATAAAGTAATCCACAATATAAACGTAACCAAGGGCCTTGTGCCGCCGTGGCGCGGTCCTCACAGGCCGTCTGAGGGGTTTTGTGAAGACCGGGCCTCGGTGGCAGGGGGTGCCCCGCACAAACCCCGGAGTTAAGTTGAATATGTTATTCATTCGTCATTCCTAAGCTGGTTGGGTGGGTTGTTGTGTTCATCTGTTTCTCCATTGTTAGATTCAACTGTTTTGAGCGTCTTGCTTAGATTTATCTCGATTATGCTGGTCAGGCAACAAATAGCAGGATAGCTGTTAGGCTAACAACAAGCCCGATGGCATAACCGGTTAACACTTCAAAGGGCGTATGTTCGTTGAGGTACAGCCGGGCCGACATGGCCAGTCCACCCAATATCAACACAACCACCAAAGGCCACAAAATATACTCTTGCGGATATTTCTCTCCTAGTACAATGAGGAATCCAGCCAGGCTGCCTGCACTTGCAGCATATGCGCTTACTTTCATCACCAGCGTAACCAGGCTGATGAGCAGAATAATAAGGGTGACAGCAATTAGTATCACCACCAGCACCTGATTTACCCTGAGCTTGGCAAAAAACATATAAGCCGTGATGGCGTAAAACACGCCGGTGAAGAAAAAAGGCAGCACTCTGTCTTCTTTTGCAGGTAAAGAAAAAGCTGCTCGTTTGCTTCCTCCCATGATGGCCGACAGCCTCAACGCCACCATGCTGATCATGGGCAACACGAAAGTAGTAATAAAAACCGCTGATATGATATACAAAGCGGCTGCTTGGCCGATGGGTTTGGTGATAACCGGCGCAAAATAGAAAAGCACTGCCAGCAGTAGTGTTGTCATAAGCAGCGGATGCATCATGATGGAAATGGCGATGGCTAACTTTCTGAGCATTAGAGTTCTTTTCTTAGCCTGGCTACCGGAATCTGGAGTTGTTCTCTGTATTTGGCTACTGTTCGGCGGGCAATATTATAACCTTTATCTTTGAGTAGTTTCTCGAGTTTGTCATCAGAGAGTGGCCGTCGTTTTTCTTCATGATCTACCAGTTCTTTCAGGTAGTTTTTCACCTCACGGCTGCTCACATCCTCGCCCGATTCGGTAGCAATACCTTCGGAGAAGAAGTATTTGAGCGGATAAATACCAAACTCTGTCTGCACAGATTTGCTGTTGGCTACCCTGGAAACCGTAGAAATATCCATGCCTATTTCGGTAGCAATGTCTTTGAGAATCATCGGTTTCAGCTTGCTTTCGTCACCGGTCAGAAAGAAGTCATACTGATATTTGATAATGGTTTCCATCGTAGTGAGCAACGTATTCTGACGTTGCCGGATCGCATCAATAAACCATTTGGCAGAATCCAGTTTTTGCTTGACAAACGAGACGGTTTCTTTGAGCTTTTTGTCCTTCTTCTTACTTTTATCATACGCATGCAACATATCCGAGTAAGACCTGCTGATTTTAAGTTCGGGCGCATTCTTTGAATTAAGCGTCAGATCCAGCTTACCATTACTACTTGTTAGAATAAAATCCGGCACCACATATTGAGAGCGAATGGCAATATCTGCACCACCGCCAGGCTTAGGATTAAGCTTGATGATGATGTTGATGGCTTCGCGCAGAGAATTTTCATCTATACCAAGCTTACGGCAGATCTTATCATAATGCTTTTTAGTAAACTCTTTAAAATTATCTTTGATGATCTCAATGGCGATTTTGGTGTATTTATCTCTTTCCGGCTTTCGCTCCAGTTGCAGCAACAGGCACTCCTGTAGGTCGCGCGCTGCAATGCCGGGCGGGTCAAAGGTTTGTATTTTATGTAAGAGCACCTCTACTTCATCCAGATCAGTTTCTATATTTTGAGAAAAGGCAAGGTCGTTGATAATCGCATCCAGGTCGCGGCGGATGTATCCATCACTTTCTATACTGCCCAGCAACTGCATCCCTATGGCCTGCCGCCGCTCATCCAGGCCCATAAAATTCAATTGCGATACCAATTGCTCACCCAGCGAGGTAGCACTGGGAATAGGCATCTCCCGGTCATCATCATCCGACCAGTTGCCATCACCATACATTTTGTAGCCATTTACATCATCTTCCGACAGATAATCGTCTATGCTGATATCATCATTAATCTCCTCTCTCTCCGTATCTGTTTCATATTCATCATCACTACTGGCAGCTTCTTCCTTATCACGTCCTTCCTCTAAGGCAGGATTGACTTCAAGCTCCTGCTCTATGCGCGTTTCCAGTTCAGCAGTAGGTATTTGCAACAGTTTGATAAACTGTATCTGCTGTGGAGATAATTTCTGACTTAACGTTTGATTTAAACCAAGCTTCTGCATGTATCTTTACCTTTACGCTCATGAGTCTAGTTGTAAGACTCAAAGTTATTATATTCTGGCAAATCTTTGATAAAAACAGCAAAATATCGTTGTTTTGCTCCTGTTTTTGGTACATCAGTAAGATAATGATGTAAACAAAACAATGTTGTCATACAGTTTATATTTTTCATCAAATCTGTAATTAGAATCCCTGTGTGCTATGCGGCAAACAAGAACTAAAATAAAAACTTTACTGGAAAATGCAGCGATTGATGCGCAAGTTTTAGTAAAGGGTTGGGTAAGAACCAAACGAGGTAATAAACAAGTCTCTTTTATTGCATTAAATGATGGATCAACGATAAAAAACTTACAAATTGTAGCTGATCCTACTCATATTGCGGAAGATACAATAAAAAAAATCAATACTGGTGCGTGTATTGCTGTGCAGGGCAAACTCACCGAGTCGCAGGGCAGTGGACAGGCCGTTGAGTTACAGGCAGAAAAGATAGACATATTGGGAGAGGCTGATCCCGAAAAATATCCACTTCAGCCCAAGAAGCATTCTTTAGAATTTCTTCGGGAGATATCACACCTTAGGCCACGTTCCAATACATTTGGTGCCATTTATCGTATGCGCCATGCCATGTCTTATGCCGTACACAAATATTTTCATGATAAAGGCTTCTTCTATGTACACACGCCTATCATCACAGGGTCTGATGCAGAAGGTGCCGGAGAAATGTTTCGGGTCACTACGCTGGATGCTCAAAACCCGCCGCTCAACAAGCAGGGCAATGTGGATTTTGGAGAAGATTTTTTTGGTAAAGAAACAAACCTGACGGTCTCAGGGCAGCTCGAAGGCGAACTGGCAGCGTTGGCCCTGTCAGATATCTATACCTTTGGCCCTACCTTTCGTGCCGAAAATTCCAACACGACCCGCCACCTGGCGGAGTTTTGGATGATAGAACCGGAGATGGCTTTTTATGATTTGCAGGACAACATGGACCTGGCAGAAGATTTTCTGAAATACCTGGTTGGCTATGCCCTGAAACACTGTGCCGATGATCTTGAATTTCTCAACCAGCGTGCCATCGATGAGGACAAGAACAAGAAGCAGTCTGAACAGAACTCCATGACCTTGCTTGAGCGGCTTCACTTTATTATAGATAATGAGTTTGCCCGTATTACCTACACCGAAGCCATCGACATCCTTAAAAACTCAAAGCCTAATAAGAAAAAGCAGTTTCAGTTTCTGATAGAAGCTTGGGGGGCCGACCTGCAATCAGAGCATGAGCGTTTTCTGGTAGAAAAGCATTTCAAGAAACCGGTGATTTTATATAACTACCCCAAAGAGATCAAAGCCTTCTACATGCGCCAGAACGAAGATGATAAGACGGTGGCAGCCATGGATGTACTCTTTCCTGGCATTGGCGAGATCATTGGCGGCTCTCAGCGTGAAGAACGCCTGGATAAGCTGCAAAAGCGTATCGCTGAAATGAATATTGAGGAGGAAAAACTGTGGTGGTATCTGGATACCCGCAAGTTTGGCACTACGCCCCACAGTGGATTTGGCCTGGGCTTTGAGAGAATGATGCTGTTTGTGACGGGCATGACCAACATACGCGACGTGATCCCTTTCCCCAGAACACCACAGAATGCAGAGTTTTAATCTTTTTAAGTTCACGATAAATATCATTAGGATGCTCACCTTAAGGGTGAGATGAATAATGATGCGGCTTGCGCAATCGCCCGGCGACCGCGCGGCGGACCGTCCGGTATAGATTAAGATATATTCAACCAGTTGACAAATTGTAAATAATTTACTATATTTCATACATGAAACTGACTGCTAAAATGCTGTTGCAGCCCGACGAGGAACAAAAGAAAGTGTTGCTAAATACTTTGCAACAAGCCAATGCAGCTTGCAATGCAATATCTGCTTATGCCTTTCAAAACAAAGCTTTTAGCAAGTTTAATATTCAAAAAGCTATCTATCATCAAATTAGAGAATCGTTCAATCTTAGCGCACAGATTGTTGTGCGTTGTATAGGCAAGGTTGCTGACAGCTACAAATTGGATAGAGACAAACAAAGGTCTTTCCGGCCTTATGGTGCTATTGCTTATGATAGCCGTATTCTTCGTTACTATACGGATAAGTGTATGCTTTCCATATGGACTACCAATGGTCGGGAAAAAATGCCTTTTGTCTGCAATGATCATGTCAGCAAACTTTTGCAATACCAGCAAGGTGAGTCTGATCTTGCCTACAGTAAAGGCAAGTTCTTTCTTCTGGCCACTTGCGATATTCCTAATGAAGCCGAACAAGAATTTGATGATATATTGGGCCTTGATTTGGGCATCGTCAACCTTGCTACTGATTCCGATGGAGAACAGCATACTGGAACGCCAGCCGCTGGTAAGGATGTTGATGATATTAGAAAATGGTACGAACAACGCAAAGCCACTTTGCAATCTGTTGGCACTAAATCGGCTAAGAAACGACTGAAAAAGTTGTCTAAAAAAGAACACCTCTTTAAAAGAGACACAAACCATTGCCTTTCCAAAAAACTGGTGAGCAAAGCTAAATGCACGAACCGAGCGATAGCACTGGAAGACCTTTCCGGTATTCGCAAAGGGACTAAGCCGCGTCCACGGTGGATTAGAAAAGCACAACGCAGCCAGCACAGTAAATGGGCATTTGCTCAGTTGAGAAGCTTTATTGAGTACAAATCCGAAATGAAGGGTATAACTGTATTGCTGGTTGACCCACGCAATACCAGCCGCACCTTTTCTTGGTGTGGTCATTGCGAAAAAGCAAACCGGAAAAATCAATCTAATTTTGTATGTAAGAAGTGTTCTCATGCAATTAATGCTGATGTAAATGCTGCAATAAATATTAAAAGGGTAGCTTTCAGACTACCTATGGTTTCCGCGCTGGATTCAGTGCGAGGGACAAGCTCACGTGTTTTAACCGTGAGTTTCTGACAGTTCTAAGTTCAAGACTGTGAACACTGAACTGTGAACAACAAACTATGGAACAGAGCACTTTGAACCAAGAACCAACATGCCTAAGCCCTCCCAAATTATTGCAGACAAATTTCCTTTTTCTCCTACCAAAGGGCAAAAGCAGTTGTTTACTTTGTTCGATACGTTTCTTAACCAAAAACAGGAAACTCGCTATGCTTTGATGCTCAAAGGGTACGCAGGCACCGGCAAAACATCTATTGTAAGTGCCCTGGTGAAAGCCCTGCCCACCTTCGACTTCAAATATCTGCTGATGGCCCCTACAGGCCGTGCAGCCAAAGTGATGGCTGCCTATGCCGAGCGCAATGCTTTTACCATTCACAAGATCATCTACCAGCGAGCAGCCGATCCTATCTCTGGTAAGTATCAGTTCAAACGCAGGCGAAATTATGCCAAAAACACCCTATTCATTATAGACGAAGCCTCTATGCTGGCTGATGACCCGGGTTATGGCAGAAAACGGACTTTTGTCCGACCTTATTGAGTATGTATTTGAGCATCACTCGAACAGGCTCATGCTGGTAGGCGATGCTGCACAGCTTCCGCCCGTAGGTCAGGCTCTCAGCAACGGCCTGAATACAGCGTATTTAACCAGCAGCTTTGGTCTCACCCTTTTGCAAACGGAACTCACAGAAGTGATGCGTCAGGATAAAGATTCCGGTATCCTTTACAATGCGACCAAAATTCGTCAGTTGATCGTGGAGGAAGATCTGACTGTGAAGTTTGAAACAAAAAACTTCAGCGACATATTTCGTATGTCGGGGCAAAAGCTGGAAGATGGGCTGCGTTATGCTTATGATAAGTTTGGGAAAGAAAACACAGCGGTTATCTGTCGCTCCAACCGGCAGGCCATTGAATATAATAAATATGTACGCAACCAGATTTTTTTCTATGAAAGTGAACTGGAAGTAGGCGATTACCTGATGATCGTGCGAAACAATTACTTTTTTCTGGATGAAGAAACCCCGGCTGGCTTCCTGGCTAATGGCGATTTTATCGAGATTCTTAAAATCATCAATACAGAAGATATGCACGGTTTCCGCTTCGCTACTTTGGAGCTACAACTGCTGGATTATCCTGATCAGCCACCCTTTGAGGCCAAAGTTATCCTCAACACATTGCATTCATCTACCACTTCGCTATCGGAGGAAGACTATGAGCGGCTCTTTGAAAGCGTTTTTGCAGATTATCAGGACGCAGGTACACGTCTGGAACAACAGGAAGCTATTCGCAACGATTTGTATCTTAACGCGCTTCAGGTGAAATATGCATATGCGCTCACTTGCCATAAGGCACAGGGCGGTCAGTGGGACGCTGTTTTTGTAGACCAGGGATATATGAAAGAAGATATGCTAAACGTAGAATATTTGCGATGGCTTTATACAGCGGTCACCCGATCTAAGGAAGAACTATTCCTGATGAACTTCGACCAGCGTTTCTTTTGAAGTCTATCGCGCAAGAAAATCAAATTAATGTTTACCTGCCGGATTTATTCAGGAATAGTTTTTGTTTGAAGCATTAGAAAACAAAAACCATCTTTAATTTTACTTCTATGAAAAAAATCATTGCACTTTTTGCCGGATTGTTTTGATAGCCAATGTGTATGCACAGCAGGCATCTGAAAAACAACCACAAGAAAAAGAAAACGGCCCGAAAATAGCATTTACCGAAAGTTCACACGATTTTGGCGACATTGAGCAAGGTACAAAGGTGAACTATACTTTTGATTTTGAAAATACTGGCACGGAGCCTCTTATTTTGTCTAATGTCTTAACCACTTGTGGCTGTACGGCTACTTCCTGGCCACGTGAGCCTATTGCTCCCAACAAAGGGGGAGAGATAGAGGTATCTTTTAACAGTGCAGGCAAGATGGGCAAACAGAACAAAGTAGTCACTGTAGTATCCAACGCAGTAAATTCGCAGGAGCGAGTAAAAATCATTACCAACGTTCTTCCTCCAAAAACTACGGGTCAATAGTTATACATTTGTTGTCGAACGATAAAGCCTACCCTGTATTGGAGTAGGCTTTTATTTTTTTAATCCGGTGGGTATTACCCGCTATTTTACAGCTTGCTTCTGATGCTGCTCTATGATCATTTTTTCCATCACTTCAAAGGTTTTTGCTTTGATGGTGGGCACATCTTCCTGGGTAAGCCCTTCTGTTATAATAGGTTCGGCAAACTTTACATAGACGGTGCCGGGCCGCACATTGCCAGTTTTGGGGGGCAGCAGTTTTCCTGCATTAACTACCACCATCGGCATGATAGGAGCTTTGGTCTCTATGGCCATTCTGAAGGCTCCATCGTAAAAAGGTTTGAGCACATGCTCCGAGCGATTCATCGTACCTTCCGGAAAAATAAAGATAGAGATACCACTTCTGATCAGGCGTATCAGCTTTTCCACGCTTTTCTTTCTGCTTTCGGTACTTGAGCGGTCTACCATCACACATACTGTCTTGACGATCATACCTAATACCGGAATTTTGCCCAATTCTTTTTTGCCTAATGGCCTAAACTGCCCGGGAATAAAGAGCGGCATCGCCGGCGCATCCAGAAATGAGGTGTGGTTACATACATAAATGAAAGCTTTATGCTTGAGAAGATGTTCTGTGCCTATTGCTTTATACCTAATGCCTGATAAGGAAGCAAAGGTGGTAGCCCACATTTTAATAGCGGCAAAGCTTAGCCTTCTGCTCCGTTCACCAAACAGGATAGGTGAGGTCATAAACGGCAGGAGCAAAATCATAAAAGAGATCAAAACCAGCAGTACCCATACCGCATAGAGTTTTAATAGAATATACTTAAACAATATTGTAGGTATTTATCAAAAGATGAATAAAACAAAAAGCCGGATACATTATATGCAACCGGCTTTTAACAATCAAATATTAACAAATCTAAATCAAAAACTTTTTATTAACCCAGTTTGAAAGTGATAGGAAGAACCATTCTTACACGTACAGCTCTACCTCTTTGCTTGCCTGGTTTCCATTTTGGTGCACTTTTGATCACACGGACTGCTTCATCATCACAACCGGCACCGATACCTTTGATGGCTTTTACATCGGTGAGAGAACCATCTGTGTTTACTACAAACTGCACGAACACTTTACCTTCAATGCCCATCCTTCTAGCCTGTGCGGGATATTGCATGTTTTTACCAACAAAATTGTAGAAAGCCTGCATACCTCCCTGTGGTTCAGGTTGGTCTTCTACTACCATAAAGATTTGGTCAGTAGCTTCTTCTTCAGGAGCTTCTTCAAACACCATCTCTTCAATCTGAGTGTCTTCGGTGATCTCAACATCAAGATCGATCTCAATATCATCTTCTATCTCTTCTTCATCAGGCACCGCAATGATTTCGGGTTGCTGAATCTTTGGCGGTGGTGGAGGTGGCTGCTCGGTAGGAGGTATCTCCATAACATCCTCGAAGTTGTTCTCTACAGTGCCCAAGTCTACCAAACCGGAGTTGTCGTAGGATTTCCACTCAAACGCCAGTGTCACGACTGCAAGGCTAATGACCAACCCAATGCTTAAATGCATACCGGTCTTACGGTTCAGGTCTGCTTTTGGTGTTTTCTTTTCTTCCATAAGAATCTCTTTAATGAATTACAGTGTAATAATAACACTAAATTTAATAAAAAAAAACAGCAAGATCAACTTAATTTTTAGAAAATTGTCACGCTATAGTTTATATATAACGTAAAAAAGTGCAAAACCTGAGGTGCATCCTACAGTATTTGCTATAATATCATATATATCCACTGTTCTGCCTTCAGAAAAGAACTGACCTCCTTCAAGTACCAAACTATAACCTATTGAAATAATCAGTGCATATTTGACCGCATCATACCGCAGTACCGGGTAGATAGATTGCTTGATAAAGCCTACAATCATTAGAAAAACCAATACCAGGAATATGCTTATATGAATCAGTTTATCAAAGCCAATCAGTGAGTCTTCGTCTATCTTTGGCAGATTCTGACTAGGTAGTAGTACCAGAACAAGGATAATGATAGCCCACAGTATAGTAAGCAGGTTGTAACGCAAAAACATATCGACTACAAGTAGTTGGTTACTCTCCTATCAGTTCCTGGTAGCCTTTTGCATCAAGCAGTTCATCTACATCCGCCATATTGCTGATACTAAGCCTGATCATCCACCCTTTGCCATATGGATCTTCGTTGACAGCTTCCGGTGCTGCATCCAGGTCAGGATTTACTTCGAGCACTTTACCTGATAGCGGCATAAATAGGTCAGACACGGTTTTTACAGCTTCTACTGTACCAAATATTTCGCCCTGCTCAATTTCCTCTCCGGCTGTTTCAATCTCTACATAGACAATATCACCCAATTCTCCCTGCGCAAATTCTGTAATACCTACATAGGCTTCTTCCCCTTCTATACGAATCCACTCGTGGTCTTTGGTATACTTCAGTTCTTCAGGTAAGTTCATAGTTCTTTTTTTGCTTCAAAAGTACGTCCTTTTTTTAAAACCGGAAAAGAAAAGCAATGGTTAATGTCGGAAACCGGAAACGGAAAATAGGAGACCGGATTTTTGTAGCACTGAACAAACAGGGAGATGCCATTTGAAGCATATAGAACTATCCAAAAAAATTTTGTGCAGCCAAATACAAAGCTCGGTTTCCCGCTCCACGGCGGCAGCCTCCGTTCTGCTGCTTCCCTTTTTTATTGCGCCAGATTAAACCTTACTTGGGTGCCAAATTCGGTGGTGGTCCTTTTATAAGAATTGGTTACCCTGGGGTCGTTCACCGTGCGGGCAAAATATAGCTGCACGTTGAGTCGCTCGTTGACACGATAGTCTACCGTAGGCCGGAACTGGAAATTCAGGTTGCCGTTGGTAACCGTATTTTCTTCGTCTATCTTCCGCTGAATGGTTTTGGTATCTTTCAGCGACATGGCGAAGTTGAACGTCAGGTCATTTTTCAGCGTAATCGTTTCTCCTTTTACCCGGAAAGGAAGGGTGAACTTAGATTTGGTAAAGCCGAAATTCACCGTGACGCCCTTACTGGTCAGCTCCGTTACTTGCGCATTGGACAGATTCAGGGCCAGGCTGCGTTCGGTATCGTAGGAGATACGTCCGGAAAGCCTTCCTTTGGTGCGGATATTGATGCCGATCAGCGGCGCAAACCTTTCGGTAATGGTCACCTGCTGAATCACATATTGTGGTACTAGCACGGAATCTTCCGGTATGGAGGCAAAAGGATAATTTGTGATGTTTTGATCAAGCCCTACCCCGGTAATACCATATTGTATGCTACTGGTAAAATTGTTGACGCTGTAGGTAGACGTATAGGCATGAGAAAGCGCAAACTGCTGGAATGTTTCACCCAGCGAGCCAAATAGCTTAGGCAACCCATTATAGTCCACCCGCCAGTTGGGCAACGGAATTTTGGGGAATGGGTTCAGCTTCACCTGGTTGACATCCTGCCCGGCATAGGCTGCCATAAAAGCCGGAATCAGTACATCCTGAGAGTTGAGGTTATACCGGCGAATTTCTCCGTCATAATTAGGATTGGCGGTCATCAACCGCTGCATGATCACTTCACGGTTTTGTTCAAACCGCTGGAATATGG
This sequence comes from Cyclobacteriaceae bacterium, assembly GCA_958296015.1. Taxonomy (GTDB): domain Bacteria; phylum Bacteroidota; class Bacteroidia; order Cytophagales; family Cyclobacteriaceae; genus JAJNNC01. The sequence goes on from CATQIH010000060.1 coordinate 22,361, forward strand.
TGGATACATCGCTATTACCATCGCTGAAGGCGGTAGGCAGCGTAAAATAAGTCACGCTGTAGCTTCCGGTTCTCACAGACGAAGAATCCTGGGTGATGATTTTCTGGTAATTAGCAGTAGTCGTTTTTTTAAAATCCAGCTGTATCCTAAAATCCTGGAACGGTTCAATATTAGCCCTTACACCCAAATTCTCCAACCGGGCCTGCTGAAAAGGCATGGTAAGCGATTGGCTGGTAGATAAATAACCGTTGTCTCTAAGATCATTGAGCACGCCGGGGTCCTGGCTTCCCAGCACAAACGGAATACCCGGCGCGCCAAAACCC
>CATQIH010000061.1 GCA_958296015.1 Cyclobacteriaceae bacterium
TTGCAGTATCTTTTTATATTTGTCATCTTCTGCCAGTGTGGTATTGGCCTGCCAGTTCAGGCTGCCTTCCGCATTGATGGTGGCAATACCGTTGTTGTCTGCTCCGTCCACGTATTGCCATGCGCCAGGGATCAGGTGTTCCGGATACTGCGGATTGATCCCCACAGCCCGTATCCTGAACCATATTTTGCCATTGGGATAGAAAAACTGATGCGTATACAACGGTTTAGCAGTAGATATTCTCAGACCTTCCTTAAAAGCAAACGCCTTTGCGGCAGTCGTGCCGGTGAAGTTCTCATGACTGGCAATGAACACCCATTCCAGGTCGTAGTGACCAACGAAATCATCCGCAGGCGTCCAGCCAACAGCGGTTACCTGGTTGTTTTCTTTGGCAACCATGAGGTTGACATCCACATCTGTATCAAAGGGCAGGTCATCCCGGTGCAGGATAAAGGTCAGGGTCAGTTTTTCCTGTGGTATGTTGGTATCAGTGGACTTACTTTTCACTCTCACTGTGTAATTATCCACGCAGGAAACCGGGGCATAATGAAACACCATTTGCTGGAACAACTGGTCCTGCATATTGTTGGTCAGCGACTTGGTCCAGAGCACCTGTTCTCCCTGCATAAACTCTACTTCCAAAGCAGCCGTCCAGTTGTCATCTGCGTTCCAGTCAACCGGGCTGTATGCCAGTTGCACGCCTACCCAGTAGCTGCCCTCCAGACAGGGAGGTGCCTGGAAGATAGGGTATTTCGTCCCGACTGCCAGATTACTGTATAGTATATCCCCGGGACTCTGGGATACTGGTTTGAGCACCTGCCCGTCCTGCCCGGTTTTGATAGCCTGCGGAATATAGGTGTTAGCAGATATGACCATCTCATTAGAATACACATTCTGCGTTTCCAGGTGGATACGGTAGGTATAGAGCGCATCAGGTGTGAGGTTCTCATCGCTGTAGGTGGTGGAGCCTGCCGGGGTCGTGAGTACTTCAAAGGCACCGTCCCCTGTCCTGCGTTCCAGAATCAGCGTTTCACCTCCGGCCGGGTTGTTCCAGCGGAGGGTAATAGCTGTTGGCGAGGTGGCCTGTGCCTGCAAAGCAATATCTTTGGAAGCCTGTGCCAGGGCCAATGGTGCAGATAAAATAAACGCCGAGAGAAGCCAGCAGAAGCTGACAAAGCAGATATGTTGTTTGTTGAGTTCCATAGGTAGCGTCAGGAATTTAAACATGATTTTGATGAAGCTTTACTTTTTTACTTTTTCAGCACTTTCTTCTGTAGTTCCTCAATGAGCACTTGTTGTTCTTTGACTGCGTTGATAAGAATAAAGGTGAGAGCGGTATAATCAATGGCCAACGTCTCTTCCCCTGCATCATCCAGGTAAGTATGTACCAGATCAGGGGCAATTTGCTGTAGTTCCTGTGCAATCACTCCCACGTAGGTAGGTGCTTTCTTTTCTTTTTTGCCTAGTTTGGATGGAACATACACGCTATCTGTTTCTGCGATCATCTGGTACTCTACAGTATGTATGTTTTTTACCATCGCCAATCCTTTATTATAATCTTTGATGTTTTTCTTCAGCTTGCGGTCGGAAGTCACCTGGACGTTATTGGCTAGTACATTGCCTATAACATGTAGTTTTTGGGAGGGGCTACTGGTACCTATTCCCACATTTCCGTATTTGTTAATTCTCATTTGTTCTATTGCATTACCAGTATTAGGCGAAGTAGAGAATGAAATGTATGGATTATGAATATTCCCTTCCCAAAGCTTTATCTCAGCTTTGGTTTTACCATCATCGGTTAACAATAGTCCTAATTGTCGATCTACTCCATATTTACTATAAATCCAGGAGGTTTCAATGTTAACATCTACATTTTCCACAATTCTCAGATCTTTAACAAAGGTATCTCCGTTTATATGTAAGTCTGCTCCAGGAGAAGCAGTATTAATACCTATCTTGCCACTGTTATCAATTATCAAACGATGTTTGGCTTGTGCATGATCATAGATAGAAAACTTCCCCCCTCCCATAGATGTACCATTACCCGTTGAAATCAGCCGCCACTGAGAACCTCCCGGAGACGTGTTTTCTATTGAAACCTGTGTACTAGGGGCAGAGGATTCTATCTTGACTATCTCTGCTTTATCTCCTTTTATATGAAGTTTAGCATTGATATCAATGTTATCGATACCTATGCCTACTCCATTGTTGTTCATCTCCTTTACTTTAATCTCCGGCGCATAAATCTGACAATAGGCACTATAGTTCACAGCCATTAAGATAATTAATAATAGTTTTTTCATGGAATATACGGTTTCAAATGATGAATAGTATTGATGCAGATATACTGGTATTGCCTAGTTTTTTACCTTACTGAGAAGTGCTTTATTTACTTTTTCCAGCTGCTGAATTCTCTTTTCCTGCTCAATGAGGTAAAGGGTGAGTTCTTCTATTTTCTGAAGAAGCTTTATATTCATCTCTCCCAGAAAAATGCCTTCCTGTTGCATTTTAGTGGCCGAAGGAATATCCGGCAGGTGCTTGTAGATTTCAATATGTGTCTGCACTTCTTGCAGCGTCGGCAGTTCATAATCTTTTGAAAAGACAAAATCAGCACCTTGTACATCCTTCACCTTTATTTCCTCAGAAGTTATCCTTCCGTTCACAGTTAGTATAGATTCAGGCGTAGTTGTGCCGATGCATACTTCTCCATTTTCAGTAACCCTTAACCGTTCATCAGCACCTGTTTTGGTATAGAACTTGATGTTTTTCTTAGCCGCCAAATTTATTGCCCCTTCACCTTCCTGCAAAACTACCGATGATGCTTCCCACATAGGAGTAGTACTGGACCAACCAGCGTTAAAACGGTGAAGACCTGCTCCTGTATTGTTATTTTCGTTACCATTTAAACGAAGCACCGAAAAACCAGTAGAAGACATATTAGAAATCTGCAATTTAACTTGATTTGCAGTCTCTTCTCCTCTCACGATCATGGATCTCCATGCCCTGATATATTTTGCTGTACCGTACAAATGTAAGTCTCCATCACTAATAGCGGAAGTACTGATTCTATTAGAAGGCGCAACGTCAATAACCCAGTTCGCTGCTGTCTGAGCAAACTGAATTCCTTCATTTGTCCCTGGATCTTTGATCACAATGGCGTTGACTCCTGTCAGATTTCCATTTTGGAAATCCTGATTAATCTGGCTAAACAGGCAGCAAAGGGGAGATACAATTAATATCAATAGGATATAAAATGGATTTGGTGACATCTTAATGTATTTAGTTAGTTCATTTATGAGGTTTAAAACTAAGGTTCTCATTTTTTTGGTTTTAAAGTTTTTTGCAACTCCTCGATAAGCAACTGCTGCTCTTTTATCGCATTGATTAAAAGATATGTTAAGGCAGAGTGCTCGATACCCAAAGTTTCACCTCCCTCTTCATTAGGGTGACTGCTTACTAAATCAGGAGCAATAGCTTTTAAGTCTTCTGCATCAACGCCAATGTATATCTTGTCATTAACTATTGTTTCTTCTTCATATTTAACTTTTTCGTTACCCAAACTATCTGTATCATAAATTTCCTTCTTCACCTTTTTAGGCTTCATTTTGTATTTCACCGGATGTATTTTTTTGATCACCGAAATGCCTTCCTGATAATCGCTGATGATCTCCTTTTGCTGCTGAGCAACAGCGCAGACGCAGATCAGTAAGTTGAAGATGATAATACAGGAAGCTTTTAGTGCAGGAACAGGGTTTATTTTTTTCATTGTTGTATATGTTTATTGAATCACTTGGTAATCTTGATATGCCCCGATAGGATGGCGGGAGGATGCTTTGCCTTTGATATACCTGCTGGTGGCAAAGGTTTGTTTGTCAAACATGGGGTTCAGGTCAAATACTACGAAATCGATAGTGACATACTGCCCGGCTTTGTAGTGGTAAGCCATCTGATGCACCAACCCAGTGGCAGGGTCTAACAGTAGTTCAACGGTTTGTATCGGACTGCCTTGCTGCTCCAGCCGGTAATGGTCGTATCCCTGCCTCTTGCCCAGGTAGGTTTCTTTCTGGTAGTGCTTCATGAGTGTATCCAGGTTTTGCAAAGGGTTTTCCGGTACGTTTTCCTGTTCCATCTGACTGCGCTGCTGGCAGGTGATGAGTTTTTGCTGATTATTCACCAGCAGAAGCAAGTCCCCGGAAAGCAGCATTTCATTGCCAGGATAGATGTAATGATACTGCTGGTCTTGTCTCTTTACCTCTACGGTCTGCTCATAAAAGGCTTTGTCAGCCGTCGCATTTTCATAGGCACTGACCTGCATTTTTATATGCATCTGCTCTTTTCCCTGGTACGTATGCTGTAGTTTTTTCAGGGCAGTTCTCAGATCCTGCCCCTGTATCTGCGATAGGCTGCCCACAATAAACAGGCAGGTAAGCAGTAGTAAAGTTTTTGGTGTATAACTCATGACACAAGTATTAATTTTCTAATTTTTAATCTTCAATTTTTCAATTTCCAACCCGTTGGTAGTTGACAGATTCCTGTAGGGTTTTGATGCCTCTTTCAGTTTCTTTTTTGACTAAGTATAGTTTTCCTTCCTGGTCGTAGTAGTAGAAAGTAGCGTAGAGGTTCTCATCCAATTCAGCATTCAGGCGATACGTGTCCAATTCGTACACATAAGACTGCATGTTACCCTCTGCCGGGTGCAGTCTCAGATCATCAAACCAGGCACTGGCGGCCGCTCCCTTTTTGAAAGTAATTTTCAGGGTCAGCCCGTCTTCAGGTATTACCATCCTTCCTTCCAGCTTCTGCCAGCCTTCAATGATGGTTCCAGAAGGGGCAAAGTCTGCCGTGATCTTTGTGTTATTGTTTTTGTCTGTGCCTGTCAGTTGTATACCTATGCCTTCTCCCAGTGTAGGGGTTGCCGGTGTACTGCCTACCGATACCCAGGCAGACAACAGGTATTCTTTACCGGCAGTCAGCGAGAGCAAATCCTGGGGGACGCCGATGTTCTGGCTCACCTTCAGGCTGTATCTTCCGGAGTGCGACCTGCTCTCATCAAAGTTCAGGGTGATATTCTGGGAATGCTCATTACGCAGCATGATGTCACCTAGCCAAAGCCCATCCACAATAGGACGCTCAAAGACCAGCACAGACCAATCGGGATTCTCCTGGTAAGTATACCGGCAAACAATCGGGTTATCCTGCACAAACCGGCTTTTAGAAAAAACAAAAAAGGCTGGCACCATACCACGGGCTATAACATCAGCCGATGATTTATTTTCAAATTCAGTCAGTTTTCCTTTCACCACCACCATTCTGCCATTGCCCATCTGTACCTGGTATCTTTTGTAGACAGGTTCGCTTTCTTTGCCCAAACGCCAGTTGCCATCCGTATAAGCGACCAGGTTACCGGCAATGTTCTTTTTGAATTCAAAGCTGGAAAAAGCCATCTCTTTGTGCTGCATGTTCTGTCCTACCGCCTGTGGAAGTTGTCCGTCGAAGTTGTACAGTGCTGCTGAATACCTGCCCAGCACATCCCTGTTTTCCAGCTCGTAGCTGTAAGGGCTATACTCGGTGATAGCATTGGCTGGCAGCCAGTTGGGGATAGCTTCTAGTCCGGCATAATCCCAGTTGAATTTATCTATGTCAAATGTTCCGTCTTTGGCTGTATTCACCGTAGTAGAAGCATCTCTGTCTTTATCGTACACATACGATTGATGCGTACGCCATACGCCCTGTGAACCATTCAGGAAGCTATGTTTGGTAGCCAAAGCTTCCGAAGGATGCTCCAGCGGCCAGGCGTCACTAAAGGTAGCTGCGGAGGCGGAAAGTACTTCTGATAACTTTTGGGTAGGCACGTTGATAAGAATGTTGGCAAACGGATCGGTTGTAGTTCCATCTACAGTGACAGTTGTTTTTGCAGTTACCACAAACTCACCGCCGCAGCGATAGCCCTTCTTTAAAGTTACCTCATAGGTGCCTTGCTGTTCATATTTATGAAATGGATTTGCCTCGGCTGAAAGCTGTCCATCGCCCAGATTCCATTCATAAGATATGATGTCGCAGTTATTTTGATTTTCAACCTCGCTACTGAAAGCTACACCACATTCGGTTTGTGTAGCTGAGATAGCCAAAGATGGACCACAGTTAATATCGCACAGCTCTAAAGTGATAGGATTGCTTTCCAGAGTAAGATCAGGAGCAGCAGGATTGGTGATCGTATAAGTGTATACGCCTTTGTGTGCTTCACTCATGGAGGTAATCGTGAGCGTAGGCCCATCAATAGTAATACCTTCCTGGTTTTGCAGTAGCACTCCGTTTTTATACCACTGATACTGTGATGATGTTGAAGTATTGTGATCAACATTTGTAGTGATAATTACTTGAGAGCCTGCTTTCTTTTTAATGTTTTCTTCCCTGCCTACTTTACCCTGTGGATGATAGGTAATATTCGTACCCTGGAAATTCTCTACTACCGGCAACAGATCAGAGAATGTCAAGTTATTGTTTTCAAGAGCTAGTTGGTCTAGTGTGTTAAGATTGCTAAAAGAACCAGGTAATGTCCCTGTGAGGTTGTTACCTGCCAGATTGATTCCTGTCACATGTCCATCAACTACGGTTACCCCGTACCAGCCACTAACATCCCGATCACCTTCGGGATCAGCCATAGCCCAGCCATCCTGGTGTGTCCAGCGTTGTCCACCTGCCTGGTTGTAAAGGTCTAGTAAAGCTAAATATTCTGTTTGAGGGATGCCCGTGTCACAATCCTGTTCACAAATTTGTAAAGTAATAGGGTTACTTTCTAAAGTTAGTGCCGGAGCAGCGGTATTGGTGATTTTGTAAGTATATGTCCCTACATTGGCCTCACTCATAGAGCTAATAGTTATGTTAGGTCCATTGATGGTAATGCCTTCCTGATTTTGCAAAAGCGCGTTGTTTTTGTACCAAGTGTATACTGAGGCCGGTTCGGTATTAGTATCTATAGTAGTACTGATAGTCACAGGTGAGCCTAAGCTTTTTCTGATAGTTCGCTCTTTTCCAACTTTGCGCTGGGGTCTATATATTAAAGTTTGTCCTTGAAAGTTCTGTATAGTAGAAAGAAGGCTAGAGAAAGTAAATTGATTATTGTGTAAGTATATATTTTGAAGGCTACTCAGTTGTCCTATGCTCTCGGAAATGTTGCCGGTCAAGTAACTATTAGTAATCGCTAAATCCTTAAGGATTTTTAACTGGCCTAAACTTTTGGGAATAGTTCCTGTTAATGAAGTACCTTGAATATACAAAGTAGTGAGATTACTTAACTGACCTAAACTCTCAGGAATATTTCCTGTTAATGAACCACTACCAATCCTAAAATATACAAGTTTACTTAACTGGCCTAAGCTTTCAGGAATACTCCCTGTTAGAGAGCGACCACCACACGTCAAATACGTAAGATTACTCAATTGGCCTAAGCTTTCAGGAATACTTCCTGTTAATGAAATACCAGCAACCCATAAATATGTAAGATTACTTAACTGGCCTAAGCTTTCAGGAATACTTCCTGTTAGTGAATTACCGAGTATATATAAATATGTAAGGTTTCTCAACTGACCTAAGCTTTCGGGAATAGTTCCTGTTAATGAAGAAATATCAAGCCTTAAATATGTAAGGTTGCTTAATTGGCTTAAGCTATTGGGAATACTTCCTGTTAGAGAAGCATGAATATACAAAGTAGTAAGATTACTTAACTGACCTAAACTTTCAGGAATATTGCCGGTCAAAGAATTGTCTTTAATAGACAAAGTAATAAGATTAGTCAACTGGCCTAAACTTTCAGGAATACTTCCTGTAATAATATTTTGATAAGATGAAGTATAAATTGAAGATAAAGTCAATGACTTTAGATGTTCTAAATCTGATAACTCATCAGGAATATGCCCATAAAGCCTGTTATCTGTAAAACTTAGACCCACAACATAGCCATTTTCATCCACTGTAATACCTGTCCAATCATCAGTCACAGGTTGTACCACATTCGGATCAGCATCTTTCCATCCCTCTTTTAATAACCATCCATTAGGATAACATCCTGCCTCGGCACAACCATTTCCATTAGTTGCTTCATAAAATTTCATAAGGGCATGGTACTCTTTGGCAAGAATCTCTTCATGAGTAGCTGTAATGTTCGCAGTCGCACTTCTTCTAAAAGATTTAGCCTTCAGTTTCTTTTTCTGAGCAATCTCTGCTTTTATTTCATTCAAGATACGATCTTCTTCTTCACGAATCTTTTTTTCCGTCTCTCTCTCCTGTTCTTCCATCATTTGCTTCAGATAAGGATCTTCTTCAGGAGCTGGAATAGTGTCTAGCTGTTTAGCCACCAGTACGGGCGTAGCGTGCTTTTCTTTAGCTTTGCTGGGAATGGCTAACCATGTAACAAAAAGCAACCCAAGAAACAGACAGCGATAAATATTATTTAACATCTCTAATTAATTTTCTGAGTTTACAATCGTCTTATCATAAGAAACAGCAGTTCCCTTTACAGAAGGATCTTCCAAAGCTGTAATACTGCCTGCAGAGATACTCAACTGGTTACGCTTGCCGGAGCGAACGATCAGGGCTTTGGCATTTACAGGAAGTACTGCTTCTGAGTAGAACACCTGCTTTTCATTTTCTTTACCTACATACACGGCTTTGCCCAGTACATTTTCAGTGGTGGCATCGTAGAGTATCCACTCGTCGCCGGGGTACAGGCTGTTGTCTATGGTGCTTCCTGCGGTGGAGAAGCTATACAGCTTGTCTTTTGCCACATAAGTGCTGATACCACTTAGCGTAAACTTGAGTCCGATGTTCTGGTAAGCGGCACCCATGCCTGCGTATTCCAGGTAAGCCGCCCGGCTGTAGCTGTAGATGGGTTCATCAAAGTTGTTATTGACTTTGGTCACCACGGGCTGTCCGGTGAGCTTGTCCCATTTCAGGTTCTCTGTGGTGATTTCAGAGCCTTCATTGCTGGCAGTGGTGGTTGTCATGATACCACTTTTGAAGATCACCTTGTTAGCCACTACGGTTTTCACCTCCGAGGTGGTCGTATTCAAAGAAGGCCACCAGGTGGGTATCGGGATGGGCACTGCTATAAAGAGCAATGGAACGATGACTACATCTACATCAATGCTGGTACCTGCTACCCAGGTCTGGTCCCGGTGCTTGCGCATATCCAGGAAGAACTCCGTTTCCTGTCCCATGTACCAGACATTGCCGGAGGGTGTAGTACCAGGCAAAGTGAGCAATGATGGGTCGTTTTGATCCTGCCTGAAAGCATTGCTTAATACCTGCACTTCCGTATTTTCATAGGCTTTCTCTTCGGCGGCATATGCGTAGGCAACAGATGAGTAAGGAGCTACTTCCATCACCCCGTCTTCTCCCTGCCGGTAGTAACTCATTTGTTTGGGTTTGCCATGCATATCATTGGTGATGATGCTATAGCCTTGCGAACTGGATAGTGTAGAGGTATTGATACTGCCCATGGCAGGTATGGGTATGGACAGGTTGAAAGGTTCATCCTGCTTTTCAGTTTCTTCGGCAATCACCGGAAACTCTCTGGCTGTGTAAAATTCATGCACAGCGGCTCCTGATGTGCCGTATTTTCCTTCGGTGGGAAACAGCCCATCGGCATGGAGTACCGTGATGCCTTCCAGAGCGGCAGTAGCCAGGCTCCTGACGGTTACCTTGCGGTAGCCAACACCCGGGCCGGGATAGTAGCCTTCGTTCACCGGAAACTCAAAGAACAGGTTGTTGTCAGTTCTCAGGGGAATGTTATCGGTGAACAGCTTGGCATAGTGCAGGGCATTTTCATCACCTCCCTGGACTGGCTCGTTGGCGGCTACCCCACTGCTGATAATCTCACCGGTACCTTCATCTTCTGTGGTATAGTCGTATACCTGCCCATAGACACCCTCACTGCTGCCTGCCCAGTTGTCTTTCATGGTGATTTGTTTGACACGCAGTCCTCCGCCGTATTTGATTTTATCAGGAGATTTCAAGCGTATCCAGGCTTTGTCGGCAATCACTTTTTTACCCCAGTTTTTATCTTCACAAAAGTTATAGTATCCCTGGATAGCCGCACGTAGCTCCTGAAAGACAGAGCCTAGTCCGCGTATTTGGTCAAGGGCAGAGTTGTCATCTTCCCGCACCTTATTGGTTTTGTTGATCAGGTCTGGCTGGTTGGCCCGCAGGTGTTGCCAGGCCATGACCATGAATGGATTCCTTTCTTTTATTTTGTTGACTTCAAAATAGCCATAGTCATAGTCTCCGGTGCTACTGCTTTTTTCCAGGCCCATCAGGCTTGTATTAGGATTGACCTCCACATAGCCGGTGATAAATTCATTAAGGTTCTCGCCAGGACTGCGCAAGCCTGTCATAATCTTGAAATAGAGCTGCGGATTATCCAGGTCCAGGTAGCGGCTCACAATCTCTGCCTGTTCTTCCTGCGGCATATTGCCTGAACCCTCATAGGCAATAGATTTTTCTAACCTGAAACGCACTTTGGTGTTGGTATCTCCATGCTCAAAGTCCGGAGCCGTGGAAAGGTTAGTAGGTGGCGTTCCGGCAGGGTTGACAAACTCAAACATCTGCGTGGCCTGCTTGTGTTGTACATACGCATAATCATCGGTCTGATAATCTACCATGATGGTGCCACTGGAGGGCATTTTGATCTGCGTGAGTGACCAGGCACCTACATACTTGTCCAGCTCAGCTTTAGCGGCTGGTTTCGGATTCTGACTGACATAAGGAAACTCCTGATTGTGCAGCGGGTCGGTGGCACTCTTTGGTTTATAAACACCCCAGCGATCGTAGGCTCCGATGTCATAACCGGGATTAAAGTCACTATAAGTAAACTCATAAGGATTCATGGCTCCACGGCTGCTCTGCCCATGTTCAAAATGCACTTTCTCCAGCGTTAGCTTACCTCCCTGGCTGGTCGCATTATTATCTACTCCCGGGCATAACTGATAGTTATAGTCAAAAATAACTTTCATGAGCGGATACTCGCTGGCTGCGCGGGTGTAGAGCTTGATCTGGTCCAGCTTTCTCATCCGTGCTGAGACATTGTTGCTATCCTGAGTCTTGCTTGCTGCCCCCCGGCCATCTTCCCTGGCAGAAGTGGAAAACTCAGCAATATGCGACTTTGTTTCTGCCCTGGCCAGGTACCACATTTCTTTTTCTCCATAAGTATAAGAACCCATATTGTCTCTGGGTTCGGACTTTAACCCTTCGCTGAATAGTGCCCCGGCAAAAGGTGCCCGCCACTTGTAGGCGTCAGCCGTTTTCTGATACGTAAACTTCACCCAGTATCCCAGGTCATCTTCACTCACCCCGTCCCCTGTCACATCCACATAGTCTGCGCCCAGGATAGCAGTGAGCAGATGGGAATGGGTATATTCCGGGATTTCTGTTTTGCGCAGGTATTCGTTGGTACCGGCATGTTTATAGCTGGGTGTTTGCTCATCTATTTTATTGACAGGAATCGTCATCGTATTATTTGCCGAAGTAGGCGCACTGAACTGTACCTCTTCGTGTACTTTGTTGTAGGCTGGCAGCGCGTATACATAGCGCAGGCCATCCTGCCTGCTAACGGTCATGCCTGCCAGATGATCGCTTTTTGCCTGGGTGCGGATATAGGCAGCAGGTGTAGCAGTCTCAATGTTATCACCGGCTTTAAAATAAGACACCTTGTACGCATTGATGGCTTCCTCAGCGCTACCTTTCATGAGTTCTTCATTGGTCACAGGCGTGACCAGCTGCGAGCGGGGCGTCCGGTCTGTATGATAGTGGCTGTTGCTGGGAGCATCAAAGCTTTCTTTGTCTGACTGTAGTGTCGTGGTAGCGGTAGACTCAAACTTACCAGAGAGTTTGACTTTGAGTGCCTGGTCACTTTCAATGGCTTGTGCTCCCGGTGAGGTACTGGCAGGGGAGGCTGACAGCTCTCCATGCACTTTGAAGTACCAGGGTTCGTACAGGCTGTTTTCTTTTTTATCCTGGAAAGTAAAGTTGTCTGCAATCGCTCCGTTATCTGCCGGTCGCCACGGGCCGGAATACGATTCGGCCACATTGACGTGCAGGTTCACTGCCCCTTTGGCCAGTGCAGGCCCTACGTCTCCACCCACAGCGATTCCCTTGCTTTTTGACTCGGTTGCCGGGTCATGCACAAAGCCCAGATCGGACCTGAAAGGCCGGTACATGGCACTTAGCCCCTGCCCGTTGACAGAGTAAATATCATAAGTGAGGGAAGGAATCGGCAGGTTGGGATGTTCATCCCGGATGGCACCGTCCTTTTCCCGGTTGAAGTCAAGCATAATCTTTTCTTCATCCTTGCTGGCATGTTGGTAGTGCAGGTAGCCATAGGCTTTGTTGTCTACCGGCTTATTATTATATTTAAGCTCCTGACGGTTGTAGAAACCGTTGATGTAAGCGGAACTAAACACACCCCACCAGTCTCCCCCCACTTTAAGGGTGGCCGATACGTTGTAATTAACCATCGGATTGCTGATCATGGGAGTGTATCCGGGATTATATAAACTCAATGAGGCAGACTGACCACTGAGAAAAGCTTTGCTTCCCTTACTGTCTATTTCCCGATTCCCATCGCTGTTCTTATTAGCGGTATTGGCACTGTAAACAGAAGTTACTGACATTTCTCTGGCACCTTCCCGGCTGTTGTAGCCTACACCGATTTTTACGCCTCCATATACTTCTTCTTGGCCATCTATTTTTTTGGATAAACTCAACGAAGGACTTACATCAATGCCATTCTGTGAATCCAGCTTAAATCCTAACCCTACATTGCCGGCATAGTCGCTGCCAATGGCTGCCTGATAGCCTACACTTCCATCGATGCTGTAACCAACTCCTTTGTAGTTGTTGTTATAAATACTCAGTCCCAGGTTAACGCTCAGTACATCGGCACCAAAAAACTCCGCGCCCACACCTGCTCCTACTCCAACGGTGACGCTGGGTTTCATGGCCGTTCTGGTTGTCACAATGTCGCCATTGAACTCATCGGGTAGTCCGCGCATGGAGCGGGTGATAGCTCCCGGGTTCAGGCTCCACCCCAGTCCTGTCCAGCTGGCTTCCTGGTCCATGGTGATGCCTGCATGATAGCTCAAATTGAAAGGATAGCCCCCGTTGGGTCCGGGCAGTTCAAACAAAGGAATATTGTAGGTAAAGTCGCCAGTAAACAGGTCTACCATTTCGGTGGTGCCTGCCGGTTCAAAAGCCTGTACTTCCGGCTGAGAGGGTCCGCCGGTCAGGGCTAACGCTAAGGGTATATGAAAGCTCTGTAGCAGCGTGATACCCGCTAAACTCAGGGCGATCTTTTTCTTAAACCAATAGAGATCATAGCTTTAATTCAGGTATGTTTTCAGTAATCATTTTTATCTTGACCGGCCCGGTAGGCAGTATTTCCGGGTCAATCACTAATTTTAGTGCATCAGCATCTGCACAGGGGCTTTTGAAACCCAGCACACAGGTTCTGCTGCTTTTCATATCATAGGATCTTTCAAAA
>CATQIH010000062.1 GCA_958296015.1 Cyclobacteriaceae bacterium
GCGGGGTGCCGCCCAGCGGATTGCCGCCCAGCGGATTGCCGCCCAAACCCGTCCCGATTATTGATATACAACAAATCATTAGAAATGAAGTCATTGCTGATATACAGATCGGGCCAGCCATCCAGGTTAAAGTCAGAAACAGCCACGGCATGTCCCCACCCTTCTATCTGAATACCCGCTGCTTCAGAGATGTCGGTAAATGTCTGATCGCCGTTGTTGCGGTACAGTCTGTCGGTATTTACGGCACTGCCATTGGTCACTTTGGGTCTGTACCTGATTGGAGTTTTAGGATCATTCAGCTCGTTAGTGACCAAGTACATATCCAGGTCGCCATCTCTGTCGTAGTCAAAAAAAACGCCCTGGGTGCTAAAGCCGGTATCGGCTAATCCGTAAGCTTCGGCAGACTCTTTAAAAACAGGAATATCCTGCTCATTATTTCCCTGGTTGATATATAGCAGGTTGGTTCTAAGCAAAGGGTCTTCGCGGAAGGAGGCAGACACATACATATCCGGCAAGCCATCTGCATTGATATCTACCACCGATACGCCGGTACACCATCGCCCGTCCCCTCCTACGCCTGCTACTTCGGTGACATCGGTAAACTTCAGCGAGTCATCTGCTTCCGGAGTATTGAGGTACAACTTATTGGAAACCATATTGCCGGCAAAATACATATCTGGCAAGCCATCATTGTTGAAATCGCCGATACCCACACCGCCGCCGTTGTAGAGATTGGCCTGCCGCAGAATATTCAGAGAATCGCTTTCAATGATGGTATTGGTGAACTGCACCCCCGTGCGGGAAGACGGAAGCAACCGGAACAGCGTAGCTTTTGTACTAGCTTCCTCCCGGTCCTGGCAACCGATGAGCACAAACAAGAGAGAAGAAACGAACAGAAAAAGCCTAAAGGTTGAAGTGGTAGGTAACATCATGGAAAATCGTCTTGTAAAACCGCACAATTTAGTAGAAATATAGCAAAGTCAAAACCAAAGTTATGGTAGGTAGCAGCATTTTTCTTGTCCAGCATTGAAAGAGATCGCGAAAAGAGGTATTATTGTATCATGACAAATACATCTAAACATTCCTAAACCTACAATTCAATGAACGAAAACGTTAACAAAAACGCCTTATTTTACGGAAGCTGCTTTGCCCTGATCACTACTGGTCTGAGTTATTCTATCCGGGCCGGTATCTTATCACAGCTTGGTGAAGAATTTAGCCTTTCTGCCGAACAACTGGGATACATCAACGCCATGTGGTTTTTTGGCTTTCCTATCTCTATGGTCATTGGAGGCTTTGTCTACCACTCGGTAGGCCCTAAAAATATTATGAGAGTCGCTTTCGTAGCGCATGTCCTGGGAGTATTGCTGACAGTATTCGCCACCGGGTACGAGAGTTTGCTGATCTCAATGTTGTGTATCGGCCTGGGTACCGGATGTACCGAGGCAGCCTGCAACCCCATGATTGCCGATATGTATTCCGGTGTCAGGCTGAATAAAATGTTAAACCGCTTCCATATGTGGTTCCCCGGTGGTATTCTGATGGGTTCTCTTATCTCCGAGTTTATGACGGGTATCGGTTTGGGATGGCAGGCGCAGATGTGGGTCATTCTGGTGCCCGCCGTCGTCTACGCTGTGCTGTTTTTTGGAAAAGCCTTCCCCAGACCTACTGTGGAAGAAGCTACCTCGCTTGGCAGTAACCTAAAGGCAATGTTTAGCCCTTTATACATCTTCCTGATCGTCTGCATGGCACTGACGGCCATCACCGAGTTTGGTCCCGGTCAATGGGTCGGCCTTATCCTGGGTAGCAGTGGTGCCGAGCCTATGCTCATCTTGGCCCTGACTGCCGGGCTGGTGACCGTAGGACGCTTTTTTGCTGGTCCGGTGGTGGAGAAGCTTGGACAGACCGGCGTGTTGCTGGGTGGTTCCATCCTGGCCGCCATTGGTATTTACATGTTCAGCACGGTGACGGGTTCTATGGCTTACGTAGCAGCTATCATCTATGCCTTTGGTTATTGCTACTTCTGGCCGGTCATGGTGGGAGCAGTGGCCAGCGTGTTCCACTTAGTAGTGCCCTGGGCATGTCTATCATAGGAGCCGTGGGCATGTTCTCTACAGGGATTTTCAGCCGATCATCGGTGGCTGGATTGATAGTTCTAGGACTGATAACGTAGCAGAAGGACTAACCGGAAATGCACTGGAGTTGGCTACCGGACAGGAAACACTGGAAAAGATGCTCACTTTTCCAATCATATTGATCGTATTGTTCACCATATTTTTCTTCTGGCAAAAGAACTCGAAAAAGACCAGAGATGTGCCCACGGAAGTAGCGGCAGAGTAAGGGTTACGACAATTTGTGGTTCTTTGACATTCTCGTCGGCATCAGCGACCAACAGCGATAGACTTGAAGTCCATCGCTGCTGCATTCTAAAGGCTGTCTTGGCATAAGGCAGCCTTTTTTATGGTAATCCCGGACTCCTTTGTGGTATAAGCAGAAGATCCTTTTTGTACGTACAAAAGATCACATGCTGTTAATCACCAAAACAAGCTATACCTTGCAGCAAAAATCTATCTCAAGCAAGAAAAGAATCTATACTCGCAAAAATCATTATCTTTGCAATAAGAAAACTGACAGAAAATGAATGAACTAATAGCAAAATATAGTGCTCTGTCTCCACAAGGACAACAGGAAGTAGACGACTTTCTTGATTTTATACTCTCCAAAAATAAAGACATAAAGTCTTTTGACATGAAAGCCTGGAAAGAAAAGATCAAAGGAGTATCAGTCTGGTCTGAAGAGGACTTAAAAGGCTTTGATGAAAACGGTCAGCTTTTTAATCAGTGGAAGACAGAAGAATGGTAATAGACACCAGTATATTTATTGACTACCTGCGGGCTAAAAATAAAGCTAAAACCAGACTCCAAAATTTACCTGATAGTGCGGCGATCTATGTGTCTTCTGTTACCTTGTATGAGTTGTATATGGGTGCAACTACCCTACAGAAATGGATAGATGTTAACTGATAGTATTCCTGTACTCTCCTTTAATCAGGAAGTAGCAGAAAAAGCAGCTATTATTTATCAGGAGCTACGAAAGACTAATGAACTGATTGAGTTCAGAGACATTTTTATAGCCGCTACTGCCATCGTCCACCATCTTCCCGTGATAACCAAAAACAGCAAACACTTTACAAGGATTAAAGAATTAACGGTTGTCACAGGATGACTTCCATAGACCCCTGATTCACACTCTCTTCTATAATATTTTGTGTCTGACAAAAAAATGATCAAAATATGCCATTTGAAATACCTCTTTTACAACAAGGTTGTAAATATAAATCCATATCCTTTGCATTTTTGCTAATTAGCTTTAAAATACATTATTATTGCAAAAATGATCATCTATGGATTCTACTACCAATAGTACCCTACAAACCTACAATCGCCAGGTAGCCCTCAAGTTTCAGCTGTACAACAGCTTATTCACGGCACTGCCTTTCCACCGGGTGGAGAAAACCGGCGTACTGCTTTCTATCTTTTTGCTGCATTGCGAAGAAGGATACGAGAAACAGCAAAGCCCGATGGAAATCATCGACAGCTTTCTGAAGCAATACACTTCCTACCGTACTGATCAGGAGCAACTCGACCTGTTGTTTCGGTTTGTACAGTATGCAGAACGCCAGGTGGTGCTGTTTGATGCCCTCGAGGATGCTGCCTTTCGGGATGTCAACGACATGGCAGGGCCTGGCACCCTCAAACAGCTACAGGCTGAGGTGACGCATTCGCAATCTGAGAAAGCTTTTGAGCAAAAACTACAGGACTTCGATGTTCGTCTGGTGCTCACCGCACATCCTACCCAGTTTTATCCCAGTGAAGTGCTAGGCATTATCCACGATCTGTCGCACGCCATTGTACATGACAATACGGCACAGGTCAACAGCTACCTTCGCCAACTAGGCAAGACGCCTTTCTTCAAAAAAGAAAAACCCACACCCTACGACGAGGCCATCAACCTGATCTGGTACCTTCAGCATGTGTTTTATCAGGCTGCCGGAAAGATTATGACCTATCTGAAAAATAGTTTCCCAGAGGTAGATACTGAAAAGAACCCACTGTTCAGACTGGGCTTCTGGCCCGGTGGCGACCGCGATGGCAACCCTTTTGTCAATGCCGACACTACCATCAAGGTGGCAGAGGCACTGCGCAGGGCGGTGCTCTATGTGTATTATACAGATATACAAAAGCTGAGAGGCAGACTTACCTTCAAAGGGGTAAAAGCACCGGTGGTTGCCCTGGAAGAAAAGCTTTACAACAACTTGTATGTGCCAGGGCATGAGGATGACCTTGGCAAAGAGGAAATGCTCAAAACGCTGGCAGGCATCCGGCAAACCCTGATTGATGACCATACCGGGCTTTTCCTGAACATGATTGATAATTTCATGCGTAGGGTTGAGCTATTCGGACTATATTTTGCTTCCCTCGACATTCGTCAGGACAGCTCCGCTCATGCCGATCTCCTTGAGCTTATTGCCAAAGACACGCCTGCCCTACCCGATGATTTCGCCACCCTTTCCGAAGAAGATAAGATACAGGCACTGCTGGAAACAGACCAGCAGGTAGACGCTTCATTTACCGACAATGATCTGTTCAAAGACACGCTGTCTTCTATTGATGCCATTAAAACAATTCAGCAACGCAATGGCGAAGAAGGATGCCACCGCTATATCATCAGCCATGCTACCTGTCCGCTGGATGTAATGTCAGTGTATGGCCTGTTTCGGCTGCGGGGCTGGAATGCCGAAACCATGAAAGTAGACATTGTTCCGCTGTTTGAATCGGTAGAAGACCTGCGCCATGCCCCAGAAGTGATGCGCACTTTGTATGAACTGCCTGCCTACAGCAAGCATCTCAAACGCCGCAATAGTACCCAGACCATCATGTTGGGCTTTTCGGATGGCACCAAAGACGGGGGCTACTTGATGGCCAACTGGAGCATTTACAAGGCCAAAGAAGAACTCAGCCTGATGTCACAAGAATATGGTATCCAGGTGGTTTTCTTTGACGGACGCGGCGGGCCTCCTGCCCGTGGAGGGGGCAAGACGCACCAGTTTTATGCCTCAATGGGACCGGATATCGCCAAAAAAGAAATCCAATTGACGATTCAGGGGCAAACCATCAGCTCAAACTTTGGTACGGTAGACTCTGCCCAATATAACATAGAGCAACTGATGAACGCTGGCATCCGCAATGCACTCTTCCCCAGCCGTGAATCCAACCTCAGTGACAGCGACAAGGCACTTATTCAGGATTTGTCTGACGAAAGCTACCAGGCATACAGCAAGCTAAAGAATAATCCTGATTTTCTGGAATATCTCAACTACGCCAGTCCGCTGCGCTACTATGGGGAAGCTAATATTGGCAGCCGTCCATCCAAAAGAAAGCCGGGCAAACTCAACCTCAACGACCTGCGGGCTGTGCCTTATGTGGGTTCGTGGAGTCAGCTCAAACAGAATATTCCGGGGTATTATGGAGTAGGACTGGCATTTGAGAAGATGGAAGCGGCAGGCCGATGGGAAGAAGTGCAGCACCTTTACGATTCATCGCTTTTTTTTAAGACCCTGATGTCGAACTGCGAGATGGCCATGACCAAATCATTTTTTCCACTCACGGCTTTTCTGGCAGACCATCCTACGTTTGGCAGCTTGTGGCAGCAGTTTCACGAAGAGTTTGAGCGCACCAAGAAATATCTGCTGCGCTTGGCTCATGCTTCTGAGCTGATGGAAGACAAGCCGATCAATCAGCTTTCTATCAGGATGCGCCAGCGGATTGAGTTGCCGTTGCTTACCATTCAGCAATATGCACTGACCAAAATCCGAGAAATGGAAGAGCAGCAGGTAGCCGACGAAAAGAAAACCATCTATGAAAAACTGGTGGTGCGATGTTCGTTCGGTATCATCAATGCAGAACGAAACTCTGCCTGATATAGGCTAACTTTGGACAAAATAGTATTTCATTAGCTTAATACTTGTTGTATCAGGAAATGATGTGAGAGAATTTCCACATCAGATAATCGTATTTCTACACGATTGTGGAATTACTTCCATAGGATTATCAACAATCCATCATTAAAAGCCAAAAAAGGGGGTTGGCATACTTGTGGCAGTAGTACTTATGTGATTATATTGCAAACTTTTTTATTTTTTGATATATAAACTACTATAAACTTTTTATTTTTTTGACTCTAAATTTTTTCACCTTTTAATATTACCGATCATTTTTTATTGCACCAAAGGTAGTAGAGGCTAAATTAGGTAAATAATAAAAATAGTCCTGATCATCGGGACTGTTTTTATTTTGTCTTTTTCAATAACACTTTAAGTTCGTTGGCTTCGCTAATAAGTTGGTCTAAAAGAGCTACCGTAAGCGGCTGACGATGAAACTGCCGCGTAATCTCATACATATATTGCTTTTTTTCAGCAAACTTCTCCTGACCTTTTGCCTGGGTAGTGGCTGCTTTTGCAGAAGCAGGTTTTCCGGCTACCAGCTTTTGAATGTCTTCAGCAGAAGTGACGGTCAGTGGTTCTTCCAGTTTTGATAATTGCTGAATCCTGGATTTGGACACTTTGATATTACCTGCGAGTATGTTTCTTTTTAATTCGGTATTTGCTTTACCGATTTTTTCCAGCCCCAGGGCAAATTCAGCGTCGCGCTCAATGGTATTTTTGCTGACCTTATAAGCCGAAGCCAATCGTTCCGAAGTACGTAGATGGTCATTGTCCTCATTTTGGGGTTTTTGATTTCTATCGTATTTGCCCCGCTCCGCTTTTTCGTACTGGTACCGCATACCCCGCAAAAAACTCGCCTGCTCGCGCGTGAGGTTTCTCCTGCCCAACTGGTTGTTGATCATATATTCCTTCACTTCTTTGTATGAATCGAAATGCAGTAGGTTGACACGAAAATCCATCTGGTGCTTTTTACAGATCGCATACCGGTTGTGTCCGTCAACCAATACGTAAGAAGTAGCTTCTTCCAGATCGTTTTCCCATACCAGCAATGCTTCGCGGCAGCCGTCTTTGAGGATATTGTCTTCCAGCTGCTGAAACTCCTGCTCCTGTGGCGGCGGGATTAACCCTTCCAGCTCGGGCAGGGTGATCAACTGGCTTTTAACGTCCTGATGTTGTAGCAGGGTCTTGTTTCTGATAATGGGTTGCTTTTGCAGGGTTTGTTGATATTTTTTGGCCATGTTATTATACGGTTGTAAGAATTTCCTGCGCTAAACTCATATGATCTTTCGCTCCGTTAGAGTTTTCATCATAACTGAATATATCCTGCTGTGCCACCTGTGATTCTTTGATGGTCACATTAGAGCGGATAAAAGTATGGAATATCCTGAAATTTTTAAGAGAATTGATCACATCCTGCATCATGTCCTGGTGTAGCTTAAGCCTCCGGTCTACCATCGTAAAAACCACTCCCTCGATATGCAGTTCGTAGTTGATGTCTTCCTGCACCTGGTAGATTCGGTCGAAGAGCTTGTTGAGTCCCTTCATGGCAGAAGCTTCGGGTTGCAGCGTGATCAGGCAACCCTGGGAAGCCACCAGGGCAGAGTTGGTGAAAATGTTCAGCGCAGGAGGGCAGTCAATGAAGATATAGTCGTAGTTTTTGCGCAGCGGACGTAGTGCATTTTTCAGCCGGTTCATGCCTCCCACCGTTTGTACCAGTTCCAGGTCGGCAAACGCCAGTTCCAGATCGCTGGGTGCCAGATCAAGGTTGGGCATAATACTAACCAGCGGCAGCGCTCCTTTGTGCAGCAATGCATCCACCACCTGCGCTTCGGGATTGTCTACGCCCAACGATTGTGAAAGATTACCCTGCGGGTCCATGTCTACCACTAGAATGCGCTTGCCTATCCGTGCCAGTCCGCAGCCCAGGTTAATCACCGTGGTGGTTTTGCCTACACCTCCTTTATGATTGATCACCGAGATCACCCTGGCCTCGGAAGAACGATGCTCTTTGAAACCATACTTGACCAGTACCGGAAACAGTGCAGACAGATGTTTGGCATTGAGCACTCTGTCGCCAGCCACTGCTTTTGCCAGGGTACTTTTCGGCAGGCGGGCTTCTGCTTCCAGCGCACTCACTGAAAGTGCCGGATTGTGTGCCAGGAAGTGCATAACATCAGGGTGTGTAATCATGCCATAAAACTAAGACATAATACACTAAAAAACCTATAATATTGACAATAGATTTGTAAAAACAGCCAAAAAGGTACCTGTAAAAATAATTGAGCCGGAACTGATAATTTTTTTTTGATATTTCTACATCTATTAAAAAAAAGACCTACTTTGTAAATTCTTTAATAGAATTGGTTATTTAAGATATATTATTGTGTTTCCTGCAATAATGATCTTGATAGAGTTGATTACTACTTTCTAAAAACCTGTCATTTGCAATTTTTACAAACAACTAATATGCTAACTTATGATGAAAGAACATCTACTCAACAAAGCAAGGGGGTGCACTTGCTTGCTTATGCTACTGCTATGTACTTCCGCTCTTTTTGCCCAAGACCGCACCATCCAGGGAATAGTCACCGATGGTGAATCAGGAGAAACCCTGCCCGGTGTCAATGTGCTGGTCAGAGGCTCTTCCATAGGAACGGTCACAGACGTTAACGGCACATACAACCTGGCGGTGCCGACCGGAGATCAGACATTGGTCTTCTCTTCTGTAGGTTACACATCTGAGGAAATGGCAGTAGGCAATCAAAGCACTGTTGATATGACACTGCTACCCGATATTCAATCGCTCACAGAAGTAGTAGTGGTAGGCTATGGTACGCAGGAAAAGAAAGACGTGACGGGTGCTATCTCCACGGTGACTTCCAAAGAAATCAGCGAACTGCCCATTACCAGTCCGGAGCAGGCATTGCAGGGAAGAACACCGGGCGTAGACGTGGTTTCCAATGGCAACCGCCCGGGAGCGGGCGTGAGCGTACGTATCCGGGGCCGACGCTCATTCTCCGCAGGCAACGATCCTTTGTACGTGTTGGATGGTATTCCTTTGGCTGGCGACAACAGTGATATTAATCCAATGGATATTGCCTCTATTGAGGTGCTCAGAGATGCTTCGGCCACGGCTATTTATGGTTCCAGGGGAGCCAACGGCGTGGTACTGATCACCACCAAACGAGGATCAGACGGCAAAACCACAATCAATTATGATGGATACTACGGCGTTTCCAGTGCGCTCAACACGGTTGATGTGATGAACGGGCCACAGTTTGCTGCCTACAAAAGAGAATCGCGCAGAACGGTAGGTCTATGGGACCCTGCCACCCCGGAGCAGTCTGATCAGGCTATTTTTGAGCCGGTAGAGCGGGAGTCTATTGCCCAGGGGCGCACTACCGATTACCAGAACCTGATCTTGCGAAAAGGTCATCGCCAGAGCCACCAGATAGGAATATATGGCGGTTCTGAAAATACGCAGTTCGGGGTTTCCGGCAACTACTTCAACGATGAAGGCATTGTGCCCGGACAGGATTTTACCCGTTTCACACTCAGGCTGGCTGTTGACAACCAGGTAAGCGATCGGCTCAAACTAGGAGGTTCCATCCTGGGAGCTTTCAGCATCAGGAATGAAGGTTCCAATGCCATTGGTGGTGCACTGGCTGAAAATCCGCTGGGCGTACCCTATGATTCATTAGGAAACCTTATCTTTTTACCGACTTCTGACGGCCTGAGAACCAACCCTTTGGCAGAGATTGTGCCAGGTGCTGTTATTGGAGAAAACAGAAGAACAAGGTTTTTTAGCAGCCTTTACGGAGAATACAAGTTTTTTGAAGGATTTACCTATCGGCTCAACTTTGGCCCCGACCTACAGATGCGGAGAAGAGGCGAATTTCTGGGCAGCCAGACCAATGCCCGTCGTGGTGGTGACCCTACGGGAGTTAGACAAGACTGGAATGAATTTGCCTACACGCTGGAAAATATTTTCAACTATCAAAAAACGCTGGGCGATATCCACAGCCTCAACATCACGGCACTCCACAGTATCCAAAACAGCCGCAGTGAGTACTCTTACATGAGTGTGCTGGGTATTCCCGTAGAAAGTATGAGTTTCTACAACCTGGGCGATGCCAACGTGATCCAGGGCGTAGACACCAACCTGACTGAATGGACGATCAACTCTTTCATGGGCCGTATCAACTATGGATTGCTGGATAAGTACCTGATCACGCTGACAGGCAGAAGCGACGGTTCTTCCCGCTTTGCCGAAGGTAAAAAATACGGCTTCTTCCCTTCCATCGCTTTGGGATGGCGTATCAAAGAAGAAGCTTTTCTGCAAAATGCTTCCTGGCTCACCGACCTGAAGCTCCGTGCCAGCTATGGCCTTACCGGTAACACAGGCATTGATCCTTACCAGACCCAAGGACAGATAGGCCGTACAACTTATGCTTTTGGTAGCAATGCAGGTTTTGGCTACCGTCCTTTGTTTTTGCCCAATCCCAACTTGAAATGGGAAACCACGGCCAGTGTTAATTTTGGGGTGGACTTCTCTTTTATCAATGGAAGAATTTCCGGTTCGGCAGAAGTATATCAGCAGAATACCCGGGACTTGCTGATGCCACGGCAACTTCCTATCACCAGTGGCTTTAATGGCGTACTGGAAAACGTAGGGGCCACCCGCAACAGTGGTGTTGAAGCCATGCTTTCCACCGTCAACGTTAGTACCAACGGCGGCTTTGAATGGACCACCGACCTGAATTTCTATGCCAACAAAGAAGAAATTGTAGAACTCTATGGCGGAAAAGAGGACGACATTGGTAACAACTGGTTCATCGGCCAGCCACTGACAGTGTATTATGACTATCAGAAAATCGGTATCTGGCAATCCAGCGAAGTTGATGAGGCAACCAAATATCAGCGGGTGCCCGGCGAGATCAGGATCAAAGATCAGCTAACCGTAGATTCTAATGGCGACGGAAGGCCGGATCAGACAGATGGTGCCATCAACGCAGATGATCGGATAATTTTGGGAAGCGATATTCCTAAGTGGTCCGGTGGTATGACCAACCGCTTCCGTTACAAAGGCATCGATCTCTCTGTGTTTATATTTACCCGACAAGGCTCTATGCTGCGCAGTTTACTGCATACCAGCAATAATACCCTGGCAGGAAGATACAATAACCTTAACGTAGATTACTGGACACCCGAAAACCCTACCAATGCCTATCCTCGCCCTAACAAGGATCAGGAATTTCCGGTATACAACTCTTCCGTATCTCTGTTTGATGCGTCTTTCATCAAGATCAGAAACATCAATCTGGGCTATACGCTACCTGAAAGCTTAACGTCTAAGTGGGGCATACAACAGCTAAGGATATATGCCAGTGCACAGCAGCCGTTCATTTTTGCGCCTTATATCAGCAAATACAACGGCGTAGATCCTGAGATCGCCCGTCAACCCAATGGCGACAACCGCGAGCAAAATGCTGAGCTGGGTGCTGATACGCCTGCCAGCAAAATTTTCCTGTTTGGTCTCAATGTTAAATTCTGATACAATGAATAAGATGAAAAAAATACTCTATATACCGCTATCCCTGCTGCTGTTGCTGGGAGCCTGCCAGGATTTGCTGGATGAAGAACCCGTGTCCAATGTCACCAGTACTTATCTGAACACGCCTGATGGATTTGGTGATGCTATCAATGCCAGTTATAGTTTTATGCGTTCTTTCTATGGCACGGAAAGAGGCATGTCTCTGACTGTTTTTGGCACCGACACCTATACCAACGGTGCAGATGGCAGTTATAAGTATATCAACCAGTATACTTCGCAGTTCGACCCATTCACCCCTCTTGTATCACAGGTGTGGAATGGCTTTTACGTGGCTATCAATGCCTGTAATACCGTCATTTCCCGCGCCGATCAAATAGAAGACCTGGAGGAAGCCGTTAAAATCAGTGGTGTGGCACAGGCACGTTTTCTCAGGGCACACTATTACTTTATTCTTGTACAGTTATTTGGCCCGGTAGCCCTGCCGTTGGAGGAGAATACACAGGTCACCACAGAAGCCAGCCGTGCGTCGGTGCCCGATGTCTACAATGCCATCACCAGTGATCTGGATTATGCCATTGCCAACCTGCCTGATGCAGCCTCGGAATGGGGAAGGGCTACCAAGCCTGCGGCAGAACATTTGCTGGCACGTGTATATCTGACCAAGGCAACCACTGAGGCAGCCGCAGCAGATGATTACGCCAAGGCACAGACGTATGCTGATAACGTCATCAACAACTATGGCTTCCAGTTGCTACCCGATTTTGCCGATGTGTTTTTACAGGGTGGCGGAGAGATCAACGAAGAAGTGATCTGGTCGGTGCAGTATACCTCAGATCCGCTAACCAATGGTGACGGAAACCAGGCACACCTGTATTTTCTGATGGAATATGACACGCAGCCAGGTATGCAGCGCGATGTGGAGAATGGCCGTCCCTGGAAACGTTTTATGCCTACCAACTACACACTGGGCCTATGGAACAGGGCGGTAGATTCACGGTATGATAAATCATTCAAGACCGTCTTTTATGCCAACAACGCGACCACCATTCCCAAAGATACCGATGGCAATCCGCTTTATCAGTTAGGTGACACCGCCATCTGGCTGCCTGGTGTAGAACTGCCCGCAGCAGTGGTGGCAAGCAAACCCTACCAGGTGATTCTGCCCAGCCAGTACGTACAGAATAAGTTTCCTTCGCTCACCAAATTTCTGGACTCTAAACGTCCTGATAGAACATACCAACCCGGCTCCCGCGATTTTCTAGCTTTCCGGCTGGCAGAAACATATCTGATCGCTGCTGAAGCTGCGTTTTATCAGAATAATGCTGCATTGGCTGCCGAATACCTGAATAAAGTAAGAGTGAGAGCGGCTTACCCCGGACAGGAACAGGCCATGCAGATTACAGCAGCCGATGTGAACCTGGACTTTATCCTGGCCGAAAGAGGGCGGGAATTGCTGGGCGAACAGTTCCGTTGGTTTGACCTGAAAAGAACCAATACCCTGGTCGACAAAGTCAGGATGTACAATAATGACGCTGCGCCTAATATTCAGCCTTATCATAGACTCAGACCTATTCCTCAGGACCAGATAGACAGAACGACTACTGAATTTCCACAGAATATAGGATATGAAGGCACATCGACAGAATAAGCAAGATCAAATTTATAAAATCAAAAGGCTGGCACATGACCAGCCTTTTTTTATGTATTCTAAAAAGCTTCAACAGCTTAGTTGTTGTTCTGAAATTTATTAGTGGTCCAGAAATATAACAATAGCAAGTACAATGGAAACGATGGCCAAGAACTGAACCAACTCTACACTGTAAATTGTCCTTGTCTGTGCCGAGAGTCTGTCTAAAATTTCTACTTGATCCTTCCAGGTTAAAAGCTGATCGAACTTTTCTCTAAACTGATGATCCTGTCTTTGGTCTATATTATCTAATACCTTAGAAAGAAAAGTAGCA
This sequence comes from Cyclobacteriaceae bacterium, assembly GCA_958296015.1. Taxonomy (GTDB): domain Bacteria; phylum Bacteroidota; class Bacteroidia; order Cytophagales; family Cyclobacteriaceae; genus JAJNNC01. The sequence goes on from CATQIH010000062.1 coordinate 13,520, forward strand.
TTATCAGTAGAAAAATCACCTTTTAGCAAGGTCTCTGATACTTTGCGTCTCAAGGAACTGTCCACAATTTCAGAAGTTGTCTTATAGCGTACTATATAATTAAAAGTAAAGACGAAAACAAATATTATACTTTTTACAAGTATATTTGCCTTCATAATTCTTACTATAAGTATATGAAGCAATCTACTGAACAAAAACTTTCCATGCTAGCCGATGCTGCCAAATACGATGTCAGTTGTTCATCGAGCGGCAGCAAGCGGACCAATACCAAAGACGGTCTGGGCAATGCCACAGGCATGGGTATCTGCCATACCTACACACAGGATGGCCGCTGCGTTTCTCTGCTCAAAATCCTGCTGACCAACCACTGTATCTTTGATTGCGCCTACTGCGTCAGTCGCCGCTCCAACGATGTGCAGCGTGCCGCTTTTACGGTGCAAGAAGTGGTAGACCTTACGATCAACTTTTACAGCCGCAATTATATTGAGGGCCTGTTTTTAAGTTCCGGCATTTTCAAAAATGCAGATTATACGATGGAGAGGCTGGTACGTATTGCCAAAAAGTTGCGGCAGGAACACAAGTTCAATGGCTACATTCACCTCAAAGCCATTCCGGGTACCAGCGATGAACTCATACATGAAGCTGGTTTGTATGCCGACCGCCTCAGTGTGAATCTGGAAATTCCTTCGGAAGAAAGCCTGAAAAAAGTAGCCCCCGAAAAAGACTATGCCTCTGCTTACCAGCCGATGAACTACCTGGCCCGGTCTATTGAAGGCTACCGCCAGGAGAAGAAACTCATCCGTCATGCTCCTACTTTTGCGCCCGGCGGGCAAAGCACCCAACTCGTCATTGGGGCTACGCCTGAAAATGACCGGCACGTGTTGCTGCTCGCCAATAGCCTTTACCAGCAGCAACAACTCAAAAGAGTCTACTATTCCGGCTATGTGCCAGTGAGCGAAGACACACGGCTGCCCGTCATCACCACTCCTCCCCTGCTGCGCGAAAACCGGCTTTACCAGGCCGACTGGCTCATGCGTGTCTATGGTTTTTCTGTCCACGAACTGGTAGACGATCAGCATCTGTATCTAGATGAAGAAGTAGACCCAAAACTTGCCTTTGCCTTGCGGCATCCCGAACTGTTTCCGGTAGATATCAATCGGGCAGACTACGAGATGATTCTGCGGGTGCCGGGCATCGGGGTGAAATCGGCCAAAAAGATTGTGCAGGCCCGCCAGTTTGGCAAACTCCGGCAAGAGCACCTGACCAAGATCGGTGTGGTCTGGAAGCGAACCCAGTATTTTGTCGTCACCGCCGATCAGCAATACCACTGGCTGGAGATGAAACCGGAAGCATTGCGGCAGCGCATTCTTGGGGAGAAAACTACACCAAAAAATACCACACAACTCAGTCTTTTCTGACCAACTTCGCCTTATGATCTATGTATACGATGGCTCTTACGAAGGCGTACTCTCTACCATTTTCAGTACATTTCAGCGGGGGAAGGAAGCACACGACATGGTGGTAGAATCTCAGTATCAACCCGGTTTGTTTCATGAGCCAACCTTTGTGACTACTGATGCAGCACATGCCCGGCGTGTGCTAAAGGGCATGGAAAAGCGGTGCGGCCAGGAAGTCGTCCGACTGATGTATGAAGCTTTTCTTTCGGAACAGGCAGGTATTGAAATGCTGCTTTACCAGTTTGTCAGGCTGGCTGTGGAAAGCCCTGAGAATGTGCTGCACAATTTCAGGGAACCTTGTGTGCTCAAACTACACCAGATCGGGCGGCAGATACACCGCGAAGTGCACAGGATGCATGCTTTTGTGCGCTTTCAGCAAACCAATGACGGTCTGTTTGTAGCCATGATCGCTCCTGATTATAATGTGCTGCCACTGCTGCCACCGCATTTTGTAGCCCGCTACCCGGCCTTTTGCTGGCTGATCTACGATACGCGACGCCATTATGGTATTTATCACCAACAACAACAGGTAGATTATATTACGCTGCAAACACATCAGCATCATCAGCTTGCGCAAGCCCTGCTTACAGCATCCGAAAAAGATTATCAGCAGTTATGGAAAACGTATTTCAAGAGCGTGGATATTCCCGAACGCCGCAACCTGAAACTTCATCTACAGCATGTGCCCAAACGTTACTGGAAATACCTGATTGAAAAAAGTTGATTTACGTTTTGAATATTGCTGTTTTTTATGGTAAAAGCAGTGGAGAATGCTATATTGTGCAGCAATATTAAAAACGACCAAACGAATCATTCATGGAAACCAAACCCAGCCTGAAAGCTTACTGGAAACAAAATGTCAAATACCTATTCATTCTACTGAGTATCTGGTTCATTGTCTCTTATGGTTGCGGTATACTCTTTGCCGATGCACTGAACCATATCAAAATAGCCGGATTTAAGCTTGGTTTCTGGTTTGCACAGCAAGGTTCGATCTACATTTTTGTGATCCTCATCTTCGTGTATGTATACCTGATGAACAAGTTGGACAAGAAGTTTGATGTAGACGAAAAATAGTGCTTCCAAGAGCATTACCACATTATGTAGTTCCTCACCCTTGTTCTACCTTTTACCACTTACTAAACCATACACTATGGATGTTCAAACCTGGACCTATCTGCTGGTAGGCATTACTTTCGCCCTGTATATCGGTATCGCTGTCTGGTCACGGGCCGGGTCTACCCAAGAGTTTTATGTGGCCGGAGGAGGCGTATCTCCACTGGCCAATGGCATGGCTACCGCCGCAGACTGGATGTCGGCTGCTTCTTTTATCTCTATGGCAGGGCTGATCTCATTTATGGGTTACGATGGTGCCGTATACCTGATGGGCTGGACAGGCGGTTATGTACTGCTGGCATTATTGCTGGCTCCTTACTTGCGCAAATTTGGTAAATTCACTGTGCCTGATTTTATTGGCGACCGCTACTACTCTAATCTGGCACGTTCTGTGGCTGTCGTTTGTGCTCTTTTTGTTTCCTTTACCTATGTGGCCGGGCAAATGCGTGGGGTGGGCGTGGTCTTTTCCCGTTTTCTACAGGTAGATATCAACCTGGGTGTGATAATCGGTATGGCGATCGTCTTTTTTTATGCAGTGCTGGGCGGCATGAAAGGCATTACCTACACACAGGTAGCCCAGTATTGTGTGCTCATCTTTGCGTTTATGGTGCCTGCCATTTTTATCTCTATTCAGTTGACAGGTCATGTGGTGCCACAGCTGGGTTTTGGCGGCACGCTCACCGGCACGGATACGTACCTGCTCGATAGCCTGGATGGGCTTAACCAAGAGCTGGGATTTGCCCCCTACACCGATGGCAGCAAAAGCACGATAGATGTCTTCTGTATCACGGCAGCACTGATGGTAGGCACCGCAGGGCTACCACACGTGATCGTGCGCTTTTTTACTGTGCCAAGGGTTAAAGATGCGCGTTTATCAGCAGGTTATGCCCTGGTATTTATTGCTATCCTGTACACTACTGCTCCTGCCATTGCTGCCTTTGCCCGTACCAACCTGCTTACGACCGTCAACGGCACCGCTTACAGTGATATGCCCAAATGGTTTACCAACTGGGAAAAGACAGGCTTGCTTGCCTGGGTAGACAAAAATAACGATGGACAGATACAGTATGAAAAAGGGGCTGCTGTAGAGGGGCAGACACCCGTATTTGCAGAGGGCACGGGCCATGCCGGTCAGCGTATAGTGACCAACCCCAGCCAGGCTTCTGCCAATGAATTGTATGTCGACCAGGATATTATGGTACTGGCTAACCCGGAGATCGCACAGCTGCCCAGTTGGGTGATTGCGCTGGTTGCTGCCGGAGGGCTGGCAGCTGCGCTTTCTACGGCGGCGGGATTACTGCTGGTGATCTCCACTTCTATTGCCCACGATGTGATCAAAATGCAGCTCAAGCCGGACATTTCGGAAGCTGCCGAACTGTGGGCTGCCCGTGCAGCCGCGGCAGTGGCTGTGTTGGTGGCAGGCTATTTTGGCGTTAACCCACCAGATTTTGTAGCCGCCGTGGTAGCCCTTGCGTTTGGGCTGGCAGCGGCCTCTTTCTTTCCTGCCATCATGATGGGGATATTCTACAAACGCATGAACAAAGAAGGGGCTATTTCCGGTATGGTGACCGGACTGATGATGATGATGTTTTATATACTCAAATTCAAATTCAACTTTTTGGGCGGTGGCACCCCTGCAGACTGGTGGCTGGGAATCTCTCCCGAGGGGTTTGGTTTTGTAGCCATGCTTGTGAACTTTGCCATAGCTCTGCTTGTATGTCATGTAACGCCTGCTCCCCCCGTGCAGGTGCAAGAGATGGTAGAAAGCATCCGGTACCCACGGGGAGCTGGACAAGCAACGGCACATTAAAATAATTATTTTTTAAAACCGTTCTTGTTAGGAACAGAATTTGAAAACCAATCGTCATGATGCGTATTCTTTTAAGTGTATTAACCTATAGCCTACTAGCACTGCATACAGTGCAGGCTCAGTTTGTTTCTGCCAACGTGGAAGTGGCGGGGCTTACTTGTTCGCTGTGCTCCAACAGTGTGGAAAAGTCTATCCGGCAGCTCGATTTTGTACAGGATATAGAGGTTAATCTTAATGATAACATATCTGAGGTGACCTTCAAACCCGGCAAAAAGGTGGATATCGGTGCCCTGGCACAGAAAGTACAGGATGCCGGATTTTCTGTGATGAATATGTCTGCTTTGTTCAAAGCTGATCAGGCTTCTGCAAAATCAACAGACCGCTTCACCTATGCCAACGATCAGTACGTATTGTTGGATTCCACACAAAAAGAACTTCGAGGACAGGTTCAGATGAAGTTTGTCGGCGACAAATTCCTTTCACGTACAGCGTATAAAGCCTGGGAAAAACGTTTGCCCGAGGTGGGTTCCGGCGATTTTGCACATACTTATTTCATCGTTCTGTGAAAGGATTTCTTTTCTTATGCTTATTTTTTTTATGGGTTCGTAGCCAGGCACAGGAGTTGTTTCCTTCCATAGAGCCTGCCAGCACTTTGCCTAAGGGCATCTGGGCAGGGCGGGTTATCTTTCGCAACTTTGCTGAATTTGACCAGCCCAGAAACTACTATGCTTTGCGCGCTATGTATGGCATCACCCCAAAACTTACAGCCTCCCTGACGGCCTCTGTCTCCAACCACCACCTCAAGAAATATCCGGGAGATCTGAACAACTATTTTCTGAACCATCATACACCCACGGGCGTCAAAAAATATCCTTACCAGTTTGAAGGACTTAATCTGTACGCGCAATACCGGTTTTATAGCCTCGATGGCAAAAACCGGCATTTCCGAATGGCTGCCTACGGAGAAGCTTCCAAATCCTTTGCCGCTCACGACGAGGCAGAGCCTTATCTTTCGGCAGATAATACCGGAATGGGTGCCGGTCTTATAGTCACCCGACTGGTCAACAAGTTGGCTGTTTCTGCATCTGTAAGCTATATCCATCCACTGGCCTATCGTGAGAGAGACAGAAACCTTCGTGTACTTTCCGGTGATGCTTTTAGCTGGGGACTACAATTTGGTTACCTGGCTTTTCCCAGAAAGTATAAATCATACGATGACCTAAATATCAACCTGTACTTGGAAATCCTGGGCAAGAACTTTGGCGGTGCCACGGTGAGAGAAAACGACAAGTCGTTTGATACAAGCCGCCTGTTCAGTCTACAGGCAGGCTCTTATGTTGAAGTCAGGCCGGGCGTGCAACTAGTCATCAACTCAAAATCCAGGATTGATATCTCGGTAGCCAATTCCATTACAGGCCGCTCTTTCCTGTACATCTTCCCTATGTTACAAGTCAATTATCAGAAGTATTTTTTTAAATAATATTGCATTTCGTCTGATCATTTTCAGGGGCTATCTAGCAGATCGGTTTGTGAACTGTAGACCGACAAATTGGTCGCTGAATATCTGTTTTTCTTTGTTATAGCCTGTTTATAAGCTCGTTCCCTGCTCAACAGTG
>CATQIH010000063.1 GCA_958296015.1 Cyclobacteriaceae bacterium
GGCAATATTTTTGAAGTCACTATAAAAATGATACAATTGTAGTGCGTCAAAATAAGTAGCTTGCTTACTATGTAGGATGACAGTTTTTAGGAAACAAAAAAATTATAGTGCTACATAGTGAAATGCCTCAAACCATCGCATGAAACTTTTAGCTAGTGTGTTAATATTATTGTTCTCTCTAAACGCTTGTGTAGATACCGGATTTACCGAAGAAATTACTATCCATGTAAAAAATCTTACAAGTTCAGAGAAAGATGTATGGTTTTTTGCAACTGATGACACGCGCAATTTTGATTCGCTGAAGCTGATCGTTGATACCTATGATTCAACTACATATCTTTGGACAACTCGTTTGAAAGAAGGGAGCTTTAAAGTACGGGTCGAGGAAAGAGAAAAAAGTGTAGGACCGTATTTCACCAACGGAGTATTGCCAGATGATAGTGAGATTTGGCTAACTGTTTACGCAGATAGTCTTAAATTTGGTAATTCTAACTACTAAAATAACATCGTTCTTAGCATGAAATACTTCATTGGTTTGCTCTTTATTTCGTTGCTTTTGTCTTCTTGCCAGGACGATGATAGCTTCACCAAAAATGTCGATTTCAAAGTGGTTAACAGTTTGGAAAATGATATCACCGGAAAAATATACACGGCAAGGGGATTTGTAAATACAGCGAGGCTTGATTCTATAGACTTTACAGTTAAAGCAGGCGAATCTGTTATTGTAGCTTGGAGAAAACCTGTTATGCGTGGTGATGGTGAGTTCCAACTGTATATTTCCGAAGACATGAATACAGGCTTTGGCTATTTTACCAATGGCGTTAGTCTCGATGGTTCTTTTGCTTTGACAGTACAACCTGATACCATTCTCGTTGTTAGTATGCCGTAAGCACTAATTATTATATGTGCATCCATAAAAACGGGCTGATGATCTTATATCATCAGCCCGTTTGATAAATAGACTTATGCGTTTTGTTATTCTAAATGTTTCTTATTACAGATGTCTCTGATCATCTCATAAGCCTTTAGGTCGCCCAATTCTCCGGCTTTGCTAAGGTCCAGGCATCCTTCCTGTAGTAGCCCGTGTTCTATTCTTAAAATACCTCTCAGATAAAAGGCATCTACGTTTTTGGGATGAATTTCCAGTATTTTTGTACAATCATTGATGGCATCCTGATAAGCTTCCAATTCTTTGCGGGCCTGTCCGCGCTGGTAATATGCCTGCACGTGGTCTTCATTTAACTTGATGGTTTGTCCATAATCGTCGATGGCTCCGTAGTAGTCCTGAAGATTAAATTTCACGTTCCCGCGCTCGAAGTAGGCTTCTGAAAAGCTGGGATTGATATCCAATACCCTGTTGTAGTCCTTCATGGCCCCATGATAATCTTCAAAAAGCATCTTAGTCTTACCTCTAAAATAAAATGCCTGATAATTCAAAGAATCTTGCTCAATAGCTTTGTTAAAGCTGATGATGGCTTCTTTATATACCCCTTCTCCAAATAACTTCTTTCCCTTTTCGGTGGTCTGATATGATAACTCCTGGCCCATGACTGCGGTTTCAGGCAATGCAATAACCAAAAGACAAACCAGGAAGGCATACAATGCTACTATATTTCTGTTCATGATCATGATATTTTACATATACAAAGTATAATATCACTATATAGATTTAGTTGTGCAAATGCAAGGACTTTAGGGCAGGTAAGAGGCTGTTCGCAAAGCTAAATAGCTATCTTGCATTGAACAAAAAGCACTTGTAAATTACACTGCGTCAACTTCAGCATTTACCCAGTCTATTCCTTTTTTAAGGTATTGCAAGGTAAGTGCTTCTCTGCTGTCCGACGGCGGCTGATAATTATAATGCCAGCCAGCCAGCGGGGGCAAACTCATCAAAATCGACTCAATGCGTCCGTTGGTATCTAATCCAAATTTGGTGCCTTTGTCCAGTACAAGGTTGAACTCTGCATACCGGCCTCTTCTAAGCAACTGCCACTCCTTTTCCTGCTCTCCAAAAGGCAAGGCCGCATTTTGCTTCATCAAATGCGTATAGATGGGTGCAAAGGCAGCACCTACATCCTGTACAAAAGCAAAAAGATCCTCTTTACTTTTGTGTTCGTTGGGCGAGAGCTGTCAAAGAAGATGCCGCCGATACCTCGTGTTTCCTTTCGGTGTTTGATATAAAAGTAATCATCTGCCCACTGCTTAAACTTTGGGTAGTAGGTAGGGTCATGTTTGTCGCATACCTGCTTCAATTGCTGATGAAAAAACTGTGCGTCTTTGATATCTACGTAATGAGGAGTGAGGTCTATGCCTCCGCCAAACCAACTGATGCCGCTGGTCATTTCAAAGTAGCGAACATTCATATGGATGATAGGCATCATCGGGTTGATGGGGTGCATAACGATAGAGACACCGGTTGCAAAAAAGCCGGATGGTTCCAGTTGCAATGTCTGAAGAATACTGGCAGGTGTTTCGCCATGTACGGCAGAAAAAGCAACACCCGCTTTTTCTAAGATATTTCCCTGCTCAAGGATGCGTGTTTTACCACCGCCGCCACCTTCTCTTTGCCATTGGTCTTCTTTAAAAGCTGCTTTACCATCGGTATACGCTATAGACTGGCATATATTATCCTGTAGGTTTTCAAACCAGGTAGCAATTGTGTCTCTTGTAAGCATGAAAGTCTTATTAAACGTGTGTATTTTCCTCAAACGAGTTTACATACAGTCATAAATAGCGTTTGTCAGAAAGGGTAGCCGATACCAATATTGAGCACACCATTTTTGATTTCATCTGCTACCGTAAACTGCTGCCCGATCCAGCGTTGCCCTGGGTCGCGTGCCGGGTCATAGATTTTTACTCCGTAGTCAAATCGTAAGATCAAAAACGAGAAGTCGAGGCGCAAGCCAGCTCCGGAGCCTACGGCTATTTGGTTATAGAACTGGTTGAACTTAAATGTAGCGGAACTCTGGCCAGGCACGTTAACATAGCGCCATATATTGCCTGCATCTACAAATACGGCTCCGTTGACAAACCCAAACAACTTTTGCCGGTACTCTATGCTGGTTTCCAGTAATATCTGGCCCAGCTGCTCTATACTATATTTGGGGTAGCCGTTTTCATTTACATCCGTGCTGTCTGTTCGCAATGCGCCAGGACCAAGGCGGCGTGGGCGCCAGGCTCTTATGCTGTTGCTACCTCCGGCAGAAAAGTATTTCTCATAAGGCAAAGCCTTGTTTCTTCCATATGGAATAGCTACTCCCATGTTGACACGGTATGCCAGGGTGCTGTTTCTGGATAGCCTGAAGTACTGCCTGAAATCAGGATTGAACTTGGCAAATTTATAGTATTGCAGCCCGCCAAAGATGGTTGTATCCTTGTCTAGTCCCAAAATACTCAGGCTATGGCCACCCAGTTCAAGGAACATTTTAAGGTAAGTAGCAGGGCGGTTGTTGTCAGAGTCTATGCCATAGCTTCCATAATCATTAAAGCTAAAAATAGAGGTGAAACTGGTACTGGTGACAAATGAAGGCAGAAAAGAGTTTTTCAGTGGAAGCCCCTTGTTTTTTCAACAGCGTTAAGATAGTTATTAAACGTATCAAGTTTGATGACAGAGTGATAAAGTTGACATCAACAGGCGTAAAATTATATTGATAGGTGCTACCTTTTTGCCAATTGTAGAAAAAAGTATTTTTAAAATTGGTTCTGTTGAACTCAGGACGGTTAACATAATTGTAGCTCGTCTGTACGGTAGTTCTGGGGTTCAGCTTGGCCAGATTAGACTGCCAGCGTTCTGGCAGAGGAAAGATAAACTGTGGAAATGTCAGACCCAGACTAGCACCTATTTCTCTGCTTTTGAGGTTGGTACCCTGCGACTGAGCCTCTGTGTAAGCGGGCACACCTTCAATACTGGCACGGCCACTGAGCTCGAGGATTTCCAGCCCTCCGAATACGTTTCTGGCTTTCAAAGAGGAGTTGATGAATGGACCCGGAAAACCCTGGCTTACGTTCAACCCGGCTTCGTTCGACATCTGGTATTTCTTCAACGGACTAGCATAAATCCTTGCAATAAACTCACCACCCGTGGTATCATAGTTAATATTAATGAACCTAAAAATATCCAGGTTAGATAATTGTTGCTGTGTCAGCAGCGATTGCTTACGGCTATACAGGCTGTCGGGGCGGATGAATATTCTGCGATTCAGGATTTTTTTATAATATTCATAGTCATAATAACGGTAGGTGATACCGTCATACTCAGCAGATTGCCTTTCTCTATCCTGCACTCCACGGATATCAGCATCGGTGGTGAAGATAATAGAGTCGAGGCGGTACTGCTTGTGGTGCTGACCGGTCACCGGTTCGTTCACCTTAACATTGATATACACCTCGTGTGCTCCTATGGTGGAATCTACCTGTATGCTGACATATTGTTTGCTAAAATCGTAGTATCCGCTGTTTTTCAACACCTCATCGATCCTGTCTCTTTCTTTACTGATAGCATCCTGATCGTAGACTTGTCCTATTTTAAGTTCGCGTTGTTTAGGGTTGACCTTAATGAGATCTGCTATTTGTTGGCTGGGGGTAGTATAGATGATGGTATCAATGACATAAGGTTTGTGCTCGGTAATGGTGTAAATGGAGGTAACCTTTCTGTTGTTGATCTTGGTGCTATGAGATACCTGTCCGTTGAAATATCCTTTGGTTTGCAGGAAGCTTTCCATCTGTGTACGCGTAGTTTCTGCCAGCGAACTGTCGTATATAGCCAGCGGCTCTCCCCAGCGCATAAACAGGTTGCCTTCTTCCAGACTACGTTCTACTTTAGATATTTTTTTTTCCTTCTTTTCTTGTAGCCGCTTAACTTTTACTTTCTTTCCTTCATTTTTTGCTATTTTCCGGTCGTATTTCTCAGTAACGTTCTTTTTCTCTTGCTGCAACGCTTCTTTGTCGTAATTTCTTAGCCCGATCTGGTATATCCAGACGTACGGTGCAAAAGGAATAAGCGGGAAGCGGCGGTTGGGTTGCTGGCGGTAGAAGTCACTTAGATCATCTTCGCTAATTTTGTTGGTTCCTTTTATTTCTTGGTCATAAAGGAGATATTCGCCTTTCTTGAGATAACGTGTTCCAACACATCCAGAGATCAAAAAGAACAGAAAGAGTATAGAGGCTGTCAGCGGGATGCCGCCCAAACGAGCATACGGTTTTTCAGCTCGCATAATATGAGTAAATTTATTGTGATTCAATAGATGATTTCTAAAAACAAGACAAAGTTAATAAAATCGCTGCACCAGAAAAAATACAGGAAGAAAACCGGTATGTTTTTAGTGGAAGGTGCAAAGAGCGTGCTGGAACTCTTGCAATCGCATATCAATGTTACAACCGTGGTTGTTACAGAAGTGTTTTTGAAAGAACATGGAAATATGCTAAATAGAAAGCACCCTGAAACAGAAGTATTAGTAGCCAGCGAACAGGAGATATCTGCTCTTGGCGTTTTTAAGACCAACAATGCCGCCCTAGCTGTTGCTGAAATTCCCAAATCTGAGGCGTTTAGCCTCCAACCTCAAGAATATATACTTGCTTTAGACGATATCAGCGACCCGGGCAACCTTGGCACGATCATACGCATAGCCGACTGGTTTGGTATTCACAAGATAGTATGTTCTCCTGGTACCACCGATTGCTTTAGTCCGAAGGTGGTGAGTGCCAGTATGGGGTCTTTTCTCAGGGTGCAGCTTTGGTACATTGCCTTAGAACATTTTCTGGAAAACATACAAGTGCCGGTTTACGGTGCATTTCTGGCAGGTGATGATATACATCAGACAGCCTTTGCGGCCAGTGGTGTGCTGGTGCTGGGCAACGAATCCGAAGGCATCAGAAAGTATCTTGAGCCATATATCGAGCACCGTATATCCATCCCAAAGTACGGCGCAGCAGAATCACTCAACGTAGCCATTGCCACTGCGGTGATCTGTGATAATGTGATGAGATCAAAAAAAGAAGGCACACCCATTTATTGATGTGCCGTTAGATTTTGGAAAGACTTATTGTAAAGATGCATCCAGGGTGATGGCCACGCCTGCCAGTGCTTTGGACACCGGGCAGTTTTCTTTAGCGATGTCTGCCTGCTGCTGAAAATCTTCCAATGAAATATCAGGGACACTAGCTTTGGTAATTAGCTTTATTCTGCTGATCTCAAAACCTTCACCGGCCTTCTCAAGGCTCACTTCTGCCTGAGTTTCTACGCTTTTTGGTTTATAACCCGCTTGCTCCAGGCTATTGGCCAGTGCCATGCTGAAACAGCCAGCATGTGCTGCACCGATCAATTCTTCCGGATTGGTACCTGAACCATCCTCAAAGCGAGACTTAAAACTGTAGTTGCCTTTAAAAGCCCCACTGCCTAAGGCCATCTCTCCTTTGCCATCTTTGAGGCTGCCTTCCCATTTTGCGTTTGCTTTTCTTAATGCCATAGTATAAACAAATTGAAGTGAATTATTACAGTTATATCCGATATTCACAACTATCAATGCGCGTTATTGTTAATGAATGCACAGGATATTGAACTAATTTCATACATTTATTTTTTTATGTTCAGTAAATCCAACATGACAACCAACAGAACAATAGTATATATATGAGTAACAACGGTAGTGTAGAGCACCATAGGCTAAAGCTAAGAACCATTGTAGAGTCGGATTATGACGATATCAAAGAGATCATGCAGATCGTTTATAAAAACGCAGGCGGCGCATGGACAAAAAAAGAGTTTAAGAATCAGCTCAAGGCTTTTCCCGAAGGGCAGATATGTATTGAAGCAGACGGAAAGGTAGTAGCTGCTGCGCTGAGTATTGTGGTAGATTACTCAAGATTTGGCGACAAGCATACCTACGATGAAATTACTGGTTACGGTAAATTCAATACCCACGATTATGACGGCGACACACTCTATGGCACCGATGTGTTTGTTAATCCGGACTATCGCGACATGCGACTAGGCCGTCGTTTGTATGATGCCCGTAAAGAACTTTGCGAGAACCTCAACCTGCGGGCTATCATCGCGGGTGGCAGAATACCCGGATATAACAAGCACCGGGATGATATGACACCCAAACAGTATATTGAAGAAGTAAAGAACAAGGAAATTTATGATCCGGTGTTGAGCTTTCAGCTGGCCAATGATTTTCATGTGCGTAAAATTTTGTCGCATTATTCTGAAGAAGATGCAGCGTCACATTTCTATGCCACATTGCTGGAGTGGATCAATGTGTACTATGATGAGTCTGAAAAGCTGATCGGGGGCACCAAGTCGCTGGTGCGTATAGGTGCTGTGCAATGGCAGATGCGACGTGTAGTTTCGCTGGATGATCTGATGCAGCAGGTAGAATTTTTTGTAGATACTGTCTCCAGCTACAATGCCGACTTTGTGGTTTTTCCGGAGTTTTTCAATGCGCCACTGATGGCACTTTTTGAGGAAGCCGCTGCTTCTGATGCGGTCAGGCAACTGGCTGATTACACAGAACGGATCAAGGAAAAGATGCATGAACTGGCCATTTCCTACAACATCAATATCATTAGTGGGTCTATGCCTTTGTATGAAGACCATAAACTCTACAACGTGAGCTACCTGATGCACCGCGATGGCAATATTGAGTCGCAACATAAGCTGCACATCACGCCCGACGAGCAAAGCTACTGGGGATTGCAGGGCGGCAACGAAATAAGGGTATTCAAGACAGATGCCGGTAGAATTGGTATACTGATTTGCTACGATGTGGAATTTCCTGAACTAAGCAGGATCTTGGCCGAGCAGCAGATGGATATTCTTTTTGTGCCTTACTGGACAGACACCAAAAATGCCTACCTGCGGGTGCGTATATGTGCACAGGCACGCGCTATCGAAAACGAGTGCTACGTGGTCATTACCGGCAGCGTAGGCAACCTGCCACAGGTAGAGAACATGGATATCCAGTATTCGCAGTCTGCTATGTTCTCTCCTTCTGACTTTTCTTTTCCTCACGATGCCATTGTATCCGAGGCTACGCCAAATACGGAGACTACCCTGGTGAGTGACCTTGATCTGGAGTTGTTGAAAAAACTAAGAAAGCAGGGAAGCGTACGTAACCTACAGCAACGCCGCAAAGATTTGTATAGCGTGACCCTAAAGAACAAAAAGGCCATCAGGAAGCCCGAAGAAGTGGAAGAACCTGAAAAGACACCCATCCGCGAGGTGCCGACAGAACCTAAAAGGAAATCCACTTCCGTTACTTCCGGTTGATAATCCATCAAAAACCTGTCAGGTTACAGTAGCCTGGCAGGTTTTTTTTAAATTATAAGCTTCGGATAAAAGCCAGCGTATCTATCTTATCAGCATCATCCCATTCGGGCTGCTGCGACTGGCCGAATGCAAGACTATCCGGATACCAACCCCGCCAGGAAACGATACATTGGAGCTTATCCTGTACAGAAGAAATTTTCTGGTTCAGTGCTTCCTGGCTTTTATAATACTCATAATGCACCACAGAGATAGGGGAAAATAGCTCCTGACTTTCTCTCAACAACAAAAATCCTGTGTCGTAATGCGGTTCTCTGTTAACCAGATAAATAGACTTATTGTAGTCGTAGTGGTTGTTGTATCTGTGATGATGCAACACATGCCTGAAAGATGTGAAAGCATCCAGCAACTGCATAAAATTGTAATCTTCAGGCACATACAACTTTGATACGTTTCTGTCTCCCAGTCCGAAATAGCTGAAAATATCATTACCAAGCATGATAAGCTCTTCCGGAGGTTCCTCTCCATTGATGATGGCGCAGCCAGTGCGGCTTTTGCGGATGATATGGGGTATCTTTGCAAAATATTGTTCAAAATACGGTGAATTACCTTTGCCTGTAGCAATGATCGCATCCACATCATTAAGCCTTTCTGCAAAGCCAATATATTGCTGAAAGCGAGGTTCCATCTCACACAATATGTTTGCGATATATTTGGGTAGAAAAGCGTCTTTCGGATTGAGTTTGACAAGGGCAGTATACCCGCTGATCAGTACGGCAAGTATATCGTGAAAGCCTGCTAAGGGAATATTTCCGCCTGCTACGATGCCTATTGTATGATTGTCAGCAGGCAGCTCAGGTAGGTGGCGTGTCCACTGCCGGAGTTTTGCCTCATCCAAATGGTTAACAATCCTTTGAAGTGCCCGCTCAATATTTTCTTCGGTAGACCAGGCATTCTCTGATTGAGCACCTAAAATGATGGCTGACCTTTCGCCGGGATTCAGATTTTTGATAATCTTTCCTACCGTAGCCCACGCCCTGATCCTGTCCTCTAGCTTTATCATTATGCTTAAAAAAAAGTATGTACGTTGTAAATTGAACCTAAATTTCTTTACTTCGTTATTAAATCCAAAACAATTTAAGTAACTAAATACAAAACTACCTTATGGCGATCATGATAACCGATGAATGCATCAACTGTGGTGCATGTGAACCGGAATGCCCCAATACTGCAATTTATGAAGGTGGCGTGGAATGGACCTGGGCAGATGGCACCGATTTGAAAGAAGTAGCACTGGATGATGGAGAAGTGGTGGATGCTACTGAAGCGCAAGAACCTTATTCAGATGAATTTTATTATATCGTGAGTGGTAAGTGTACAGAATGCACAGGCTTTCATGAGGAGCCTCAATGTGCAGCTGTTTGCCCGGTAGACTGCTGTGTGGATGATCCCGATGTTAGAGAATCCGAAGATGAACTGCTGGGCAAGAAAGAATGGATGCACAACGAATAAGTCAACAGTTTAGGGTTCAATGTTCATAGTTCAAACCTGAGAATATTGAACCCTGAGCTTATTAAGGAATGACGAATAAATAACACATTCAACTTAACTCCGGGGTTTGTGCGGGGCACCCCCTGCCGCGCGGTCGGCTCCTGCCACCAAGGCCCGGTCTTCACAAACCTTTCAGATGGCCTGTGAGGACGGCGGCACAAGGCCGTGGTTACGTTTATATTGTGGACTACTTTATTGTATCAACATTTCTAAACGTTATTTCATACCCGCCCTTTTCATCAGATACGTTTTTAATACCTGATCAAATCCCTGGTTAATATCCGCTTCAATAAGATCAATCTTCGCCTGTCCGCATTTTATTTTCAATTCATGGTAATACATCTGCATCTCCTTTCGATAGGCTTCTTTGATCTGCGAAGGGTGTAGCCTGATGCGCTCTCCTTTCTCCATATCTATAAATTCATAAGGCCGCTCCTCAAACTCAAAATTCAGTTCTGTTCGATGATCTGTCACATGAAATAGCAATACCTCGTGTCTGTTGTGTTTCAGGTGCTGGAGCGCGGCAAATATCGCATCTTTGTCTTGCACATTTTCAAACATATCGCTAAAGATAACTACCAGAGAACGCTTATGAATTTTTTCTGCAATTTGGTGCAGCGCATCTGCTACAGATGTCTTCATCATATTGGGGTGATCTTTAAGAAGATCCTCAAAAGTAAGAAACAGCTTGTGCAGGTGAGAAGGCGTGGATTTTACCTGTGTTTGCAGTTCAATTTGTTCGGCAAAAGTAAACAGCCCTACGGCATCCCGCTGTTTCTGGAGTAAATAAGCCAGCGAAGCCGCAGCCATGATACTGAAGGTGATCTTGCCTTTGTTACTCTCCGGATAATACATGGAAGACGAGTTGTCGATGATCAACTGGCAACGCAGGTTGGTTTCTTCTTCATACCTTTTGGTATACAGTCGGTCTGTTTTTGCATACGCCTTCCAGTCGATATGTCGCGTGCTTTCGCCATTATTGTACAGGCGGTGTTCTGCAAACTCTACAGAAAAACCATGATAAGGCGATTTGTGCAGCCCTGTAATAAATCCTTCTACCAGCTGTTTTGCCAGTAGCTCAATATTACCAAACGATCTTACTTCTGCCAGATTCAGCATATTATTTTGTGTTTTAGCATATGTGACAATCTTCTGTAAGATAGCAGCTTCGCCGATGTTTCTTCAGAAAGATATCGGCTTTATTTTTAAAAAATATAGGTAAAGTTTGATAGCCCAAAAAATAATGTAATATTAGTCGCGGAAATGATACGTTTATTGGGGTATCGAAACTGTACTATTGCGTAAAATGTATAGAAAAACGCGTAAAACGAACGATCGCGCGTAACATAGTTTACGCGGGTTTGTTTTAAAGTGTCTTTTTTATTTGTAAGAATTGTTGATTTTATCCTATATTTATCAGACTTTAGAAATTCTAAAATTTATCTTACTTTAAATAAATTTACCAAACCAAACTTTAGTCATTGTGGAAGAAAATCAAGGAAACGACAGAGCAGAAATATATTCTCAAAGGGTTAGGGCAGGCAAGAGAACATATTTTTTTGATATCAAGTCAACACGCTCTAACGATTATTATCTGACAATTACCGAGAGCAGAAGAAGATACAAAGACGATGGCTACTTCTATGAGAAGCACAAGGTCTTCCTGTACAAAGAAGATTTCAACAAATTTATGACTGCTATGCAGGAATCCATCGGGTACGTCAAAGAGGAACTGATGCCTGACTATGATTTTGACCAGTACGAAGAAGAGCCAGCAGGAGAAACTACCAGCGTGGACGACGAATTGAAATGGGAATAGCCGTTGCCTGTTCGACCCTATGCAAAGCCCTTGCTTCTATCCGAAACAAGGGCTCTTTTGTTTTTTAGAAATATTTATTGCTATTTTTGCGCAAACTGCGCTGAAAGTAGTTTTACTCAACAAACAATACAGTATTTAGATATGAGCTTACAGTGTGGGATTGTAGGGTTACCTAACGTGGGGAAATCAACTTTATTCAATGCATTATCGAGTGCCAAGGCAGAGGCTGCTAATTTCCCTTTCTGTACTATTGAACCTAACGTAGGGGTAATTACCGTGCCTGATGAGCGGCTACAGATATTAGAGAAACTGGTCAACCCGCAAAAGGTGTTGCCCACTACCATTGAATTTGTGGATATAGCCGGTTTGGTGAAAGGTGCCAGCAGGGGGGAAGGTCTTGGCAATAAGTTTCTGGCAAATATCCGGGAAGTAGATGCGATCATCCATGTGGTACGGTGTTTTGCAGATGATAATGTGGTGCATGTAGCAGGTAAGGTAGACCCGGTGTCTGATAAAGAAATTATCGATACAGAATTGCAACTCAAAGACCTGGAGTCGGTAGATAAGAAAATTCTTCGCCTGGAAAAGATCGCTAAGTCAGGAGATGCCAAAGCAAAAAAGCAACTAGCTACTTTGCAGGCAGTAAAAAAGCACTTGGAAGAAGGCAAAAATGTGCGTTTGCTGGCGGCCCTCGATGAAACAGAGAAAGAAGCTACGGCAGACTTGCAGTTGCTTACCGAAAAACCCGTGATCTATGCTGCCAACGTGGATGAAGCTTCTGTGCACAATGGCAACGAGTATGTGGAGGCACTGAAAGCGTCGGTACAACAGGAAAATGCTGAGGTAGTGATTATCTGTGCTGCTATTGAGGCGCAGATTGCCGAACTGGACCCTGATGAGCGGGAAATGTTTCTGGAAGAATACGGCCTGAAGGAATCTGGCCTGAGCAGGCTGATCCGCGCTTCTTACCGGTTGCTTGAACTGATCACTTATTTTACCGCCGGCGAAAAAGAGGTGAGAGCCTGGACGATCATGAAAGGATGGAAAGCCCCGCAGGCAGCTGGTGTTATTCATACTGACTTTGAGAAAGGCTTTATCAAAGCAGAAGTGATCAAACTGAAAGATTACAAGACGTATGGCTCTGAGCAGGGATGCCGGGAAGTAGGTAAATTAGCCATAGAAGGTAAAGAATATGTGGTAGAAGACGGAGATATTATGCATTTCAGGTTTAATGTTTGAGCTAGTTTTAGGAAATTGAAAGAAATAGTGCTAGTTTTCCAATGAATGGCTTCTTTTACCTAGAATAGTTAAATATTTTTATGCACTAAAGAACCATGTTTGCAAACAATTTTCCTTATAATATATTGAATAAGTGTTTATATTCTCCTTATTTTATTGTTAAACCATAACCAATTGATTTTTGAGGGTCCGTATAGTATTTATCCTAAAAAACAAAGGCTCTTTTGTCCCTTTCCATCACCAATACCTTTTAGCTCAACTCATCAAAGGTATCCTTGTAAAAGGTGGTGACGAAAAAATGATAGGTTCCAGCCTGTACAACTTTTCTGGTCTGAAAGGGCAAACGAAGATTAGCCGGAATGGCTTACACTTTTACTCGAGCCGCGTAACACTGGTATTTTCTACTACCAGTAAGGACCTTATTGACTATTTTCTCAAGAACTTATTTGGTTTTCCCCAGATAGACATAGGAAATATGATCCTGATTCCGGAAGGTGTGGAAAAAGAATACACCCCGGAGCTAAGTGATTCTTCTAAGTTTGTCTGTATATCTCCTTTGGTATTAGTAAAACCTTCCTTCAG
Source organism: Cyclobacteriaceae bacterium (assembly GCA_958296015.1). Taxonomy (GTDB): domain Bacteria; phylum Bacteroidota; class Bacteroidia; order Cytophagales; family Cyclobacteriaceae; genus JAJNNC01. Next base: position 13,458 of record CATQIH010000063.1, read on the forward strand.
CGATGATAGGGGCAAAAAGTTTATCAATCCGCAAACAGACGCGTTTTCTGATATGCTATATGAGGATACCATGATCAGGATGGAAAAATCTGATATGTATTCTTCTAAAGATATTGAAGGTTTCTACAAGTTTCAGCTAGTACCTGACAAAAATTATCTGTCTAAAATTAGGGAACAGCAGAAAAAGTTTGCTCGCATCTATCCGCTATACGACCAGGATGTGAAGTACGAAATCAGAGGCTATACTTTTCCGTTCACACTTTATGCAGCCAAGGAGGTACAAGAATTTATCTTTACCAATGGCTTAGGACTCTATACGCATAAAGGATTTGGTATGCTGGACATGGTTAACGCGGCGCCCGGTAAAGGAACGGAACCTTATGAGTTCGACAAAAGTATGCAAAAGACTGCGCCTTCTAACAAAGACAAATAACTACATTATTGCGGATTGCTGAATATTTTGGTATAACCTACCAATAAGTCTGCACGACTTCCTAGCGGACGTACATACGCAAACACTTCGTAGAGATCTTCTGTCTGATAAAAATTTCCCTCAAAACGATAAGGATTACTATTGGCTGAAGCACTTTTTACATAGTACAGATAGTTGTAGAACCCCTGTTTCAGCAAAATGTCTACGGTATACCCTTCCAGTTCAGCATCATAATGCATCTTGTTGGCCTCGGTGAGTGTCTTGTCATTAAAAGCACCTGTCACATACACTTCTCCATCGGATATTTCCGGCACATTCAGAAAAAAGTGCGTATTCAGATAATCCGAGTTAAGCAAATCGCCTCTAGTTTCGGCATTGCCTATAAAATAAGCTCCGTTTTGTTCCTGGTACTGGCTATAGGCTTCCGAGCCTCTGCTTTTATCAGGAAGCAGATAAGCATTATAGGGCACCTGGTCGCGGTCGATTCTGCCAATATTCTGCCCCAGGGAATTGACCATGCGGATATCAAAATACCGGTATTCATTACCTGCATAAAAGTTAGTTGCACCGTCAAAATTACGATATTCCAGCCGCTTGTCTATCTGCTGCACGAAAGATGGCTTAACGCCGGTGATGGCATTATACCATTGCCAATTTTGCCGTATCACCACATGCACATCATTGAGCGGATTGGCAATTTCAAGGGAGCTATAGTCTATCACAAATTCTAACTGATGCTGCCGGTCTCGCTGGCTCACGTTGCTGGGCCGTATCACCTCGGCAGCAATGCCAGTCAGCGACTGGTACACCATCAGCCTTTTTATAAATACCACATCGTTGGGATCGTCGCCACGGTAAACTTTGATGGCATAGTTGCCTGGCACTTTTACCTGGGGTACCTCAAAATTCAGGTGCACAAAAGGTACTTTGGTGTTGTAAGAAAAATTCTCATTGTTGATGTTAAACTCATTGAACCCGTATAGATAGTCTACATTATATAACCTGGATTTTGTCCAGTCTGCGTTGCAATGAATCAGCTGGAAACTGTATTGTGCAGACTGGTCAGTTTGCCCGTTCTCCAGTTCATCAAAGGTGACAATAAGTGGCTGTGTACGGTCAATAGGCAACACCGCACTGAACAAGGGCTGGTTGTCGTAGTTGAGCTGCACCGTCTTGATGTTTTGTGCATACACCACATCTTCATATACGCCATTCTCCGGCACGGTGGTATCGTCGCCCAAAGTATTGGCAGCATCACCGGTGCGTATAACAGGCGCACACCCGGAAAAAAGCTGACACGCTATTGTCAGAAAAAGTAGAAGGTAGGTCTTGCTCAGGTTCATCATGTATTGATTTTCTCTTCCAGTGCTTCCATATGTAGTGCCAGGTCTTCCCAGACGGTATTTGTGTCAGAAAGTTTTTGCTCAATCTGTTCAAATTTGCGAGTATGTTTCTGTAACAGGTCAGTGTCTTTGTAAACTTCAGGCTTGGCAAGGGCTGCTTCCACTGCTTTTTTGTCATGTTCCAATTGGCTGATCTGTGTTTCTATGGTTTCCAGTTCCTTCTGACACTTTTTCAGCTCTTTTTGCCGTGCCTGACTCTCTGCACTTTGTGGTGGGGCAGGGGCTGGCTGGGGTTTAGGCTGTCTGGCTACTTCCGGTTGCGCTACCTTTGTCTGTGCTTGTGCAAGGTCTCTTTTTTCTTTCCAGTCGGCAAATTCGTGGTAGTTGCCCGGATACGCTTTGATCTCCTTGTTCTCGATATACCATATTTTGGTGGCTACTTGTGAGATAAAGTGACGGTCGTGCGACACAATCACGCAGGTACCCTGGTACTGCTGCAATGCCTGTATCAGAATATTGACCGACTGGATGTCCAGATGGTTGGTGGGTTCATCCAGAATTAGAAAGTTGGCTTCACCGATCAGGGTTTTGGCCAGGGCCACCCGTGACTTTTCTCCACCGGAAAGTACTTTTATTTTTTTAAACACCTGTTCGTCTGTAAACAGAAAGCAGCCCAGCACGCCACGCAGTTCCTGCTCGGTTTTTTCGCTGCCAGCCTGTTTGAGTTCGTCGAGTATTTCGTTGTCGATGTTGAGCGATTCCAGTTGGTGCTGCGCATAGAAACCCATTTCCACATTGTAGCCCAACCGACGTTCTCCCTCAAAATTTTCTGTGTTGGCAATAATTCTCAACAGCGTAGACTTTCCCTTTCCGTTGGCACCAATCAGGGCAATCTTGTCGCCCCGCTCTATAGTGATAGAGGCATCTTTGAATATTGGCTGGGCCGTATAAGCTTTTGAAATGTCTTCCAGTTCTACCACAAACCTCCCGGACTGCCTTTTAAAGTTAAATTTAAAGTTGACAGAGGCATTCTCATCCATCACTTCATCCACTCGGTCCATGCGTTCCAGGGATTTCACCCGCGACTGTACCTGCCGGGCTTTGGTAGATTTGGCCCTGAACCGTTCTATAAAACGCTCTGTTTGCCTGATCTTCTGTTGCTGGTTTTCAAAAGCATTCTGCTGAATCTCTTTTCGCAGCATCTTTTCTTCCAGGTAAAACGAGTAGTTGCCCGCGTAGGAGGTGAGTTGCTGCTGGGCTACTTCCACAATCATATCTACGGTGTTGTCCAGAAACTGACGGTCGTGCGATACCACGATGACAGCCCCTTCGTAAGAGCGCAGGTAGTTTTCTACCCACTGGATGGAGGGCAGATCGAGGTGGTTGGTTGGCTCATCGAGCATCAGCAGCGAGGGTTGCTCCAGCAGTAGCTTGGCAAGCATCACGCGCATACGCCAGCCTCCGGAAAACTCGCGGAGCGGGCGCTTGAGGTCTTCGGTGGCAAAGCCTATTCCTTCCAGAATTTCCTCTGCCTTTGCCTGCAAAGAGTAGCCTTCCAACGCTTCAAAACGTTCCTGAAGCCGCGTAAGCTTCTCTACCAGCTTATCTTCGTAGTTGGTTTCCATTTGCTTGAGCACTTTTTCTATCTTGTGCTCAATGTCGAGGGCCTCTTCAAAAGCCTGCATGGCTACGTTTAATATGCTGTCATCAGACTGAAAAGAAAGCATGTCCTGGTTGAGAAAACCAACGGTGCAGTCGTTTGCTTTGGATATTTCTCCTGCATCAGGGGTATATTCTCCATCAATAAGCCGGAGTAAGGTGGATTTCCCTGTACCATTCAAACCGATCAGGCCGATCTTGTCTTTGGGTTTGATATGTAAATTTGCCTGCTCATACAGCGGGCGGCTGCCAATAAAATAAGATAAATTGTTGATTGCTAACATACGTGTGCAAAAATAGAAAATCTAAGTGCAGAATACATAACGTTAGGCCAAAAGGAATGAGTTCAAAAAGTAAGATAACCTATCTGCACCTTGCCATGTAGATTAAACAAATATGTTTATGATAGAAAAGCCCCTTATACTAACATTGACACTGGATGATGCTTCCTTTGGTTTTTTAATGATGCCAGAAAACGATACTTTCCGCCTGACCGCAATTTTATAGATGCCCACCTTACGCTGTTTCATCATTTGCCAGGCGAGGAGTACGAAGCAATTGCGAAGAAATTGACGCAGATGTGTTTGGTACAAGAGCATGTTGAACTGGCTGTAACGGGTGTAAAAATGATTGGTAGGGGTGTAGCTTATGTGCTGGAGAGTCAGCAACTGGTTGGTTTCCGGCAGCAACTGGCACACCATTGGCGGCATTGGCTCACCCCACAGGACCAGCAAAAACTATGGCCACACATCACTATTCAAAATAAAGTGGCTCCACAGGAAGCAAAAGCACTTGCAGAAAAACTTCGGCAACAGTTTACGCCTTTCGCAGCAGCAGGTACAGCACTACAGCTATGGGCCTACCTGGGTGGGCCTTGGAAACTGATGGATACTTTCCACTTTTCGGGCGACCAAGCTGAACAAGAACCCGAGGAGCGAGTCACACTTTAGGGAATATAGAAGAATCACTATACCCGTGGCTTGTGTGGAGCGCGGGCCGACCGCGCAGCGGACCGTCCGGCAGGGGGTATTCCGCACAGACTTTGGGATTTGGATCAGAGGAAGAAAAGACTGCTACCCTATAGATAGCATCACTACCGTGGCGGGTCTTGTGCCCCGACACAAACTTTGATTATGCAGAAAGGAGTGCTTTCCAACTTATCTGCGGGTCTTGTGACCCGCAGAGGCGTGATAAAAACATTACTTGGGTATACAATAAGCAAACCTCAGTCACCTTTTTGCTGACTCATCCTATCTTTTAACTGATCTCGGTTACCTTTTTGCTAACTTAACTTACCTTTTAACTGATCTCGGTTACCTTTTTGCTGACTCAACTCATCTTTCAACTGATCTCAGTCACCTTTTTACTGACTCAACGTACAAATTTTGTGCATCTTATCCCTTAGTAGTATGCACTTTGGTTAAGAGAAATTCTGGCTTCAGTATGATACTGAAGCCCTCAGAATTAGGCATTCCCCCCTCGCTTCAATCCGGGACGCGCAGTCTGTGGCCGGTCGGCGTTCCGATGAAGTGAAACAATGAAGGCCAGTCTTAGACTGGCAACAATTGTAAGCTTCAGCTCCACTGGGGCAGTCCCACTGCGGCAGATACAAGCTGGACGCTCCACGGTGGATGCCTCTGCGGCTAAAGCTAGAAGGGGATTGGGTTTTGGGTTTTAGAATCTATAGATTTGAAAAAATCCCTACGATATAATATTTCATACCGTAGGGAATATTTAACAATATTTTATCCTTTCTAACTATTATTTCCTGATTCCTACATATACGGGAGGCATATTTTTGTTTAATGTATCTAGGTTAGCAGGCTCTCCGTTGAACCCTACATAGCTGTAAAAAAAGGCCGCGCAATCTTTCAAGCTTTTATCTTGAAATACTTCCACCTGCAAAGTATCTGTCACTGAACCTGTCTTAAGATAAAACGGGTTTTTACCCTCTACGCTAAGCCAGGGAAGTTGTCGTGAGAAAATAAAGCCTTCTTTAGTAAAGTCAACAGCGACTTGTCTGTCGTCTTTGTCTAAATAATACAGCCGTATATCTTCTTCTTCAAAATCGGATAGAATACTTCTATTATTTTCATTGCGAATATCAAAAACAAAATCAGGTGGAGGCGTAAAGCACTCGTCATTGTTATCACACGAACTACAAAAAGTAGCAAAAAATGATAAGGTGACACACCCTAAAGATTTCAGCATTCTTGTAAGCATGGCTACTCAAGGTTTAATGTTGACAACTGCTGCTCGTTTATAGTTAAAAGCATAAGAACTAAGATTCCAATTGTTAAATCCAAACCATCCATCATAAGAACCGCCCCATCCCCAATTCATATGAAAATACAAGTAACCACAACACTCTGTATTATAAGTGCGATATCCATCACAAACCCAGGCATGACCACCATCGTAATCGCAAAATATACCTAAAAAACAGTTTTTTTCACTTTTACCTCTTAAGATTACAGGTCTTCTGCTATTAAGATTGCTCTTAATTGTTTCTTGACT
>CATQIH010000064.1 GCA_958296015.1 Cyclobacteriaceae bacterium
TGTCTACCTCCCGGATATTTGTCGTTTCACAGCCCGGAGAATATGTTGCCTCGGTCACCGAAAAGTTTGGCTGTTCCAGCAATTATTCTTCTCCTTTCAAAGTGGTCGACAGCAGCGGCCCCAACCGCCCCGACCCCGTCATTGGCCTGACCGCCTATGCGCCCTCCAAGTCGGAAGTGAAATTAGATTGGAGTGATAAACCCAACCCGCAAAACAATGAAACCGGCTTTGAAATTTACAGAAGTCAGCAGACGCAAGGCCCGTATGAGTTTATTAGCCTGACCCAGGCGGATATCCACAATTATCTGGACAAAAACCTGCTGCCTGGCATTGAGTATTTCTATGTGGTGCGCCCGGTAAATAACACGGCGGCTGGAGATGTATCGCCACAGATACAGGTCAAAACCCAAATAGATGCGGTTCCTCCTACGCCGCCGATCAACCTGCGTGCCCTCCGCACCACAGATAACCTAGTCACCCTTGCCTGGGATGCTGCTACCGACGATGTGGGGATCAACAAATATGAGATTTATCGCAACGGTACTAAGGTTACCCAAACCTCTGCGCTTACCACGACGATCTATAACCTGATCCCCAAAAAAGTTTACAATTTTACGGTGAAGGCAGTGGATTTGGCAGGAAACATTTCCGCGCCTAGTGCTCAGCTCACGGTGGCCACTGTCAACAGCGGATTGAATTATGCTTATTATGAAGGAAGCTGGAGTAAAATACCTGATTTCAGTACGCTAACGGCTGTCAAGATAGGCCAGATTGATAATTTTAACCTGTCTGTTAGAAACCGTAATGATAATTTTGCCTTCAACTATGAAGGTGCCATTACAATTCCTCAGGATGGTGTCTATACTTTTTATACAAATTCTAATGAAGGCAGTATACTATATATTGACAATACAAAGATTGTAGACAATGACGGTATCCACAGCAGCCGGGAGCGTAGTGGTACTATCACACTCACTTCCGGAAGCCATAAAATACGGGTAGCCTATTTTGAGAAAACCGGTGGGGAAGCTTTACAGGTTATGTGGAGTGGTCCTGGAATAACCAAGCAAGTTATTCCGGCAGATGCTTTAAAGGATGCGTTTACCATGCCCGGCACACCTCCATCGTTTCCTACCAGCTTGTCGGCCACGGCAATATCTTATGAGCAGATTAACCTTCAATGGACAGATAACAGCGATGACGAATCGGGTTTTCAGATTTTCAGAACCAGCAATCTGGCAGCACCTTTTTATCCAATTGCTACTGTGGGTAAGAATGTCACAACATATAGTGATAAAAAGCTAACTGCCGAAACGACCTATTATTATAAGATACAGGCCATTGGCAAATACGGCGAGTCAGGCTTTTCTAATGAAATCAGTAGCGGACTTGTCTTTGAGTATTATGAAGGATCATTTAAAAATATTGCGGCTTTGGAAACTGCTTCACCTGTAAAAACCGGAGCTTCAACGCAGTTTAGCCTTGAAGAAAGAAATGCCAACACCAATTTTGCCTTTATATGGGAAGGGAAAATAGCACTACCCGCCGCTGGTACCTATACCTTTTATACCGAGTCAGATGATGGAAGCAAGCTTTGGATCAACAACACGCAGGTGGTGAACAATGATTATGACCAAAGTATAAAAGAGCGCAATGGTACGTATAGTGTGTCTCAGGCAGGGTCTTATCCTATTAAAGTGGCATTCAGGCAAGGAACAGGAGGGTACGGCTTGAAAGTCCGTTACTCAGGTCCGGATATTGCCAAGCAGCTCATCCCGGTTTCTGCACTGAAAGACCTGGATATTAACGCCAAAACGTTGTCGCTGCCCCCGGCACCTACTGCACCCACTAACCTGGCCGTTACACCTGTTTCTGATACAAAGATCAGTCTGTCGTGGAAAGACAACAGCAACAACGAAACTGGTTTTGAAATCTATCGCTCGGCAAGCACAGACAATAACTTCTTGCTGCTGGCCACGCTACCAGCCAACAACAGCAGTACGATGAGCTACCAGGATGCCGATCTGTTTACCAACGTGAAGTATTATTATAAAGTGACAGCCGTTGGGGCAGGTGGTACAAGCGAAACGGGCGTGGTTTCTGCCAATACTAAAAATAATCCCCCTATGCTAGAGGACATCCGGGATGTCAGTGCTGCCATCGGAGAGTCTTCCGAGGTGATGTTGTTTGCCGAAGATGTAGATCAGGAAATTCTCACGTTTACAGTAAACGGTCTGCCTTCGTTTGGAACACTCACCAGCTATGGCGATGGTACAGGACGCATTGTCTTTCTGCCAACTGCTGCACATATTGGCACCTACAACCTGACGGTGAAGGTGGCAGATCAGCATGGAGGCACCGCTACCGATGACTTTGTATTAATTGTAGGCACCAACAAAGTACCGGTACTCGCTGCTATCAGTGATTTGTCTATCAACGAAGGGGACACAACCACCCTCAACCTGAAGGCTACCGACCAAAATGCCGGCGATGAGCTTACCTGGCAGGCTACCAATCTGCCTTCTTTTGCCAAGCTCACGGCCTCAAACCGTACTGCTACCCTCAAGCTTTCTCCGGGATATGTACATGCGGGTATTTACAACAACATAAGCATCAAGGTAAGCGATGGCAGTGGTGGAACCTCTACCCAAAAGTTTACGATGGAAGTAAAAGAAGTAGACCCCAGAGAACGTATCTATATCAATGTCACCGCCAACACCAATCAGGCTTCGCCCTGGAACAACGTCAAAGCTCTGAGCACGACCAATTTGGTCAACGACAAGGGAACTGGCAGTGGCGTAGGCATGGCTTTTCAGACTACCTGGTGGAAAACACACACAGAAGGAGCCGTAACCGGCAACAATTCCGGGGTATATCCCGATAATGTACTCAAAGAATACTACTATTTTGGTATCTTCGGCGGCCCTAATGCCGTCAGTGTAAAAATAACCGGGCTAAAAGCTGATCAAAAGTATGTTTTCAGCTTTTTGGCCAGTAGCAAATGGACAGGTAGTTCGGACAATGGTTCTACCATCTTTACGATTGGTAGTAATAGCCAGACGCTGTATGCGCAAAATAACAGCAAGAATGTGGTAAGCATCACCAACGTATCTCCTAATACCAGCGGCGAAGTACTCTTTACGATGACCAAAGCTGCCAACACACCGGCAGGCTACCTGAATGCGTTGGTGATAGAAACTGATGTAGACGATGGCAACCCTCCCGTAGCACCGGAGGGGTTAACCACCGAGTTTGTCGACAGTCATGTTTTGTTGAGCTGGAAAGATACGCCTTTCAACGAAGATGGATTTGAAGTATACCGCTCAGACGCGCAGGGTGGAAATTATAATCTGATCGGCATAATAGAGACCAATGTTACCTCCTTTACGGATAACCAGGTAGACGGAAACACAACCTATTACTATAAGGTGCTGTCATTTAATGCGCACGGCAAATCGGTTGATCCAGAGGTGGTTTCCATCACCACACCTGCAAATCCGCCATCTATCGTGCCTATTGGAGAGATGGTGGTAGAGTCCAACACAACAACAACACAGATGATACAGGTGGTTGGAGCACCCAAAACCGGTATCACACTACATGCCAGTAGTTTACCGGCCTTTGCCAGCTTTCAGGATCAGGGAGACGGCACCGGCATACTGTCTTTTACGCCTGCTCCGCAACATGTAGGAAGCTATACAGGACTGGAAATTTCAGCAACCAACACTTTTGGTACCACAACTGCGGCCTTTGATCTGACGGTAAATCCTCAGAAGCTATTTTCCGTAAAAGTAAACTTCACGCAGAACACAACGGCTGCTTCCCCCTGGTTCAATACCAAAAAAGTACCGGCAGTGAATGATGTTTTCAGCAATCTGCCCAAAGAAAACGGTGCAGGCACGGGTATCAACCTCAAACTGCTGACTGCCTGGGGCGGGACTTATTCACAAGGTGCTTCTACAGGAAACAATGCCGGTATCGTTCCTGATGCTGCGCTGAAAGAGTACTATCATTTCGGATACAATGGCGCGCCAAGTACCGTGAAAATGGAAATTTCAGGACTGGATCCTCAAAAACGCTATACCTTCCGGTTTGTAGGCAGCAGCGTTTTCAGCGGAAGCGGCATCACAGATAATGGAAGTACTGTTTATGCTTTGGATGGATTTGGTTCGGCATCATTGAACGTTCAGGGAAATACCACCCAGGCAGCAGTGATCGGCAATTATACCCCCAATGTCACCGGGAAAGCCACCTTCACGCTCAGCAAAAGTGCTGGTACTCCCATCGGTTATCTCAATGCACTGATCATTGATGCTTATAACAACCCGGATAATGCTGGTGGACCATTACCTACCAAAGTAACGGCCTATGGTGTCAACAGTAGTCAGATCAACATTAATTGGCTGGCTGCGCCGGATGTAAACAGCTATGAACTTTACCGATCTACCAGCAAAACCAGTGGTTTCTCAAAAATATATACCGGAAATGCCACCGCCTATACAGATAATGGCCTGTCTACGGGTATACTGTATTATTACAAAGTAAAGTCTATGTATGCAGATACATCGGTTGAATCTGATCCGGTGCCTGGCACCACCATTCTCTACTATGTGTATATGAACATGAATGGAGACAGGGCGTATGATCAGGCTTCGCCCTGGAATAACTTTGGTGTTTTACCGCTCAACGGAGATGTCTTTGGCGAGTTTAAAAATGAAAAAGGGAATGAAACAGGTATTGCCATAAAATTTGAACAAAGCTTAACCGGAGACAATGACTGGGGACTCACCACAGGAAATAATGCTGGTGTATATCCTGATAAGGTGACGAAAAGCTTTTTCTTCATGGAAAACCTTGAAGTCGCCAATCTCAAAGTGCTTGGCCTTGACCAGACCATGCGGTATAATTTCGTATTCTTTAGCTCTATCAACCAGAATTTCAGTGTGAAGACAGATTTCTCCATTGGAAGCCAAACGGTTGTGACGGAAGCTTTTCAGAATACCACCAATACAGAGACGATCAGGGGAGTGGTGCCCGATGAAAATGGAGAAGTGCGGATAAAGGTTACCAGCGGCGCCCGGTGGTCTATCTTTAATGCGATGGTCATAGAATCTTACCCCAGTGAAGACGCGCTGAACCTAAAAATAAAGGCAAAATATCAAAAGCCTGTATCGTATAACAAGACAGTGCGCCAGGCTTCCGAAGGAAAAATGATGTTGAGCGATATAGCGATCTATCCCAACCAGTTTAAGAAAGAAATACAGCTCACGATGCCGGAAGGTTACCTTGGAGATGCAGAAATATCTTTGGCCGATCTAAGCGGAAAAGTATTGTATACTGAACACAAAAATATCAGTGCCGAAGCAAATACCCTTGATCTGGGCTTTCTCAACCTAAGCCAGGGAGCTTATGTGCTGATGATACGGATTAACGACGAAGTTAAGGCATTCAGGGTGCTTAAAGAGTAACTATTTTTTGAAAAGCCTGGGTTCTCCCGGGCTTTTTATCAACTGCAATTTTTGGTGTGAATGAATAAACGGTATAATCTTAAAGGCAAAGGAAAAAAACTTTTCATCGTAATCTCATTGGTATACATGGCTTTATATCCCATCTATACGAATTACCATAACGGCTTAGGACTGGAGCAGTATGCCCGGCATCAGGGGTTTCTGAGTGGCGATGTTTTGTTTCATAATCCGTGGCAGTATCGGGTACTGAGCCATTGGCTCATCGAGGGAGGCTATCAGGTGTACACGCATACTATTGACCAGGTAGTGGATATCGAGAAGTTTGTACCTTCAAACCGGCTGGCAACCCGTGATCATGGGCAAAAAGAACGCATTTATATTAATTTTGCAAGCGACACTGTCGCTACTCCGCCCTGGAATAATATGACAACGGCACAAGCGAGCAATTTACTCAACGATCAGGGAGAACATAGTAGTATCAGTCTGGCTTTGCAAACACCCTGGTGGAAAACGCATGTTGAAGGCCCCACCACAGGAGATAATTCAGGTGTTTATCCTGACGATGTGCTGAGAGATTATTATTATTTCGGCATATTCGGAGGGCCTGATACAGTGAAAGCCATGATACAAGGACTAAATCCAAACACGCGGTATGCCTTCACTTTTTTGGCTGGCAGCCGTTGGTCCGGTGCTACCGACAACGGCTCGACAGTCTTTACCTCCAACAGCGAGAGCAAAGCCTTACCGGTACAAAATAATCATAGCAAAGTGGTTACCCTCGATAACATCACGCCAAACTCAGCAGGAGAAGCCACCTTTACCATGACAAAAAAAGAAAATACACCCGCTGGCTATCTTAATGCAATGGTCGTCGAGTCCCTGGGTGATCAGGCAATATCTACCAGCGATACTACGCATCAGGATAAATATGCTAAAACGCAGGAGCTACTAAGTGATTTGAGCACCCCGGGATTCGTCAAATACAACATGATCTTCATCTTATTCAGGTTTTTGCTGCATATCATGATCTTCATAGTGGCCTTTATGTATTATACAAAGATGGTGAAAAGTGATTGGCTGATTTTTATCGGACTCATTATCCTATCCCTGTCTATGGGAAATTCTGTCAACGACAGCGACCTTGCGTTCAATACTTATATAGATGTGCTGTTGTATCTGATGGCTGGCTACATCATCTATACCGAAAAATACGACTGGTATATTTTGCCCATCGCCATACTGGGTGCGCTAAATCGTGAAACTTCCGTGTTGATTCCTTTTATTTATTATGTCTGTAGGCTGGACTTAAAAAACTTTAGCCTGGCACACATCCGGTTTGACCAAGTAGTAGCCCCGAAGAAAACTATCATGATTACGGCAATTTCCTATTTGTTTTTTATCGCCATTTATTTTGGATTAAGATTTTATTACGGCTTTGAAGACTACCAGGGAGTAAGAGGTGCTTCCCCCGGATTGCCAACGCTGGTCATCAACCTGTTTAGTCTGGTAAGTATCAAAACGTATTTTGAGATGTATGGCACCTTTATGATATTACCCCTTATTTTTATATATAAGTTTAACAGTATTGACTTCAAACTCAGAATAATTTTTCTGGCATTGGTGCCCATTTGGTTTCTGGTGCATTGGTGGTCTGCTGTGGCTTATCAAAGCAGGCTTTTTTTGGTACCTACACTTTTGGTCTTTATTCCTGGCGTGCTGGAAGTCGTAGAAAAAAGTATTTTGCAGGTTAGTTTCAAAAAAAGTAACCAATGATGACCTTGCCCGTTGCTTTATTTCAAGCTATCGCATGGATCAACTTCTGTAGGTCGATTCCTTCATAAGTGTCAATGAGCACATCGGCTTCTTCCAGCCCTTTGTGGTCTCCCTTTTGCGTGGTAGTGATACACACACATTTCATCTGTGCGTTTTTGGCGGCTTGTACGCCTAACGTGGCATCTTCCCATACAAGCACTTCATGGGGTGATAATCCTAGTTGTTTGGCGGCCTTTTCAAATACCTCACCATTGGGCTTACCATTTTCTACATGGTCGGCGGTGATGATCTCATCAAAATAATCGCGCAGGTCTACGTGCTTAAATACCATATCCAGTTTGTCCATTTTGCTGCCGGTTGCCAGTGCTATCTTCATATTTAGCTTCCTGGCCTGCTCCAGAATAGGCTCAATATGTAGCATGGCTTTGAGTCCGTTCTCTTCTACATCTTTCTGAAAATGTTCATCCTTTTTTTTAGTAAACTCTTTAGCTTCTTCTTCAGAGATATCTATGTGTTTTCTGACGATCTCTTCTCCTTTGGCGCCGAGTTGTTTTACATATTTCTCATAGGGTATGCTTATATCATAGGGTTCAAAGGTCTTGTTCCACGCTTCATAATCCTGCTGAATGCTGTCAATGATGGTGCCATCCATATCGAAGATCAACCCTTTGATCGCGGTCTGGTGGGAAAAATCTTGTTGTGGCTCTTCCAAAGGATCTATGCGCTGTGGCTGATCAGGTGTGTCTATACGATCTGTAGGGTCTGTCATGATGTTTTTGTCAAGTTGTAGCTTATGTAGATAAGCATACGATACAGATAAATGTTTGACGAAGACCAAACATAATTAGATCACCCTACAAAATTTAGTTAAAATAGTATTGACATACATCAAAATGCGCCAACAATCATCCACGAGTTTCTTATAATTTTGTACATTACAGTTCGCTTGAACCACTAAAGTTACGCTATTATGCAAGTTCAATGGAAAGGTATTTGTCTGGCCATTACCACCAAATTTACCGCAGACGACCGGCTTGATCTGAAAACCTTTGGAAAAAATATCAACGCACAGCTAGAGGCCGGGGTACACGGTATTATCCTGGGCGGATCGCTGGGAGAAGCCAGTTCCTTAGAAGAAGAAGAAAAGTTCGAGCTGGTCAGTACCTGCCTTCAGCTTGTGCAGGGCAAGATTCCCGTTGTGCTCAACGTGGCCGAGCAAACGACCAAAGCTGCCATACGGATGGCCGAACAAGCACAAAAAAGTGGTGCCAACGGGCTGATGCTGCTGCCACCCATGCGCTATAAAGCTACTGACCATGAAACTGTTACTTACTTCAAAAACATTGCAGCGGCCACCGATCTGCCGATTATCATCTATAACAACCCGATTGATTATAAGATTGAGGTGACGCTGGATATGTTCGAAGAGCTTGCTGCCTATCCTACTATCCAGGCTGTCAAAGAATCCAGCCGTCAGATCTCTAATGTCACCAAGATGTACAACCGTTTTGTGGATCGGTTTCGGGTGATCGCAGGCGTGGATACACTGGTCATGGAAAGCCTGCTGATGGGTGCCGACGGATGGGTAGCCGGCCTGGTATGCGCTTTCCCCCGCGAAATAGTGGCAATCTATTGCCTGATCAAAGCCGGAAGGTACCAGGAGGCTATCGACATCTACCGCTGGTTTCTGCCTATTCTTGAACTGGATGTGTCTCCGCAACTGGTGCAGAATATCAAACTTGCCGAAGTATATACTGGGTTGGGCACCGAGAACATGCGCCGTCCCCGTTTACCACTGGCGAGTGCAGAACGGAAAAGAGTGCAAAAAATCCTGGAAGATGGACTGGCCAACCGCCCTGCTTTGCCCGATTACCTTGCCGCAGAAGTACCCGCCTGATTTTTTTACAGGATATCCCGGCATATTGAGCCTATAATTACTACAACATGTCAAAAAATAACAGGCAGGCTATACGAAAAACTTTTTTCTGCATAGATGCTCATACCTGTGGCAACCCGGTCAGGTTGGTTGCGGGCGGAGGGCCCTTGCTCAAAGGTCAATCAATGAGTGAAAGAAGGCAGCATTTTTTGCTGGAATACGACTGGATCAGAAAGGGATTGATGTTCGAACCCCGAGGCCATGATATGATGTCGGGCAGCATATTGTATCCGCCTGCTGATCCGGCCAACGATATGGGTGTACTGTTTATCGAAACCAGCGGTTGCCTGCCCATGTGTGGGCATGGCACCATCGGCACGGTGACCATTGCCATAGAAGAAGGGCTGGTCGTACCCCAGGTGCCTGGCCAGCTGCGGCTGGAAACCCCGGCCGGGCTGGTCAACATCAGCTATGAGCAACGAGGAAAGAAGGTGACCTCCGTCCGGCTGACCAACGTGGCCTCCTATCTGGCAGCAGAAAACTTGGAAGTGGTCTGCCCCGACCTGGGTATGCTTAGCGTTGATGTAGCGTATGGCGGCAACTTTTACGCCATTGTAGACAAGCAGGAAAATTACCAGGGCATGGAAGCTTACACCGCTAATGCGCTGATTCGCTGGAGTCCGGTACTCAGGCAGCAACTCAATGATCAATATAGCTTCGTGCATCCGGAAAACAATACCATCCGGGGGCTTAGCCATATCCTGTGGACAGGCACGCCGGTTGCTCCGGACATTACGGCACGCAATGCTGTCTTTTATGGAGACAAGGCACTGGACCGTTCCCCGTGTGGTACAGGCACTTCCGCCCGTATGGCGCAGTGGCAGGCCAAAGGCAAGCTCCATCAGGGAGATGTTTTTATTCACGAAAGTATTATTGGTTCACAGTTCAAGGGTAAGGTAGAGGCAGTCACCAGGGTAGGCGATTTTCCGGCCATCATTCCAAGCATAGAAGGGTGGGCTATCATTACCGGGTACAACCATGTTATCATTGATGAGGCTGATCCCTATGCTTTTGGGTTTCAGGTGATTTAAGAAAGTATTCGTCATATAAACGTATGCAAAAAAAAGTTGTCATAGTAGGTGGGGGCATCATCGGGTTGTGTTGCGCTTATTATTTGCAGCAGCAAGGGCACGAGGTGCATGTGCTGGATAAGGGTGATTTTGCCACCGGAGCATCCACTGGAAATGCAGGGATGGTGGTTCCCAGTCACTTTATTCCACTGGCCGCTCCCGGTATGACGGGCCTGGCCATGAATTGGATGTTCAATCCGGAAAGCCCTTTCACGGTGAAGCCGAGGCTGGACAAAGAACTTTGGCAATGGGGATGGCAGTTTTACCGTTCTGCTACGGCATTGCATGCTGGATCTGATAATGCCCGTGTGAACCGCACCTACGTAGCACCTAAAACTAATCAGCAATGAAAATCAAGAGGTTTCTGACAATGGTAGTTGGCGCATTTATTTTACACGGATGCGCTGGTAAAGTAGAAAAAACGATAACAGGTTTTTGGGCCATAGACAAAAGCGAGTTTTTTTATAAAGGTGAGAATCTCTTTTTTGACATGTTGGGCAATATGATAACATTTAATAGAAACCATACTTGTGGGCTTCCTGTGACGCTCGAAAATAGACTTGTTAGTCTCTGTAAATCAAACAATTGCAAGATATGAGCTGTTTATATTCATGAACTATCGGGAAATAACATCCAAACGTCAATTCAAAGACTCAACCGGTTTTAGCAGAGAGGATTTTGACTGTCTACTTTCGGACATGGAGCGCACGTATCATGAGCAGAACGGGCAGACGTATCAAGAGTATCAGGAGTTTGATGTCTGCTTAGGGGATGCCGAACAGCTCATTGTTGATGGGTTTGAGAAGCTGACTGATCGGCCGTAAGGTTATGAAAACCAGAAAGTTACCTATAGTGGAAAGAAGTCTACCCATACTAATATTGCCTTACTGGTCTCGGACAAGCGTCAGTATATCTACTACGTGAGCCATCTGTATGCAGGAAGCAACGTGGATATGGGCTCAAAAGTGAGTTCACCCCCGGTGAGGGATGGTTTAAAAACCATAAAGTGCTCTTTGACCTGGGATTTGTGGGGGTGGGCAAGCACTACGAGTTCGCAGAATTGATCATCGGCCAGAAGAAGCCAAGGAAGTCAAAGAAAAACCCATCACCGTAACTGGGTGACAAGCAGAAAGAAAGAAACAGGGCTGTGAGCAAAGAGCGCATATTTGTGGAGCACGCTATTGAAAGGATGAAGAAATACAGAATCTTAAAAAACAGGTGTAGACTGAAATGCAATGAACTCAAAGATCAAATAGTAGGACTTTGTGCCGGACTTGCTAGCTATCAACTAGCGTTAAAACGCTGATAGTCAGAATCTAACAAGTCTAACAGACAAAAATCAATTTGATACCAAACCATTCATCTGCTATGAAACAGTTACTTGCTCTGCTCTCTGCTCTGTGTGTCTGCACAATGAGCTATGGACAAAAAACAGTCAGCATCTCCCTTGACAAAGGAGCATCCACGCTGGACTACCTGGATTTGCGTGAGCATGGTTTTATCATCAAAACCGGTAAAGAAAAGAACTATTCTAAAAACCTGGACTGGCAACTGCATTACTATACCCCGGCCCTGGAGCTGGTATGGAGCGTACCTATAGCAACCACCCAGATCAACAAAGTGCAGGGCCAGCACATGGTGGCCACTCCCAACGGAGACTACGTCTACCACATTGAAAACAGGCTCTATGCCCTTGGTGCCGCCGACATGTTTCTCACCCAGGTCAGCAGGCAGGGAAAGACTAAAACCCATGAGCTTGCCCTCAAAGAAATGGAAGGTAGAGCCATCTTTCGTTTTTGCGACAAGCAGTATCTCACCTTCATCAACCTGCAGGAAAATGCCACCAAAGATGGCAGCGATCTGTTACTTGTCTACAAGATGAGCCATCAGGATTTTTCCCTGCAAAAGACTGTTACCCAGCTACCATTGCTGGATAAGTCATTTACGGCCTGGGAGTATGTCGCCCATAACGACAAGCATCTCTGGATGGCAGGCAAAGCTTTGTCAGATAAAGAAGAAAACATGCAATGCCAGCTTGTTGCCCTGGACGCTCAGGGAAAGATAACGCAGAAAACAACGCTGAACCACCAGGTAGATGGGCTGCATATGAGACAGAGCGTCAACCACCACTACATCCCCGGAGCAGAAGGCTTTTCTGATGGAGGCGTCAGTGCAGGACCCACTACTTCCATGTATGGCGCGTCCAGAACTTCTTATCACCTGGACAGGAGTGCTTTCGCCGGGTTATTGATGGATGAGAAGAACCACACAGTCTATGCGTATGGCTTGTATGGCAACAACAAAGGTATAGGCACCGGGTACGTAGATGGCTACTACCTGACGGCTTATGATTTGCAGGGCAATAAGCGATGGCAGCAGGTCAGTGAAGAAAACGATCCGCTGGTGCAGGACACCAAATACAGAAAGCATACGTCGCCTTATCAAAGAACCACAATGGCCTATCTGACACAAGATCACCATATGCGTCTGCAGCTTGGTACGGTAGACGCTATTTGCACACAGGAATTTGCTAAAGATGGCAAAAAGGTAGTATCCTATCGCCATGACTTTGAGAAAGGAGTGGGGTACAACACCTTTTTCAAGTGTTTTGATCCCAAAGGCCCGGTAAACCAGTATTACCACCAGCATTTCTCCAAAAAGAATACCTACTATGGTATCCACTCTTCCAAAGGCAGTGTACTGGTAGAAGACAGCAACAAAAGCAAGATCAGTCTGCTGCAATGGTAACAGCCCTGCAAACAATCACCATATTTCATCCGAAGTCAGATGTAAAGTAGTAGCACATATCACTTTTACTGGCTTCGGATAGGCTTGTTAACTGCCAAAGCTACAGTCATTGTATTATTGCAGGTATAAGTCAAAAAGTAGAATAACTTTAATTATGTTAAACAAGCTACTTCAGTACTTAATGGACAAAAGCGAAAGAAAGCCAGAAGCGTTCACTTATATATCCTCAGACAAATGATGAAAGTACTCTTTGTTAGTTTGCTGAGTTACATAGATTTGCGTGGTTGAAAAATCTTTGTGTCGCAAATGCTGTTGCACATACATTGGTTCTACGCCTTTGGCAATAAGTATCTGTGCTGCGGTATGCCGCAGGCTGTGGGCAGATACCCTGTTGGTTTTGAGTCCGGCAATCTTCAAATATTTTCCCACGTGGTAGCGTATCTGCCCGGTATTAAGCTCCGAAAACAGAGAAGCATTCGGCGAAATACCCTGTGGAAGGCAGGCAATGTAGGCTTTCAGATAGTTGGCACAGGGCGTAAACAGCCTGATTTGCACTTTGATATCTTGACCCTTACCAAGCACCCATAATTTCATTTCTTTAAAGTCTATGTCCTTGTATTGAAGGCGCGTCACTTCTATAGTACGCAAGCCCTCATAAGCCAGCAGTGCAACAATTGCACACCATTTTGCATTATCTACTACAGAGAGCAGCGTCTCACGTTGCGTCTCCGATAGGCCATCTTTGTGAAACTGATGATCCAGTCTTGGTCCGCGTACCTCTGCCACATCTCGGAGTGCATCGAGCTGCTCGGCGTTTAGCGGAACAGCAATTTTGTGCCTGTGGCTGATGATCCAGGAGGCAAGCTGCTTAACTGCTGACAGGCGCAGAGACACTGTAAAAGGGGAACATGGGGAACGGTCAGGTGTCTCTTTTTTTAGCCAGGCTACATAGCGAACAACTGTTCTTCCGGAGAAGCCTCGTCCGGAAAGGCCAGACTGATGGTTGTTTTTCACTTCCAGTTCCAAAAAAAAGAAAAAGTCGTTCAAGCTTTTCAGATAAGTTTCCTTACTACCGTCGGTGAGATTCTTTGCATCATCCAAAAAACCCAGCACCAGCGTATTGGCTGCCGGTGGCAGAGAATATGCCGGAGGATCTGGGAGTGCCTGGTGAATTCCATGTTCATCTGCAAACTTCACAAACCTTTTGATAGGTGTCTTCTGGCTCGGCCACTGACCCACTGTATAGAGGTTATAGCTGATCATGTCAAAAAGATAGTCTTTTTGCTGGCAGAAAATTATATATTGCTTCACCAGCCTAACGTAATTGTTTTTCTTTTTGAGGGTAGTCTCAAAATAAGAAAGCACCTGACTGATGGTAAGTTTGGGTCCTGATGAGGCAGGCGTTTCTGTGGGGTAAATTGTAAGGTCCATATTGTGCATATATTCGTGTGCAGGTTAGCTGTTTAACGTTGAAGCATACAAGTTAAGAAGTTTTTTCAACACTTCATAAATGATCCTTTCCGAAGTTTGGTGAAAATTTGTGTATTGTAAGTTGTTCGGCGATATTCAGTCATGGGTGATTACCGTGTTCTTTGCCCTAATAGCTCCAACTTCAATAATATCTTCTAGATTTTTTGTAACAACCCAACCCTTGCATAAGTTTTGTGATGTACCTAATCAATTCAAGTTGCTACCTATGAGAAAGGTAAGAAGTGTGGTCATATGGCATAGTTTAGTAATTTTGAGGTTCCCACACTTCAAAACAGACTATATTATGCTTAATGACAACACGATCGCAATTTATGTAATTTTAGATGATATTCTGCAAGGTATCCACCACCAGGAAAATGAACAGCGGCAAGTTAACGATACGATGGTACTTACTACGGCTTTAATTGCTGCTTGGTATTTCGCAGGCAATTGGACAAGTGCTCTGGGTTATATACGTGCCCATCACTGCTCCTATGTGCTGAGTAGTTCTAGCATAATTATATGATCATTATGCATCAATGCTTTATGGAGTTATTTACCGAGCGGTGAAAAAGAAGGCTGCTCAGGAAAGAAAAGCAAGACAATGGGCAGAGGAGTACAGATAAATGCAGCACAAATGAACAAGGATCACACTTTACAAAATTTGTTGTATCATCTGCACCCTCAACAGCAACAGATCATTCAGCTCATCCTGATTGAAGGTTATAGTTATACAGAAGCATCTAAAGCATTATACCTTCCTCCAAGATCAATAAAAACTTATCTGAGATCAGCTACGCTTAAAGTAAAAATCGCACCTTCTTAGAAGGTGGCTTTGGGTAGTAGGGTTTCCGCACCAAAATAAGGATAAATGTTAAAGGTGTTTAACTTTGTGAAT
>CATQIH010000065.1 GCA_958296015.1 Cyclobacteriaceae bacterium
ATGCTGCACTTGCCTTATCACGATAGCCGGTTTCTCCGGTAGCACGGAAGAGCCAGGCCGCCCCCACCATGATCTCATCATAGTAATTATTATCGTTATCGTAAAAATTAAATTCTACATCAGGGAGTTCGCTGTTCTCGTTGTAAGAGCGTTGGTTGTCATAGCCAAAAGCAAATAGTTCGCGGGCATGTTGCAACAACGTGGCACTATAGTCAGTGTTGCCATTATTCTTATATGCCATACTCAAGGCTGCAAAAGCGGCGGCATTGGAGCAAGCCAGTTCCGTATTGGGTTCATTACCGTCGGCTATGTATACATTACGGACATAATCGTTATTTTCAGGAATCTCCCATCCGCCGTAAGGATCGTTGTGGTCTTTGTCGCCTTCGGCTACCTGAATGACATATTCGTTGGCACTGGGGTGACACCTAACCATGTAGTCGCTGATGAAATCAAGTTGTTTGAACAGCAATGTTTTGATGGTGGGTTGGGTGTCTATCTGTGCCTTGTAATCTACATACAAAGAAGCCAGGTTATAAACTGCCTGGGCCATAGGATAGTTGAACTTCACATGGTCACCAGCATCATGCCAGCCTCCGGTGAGATCATACGTTGAGCTGGTGCCAACGATATTGTTGCCGTCGGTGGTGTGGCAGGCACCGCGCCAGCTAAACGTACTATAGGTGCTGACGTTGGGTCCGCAAGCCTGTGCCTCATAAAATTTGAGAGACTTGCTAAGTAAGTCAACATAGTTCATATTCGTGTTCAGTTGCTTGCTCGCCTGTGCCTGCGCCTGATAGCTCATAAAAAATAAGGCTAATGGAATTAGAAGTTTTCTCATAACATGTGCTAAGTTAATGGTTAAACAAAAAATAATAATGATACCGGTATCATTGCTAAACTAGACACCGTTTATACACCGCCGTTCACCACGGGTTCCGCTTTTTTAACGGAGCGTCTCTTTATACTTCAATGAGACGGTATGTTAACAAAATGAATCGCTGGCATAAATTGATGACAGGTTTGCAGACCACACCTGGCCACCAAGTATGGCTGTTTCTGAAAAAATAACGGCAAAATTTGACCAGCATTAACAAAATTGCTGATATTAGGCACGCAGGTTTCGTAAGTTGCCTGATGTTTGAGATCAAATTGAACATTGTGATGTATAAAATGATCATTCTTACTGTTCTGATCAGGCTTTTTCCCGTCGTGGTGTACAGTCAAACGAATCATGGCTTTTTATTCAAAACACTTACTTTCCGGGATGGTCTTTCCAACACACAGGTGACAGATATGGCCCAGGATTCTTTGGGATACCTTTGGTTTGGTACTGAAAACGGACTCAATCGCTTTGACGGATCTGAAATTGTGGTATACAAACATGTACTCAACGATTCTACCAGCCTGACGAACAACCGCATTCTCAAGATATTCATAGACAGTCGTCAACGGATGTGGCTCATTACTGCCTCAGGGGTATGCCGCTACCAACCTGCAACCAACGATTTTAAAACTTATGCGCTCGAGGCATCAGCAGACCAGGAATCTAATCTGCCCCTGGATATGGTAGAACGTCCTGACGGTAGCCTCATGGTGCTGTCTTGCTGTAATATGGTATCGGTGTTTTCGGAGGAACGTGAACGGTTTGAGCAGTACATGACCATTGCATTTGATGGTATTGTAGGCTCGTTGTGCATGTATCGGGGGCGAATCTTTGCCGGCGCACAACAGTTTCTGCTGGAAATACACCCGACAAACGGTCAGGTAATAGATACTCACAAGCTATACGACGACTCCCAGCCGTTGTCTTCAGGTATCTTTCAACTGCTTGTGGCCAATGACCAGCTATGGATAACAGGCTCTATGATGCATCTGCAATGTTTTGACCCTACAACCCGTACGCTTAAAAAGCTTTACAGGCTGCCCTACACTACCGCCATCGCTTCGCTCAATGAGGAAACATTACTTGCCGGTTCGTATGAAGGAGAATACCTGTATCATATACCTACCGGAAAAGTTACCCCGCTTCATGCTGTAGAAGACGAAGGGTTTTTAAAAAATATTGTATATGTCTTTGTGGACAAAGACCACAACTTATGGGCAGCCAATCCGCAGCAAGGAGTCATCTATACCGCCGGGCAACGCATTTTTAAAGACATTCGCCATTTTAGTTCGGACTTAGTGCCATACACCAATGAAATTTCCTCCCTGAGCGTCATTGGCAACCGGCAGCTATGGCTAGGACTCAATGCAGGCCAGGTGTTTGCCATTGATTTAAAAACCTTTCAGTATCAGATCTTTTATGATACATCAGAGACAGAGCGGTTTCCAGGCGTAGGCACTGTATTCAACATTTTTCAAGATCATAAAAAGCGCATATGGATTGGCTCATACGAAGGTGGGTTACGGTGGTATGATCCTGCCACCGGCAGTTTCAGGCAAAGCGATGCCAACACAGATAGCCTGCGCATAAGAAGCCGTGATATCCGTAGTATAGTGGAAGACGCTCAGAGGCACCTTTGGCTGGCCGTACACGGTCGGGGCATTGATGTCTATGATCCGGCCCGTCAGGCAGTGGTGGCCACTCATGGGTATAGTGCCGGTGACACCGAACCTTACATTGGCGACTGGATTTTCCAACTGGTAATTGCTCCGGACAGTGCTGTATGGATTGCCTCTTCCTCAGGGCTTCAATACATTAAAGGAAGGACTAAAAAGTATTTCCAGCACCACCAGCAAGTGCTAGGCAGCCTCTCCAACGATCAAGTCAATTGCCTGTTACTAGACCGGAGAGGGTATTTGTGGATAGGCACAGCCGAAGGGCTGAATGTATACAATGCCGAAGATGCTTCTTTCACAAAATTTACCACTCGCCAGGGTCTCAGTGATAATTACATTTCCTCGATGATAGAAGACACAGCAGGCAACCTGTGGACAGGCACTTACGATGGCCTTTCTCGCCTGTCTTACGCAGATGTGCCCCAAAATGCTGTAGTACAAGATATTGAACTCCCCCGAGGGCTATACAGCAACCAGTTTATAGAAAGAGCCAGTACGGTGGATTCTACCGGAAATTTGTACTTTGCCACCACACATGGCCTGCTTAGTTTCAATCCGAAAGATTTATCATTCGAAGAGCAAGACCTGGAGGTTCTGCTAACAGGGCTTCAAGTTATTGAGCAGTCGCCAAAGGAAGACAAAGAAGCCAGGCAGCCTGCCATCTCTTTGAAAGACACCACGCTTAGTGATCTTGGACATATTCGCTTGAAACCCAAAGAAAACAACCTGTTGCTGAGTTTTTCAGCCATAGACTTTGTGCATTCCGGCCAAATCCGGTACCATTATCGCCTGAAGGGCTACCATAACCAATGGTTGGTGAGTACAGAGCGGAGCGTAGAATATCATGACCTGCCCGCTGGTGAGTATGAGTTTCAGGTAAAAGCCGCCCTGGCGAATGCTACCCGTACCTCGCATCCCAAGTCACTGTTTATCTCAATAAGAAGTCCGTGGTACTACACAGCAGGTGGCAAGATAGCCATCTTAGGGGTGCTTATTGGCTTATTGCTTTTGGGAGTTTGGATCTGGATGGAGCGTATCCGGATGAAAAGCCAGGCAGCATTCGATAAAAAAGAGCGGGAGATAGACCAGCTTAAAATTGAGTTTTTTATGAATGTGTCTCACGAGTTCAGAACTCCCTTGACGCTCATCCTGGGTCCACTCGAAAAGCTTGTCCAATCTGCAAGAGATTCGCAGGAACAGCAATACCTGCATATGATAGAACGCAACACACACCGCTTGTCACGACTGGTCGGTCAGTTGCTGGATTTAAGAAGGTTAGAATTGGACCACTATCAACTTCGTGTGGCAGAAGGCCACCTGGTAGCCTTTGTCCGGGATATTTATTACTCCTTCTATTACCTGGCTGAACAACAATCCATTACCTTTTTGTTTAGCGATCATACGCAGGGGCTAACCACCAGTTGGTTTGATGCAGATGCACTGGATAAAATTTTGTGTAATCTTCTTTCCAACGCATTCAAATATACCCCTGATCGTGGCAGCATCGAGGTGACTATATCCATGCATCCTACCCTGCCTGGTTGGGCAGTTGTCAGCATATCAGATACGGGCGTTGGTATTGGTGAAGACCAGTTGCACCGGATTTTTGATCGTTTCTACAGGGTAGAAACCACAGCCCACCAGGGTGGTAATGGCATCGGCCTGTCTTTGTGCCAGGAGTTGGTGCATCTGCATCAGGGAGAGATCACAGTTGACAGTGAACCAGGCAAGGGCAGCACCTTTGAGTTGGCTGTTCCTATCCAGGCTGATGCTTACCACTCTAACCTTGTAGACTCACCTTCTACAAAAGCAATAGCCAAAAGTACCAACATACCGCATGTCCGCCCACTGACAGAAACCAAAGTACCAGGAGAAGCGAATATACCAGCCCTGCAGGATGATAGTGAGGAGCCAAAGCCGCTGGTGCTTGTCATAGATGATCAGGCTGATTTGCTGCTGTTTGTCAGAGAAAGTATCGGCCAGCAATTTACAGTCATCACTGCGCAAAACGGACAGGAAGGTTTTCAAAAAGCAATCACCAGCGTTCCCGATGCCATTGTATCTGATGTGGCGATGCCGCTGATGAATGGCTTCCAGTTGGTAGAAAAACTCAAAGAGGATATGCGCACCAGTCATATCCCTATCATATTACTTACTGCCCGCGCCACTGAGCAACTACAGGTAGAGGGCCTGCATATGGGTGCAGATGATTATATGACAAAGCCTTTCCAGGTAAATGTCCTTGTTGCCAAATTGCATAACCTAATTGCCAACCGCGAAAAGCTGCGAAAGCTATTTTCCGGAACTGATTGGTCTGGTTTGCAACGGCAGGTCCGTGAAAGCACCGAAAACACTTTTCTACTCAAACTTACCACTTTCATCGATAAAAATATAGAAGATGCTTCCTTCGGTACTGATGATATATGCCGGGCATTAGGCATGAGCCGATCTCAGTTGTATCGAAAGGTAACTGCCATTACTGGCAAATCAGTACATGAATTTGTCAAACTGTATCGTCTTTCTAAAGCAACTGAATTGTTGTATATTGGCCATCATACCATTACGGAAGTAGCTACGCTGACAGGATTCAAGTATGTGCAGAGTTTTACCCGTTCGTTCAAAGAGCATTACGGCTGTACGCCCACCCAATATGCCAACCGCCATATACAAAAGATTTGATCGTAAACTTTTGCATCATTTGCCGGAAATGAGCGGTTTCACTGCCAAATACAGCAAATTATCTCGTCAATACACGCTTAGCAGAGAAGATGCCTTCAAATAAACCAAGAGGCTATCCATCTATTCCACCGGCCAGAAGACCAGGCCAATAGACTCTAGCTGGTTAGTAGCTGAGCCCCAGAAGCCCATCCAACGCCCGCGTAGTTGCTTTTGCCGGTTGCGGGAGAGGATAAGCTGATAGTCGTTGTCGCCACCACCGCCGCCATACAGAGGCGTGGTAGTGCCATCGTTGAAGTGAAAGCGGATACTGTCTACAAACCAGCCGCTAACCCCACTGATGCCAGTGAGCAACTGGCCTTTCTTTACCTGGTATACGGGCTGCCAGGCTCCCTGTGTGGTGTCACCAAATACAGAGGTTTGCATCTTGCCATCCTTTTTTAGGACTTCCATACGAATGCCTTTCACCACGTTTTGCTGGGGTGTCAGGCAGGTTTGAATGCTGTGCAACTGATCTCCTTCTTGCAGGCAGATAAGCTGTTGGGTGGGACCTTCCTGTGCCAGCGTCCCTCCTACCCTGTTGCCCAGGTGTATTTCCCCTAGTTTTGGTTTATGTGCAGGTGCCTGAAATGCCTGACGATGTTTTTCCACAGTCTGCCAAAAGTCTTTGTACAACCCATGAGTATCAATTTTGGCATAGATTTTCACCGTATGCAGATGGTTTTCCGGCGGCGTACTAACGGCAGCCAGGGTGGCCAGGCCAGGCTGCAAGTAGGCTTCTACCAAGCCCAGATCCCACATTACCCGGACAGTACTTTCAGGATCGGTTTGCCGCCAGCGGTTTTCCATCAGTTGTTCTACTGGCCGATCATCGTCAAAGCGTTGGTATGTTTCTTCACGCTCAAAACGGTAATCTATGACGGTGCTTATAGGCATCACCGTCCAGTCCAGACCGGTTTGGTTCATCATAAAATCAAAGGCATTGAGGTCGCAGCGCACGTTAAACTCATTTTTGTTCCAGGCTTTCTTGTCAAGGTCATACCCACCGCCCAGCGAGTATACCCTGATCTTCTCTGTCACGGTAGTGTCCAGCGCAATGAGCGAAGCAATATTAGTCAGGGCACCAAGCGTAATGATGTCCAGTTTTTCCCCAGGCTTCAGTTTGTTGATCACCTGCTGCAAAGCCTCTGTCGCAGCGGAGGAGCGCGGTTCATAGCCGCCCCAGGCGCGGCCCATCTGCCGGTCGGCTCCCATAGGGTGCGGAATATGAGATAAGCCCATCGTGCTTAAGATCTCTTCGTTGAGTGCCTGGCTGATCCTGACGGGCTGTATGCCAGGGGTAGAATACTGGTTCCATTGGTCAAAAGCCACCAGATCGGCATTATTGAAATGGGCAGCACTCAGTCCGGTGATGTTGTACTGCTCTGTAGCCCATAACAGGCGGATGATAGCGTATACGTCATCTACTTCGTTGCCCGTATCAGCATCCAGCCATACCTTTTGTGGCTGGGCAAATATAGGAAGTGAGTTAAAGCACAAAAGGAACAGCAGTAGTTTTTTCATCAGTTTATTCAAGAGATTTGCCTAGTTTTTTTAAAAATTCATTCCAGACTACGTGTTTTCCTTCCGGCGGATTTTTGTCGGCGCCCATGCGCACAACCACCATATGCCACTATTGTCTCCACCATAGAAGCCAGGCACCTGTAGCGTAGTGCTGTCGGGTGCGGTAAGTACGGCACCAAATTTCAGGTCAAAAGGGTGTTCTCCGGTAGCAACCTTCTGTTTAAAGACAAGATCAACAGGCTGATACAGCGAAGCATTAAGAGAAGCCTTGTGGCCATTATACCGCTGCTGTCCGAAACTTTGCACAGAAGACAAAAAGGAAAAGACGAACCATACATACAGGCAGTAGTGTTGCATAAAGAGAACAGATGTCCGGTAAATGCCCAAAGCACTTAGGAATGATGGAACTAAGATAGAAGATGGCTGCTAAATAAGCAAACAGGCTATATGGATAGGCTGATAATTTAGGGTTATATCACCTACAATACGTTTAAACTGCCTGTTGAAATGCGTCCGTTACCGTAACCCGAAGTAAAGGTAATCTGCAATCTCTACAATGGTTTTGTCAGTTTGCCGGAGCAACTCACAGGTATGCCCAACCCACACCCTGTTCAAAAAAAATCCCGCAAAACGCTTACCGGGTATATTCAAATTGTTAACTTGACCCACAGTTTAGAACATTTGCAGTCGTTACGTACCTTGTCGATTGTTCGTATTAAGATTACATTCATGACCTTATCCTACAAAAAACCATGCTGGCTGCTATGTTTCCTGTTGCTCATGCATCTGACCTCACAGGCACAACCCTGGCAATACATCGCCATCGACAGCACCAAGCAGAAGTGGGGCGACTGGGATGATCCGGATTGGCTCCGATACTTTGGCCTGGACTTTGGCGACGTGAACCGCGATGGCTGCCTGGATATAATCTCAGGCCGCTATGTGTACCACAACCCTTGTGGCGATATGACGGTTCCCTGGAAGCGTTCGGTACTGGATGACAATGTGGATGCTATCTTTTTTACCGACGTAGACGGCGACCCTTATGCCGACATCATTGCGCAGGCACTGCCGGATATTTACTGGTATGAGGCTACCGATCAAGAGGGAAGCCGGTATACCCGTCGCCATGTGGCCAGCGTACCTGCCACCAGCCATGTCAACAGCCAGGGATTTGAGAAAGCTCAGATCATTGCCGGTGGCCGCGATGAACTGCTCATCGCAGGCAATGGCGATGTGTACTGCATCGTAATCCCTGAAAATACCCAGGACACCACGCAGTGGCAAACGCACCTAATTGCCAAAAATACCTCCGACGAAGGCATTGGCGTAGGCGATATTGATGGCGACGGTGACCTGGATATCGCTGCTGGGCGTCGCCACGCCGGGCGCAGGCCGGAAGGGGAAGAAGAACCGACGATTTTGGTATGGTATGAAAATCCGGGACACGTCAATAGTCCCTGGAAAGATCATTTGGTAGGCAACAGTGTGCATCCGCTGGACAGGGTGGAAGTAGCCGACCTCAACAACGATGGCAACGCAGAGATCATCATCACCGAAGAAAGGTATCCCGGCCTGGAGCCGGACGGGCACCTGTACTGGTTTTCTGCCAAAGGCTCGCCCAACAAAGAATGGCAACGCCATACGGTAGTAGAACAGTACTCGATGAACAACCTGGATGTGGCCGATATAGACCAGGATGGTGACATAGACATTATTACCGGTGAGCATAAAGGGCCAAAACTTGAATTGCAGATCTGGAAAAACGACGGAAAGGCCAACTTCACCAAGAACATCGTAGATACCGGCAAAGAAAACCACCTGGGCACCAAGCTTGTCGATATAGACCAGGATGGTGACCTGGATATTGCAGGTGCTGCCTGGGACAACTATCGCTGGATGCACCTTTGGAGAAACGATAAAATCACCATGCCAGCCTCCGGCAGTTTATATAAAGAGTACCGATGGACACCCCAGCAACTCGGCCTGAATGAGTCTTTTCTGCGCGTAGGTGGCCAACTAGATTACCAGTCTTCCGGCAACAAAAAAATTGATCAGAATGGGGCAATTACTTTTGAAGAAGCCATAGACCTAAAACGGGCCAAAAGCGCAGTGCTGTTTGTAGAAAGAGTACAGTCGCACGAAGATACCAAAAACATGCGTGTTCGGATCAATAATGGCCAATGGCTACCAGTACCTGCTCCGGCAGCCATCCCCGATCCTGCCAGCGATTACATGTTTCATGACAATGCCAAAATCAATGTGCCGCTGGCTGATCTGCAAGAAAAAACAAGCTTCAGCCTGAAAGTAGATACTATGCAACGCTGGCACTGGCCACAGAACCTGGTCTATGCCCTGGTGCTCCGGGTATATTATCAGCCCGAAAAAGCTTCCCTACAGGCATCCGTCAAAGGTATCCGGGCAAATAGTAAGCTGAAAGATGAGGTAACATTATCTGTGAGTTCAAACGCGCTGGAAAAAATCAGGCAGGTAGACTATATCGGTCTGTACGAAGACATCAACTGGCAGGGCGATGGGCTGTACCGGCAGTGGCAATATGCTTACCACCAGGGAAAGATCAGCCACCACATTGGCAGTGCTGACAAAGCACCCTTTCGAGTCAACTGGCAAACTGACTGGCTGCCAGACCAACCCGAGGATATCCAGATCATGGCCAGGGTGCATTTTGACAACGGCCTTATCTATCAGACCAAACCGATAGATGGACTGCAACTGAAAAGAAACTACCAGGTACAACTGATCAAGCCTTACCAACAGCCTGCCAACTGGGTGACGCGGGAAGGTGTGATGACAGAAAAAATATACCTGCCTGAAGCTTTGCCCAAAAACGCAGAAGCCAGACTTTACTGGAGAAGCTGGAGCCCTTGCTACAGCAACGGTATTACAGTGAATCGGCAGGAGATACCCAGACTGGATAGTCCCAGACTGGATAGTCCCAGACTGGATAGTCCCAGACTGGATAGCACTCCTTGTTACCAGTATTATGAGCACGAGCAAACCATTGATCCGCATGTTTTGCAACCGGGAGAAAACACCATCACTACGCGCAAAACACCACTGCATAACGGAGAGATGGTGCATGGCATGGAAGTGCAGTGGCCAGGCATCATGCTCAAAGTAAAAAGTGCTGCACCATCAGGCATCAGCATACAAAGTGGTATATACGAAGGTGCGGCCCACCTGATCGTTCACACGCCTGCCGCCACGTATTACTACGACCAACAAGGCGGCGGTTTTTCCCGTATCATAGACCTGGATGGTAACGACTGGGTCGGCTTCAAGCGCAAACCCAAAGACGAATATCCGGCGGCAGCCGCTTCTGCTTATCGGGGGTTGCCCAACCTTGTCTTTAAAGGAGCAGAGGGCGGTGCCGGACATCCCGGTTTTACACAGTGTAAGAGTGAGGCCGTTGCCGGCAACAAGATCAAAACAACCAGCAAAAGTGGCAAATGGGCCTGGACCTGGACTTTCCACAATGATCACGCACAGTTAACAGTAGAAAAAACCAACGCGCAGCAGCCCTACTGGTTTCTCTATGAAGGCACGCCGGGCGGAAAATTTCAGCCTGAAGCTTATTACTGGGGTTCGGACAAAGACGGTCCGGTGAGTCGTACCCCAGACTTTTATCATAACAATCCGCAGTGGGGTTTTTACCATTGGATTTATGCCGGACATCAGGATGCCGACCGGGTGTTGTTTATGATGCAGCTCAAAAATGATGATCAAACCGACCTGGTATCTTACCTGGGGAATACTGAAAAAGGACTTGAAAGCCCGGATGGTATGACGGTGTTTGGTTTTGGTCGGAACCAAGACACGAAGCCTCTGATCTTGCAGCCCCAGCAGTTTGTGATTGGCTTTTACCCGCATAAGATCAGCACACAGGCTGATCACCAGCAAATCACACAATATCTCTCAAAATTTTCCACCCAACCATAAATCATTTATGTTTAACAAAACATCCTTACTTTCCATCATAGCAGGTGCCGCGTTGCTGAGTGCCTGCTCCAGTGGCTCCGGCGAGCAGCAAACCAATCAGACTGCCCCGGCAGCCACTCAGCCCAAGTTGTCTTTTCAGTCCAGGATGATTGCCGACTCTGCCAAATTTTGGTGGGCCAAATGTCCGGCCAAGATCACCGATGATGAGGTGATGGACCTGGTTTTTATCGACAACAATTCTGCTGGCGGCATCTTAGGTTATTATGAAGGCAGGCAGGATTCTTCCCTCTGGACAAGGCACATCATTGCCGAAAAGCCCCCTACCGGTGGACTGTTTGCTTCGGGCGACCTGGAATGTGCCGACATGGATGGTGATGGCGACGTGGACGTGATGGCGGTCAAACACCCTGGCGAGTGGACTGATGCCGATGCAACGGCTGAGCTGTTTTGGTATGAAAATCCAGGATGGCAGGTACACAAGATCGGCACTGTTCCGGATGCTGTCAAAGACATGAGCCTGACAGACTTTGATGGTGATGGCAAGACAGACCTGGCCATACTCACCTTTGAAGAGCATACCCTGAGTGTCTTCCGGCAGCAATCTGCCGATCAATGGGAACGGGTGTTGTACCTAAAAAACCACAACGACCTGCACGAAGGTATGGATGTAGGCGATGTGGATGGCGACCGGTTACCTGACATTGTAGCTGATGCTTTTATCTTTCACAATCCGGGAGGCGACTTGAAAGGCAAGTGGAAAGAGGAGAACCTGGATAAGAAATGGAACTCACAGAAAGGCGACTGGTCCAGAAACGGCACCAAAGCTTTTTTGCGCGACCTTGACGGTGATGGCAAATCCGAGATATTCATCAGCCATTCGGAAAGAAGCGGCTATCCGCTGGTATATTACAAGCAGCAATCCGATGGTAAGTGGCAGGAACACATCATCAGCGACAGCATTGCCGCCTGCCATACCGTACAAGTGTTTGACTTCGACCAGGATGGTAACTTTGACGTGCTGGCAGGGGTAAACAAAGGTCGGGCAGTGAACCTGGGCAAAACTGTCTTTGAGGTCACCATTTTCTTGGGCGACAGCACTTATCAGTCGTGGAAGCCGATGGTGCTGGAAAAAGATGGCATCTACAACGGACAGGTAGCCGACTACGATGGCGATGGAGACTACGATATTTTCCGATACCCCAATCATGAGGCTACGAAGTTTTATCTATTGGAAAATCAGCTAAAACCCTAGCCATACCTGTATGGTTGCCAAACTGTACATTTGTCGCTACATTTTGGCCAGAAACAGGGAAGCATTGTTGAGTTGTGTGTAAGGAACATATATACCTTTTTGCCCCGGCAATGCATAGCATCTGATAGAGAAGATCAGATGTCTCCAGTTCCTGTATCGGATTCACTTCTTACAAAAGCCGAAGCACTGGTGTAAGACAGGGTAGTTGCCTGGCTGTAGCGATTGATGCCCAGTAGTCTTTCAAAAGAAGTAAAGGTTTGCATAACGACCACAAAATGAGTTATACAAATATCACGGAAAAGGTTTGGATATACAACATGTCCAAATTTGTTACCTGTACGGAAAATACATAGGTTTGTTTATCCGAGTGTTAGCAACAACCCAAAAAAACATCACGCTTGAATGAAAGAATTTAGGACAAAAATTG
The DNA here is from genome assembly GCA_958296015.1 of Cyclobacteriaceae bacterium. Classification (GTDB taxonomy): domain Bacteria; phylum Bacteroidota; class Bacteroidia; order Cytophagales; family Cyclobacteriaceae; genus JAJNNC01. The sequence continues at coordinate 12,441 of CATQIH010000065.1, forward strand.
AAATTATCGGAATTAATCCTTTCGTTTTTATTCCAGATGACGTTCTGAATTACATTTTTGAAAAGGCAGGAAAAAACAAAGGAAAAATTCCAGTTCGCATCAAAATTGAGGGACACAAATTTGAACAGACTTTAATAAAATACAGCGGACATTGGCGACTATATTTAAACACACCAATGCGAAAAACTGCTGAGACAGAGGTCGGAGAAATGACAAGAATCGAAATTGAGTTTGACCCAAACGAGAGGAAAATACCGTTTCATCCAAAATTTGAAAAAGCGTTGAAAGAAAATGAAAACGCAAAAGAAATATTTGATAATTTAACACCTTCCTTACAAAAGGAAATTTTGAGATATTTATCATTCTTAAAAACAGAAGAAAGCTTAAACAGAAATGTAAAAAAGGCTTTGAATTTTCTTCTCGGCAAAGAAAGATTTATTGGGCGAGAAAAACCCTAAATATTAATCTAAAGACAACAAAGTATGAGTTTAAAAAAATTAATGACGAATTCAGCCAATTACAATGCTTGGGTAAACGAACAATATGTGAATTGGTTATCCGGAAAATCGGAGGAATTACTAAACAAAGAAATCCCATCGAGTTTTTCGAGCATCCTAAAAACAATTGACCATATTTTAGGAACAGAAAAATATTGGTGTTCTGTGATTGCCGAAACAACGTTCGAGCCAAATCAAGAAGAAAATAAAACGCTCTCAAAAGATGAAACCTTAAACGCATTTTTGAACAGTTCAAAACAATTGTCGGAGCTTATCAACTCATATTCGGAGGAGGATTTGGTAAAAAAAGTCAAAGTGGTAAATCCTTGGTTTGAGAGCGACTTTTTAAAATATGAATATTTACAACACATAATCAATCACGGATTATACCATCGAGGACAAATTGTAACAATTGGTAGAAATATTGGAATTACCGATGCACCTATGACGGATTATAATTTTTATAACGTAGCCAAACAATCGGAACAAAACGCATAAGGGCAGTTGCTAACAACGTATATAAAACATAGTGCGAGTCGTTGCTAAACCAAGGGTTCGGGCATTTTTGCGAGGTCGCCAAATTTTTAAATTTGGCTAATTGGGAAAAGAAAGATAATTAGAAAAATTTAAAAATTCGGCTTGTGATAATCCGAAACGAAACTGCTTATTTTCTGCACGACGTCTCATATACAAATCCGTTCGCGGCAATGCTACGCTGCGCTACGCATCGCCGCGAACGTGCGGGCGGCTATCGCCGTCAGTCCCCGGCCTTAGCTTCGCTTCGCTGCGCACAGCCGAGAACTGACGGCTACACGTCATACTTTGTCCAGATACTTCGTATCTTCCCAAAGCACGACGCGTAGCCGCCCGCACGTTATGTGCCATTTTAGAGCGACACCCTACAACAACAAACTGACAGACAAAATTGAATGATTTATAAAGAGTTTCAACCAGACAAATTACTAACCGACTTCGTTAAGAACTATTGGTGGTTTGATAATTCTACAACCCAACAACTTGACTTTACAATTTTGCCAGACGGCTGTTTTGACCTTATAATTTCGCTTGACAATTACCAACAAGACGAAATTTCGTTAACCGGACTTTGGACTAAACAAGTTGAAGTATCTATTGAACCAAACAGACAACTTTTCGGAGTACGTTTTAAACTATTGGCGGTTGACTACATTTTACAACAAAACATTTCAGCCTTTTGCGATAGCGAACAAATAAAGGAAATCGACTTTTGGAAGTTAGACAAAACCACATTTACGGACTTAGAAAATGTAACTGCTAAGCTGAATAAAATTATGCTTTCCATTTTGGGTAGTAAAAAAGGCATTGACAGCAGAAAGCAAAAACTTTTCAACTTACTGTATCAAACAAATGGCGAACGGACAATTGAACAATATTCTCAACAAGTTTTTTGGACAAGCCGACAAATCAACCGTTATTTCAAAGACAGATTTGGAATTCCTTTAAAATCATACTGCAAAATTTTAAAACTTTTTGCTTCTTTCAAACATATCAAGAAAGGACAACTTTATCCCGAGCAAAATTATTTTGACCAATCACATTTTATAAAAGATTTGAAGCAACATACAGGAAACAATCCAACAGAATTGTTTGAGAACAAAAACGACCGATTTTTACAATTGGCAACGATGACCGAAAAGTAGTTTTGCATCATTAATAATTTAAAAAACAGCAAAATGAAATTCAGTAACATCAGACTTTTAGTGAACGACTTTGATAAGTGCTTCACTTTTTACAACGACATTCTTGGCTTAGAATGCACTTGGGGCAAACTTGGGGACAATTTCGCAAGTTTCAATATTGGTAATCCATCGGGACTTGCTTTGTTTAAAGCGGAACTTATGAGCATTGCCATTAACAATACAGACGCAAAGAAAAATAAATTTTTGCAAGACAAAATTGCAATCATTGTGCAAGTGGACAGCGTTAACGAAACTTACATTTCGTTACAAAGTAAAGGTGTGAAATTTTTAACCGAGCCAAAAGATATGACAGCTTGGGGAATTAGAGTTGCACATTTTAGAGACCCTGAGAACAATTTAATTGAATTGTTTTCTGACTTACCAAAAGTAAAATGGGACGACCATTTAATTGAAGACGAAAAGGATTTTTCTAAAAAATGACAAAAGAGAAATCAATAAAAGAACTAACAATTATTCCAGGGGTCGGTAAGTCATTGGCTACCGACCTTTGGAATATTGGCGTTACATCAATTGCCGACTTGAAAGGACAAAATCCTAACAAACTTTACGACCTTTCTAACGCGTTTGCAGGGACAGTTCAAGACAGATGTGTTTTGTATGTTTTTAAGTGTGCAGTATACTTTGCAGACACACCGACAGACGAACACGAAACAGAAAAACTGAAATGGTGGAATTGGAAAGACAAGAAAAACGGCACATAACAGCGGTTTGGCAAAAGTGGCGGTTCAGTGCTTCGTATGACAGTTTTTCGTAAATTTGAAGTGCGTGCTTCGTATAAACATTTGTGGTAATATCGCCACCTTCGCCAAGCCGCAAAACGTTAGCCGTCATTGTATAAGACACCTCACAAAAAATGCAAGCAAGATATGATTAAGAACCTTAAACTGAAACGATGAACAATATTGATACTATTGACAAAGCACAGACCGATATGAGCAAATCATATGCAAATGGTTCTATTGGAATATTAGTTTCAGGTACTATTTGGCTTATATCTGCAATAGTAGCTTCTCAATTATCACCTAAACATGCTATTTGGACACTGCTAATTGGAGGAATGCTTATTTCCCCTTTAAGCATAGTTGTTGGGAAACTATTTGGAATGAGTGGTAAACACCAAAAAGGAAATCCATTAGGAACTTTGGCAATGGAATCAACAATATTTATGTTGATGTGTTTGCCGCTTGCATATAAACTTTCATTTGAACATTCGGAATGGTTTTTTCAAGGAATGCTTATGATTATTGGTGGGAGATACTTGACCTTTGCAAGTATTTACGGTACAAAATTGTATTGGATTCTAGGAGCGATTCTAGGACTTGCAGCATACACATTATTTAGCTTTAAGGCACAGACTTTTATTTCAGCACTTACAGGTTCACTTATTGAAATATTTTTTGGAGTTTTTATGATTATCATTTTTCGTAAGACGAAGAATTGATAGCAAAGAATGAAAACAACGAACCGCTAACAGCAGCTTGGCAAAATGGCGGGCTCAATGCTAAATTCAACGGCAGTTCTTCGATTGAACTTTTGTGCAAAACTGAACATTTGTGCTTCGATTTCCGCCACTTCGCCAAGCTGCAAACCGTTGTGCGCAACCAGAAGAAAAGAAAAAACGATAGTTCGGGGTTGATTGAATAAGTCTCTGCTGGTATGAAGATAAATTTGATGAATAGATGGCATAGACATGGATAGTTGGCTCGGCAATTGAAAAGCAAAGAAGTGGCTGATATGATGACTCTGAAAATCGTGGTGAAAGAAAAGACTTCGGAAGATATGAGCCAACAAGCGGGTTGAAAATCACTCGGCAGAAAACAGCCAACAAGTCCGGCCTGACGGCTGCACTGATCGTTGGCAACAAGCTAAAAAATGAACAAAACCTTACAAACAGACTTATTAGAAATTGAATCTCTTCTTGAGCAAATAAAAAAACAAGGGATAGATTATTTAAACAAAATAGGTGAGAGACAAACTTCAGCAGATGTTCACAAAGCTGAATTGATTGATCTAGATTCAAAAGGTCTTGGTGCTCGTAATACTTTGCAATTATTCAACGAAAAGTTCGAACCTACAATAGTATCATCTTCTGGGCCTAGATTTTGGGGTTATGTTATTGGTGGTTCTACACCAGCATCTATTATGGGGGATTGGCTAGCAACAATCTACGACCAAAATCCACAAGCAATAAATAGTGAAGGAGACATATCTGCAAATATTGAATTAGAAACCATTCAATTAATTTTAGACCTATTTAATTTACCTAAATCTTTTGTTGGTGGCTTTGTAACGGGTGCTACTATGTCGAATTTCACTTGCTTAGCAGTAGCTAAACAGTGGTTTGGAAAAAACTATGGTAAAGATTTTGCAAAAGAAGGGATTACAGAAAAAATAAATATACTAACAGCGACACCACATTCTTCTGCTTTAAAATCACTTGCTTTATTAGGTATTGGTAGCAATAATATTATAAAAGTAAACACAATAGAAGGAAATAGAGAAGCCATTTCAATAGCCGATTTAGAATCGAAAATAAAAATGTTAAACGGACAACCATTTATTCTTATATCAAGTGCAGGAACAGTAAATACGGTTGATTTTGATAATTTCAATTCCATAAAAAAATTAAAGGAAAAATATAATTTTTGGTGGCACACAGATGCGGCCTTTGGCGGTTTTGCAGCTTGTTCAGATACCCACAAACACTTTGTCAAAGACTGGGAATATTCTGACAGTATAACTATAGACTGCCATAAATGGCTAAATGTACCCTATGAAAGTGCTGTGTTTTTAGTAAAAAAAGAACATAGTTCATTACAAATTGAAAGTTTTCAAAACTCTAACGCACCCTATCTTGGAAACCCAATGGAAAACTTCAATTATCTTAATTTTCTTCCTGAAAATTCAAGACGACTAAAGGCATTACCCGCTTGGTTTTCATTAAGAGCATACGGAAAAGAAGGTTATAAAAGTATTGTAGAAAACGCAATTGATTTAGCAAAATATTTTGGGAGCAGAATAGAGGAATCCAAAGACTTCAAGTTGCTAGCACCTGTAAGATTGAATAATATTGTTTTTAATCTAAATAGCAATCAGAACAAAGAAAAAATCGACACCTTTTTAACCCAATTAAACAAAACGGGAAAAGTATTTATGACACCAACACTTTATAATGACCAAAAAGGAATTAGAGCATCATTTGTAAATTGGAGAACAACTAAAAATGATATCGAATTGGTCCTTAAAGAAATGAACCGAATAATAAATATAAATGAATAAAGCCAGTTGCCAACACCGTATAAAATTAATTGCTGGTTCTAGTCTATTTACGAAAGTTCTCGCGAACTTTCTATCTGTGATTTATTTGCTAACTTTAGTTCTTAAAACACGCAACTAATCTTATACAATCACGTTGTGCTTCATACTAAAAAACGGAAAGTTGTCTAATTGGACTACTTTTTGTATATTTGCTCTATGAATAAAAAACGGGAACTATACTTCTTCAAAAATTACTTTGAAGATTTTTACGAAGACCAAACTGACAAGGTAAAAAAGAAAATTATTTGGACTTTAAAGGTCATTGAGGAAATTGACCGAATTCCCGAGATTTATTTAAAATATCTGAAAAACACGACTGGACTTTACGAAATAAGAGTCCAAGTGGGAAATAACATCTTCAGGATTTTCTGCTTTTTCGATTTGGACAATATTGTGGTTGTAGGTCACGGATTTCAAAAGAAAACGCAAAAAACACCCAAACAACAAATTGAGAGAGCAGAACAAATAAAAAAAGAATATTATGAAAGCAAAAAATAAAAACCTAAAAAGCCTTGACCAATTTGTCGATGAAAAAATCGGCAAAAGAGGAACTGAAAAACGTGAGGAATTTGAAACGGAATATGATGCTTTTAAACTTGGAGTACTAATTCAACAAGCCAGAGAAGATAAAGGTCTCACTCAAGAACAACTGGCCGAATTAGCAGGAACAAACAAATCCTACATTTCAAAATTGGAAAGAAATTTAAAAGACATCCGATTTTCGACATTACAAAGAATTATTAATGAAGGATTAGGTGGACATTTGGACATTTCTATCAGATTTGAATAAAATGTACGAAAACACAACAATGGCTATAAGTAATTGCTTGTTCTCGCCTACTTTTGAAAATTCCTGTGGTATATCCAACTTGGTGTATACTTGCATAGTTTAGTGATTACCCACGCAACTACTCATAGCCGAGACGTTCGCGGCAATGCTACGCATCGCCGCGAACGTGCGGGCGGCTATCGCCGTCAGTCCCCGGCCTTAGCTTCGCTGCGCACAGCCGAGAACTGACGGCTACACGTCATACTTTGTCCAGATACTTCGTATCTTCCCAAAGCACGACGCGTAGCCGCCCGCACGTTGTAAGCCATTTTAAAAAAAATCTAAATGACCGAAAATTTATTCTTCTATGTTGGACTTTCATTTCTAATTATTCACGAAATGGATGCAATAAGATGCAAAGAATGGCGAATATTACCGTTATTCTCTTCCTTAAATGAAAAAGTAGGAGAAATTATTTTCCTGTTCGCACATATTCCACTATTTGTATGGATTTTTTGGTCGTTGGCACCGAACACGAATAGCGAATTATTTATGAAAGGATTTTCAATATTTATGATTGTTCACATTGGTCTTCATATTCTATTGTTAAAACACAAAAACAATGAATTTAATGATTGGATTTCTTGGGTATTTATTATTGGTTCAGGATTTTTTGGAGGTTTATATCTATTAATTTAATTAGAAATTAAAAAAATTGCGGAGTTCAAATGAATATAAATAACGCAAATGGAATTTAAAATCAAAACGCAAATATAACGTTCATAGACTTTACTCGATTGATAAAATATGGTGCGGAAATATAATTATAATTGGAATTGTTGCGAGAAAAAACGGCTTACAACAACGTATATAGCTCATAGCTAATTAGTTGCTAAAACGAAATTAAGGCATATTTGGAAAGTCGCCAAATTTTTAAATTTGACGATTTCCAATAAAAAAGATAAATAGTAAAATTTAAAAATCTGGCTTGTGCTCAATCCGAAAATAATTTTCTAATTTGCACGCTACGAGCCATATACAAAACCGTTGTAGCAAATACAAGGAAAATCGAGCTAACCAATGACAATAGTACTAATAATCATAATTTTAGCTTTAGGATTTGCACTATTAATTGTGCTTAACCGAAGTAAAAAAGCAAAAACAAAGCTTAATTCTGATTTACAAAGATTTAGTGGCGTTGTTTCTATTGAGAAAGAAATAGAATTAAAGAATGAAGAACTTTCAGCAATTCAATTAAGCGCGAGTGAATTAAATGGAAAGTTTATCGATGCAAAATCAATTTATAAAGAATTAGAAAAAGACATAAGACTTTACCAAAATGATTTAGAGTTTGTCGAACTTGGAATTTACGAACCGATTTTTGATTTAGATACTTCAGAAAAATATCAAGAGCAAATTATTCAAATAGTTACGAGACAAAAGCAACTAATAAAAGGTGGAAATGCTTGTGTTTGCAACACGGAATGGGTTGTCGGTAATAGCCGAAAACAAGGCGAAATAATGACAAGAAGATATATTAATTTGACTTTGAGAGCATTTAATGGAGAATGCGACGCATTGATTTCAAAAGTCCGTTGGAATAATATCAAGCGTTTTGAAGAGCGCATAACAAAGGCTTACAACGCAATTAATAAACTCGGTCAATCTAACAATACGTCAATCACGGAAAAGTACCTAAAGCTAAAATTGGACGAACTTCATTTAGTCTATGAATTAGCTCACAAAAAATATCAAGAAAAAGAAGAAGCAAGAGCAATAAGAGAAGAACAGCGAGAAGAAGAAAGAGCACAAAGAGAATTTGAAAGAGCAAGAAAAGATGCAGAAATCGAAGAACAACGTTACCAAAAAGCTTTAGAACGTGCAAGAAAGGATTTAGGTTTAGTTAGTGGAGAACAATTAGAAGAGCTTAATTTACAAATCGCCCAGTTAGAGGAAAATTTAAAAGAAGCTCACGAGGCTAAAGAAAGAGCCATTTCAAGAGCGCAAGAAACAAAATCTGGACACGTTTATATAATATCAAATCTTGGTTCATTTGGAGAAGATGTTTATAAAATTGGAATGACAAGGAGACTTGAACCAATGGACAGAGTCAAAGAATTGGGAGATGCTTCCGTACCGTTTACATTTGACTTACACGCTATGATTTTTTCAGAAAACGCACCTGAACTTGAAAATCTTTTGCATAGAGAATTTGAGGATAGACGCATCAACAAAGTAAATTATAGAAAAGAGTATTTTAGAGTAACATTAGACGAAATTGAAAAAGTAATAATAGAAAAGTTCGAAAAAGAGGTAGATTTTATAAAAACATTAGAAGCTCAACAATTTAGAGAAACAAAATCTATAATAAAACAATTACAACAAGTCAAAAATGAACAAGAAGAAAAGGAAATTGAGAAATATCCAGAAAGCTTGTTCTGAAAAAGTACTTGCTACAACAGCGTGTATAAGTTATGGCTGGGTCCGTGCCTATTTGGAAAATCCTTCGGATTTTCCTCAGGCAGTTGACCGTTTGGAATTGTCCGTGACGGCACACGCCACAACTCATACACATAAACGTTCGCGGCAATGCTACGCTGCGCTACGCATCGCCGCGAACGTGCGGGCGGCTATCGCCGTCAGTCCCCGGCCTTAGCTTCGCTTCGCTGCGCACAGCCGAGAACTGACGGCTACACGTCATACTTTGTCCAGATACTTCGTATCTTCCCAAAGCACGACGCGTAGCCGCCCGCACGTTACCTGCAAGCTGAAAAAGCCAACGCTCGGTCAAGCACATTTGGTTTTTCCGATACAAAGCCAACGCTAAAAAACCAAAAGAGCTTGCCCTTCCCCACCACCACCCAAGAATAATTTGAAATTCACTTTTAAAATTAAATAGAATTATTATATTTGCCAATATTTGTCTATTTAAAATAAAGAAAGATGATTTTTGGCAATCGGATTCGTGAATTACGTGAAGAAAAAGGTTTGTTGTTAAGACAACTAGCCTCGCTTTTAGAAGTTGATACAGCAACTATCTCAAAAATTGAAAGAGGTACAAGAAGAGCGAAAAAAGAACAGTTACAAGTGTTTTCTTCTGTTTTTGATATTAACCAAAAAGAACTAGAAACTTTATGGCTTGCCGACAAATTATATGAAATAGTTGAAGATGAAAATGATTTAGGTCTATCAGCCCTAAAAGTAGCAGAAAATGAATTTAAGTACCAAACAAAAATTAAAGGATGACTGACAAATTTATAAATAAGGTAATTCAAGGAGATTGCTTAGATGTAATGAAAGATATCCCTGATAATTCAGTTGATATGGTTCTTTGCGATTTGCCTTATGGAACAACACAAAACAAATGGGATTCTATAATTCCACTAGATAAGCTTTGGAGACAATATAATAGAATTGTCAAACCAAACGGAGCAATAGTTTTAACCTCACAAGGTGTATTTACAGCTAAGTTAATTCTGAGCAATGAAAAATATTTTAAATATAAAATTGTGTGGGTAAAATCAAAAGCTACTAATTTTTTAAATGCTAAAAAACAACCTTTAAGAAAACACGAAGACGTGTGCGTTTTTTACAAAAAACAACCTGATTATAATCCTCAAATGTCAAGAGGAGAAGCATATGACAAAGGATTCAGAAAAGACCAATTAACAGGAAGTTATGGAGATTTTAAATCTAATCACGTTAAAAGTAATGGGAAAAGATACCCAACAGATGTTATTGCTTACGAGGAACAATCGATAGATGATTATGTTTACATAAAAACAGCAGAATCAGAAGGCACAGTTTATCACCCTACTCAAAAACCAATTGAATTAGGTAGGTATTTAATAAAAACATTCACAAAGCCAGGAGACGTAGTTCTTGATAACGCTTGTGGTAGCGGGAGTTTTCTTATCTCTGCTTTGCTTGAAAATCGAAATTTTATTGGTATTGAAAAAAATGAAGATGTGATGTTACACAAAGTAAACGTAACAGATTATATTGAAGTTTGTGTAAACAGAATAGAAGAAACAATCAAGGAAATTGAATTTGACAAAATGAATCCTAGACTTTTCCAAGAACCAATTGCTAAATACCATACTTTGAATTATGAAATTAAATGAACGTTCTTGGGCAGGACATATAATAAGCTGGATCAAAGAATCTATTAATAATGGTTCTACAATATTTCAAGAAGCAACAAATGATGAAGGTCTAAAAGTTACTGGTGGAAAAACTCGTTTCCCTGATGTTTTAGTTTTCATTGACAAAACTGCTGGTATTGTTTTTAATGGTTGGGAATTGAAATTCCCTGACACCTTAGCAGATAATGAAGAAATGTTAACTAATGCTCTCGAAAAAGCACAATTTTTAAAATCAGATTCTTTCGTTACTTGGAATGCTAATCAAGCAATAATTTGGGGTATAAAGGATGCAATCTATGACTTGGAGCATTTGTATGAAATTAAAAGATATGAGGCTTCTAAAAATATTACAAAACGTTCAGACGTAGATAATAGAATTTCATATCTAAAGCACGAAACTGAACTTAAGGAAACGCTTAATACAATTTTAGCCGACCTAGCCAGTTTGTATAATCAAGGAACAATTAAAGAAGCAATTAATATTTCTTCGGATATTGTTTTGGGTATTAAAAATTCAGCAGACTATTTAATTCCTTTGTTTCAAGAGACTATCGAAAACCAAGCAAACTCGGATTTAGATTTTCAATCAGATTATGGTAGATGGAAAATTTTAGAAAAAGCTACCCTAAACATATTAAAATCTTCTTCAAGAAGAAGAGAAAATGTAGTTCAATCACAAGTTTTAGCGAAGTTTCTTTTTTATAAGGTGATAGGAAAAATACTTTTTTATCAAACACTAAGTAAAAACTTACCACAACATATTCAACCATTGGAAATTGAAGATGAATCGCCTTTAAAAGAACAATTAAATACATTTTTTGATAAAGTCCGTGAAATAGATTTTCAAGCTGTTTTTGACAAAGATTTTACAGATAGTTTACCCTACAATAATGCTATCGAGAATATTTTAAAAAGCTTAATTGAACTGCTAAATTCATACGATTTCAGGATATTACCGTCAGAAGTTATTGGAACAATATTAGAAAATTTAGTCCCAAAATCCGAAAAGCAAAAGTTCGGACAGTATTTCACGCCAACAACATTAACTTATTTAGTTTCACTATCAGCCCTAAGAACAAGAAATGAAATTGTTTATGACCCAACTTCTGGCACAGGTTCTTTTTTAGACACATTTTACAAAATTAAATTAAGACTAGGGCAAACCGACCACCAAACTTTATTGTCTCAAATTTGGGGTAATGACATTTCGCATTTTCCTGCAATTCTTTCTGTTATAAATCTATATAAACAGGATGTAACTATCTCAAATAATTTTCCAAGAATCACAAGACGTAATTATTTGGATTTAACACCACAAAGTATATTGTCATTCCCTGACCCACAAAATGAAACAACATTGATAGATGAAGAAATTCCTTCTTTTGACGCTATCGTTAGCAATTTTCCATTTATTCAGCAAGAAGATATTCAGAATGATTTATTAAGCACACAATTTGAAAATGAATTTGGGACAACACAACCTTCACTTTTAAAAAACAATAGATTTGAACTTAATGAAAGGTCAGATTATTTTGTTTATTGTTTCTTTCATTCTTTGAAGTTTTTGAAAGATGGCGGGTTAATTTCTGCAATAAGTTCCAATGCTTGGCTGGGCAAAGAATACGGCATTCAATTTAAACGCTTTTTATTGGACAACTTTACAGTTAAATATATTGTAAAAAGTAATGCCGAACACTGGTTTAAAGATTCAAAAGTAAGTACAATTTTCACAACGATTCAAAAAGGAAATTCAGATAGCTCAACTAAGTTTATTACGATAAACACAAAGCTAGAAATATTAACTTCTAATATGAATGAAGTAGAAATAATTGATTTTTTCCGTGAATTATATTCCGAAATTGATAATTGTGAACTGCAAGGAAATACAAGTTGGGTGTTGGATTCTCAATTTGGAAATGTTTATCACAAATCTGACGGAACAATAAAAGTTTCAATAGTATCCAAACAACATTTGATTGACCAAATTGATTCGCAAGAAAATTGGAACATAAATTTTACAGCAGAAAACCCATTGCAACAATTTCAAAATTCCTTAATCAATCCCTATCCTGATTTAATTGATAGTGGTAGAGGAACAAAGACTTGTTTTGATGATTTTCATATATTAAAGCAGGAGACGATAGACAGATATAGCATTGAAAATGATGTTTTATACCCTATATTAAAATCCAATCGTGACGTAACTTCTATAAAGCATAATCTAACGGATGACTATAAACTATTCGTTTGTAACAAATCAGAACAAGAAATTGAAGCTAATTTCCCAGGCATTAAAAGGTGGTTAACAGTTGGAACACAAATGACAAATCAACAAGGCATTCCCTTGCCTGAAAAATTTGTTAGAATTGATAAAAGAATGATATGGTATTCCTTATCACCAGAGCAACCTGCGAACATTTTTATTTCAATAAATCCTAACAAGAGGTTATTCTTCGGTTATTCAGAAATATTTATAAGTTTGAACCAAAGATTTACGGCTATACGGGTTCCTAAAAATGAAGTGAAATTTTATTGTTCATTGTTTAATTCCATTTTAACCCTTCTATCTGTTGAACTTAATGGGATTGCAAGAAGTGATGGTGCATTAGATTTGAATGCTAATTTTATTCAATCAAAGATAAAAATTTTAAATCCAGCCCTTTTAGACGTGAATTCAAAGCAAAGAATAATTGAGGCATTTATTCCTGTTTCAGAAAGAGATCAACTAAATTATGATCTAGAATTTGCTCAAGCTGACAGAAAAAATTATGACGAAGTTGTTTTCAGAGAATTTAGGTTTGACATAGAGTTCATCCCAAAATTATATGAATTACTTTGTCAAACTATGACTGATAGAATTGAGATGAAAAACAGATAGCCAACGCTAAAAGCCATACACATTTGCAATTCGCACCAGCCGACACACGAGCCAAAAATCGCAAATGAGTATGTCTTTGCCAACGCTGAAAACCAATCAGAACGGAAGAAAGCCAGCAGGTAACAATGTGTATAAGCAATAGCGGGTTTAGTGCTAAATTGAAACGAAATGAATATTAATAAAGGTAAGTGTTTAACCGAAAAGTTAGTGGTTTTAATCCGCTACTGCTCATACACTAGACCGTTGCCAGTAATGCAAAAAAACATTGAACGATTTACAAATACAGGCAATATTTCGTAAATTGCTAATATGAAAAAATCTTCTAAAATAGAATTAGATTTTATAATCGACAAATTGACAAACTCGATTGAGAATATTCAAACTGGTGATAGTTTTCCTACCGAAATTTCTCTATTAAATGCTTCGGAACTAAAGGCAATAAATAAGAAAAACGGTTGGAATTTTAATTGGAGAAATGAATTCAAACAACCTGAAAAAGATATTTATAAACTAACAATAATTGGCAATCCCAACATAATACAAGGTCTTATAAGTTTAGAAGTAAAGAAAGACCACGTGTATATGCACTTAATTGAAAGTGCACCATTCAACATTGGAAAGTCGAAGGTGTATTTAGGAATACCAGGAAATTTAGTTGCTTATGCCTGTAAATTATCGTTTCAAAGAGGTGGCGAAGGATATATATCATTCATAGCTAAAACAAAATTAATTGACCATTACATAGATACTTTAGGAGCAATTCATTTCGGAGGTCATTTAATGGTAATAACAACTGAATCAGCATTAAAATTAATTGGTAAATATTTTAAAACATAAGGATATGGGAATAATTAAAGAACCTTTGGATGTAGATTTTGTAGTCGACCCAAGACCATTAACAGAAGAAGAAGAAAAGGCTATTAGCGAATTTATAAAAGCTGATAAAGAAAAGCGCTTGGCAAAAACAAAGCGAGTGAATAAAAGAAAGCCAAAACGAACAGAAAAAGTAAGTTGAAAAGAAGCACTACTGGCAACAACGTATATAAAACATAGTGCAAGTCATTGCTAACACAGAGGTTCGGGCATTTTTGCGAGGTCGCCAAATTTTTAAATTTGGCTAATTGATAAAAAGAAAGATAATTTAAAAATTCGGCTTGTGTTAATCCGAAACGAAATTGCTTATTTTCTGCACTACGTTTCATATACAAATCCGTTAGCCACAAACAAAAAAATCTGTGATAAAATTGAATTTACGTAATAAACTATTAAACTTGTACGTAAAACATTTCTTATGGATAAGAAACTCACATTAAGTTTGGATAAAAGCATTATCGAAAGCGCAAAAAATTATGCTAAATCGAATAATATCAGTCTGTCGAAACTGATAGAATCATATTTGAAAACGTTAACTAAAAGAAAGAAAAATCAAGCGGATATAACACCTCTTGTGGAAAGCTTAAGTGGCGTAATATCTCTCGATGAAGATTTTAATGCAAAAGATGCTTATACTGCTTATCTCATTGAGAAATACAAGTGAGCAGATTACTAATCGACACTAATATCGTCATAGACCTACTTTCAAAAAGAGATAAATTCTATGATGAGGCTGCTGATCTATTTTCTCGTGCAGATAAAAAAGAACTGCAACTGACAATTTCATCGCTGACATTTGCCAACACCAATTACATTCTTTCAAAACTAAAATCTGCAAAAGAAGCGAGAGAAATATTAAGAAAATTTAAGGTGCTTGTAGAATTATTGAGTTTAGATGATAAAATAACAGAATTAGCTTTGAGTGATGATAATTTTCCAGATTTTGAGGATGGTCTTCAGTATTACTCGGCAATTGAAAACCAGATCGATGTAATTATCACTCGGAATAAAAAGGATTTTAAAAACTCGAAGATTCCAGTGTTAACAGCAAAGGAATTTTTAGCTCGGGAATAATGCCAGTGGCTAACAACGTATATAAAACATAGCTATTACAGGCTTTTTGAGAGGTTTGTGCGTATTTGTGAAGACCGCCAAATTTTTGATTTGGCTCTATTTACAAAAGAAAGATAAACATAGAAATTAAAAATTCGGCTCTGTGTTAATCCGAAAGGTAAGCGTCTTTTTACACGCTACTTTTCATATACTAACCGTTCGCGGCAATGCTACGCTGCGCTACGCATCGCCGCGAACGTGCGGGCGGCTATCGCCGTCAGTCCCCGGCCTTAGCTTCGCTGCGCACAGCCGAGAACTGACGGCTACACGTTATACTTTGTCCAGATACTTCATATCTTCTCAAAGCACAACGCGTAGCCGCCCGCACGTTACCAGCAGGTTTAAAAATAACCTCAGCTATGAAGAAAATCGCACTAATATTTTTGACATCTTTCTTTATAAGTTGTCAAGCACCACAAGATAAAGAGTTTGACAGTGGTTCAAAAATAGTGAAACCTGATTTAACACCTGACCTAATCAATGATTTAGAATTACTGAGGAAGATATGGGGCTTTATGAAATGCTACCATCCTGAAGTTGGGAAAGGTAAATATGATTGGGATGATGAACTGTTTCAGTTTTTGCCAGAATTCATGAACGTAAACGATACCAGGCAGCGGGACGAATCACTACTTCGATGGATAGAAAAATACGGTGAATTGCCTGAATGTACGACCTGTAAGGAACCCTGAGCTATAGCAACGTTGCCCTGCTCTGTAAGCCCCATCTGGCCGTTGGTCCAAAGAGCCTGATGGATGATCTGAGAAGAGATAGCCTGATGGAAGGCGAACCAATCCCCATGTTCACCAACAGGGGAAATGTTCTGTTGGTCAAGAAAGGCAACCCCAAAAATATTCAGTCTATTTAGGATTTAAGCAGACCTGATGTCATGCTTGCAACGGCAAACCCATATACTGAGTCAGGAAGTTTCTCCGGCTACGCCAACAGTATTTCTCACATTGCCCTACATGATAAAGGTAAGGAAGATGCGCAAAAGCTTTTTGAATCGCTTTTTGGTAAGGATACTAAGAGATGGGTCACCGGAAAGCGCATCCAGCCTCGGGAAGTCCCTTACCTGATCTATACCGATCAGGCAGATGCAGCCATTATTCTCTATCATTTGGCACGTTACTTTGTGGAAAGTTTTCCTGATGAATTTGATATTGTGCCCCTGGACGGTACGGTAGAAAATCCAGAACCGCTTCCGGGCAATCAAATCGGAAAATTTTATATGGCCCGTATCAAGGCACCTTTCAATAAAAGACAACAAGAGGCCAGGGAGGCTTTATTTAAAGAGATAAAGAACGGTGCACTCGACCCTTACCTGCTAAAACATCATATCAACCCGGCACATTAGAGAAGCTATCCACATCTGTGTAGGCATTCATGGCTACCTGGCCCACTGGGGAACTTCTGAGGTGATGCCCAGGAGTGGGAATATTATGCCATAGAGCAGGCAGGTGAGCAGCACGATACAAATCAGGTTGAGCCAGAATCCTGTTTTTGCCATTGCTGATACTTTTATCTGTTCACTGGCAAAAATCACGGTATTAGTACCGGTTCCCGAAGGCAACATAAACGCCAGGGAACAGGCAAAAGTAGCCGGAATCATCACGACGAGCGGGTTCAAGTCTTCGGCTATTGCCATAGCGGCAATGATGGGCAAAAAGATTGTTGCCGTAGCCGTATTGGAATTCACCTCGGTAATGAATATGATCAAGCTCACGACGGTAGCAATCGTCCAAAAGGGTGAAGCATGACCCAGTACGTTTAGGTTATCTCCTATCCATTGCGCCAGCCCGGTTTCTCTAAAGCCCATACCCAGTGCCAAACCGCCCCCCAAAAACAAGGCAACGCCCCACGGTATTTTAGTAGCCGTCTTCCAGGTCATGAGTTTTTGCCCCTTACCATCGTTTACCATAAACAAGGCAATGGCACCGCCAATGGCTACGGTGCTATCATGCACGTAGCTGCTCACGCCAAGCAGCGTGCCCCACCCTGGTAGGGTGAAACTGTCAAAAACCCAGTCTTCTCTGAAAATCCAGCCCAGAATGGTGATTGAAAAGATCACGATGATCCGTTGCTCACCCACACTGGTCTTGCCCATTGCTTTAAGTTCCTCTAAAACAGAAGCGGTGCTCACAACATCGTGCTTTTTGATGCCATAAAAATAGATGATGTACCAGTAGATAATCGGGATGGTGATCAAGACCAGGGGAAGGGCAATTTGCATCCACTGCATAAATCCTATGCCCGGCGACTCCGGATACAGCTTTTCTATCAGTCCTGCAAAAACCAGGTTGGGAGGTGTGCCAATCAGCGTACCGGTACCTCCCACGCTGGCAGCATAGGCAACGGCTAGCAGCAAGGCAGTCCCGAATTTATCCGAATCGTTTTTGGCCAGGATGGCCGTCATAATGGGCAGCATCATCAGCACAACGGCCATGTTGGTGATCCACATGGAAAGAAAAGCCGTGGTGATCATAAATCCCAGAATGATCTTACGCTGGCCGGTGCCTAGTAAGTTGATGGTGGATAGGGCAATCCTTTTGTGAAGGTGCTGTTTTTCAATGCCTTTGGCCAGGATAAAAGCACCGATAAGCATCAGAACGTAATTATTGCCATAATTGATAGCGGTTTCTGTGGAGGGCAGGATATTGAGTAGCGGAAAAAGTGCAATAGGAAGCAGGGCCGTCACATACATGGGGATGGCCTCTGTTACCCACCACACCACCATGAGCAGGGTGACAGCCGCCATCTTTTGTGCCTCTGGTGTGAGGCCATTCGGTGCTGGAATCACAATGAGGATAATACACAGGCAGGTACCTAACCAAAAACCAATTTTTTGCATGGAGGCAATTTATTGATCTGCGTATTCAAAAACAACGGCGGTGTGGCATTGCAGCTTTGGAATGACCACCTTGAGCTTTCCGTTTACCTTTTCGGTCTTCAGTATCTTGCCGGAAGGCACCAGGTAGACCTCAGTAATGTTCTCCGGCAAATCTACAGTCAGAGGAACATCATAGAGAGGAACCAGGTCTTCGATCACCCGCACAGAGCCACGCTGGATGGGTGAGGCATACAGCAGGTGCGCCACATACCTATGTTGCTCGGGCTGGTGCAGCAGGTTGATGCGCCCCATGCTGGGCATTTCGGTGGTGATAAACGGCTTTTTTCGCAACAGCTCCAGGGCGTTGTAAAACAGATCGCGGTGTAGCTGCGCTCCCTCTGCTTTGTATTGCCTGTCCAGATCGTGTGCCATAAAGATGATATTCCCGTTTCGTATCACCGCCGGGTGATCGGCATCTGTGAGTTTGTAGGGCGTATTCTGGTGAGAACTATAGTGCTCCAGGGTCCTGGAAAAGTAAGGCTCCCGGATGGTTGCCAGCACCTCGGTTCCTGTATTTGGTTTTACTCGAAGGGCAGGGGTATAATTCAGAAAAGGAGAAGATACGATGTCTTTGCCTACCGAATCCTTAGCAATGGTATAATCAACATCATACTTGGCTTTGCCCAGATAAGCTGCCCCGATATCGATGATGGGTTGGCCGTCTACAAAGATACCTTCGCCCATCGCAAGCACTTTCCCGCCATTTTTAGCAAATGCCTGGATTTTGGGTACATCTTTGGGCAACACCCCGCCACTGGTAATGATCAGCGTCTCGATATCCGACCAGTCCTCCAAGGTATTGACCACATCAAAATTGACGTGACGTTCCAGCAGCATCTGAGCCATTCCTTCTATGGCCGGCAAATCCTCGCCGATATAAAGACCTGTCGCCGCTTTGGTCTTAGCTTCAATGCCGTAATCTTCAATTTTTTCTACATACTCAAAGGCGTAACCGATATTTTCGTAAGTAGACCTATCCATCTCTCCGCTGGGATGCAGCTGATCGCCAAAATTGGCGGAAGCCCCAAAGGCCACCATAGAGGCTGCTTCATACAACAGGGCATTCTTACTTTTGAAACCCCCGAACTCGCCCCACGCCTTATGAAACTTGCCACTCATGGCTACGATAGGCTTGCCTGTATTGGCAAAATATTTAGACCGCCACGGAAAAATATCGTAGCCACCCCACGCGGTAGGCAGGTCTTCCAGATCGTGTTTGGTATTGTACCGGTAGAAGTCGTATTTGAATAGCTTGATATTTCCCGTATTGTAAGTGCGGGTGGTTCCATTATAATAGATAGAGGCATTGGGCAGGTGCTTCTTGATCACGTCATTGGCCCGCTGAAAAAACGCATCATATTTTTCATTAGTGCGCAATTGTACGGCCATAGAATCATTGATGTCTACGCCATGTTGCGCATAATCCTTGCGGCTCCAGGCATTGTAATTTAACTGCTCGGGCTGAAGAATGTCGTACCACACGCCGTCAATGTCATACTTAGTGACCAGTTCTTCGGTTTGTTTGATGATCAGATCTGCATAAGGACCAGAAGGTTCCATGTAATCCCATCCGTAGAAAACCTGGTTGGGTTTCAGTTTTTTGATCTTGTCTCTGAATTCGTTGGAACCATCTTTTCTCACCACGGCCCACTCCGGATGCATTTTTACGTCGTTGGCCGACCATCCTACCGTATAGTAGGCAAACACCTTCACCCCAATCTCGCGGCAGGCTGCTATCTGGGCTTTCAACAGATCAAAGTCCAGCTTAGGATGCATATTGCCTACCTTGGTGGGGTAATAGCTCCAGCCGTGGTGCCCTTTGGCAAAAATATTAATAGAATTGACATGCCCTGTCTTTAGGGCCTGCTGAAATTGTTTTTTGTCGAACCGCTTGCCAATATCAGGAATGTACTCTGAGGTGTGGAAATCAAGGTGCACCTGACGCGTAGGTTCTTTAAAAACTACCTTTGGATTGGAAGATAAGTCTTTGACCTGGGCTGTAACTTGATGACTGCTCAAGCATAATATTGCTATGAAGAATGTACATAGGAACGCGCAAATTTTTGTTTTCATAAATTGGTACATGGTGTATGGTTATCCAGTGAATCAATAGGTAAATACGATGCCTGTATGCATGGTGAAAGTAGGCACTTGTACGGTCACCTTATTGCCATCCGATTTAAATTTCAGTTTTTGACTACCAGGTATCTGATACACGCCGGTTATTTTCTGCGGAACGTCAACTTCAATTTCCACATTAGGTACTGGTAAAAAGTCCTCAATCACACTCACGTCGCCCCGCGACAGGGCCGGAGAATACAGCAGGTGCGCCACATACCGGTTGCTCTTTTCCTGGTGCAGCAAGCTGACCCGCCCCGCACTTGGCAAATTATTGACCGTAAGGTTGGGCGACTTGTACAAAAGATCAATGGCATTCTTTACTAGGTCGCGGTACAGGCGCGCACCGTTGTTGTAATATAACTGATCCAGCGCATGGGCAAAAAAGATGACATTGCCATGTTTCACCACTGCCGGATAGGGAGAATCCTCGAGCCTGTACGGCGTTTCTCGGTGTCCGCTAAACTTGGCATAAGTGCGGTTGAAGTACGGTTCTCTGATGCTGGCCAGCACCTCTCCAGCGGTGGGTTTGGTCCATATGCCGGCATCATAGTTCAAAAACGGGGAGGTAACGATGTTGTGATCAATTTCTTTTTTGACAACGGTATAGTCAAATTGAAATTCGGAGGGTTGGATATATTGCGCTCCCACATCCAGCACGAATTTGGTTTTTGCCGAATCAAGGGCACCCTCGCCAAAAACGATCAGCTTCCCTCCTTTCTTCACCCAGTTGTTGATGGCATCGGCCTGTTTGGCTGAAAGAACCGGTTTGCTGGGCATGATGACAAGTTCCAGGTCTGGTAGGTTTTTTTCGTCTGCCACCACAAAATCGTCGTGCATTTCCAGTAGCATATTGGCCACCCCATGATCGGCTGCCTCATTCAGTGTCAACCACATGCCCAGCTTTGAGACGGGCGTTCCGTGCAGGCCATAGTCCTCTATTTTTTCTACATACTCATAGGCTTTTCCGATGTTGCGATAAGTTTCCATATCCATTTCTCCTGACGGATGTAGCTGGTCGCCAAAATTGCAGGAGGCACCAAAGGAAATCATCGCAGCCGCCTCATACTTAATGGCATCGGGATGTTTGAAGCCGCCAAACTCGCCCCACGCCTTATGGAATTTGCCGCTCATGGCGGTGACGGGCGTGCCCTGTTGCAAATGGTATTTTGCATCCAGGGGCAGTTTGTTGTATCCGCCCCAGGAAGTGGGCAAATCCTCCAGGTCTTGCTGGGTATCCATGTCGAAGAGACGCTCTTTGAAAAGCGAAACGTCCTCGATGCGGGTCACGGCATTGAAATAGACGGTGGCATCGGGGTTGTACTTGGCGATGAGTTCCCGCAGGGCTTTCATGTGCGCTTTCAGAGCAAGGGCATGGCTGCGTTCTACGGCAAGAGTATCGTTGATATTGATGCCCTCTTTCTTCATCCGGGCCATCGCATACTGGTTATAATTCCGTTTGGCAACGTGATAGATATCGAACCAAAAGCCATCAAAATCAGGGTACATTTTGCAGATTTCTTCTACCTGCTTCATGATCAGGGCATGGTAGGGCGTTCCGATGCTGGCATCCAGCCGTTTCCAAAGATACGTGGGCCTCTCGGTATCGCCGCTGGCATCCCAGTCGTAGCCCGGTGCATTGATAGAGCCGTCTTTATTCCGAATGGTCCACTCAGGATGTTCTGCGGCATCGTGCTCACTCCATCCTACGGTGAAATAAATCGGGCACTTCACGCCTATTTCATGGCAGGCTTCTATCTCCGCACCCATCAGGTCGAAATCCAGGTTAGGGTGCATACTGCCTACCTTGGTGGGGTAATAGCTCCAGCCGTGGTGCCCTTTGGCAAAAATATTAATGGAGTTGACGTGCCCTGTCTTTAGGGCCTGCTGAAATTGTTTTTTGTCAAACCGCTTGCCAATATCAGGAATGTACTCTGAGGTGTGGAAATCAAGGTGCACCTGACGGGAGGGTGTGGGTTCGTCAATCGTTCTCTGTGACTGGGCAGTTACTGTAAAACTCATGGCTAAAGTACACAGCAATATCAAAATATATCTCATAGTTGTTGTAGTTTCCTCAATGTATAATAAAATATTGTTTTCTGCATTTGTCTCTTTTAATAGAACGTATGTTCATTACAATGACTGTTGCCAGCAGGCAAAACATCGAGATGCAGGTATTTACCTTTTACTTTTCTTACCGTAAATATTACGATATTATATGCATTTTATGCATTTATATGAATTTCTCAAAATTTGATGCAGGAAAAACAGTTGTTCCCTCGATTATTTTACTTGCATGAACGATACCACCGGTGGGACTGTAGACTGCTTCTGTGCTATCAGATAAATTGTTGGCGCAATGTTATTTTGTCGTTTCGCTATGATCATCATAAAAGCTCCTGTCTTTTGTTAAATGGCAATCCAATAGCTGATATGCGGCAACTTTTTGCGCTATGGAAGCAATCATTTACCATCTGTTGCAGCTTGGGTATTAGAACCTGCCATAAATTGTTTAGGTGGCACTGTTTGCTGCAACATGGCTTTTGTTTTGAAGATTGTCATCAACACATAAGATATGAGGGTAAATACAAAAAAACATATAAATTTGACAGAGAACTGGAATTGAAATACTTTTAGCTTTATAGTCTGTATAGACAAGTATTTATACGACAACCTTAAATTTCTTCGAATACAATACCTGTTTTCCTGTAGTCGCTTCGGAGATCTGACTGTAACCGCGAAAGTATTCGGGGTGGCCGTTCCACGGTGGCCGTTCCACGGTGGCCGTTCCACGGTGGCCGTTCCACGGTGGAAACCGCTGCGGCTGGAATTAGCCATTTTACTTCACTAAAAGATATTGGAGTAGTATAATAAGCTGGTGAGACCAGAAACCAATCCTAGTAATTACGATAATCTGTAACTGTTTTTCTTATGGCCAAACTCAAAAACATTATTGCCAAAGGTATGGTAAGTGCCACTGCGGTTGTAGCCAAAGTGCTACCGGCCCCGGAGGAAGACCCCCTACTCAACGCAGGTCAGTACATTGGTAAGCCCTACCCCCGTATCGATGGGCGATTAAAAGTAATGGGGAAGGCTGTTTACTCTGCCGAACATGCACTCGAGGGCATAGTATACGCCACCTTAGTACACAGTTCTATCGCAAAAGGGAAAATTACTCTTATCAATTGTGAGAAAGCTGAAAAACTGCCTGGCGTATTGAAGGTGATAACCTATCAGAATGTTCCCCCTCTGAAGGCACCAAGTAACGCATTTGTTGTTAGTATGACTGATCCCTTGGCAGGATCGTCTACAACACTGCCCATCATGCAGTCAAACGAGATTACCTGGAATGGACAGGCTGTTGCCGTGGTAGTAGCCGAAACTCCCGAACTAGCCAACTACGCAGCCAGCCTTATAGAAGTCGCCTACGAAACCAAACCAGCGGCTCTGCTGCTAAAGGCTGAGAAGAGCCATGCCTTCACGCCCGACCATGTAGTGTCTCAGCCTGCCGAAGTTAAAACGGGAGATGCAGAAGCAGCCTTGTCTGCCGCCCCCATTCAGGTGGATGAAATCTATGAAACACCCATTGAAAACCATAATGCGATGGAACCTCATGCCACCATCGCCTACTGGCCCAACGAATCGCAGCTTACTGTTTACGATTCTACCCAATATGCAGTAGGGGTACAGGAGACCTTGGCTGAGATTTTTAATTTAAAGCCAAAGCAGATCCGGGTGCTAACCGATTTTGTGGGTGGCTCATTTGGGTCTAAGGTTACTATGTGGCAACACGTGCCGCTGGCTGCGGTTGCGGCTAAACTCACAGGCCGTCCGGTGAAGTTAGCCCTTTCACGTGAGGGTGTAAACCGAATGGTGGGTGGACGTACCATGACCGAGCAGCGGGTTGCGCTAGGCGTTGCGACCGATGGAAAACTAACGGCCTTAATCCATACGGGTTACACAATGTGTACCCAGGATACATACGCCGAGCAGTTCTCCTTAGTGGCACGCCACATGTATGCTAGTCCCAATCTACACATAGCCCAAAAGGTAGTGCCCCTAGACCGGATTCAAAATACGTTTATGCGGGCACCGGGTGAAACCCCGGGTATGTTTGCACTGGAATCGGCGATAGATGAACTAGCCCACAAGCTAAAGATGGACCCCATCGAGCTACGCCTGCGCAATGAACCCGACGAAGATCCTGTTGAAAAGATGCCTTTCTCGAGCCGCTTCTTGAAGGAAACCTATACATTAGGCATCGATAAATTTGGCTGGAAAGCTCAGCAGGCTCCGCCCGGCAGCGTCCGTGAGGGTGACTGGCTGATTGGTAGCGGTATGGCTACCTCCTATTACCCGGTTCAGCAGTTGCCTATGCCGGTGAAGGCTCGCATTACAGCCGATGGCATGGTGACGGTTCGCACGTCTAGCGTTGAAATTGGCGTTGGTTTGGCAACAGTACAAACGCAGCATATTGCCGAACGCTTTGGCGTACACTATGAACAGGCTCGCTTTGACCAGGGCGATACCGACCTGCCCTCAGCCCGTACGGCCGGAGGCTCAGCGGCTACAGCCGCCATCGGAGGTGCTATTCGGAATGCCGCTGACAAACTGACCAAGGAATTGCTGCTACTGGCGGGGCGGATCAAGACGTCGCCTTTGCAAGGAGCCAACCCCGCTGAGGTTGTGATGCGCGACAGTGGATTGTTTCTCAAAGCGCAACCTGATGTGGGGCAAACATACAGAGAGATTCTAAAAGCCAGTGATAAGCTATTCATCGAGGCCGACGGCGAATCGCCCGCACCTACACTGGCCATGAAATTTTCAATGGCTTCCTACGGGACACATTTCTGTGAGGTAGGTGTTCATATGCATACCCGGCAGGTAAAGATTCGCCGTTTTGTGTCAACTTACGACTGCGGTCGGATTATAAACCCCAAAACAGCGCGGTCGCAAATTATAGGCGGTATCATCATGGGTATTGGCATGGCGCTAATGGAAGAATCAAATGTGGATGAACATACCGGACGGCTGATGAACCCCACACTTGGAGAGTACCACGTCCCGGTCCATGCAGACATTCCGCCCATTGAGGTCTATTTTTTAGACCAACCTGACCCGCTAATGCCTATGGGCGTTAAGCCGGTTGGCGAAATCGGTATTGTCGGAGCCGCAGCCGCCATAGCAAATGCCGTTTTTCAGGCTACGGGCACTCGGGTACGTAACCTGCCCATTACCGTAGATAAACTACTTTAAATTTAAGTTTTAACACTACATCATATGATTTCTAACATGCCACTTACCCCACTCCCCCCCTCATCTATCACACTGACTATCAATGGAAAGGCACATACCCTTGACCTAGCTCCCTGGACTACACTGCTGGATGCGCTCCGTGAATACGCTCACCTAACTGGCACCAAAAAAGGCTGTGACCACGGTCAGTGCGGTGCCTGCACGGCACTAATTGATGGCAAGCGTATCAACACCTGCCTGACGTTGGCTATCATGCATGAAGGACATCAGATTACAACCATAGAAGGATTGGAGGATGAGCCAGACAAACTGCACCCGATGCAACAGGCTTTTATTGACCATGATGCATTCCAGTGCGGTTATTGCACACCCGGGCAGATTTGCTCGGCCATTGGCATGTTAAATGAAGGACATGCAAAAACGGAAGCTGACATTCGGGAGCTGATGAGTGGCAATATCTGCCGCTGCGGAGCTTATCCACACATCGTTGATGCTATTCATGACGTTATGCACCAAACCCATTAAACTTATGCACCCTTTCACTTACATATGCCCGTCCGATGTCGCCACAGCTGTTGGTTCGTTTACCGAAGACCTGGCTGACCAGCCCCTATCCACTCAGTTTATTGCAGGGGGTACGAATCTACTTGATTTGATGAAACAAAACGTAGCCAGGCCAACCAAGTTGGTGGACATCAACCGCCTGCCCTTAGCCTCTATTACCGAGTTGCCAAACGGAGGGCTACGGCTGGGTGCTTTAGTGACCAATGCTGATACGGCTTACCATCCGCTGATTCAAGAGCGTTATCCACTGCTGTCGCAGACGATTCTGGCGGGAGCCTCTGCTCAACTGCGCAACATGGCCACTAATGGGGGCAACCTGTTTCAGCGCACACGTTGCTATTATTTCTACGACACAAGTGCGGCTTGCAATAAGCGTGAACCCGGAAGCGGCTGTGGAGCCATTAAGGGCTACAACCGCGTTTGTGGAATCCTGGGTACTATAGATCATGACCCTAAGACGACTTGTATTGCTACAAATCCATCGGACATGAGTGTAGCGTTAGCAGCACTTGAGGCTGTAGTATGCGTCACAGGACCGCAGGGAGAACGAACGATACCTATAGCAGATTTCCATAGGCTACCAGGCGACTCCCCCCAATACGATAATACCCTACAGGCTGGCGAGCTGGTCACGGCAATTGATTTGCCGCCCCAGGGCTTCGCTAACCATTATACGTACCTCAAACTGCGAGACCGAACCTCCTACGCATTCGCTTTAGTATCGGTAGCAGTAGGTGTGATGATGGATAACAATCAGATTCAGGAAGTCAGGATTGCACTGGGTGGAGTGGCCCACAAGCCTTGGCGTAAACGTGAAGCAGAGGCACTACTCATTGGGCAATCTGCCGATCAACCAACAATATATCAGTCAGTGGCAGAGGCTTTGCTAGAAGGGGCTAAAGGCTATGGCTACAACACTTTTAAGATCGAACTGGCCAAACGGGCTGTGGTACGTGCTCTTGGTATAGTGTTCCAACAAAATCAATAAAACCAGTCCGGCAAACGGATTTCACAATTACACGGTCAATCAGCGTATTTATTCATATGCAGATAAACGTATGACAAAACCACTAATTATTGGAGCGGTAGTGTTAGCAGCAGGAGCCGCCCGGCGCATGGGACTCACCAAGCAGCTATTGCCCTATCAGCATACAACGCTGGTCGGGTACGTGCTGGAGCAAGCGCAGCAAGCCAATTTGGATCCCATTGTTGTGGTTGTTGGAGCGCAGGCTGACACCGTCGGGCAGGCGTTGCCCAAAACCGTTTATCCGGCCTACAACGAGCATTGGCATAGGGGAATAGGTAGCTCGTTAGCTTGTGGCATCGAAAAAATAATGAGTCTTCCCACAAAAGTAAGTGGAGTAATGATTTTGCTGGCCGATCAACCCCGAGTAGAAGCCTCCCTACTGCAACAATATATTCGCACTTTCTACGATGATCCGTGCGATGCGGTAGCTTTGCAATACCCTTCGGGTGCGGGCGTCCCGGCCCTGTTTGGATCTCATCTATTCAAACAACTAACTAATCTTGATAACAATGGAGCCAAAGCAGTGCTGCGCAGTCCAGACTACGTCATCCGAATGATTGACCAACCCAAAGCCCGCCTCGATGTTGATACCTACGAAGCGTACCAGCAGCTGCTTCAATAGCAGGCTTTGTGAGTTGCACCACTGTTGCTTGTGCTTGCAGTAAACTGAAGTGAACATCACTCAGGTAATCTACACAGACACTTATGAACCTAAAAGCCTTTGGTATTGCCTGCAACGTGGTTGGAACCAGGCCGCTCGCGTTTGCTCAGAAAACCACAGCCGTGCGCATTCTGAAAGGAAACCCTGCTGCTGGCTATCCTGCCTTAGTAAACATTGGTACATCTTGCCCGGCGGTTGATGAAACGTTTGCCAGCTATAATGAGCCGGTATGGCCCCACAAGTATCTGACTATCGGCAGTCCGAATCTCGCAAAGAAACCAAACGGAGCCGCCCGGAGCGGTTCCCTGCCAGGACGTGGGATTTCACCCATTCCAATAAAGAGAGATTAAATACATTAAGAATACACTATTGAATGTTGATGATCATGAAAGAACTTCAAGCAATCTGTGAGGCTTATGAAAAAGTTGATTTTAACCAACAAAAAGCCGCTCTTGCCACCGTTGTGCGTGTAAGAGGTTCTTCTTACCGAAGCCCCGGCACACGCATGTTGATCACTGACGATGGCCGATGGACAGGCTCTATCAGTGGAGGATGCCTGGAAGGCGATGCTTTAAGAAAAGCCCGGCAGGTAATGAAGGAAAAGAAAACCATGACAGTCACTTATGATACCAGTGAAGACGACAAACAACCCTTTGCGATCAATCTGGGTTGTAATGGTATCATTGATGTCTTGTTTGAACCCATAGATTCGGCTGATGAACAGAATCCTGTGTTACTTTTCAAG
>CATQIH010000066.1 GCA_958296015.1 Cyclobacteriaceae bacterium
ATAGTAGCAGCATTGCCAAGATGTCGCCGGTGTACTACAACAATACCATCTTTGTAGCCGGGCTGTATGGCATCATGGTCGCTGCCGATGCGGCTACAGGTGATATACAATGGCAGTATGATTTTAAACTTGATCCTGATGGCTATTACGAAAATATGTACGGACGGGCTGCTATCAGCGGCAATATGCTGGTACATGGCACAGGAAATTCTTTTGAGGAAAACTATTTGCACTGCATTGATATTACCACCGGAAAACGTATCTGGCGGGTACCGCTCAGCGAACAAGGACTCACCGGTAGCACTGCCATTGCCGATGATGTTGTCTATGTACCCAGCAATACCTTTGAGGCCCGCGACCTGAAAACCGGAGCAGTGATCTGGCAGTTTTCTGTCGATGAAGATGATGGAGCCAGCACACCTACGGTTGTAGGAGACAAAGTACTCTTCCAGGGGAGTAAAGGAAGAATAGAAGCTCGTTTGTATTGCCTGGATCGCCGTACCGGTCAGTTGCTGTGGGAAGCCGATGCCGGTGGAGATGACGCTGCTGCGATCAGCCCGGCAGTAGCGGGCGGTGTGGTGTTTGGTGTGTACGAGCGTGGCTCTGCTGCGCCATTCAGCATCAACGGAAGGCCCTTTGCCGTATCGCTGGAAACCGGGGAACGGCTGTGGGAAAACGACAGGGTAAGTGTAGACACCTCCCGGTGTATGCCAACGGGCGACTTTATTTCCAGGGCCAGTCTTTTGACATCGACGACATAGACGAAGCCGTAGGGCTGGTATGCCTGGATGCGGCCACCGGCGAATTTTTGTGGGTCAACAAAGCATTCAGGTACGGCGATTACCCTCCTGTGGTAGTCGCTCAAAATGGTGTATTTAAGCCGGGCGGATGGTAAATTTTAAGAGAACCGGTGATAACCAGAATACACGTAGAAGATTTTTGTAAGTCCATTCAAAAGCTAACACAGGTAAGGGTTATGTGTTTTGGGAGTTTTATGCGCTGACGCTAACCTCTATTTTTAGTAGAAATTTTACTTGTCACATTAACAAATCATCAAAACATATGGAAAATCAGATTTCTATTCAAATTCCTGCCGAAGTACTGGCAGAGGCTGCGCAAAAATTAGATGAAGTGAACGCATTGCTCAATCCTTTCCTGGTGGCGCTCACACCAGAGGAAAGAAAGAGACTCCCCAAGATGGGTGAAGACAATCTGATGTTTGTAGAAAAGTCTACAGAGTATATCAAGTCGCATCCTGCACTGGTACCTGCTTTTGTAGATACAGCAGAACTAGACATAGACCTGAAAGCAGTGTACGACATCACTACTTTAGCCCGTATTGCAGAGCGTTTGTGCATGAGCCTAAACGATACCATGATGCTGGCAGGCAGCGAAGCGTATACGGCAGCATTGTCGTTTTATAACTCTGTCAAAGTGGCTGCCAAAAGAAATGTAAAAGGTGCCGAACCTGTTCATAATGACCTGAAAAAGAGGTTTGTGAAAAACAGTCCACGCGCCTCTAAAAGCAAAACCACCAATGCATAAACAGGTTTTTCTTTTGCACAAATAGAAAACAACCTTCTCTTCCCGAAAGCGCATACCTTTCGGGATTTTTTTATCCACTACCTCCAGATTTCGTTCATAGAAGTGGGCTGAAAACACCACCTGGTATCCGACGAGCAAACCTCAGTCACCTTTTTTCCTACACAGCTCATCTTTTTTGCGACTACAGTCACAAATTTTGTGAGTCAACTTATCTTTTTTGTGACTTCACTCACGAATTTTATGAGTTAATGTATCTTTTCGCTAACTTTAGTTACCTTTTTGCCGACTCATCCTATCTTTCTACTGACTCAACGTACAAATTTTGTACGTCAACTTACCCAGTATTGCATGTCAAATATGTTTTAATGTAGACCTTTCTTGCCTTGCCACCAAAGATTTGGCTAATAGCTGCGGAAGCTTAGAAGCACACTGCTATCAATGAACAGGATAATGCTAGTGTTATGCCCTATGTTTTACTCCTTTCTATAATTTTTCTACCTGTTCTTTCGTCAATCCCGTTGTTTCAGCTATTATTTCAACGTCAATTCCCTTTTTTCTTAATCGTTTAGCAATCTCAATTCTCCCTTCTTGCCTTCCTTCATTTTTAGCAGTTTTAATGACGCTATAATTGTCTCTGTAGACTTTCAGACTTTCTTCATATGCTTTCATATCTTCTGGATTTAATTTAGCTATTTCAGCTTCCGCAAATAGTTTTTCAAATACCTTCTCCTGTAATTTAACGGGCCTATCCTGTAAACGATGCAGATTCTTCAACACAAACATCCACTTGTCAAATTGGCTGATCAATTCATCCTCTCCTTTCTTAAATTTCGGCATCTCCAGATAAATGAATGTCAACTTATCGTAAAAGACTTCATCCGTTTCTTTGTCTATTAGTTGCACCTCCCTTAAATATCGTTCTTGCTCACTTTGATCTGGAAAACTAAAATTTAAGATGCCAATGGTGTAAACGGCTTTCAAATAATAATCCCATTCCCTACCTTTCGGAGCTTGGCTCTGGATGGGAAAGGATGCGTAGAAAATACTTCTGTCTTTAAAGTATAGTTGCTCAGCATTCTGTAATTCGATGATGAATTTCTCACCTTTTTCATTCTGGCAGTACAGCCGGGTGGCCGGTGCCATCAAAAACAGCTTTTCTATCTGTCTCAGTATTGCCCAAATTTTCTGTATTCAAATAAGTTAAATCCTGAATCTGTTCTTTATCTGCAAGTACTTGATTTAGGAAGTCAATTAGCAGTTCTTTATTAAACTCCGTACCAAAGAGTTTTTTGAATCCGAAGTCGATAAAAGGATTGATATATCTTTCTTTGCTATCCATGTCTCAAAGATAGCTCTTTTACACTTTTTTTTCAATTTACATAGGGCATAACGTTTTGGCTCTTGGCGAAGAAGCAGATATCGAAGCACTAAATTGTCAGCCAGCACAAAATTTCCCCCTCGCTTCAGTCTGTGGCTGAAGTGAAATAATGAAGGCCAGTCTTAGACTGGCAACAATTATAAGCTTCAGCTCCACTGCGGCAGTCCCACTGCGGCAGATACAATCTGAAGCTAGGAGGGAATGAAGTTGAGTATGTTATTTATTTGACGTTCCTAAAGCACCGAAGGGAAGGAAGAAAAAAATCAACTTTCTCTCGGGGTTGGGTAGACACATACTTCCCACATTTTTGGTCTGTGCGATGGCTTGAGCGAATGCGGTATGAGTATGACTGCTGCGTAGGCATAGTTTTACATATAAAAGCTATACTTTAATTGCATTTGGTCGTCAGGACTAAGGTATTTCAAAATTTCACCGACATTTCGAGCACACTCTATTGTAATTGGCATTTGCCTGTCAAACTGAGTATTGTTCCAATTCATTTTTGTTAATGATAAAATCTCATCACATATAATATTTGGTGACTCATCATAAGTAGCTAATTTCACTTCAATAGCTCGTGGGATATATTTTCCAGGATATGTTTCGTAATATGGAACTGAACCTCTGGTATACAATAAATGGTGGTTGTCAGTCATTGTCAGATGAGTACCTCGCATAGGTGGATAGTTTCCTTGCCTGTATAGTCGAAGGTCGGATGTTTGAATGGAAACTAGGTCAATTTGGTTGATATTAAGGTTTTTGGCTGCTTCAGTAAACCCATAGATTTCATCATCATTGAAGTTTGATGTTTTATGCAAAACGAGTCGTTTAGGAAATATTTTAACTGCATCATAGTATTCATTCAATGATTGAGTAAGTAAGTTGTATGCTTGTTCGTCATCTAAATGAGGAGTTCTATCATGCTTTTTTAAGGTAATTTCTTCTCCACGCAAAATAACTCCTTTACCAAGTTCATTGAATATTTGAGCAATACTGGTTTGAGTTGATGTTTTATCTCTGCTCTTAAAAAAGCTTATACCTGCGTAGCAGGTTGTTTCAGCTGAATCTTTACGGATCAATGCCCAAGGTGTGCCAGAAGCCTTATAATAAAGAGCAGTGAAGAAATTCCATGCAATAGTAGCAGGGTCTTGCATTTCTGCTGTTGGTTTAGCAATCCTATCTCTAATAATTTGGATAGGCACGTTGTATTGCATAGCTTTTGCCTTCAAATTTCTCCTGAAATTTTGTTCCTTTTTTGATACCTCTTCTTCGTCAAAGTCCTTTTCGATCATTTCCTGTTCTTCATCGTCTTCAGTGTCTTTAGGCTTTGTTTCCATGATGTGTTTCATCAGGTTTTCAGATAATGCACAGAGAATTACATCAGGTTTTTTGTTCTTTGAAAGAAACTTGATTTCATTGAGATACAGATTTGTAATATCATTTATAATGTGTTCAAGAGAACCATTTCCTTTTACAATTTTCTCAAAGTCAGAATTGTTTAGTTTTCGTAAGTAAGTTTCATCAAACGCAATTTCACACTTGAAGCCGATATTTTTATTGAAACCACAGAAGTTCATGAATAAATTTGGATGTGGCGTTTTACTTTGTTTACCAACTATGTGATTTTTACAGCTTTCAATCCATTCTAAAACTTTATCAACACTTTCTCCTTTTCCAACAACGCCAATAGTTATTTTTTCAGGTCTAACCTGAGCAATATCAAACGGATTAAAAGAGTAAATGCCACTCTTAGGGCAGATGTGATGAGCAGTGCCGAATTGCAGGGATGGTTCTTCTATATATCTCAGTTTCATTCTTCAAAAAGTTTATTATCCTCAAGTTCGGTGTCCACCTGTAAGTCCGCAGGGGGAGCATCAATGTCCTTTTCTGATACTTTTACAGGATTCCATTTTGCTTCAATCAAACTTGGTGACATGCTTATAGGTTCAGGAGTATGTACTTTGAGATATGGAAATTCAGGAGTAAAGAGATCAACATAAGCCAAGTAATAGGAAAAGAATCTAAAGTAATTGAATACAGAATTGTTGTTTTCAAGTCGTTTTATACCCGACATATAAGCGGATTCAAATCGACTTTCATGATATCCCCCAGGATTTGTAAAACTCCAAGTAGGATTTATTATCAGATACCAAGCAGTATCAAAATTTAAGAAGGAAGCTTTAAAAGCAAGACTACGATAACAAATAACATGGCCTTCCTTTTTATTTATCATTTCAAAAATGACTGTTTTTGTTGCTTCTTTTTTCCCCTTCCAACGAACCTGTTTAACAGCAGGAGGTTTTGTATTAGCAAATCGAAATGTACTACGTGGCGCATACCATTGAATGCCTTTTTTGTGACAAAGCTGCATTAACGTATTGCGTAATAAATTTTTAAATACTCTATTGGCGGCATCATTTCGGTCATAGAGTTCAGAGCACTCCAAAGGAGTAATTGTTCCTATGTCAACTATCTTTCTGAATGGCTCATTACTCTGAGTTAAATCTCTAAAAGTATAAAGGCAATTTTCATGTAGTATCCAATCAGTTGACATTGCATTATTTTCCCACAATGCACGTCTTACCAGTTTAGCTGGCTTTAATTTTTTTACTGTTCGTTTCCCAATAGAGGCCAGAAATTCATTGAGCTTTGCAGTAATGGTTTCTTCGTCAATATTTAAGTCGGCTTTGTAAACATGGGTAGGAAAAGAAATTCTTACCATGTTTGGGCAAATATTTTCCGCTTCACTGTTTAAATAACCGCTTTCAAACTTCCTCTTTCTCTGTTCAATTTGAATATCTGAAAACTCATGCTCGTACAATTTTGCAATGGTCAATAACTTTGGAGTTGCAGAAATTGCATTTATCTTTTGTAGAATAGAATCTTTATCAATAACATGGTCAAGAGAATTGAATGCAAACCCTTGTGGAATTACTTCGCCAATCTTAGCATCACTGTATTGTCCGCGTTTTTCGGTGATGATATAGATATACAAGACATCGAATTGATGATGTAAGTTGCGCCGACCAAAGGTTTCAAGAGTGTTTTTTATTTTTTCAAGACTGCTTGTTGATGTTACTTGTATGGCTACTCTATTTTTAAAATCTGCTAAATCTATTGCAGGGAAATTTTTGTGTTGGGTTGCATTAAGGTTTTCAAGTTGCAATCCTAAAACCTCATTAAGAACAGGAACTAAAAAGCTTTCAGCATGAATATTAATATGGTAGTTGCCTATTGCATTAAAACCTTCAACTTCCAAAACAAATCTTGCTGCGTAGGTGGTTATCTTGTTTATGTAATCTATTCTATTCAAAATATATTAGTAGTCTAGTTGATGGTTGCAGTGTCGTCTTGTCTTTTAGGTTTGCTTGTAACAATTGTGCATACAGCATGTAGTATATACCCCTACAAAATATGGAGATATACGCTATCATACAAATGATTTAGCCTTTTTCAAAAAAGAGTAATAATAAGAGCATAAGACTGTCTATGTTCCTTCCTGTTCCACAATGGCAATTCCATGGGAGTAGTCATTCAGGGGGAATCCGTGGCGGCGGCATTGAGCGTCCACTGGTATTTCTATTTGCATAAAGCATCAGCCACTGTGGAACAGCGGAGGCTGATGCTAGTATAGCGTGTAGATAGGGTTTATCATGTTTTCTAATAAATCTGTAAAACACCATACTCTTTCGTGTTCGCCAAAGACTGAATATCATCTTTATGCTTGACCAATAGTTGGGCAACTTGTTGTGTACTTACATTACCTGTTCTTAGTAAAACAATTTTGGGTGGAAAACCCTTTGTGGTAGTCAGATGTAAAAAATCTTCATCATTTGTCACGATATGATATGCCTGTTCTTTAGCCCATTGCCAGATAGTAATGTCTTGGGGAGGTATTTTCAGTCCTATCTTATCAACATGTTGTACTTCGTCAAAATCATGTTGTATAAGTTTACACAATCTCCAGGAAAGGTTAGCATCCAACAGTAATTTCATCATCTAAGCGGCTACCATTTTAATGACTTCCTCACGATAGGCAGCATACACCAAAGCGGTTTGTATATGTTCTTTTTTGATGGTAGGAAAATCTTCAAAAATTTCTTCTTCTGTCATACCTGAAGCTAACCACTGCAATATATCCACAATAGCTATCCTGGTTCCTCTGATGCAAGGTTTTCCAAATCGGATATTAGGATCAATACTGATATACTGAATATATTCTTTCATCATAGAAGCGTGTTGTTCATGCAAAATACATGATGTGAATGAATTACCTACATATTTTTAATAGTTTTTAACATATAGATTAATAACTTATAGATTTGATTAAGGCATCTAGCTGAACGAACAACAATATCTTCAGCAATTTGCAGGGAAGCTACCAGGGTGACTATTTGCCGGATGAGTGATGCCAGATAGCCAGATAGGAAGATTTGGTATTCCTATTGATAACCTGTTGCTTCCTGTGCGGCTTTTTATGGAAAAACTTAGCTCTTACCTACTGTTTCACCATCCTTATCGTTTTGCTTTCATGTTCATTTTGTATGGTCAGCATGTAGATACCTGGGCTGATCGACTGGGCCACTTTGAAGCTTTTTCCTTGTTTCTCTAGCGAAAATGACTGGCCTAATATATTATGCAGCGTCACTTCCAAGGGTTTTCCTGCCAAAGATTCACCCAGGAAGATTTCCTCATCAAATGGATTGGGGTATACCAGCGGCGTTGTGGCAATTTCATCTTCTGTCCCGGTCACCGGACCAGGATTTTCAGGATTAGGGTTTTCCGGGTCAGGAGGATTGGGTTGGGTGGTTTCCTGCGTAATACTGACGGTGTATGTCTGCTTGTTGCCATTTTCGGCAATGACGGTGTAGATGACATCCTTGGAGAAATCGTTGCTGGTTACACCACTGATCTGGCGGAAGTCGCCCACAAATACACCGGCTCCTTTCGATGGCTCAAAGGTAGTGACCAACCGGACGATATCGATGGTATCTGGTATGCTCAGCTTGATAGTCTGCCCTTCTATCTTTCCAGAGATAGCAGCACCTGGTTGCGGGATGCTGAAACTCAGCAGTTCGTTTTCTGCACTGTTGATGACCCGCTCGCCCTGGCTGAACCAGGTAGTCCATTGTGCCTCTGTATAAGGAAATTCCGGTTCTCCGGCTGATTCCAGTTTATTGTCGGCCAGGGGTATCTTGCCAACCGCAGGCGTACCATCTTCATCAAACGTATCAAATACCATAAATTTATCATCATTAGAGTAGTTAGGAAAACCCAGCGTATTGTTTTCATACACAGTTTTCGTCTCGCCGGTTTCCAGGTTAGCGGCAATGATCAGGTAGGTTTCGTCGGTTTCGTTAAACAGGTCAAAGCAGGCGATGTTGCGATTGGTTTTGGAGAAAGACGGGTTTCCGATGCTGGTGCCTTTTGGCAGGTTGCTGAAAATCTTGGTAATGGCTCCGTCGGCAAAGTCGTTGGCTGCATTATCCCAAACATGGATAAAGTTGATATCCCAGTACTCTACATCCCTCTCTAAGCCAGTGGTGTTTATCTGATTAAAGGCATCGTAGATGAGGTATTCACCAGAATAGTCCCACTCTATGGCATCCGCATACTGCACATCGTAGGTGACTACATTATCCTGTGAGGTAGGATTGAAAAGCTCAAACTTCACAAAGCTATCGCTCCTGGTAAGGTCTGCCACCCAGATTTCCGGCTGTTTCTGGTTAGAAATGATCGCCAGTCGGTTGCCATCTTTAGAAATACTCAGGTTGGCCCACAGCGGCTCATCGCTGATCACTTCTTCCGCATAAGGCTCAGTCAGGTCAATACCCCGGATGGTTTCATCTTCGGTAATAAAAAAAGCAACACTACCATCATCTACCACGGTAGGTTTTCTTTTCACAGAAGTAACAGAGATGGGAGTAAAATCATCCTCGCTCAATTTGATAAAGTAAAGTGAATTCTCATCACCCGGGTCAGTATTGACGGTCAGCAGGAAATCATCGCCTCCGATAGACGGCAGGTCATCATCCCCATCATCAGGAATCGGATTCTCCCCACCACCACCATCATCCGGGTTGGTGCCATCGTCAGTCACGCCTACTGCATCAAAGGCTTGTCCTACCGACTGTGCTTCCGCCTCACCATACAAATCAGTGGCGGAGTTGATCAAAGCCCGGCGCAGGTCTATAAACTCGGAGCTAGCCGTGAGGTATTTGGTGAGGGCATCGTAGTAAATGGCTCCTATCTTATCGCGTCCCAGTTCGGTAGCCAGCAGAAAAAAGGCATGGTTGGGAATACCACTGTTAATATGTACACCGCCATTGTCTTCGCTTCCAGTGTAAATCTCCCGCATATGGTCGGGGTTGCCAGCCACTGTCGTCCAGGCTTGTACCACCGTTGTGCGGGTCCTCCATATCGCGCATGGCCCCGGTAGGATAATAATCGGACAGCACAATATCTTCGCCCAGGGTAAAATCTTCGGCATCGATGAGTACGCCAAACACGTCGGCGATATGCTCGTTCACGGCACCCGCTGATCGCGATACACCAGTCGGGCAGTGCTACCGATCACCCCGTGGCTCATTTCGTGTCCGCCTACATCGTCGCCCCCTGCCAGCGGCTTGAAGGCAAAATTACCGTTGCCATACGCCATATACTCGCCGTTCCAGTAAGCATTATCCATCTCGGTACCGTCTTCGTTGACGATGTTGATGATAGACAGTACATTGCCCCCTTCGCCATCAATAGAGTTGCGGTTGTGCTTGGTCTTGAAGTAATCATAGGCCAGCGAGGCATTATAATGGGCAGATACTGCCGTTGGGTCGCTAAACGTGCTGCTGGTTCCATTGACAATGGTGACGGAATCAGCATTGGGCACCCGCGCAGCGTCGTAGGTGATCAGCACACCTTGCAGATCGCTGATAGGTGTATTATCGTTGCTGCGATACATATCTTTAGAGGCGTTGATCAGCGCAAAGACGTTATCAACCTGCCAGATATCCAGCGGCTGGTTCACACCGTTCAGGTCCAGGCCACTACCCTGCCCACGTCCAGCAACTGGAAAGGAACAGCAGGTTTTGCCGGAGGTTGGGCATGTTTGTGTGCTTTGCTGTCGGGAGTTATATATCTGCGGAGCAAATGTACAGGTCATGTTGGTCTGGCTGATCAGCTGGCCTGTTTGTGCATCTACAAATATTTCCCAGTGGTTCAAGAAATCGGGGCGTACTTCTACCCGCCAGGCCAGTGTAGGCTTACCGGCTTCCCACGAAGGCAGAATTACCAGTCTGGACGTAGGGCCGGTATAATTGAGTAGTTGCTGCTGCTTACTATCCAATTGCTTCAGGGCATCCTGTTGCTCAAAATACGCCAGCGAAGTACGCACGGCAGCTTGCTCGCTAATGGCGGGCTTTGTATTAAGTTGCGGCGTGGCGTTATATCTTCCGTTCAGTCCCTGCACAATGCGCTGCTGATCGGCAATGGACGATGATCTCGCTGCCATATACTTCTACGCCCTGGTACTGCTGCTGCATCCGCAGGTGCTGCATACCGCGGGTATCGCTCCATGTCTTTTGTGGCACAAACTCCTGCTCAGGCTGCCGAATCTGCATCAGGCTGCTTACTTCCTGTAAGTAGTGCGCGGCAGCACTTTGCATATTGGGTTGCACCCGCGCATTGGCCTGATTAGCTTTAGCACCGGGAATCACCCCTTTGATCTCATGTGGCGGTTCTTTTGCAGGGCCTTTGAGCTTGTATGCAGCAGGGAACTGTAGCTGCCGGGCAAATGGAGAGGCGGTGCGCAGATGCTTGCCACTGGCTGATGCCTTTGCGCCATTGCGGGTTTGGTAAGGAAAAGAAGGCTGCTGACCGGTAGCTTTTCGTTGCTTTTTGATCGCCCAGGGATCAGCAGATTGTCCCATCAGGTTGGTGCCCAGCAGCATCAGGGCAAAGACGACAAGTAGTTTTGAATGGTTCATAGCGATAGGTCATTAACAAGCTGTTGGGTGTATTGATAAAAAGTAGATAGCACTTCCTGTGAGGTAAAACCTTGGCTGCCCCAGGTACAGGTTTTTGGCGTATCCTGGGTATGCACAGAAAGAAAATAATAGATATTTCCCGGGGTATCACATCCGAACAGTTTGTCTGGCAACTGCTGTGCTTTCTCAAAACAGGCAGCACGGTCGGCACGATTCAACCGGCCCAGGTGCTGATATTCTTTTTGCAGATTGTCATGCTGATACACATGCCCATCAGCTAGTATGTAGTAAGTGGTTACCTGGTTGGTCATGCCGCCTCCCTTACCAAATTCGAGATAATCCTGTTGCATAGATTCCGGTTCAAAGGAAGTGCGCTGGCAGTAGCAGCAGGTTAATAGCAAGAACATAGATGCAACACTAACGTAGAGTTTCTTCATAGGGAACAGGTCGGCAGTAATTGAAAAGAAAGATAAAAATTTTATGAATAAATTCTATGAAAAGTACAGAAAATAAATTTTTATATCCTTCTTGCTAAATAGACAGGTTTTTCTATGCTTTACCTGCCTGCACGGCTTTCCTTACCGAGCCATGCTGTAACAATAATTCCTTAGCCTTTTCCTGTGAGACACCCAGCTGCTCCATCACCATGCGCGTACCACGGTCTACCAGTTTGTTGTTGCTCAGCTGCATATCCACCATGCGGTTGCCTTCTACCCTGCCCAGCCCGATCATGGTAACCGTAGAAATCATATTGAGTACCAGCTTCTGCGCGGTGCCTGCTTTCATACGCGTACTGCCGGTAACAAACTCCGGTCCTACCACGGCTTCAATCGGTATATCTACTTCGGCAGCCAGCGGTGTGTGGTGGTTGCAGGTAACGCAAGCCGTAAGGATGCTATGCCTGCGGGCTTCTTTCACGCCGCCGATCACATAAGGGGTTTTGCCGGAGGCAGCAATGCCTACCAGCACATCTTTATCATGGATGTCGTATGCCTGTAAATCTTTCCATGCCTGCGCGGTATCATCTTCGGCAAACTCTACGGCTTTGCGGATGGCACTGTCGCCACCGGCGATGATACCGATCACCCAGTCGTGCGGCACACCGTAGGTAGGCGGACACTCCGAGGCATCCAAAATGCCTA
The DNA here is from genome assembly GCA_958296015.1 of Cyclobacteriaceae bacterium. GTDB lineage: Bacteria > Bacteroidota > Bacteroidia > Cytophagales > Cyclobacteriaceae > JAJNNC01. The sequence continues at coordinate 12,045 of CATQIH010000066.1, forward strand.
GTCTGCCGCTGGTGCCGGCACCGATGTAAAACAAGCGTCCGCCCTGCTGCATACGCGCTATAGTGGCCGTGACCAGCTTTTCTATTTGCGGAATGGCTTTGGCCACTGCCTCGGGCACAGTACGATCTTCCTGATTGATGCCAGCCAGCAGTTCGGTGACAGACATTTTTTCCAGGTTGTTAAAATTGGAGGGTGATTCGGTAGTCGACATA